>NZ_JNVM01000001.1 GCF_000722545.1 Paenibacillus tyrphae
GGCGGATCGTTTTGCTTTCGAAAGAAGCGATCAAACGCATCTGCCAGGCTGCGAACGGCGGATTGCAAAGCAATGCTGTCCACGTCCTTGAGCCAAGGCCATTCCTTTTTCAACGCTGGCAGCCCGGTTGCACAGGTCTGGTAAGACAAGCCTCTGCCTGTTTCTTGGAAGGTGTCGTTCCACCTCGCAAGGAAGTGGTTAAAGACAAAGCGAGCGCATCCAAACATCTGATGGATCAGCGTCGTTTGCTCCTCCGTAGGGTAGATGCGAAAGCGAAAAGCTTTATGATGCAACATGCGAGATTCACCTCCTTTGGTGATTCCATGACAATTATAGCACATATGTTCGCATTCATGTACAAGAGATGCTGATTCATCTCCCCCTTATCGAAGAGGGAGTCTTCTCAGCCTTAACGATAAATCAAGTCGCAAGTTATGGCGATGTCTCCGCATCTTTGTAATAAAAATGAGCGTACGATAAATTCTGAGGTATATCCCAAAACTTGAAGCTATAATATTTATCGTAAAAATCTTTGTAGTTATAAACGTACCAGGTATTGGAGTAGGAATTTCCTATTTTTCCGAATTTCTCTTTCCACGCCGCATATAACTGCTGCAAATTTTGTTCCTCGTCAAATTTTTCAGAGCTTAGTATGATGTTGTTTTCCTTATCGCTAGTAACATTCACATTTAAATAGCTTTTCATAAATGAAAGGGAAATATAGATTGTATCATTTACTTGAATGGGATAATCCTTAATCCACACGGCTTTTTCCTTGAATTTCCTCATTCGATTCTCATAGATGTCATCCGCTTCAAAATTATCCACGTTCATATCTGTTTTAGATACAACTTCCGTGTCCGCCTTAAAGAAAACAACACTTGTCGCCGTGTTCACTCTAAATGCTTGATACTCCGCATTCAATTGCGGGTTGAGGCCCAGTTCGGGAAACGTGATCTGCATAGGGATATAAATATTTTTACCTTTTAGGATCGGTTTGGCGTCGACTTTTTTGCCATTGATCCATATCTGGGATTGTTCGATCGCCGGTTCCTGTTCAACTTTTTTAATTTTCCATTGATTTGAGGCCTTATTTAGGGTGAAGATCAATTTCGGCTTTTGCGGCTTTTCGTTCATCGATTGAACCGTAAAGGTTTTAACCGACTCTTCATCGGAGGAAATCTCCTTGATGTCGAGATCCAGTCCATAATCGTCCATTCCTGAAAAGCTCACGTAATTTCTCATATTAAAATCAATGAGCGTCTGGTCTTCGACGAGTTGCTTCAATTCTTCGGTTAACCATTCTTTAAAGTAGAAGTTCTCAACGAAATTTTTGATCACGTCTTGCGGTTGTTTCGGATATACAAAACGCTTATTGTCATTCCCATACTTGAGATCTTGTTTTTCCTCCCCGGATCCGTCATATTTGGTATACGAAACCACGATATGCTTCTGCACATCGTTCAAGTAATGATAGCTCACACTGTCGAAAATACCATCGGCATCATAATCTTTCAGCTCCCGAGTCCCGCGTCCTGTCGCATTAGGAAAATTGCTGATTATTTCTTTGATGGTATTCCCGTTTACTTGAAAAATAGAAAAGCCCGACCCTTGATCCATATGCCCGCCGACAGAATGCAGAACAATGAATTTCTTATCGGGTTCCAGATTCATAATTTCAACATCGGAATGGTGATGCACAATCCCTATCGATTCTTTGGGTTCGCCTAACAATTGAAACTCTCCGTCAAATCTGGCAATCAAGATTCGCTTATAGTCTCCGAAAGTAATGATATATTCTTGCTTTCCATCGCCATCGATATCGTCATGGATTATCTTGTTTAATTGCAGGCCTTCCGGCTGAATTTTCTTGACGAATTCGTCCAATTTCTCCTTCTCGGGTAATTTAGCAACCGGTTGTTCGGGTTTTGCGGTATGGTTCGCGTTTTCTGTTGAAGCGGTATGACTTGGTGCGTTTGATATACATCCACTTAATATCAGTACAATCACCAATGGAACGATAAACAAGCTTCTTCTTCTCATTTTCAACTTACTTCCTCTCTGGTAGCTGCAAAAAACTTTATCCTATTTATATCGGACAATCTTATTTTCTATTTAATGTAAATTTCCACACACTTCTGGACATAAATTGAACGAATCTTTAATCAAAAAAATAAAGCAGCTGAGAAGTTACTTCTCAACTGCTTTGCAAATTATCCAGCTAGCAAATTACCGTTCCAATATACACAGCAGTATAAGTGCCATCCGCATTATTTAAAACCGCGAAAAGATCAATTGGGCCTGAATAACCGCCCCGATCATACTCATACTGCATTGGAATTTCAGTTTGGGTCTTGTAGGTTTTTCTGACTTCGACTTTCTTCGGTTTGCACCCCATGACTTCCATATTTCCCTGCGAAACATTGGAAGGGACCGCTGTTGACGCGATTGCCGCCCCCTGGGCACTGAACAAGGCTGATCCTGCGATAATTGCGCTTAATAGAAGAGTAGAACGTTTCATCGTTTAATCTACCTCCAGTTGGAGTAAGTTTTGATAGTACAGCTTTATATATATCATAATGAGCTGAGTGAAATGGGCGATTTTGATTATCCTGCAGAATAGCCGCTTTATCTCGTGCATAAAATGTCGAAATCGAACTCGGACAGCATGCCGCCGCCGCATAAGGAGCATTAAAAAGCCCCAAAGGGGGGGGATTAGCCATGCGCAATCTTAGACCTGCCCGGGCAATTTAATCTGAAACACCTCGGAATTGGGTCTTAAAACATACTCCTCCTCTATCACGTCATATTCGCCTATTAATGTCTCCTTGCTATATTGGCGCATGGATTCAATCAGCGTCTGACTTTCGTTTAGTCTAACCTTCACATAACTGCTCTTCGTAATCGACTCGTAAGTTCTTGGCTCATTCGTCGGCACCATGCTGTTGTTCTGAATATTTCTCATCGTCGCTTCAAACGCTTCATGATCAAAAAATGCATAGGGAGTCGGATAGGAATCGTACCGATGGACAAGCAATTCATTGTCAGCCGGGGAGTACCTCTGCAACAGGTGCCCATCCCATACCCAAATGTGCCCTTCCATGGGTCCTTCGGTATATTCAGCACGATATCGGCCTTTGGAGTCAAGCCATAGGTTTCCTGTATCCTTGGATTTTACAGTAAACTCATTTTCATCGTAGGAAACACTTACGATCTTGATAAAGTGAAATTTTTGTACCTCTTCAAGATCGACCGCGTAAGGAATCTGAGAGGTGACGCTCTTCCTTCGGAATAGGGATAAGACCGCAGATCGAAGATTCGTTAGAAATTGGTTTCGCATATTCGCCCTCGTAAGTTAAGTAATAGTATTTGTGCTTAAAATACAGCTTGCCGGATCCCCCCAACAAAATGCTCAATACTAGTTATAATTATCGGTTTTTCCAATAAAAGCATTAGCGTTCAGAAGCAGAAATGAATCGTTTGTTGTCATGAAAAATCCCCTTAGTTAACAGTATTGAGTCCATCGTAACATGAACTCTTTTCTCACTGTCAGCCGTAAGGGGATAATATCATTCCTTATAAGGCGGAACTGGTCTTTCTCCTTATGGAAAGCCTGTCTAAGAAGGATACCACGAGCAGAGACAACAAACCGACACCGATTGGTATACCGAACGCTTCATACGAAAATGGCGCTCCTTCAAGCTTAAGCTCGCTTGTGGCACGATACTCCAGCCGCTTGGCAGCAAATTTTGCCGTTCGGATATCCTCCTGCTTCGCCAAATCTTCAAAAGCAGGCTCCATAGCGAACCGCTCCGGCGCATCACTATGCAGGAACAACTGCGCAGCTTTGCCGCCATTCTCGTTCCAGTTTCGGATATCGTCCGCAGCGCGCGTCTTAACGTCCGACCCTACAAAAATCATTTTGTCGAGTTTCGGCGCATCCGCTATTTGATATCGGGCGATCAGATTCAGGCCGTGCCTGGTTACAACCGGTTCACGTTTGCTTGAAATCGTCAACGTCGTCGTCGTACCGGAAGCTCCGTACGTGTCAAAAGCCGAGGATAACGCTAGTTCGTCAGCGCCGTTATACAGAAGGATTCCGTTCTTTTTCTTGCTCCATTGAAACGCATTGTTCAAAATATAGACGATATCGCTAAGTCCAGCCGTGAAAGGCTCCATTTGCGGATGTCCAACAAAATCGTAGGAAGGGTATTTCATTTCCTTCGCCACTTTCGCCGCTGCCGGCTCCCCGAGTTGCCGGGATATGACGTATAGCGTGGCATCCATCCCTGAAGTCAGGCCGGCGGAAGAGACCAGGTTGCCGTCAGGCACGTAGCGCTGATCCCTTATCCAACGAACCTCGGCATATTGCTTTTCCAGCCTGTCGATATCTCCCCAATGCGTTGCCGCAGATTTCCCGTTCAACAGGCCGGTATCCGCCAAATTTTCCGCTCCATTGCAAATAGACAAGAGGGTCGTTTCCGTGCTTGAATGTTTTCTTATCCATTCGCGGACAGGCTTGTACTTCGCCTCATCCAGAATCGGCATGAAAGGAATCACGATAATATCCGGGCCTTTTCCCGTCAAGCGGTCCAACTCATCGAACGTATAGTGCGGTACAACATCAAGGCCGCCCGTTAACGACTTGATGTTTTTGTCGGGAGCTGCCGCAAAAACATTGTACGATTCTGTCATGGAGAACATTTCATATGGAACCAGAAAATCGAATATCTCGGTCACTTCGTTCGCCAAAATAACGGCCACAGTCGGCTTTTTTGAATCATAGGCAGGAGCTTGGAGACTTTGTATAGAAGCAGGGACCGGCTTATCGTAAATCGACATAGCCTCCTGCATCGTAGAGGCAAAACCAACCGCTCCAGTTCCTCCCACGATCAGCACGAAAACGCACACATACACGATGAAACGCCATACTTTTTTCAATTTCCTTCTCTCCCTTAATTTTCTCTAGTTACTTATTTATTACTATTTACCTCCTTAATTAAAGAATAAAGGGAGAAATTATATTAATAAACTCGCCCGAAGACTGTATTTTCCCCGGACTAAGGTCCAGATACGAAACTTTTGTTCCGCAACGGCAGCCCAATACTTCTTTTTTTATAATATAACTGACTGGTCTTTTTATGAATATGACTCGATTGGGCTATTCTTGCGGTACCGGAGGATAAGGCAGTTGGATCGAGCGTGAGCGATTTTCAAGTCGGAGACGATGTTTTCTTCCAGCTTGAACGGAGAAGCGAGGGACATATGCGGATAAAAATCGGATCCGTGAGCTGGTGGAGGCGAAAAAAATAAAGCCGGTCATCGCGACAATATCCGCGTTGGCAGCCTTATGTTGGTTTGCTGAGCAATCGTTCCCCGTCAATGATGGTCAGGTAAACGATGAAGCGGTATCTCTTGCGACATTTAGTAAATCGAAAAATGCACCCAATCTTTTCCTTGAACGGCGTTCATTTCTTTGAAGAAAGCTTGAGCACGCTTGTTATTCACAGAAGTGATCCATGTCATATTGGCGTATCCCTGTTCTGTGCAGTAATTTTTGCATGTAAGATAAAGCTGTGATTCAAGTTCGGAATTTCTATAGGCTTCCTTGACATACAGGTCATTCATTACAGCGATTTTATCTGCTTTCATCGTGCTGAATGTAAAGTAAAGCGTCGCAAAACCTACTAATTGTCCGTTATCTTCCAAAACGAACTGTTTCCCTTGCTGGTTATCGAAAAGGGTTTGAATCAGATGATGAACCTTCTCGACAGGCGGGCCAGGGTTTTTATAAAAGTCTACGATGTACTCATACATTAGTTCAGTCAAACCAGTTACATCTTCAGGCGCAGCCATTCTTATCAAAAAGATTACCCCCACTCTCATGTGTTAAGAATAAATATACATAATTAAGAATAAACATGCAACCGTTTCGAATCGAAATCCCCATTGCCGCTTGACAAAATTTCAAGAATTGATTTGCTGGATCCGCCCGAGAATGATAGGAGACGACAGGGGCAGCGTTCAACAATTCGTAATCAGCGGCATTAAAATACTTACCTCGGTTCCTTTGCCTTTCTCACTTTTAAAGTCTATTTTCCCATCGAATGCTTTGATGATTTTAAAGGTTACCATTAACCCAAGTCCCGTTCCGTTGTTTTGCGTGGAATAAAAAGGAGTTCCCAATTTGTCCAACTCTTCCCCGGACATTCCACACCCATTATCACAAATCTTTATACAAACATCCAGTTGATCGGCTTGATAGGCATGAATTGAAACGATCCCCTGCTGAGACTTTGACGCTTCTATGGAGTTTTTTACAACGTTATTCAGCGCCTGAATTAATTTGGACTTGTCCGCTCTCACCCAAAGATCGCCTTCCGAATTCATTTCCACCCTTACGTTATTCATTTGGGATAAAGGATGAATCATTTCGTTCATTTGATGAAATACATCTGCTACCGACAGCACTTCAACTTTTTCAAGCTGCGGCTTCGCATAATTCAAATAATCGTTGATCACATACTCTACCCGTTTCAGTTCGGCGACGGTCGTTTCCAAATAATGCTTTGTTTTCCCCTCCGCATCTCTTAGTGCCAATTGGATAAAACCTTTAATAACGGTTAAAGGCGATCGAAGCTCATGCGCTACAGAAGAGGCTAAGTGACCTGCGATGCTTAATTTTTCCGAATGCAAGATTTGTTCTTGCATGCTATTCGTGTGAATCGTTACTTCCATCAAAAAAACAGACATACACATGGCGGCCAATTGAAGTAGACCGACTTGGAAAACGAGGGACATATTCATTTCGCTTGCTTGGCTCTGGTTAATAAAAGCACATAAAGATGCCATAAACGTAACAAACCATAAACCCATGATAATGAAAAAACGATTTTGAGGGGTTCTTTTATTAAACTGAGGTACAAAAATAGAGGTAGCGGCGCAAACCAAAGCTGCTGTAACAAAACTACCAAAAAAACCATGAAGAAAACCTTGAAGATCGATTAGAAATCGACTGATTGAAAAGCAAGCAAAAGAGATCGCCCCACCGATAAAGCCCCCGTATAACAAAGAAATGATTAACGGAATGTTTCTTAAATCGCCGTCCAGGTCATTGCTTATTGGATTGGGCAAAAGCATGGATAATATGATGGCTATGCCGCACAACATACCAAGTAAAATCTTATTTTTAAGAGGCGATCTTTTTAAGACAGGCTTTGTTAATACAACAAATTGATATAGCAATATCGGGAATAAAATATCAAGAAAATCTAGTAATAGATCCTTAATCATTTTGTTCCACCTCAAAAAGATGATTATTTTTACTATAGCACCATTTTCCATAATAATCCAATAATCAAAGAATACCTCCTTCACCTGTTCCGGGCAAGCTTTTGCTAAACCACGAACAATGTTAATTTTTGGTAAATGTATTGTCACGGCTTCTCCTGTGCCTTATGATTACATTGTAACAAAAATATACAATTAATGGAGGGATTCCTAGTGAAAGCTTTTAAATCATTACTGCTATCCACCGTCGTTGCCGCGTCTATTCTTGCTGTTACATCCGCCGCTTCCGCCCATCCACTGGTCAATATTCATAGCTACAGCTCGTTTGGTACATATAAAACAGCGTTGGACAAGCAGCTGACGATTGATTTAAACCATGCCTACGATCAATGGGAGCTCGACGAACACTATAAACAATACTACGCTGATATCGCAACGGCGACCGTATATTTTAAAGGTATGGGATACGGTGAGCCGCGATTGAGCCTGGTACATTACAAAACGTTCGATTCGTACAAAGCGGAATTGGACAAATTGCTGACATACGATTGGAATCATGCCTTCGACCAGTTTGAACTGGATCGGATCACGGCTCAATACGATGCCGACATCGCCGCTGCCAAAATTTATTTTGGAGTATAATCATCGTTAATTGCATCATTGATGTAACAAACTCTTTCGGATCATCCGGGGGAGTTTTTTTATGCGGAAAGAGCGGTCGAAAAAAGCCCGGCTGGATTCGCCGGGCATCGGCTACGAATGATACGAAGCGGCAAATTCTATGACATTATTATCTCTGTCCAATATATAGATCTGTGAAAAACCTGCCGCACTGTCAGGCTCAGCCTCGTACTCGATGCCTGCCTCCTCCAGCCATTGCAGCGTTTTGCTATAGCTCTTCACCCAAATCGAAAAGTGACCTTCTAACGAATTTAATCCGTTTGCCCGAAGCGTTTCGCTATGGGGATTTTCTACGACATGAAGCTGCTGTTCCCCCAAATCGTACCATACCCCCTTTGACTTAAACGGAGGGCGTGCGAGCTCCTTAAATTGAAGAACTTCAGAATAAAAATGCTTCGCTTCCTCCAAGTTTCTTGTAGCAACGGTTACATGATGCAGTCGTTCTAATTCAATCATATCGATTTATCCTCCTACCCTAATTTGCTGAGGCTTCATATAAAAATGACTTCGCTTAGAATAGCTATAGGCTATAACGATCAGCGACCAAATGATATTTCCTAAAAAGGGCTGATCCTTGTACAGAATGAACAAGTAACCGCTTACGGTCAAAAAATAAATGGAATACGCAACCATGAGCCAATATCCCCAACGCTTGAGCTTCAAGTACCCATAAGCCATGACGAGCGAGGAAGCCCCTACCAGAAATCGGGCAAGATGCTCCGGAACATTCGGCAAGCCTAATCTGGCTGCTATTCCATACTTTTCGAAAGGCAACTCATACACGAATAACGATAACAACAAAACAATAGAACCAAAGATGTAAAAACTCCCAATTAAAGCGATCCCCATAGGTCTTTTTCGCTCCAATCGCTCAACTCCTTTATAAATCTATCTACTAAAAAATATAGCCAATTATTGGATTACTTTCAACTTTTCAACGTTGCCCTCCGGCATAAAAAAGCCCCCCGCTGAAATCCCCTTTTGGACTCAACGGCAGGGCCAGGTGCTGTATTGATTTTCTTAAGCGCTCAGCCTAAACGAAAATTCATTCCAGACGCTGCCCGGGTCTTCGAACAGCTCTCTTTTTGCCTCCCATACCGTATCGTAAATGCTTCCTTCGTAAGCAATCGCCCTGCCGAAAGCAAACGAGATATAGTAATATTTCCAGTCCAGAAACGTTTTGCTGGCTTTCTTAGCCGCCTCCTCAATATACTCCCATGCCTCGTCCTCCGTAATGTAATCCAAGGCATGGCTCCATCTTGCAATATTGATCGCGCGATCGTAATCCCACCCGGCAATCGTTTCAATCGCGTTGAAGTCTTCGTCGGTAAACTTCAGCTTGCTTTTGATGACCTGTTTCGCTTCTTCATAACACGACTTGGATTTGCCAAGCTCCTCTTCCACAATCGGGTCGCCGGATTTCAATGCTGCATAGACTTCGTTATATCTTGTTCGATGCCCTTCATTTATCAACCATTCCAATGTATCGATGGCATCTTCTCGGCCGGAGATTCCCCAAGCGGATTCCAGACCTTGCCTTAATTCCTCGCGATCCGATTTGATCTCAATAACCCGCGTCGATTCTCTCCTATACAGGGCAAGGATTGCGCCGTAAGCAAGCAAGCGCCGCTTGTCTTTGGGCAGCTCGTATTTATTTTCCAGCTCTTTTCTTTCCTTATTCATTTTGGCGTTTAGGCGGCTGCCCCACAGCAGTAATGCGCCTACGGCCGCGATGATGCACACTATGATGATCAATACAATCTTCATATTTTTACAACACCTTTTCTGAAAAGTTTTTCCGTGCAGCCCAATCTCCAAGAGATGCGTCATCTCATGATACATATATCGGATGTGAACTTTTCCATTTTTATGTAAATTTTCACACACTTTTGGAGCAGGAGATGGCATGCATGGCCCAGAAAACATAAGGAACGCAGCTTTTTTGAAAGGTGAATACGATGACCTTGATCCCCAATCGCCCCCGGAATTTCCTTCCGATCCTGCATGCAAGAAGCGGTCGTTATTTCTGGAAGGGCCAAGGCGCATTATCCATAAAAACGTTCCGAAACGGAAGGGCCGTCTACGAGGCGGGCCACGGACACTTCGCGGTCGGCGAGGGCAGCTATCTGCTGTTAAATCGCGGTCAGGAGTACTCGATTACGATTGAAGCGGAGGCACCCGTAGAATCCTTCTGCATCTTTTTTCCGGAGCAAATGGCCGAAGAGGTCTACCGCAGCTTGGTCACCTCCGAGGAGAAGCTGTTGGACGATCCGATTTCCTTGAAGCCGGGACCCATCGATTCCGGCAGGATTCTATGTGATAGCCTACGAAGGAATTTCGGATTCTTTGTCGAAACCGTATCAATATGATGAAAAGAAAAAAAATCGTAGCCATCGTCGGGCTGTTCCTTCTCATTCTGACGGGGATTCGCTTGGCCTGGATCGGCGTACAGACGACGTCCGCGAAGGTCGAGGCCGAAGACGGCCTGCTGGATCTGAGCCGTTGGGACCCCTCTTCCAAACCGATCTTCTCTCTCTTCGGACAATGGGAATTTTATCCGTTTCAGCTGGCGACGCCCGGTCCGGATGGTACCTTCGAATCGGAAAGCGGCGTTGCCGAATCGGCGACGGTCCCCGGGAGCTGGCAAAGGAATCTCTCTCCGTCGCGGGGATCTACCATAGGATACGGAACCTACCGGCTGCGCGTCATGCTGCCCAACGGAAGCTTGCCGGAGCTGACCGTTCGAGTGCCGGGGATCTCCGCCTCTTCGGCTTTGTACGTGAACGGGCGCTTCCTGGGCAGCGCCGGTCGTCCGGCGGACCGCGCATCTTCCTATACGGCGAGCGCCGCTCCTTATTCCGTCACGTTCGCCGTCGATCACGACGTTCTGGACCTCGTTCTGCAAGTGGCCAACTACGACGACCGCGTCATGGGCGGCCTGTCGGAGCCCGTCAAGTTCGGAACGGCCAAGGCGATGAACCGGGCTTACTGGTTCTCCGCCGGATCGCAAGCGGCGCTCAGTCTGCTGATGGTCATGCATGCCTTGTACGCCTTCGTCCTGTATTTCATCGGCGCCCGGCAGAAGCCGCTCTTGATCTTTTCCCTTCTGGGGATTTGCGGGGCGGTGGCCGTCCTCTGCGATGTGGACCGCATCCTTTCCGCCTGGTTCGGGGTCGGTTACGAAGCGCTCTATAAAGTCTCTTATTTATCCTACTTGGGCGTGGCGGCGCTGTTGCTGCAATACGTAAGAAGCCTGCTGCCCGAATTCCCGATCCTTCGCCATTCCCGCTGGCACTTCGCCGCATGCGGTATCTTCGGGCTGTTCGTGCTGGTGCTGCCGCCCAAGCTGTTTTCCTTGGCGGACGGGCTCCATACGGCTCTGTTGCTGGTATCGTACGTCGCTGCCCCCATCTTCCTATATCGGGCGGTCCGCAGAGGTGCTCCAGACGCGATCTACCTGCTGCTCGGAATGGTGGCCGTCGCTTCGAACCTGTTCTGGGGGCTCTTTAATTATACGTTTTCTCTTGATATCGGCTACTATCCTTTCGATATGCTTGCTTTCTTTATCGCTTTCGCGCTTTATTGGTTTAAGCGATATTTCCGCAATGCCGCCGAGACCGTTCGATTGGCGGAACGGCTTCAGGCATCCGATAAACACAAGGACGAATTCTTGGTTCACACCTCGCACGAGCTGAGGAATCCGCTTCATGGCATTCTGAACATGGCCCAAGCCGTGCTCGACAGCCCCGAATGTTCCGACAAGGAAGCCAACCGGGAGCGCCTTGCGTTGCTCGTCTCGGTGGGCAAGCGCATGTCCATCCTGCTGAATGACCTCATTGATCTGAATCGGCTGCGGGAGAATCGCCTACGACTGAATCCAGGGCCTCTCCGGCTGCAGGCGGAGGTTGCGGGTGTGCTGGACATGATCCGGTTCATGACGGATGGCAAGCCGGTTCGGCTCGAGAACCGGGTTCCGGATTCGCTGCCGGCGGTGCTGGCGGACGAGAACCGGCTGGTACAGATTTTGTTCAACCTGTTGCACAACGCGGTTAAGTTTACGAATGAGGGGCGGGTCTCGATCGAAGCGAAAACCGAAGGCGACAAGGTCGTCGTCCGTGTTGTGGACACCGGGATCGGGATGGACGAGAAGACTGCGAGCCGAATTATCCAGCCTTATGAACAAGGCGAGATTCAGGCGGAGACGAACGCGGCGGGATTCGGGCTGGGCCTTGCGATCAGCAAGCGTCTGGTAGAGCTTCATGGCGGACAATTGACGGTCAGCTCGACTCCGAACGTCGGCTCCGTCTTCTGGTTTACACTGCCCGCGGCGGGGACGGCTGATGTGGATCCGGCGACGAACGAGGTCGCCGCGACAAGGCTGGTTGAAGAGGATGAGGTTCTCGCGAACGCAGGGACGGCCTCCGATCCCTTGCCAGAAGCCCCCCCGCGCGAGGACAGGGCCCGCATCCTCACCATTGACGACGATCCGGTGAATCTGCGCATCCTGAAGCACGTGCTCGCCTCGGATCTATACGAGATCACGACGACGACAAGCGGCTTAGAGGCGCTGTCCCTTCTGAAATCGGGATCTTGGGATTTGCTGGTCGCGGACGTCATGATGCCGGATATGTCCGGCTACGAAGTCGCCCGGACCGTCCGTACCATCTTCTCTCCCTCTGAGCTGCCGATTCTCCTGCTTACGGCTCGCCATCGGGCGGAAGATATCGAATCGGGCTTCAAAGCGGGGGCCAACGACTACATCGTTAAGCCAGTCGACGCGCAAGAGCTGAGAATGCGGGTGAAGGCGCTGACGGACGTGACTCGAGCCGCCCGTGAACAGAAGCGTCTGGAGGCGGCGTGGCTGCAGGCGCAAATTGAGCCGCATTTTCTGTTCAATACGCTCAATTCCATCGCCGCGCTCGTGGATGTCGACAGCACCCGCATGCGTGACCTGCTGATTGCCTTCGGCGATTACCTGCGGGCCAGCTTCGACTCCGCCAATTCGGATCAGTTGGTGCCGCTGCGGAAGGAGTTGGATCTTGTGCGGGCTTATCTGTATATCGAGAAGGAACGGTTCGGAGACCGGATTCAGGTCGTGTGGGAGGTGGTCGAACATCTCGAACTGCAAGTTCCGCCGTTGTCCGTCCAGCCCCTAGTGGAAAACGCCGTCCGGCACGGTATACTCAGACGATCCAAGGGCGGTACCGTCCGGATCCGGATTCAGGATTTGGGGGATGGGGTGGAAATATCGATCGAAGACAACGGTGTCGGCTTGGAGCCCGATATGCTGGCGCAAGCGCTGCATCGGGGCGAGCCGGTCGGCCGTCATTCGGGAATAGGCATGGCCAATACCGACCGTCGTCTGAAGCAAATTTACGGGAAAGGTTTGCTCGTACGAAGCCGTCCCGGAGAGGGAACGATCGTCTCGTTTGTCGTTCCCAAGCAACCGTCCAAAGCGCCGGCTCTGGCGTGAGCCAGTAGCAGCGTTTCTGGAGCCCGCCTTTAATGTCGGCACCTCGTCGTTATAGGATTTTGCTGGACCGTGTACTTGCGCTGGTAGAGATTAATCGCGATCAGAGGCCAGAACGTTTGTCGCGAGAGGCAAGGATCGTCCTCTGGCGACTATTGAAGACGTGAAGTCCGGACTGGGCCGGGAGAACCGGGTGCTGATCGATTCACCGAGGAGACTTTGGCGGTATATTCCCTGAGACACTCTCAGGCGAAGATCTTGGCCATATGTCCTTTTTGCAACGGGTATGAGGCGTGGTTGGACGAAATCGTTTTGGGGGTGCCGCTGCAAGAGCGTCGTTTCTGGTAGGTCGGCTGGCTGCCGTTTGAAAGTTCTCAAAGCTGTAAAAGGCAACCTTGATCGGCACCCTGCGGTGAAACCATTGAATGTGGCACCACCCGCAATTTGTCTAGCCCTCTTTTAAGACCCATAAACCGGTTATATAACCCAACAAATTTTAATCGGTTTCCTTAGTCTACTTCACTAACGGAGAACGATAGTTCAATATTTTATTGAGGAAGAACACAAATTCCCTCCCAGTTCACGGAAAAGCTAGAGCTAATATGTGAATTGGGAGGGATTAGTTATGAAATTAAATGAACTATGGATGTTGTATGAAACGGATAAACGTATTCTAGGATTCAGCCCGCTTACTTTGAAGGCATACTCTCTTCAGCTAAAGATGTTGATCCGCAAAATAGGTGATCTTGATATCGAGGAAGTTACCTTAAACTTGCTGAAGGACTACTTAGCTAAGCAATCAGCTCGATTAAAGACAAGCAGTCTAGGACATCAAATTCGTTTCGTTCGTTCCCTTTTCGTTTTGCTTTTGAAGAAGGGCTTGTCTCACGTAATCCTTCCCTAAAGCTAAGACTACGCCCAGAACCACTCCTGTCGGTGCGCTATTGGTGAGCGCGCCGAGCCCTGCAGCATCATCTACGAGGACCCCAAATCGAATCCTTTGCTGTCGAAATGAATTAGGACTTGACCGTGAGTGCCGCAACCGGAATTCGCAAATATTCGGAGCGCGAACGCGGAAGATCGATTGCCTGAACCATAATCCCTTCTTCGCTTATCGTGACGATGTTATACCCACAAGCATCGACAAACTGAAAATGTTCCTTGCCTTCTCCCAACTCAGCGGTGAAAGCGATGCCCGAGGCTGCGACTTGGAAGAGACCCTGATACTTACGGCAACGATGAATGGCTCACTCCGGCGTTATTGAAACTAAAGGCGGAATATGGAGACAGGCAGGGAGATGGCGTCTGATTGGATGAACAATTGCACGATTTGGCGCAGAGGCTTTTGCAGGTCCATCGTCAGGTTCATCAAGAGATGCTGAAGCTACCGTCGCGGAAGGCGTCGACACGAGAGGAATTGTTCAGAAGGGTCATTATCGGACACGATTACATGGCCGCCTACTATGCCGAGCCCATCACCTTGGAAGAGATCGCAGGAGCGGATTGCTTATCGCCAAATCATTTCCTTAGGAGCTATAAGCAGTTGTTCGGTCATTCCCCTCACCACTATTTGACCGAACTCAGACTTCAGGAAGCACAAAGACTTCTTCTGCGAACCGATACATCGATAACGGACATTTGCTTGAACGTTGGATTTCACAGTCCCAGCTCGTTCAGCAGCCTTTTTTCCAAGCGCTTTGGCGCCCCTCCCTCCCGCTATCGTCAAAAAAAGTGATTTTCAAGAAGCACATGCAGCAAACGGTGTGATAATTTAAGAACCGAACGGACGACCTACAGAAATGGAGGAAATTTTGAATGGAGCTTATTCCAAGCATTGACGACGTGGTTCAAGCGGCGCAATCGGGGGATGCCTCGCGGCTGCAAGACATGCTGGAGTCTCACCCGAGCCTCGCCCATACGGAAAACGGCGACGGACTGACTCCCTTAGGGTTCGCGGCGCATTTCGGCAGCAAAGCTGCCGTGCAGGTACTGCTGGACTATGGTGCGGATGTGAATGCCGTGTCGCATTCCAAAATTTCTTACATCCCTTCGAATACCGCGCTGCATGCCGCGATTGCAGGGGAACGGGACCCGGAGGTTATTCAGCTGCTTTTGACCCGCGGTGCCCGGACGAATATCTTCGACAGCAACGGCCACACTTGTCTGCATACGGCCGCATTTCACGACGATAACACAGAGCTCGTTCGCTTGCTCATAGAGCATGGAGCCGATGTCAACGCGAAGGCGGAGGGCGGAGATACGCCCTTGGCGCTCGCCGTCAGGCAAGGGAACGAGCGCGTTGCGGAGCTGCTGCGCCGGCATGGAGCCCGGCTCTAACGAATGTTAAAGGAGCGGTTGTGCACAAGCACCGCTCCTTTTCTCATTAACGCCGCTTATTAGATTTGATAAAGCGTCACTTCGTAATCGTCGAACGTTTCTTCCAGCATCTTTCCCACAATCTCCCAAGATCCGTTGGCTAACCCGCAGCCGATCCCATAGGGAAGCGCCACCGCTAAACCGTGCTCTTGCGCATAGTTTTTTAACGAGAGCAGAGCCTCTTTAAGTGCGGCATAATCCGTATACACTTTCTTTGATCGACCATAGGTCAATTGACCGAAGAGGTTCGCGACGAACTTCCCTTGTACATCGACAAGCTGAAGGGTTCCGAGGAGCTCCTCCGGAGTCTTGTCTTTGCAATAATCGAGGTAGGATGTATACAGGTTCGGATATTTCGTTTTTAATAATTTGGCTACTCCCGAGCCCATTACGGCTTGGCAATTGACTTGGTGGCCAACGATGTCTTCCTTAGCCTCGAGCAAATCTCCCGCAATGATTGTTACTGCCACGCAAACCCTCTCCTTCGGTTAAAATACTTTGCAGCCTCATCGACCGCGTTCCAAGCTTAACAAGAAACTCCATCCGGACGATATAATACTAACATAACTTTTCATGAGGTGAGGAGCTACCGTGAGAATTTTTGATTTGTTTAAAAAGAAGCAGCAGCCGCAGACTCAAGAGAACGACCTTATCCAATCCATCCGTCACGCGATCGAAATTATGGAAACTGCCGATTCGGAAAGCCACGAGAAAATCATCGAAAAGATCGCTCAAACCACCAAGGATGAGCGTTTGGCGTGGGAGCTGTACTGCTTGATCCCATCGGTCTATTGCCGGATGATCGTCAAAGAGGTTCAATATTCGAACGAGATGATCATGATTTTCCCTGACGACACGCAGCAGCAATCTTTGCTTTCCAACAATCGGGTCTATAAGCTTATTCAAAACGTAGTGGCGGACAAGTTCAGCGGGGAGATCGACAACAAGAAAATTCAAAACATCCTATTCCAAAGCTCGGAATTTAACGCCATTAATAATGCGTTAAACGACGGCAGCGCCCTGGAAGATCTGATGACCGGACCGCTGGTCGTGTTCGCGCCGGAGAAGTAGTTATCTCTTGGCAGCGTGAACCCGTAGGTAAAAAATGGTACAATAATATTGACTCCCATAGCCTTCCCGGCAAATGCTTATCAAGGAGGAATTCCAATGACGACAGAGCTTAAACAGCTGGCCCATCTCGTTCGGGCGAATTTTATAACCAGATCCACCTGCTTGGCGAAGGATTCCGGTGAGATGAATGTCCGCGAAACGGCGGATTTTATTCGAGTGGATTGCGGACTGCCGTCCGATACGTTCAATAATTCGGTATGGCTTAAGGAGCAGGTGAAGCCGTCGGACACCGGTCTGATCGAAGAAACCGTTGAATACTTCAACAAGAAGCAGTACCCTATGGCGCTGTGGTCATGGGAAGATCGCAATAGCTGCACGTTTGAAACGTTAAGAAGTCTGGGGCTGAACGAAGCGGAGATCAATATCGCCATGTATGCCGACTTGGACGCGCTGCAGCCGGATACGAATTGCCCAGAGGAGCTGAAGCTGAAGGAGGTAGCGTCTGCCCGGGAAATCGAACAATACGGGGATGTGTTGGCTTCTTTATTCGGTGAATCGCCGGAAGCCGCTAACGTTCGATTATACTTTAATAAGCCATCCGCTGCACGGCTGCTGAACCATTCCGTCATGAAGCTGTACATCGGAGCGGTTCAGGATGACATCGTTTCTACGGGATGTCTCATTTTTGCTCCCGATAGCGTCGGCATTTACGACATTGCTACGAGGCAGGAATGCCGGGGAAGAGGCTTCGGGTCCGCCATGTTTAACTTCCTGCTTGCGGAAGCCCGGAAGCACCGTGCCGGACGTTGCGTACTCCAAGCTTCGCCGGACGGCATTAATATTTATAAGCGATCGGGCTTTGAGCCGGTCTGCGAAGTAACGGTTTATGAAAACCGGCACCTGCTTGAATAAAAGCGGAGGAGCAGTTAGAGCCCGTTCACCTTTACCATCTCCACGAACGCGGCACACGCTTTGCTCGAAAATCCATCGTTACGGCGGACGAAGCTTGTTGTCGTATAGCGGAACGCTTCCGGAACCGGGTAGCTTCCCAGCTCCTCGAATTCGCCGGATAGCACGGATTGGGGCAGCAGCGTAGCGGCAAGCCCAGAACGCACGCAGCTCAGGAGCGTCTCCAGGGAGCTCACTTCCAGCATATTGGCCAAAGGAATTCCTTCGCTGCGAAGCCACGCTTCCAGAACCGCCCGGAACGGACAGCCCTTCGGAGAAACGGCCCATTTCGTATGGGCCAGATCCGGGTACGCCTCCCCGGTTGTCCGGGTCAGCAGCCGGAGCTCGTCTTTTGCCGTATGTTCGAAAACCAGCTTGGACGAGTCAATCTCGCCGGTAACGAACGTTCCGTCGAGCTGATGATTCAGCAATTTGGCAAGCAAATCCGCGGAGGTTCCGGTCGTGATCGAGAGAGAGACGCCGGGATACCGGGCTTGAAAATCCGCCAGAGCTTTCATTAAATTACGGCAATTCACGGTTTCCACCACCCCGATCGCCAGCGGGCCGCTCGGATAATCCGTCTCCCGCACCGCTCTCACTGCTTCCTCGGACAAATTCAAGATCGTTAGGGCGTAATCGCGAAAGGCACCGCCTTTCTCCGTCAGAACAACGCCTTTCGGATGCCGATGAAATAACGGGACCCCCAGCTCCGACTCCAGCTTCCGGATTCTCGCGGTCACATTCGATTGGACGTAGCCCAGCCGTTCTGCGGCGCGGGATATGCTGCCCTCCTCGGCAATGGCCGCAAACATTTTAAGATCCGTCAATTCCACCGGACACCCCTCCGCTCTAGATATCAAAAATAATGATACCTTTATCAATATTGATCATTATACGATATGCCCCTATTGAATTACAATGACATCAAGCGTTTCTAAGCAAGCAAGGAGGAGAAAAGCAAGGTATGAACAAAGCATGGTGGCTGTTAATAGTGGCCGGGGCAACGGAGGTCGTCTGGGTCACAGGCCTGAAGCATTCGACGGCGTGGTGGGAATGGCTGCTCACCCTCGCATTTATTTTATTTAGCTTCAAAGCCTTTCTGGACTCGGCGGCCAAATTACCGATCGGTACGGTGTATGTGATGTTTACGGGGCTCGGCACAGCCGGTACGGTCATTACCGAAATTGTGCTCTTCGGGGAACCTGCTCATCCGCTCAAGCTCGTGCTCATCGCTGCGCTGGCCGCCGGCGTTCTGGGGCTTAAGCTCGTTACGAAGGATACCGAGGCAAAAGGGGGTGAGGCGTAATGGCATGGACTGTTCTGCTGGCCGCCGGGCTGTGCGAGGTCATCGGCGTTGTTGCCCTCAAACGTGTGACGGAGTACCGCCATTGGACCTCGTACTTGTTCCTCATCGTCACGCTCGGCACAAGCTTCTCGTTATTGTCGCTCGCCATGAATCACATCCCGATGGGCACCGCCTACGCCGTATGGACCGGCATCGGAACCGCAGGAAGCACGCTGCTCGGGATGTTCGCCTTCGGCGAGCCGAAGGAATGGAGGCGGATCTTGTTCATCGGCCTGATCCTCGCGTCAGCCGTCGGACTTAAACTGATTTCATAGAAAAAAGAGGGCTGCTTCTCTTGGCGGGAGCTGCCCTCCTATCGACTTTCCGTAGCTTAAGCCTTTTTTGTCAAGATCGCATGCCCCTGCCGGTCATGTTCCACGGAACAATAATGATCCTTCGTCTCGGTAAGCCGTAACGGAACGTGTAAGCTCCGTATGCCTTCTTCCCAACTTAAAATTTCAACCATATGCTTCAAGTGAAAGTTCTTTTCTTCGTTGAAAATATCGAGATATTCCATTAAGTACGCCTTGTTTTCCCGGGAATCAATCCGCACCGCAAAATGGTACATCATCGGCTCCCGGTGCCTGACGCCCATCCAGGCCATGTCCGCATCCGCAAACCGTTGGTAGATTTCGACGGCTTCGTCAGGGGTAAAGCGCTTCGGCTGATCTGCGGACAGTGCCACACCGTCCGAGACTAAGTAATAGCTTTCCTGTTCGGTTAAATACGCGATAAGCTTCTTCTCGATCTCTCCGTCTTTCTTGAACCTGTGAGGCAATAACATATGCTCCTCCTACGTCCAGCCCCAAAAGAAAGCGTCCCGGTCCCAGGCTACCCTGCCTTTGTGCAGCTTCTTGAACGCCTTCTTCACTTCCTTATCGATGGACGCATTCCCGTTCTCGTTGACATAAATAAACGCTTCACCAAAATGAGCGGAGATATGCCGCACGGCATCGCTTTGATAAAGAATGCCCGCGGACTTCACCTCATTCAGCATCCATTCCGCAGCCTCATTGGCGGTAAAACTCATTCATACTCTCCCCTTCCTTTGAATCGGAGCCATTCCTCCGCGCTCGCAGCCTTCACATGAGGGTTAGGATGTTCCATCAGCTCCCGCAAAATTTCATCGATTTCGGGACCCCGAAACTTGGAGATCACCGCAACAAACTCGATCAGGATGTCCGGATTGGACGAATCCTTCAGGAACAACAACGGCCGAAAGTCCTTGATACGGCGGTCGTGATCGATCTTCAGCCTCCAGATGGACCTCAGAATCGACGGGATCTCTTTTTCCTCAGCTTGTCTTAGTTCGGACAGCAGCTCCTCGTACTTTCTCAAAATCTGCTTGTTGTCGTTCACTTCACCGCCGCGCAGGCACCCGGGACAAAGGCATCTCTTGGTTCCTTTCGCTTTCGGGTAAAAGCGCCAGCCGATCGTCTGGGACAGCTTTTTGGTTCGCAAGATTTCGTTCTTGAGGATTTTTCTCGGCACGATCACCTGGAAGCCCATCCGGTCTTCCCGATCCAAAAAAGCCTTTACGGCCTGCCCGGCGCTTCCCCGCCGGTGCTTCTGGTAATAATCGCCGAAAAAGACGGTCTCCTCATCGCTCAGCTTGAAATAAACGGCGGTCATATTCTTTTTGTTAAACCGTCTTAGCTCCCGGAGCCATTGATGCGACGCGTAAAAATCGTGAATCAACGGCATGCAGAAGACACCGTCTCCGACCCCGTCCACATGCACTTCGCTCGGCTTGATGCCGTTTCGAATGACATTCGCGATTGATTGCTCCGGCGTCAAATGTACAAATACGGGCATAGGTCACCTTTCGCTTTAAAATCTCCTTCGCAGGGATCAACTCCCAAATTATATCATATTGCGCCTCTCCAGTAGCAGCGCGGGAAGTGAGCCGCCGCGGGAAATAAAAAAAGCACCCGTTAAGGTGCTTTGCTTCCCCGCTGCCGTTACTTGATCACGAGCACCGGAACTTTCGAGTGCTGAACGACATTGTGGCTGACGCTGCCAAGGACAAACTCGCGAATGCCGCTTAGTCCCCGGCTTCCCATAATAATAAGGTCGACGCCATTTTCTTCCGCATACTCCAGAATCGTAACGGCCGGCTGCCCTTGCTGCAGCACGCGCTTCACTCGGGACACGCCGACGGTCGCCTCTTCCGATTCTTTCAGTACGGACCGGGCAAACTCTTCGTAATCCTGATCGAGGTTGGCCGGAACGGTGACGAAGGCGGACCCGTAAGCAAGAACCGGAGTTTGATATACATGGATGACGATTAATTCCGCCGAATCTTCCTGAGTAATAGCGACCGCTTTCTGAAGAGCTTTAACGGACAGCTCGGAACCGTCAAAAGCAACTAGCACTTTTTGGAATGCCATAATTGGAAACCTCCCCGCAGATCGTTTACACTTTTATGGTAACGTGTATACGGGGCCAAAGATATGATCTAAATCACACTCTGCCGGAACCGGGCCGCGAACAAGCCAAAATCCCCCGGGACGAAGGATCGAATCGGCTAACAAAAACGTCTCCGAAAAGGCCGGTCGAGCAGTACGATGGCCAACAGGTCAAACAAGACGAGCGGAAGGATAAACGGAAAAAACGAAACGGTAGCCTTATTGCGGTTGTTAGAGGCCCTCTGCAGATAAATGCGGTTCCGGTCTACTTTGACGATCCGCCCTTCGTACGAGGCTCCGCTGATTGTCATGATTCGCACCCGTTTGTTAATATATTTCTTGCAGGTATGGTAATATTCGTGAATGGCTGACATAGCACACCATCCTTTCTTGTTGGACATGGTATATTCTATGTGCTTCTACGAACAAAAGTACGGGCTGATCTAGCAGAACCCTCGCCAATTTCGTAAACTAGTAATCATGCGCGGTTGCCGGAATGGAACTGGAAAAGGAGCTCAAGCATACGATGATAAAAAAAATTTCTTGGATCAAAGCGCAGCTGGAGCCGTATTTCTCCAGAGCCGTCGATATGGCCTTTATGCATGTGCAAGAAAAAGTGCCGCAGGAGATGCGGGACGGAGAAGTCGACGAGGAAGGCTGGGTGAAATGGAAGCCTCTGGATTCGACCATCGGCGAAGACGAGATCCGGGCAGTTGAGAGCCAATATTCGATTGAATTTCCACCGCTTTTTAAAGCGTTCTTGATGAGCTATCATTACGTGTCTCTGCAATTCGATAATGTGGAAGTAGACGGAGAATACATAGGCGATTGTCAATTTATAGAGATGCCTTCGCTGTCTTCGGAAGAAAGACTCCAGTCCTTGGAATTTTTAATAAGTGCCTGGGAACCGCTGCTGTCGGCAGGCTATGTGCCTTTTGCCGAGTGCGAAGACAGCCAAGGTCCGGTATGCTTCGATACGATGCGGAGACAAGAAAACGGAGACTGTCCCGTTGTATGGTTCTTACATGATCATTTGCACGAGTTAGGCGAAGAGGCATCGAGGAACAGAGATCATCTCCTGCCTTACGTCAGACCGCTCTTCGGCTCGTTCGAGGAAATGATGACCGTTTTGTGCAGTCAGGAGGCCGTAGCGGAAGACACGGAGGCGTAGTCCGGCACGATCTTCATGCTGTCTTTGCTTCCTTTTCCCGTCTTATTACGTATATACCAAAGGATGGAATGCTATCGCCGACCCACCTTGAAAAATTTGTCGGCAGGAAAGGATGTCACCTCATGGAACAACTCACTGAAATTACGGAATTCGCGGACAGGCTGTTCGATCTGATCGAGATTCCGTTTACCGAGACGACCGAGCTCGAACGGCAGCTGATCGCCGCTTTCAGCTTCGGCGCCGTGATGGCGGTTGCGGTCCGGGATGACCTGGATCAGCCGCAGACGCATGCGCTGACGATCGCGATGCTGATGCGCGCATTTCAATACAGCGAGCATCAAGCCGCCGCTTTCGCCCACGATCTGATCCAAGCGACGGACCGGGACCATCATCCGACGATGAACGCCATCATTCATCGGGGCATCAACGGGCACTACGAATACGTGAATGAAGAAATGGAAGATTTGCGTCAAAATCTGCTTGATATTTTAAATTCGTTTAACGAATGAAATGAGTGAAATCGATGAAGATACGGAACCGATTTCCGGGCACCGACAAACAAAAACATGCGGAATTCGTCCGCAACGGCTGGGCCTTGCTGAAGGAGCCCAAATCTCCCATGCGCGCTCTAGCCCTGTCCGTTCCTTTCATGATCATCAATCTTATCGTGACCATCGGTATCGTAAGTATGTTTTCCGCTGCCCCTCTCCGAAATTATTTGCCTGACTCGATATCGTTCACGATCGACTTGAAGAGTATATTGGGAATTGTATCGCTGCTATTGGTTCATGAGCTGCTGCACTTCATCTTGATCCCGAACTTTATCGCGTCGAAGAGCACGTATGTCGGCATCACCTTGTTCGGGGGATATGTGTATACGGAAGAACAAGTATCCAAATCGAGATATATCGTCATTACGCTGTTACCCTTTATTGTCATATCCATCATACTTCCGGCCTTGCTGGGTCTATTGGGGGCGCTCTCCCCTTTCATCCTCTTTTTGATCGTCTTAAACTCGTTGTCGTCTTCTTTGGATATCTTGAATTGGATTCTGATCTGGATTCAAGTCCCTTCCAAAGCGGTCATTGTCTGCAACGGAACGAAGACGTATTGGAAATCGACTGCAAGGCAAACATCTTCTCATATCTAAATCGCTTAGGACGTGAACGAAATGGAGCAAACGTTGTCTTACGAGAAAATTTTCGAGCTGGTGCAGGAAATACAGAACGCCCAGGATTCCGGGGAGCCGTACGATGAAAAGCTGAAGCTGCTCAAGGCCAATGTCACCTATCCGGATGTCGAAGAGCTGCTGCTACATACCGACCAAGGCGCCGAGTTTATCGCCAGAAGACTGTTCCATCACCGATCCGTCCTGCCGGGCGAATTGAATAGAGAAGAACTGATCGGGCTCGTGGAACAAGTGATGCAATGCTCGGGTGAAGAGTGGGAAATGGACATTTGGCTGGATATGATTA
Source organism: Paenibacillus tyrphae (assembly GCF_000722545.1). Lineage (GTDB taxonomy): Bacteria > Bacillota > Bacilli > Paenibacillales > NBRC-103111 > Paenibacillus_G > Paenibacillus_G tyrfis. The sequence goes on from NZ_JNVM01000001.1 coordinate 24,236, forward strand.
CGAGTTCGGTCGCGGACCCAAGCATCAGCGATTATATTTTTTGGAGCGACGAAGACTTGTCGGCCGAGGAGATTGTAGACAAGGCGCTGGCCTATAAGCCGATCCTTCTGTAGGGAATCAGGCAGGACATAGTATCTCATTTTATGCGCAAATAGGGTTAAAGCTTACGAAAAATTTATGCCGGCTTTCGTCTACTGCAAACCGGTCGTTTTCTTGAAGAAACGCGTCGCGTCCAGTGCTTCCATCGGGCCAGGACCATGGCTCGGAAGCATGGGGTGTCCGTGAACCTTCGTATCTTCGACGCTGAGATAGCTTCCTATCGTCACAAAATGGCTGTAGACTCTCAGTTCGCTAAGAACATGCGGTGCGGAATGATCCGAGTCCAGATTGACGAGAACGACGTCGCAGGATCTGTACCCCGAGCCATCTCATATTCTGCCATACTAGGCTATCATAATAATGCCGATGGAATTGGTCGATGAAATCACTCATGCCATCCTCTCCTCTTCCTCTCCATTTATAAAAGCCATTGTATGTGTACAGCCTGCAAAATGGTTCGTACACAGCCTTCCCAAGCGGTTTTGCGGCGAATTTGGTTATAGTTAAAAACCCACACCACCTGGTTTCCGGTTTATGGTAATCTATCCATGGCTTATAAGCCGGTTCATACCTTAGCTTCAGGAAAGGAGTGACGCGATTTTGAAGAGTGAACTTCAAATTTGCATACCGGTGGGAGGACTCGCCGCTTAACCGGGCCTTGTTCTCCCGCATGGTATGACGGGAGGCAGATCCACAATGATGAATTTACGAAACATGGTGCAGGGGCTGGAGTCCGACGCGGTCGCTCTGGAGCTGATCACGCACTGGGAGCATGACCAAGGGACATTAAAATTTTGGAGAGCAAGCTCGACCTTTGTGTACGTTGTTAAACGCAAACAAAAAACGTATTTTCTAAGATTCTCATTCGAGCAGGAAACCCCGCTCGAACAAATCGAAGCGGAGCTGGAATTCATGCAATACTTGCATCGGCACGGGTTCCCCTGCGTCATTCCGCTTCCGTCCGTAAACGGCAGGCTCATCGAATCCGTGCAACTGCCGCAAGGGCGGTACTACGGTGTCGTGTTCAGCAAAGCCGACGGAGTGCCGCTGTATGAGGTTGACGAGCCGCCTTGCGAGGCATGGGGGCGATCGCTGGCCACTCTGCACGCCTTGTCCCAGGCTTACGAACCGGCGGGCGGAAGGCGCCGCAACTGGCGGGAGGCGCTCCTGTTCGCGGAGAACGTCCTGCATAGGCATCCTCACGAGAACGAAGCGATGGCCGAGCTTGCCAGAGTGAAGGCTTGGCTGGAATCGATGCCGGCTGCGGAAGAAACTTACGGTCTGATTCATTACGATTTTCAGACGGATAACGTCTTTTGGCGGGAAAAAACCGGGCAGTTGAACGTCATCGACTTCGATGATTCCATGTACCATTGGTTCGCTATGGATATTGTAGCGGCGCTTGCGGATCAATTGGAAGACGAGAGTTCGGAAGGCGAGGCGCAGCTTCAGGCTTTTGTGCGCGGTTACCGCTCCGTCAGACCATTGGATGACACTGTGGTTCAGGACTTTCCGCGGTTTCGGAGATTCGCCGAACTGTACAGCTTCTCCAGACTGCTTGCTTCGCTGGAAAACAGCGAGCTGGAGGAGGCCCCTGAGTGGTTGGACGGGCTGAAAATCAAGCTGCGGCAGTATTGCGACGAAATGCGGCAGAGCTTTGCGAAGCCGTGGTGAATGCTAAACCTATGAAATGAAGCTTGAAGCGAGGCCGGAATTTCCCGCTAGGAGGAATTCCGGCTTTGCTTGTTTGAGGAAGGCCTGCCCTTGCTCAAAGAGCGGTGCCGCCGGGAATAATGAGCACTTTGCCGTGAGCGCCGGAATCCAGCGCCCGGTAGGCGTCGGCGGCCCGATCCAGCGCAAACCGTCCGGCAGCGCCGCTGGTCAAAGGACGCTTCGCGGCGAGCTTCACCGCATCCGCAATGAGCCCGGCCATGTCACTCGGACCATCGACCCCGCCAGGACCATACTTGGTCACGAAGACGGAGCCCGCCGTCATGAGCTCCTTCATGTCGACGGCCGGCAGATCGCCGGACAGCTGTCCGTAGTTGATCAGGCAGCCGCGGCGTGCCAGCAGGCTCAAGCTGAGCTTATACGTCTCCGTCCCGACGGGATCGAAGACGGCGGCAACCCCGCGACCGCCGGTGAAGGCACGGACGGCGGCCTGTACGTCTTCTGCGGAACGGTCGACGGCGAGCGCGGCCCCGGCCGCCCGCACCGCTTCCAGCCGTTCGCCGCCGCTGGCGATGCCGATCACCTCGACGCCGCGCTCGGCCAGCGTGGCGACAAGCAGGCGGCCTACGGCGCCGGCCGCACCCCATACGACAGCGGCCGAGCCTTCGCTGAGCGGCCAATGGCGGGCAAGACCGCCGGCGGTCAGCCCTGCGTGAGCTAGGCTGGCGCCGTCCTCGAACGTAAGCGAGTCCGGCAAGGGGACCAGCAGGGCCGCTTGCGCGATGACGGCAGTCGCGCAGGACCCCGGCACGCCGGTCCAGCATACCCGCGTGCCTACGGGGATCGAGACCCCCGGGCCGACGGCCAGAACGACCCCGGCGCCCTCTACACCGACGCCATAGGGAAACGGAAACCGGATGGGATACGTACCGGACCGTACCAAGGACTCCACGTGGTTCAGGCCGACGGCCTCCACCCGCACAAGCGCCTCGCCGGATTTTAAAGGGGCCATCTCTTCTTCTGTAACCTCGATGACCTCCGGGCCGCCGGCACGCAGCGCCCGAGCAACCCGCCGCGTCGTGACCGCTCCCCCGGAGCGATTCTCCTCGGAACCAAGTCCGTGTAGCTGATCGTTATTCATAATCGAATCCTCTCCTCGCAGGCTGACGAATCAGCAATATTGTTTCCTGGAAACAATATTAGCGGCGACTACTGCTTTTGTCAATATTGTTTCCAGGAAACTTTTTTGTTCGAGGATGATCAAGCGCCATTTCCGTTTTTGAAATAGCCCCGTTCTTGATATACTGATAAAATAAACCGACCGAAAATGAAGGAGATTTCATCATGGCACATACTCCCAACAACGGCCGGCCCGCCGGGAGCCAAGATTCCAAAGAGCCGCTCATCCGGCAGGTCATTACATTGTTCGGGCAAGTCCAACGGCGAATGGAGGCCGAGGATGACGAGGAGCGGCAGTGGATGGCCCAGAACTGCGACAATGCGGCAATTGTCGGGCTTTTGAAAGATACGACGGTGACCGAGCTGCATGTGCTCGACGCCATCGGACGGCTGGAGCCGGTGAACGGCATTACCGTCTCCAGACAGTTCGGCATTCCGAAGGGCAGCGTTTCCAAAATTACCCGAAGACTGACCGCCAAAGGACTGATTCAGAAGCAGTTCCTTCCCAATAACAAAAAAGAAGTGCTTTTCCGCACGACTCCGCTCGGTCAGGAGCTGTTCCGGCTTCACGAAGCGCTGCACCGGCAAATGGAGCAAGGCGTCGTCCGCTTTCTGCAAAAGTATGACGACGTGGAGCTGCGCGTGCTCGTTCGCATTTTACAGGATTCCCTTCATGCGTCCTGGGTAAATCCGCAAGCGAGCTCCGGCCCGGATGACGAAGCGCGGGAAGCGGAACCGCCATCCGTGTAAGCTTGCGCGCATAAGCGAGGGGAAGCGCCAGATCTGATCAGGCGCCCTTGGCAAGCTTGCGGGACCATCGTTACAAAGCTACATGCCAAGCAAAGCCCGGTTAAGCCGGGCGATCCCCTCCTGAATATCCTCCTTAGGAAGATGACCGTACCCCAAAATAAGCCGGCTGCGCTGCGCCTCTTTGTCGTTGGCGTGCTCTTCCACCAAATGCACCTTCACTCCCATCCGTTTGATCCTCCGAACCGCCTCTTCATCGAACCGGCGTCCGGGAAACTCTGCGACGAGATGCAGCCCGGTCGAATCACCGATGATGTTCACTTGGCCCGGAAAAGCGGACCGCAGACAGTCGATCAGACAATCTCTGCGGCTTTTGTACAGCTTCTTCATCTTCGCAATATGCCGTTCCAGATAGCCCCCTTCCATAAAACGCGCAAGAATGAGCTGATCCATCGAAGGCTTGTGCAGATCCGCGTACCACTTTAACCGGCGGCAGGATTCGACGAGAGGTATAGGAAGAATCAGGTAACCCGTGCGCAGCGCCGGAGATAAAATTTTGCTGAACGAGCCGATGTAGAGGACGCGGTCCGGCTCCAGTCCCTGCAAGGAGCTGACGGGCGGCCCTTCGTAGCGGAATTCGCTGTCGTAATCGTCCTCGACCAAGTAGCAATCGTGCGTGCGCGCGTATTGAATCAACTGAATGCGCCGCTGAATCGGCAGCGCTCCTCCCAACGGATATTGATGCGAGGGCGTAACGAAGACGAATTTCGGCGAGCTTGCCTGCGGCAGCAAAGCCGTCTGCATCCCGTGCTCGTCTACCGGGACGAAACGGATGGCGGCACCTTGGGCTTGAAACATCGCCTGAATATCGCAGGTGATCGGATCTTCCATGATCACTTCGTCGCCCGGCGACAGCAGCAGCTTGGACACCAGGGACAGCGCTTGCGTAGCGCCGGAAGTGATGACGAGCTGGTCCGGGTGACAGTGCACTCCCCTGCTTTTTAGCAAATATCGCGCCAGCACATGCCGCAGCTCCGGACGCCCTTCGGGTGCGTCGTACCCCAGCACCGCAGACGACGCTTCGTTCCAGACGGCCGAAGACAGCTGCGCCCATATTCTGCGCGGAAACCGGTCCAGCGCCGGAATGCCCGAGCGGAAATTGACGTGGCCCTCGTCCCTTAGCAGATTGTCATATGCGCTCGGCGCAATCGCTTCCGTCACCCGCCTGCGCTGTTCGAGATAGGCGCCTTCCGCCACGAACGTCCCCGCGCCCCTCCGCGAGATCAGAAAGCCTTCCGCCAGCAGTTGATCATAAGCCTCCAGAACGACATTGCGCGATACCTTCAACTCCCCGGAAAGCTCCCTCGTGGAAGGCAGCTTCTCACCTGACGGAAGCTCCCCCTTTAAGATGCGGTCGCGGATTTGCCCGTACACCTGCCCGATCAGCGGCATGTCGAGCGACCGGTCAATCGGAATCCACAGCATAGACCTCTCCCCTTTTTCGTCAAAGTGGCTCCATTCAGATTCAGCTTCATTGGCACTATTATAAACCACTCGCCCATGCTACAGTGAATTTATTGGACTTCATTGACAGCAGATATTAATTTGAATATTATCTAATTAGATGATTATTAAATTAGATACACACTAAAAAATATTATGGACGGTGATCATCAACCCATGCAGCTGGATAAGATCGTCAACTATCATAAAGCGCTCGCCGACCCGACAAGAATCCGTATCCTTATCCTGCTGGCGGACGGGGAGCTGAACGGACAGGTGCTCGCCGACAAATTAGGCGTAACCCCTGCCACCATCACCCATCACGCCGCCAAGCTGCGGGAAGCCAGCTTGCTTTATGAGCGCCGGGTGAAGAATACCATCTACTTTTCGCTGAATCATCACTTCATCAAGGCGAACGCCGCCGCTTCGGTAGAGCTGATCTACTCCCATTCCAACGAGACAGGAGGGCCTTCCATGCCCGAGGACAAAGCTGAACGTCTTCAACAATCCGTTCTGAAAAACTTCTTCACCACCGAAGGCAAATTAAAGCACGTGCCTGCCCAGTTGAAGAAGAAGCTGATCATTCTGGAGCATATCGTCTCCAGGTTGGAGAAAGGACGAAAGTATACGGAGCAAGAAATCAACGACTTTATCCGGCAGTATCACGAGGACTTTGCCACGATCCGCAGGGAGTTTATTATGCACCGGTTCATGTTCCGGGACAATGAAGAGTACGAGTTGAATCCACGCAAAATGTGGGCGAAGTGGGACAAGCTAACTTAAGCGGAGGAACTTGCACGAGGAATTCCGGTGGACCAAACGATGGCAGGACAAGAAATGAGAAAAACTCCTTACCGGAGTCTTTTCGGACAAATCGTTATAGGCAGGCAGCGAAAGGCAGAGCTGCAAGCTTCTCCATGCAGCTGCCTTTTCCAGGTCGTCTAGCGGCCGTTTTTCAGCAAACGCGAATCCAGTAAGAAATTGCCGAACGGAATGAAGGCGGCAAGCATGGCGAACAGCACTTTCAGCACAGTCCAGCGGTGAGCGAAGGTGACGTGGATGACGGCCAGCACGTACAGCACGAACAACAGGCCGTGGAGTGATCCGACAATTTTGACGGCTTGCGGCATGTCCAGAAAATACTTGAGCGGCATGGCGATAGCCAGCAGAACGAGGAAGGACATCCCCTCAATAAAAGCGATGATGCGCAAGCGGCCGATGGGATGATTCAACATGACATGACCTCCAAAGTACAAAATAAGATGTAACCGCTGTCTTCCGGCCCGCTTTGGACGAACCCAAAGATTCACATTTATTATAAACTGCCGTAATTCGCCAAGCATTGGGCAATTGTGACTTTTTTCAAACACCTGCCTGCGGCCGGCATCAGCCGACACCAGCGCTTGATCAATGCCCCGCGATCCGGCTATGGACGATACGGAGCACCTGTGCTTTTAGCGCCTCCGCCTCCTGAAGCATCACGGACACCTGCCCTTCGTATTGGGCTGCAAGGTCTGCGTTTCTCAGCGAACTCAAGTTGATCCGCACGGTCAGCCCGGCGGATTGAGAGGACGCTTCGAACAGTAGCGCCCCGATGCCGAGGTCGGAGACAACGTGCTTGTTGCAGCCCTCGGCGATCCGATTCGCGGCCCGCAGTCCTTCCAGGCATACCTGTATCAGCCGGAGCGGGACCCCGGTAGCCCTCGCGGCCGCTTCGTCGATCGCCGTGCGTCTTGCTGCCCGTTCCTCTTCGCTGTCCTTAGGCAGCTTCAGCGCCCTCATATATTCCTCGAACGCGCGGATATCCGCTTCCAGCAGCTCCTCGCACGCCCGGGTAAGTCGGTTCATCGTCTCCAAGACCGCACCTACGGAAGTTTGGTGCGCGGCGAAGGTCTCCCCCTGCGACAAACGGCTTGCCATCGACGCCATCGAGGCGCCGAGCGCCGCAGCGAGAGCGGCCACGCTGCCGCCCCCCGGCGTCGGCTCCGCGCTTCCGGCCTCCTGAACGAACTCTCCGACCGTCCGGTTCCACCAGATCGTCGACGTCATCGTCCCGCCACCTTTCCTTGGGCTTGCAGCTCCAGCGCTTTCATCACATTTTCGAACAAAATCGCCGTCGTGAGCGTCCCGACGCCGCCGGGCACCGGAGATACCGCCTTCACCGCTTCGGCTGCTCCTGCGGACACATCCCCTGCGATGCTTCCGTCCGCCGATTCGTTAATTCCCGCATCGATGAGAACGAGCTCAGGGTGAACCATCTCCCGGGTCACAAGGCCAGGCTGTCCCGCCGCGGCGAACGCAATCTCCGCGTGTCGCAGATGGAAGGCAAGATCCGGGGTGCGCGAGTGACAGACGGTGACGGTGGCTTGTTCCCGCTGCAGCATATGGAAGAGCGGCAGCCCTACCGTCTGGCCCCGGCCGATTAGCGCAACATTGGCGCCTTCAAGCCGGTAGCCGTAATGCCGGAGCAGCCGGATGCACGCTTGCGGCGTGGCGGGATAAAGCCCCTCCGAGCCCATCATCGTTGCCAGCTTGCTTGCGGGCGTCACCCCGTCCACGTCCTTCTGCGGAGCGATGGCGCTCTCAATCCGTGCCTGGGACCAATGCTTCGGCAGCGGAAGCTCCAGCATAATCCCGTGAACGGTGGAATCGGCGTTCCATTCGGCGATCAGGCTCATCACTTCGCTTTCCTGCGCATCAGGCCGGAACGTTTTCAACTGAACCACGATGCCAAGCCTTCCTGCAATTTTTTGCTTGGCCCGGACATAGAGCAGCGAGGCGGGATCGCCTTCGACCAAAATAACCCCCATACAAGGCTGACAGCTGACAGCCTTCCATTCCTCCGTTCGCTTGAGAATCCGCTCATACGCTTGATCCGCCGCCTCTTTCGCTTTCAGCAGTTGCGCCATAAGGCTCGACCTCCAATGTGTTTTCACTAGAATTGGGCACATAAACGAAAAAAAGCATTCGCCCAAGCTCCTCCAACGAGTCTTCGGCAAATACTTTTACCCAGGCGAACGGCAAGATTCCGACCGCATGCTCCCTTGTGGTTATCCACTCTTTTCGCCAGTCGCATACGGCTTTCGTTTGTTGTTGATATTGTAGCAGAAGGTACGGCGTATGGAAACCTTGATTTTGCGAATGTACATAAAACCACGAAATTACGCATAATTCATTATCTAAATTAGGTATTAATACTTATATTTATTGATAATCACTTGTTTATACAAGTTATAATAAGTATAATTAAGTTATCTTGCATTATTCATGAAGAAAGGATTGATTCCTCATGTATCCTTGTCTATTATTCGATGTAGATGGCACGCTGCTCGATACGGAGCAGGCAATTCTAAGTTCGCTGTCGGACCTACTGCGGGAGAGGAACATCCCTTTTGAGCCTGAGGACCTTGCCTTTGTGCTCGGGATACCGAGCGTCCGCTCGCTCCCCCGCTTCGGGATTCAAGATATCGAGGAAGCCGCGAACCGCTGGAACCGGCTGATGGAGCGGCATGACTACCAAATCCGCGTATTCGAAGGCATCGAGCCGATGCTGCGCCGGGTCAAAGAGCTCGGGCTGCGGACCGGCATCGTCACCTCCAAAACCCGTACGGAATATATCAAAGATTTTGCGCGGTTCGATCTGCACCCTTACTTCGATGTCGTCGTCTGCGCCGACGATACGGCACGGCATAAGCCGCATCCCGAGCCGATTCTGACCGCCTTGAAGCGGCTTGAGGCAGAGCCGAAGGATACGATGTACATCGGAGACAGCATCTACGATATGCAGTGTGCGGCCGGAGCGGGCGTCGCCTCCGGACTGGCGCTGTGGGGAGCATACGATGCCGGAATTGCGGCCAATTACCGTCTGCGGCATCCGAAGGATATTCTGACGATCCTGGAAGCCGCGCTTCCGTGATCCTCTCCGCCGCTTAAAAAGGAGCGTCAAGCCATGTCCAAAGCGGACAATATGTTATCGATCCTGTGGCTGCTTAAAAAGGGGAAGCGCCTGCTCCCGCTCAAAAATGCATGGCGGGCATCGCCTCCGCGCTTGCCGAATATTACGAAACCCTCTAGCTTCACTGGCCATTCGTGTCAGTGAAGTTTGTTTATAATAGGACTATTAAACGTTGTGGAGGATAAAAGCGATGACAACCCCGATCTCCAAGCAAGCTTTACCGGACGAAACCGGCCATACGTGGGAAGAGTGGCTGATCATTTTGCAGAAAACCGTGGACCAAGCCTGGTCCTACGAGGACATCGTCAACTACCTGCGCGACGAACATGACGTGGATCCGCGTTGGGGCGAGATCATCGCCGCCGCCTTCGAGCAGAAGCGGGGCCGCAAGCCCGCGGGATTAACGGCTTCGGCCGGCTTCCAGATCGGGGTGCGTCGGACGCTGCCGGTCTCCCAGGAACGGGCCTGGGAGCTGCTGACCGCGCCGGAAGGGCTCCGCTTGTGGCTGGGCGCGCTGCCTTCCCTCCCGCAGCAGGGGGAAGCCTACTTGACCGAAGACGGCACATCCGGCCAGCTGCGGGTGCTCAAGCCGCTGTCCCAGCTCCGTATGACTTGGCAGCCCCAGGATTGGGAGCACGCGTCCACCGTTCAAATCCGTCTGCTGCCGGCAAGCTCGGGAAAAACGACGATCAGCTTCCATCAGGAAAAGCTCGAGGACGCGTTCCGCCGAGAGGAAATGAAGCACCGCTGGGAGCAAGTCATCGCCAAACTGGAGGAGAGAATCTAACAGAACAAATTCGGCCATATCGACCAGCGGGTAACGCCTATGGAAAGCGTCCTACCGAGCGTCGCGTACTTTGCTATTACCGAGGACCCCGAGCATCAGCCGAACCGTCACCGCGGGGCCGAAGCTGTTCCCGATCAGTCCGACGTATTTTGCGGTCTATTTCGAGGACCTTTGCGGCAACGCCTCCGAAATCTTTCACCGCTTGAACTAGGCTCGTCCCGCCATAAGCCAAAAAAAAGAGGGGCTTCCGCCACTCAGAGTGTTGAACAAGTAGTTATTATAAAAAATAGAAAAACATACGGAGGTGGGGTATGCACTGGAGGAGCGATAGCGTTCGCCTTTGTCNNTGCGAAGCGGCTTCAAATCAAATTTCCTGCGGACAAGAGCGACCGGAAGTGTATACCCCACCCCTTCGTAACCTCTATTATCCCATTTGACCACTTTCTCAACAAGCTCAGGGGCCCCACCCCTCTTCAATCCAAAATGACCGATTTATCCGGATCACGCATAAACTCGAACATCGTCCGCAGCTGCGCCTCGGTGTTGCGCTCTACCGATAAGACAGGCAGCTCGTCTTCGCCGAAAAAACCGACGCCCGACGTTTCAATCCCAGTCTCGGCGCTTCCCCCGGTGATCTCGCATAGGATAAACAGCTTATAAACATGATACGGCTCCGGCGGATGACCGTGAAATTTCTTGTCCAGCACGGCAAGCAGCCGGACAGGCTTTGCATCGAAGCCCGACTCCTCCTTGATTTCCTTGACCGCAACCTCCGAGGGCGACAAGCCGATATCTGCCCATCCTCCCGGGAGCGCCCAGACGCCATCGTGCTTTTCGCGGACCAGCAGAAGCTTTCCGTCCTGGAACACGACGCCGCGAATGTCCACCTTCGGCGTGGCATAGCCGGTATCGCTGGCAAACGTCAGCTTGATTTTCTCGGGGTCCGTCTCCGTGTAATGAGCCAGAATGTCGACGCTCATTTGTCGCAATTCCTCGAACCGCTCCCGATCGTAGACATCCTTCGTGTATGCCAATCCGGTCTGCGCGATTGCTTGAATCTGCTTGGCCCATTCCAACCATCGGTGATTCATAGGATAGCCTCCTTCGTAGCTGTAAAAGGATCGTTCCCTCTCATTATACCTTCCTGACATCCCTGCCTACAATTATTTCCAGACATTCGCCGACCGCCCGGATTTGTCCGGCCGCCGAATTCGGTTGACAAGATTTCCGATTGCGAAGATACTAAAGATACAGAAAACTTTTTTGGTGTTCAAACTATTTTTTTGAGACTCATGGGGTTTGTATACTGAAGGAAAGAAGTGAGACGGATTGGAATCGGTTAAAGAGGAGATCAGCTTCCTCCTTCCCCTGATTCGCTGCATTGCTGCGCAGTTCGGGGATAAATGCGAGGTCGTGCTGCACGATTTGACGCAGGGGTACGAAAGCACGATCGTCGCCATCGAAAATGGCCACATTACCGGAAGGAAGGTCAGCGACTGCGGCAGCAACCTCGGGCTCGAAGTGCTGCGCGGCACGGTTACCGACGGCGACCGGTACAACTATATCACGCAGACGAAGGACGGCAAAATTTTGCGCTCGTCGTCGACGTATATTAAGAACGGCAAGGGCGAGACGATCGGAGCATTGTGCATCAACTTCGATATTTCGGATTTGCTCGTGGCGGAAAATACGATCCGGTCGCTCACCATGCACAGCCTCGATCAGGAGGTCAAGGAAGTGTTCGTGAACGACGTGAACGATCTTGTCGATTATTTGCTGCAGGAATGCCAGAAGTCGATCGGCAAGCCCGTATCCCATATGGTCAAAGAGGATAAGATCAAGGCCGTGCAGTTTTTGGACGCCCGGGGCGCGTTTCTCGTGAAAAAAGCCGGAGACAAGGTATGTCAATTTTTGGACATTTCCAAGTTCACTCTCTACAACTACCTCGATGAAATCCGGGTAAATCAGGAGCGCAGCGCGGCCCAAAAGTTTTTATAAGTCCATAGTCACGGAAGCGTACTGCGCCTACGGGCGCAGCCCTCAACGATAGAGCGAAGCTCTTGCGGATGATTTCGACCACCGCGGGCTTCGCTTGCTGCCATTTCTGGAATGGTTTTCATACGACGATTTTCGACAATTATGTCGATTTTTCAAACTATATGTCTGATTGTGAGGAATTTTACAAAAAAAACAATTGCCGGACTAGGAAAAATGGTGTATATTTCCTACAAGGCCATAGGCTGAATTTTCCATACGGGATCCTTTAACATGAAAAAGGCAAACTATTCGAAAGAATAGGACGCAAAACTAGAGGGGCTAAGGCTGCTATCCTATAGCGGCTACGCCAGCCAGCTACCTGTCATCAAGGATAAGAACAAAGGTGACGACATAGTTCTGTCTCCTTTTTTGCTTTTCCGCTCTCTTTTGACAGGCGAACAAAATCTGCTAGACAACGAAGAGGAGGAAAACGAATGCGAGCAAGCAAGAAGAAAATGGCTATTTTGGGAACCGTCGCGGCTTTATGCCTCTCTACGGTTTCGAGCGCCGGAGCTGCAAACCGTCCGACTACCATGGCGCCTAGCGGAATGGTCACGACTCAACATTATTTGGCCTCGGCAGCGGCCTTGAAGGTGCTGGAGGACGGCGGCAACGCCGTAGACGCAGCCATCACCGCAGCGGCTACGCTGGCCGTTATTTATCCGCATTACACGAGCATCGGCGGAGACAGTTTCTGGCTCATTTACAACGCCAAAAAGAAAGAGCTCAAAGCGTTAAATGCAAGCGGTCCTTCGAGCGAGAAAGCGACCATCGATTACTATAAAAGCCAGGGCTACAGCAAAATCCCTTCCAGAGGCTACTTGTCGGCCAACACGGTACCGGGCACAGTTTCCGGCTGGTGGGAAGCGTACAACTACGCCGACGAAGAGATCGGCAACAGCAAGCCGTGGCGTTCTTTGCTCAAACCGGCGATCAAATATGCGGAAGACGGATTCCCCGTTACGCCGAACCAGGTATATTGGACCAACGTCAATCTGGATACGAAGGATGACGAGCTGAAGCATTTGCAGCGCTTCGAAGGCTGGGCCAAAACGTATTTGAAGCCTGACGGGCAGCCATACAAAGCAGGCGAGCTGATGAAGCAGCCGGATTTGGCCAAAACGTTAAAGGTCATTGCCAAGAAAGGCGCGGACGGCTTCTATAAAGGCGATGTCGCTGAGAAAATCGTCAAGGACGTGCAAGCGAACGGCGGACTGCTAACCCTGAATGACTTTGCAAACTACAAAGCCGAGTGGCAAAAGCCGATTTCGACGGACTACCGCGGGTATAAGGCATACAACGTTCCGCCGAACTCGCAAGGCATTGCTTCCCTTTCGATCCTGAATATTTTGAACAACTTCGATGTGAAAAGCTTGGGCGAAGGGACGCCGGAGTACTACCACCTAATCGTAGAAGCGACGAAGCAAGCGTTCGCGGACCGCAACAAGTGGCTGACCGACCCGAAATTTGCCGACATTCCGGTGGATTACCTGCTCTCCCCTGAGCACGGCAAAGAAATGGCGAAACGTATCGATATGAACAAGGCCGCAGCCGACGTCGTGCCGATGGATCCGAAGGGCGATACGACCTGGATGGGCTTCATCGACAAAGAAGGCAACGCCGTATCGTTGATTCAAAGCCATTACTTCGATTACGGTTCGGGGATCGTTGCGAAGGACACAGGCGTTCTGCTTCAGAACCGGGGCAGCTACTTCTCCTTGGATCCTAAGGAAATCAACCACCTTGAGCCGAAAAAACGCTCGTTCCATACGATCAACCCGGCGATGCTGTTCAAAAACGACAAGCCGTACATGATCTACGGTACCCAAGGCGGAGAAGGACAGCCGCAGACGCAAGCCGCTCTTGTCACCCGCATCGTCGATTTCGGCATGCCTGTACAAGACGCGATCGAAGCGCCTCGCTGGCTGCACGGACGCAACTGGGGATCTTCCTCCAACGACTTGAAGCTGGAAGGACGCATTTCGAAAAGCGTTCAGGATGAGCTGATCCGTCGCGGTCATCCCGTCAAAATGATAGACGATTACACTGATGCGGTCGGGCAATCGGGAGTCATTCTGATTGATCCGGAAACGAACGTGAAATTTGGCGGAGCCGACCCGCGCGGTGAAGGGGCGGCACTCGGATACTAACCCCCTAGCGGACTGCCGACTCTATGATCAGCAGTCCGTTTTTTCTTTGCAGCAAACCTGCGCAAAATTAACGAAGTAAGCGAGGATGAGATGATGGAGGAACGCGCTAAACCGCAGATGCAAGCCGGACCATTCGGCCGGCTGACCGGATGGTTCAGCAAAAAGCTGAAAAATAAAATGATCGCTTGGTTTTTGATCGTATCGCTTGTGCCGGTCCTGTCGATTTCCTATTATATTTCCAAGACGAGCTCGGCGGAATTGATCAAGAAGCAATCCGAATCGTACGAAAAGCTGGTGGTCAGCACCGCGACGCTGATCGACCAATACATATCCGAACGTATGGCTGAAGTGAAAATATTGGCTTCCACCACCGACATCCGGTCGAACGATGCAGCAGCGAAGACCAAGTTTATCAAAAACTTTACGGAAAGCACTAAAGTTTTCGACGGCAACACGTTTATTTCTCCTAACGGAATCGTAACGGCTGACACCATCGAAGCCAGCGTCGGGGTTAATTTGGGGGAAAGACCGTTTTTCAAAAACGGTTTGCAAGGAAAATCGACGTATACCGAGGTATTGCTGGCCAAAACGACCGGCAAACGCTCCATTATTGTAGCCACGCCTGTTAAAGACGCTAACGATGCAGTGATCGGCGTGCTTACCGGACTTGTCAATTTCGAGGGTTTTATGGATAAATACGTGAAGCCGCTGATGATCAATGACGGAGAAGGTTATCCGATTGTCGTCGACTCCAACGGAATTATTCAGCTACATCCCGTGAAGGAGCTCGTCGGAAAAAGCGTAGCCGACTCTGGCATCTCGCCGCTGCTGGCGGATATCCTGAAAGTCGGAAACAAGCAAGCGGGCTCGACCACCTACACCGACGGCGGCAAAACCTACATGGTCGCCTATTCCACGATCCCACAGACGGGATACGGCCTGTATCTTCATTTGCCGGTAAAAACGATCACGGCGGAAGCCTCGAAGATCGAACAGAACGTCTTGATCATCCTGCTGATCGTGATTGCTCTGGTCGTTGTGGTGGCTTATTTCTTGGGCAGACAAATTTCGAGACCGATCGCGGAGATGGCCGCCGTTACCAAGCGGGTTGCTGATGGGAACTTAAAGGTCGAGCCTTTGCCAATCCGCACGCAGGATGAAGTGGGACAATTGGCCCAGTCGGTCAATACCATGGTGGAGAGTCTGCACACCTTCGTTTCCCAGGTCACGCTGACGGCGGAAGAGGTCGCCGCTTCGGCAGAGCAATTGTCGGTGAATGCCGGGGAAACAAGCAAGGCTACGCAGCTTATTGCCTTAACCATTGAGCAGATGGCCGACGGAACGGAACGGCAGATGCAAGGCGTCGAGGCCAGCGTCAACGCCATCACGGAAGTGGCGAACGGCGTTCAGCAGGTGGCGGCAAATGCCCAGCAGGTGACGGATTCTTCCCAGCACACGCTGCAGGCAGCCACGGAAGGAAACCAGGCCATTCAAACGGTCACCAAGCAGATGCAATCGATCAATACGACGGTCAACGAAATTGCCGCCAATATTTCAAGCTTGGGCGCGAGATCGACCGAAATCGAAAATATCGCCAAAGTCATTTCCGGCATCGCTACGCAGACCAACTTGCTGTCGTTGAACGCCGCTATTGAGGCGGCTCGCGCCGGAGAGCATGGACGCGGCTTCGCCGTGGTGGCGAATGAGATCCGGCAGTTGGCCGAGCAGTCTTCCCAATCCGCTGCGCAGATCGGGGAACTGATCTCTACGATCCAGAACGAGACGCAGAACGCCGTCGGTTCCATGGAGCAGGGAACCAAAGAAGTCAGCCTCGGCATCGAAGTCGTCAACGAAGCGGGGAAATCGTTCGATCTGATCCGGGAGTCCATCAACCAAGTAACCAACCAGATTCAAAACGTTACCGAATATGCACGGCAAATGCAGTCCAGCACCGGAGAAGCCGTTGAATTGGTGAGTGAAATTTCGGAGGTGGCTCGACAGTCTGCGGACGGAACCCAGAATATTTCGGCTTCCACGCAGGAGCAATTGGCTTCCATTGAAGAAGTAACTTCCTCTTCGGAATCCCTGGCTAAAATGGCCGAGGATCTGCAAAGCATCGTGAAAGAATTTAAGTTGTAGAACATAGAGCGGCCCTCGTTTCTCTTATGGAGATGAGGGCCGTCGTTGTTCGTCCGTCCGTCATGCGCGAGACGGGTCCTCCCCACTCTTGTCGGAAGCCGCAGGCTGGCCCGGAGCTTGACGCTTCTTGCCGAAACGGTTCGCCCCGATCACTCCGGCAACGATCATGACCGAGCCGACGAGATGATAGACCGTTACCGTTTCGCCGAGCACCAGCGCTCCCGCCGCAATCGAGACGACCGTCCCGAGATTGGAGAACACGCTCATTTTGGACGCCTCCATCTTGGACAGCACATAATTGGACAAGAGCGAGGTCACCAGCGAGGATAGCACGCCCAAATATACAATTGCGACGAGAAAACGGCCGCTGCCGAGCGGCTCGAACAGCTTGCCGAGCGTTCCGTCCATCCCGTGCTTGCCGAGCGAAATCAGCAGGAACGAGCCGAAGCCGAGCCATGTCGTAACGAAGCTCAGCTCCCAAGGGCTGAACCGCTTTGACAGCGAGCGGGCCAGAACGCTGTATCCGGCGAAGGCGACGCAGGACAGGAACAGCAGAAGCAAGCCGTTCATGTTGCTCACATCGATCGATCTGCCATTCATGACGAAGACGAAGACCACCCCGAATACGGATAGAAAAATCGACAGCTTCTGCTTCGCATTGGTCCGCTCCTTCAAAAACCAAGCGGCCAGCAGCATCGTAATGACCGGCGTGAAGGCATACAGAATGCCGCCTTCGGCAGAACCGGCGTGCACCAGCCCAAACGCTTGAAAGGCGAAGAAGGCAACAGGGTAAAATACCGCCAGCACCAGGACGTCCTTGATCCGTTTATTGCTGTAGTCGAGCTTGATCCAGCCGCTCGCTACGGGAACGGACATGACGACCGCCGACAGCAGAAAGCGGAACATGAGCGTATCCAGCGGATCGGCCGATTCCAGCGCCTGCTTCGTGAACAGAAACGAAAATCCGATAATCACGGCATTCAGCACGGCGCACATGTAAGCAAGCCGCAAGCCTGTGGTTTTCATAGCTTTCTCCTCCTCTTCGTATCAAGCCTCCGGGCGTTCCGCGAGCGGAAGCCGCATCTGGACGACCGTCCCCTCGCCCACCCGGGATTGTACCTCGATCCGGCCTTGATGGGCCGTCGCAATCGCCTTGGCGATGCTCATACCGAGCCCCGCACCGTCCGTCTTCTCCTCCGTATTCGTCCCGCGGTAGTATCTGTCGAACAGATTGCGCACAGTCTCTTCGTCCATGCCGGCGCCGTTGTCTTCCACTGCAATCCAGGCGTCCGCTCCTTCACTTCCGGTACGAACGGTAATGAGCGTCCCCAGCGGGTTATGCTTGACCGCATTGGAAATCAGATTATCCAGCATACGCTGAAACCACTTCGGATTCGCGCTCACCGTCAATACCTGCTTCTCGCATTCGAAGGAGAAGGATACGTGCCCGATCGTCACGTCGTTCACATACCGGAGAACGATGCGGCGCACGAACTCGTTCAGCTCGACATCCTCGAGCGGGAATTGGACCGCGTTATTTTTCAACTGAAACGTCAGGGAGAAATCTTGGAGCAGGCCAACCATGTAATCGCCCTTTTCCCGAATCGTCTTGCCCATCTCGCGAAGCTCCGGCTCGGTCCACTCAAACGTCCCGCTTTCCAGCAGGTGTCCGTACCCTTGAATCGTGGAGAGCGGCGTCCGCAGATCGTGGGAAATGCCGGTCATCCATTCTTCCCGCGTCTTCTCCAAGCGGCTGCGTTCCCGCTCCGAAGCTTCCAGTCTCGCCGCCATCTCATAGAAACCCGCGATCACTTCTTTGTACAGCCGATAGCGCAGACGAATGCGGCCATTCTTGCGGAACACCTTCTTCCGGTCTTTCTCCGTAAGCGCTTCCTGATAGCGCCCCTGTCCCATCCGCTCGAACCAATCGACGAACAGCAGCAGCGGCTGTCCGTACCGGTAGCCGTGCCACACCGAGAAGACGAAGGTCAGCAGCAGCACCACGCCTCCCGTGATGACGAGCGTCAGAATAACTTCATGCAGAATCGGCTGACTGGCAAAAGGCGGACCTGCCTTGGCTTTATGCAAAATCCACGTATACCCGGAGGAGGAGTCGTAATAAAACGACATATCAGACGGGTAAAGGCCCGGTTCCGCCCGCATCGCGATCAGCTCGAGCGGCCGGTAAGGCTCCTTGCGCGCCGAATCGCCGACCGATTGCATAATAACGCCGGAAGCGTCGATGATCTGCACATAAGCGTTCTCGGACGCCAGTTGCTGCGTCAGCTCCGGGAGCGCATCCTGCCGGACCCGTCCCGCTTCTCCATAGGCGCGAATCCACGCTTCCAGCTTCGCGGGCCCACGGTCCTCCGTCCCGAGCATATACAGAAGCGGCGCGCTTCCCGCGCCGCTAAACTTCGTTCCGACACGGAACGAATCGAAGCGCCCGTTCTCCTCGATTTGCAGCAGCTCGGCGGCCGTGTACGACGATTGAAGCCGGTTCGGGGCATTGACGGCGCAGACGACCTTACCGTCCGCGTCCACGATCTGCAGCCAGTAGCCCCGCTCTGTAAGCTGATCGGTCCAGTGCGAAGCAATCGTCACGCTTCCCCCGTTCTCGATCGTTTCCGTAACGATGGTATCCAGAGCCCCGATGGGAAACGTCTTTTTCAAATCCTGGTTGGTCAAGTATCGGATGACCAGCAGCAGAACGACAATCAGGGTAACCAGCACGAACATCCACAAGAAAAAAAACTGCACGGTAAAGTGCGCGGCAAGCCTTCGCCTCACCTTACTCATCGGTCCTGCTCCTTGAGCAGCTTGTAGCCGAGCCCGCGAACAGTTACAAGATGCTTGGGGTCGCCCGGATCGGACTCGATTCGCTCGCGGATTTTGCGAATATGGACCATCACCGTATTGTCGTCGCCCATACCGTCGATGCCCCATACGGCTTCGTACAGCTGCGCTTTGGAGAATACAATATTCGGATGCTTGCACAGATACAGCAGCAGCTGATAAGCCTGCGCAGGACAGGAAACCGTCTCCCCACCCACCGTCAGCTCCCCTGCCTGCTCGTCAAGCACGAACCGCCCGAAGTCGTAGCGGCTTCGGGCGTCCTCCGTCTCCCGCGGCGAAGACCCAGGCTTGTTCCGGCGCAGCCTGGCCTTAATCCGGGCCGCAATTTCGAGCGGATTGAACGGCTTGGTCACATAATCGTCGCCCCCGGTCGCGAAGCCCGTCAGCACGTCCAGATCCGACGTTCGGGCGGTCAAAAAAATAATATGCGCATCGGACATCTGCCTGATTTTCGGACATAATTCGAACCCGGTCTGATCTGGCAGCATGACGTCCAGCACAATAATGTCCGCTCCGTGCCGCTCCAGCAGCCGCAGCCCCTCCTGCGCCGTTCCCGCCGTGTAAATATGGCGGAAGCCTTCTTTTTGCAGCACCATCTGGATCAAATGAATGATCGAGCTTTCGTCGTCTATAATTAAAATTTTTGGATTCAGCATCGTATCCCCCCATCCTTATTGTACCAGAGGCACCTTAATTCCGGCTAAACTTCCGCGCAGGCGTTAAGCAAACGTTAAGGATAGCTTTCGCAGGACTTTACCGGCGGTGCTATACTCGATTCGAGGTGATATCGTTGCTTGAAGGGAATAACAGACTGCACGTCATTGATGGGCTGCGGGGGTTCAGCTTGCTTGGTAT
The DNA here is from genome assembly GCF_000722545.1 of Paenibacillus tyrphae. Lineage (GTDB taxonomy): Bacteria > Bacillota > Bacilli > Paenibacillales > NBRC-103111 > Paenibacillus_G > Paenibacillus_G tyrfis. Next base: position 44,214 of record NZ_JNVM01000001.1, read on the forward strand.
TTTAATGGCCAATATGCTTATCTTCCAGTACGGAATCTGGGGGAAGGATGAGTTGCAGTTCTTCGCGTTGTCCCCGGCGGATACCGTCGTGCATAAGCTCGTCAAAATTTTCGTCGAGGGGAGCTTCATGCCGATTTTTACGTTTCTGTTCGGATTCGGCATGATCAAAATGAAGGAGAGCATGGAAGCGAGGAGCCTGAAAGCCGGGAGGCATCTCGTCCGCCGGTTTCTGATGCTGCTCGGCCTCGGCTTGCTGCACTCTACGTATTTGTGGGAAGGCGACATTTTGGCTTTTTACGGAATGATGGGCTTTTTTCTGCTGATATTTATGAACCGGAAAGCGAAGACGCTGCTGATCTGGGGAACGATTCTGCTGTGTCTGTTCGGTCTGCTGGGGCTTGCGCCGTTGTTTACCGGGCCGATGTTTCTGTTCGGGATGTACGCGGCGAAGAAGCAGTGGTTCATCGACCCGGTCGGCGAGCGGAGCGCTTATTTGAGGGGGATGCTGATTTTCCTGCCGGCGGGACTGCTGCTGAAATCGCTGAAGCCCCTGTTTCCTCAGCACGGCTGGGCGGGAATTGGCGAGATGCTTGGCGGCAGCATCCTGGCGCTTGGTTACATTTTCGGCTTTGCCCTGCTCTGCTCGGCTGTGAAGAAGTCGCCTTGGCTGCGGCGATTCGAAGCGGTCGGCAAGCTCTCGATGACGAACTATTTGATGCAGTCGGCGATCTGCACGTCGATTTTTTACGGATACAGTCTCGGACTGTTCGGCAAGCTCGGCGTCGCGATCGGCTGCGGATTGGCGGTTGCCATTTATGTGATGCAGCTTTTCGCGAGCGCTTGGTACGTGAAACGGTTTTCCTTCGGGCCGATGGAGCGGCTGCTGCGCATGTGGACGTATTTCTCCTTCGCCGGGAAGCCGAAGCCGCGCATACAGCAGCAGACCGTATCTTCCTAGATCTGAACACGAGAAAAGATGGGCACCCCGCCGCATTGGGGCAGGCCCATCTTTTTATTTTTTCGCCTCACCGCAGCGCTCTCTTCCACGTTAACCCATGTTACAAGCATCCTTTGGATAAACTAATAAACGGTCCCCTCCATCGCAGCAGGTCGTGTCGGAATACGGCCGCGATTTGGCGCCGCCGCTGAGGGCCAAGGGCTACGGCGTCACTGTCTGGGCGGGCGAAGGGGCGCAGGGCATGCGCAGCCTATATCTGATCGTCGCCAAACGTAAAGAATACGGCGCACTGCGGCGGACGATCCTTGAGCTTGATCCGAAGGCGTTCCTGTTTTCTTATGAGCCGATGCAATTTTCCAGTGGGTATTGGGCCAAAAAACTCGAATAAAGCAAAAAGGGAAAAAATACGATAAAACTTTCACCCGCAGGTGCTGTATAATAGATCACACATACGAATTATTTATGAAGCGGGTGATCCGAATGTCATTGCGTCCCTCTTTGACCCAGGTGCAGACGTTGAAGGTTCATTTGACACCGCAGCTTAGACAATCCATTCAACTGTTGCAGCTGTCTGCCACGGAATTATCGGAATATTTGCAGGAGCAAGCGGTGGAAAATCCGGTCCTCGACATCGAGTGGCTCCCCCCGTCGCGAAGCCGGACCGCCGGGTCCGCTACGGCGCGGCAGGACCATGCGCTGAACAACATCGGCGGGAAGGCTCCGACGCTGGAGCAAATGTTGCTCGGCGAGCTTCGCCTGATCGGGCTGCCCGAGCCGACGCACCGGATCGCATGTTATTTGGCAGGCAATTTGAACGAAAACGGTTATGTCATGATCTCGCCGGAAGAAGCGGGCGAAGTATTCAGCGTCTCCGCCGCCGAGGTTATGGAAGCGCTTTACAGGCTGCAAGACGCTGCCCCGGCAGGCATCGGCGCGCAAAATTTGCAGGAGTGCCTGCTGCTGCAAATTCGCAGAGACCCCGGCGCGCATCCTTGGGCGGAGCCGCTCGTTAGCCGCCACCTAGCCGATCTCGGCGCCGGACGGCACAAGACCATTGCGGATAAGCTCGGCATTCCGCTGGACGACGTCATGCAAGCGCTTGCTTATATCCGCAGCCTGCATCCCCGGCCGGGCCTGCTGTACGGCAGTACGCAGGCCACCTATGTCGAACCGGACGCTTACATTGAATGCGTGCGGGGGCAGCTCGTGATTCGAATGAGCGAGGCCCATTTGCCGCGTCTCTCGCTGAACACGTCCTATCGGCAGATGCTTGCCGACAGCATGTGTAAAGATACGAAAAGCTACTTGCGCCAGCACGAACAATCCGCCCAGTGGCTGATCCGCAGCGTGGAGCAGCGGAAACGGACGCTCTACCGCGTCATTGAATGCATCGTCTCGGAGCAGGCGGCATTCTTCACAGAAGGCATCGACCGGCTGAAGCCAATGAACCTGAAGGCGGTAGCGGAAAAACTGGAGCTTCACGAATCCACGGTGAGCCGCGCCGTGCAGCATAAGGTCGTGCAGACACCGCAGGGATTTTTCGAGCTGAGCTATTTTTTCTCGGCGAGGTTGCAGACGGAGGAAGGTGACGCGGCATCGGCCGCAAGCGTCAAGGCGAAGATCAAGCTGCTGATCGAGCAGGAGGATAAACGGAGCCCGTTGTCCGACCAGAAGATTACCGACCTGCTCGTGCAGGAAGGCATTCGGATTTCGCGGCGGACGGTGATGAAATACCGGGAGGAGATGCATCTCTTGTCCTCCCGACTGCGGACGCAGGCATAACTTAGCGGCCTTCGTTTGGCTGATCTGCAAATGCTCGGCCACTCTGCGCGTGCTCCCCAGTTTCTGGTACGCGGCAGCGACGAGCTGCTTTTCGACCTCCGCCAGCGCATCGTCCAGCGCCGCAGGCAGCGAAGCGGACGGCGTTCTGGCCTTCGTATGCTGGAGCATGTGCTCCGGCAAGTCGTCGAATATCGATACGGAGACGGAGCTTGTCGTACTGGACGAGCTGATGAATATCTCGGAGGATCGGACGACGCTGACGTGCTCCGGGAGTTTGTCGTTCGTTATTTAAGTAAGTTCCGTAACACGGAAGAAAGAAGAACATCGGAAAGCCGGATGAGGAAAACCTCACGTCCGGTTTGATGCAAGGGGGACTGAAATAGTAATAAAGAGGGCTTCCGCCCTCCCATACAATTTCAGTTCTCTAATCTACATAAACGTCGGCGTTGGATGCCTCGAAGGGGGCTCAAGAATCAGACGAGTTTTTTGAGATCGATTTGCTTCCTGCATCGTGGGGCGTTGTACCAAACCAAGCATGCTGCAGAGCCTGGACTCCCATGACAATCTCCTCTATCGTCAACCCGCCGAAGCCGATTTGCACCATCGACGTCTCAGCCTTGGCTCGCTGTGCCCAAAAAGGGGATACGGCGTACACGCGGACTCCTTCTTCGGCGGCGGTATGAATCAGTTCCTGCTCATTCATGCCGTTATGTACACGCAATAAAATGTGCAGACCGGCAGCCTGCCCGATAACTGATGTCTGTTCACCCATCAACTGCCGAATGGCTCCAATTAACGCGGTTTGTTTTTTGTGGTACACATTGCGCATTTTACGAATATGAGCATCCCAATGCCCCTTGCTCATAAACAACGCCAATGTATGTTGATGAATCATGGATACGGTATGATCAACGAGTCGGTAGTCCTGCTTATGATGAAGCTCCAGCAAGGCTGGAGGAAGCACCATATAAGCTATGCGTAGAGATGGAAGAAGACTTTTGGAGAAAGTACCCAGATAGACTGTACGATGATTCGTATCCAAACTTTGCAAGGAAGGAATCGGTTTGCCGACATACCGAAATTCGCTGTCATAATCATCCTCAATAATGATGCCGTTCTTATCGTTCGCCCATGTCAATAATTGCATTCTTTTGGCAAGCGGCATAACCATACCGTAAGGGAATTGATGAGACGGGGTAATATAAACGATTCTGGATTCGCTGGCGTAGAGCTGTTTTAGGCTAAGCCCGTTCTTTTCCAGCTCAATTGGATGTACGTCGAAACCATGATGATGAAATATGGCTCGGACTCCGTCATAGCCCGGCTCCTCCATTCCGAGAGCATTCCCCGCAACGATACGTAGTAACCCACACAGCAGACCCAGCAAATACTGGATACCCGCCCCGATAATGATTTGCTCAGGGGAGCAATTCACCCCTCTTGAATCGTACAAATACTTGGCAATTTCATAACGAAGCTCAGGTTCCCCTTGAGGATCGCCATAAGAAAATAACGCCGCATGTTCCGGCTGCAAACTTTGAATAGAGAGCTTGCGCCAGGTAGTAAGCGGGAAATTCGCTGCATCCACATTGCCATAACGGAAATCGTAACGCATAGGAGTCTCTTCCTGCTTGCTTATTTCCAAGGTCGGTCCTTTGCTTGGAGAAAGCGTAGGCAGCTTTTCCAGTTCTAGTTCTATGACGAATAATCCGCTTCTTGGCTTGCTTTGAACATAGCCTTCTGCAATCAATTGGTGATAGGCTAACTCCACAGTATTACGGCTAATATGGAGATGGGATGAGAGCGCCCGGATCGAAGGCAATCGTGTATTTGCGGCGATCTTGCCGTTCACAATTTCCTTCTTAATATGTTGATAAAGCTGAGCGTATAACGGTTTATCGGACTTGTCGTCCAGCATCATCATGATATCAATCATGCCGTTCCTCCTACGAATCCAAACCATGATAAATTTGCATACAATCTGACCCCAAAAATCTATTAGGATTTGTCACTACCACAGGGGGCAGTTGAGTGATTACAATTATATCACTATCGATCCACTGCGCGCGATACATGACTTTGCATAGGAAAGATAGGAATGATAAAGCCAGAGAACTGGATTACGTACTGCATAGGAGGAGAAGAAATTGGAAAAAAATCCGGGATATCATGAACAAATAGAGAATCGCCAGCCGACTGCATCGAAACCGGAACATATCGCGGAACACCCTGGTTTTCGTCGTATGTTTGCTCCGGATCAATTGACGATTGGCATATTCCTGCCTTTAAAATTTTATGTAGGCCGTATGGACGATCTGAAAGGTCAGGCTGACATCGTAGAAATGATCGATCAGCGAAACTTCGCGGCTGTGTGGGTGAGGGATGTGCCGCTGTTTGACCCCGGATTTCGCGATGCCGGACAAGTTTTCGATCCCTTCACCTATCTTGCCTATCTGGCTGCAAGGACCCATAACGTTTCTCTGGCAACAGGCAGCGCCATTTTCACGCTTCGCCACCCCATCGACTTGGCAAAATCGGCCTCATCGATTGATGTATTGTCTGGCGGACGCCTTGTCATGGGGATTGCTTCAGGAGACCGTCTTGTCGAGTTTCCAGCGTATGGAATTGATGCTGACGAGCGAGATGTACGCTTCCGGGAGACGGTTGCGTTCTTCCGTAACCTTGTTCGGCATCAACGGCCATCCATACATTCCTCGCTTGGACAGCTTGCAGGAGTTGAACTGTTGCCCAAGCCTGTAACTGGCGACATTCCGCTTATTGTGACCGGAGCAAGTCGCCAATCTCTCGACTGGATCGCGGAGTATAGCGACGGTTGGCTCACTTACCCTGAGGCGACAGCAGACTCCTCCGGTCCGAGGCTGCTGGCACAAAAGATAAGCGCCTGGCGGGCCAGAATACCTGGCGGGGTGTTCAAACCGCATATGACCAATGAGTGGATTGACCTGGTGGAAGATGCCGATTACCCGCGAACGCCGCTACGAGGCGGGTTTATTTTGCGTACGGGGCGGAACGGTCTGATTCAGCTGCTGGAGGAGTGGCAAACTGCCGGCGTTAATCATGCCGCGTTAGGTATCCAGTTTACAAGCCGCCCCCCTGCCGAAGTGATTCAAGAGCTTGCTGAATATGTGCTGCCGCTCTTTCCTACGCATGATCGTCCAAATCCTTGGTTATCCAGGTGGTAGGAAATGAGCACAATCACAACGGCAGTTTACTGGTCAACGTTTGTTCATTCGGTACTCCACGAACGCCCGCTGCATGTTGCAGCGACCGAACGGGGGTTATGCTGCATCTCCTTGCCTGAGGATACCCATCTGAATTTGCAGCAATGGGTCGACAGGAAATTCCGAAATGCGATTCTTGTGGAAGATCGGGAGAAGCTTAAGCCTTATTTGGAACAGTTGCAGGCTTATTGCGAGCGAAATCTGACCTCATTTGAGCTCCCGCTTGATTTGCAGGGAACAAGCTTCCAAGTTTCCGTCTGGCGAGCATTAATGACGATCCCCTACGGACATAGCTGCAGTTATGCGGATATTGCTGCAATCATCGATCGTCCCCAAGCCATCCGTGCCGTGGGCACCGCCAACGGGGCGAATCCGATGCCGATTATCATTCCATGTCATCGAGTGATTGGGAAGAATGGTAGCTTAACCGGTTACAGCGGCGGCTTGAAGATGAAGGAAACGCTTCTTCAACTGGAAGGTTATATTGAATACTCAGCTAAGGGGCATGTTCGCTTTAACTTTTGATAATAGGGTTTACGAAATGCTGTCAAGCAAAGTAGTTGTCAGTTGATACTGGTTCATGCACAGGAGCGTTGGGGCAAAGCCGTGCTGCGAGCCGTGGAGCAGGTGATGGTCGAACGTGCGGCGCTGACGCCCGATATGGGCGGCACCGCCTCCACCTCCCCCATTGATTTGGTCCCCTTGCCCGCGTGCAGTATAATGGTATATACGAAGGGACATTACCCTAACTCCCCAACTTTATCGAAGAGGTGAATCCGATGAGTCAACAACCGACCGAGCTGGCCACGTTTGCCGGCGGCTGCTTCTGGTGCATGGTCAAGCCGTTCGACGAGCTGCCCGGTATCGTTAAGATCGTATCCGGGTATACCGGCGGTCATAAGGAAAACCCGACGTATCAGGAAGTATGCTCCGAAACGACCGGACATTTGGAAGCCGTGCAAATTACGTTCGAGCCGGCCGTTTTCCCTTACGAAGATTTGCTTCAGCTGTTCTGGCAGCAGATTGACCCGACAGACGCGGGCGGACAGTTCCACGACCGGGGGGAGTCTTACCAAACGGCCATCTTCTACCATACGGAGGAGCAGAAGCAGAAAGCGGAAGCGTCCAAGCGGGAGCTTGACGCCAGCGGCCGCTTCGACCGTCCGGTCGCGACGCCGATCCTTCCCGCCTCCGTCTTCTACCCTGCGGAGGACTACCATCAGGATTTCTATAAAACCAATCCGCTGCGCTACAACTCGTACCGCAAGGCATCGGGACGAGACGATTTCATCAAGCGCCATTGGAATACGCCGGCCGACAAAGTGAAGCTGAAAGACAAGCTGACGCCGATGCAGTGGGAAGTGACGCAAATGAACGGCACCGAGCCTCCGTTCCGCAACGAATTCTGGGATCATAAGGAAGAGGGGCTCTACGTCGATATCGTCTCGGGCGAGCCGCTGTTCAGCTCCCTAGACAAGTTCGACTCCGGCTGCGGCTGGCCGAGCTTCACGAAGCCCGTCGTACCGCCCCTTGTACAGGAAAAGCCCGACTACACCCACGGCATGATCCGTACGGAGGTCCGCAGCCGCAAAGCCGACTCGCACCTGGGCCATGTTTTTCCCGACGGCCCCAAAGATCAAGGCGGATTGCGCTACTGCATCAACTCCGCGGCGCTCCGCTTTATTCCGAAGGCCGATCTGGAGAAGGAAGGCTACGGATCGTTCCTGTCTTTATTCGAGCAGGAAAAATAACCCCTCCAAAGGCCGCGGAGAGGAGCCGGGACCATGTTTAAATACCGCATTGATTCGCAATTGGAACTGAAGCTGCTTGAACCGGGGGATGCCGGGGAGCTGTTCCGGCTGACGGACGACAACCGCGCCTATCTGCGGGAATGGATGCCTTGGATCGACATGACGCAGACAGAAGAGGACAGCCGCGGATTCATCGAATCCGCCCGGCACAAGTGGGCCAAGGGCGAAGGAATGACCGCAGGCATTCTTGCGGAGGGAAAGCTGTGCGGCGTGATCGACCATCATTCGCTCAACTGGATGAACCGCAAGGCGGCCATCGGCTATTGGCTGGCTGCCTCCGCTCAGGGCCGGGGGATCATGACCCGTGCCTGCCGCGCGATGATCGATTACGCGTTCGGGGAACTGATGCTGCACCGGGTCGAGATCATGGCGGGAACCGAGAATATCAGAAGCCGCGCCATTCCCGAGCGGCTCGGCTTTACGCAGGAAGGCGTCGCCCGCGGCGCACAGAAGCTGTATGACCGTTACATCGATTTGGCTGTATATAGCCTGCTTGCCGACGAATGGAACCCACAGAGCCCGGACGGCAGCCGATGAACGCTTTTGAGAAAAACGGAGCGCCTCCACGATTCGAACCGTGGGAGCGCTCCGTTTTCTAATCGGCCACGATCGTTCTGTTCTTCCCCGCTTCCTTGGCTTGGTACAAAGCATGGTCGGCCCGTTGAAACAGCATTTCGGCGGATTCGGCGTGGGATGGATAATGAGCGATACCCAATGAGACCGTCAGCGGGATGCCAAAGGGATTCTCCCATGTTTCAAAGCCTGAGCGCACCCGTTCCGCCGTGATCCATGCATCCGACGCGGTGGTAAACGGCAGAAGCACGACGAATTCTTCTCCGCCGTAGCGGCAGCATACGTCATTGGACCGTACAGACGAAGTGACGATGCGGGCCAAGTGCTTCAATACTTCGTCGCCCGCCTGATGACCATAGGTATCGTTGATCGACTTGAATCGGTCGATATCCATCACGATAAGGGCGAAAGGCTGCTGCTTTTCCGTCCATTGCGACATGATGGATTCAAACGTTCTTCGGTTCGTTAACCCCGTTAAAGAATCGGTCATGGCGGCATGCGTCAATTGATCGGTCTGTTTCTGCAAATCGCTTAACGCAAGCGTAATCGTCTGGGTTAATAAGTCGGCTTCCCGGTTCCAGTGATGCTTGATGTCCGGAAGAACGATTTTTTCGCCTCTCCCCAATTTACCGGCCAGGTTGGCCAGGGATACAAAGGGACGGGCCAACCGCCGGGCAAGCCAAATGGCGGTGATCATCAATACAACAAACGGAGCCAGAGTATAGAAAAGAATTGTTCGGATATAATTGTCCAATTCCTCGTATACGACGCTGATGGGAGATTGCACGATGACGCCCCAGCCGTTTTCCGAGACGGGAGAATAACCGGCCAAAAAGGTAATTCCTCGGGAGTTGGTCACCTGCTCATACCCGCTTTCGCCCCGAAGTACCTTTTGTACAACGGGATTTGTACTGTTATCGGCCCCAATCCGGGATTTGTCCGGATGGTACAATAAATGACCGCTGGAGCTCACGATGTAAAAGTACGATCCGTCGCCATCGATGTTATGCTTGCCAAACATCATATTCAAAATATTGTTTTCCTGCAAATAAAGACTGCCCCCGATAAATCCCCGATATACTCCGTCTTTGTCGTACAGCGGCTCGCTCATAAAAACGATGCGTCGTCCGGTTGACGAGGTATAAGGCTTGGATATGTAGGGCTTTCTTGATGCCAGCGCTTCTTTGGCAGCTTCCGTGGAGATGTGCTGTCCCACCATGCCGACGGAAGACGGAGCTACGCTGCGGACGAGACCCGTTTCATCCACGACGGCGATGGAGTTGAAAAAGTTGCCGCTGAGGCGCAGCAATTCAAGCTGCTTTTGCAGCTCTTGCTCGTTCGATAGATGGTTTACCGAAATATAGGCGCCGGTGTATTTCAATCCGGCCCGCATCGATTTGAATAAGGAATCGATGGACTGACTCATTTTGGTCGCAGCCGAATGGTTCAAGGCGAATCTCGTTTCGAATAACGATTGCTTATTGGAATGATAGGACGCTAGAAGCAGAATCGTCAAAGTAAGCGCCACGGAAAGGGAAACTAGCCCTGTTAAAAGCGTAGCAAGACTGATCTTCTTCTTCTTCGTAACGTCAATCCCGCACAGCCCGGAAATGGCATTCGCCTCCTCAATTTCCAAGTAACTTCCCCCATAATTCGACACGATTCGCTATAATCCTTTTCGTCTGCCGACCTAAACAAAAAAGAATCCACGCCGCCAATCGATGTCGGAGATTGCCCTCCGCCCTCCCATTTGCCCCGCCACATTTCCACCTCTTCCTTCATCAAGTTGCCATACTTTCTTCAACAGTTCACCATAATTGTGTGAAAAAAATCACATGTAGTGGGGTAAGATTGAACCAAGAAACCTATTGTTTATTTTTCTTGGGAGAGGTGATGATCCATTGGAGCCTTACAAAAAGCATGAAAAGCGTCTGATGATCCTTATGTTCATCGTCGGGTTCGTCATGCTGCTTGCTTTTCTCAGGAGATTGTTCGCTTAAATCAACCCGGCTACGCCTGAAGGAGATGACCTCTTATGCAATACGATCCGGTATTTTTCAGCCGAATGCTAACCGAACTGACGCTGTCATTCCACATCATCTTCGCTACGATCGGCGTCGGCGTTCCGGTCATGATCGCGCTCGCCGAATGGCGCGGCATCCGGACGAACGATCCGCACTACTTGCTGCTGGCCCGCCGCTGGACGCGCGGCTTCGTCATCACGGTCGCCGTAGGCGTCGTCACGGGGACCGCCATCGGCCTCCAGCTCAGTCTGCTGTGGCCAAGCTTTATGAAGATCGCCGGGCAGGCGATTGCGCTGCCGCTGTTTCTGGAGACGTTCGCCTTTTTTATCGAAGCGATTTTCCTCGGCATCTACCTGTATACGTGGGACCGGTTCAAAAAGAAGACGACCCACCTGCTGCTGATGATCCCGATCGTGATCGGGTCGTCCGCTTCCGCCTTCTTCATCACGACGCTGAACGCGTTTATGAATACGCCGCGTGGATTTACCTTGGAGAACGGCGTCATCAAGAATCTGCAGCCGCTGGTTGCGATGTTCAACCCGGCGACGCCGACGAAAGTATCTCACGTGCTCGCTTCGTCTTACACGACGTGTGCCTTGATTCTGGCCGCTATTGCCGCCTGGCAGCTGCTGCGCGGCAAAGATCACGTCTATCACAAAAAAGCGCTGAAGCTGACGATGACAGCCGCATTCGTGTTTGCGGTCAGCACCGCAGCGATCGGCGACTTGTCCGGCAAGTTTCTGGCCAAGTATCAGCCGGAGAAGCTTGCTGCGGCCGAGTGGCATTTCGAGACGGAGACGCACGCGCCGCTCATTCTTGGCGGAGCCTTGGACGAAAACAACGAAGTCAAATACGGCATCTCCATTCCGTATATGCTCAGCGTGCTTGCGCATAACGACCCGGGAGGCAAAGTCATCGGCCTAAATGATTTTCCGAAGGACGAATGGCCGCCGCTCGTGATTCACTACCTGTTCAATTTCAAAATCGCCAGCGGCATGTTTCTGGTGCTCGTCGGCCTTCTGTACTTGTTCCGGCGTCGACTCAGCCGAACCTTGGAAGCGCCGCGCTGGCTGCTGCGTATGATTGTCGTCGCGGGCCCGCTCGCGATGCTGACCATCGAGGTCGGCTGGTTTTTCGCGGAGCTTGGCCGGCAGCCTTGGATCCTGCGCGGCTTCATGAAAGTAGCCGATGCAGCCACCACGTCGGACCATGTCGATATGATGCTCGTCTTGTTCTGTTTCCTGTATCTCCTGCTCGGCTTCACGGTCGTACGCGTGCTCGGCAAGCTGTTCCGCAAGCATGACGTCTTCGAGGAAATGATCACGCTCGGCATCGAGAAAGGAGGCCGCCGTCCATGAGCTACGAGCTGCTCGGCATTACCGTCCTGTGGACGTTTCTGTACGGCTATCTCATCGTTGCTTCCATCGATTTCGGCGCAGGATTTTTCAGCTACTACAGCGTCATCACCGGGCAACAAAATAAAATTCATAAGATTATTCAACGCTACCTGTCCCCGGTGTGGGAAGTCACGAACGTTTTCCTGATCTTCTTCGTCGTCGGAATTGTCGGCTTCTTCCCGCACACGGCGTATTACTACGGCACGGCGCTGCTGATCCCGGGCAGCGTGGCGGTCATTCTGCTCGCCCTGCGCGGCTCGTACTATGCGTTCAGCACCTACGGCAGCAAAGAAAACCGCGGTTACATGCTGCTGTACGGAGCGACGGGGCTGCTGATCCCCGCTTCGCTCTCGACGGTGCTGACCATCTCGGAAGGCGGCTTCATTGAAGAGCGCGGCGGCGAAGTGCTGTTTCTATGGCCTAAGCTGCTCGCAAGTCCCTATTCGTGGAGCGTCGTGCTGCTGGCCATCGTCAGCGTGCTGTACATCTCCGCGATGTTCCTGACATACTACGCGGCGAAAGCAAGAGACGGGAATGCGCTGGAAGTCGTGCGCGGCTACGCCCTGCTCTGGAGTAGTCCGACCATCCTGTCGAGCTTTCTGGTGTTCCTAGGCATCCGAACCCAGAATCCGCGGCATTTTGAGAACATGCTCGACCTGTACTGGATGTTTGTCGCCTCATTCCTATGTTTCCTGATCGCCGTCTATTTCATCTGGAAGCGCCGAAATTACGGATGGGCGTTCGTCCTGGTCATGCTGCAATTTGCTTTCGCTTTCTACGGGTATGGAGCGGCGCATCTGCCTTATGTGTTATACCCGTACATTAACATCTACGGCGGCTTCACGAACGAAACGATGGCTCTTACGCTCGTCATCGCTTTTATCGCCGGCTTGCTCGTGCTGATCCCGTCCATGTGGCTGCTGCTGCGGCTGTTCCTGTTCGATGTCGGCTACGTTCAAGGTCAGAAGAAAGGATGAAGATTTCATGGAGCATTTCATGATCATGTACCTCCCGCCCCTTATTGTGGCGGCCTCGCTTGCGTTCATGTTCATCTGGAGCGGCAAAGCTCAAGACAAAGGGTTTAAATAACTCCCGGAAGCAAAAAATCCCGTCCTGCAGCGGATAACCGCACAGAACGGGATTTTTCACATGGACCGGCATCTTCTGCGTACGTCTTAAAAGAAACCTCCGCCAAACCCAAACGGGCTGAAGCCGCCAAACCCGAACGGGCTAAATCCGCCGAAGGCGAATGGAGACGTTCCGATGGCGAGAAGATCGAACAGAACGAGCGGAAGAACCGCAGACGTTTTCACCTGCTTGCCATTGCGGGTGGAAACCATCAATTGATTACCTTTAATACGCACCAGCTTACCTTCTACGACCGTTCCGTCTTTCTTAAACGCATAAATCTGTTTGCCTACCAGTTTGGCGACATCCTGCTTGCTGACTGCATTTGGCATATGCGCACACCTCCGAATAATAGCGTCGGGCCGTGGCCCTAATGGATTGAGTAGAACGCTATATACTACGGGATGGAAACCGGGGCTGCTTGTATAAATGCCCCGCCGTCCAAGCAAGATGTGCCATCGTCCTGTCCCGACATTTGCAGATGCCAGATGCCGCCGCTCCGGTCAGCCTCGGCGCAGACGGCCAAGTTCCGTTGTAATCGCTTCGATTTCGCTGATGCTGAATTGATTCTTCCCAGCGACCATCTCATAAATGTCGCGCAGCTCTTCGTACTGCTCGTCATTGAGCTGGGAAGCCTTCAGCGCGGCGCCGGAAGCCATCCGCAGCTTTTTCTTAATTTCTTCAATCATAAATTCCGTGTTTTCAAACGTGTTCGTCGTTAAATTCACCGGGGTCACCCTTTCGTGCGCCTTTCGTTCTCCCTTCCATTGTACCATGTTTTGTAGGGGCATGCCCGGTGTAATATAATGGTGACGGACCTGCATGCCGAACAACAACCGAAGGAGGTTTTGTCATGATTCACACGCTCCATCTGCATACGAAGCAGCGCGACGAAATGATCGAAATTACCCGTCTGATACACGATCTGCTGAAGCAGGAACAACTGGAAGAGGGACTTGCCGTCATTTATTGTCCCCATACGACGGCCGGCATCACCATTCAAGAAAATGCGGACCCCGATGTCCGTCACGACGTGCTGATGCGACTCGATGAAGTATACCCTTGGACGCATCCGAAGTACCGTCATGCCGAGGGGAACACCGCCTCGCATTTGAAGGCGATAACGACGGGCTCCTCCCAAACCGTGCTTGTAGCCGGCTCACGATTGGTGCTGGGCCGCTGGCAGGGCATTTATTTCTGCGAATTTGACGGGCCCCGCGAGCGCTCTTGCCTTGTAAAATTCATACGGGGGTAAAGAATAAAGCGAGGAAGCGATAACGCATTAGTGTAATGAAGCATAAGGGTGAAAAAAATTTACCTATTCGGTAACGTGTTACCCCTGCAGTCCTTCGCACAAATATTTGACGTGCTGCTCTGCCAGCTTTCGAACATCCTGATACGCTTGGTTGTAATGAATGTTATACGAGATGAAGCCGTGCATAGACATAAACAAGCTCCAGGGCAAGCTGTACATTTTCTTCTCGTTCCCCGGCAGACGGGAGACAACAGACCGGACGACCGCGGCAAACAGATCGAGGCATTGCGATTGCTCTTCCCGGGAGTACCGCAGCAGTTCCGGATCTTTGATCATGAACATAATCTCGTAATGATGCGGATTGTCCAGCCCGAAGCGGATGAACTCATGCATCAGCTTCTCCAGCTGTCCGATATCCCCTAGACGGGACCGGTTCAGCATGTCTTTTTGGCGCTCCAGCAGCATTTTGAAATCCTCGTTGACCAGCGCATAGAACAGCTCTGCTTTTTCGCTGAAGTGGTAATACAATGCTCCGTGGCTGTAACCCATCGACTTTGCGATGCTTCGCATGGTTAAAGCATGATAACCGTGTTCGATAAAAAGCTGCCGCGCTTCTTCCAAAATGCGCATCCGGCTTAGTTCTTGTGCAACTGCTTTTCTTGCCAAGTGCCTCCCTCATTTCTATGCGTGATTTATACTAAAAGCCGCCGGCTTCCGCTTCACGGAAGCTCGGCATGCTCTACGTAACGTTCTTCTCCGTGGATGATCGTTCCTTGACCCTGGGTCAAATCCGTCATCCATGCGGCAAATGTATCCGCTTCCTCAACTAAAGGCAAGCAGCTCAGCGTCACCTTATCGGTGAAAACGGTCTCGCCCATCATCATACCGCGGTTCCGCAGCTCGTTCTCTACCTTGCCGAGCCACGTATAATCGACCTCCACCAACACTTCCCGGTGGAGCACCTTATACACCTGCTCCGCTGCGGCAAGCCCGGTGACCGCCCCGTCGGTATAGGCGCGAATCAAGCCGCCCGCCCCTAGCATAATGCCGCCGAAATAACGGGTCACGACGACGACGACGTTTTTCAGACCTTGATTTTTAATCACTTCGAGGATCGGCTTCCCCGCCGTCCCGCTCGGCTCCCCGTCGTCGGACGCTTTCTGAATCTCATCGCGTTCTCCGATCATGTAAGCCGAGCAGTTGTGCGTGGCGGACCAATGCTCCTTCTTGATGCTCTCAATGAATGCAACGGCTTCTTCCTCGGTCTCGACCGGCTTCGCAAACCCGATAAACCGGGATTTCTTAATAACGATTTCCGCCGAGCCGAATCGCTTAACCGTTCTGTACCGCGTTAACATGGACGTTTCCTGACGCCTCCTTATCAGGCCGTAGCCTCTGGAACATCCGGCGTCCGGGATGCCTGCAAAAAAAGCAGCCATCCCGGGGGATGAACCGCTTTTTCCGCGCGCTGCGAGTTACTTCGACAATCTGGCCTCGAGCGCAGCCTTTTCTTTCTCGTAGCCCGGTTTGCCGAGCAGTGCGAACATGTTTTTCTTATATGCCTCCACGCCCGGTTGGTCGAACGGGTTGACGCCCAGCAGGTAACCGCTGATGCCGCAGGCTTTTTCAAAGAAATAAACCATGTAACCGAATGTATATGGCGACAGATCGGGCAGCGTGACGATCAGGTTCGGCACTCCGCCGTCCGTATGAGCAAGCATGGTGCCCTCGAACGCCTTTTTATTGACGAAATCCATCGTTTGTCCGCTCAGGAAGTTCAAGCCGTCCAGATCTTGCGGATCGGTGCCGATGGTGATTTGCTCCGACACCTGCTCGACTTGAATGACGGTCTCAAACAAGTTGCGCGAGCCTTCCTGAATGAATTGACCCATGGAATGTAAATCCGTGGAAAAATCGACCGAAGACGGGTAAATGCCTTTGTTATCCTTGCCTTCGCTCTCGCCGTACAGTTGCTTCCACCATTCGGAGACGTAGTGCAGCGACGGCTCGTAGTTCACGAGAATTTCCGTCGTTTTGCCCTTACGGTACAGCGCATTGCGAACCGCAGCGTATTGGTACGCTTCGTTCTCCTTCAGGTTCGGATTGGAGTATATCTCACGCGCGTCCGCGGCGCCTTGCATCATCGCTTCGATATCCACGCCGGCGGTGGCGATCGGCAGCAGGCCGACGGCGGTTAGCACGGAATAGCGGCCGCCCACATCGTCCGGGATGACGAACGTTTCGTAGCCTTCCTCGGTCGCCAGCTTTTTCAGCGCGCCTTTCGCTTGGTCCGTCGTCGCATAGATGCGCTCGCGCGCCCCTTCTTTGCCGTATTTGCGCTCAAGCAGCTCGCGGAAAATCCGGAAAGCGATGGCAGGCTCCGTCGTCGTGCCGGATTTGGAGATGACGTTGACGGAAATGTCCTTGCCTTCGAGCAGTTGCAGCAAATGCGTCACGTAGGTGGAGCTGATGTTCTGGCCGACGAAGTAAATTTCCGGCGTCTTGCGCTTATCCTTCGGCAGCAGATTGTAGAAGCTGTGGGACAGCATCTCGATCGCCGCTCTGGCTCCCAGATAGGAACCCCCGATGCCGATGACGACTAGCGCGTCGGAATTCGATTGAATGCGCTTGGCCGCCTGCTGGATGCGGGCGAACTCTTCTTTATCGTAATTGACCGGGAGATCGATCCAACCGAGATAATCGTTCCCGGCGCCGGTTTTGTCGTGCAATTGGTTATGCGCGGCGGCTACGGCACCCGCCAAGTAATCCACCTCGTGCTGCTGAATGAAACCAACGGCCTTGCTGTAATCAAAACGAAGTTTAGCTCCCATTCCAAATACATCCTCCCGTCCGATTCGTTTTTTTCTCTGTGACATGCGGGTAAGACTTGTCCTTGCTTCGAATCGAAGCCTTGGTCGTACGGTAACACATTAAATCCCTATAGTGTATAGAATACTTTACTTTCTAGCCGAAACGCAAGAGAACAATTCACAGCCTACTGGCAAAATGTTAAAATACAATCAAGAGGTGATGGAAAAACATGAAAACTGTCGGGTTTATCGGACTTGGCACCATGGGCAAACCTATGGCTGCCAATTTGATCCAAAAAGGTTTTCGCGTGAACGTTTACAACCGGACGGCGGACAAAGCGCAGGAGCTTGTCGCCCTCGGTGCCGCACAGGCAGCAAGCCCCGCTGAAGCCGCTAAAGAAGCGGACGTCATCGTCACGATGCTGAGCAACGATCAAGTCGTTCTGGACAGCTTGTTCGGCGAGAACGGACTGGCTCACAGCCTGCGTCCCGGACAAACCGTGATCGATTGCAGCACGGTCTCCCCCGCGACGAGCCGCAAAATTTACGACGAGCTGGCATCGCATCTGGTCGATTTCCTGGATGCGCCGGTCACCGGCAGCAAGCCTGCGGCCGAGAACGGCACGCTCGTCTTCATGGTCGGCGGGCAGGAAGAGACGCTGGACGCGCAGCGCGACGTCTTCGAAGCGATGGGCAGCAAAATCGTCTACATGGGGCCAAGCGGCTCCGGCTCCTATGCGAAGCTTGCGCATAATACGATGGTCGGCATCAATGCGCTCGGGCTGATGGAAGGCTTGTCCATGGTAACCAAAGCCGGCCTCGACCCGGAAAGCTTCTTGAGCATCGTCCTTGCCGGCGGCGCGAACAGCAGACAAGCCGAGCTGAAAGGCTCCAAGATCGTAAGCCGCGATTTCAGCAACCAGTTCTCGACCAAGCTGATGCTGAAAGACTTGCAACTCGCCGGAGACGTGGCCGACGGGTTCCAGATGCCTTCGCCGATGCTTCGCACGGCTACAGGGCTGTTCCAGATGGGCCTTGCCAAAGGCCTCGGAGAAGACGATCTGTGCTCGGTCATCCAATGCTATGAGGATTGGATGCACATGCAGGTCAGGAGCCGGGACAAGTCTGCCGAAGCTACGACCGAACGCCGCCGCAACGCGCGCATTCAGCTCGACATCAAGCTGCATTTATCCGTTTACCAATGGGAGCAGGAAGGCTCCTTCTCCGGGCAGCTGATCGAAGGTACGCTGATCGACCTGTCGGAGAGCGGCATCCGCCTCGTCTCGTCGTTCCCGCTCGCCCGCGATATGTTCATCGTGCTTCACTTTCCGAAGGAAGCGGACCTGCCGCCGATCACGGCGCGCATCATCCGCATCGATCCGGACAACGGGCTGTTCCGCTACGGCTGCATGCTGTCGGGACTGCCGCCGTACGTGCGGCTCAAGCTGGAGGAATACATCCGCGTCCGCTCGGAAGAGCAAGAACAAGCTTCGCAATCCTGATTCCGTTTTTGCAAAAACCCCGCATCGGCCTATCTGGTTCGTTATACCGGATCGGGTGTGCGGGGTTTTCTTTCCGTTATTCGCTAATGTAAGAGCAGCAGTAGTCTGTAACCGTGCGGACGTCCAGCTTGAACTTGGCGCCTGCGGGCACCGTAAATTCGCCTGTTCCGTTAATTTCCAGCCACTCGCTGGCGCCGGGCAGCAGTACCTTCAGCTCCCCCGCTTGAATCTCCATAATTTCCTTCGAATCCGTACCAAACTCATACTCACCGGGCAGCATGATGCCGAGCGTTTTTTTCGTTCCGTCCGCAAAAATCACCGTGCGGCTGGTCACTTTGCCGTCGAAATAGATGTTCGCTTTCTTCACCGCGGTTACGTTCTCAAATTGCGACATGGACCGGTTTCCCTCTTTCTTATCTGAACCAACCGCGGACGGTGCGTTCATCCGCCACCGCCCGCTGCCGTTCGTCAACTATTGTTCAACGCCCAATTCTTATTTCAGCAAAGCCTTTACGCGGGCAACCACATTGTCCACCGTGAAACCGTACTCGCGGATCACAATCGGACCCGGGGCGGATGCGCCGAACTTGTTGATGCCGAGCACGTCGCCCTGCTCGCCGACGTAGCGCTCCCAGCCGAACGAATGACCCATTTCGACCGCCAGACGCGCCTTCACTTCCGGCAAAATGACGGAATCCTTGTACTCCTGCGACTGCTTGTCGAACAGCTCCCAGCTCGGCATGCTGATCACGCGAACCGCGATGCCTTCCTCCGCCAGCTGCTTTTGCGCGGCCATCGCAAGCTGCACTTCCGTCCCCGTTGCGATAATTTGCGCCTGCGGCTTGCCACCTGCTGCGTCGGACAAGACGTACGCGCCGCGGTCGACCGCGCCGTTCGCCGTGCCATCCAGCGTCGGAGCCGCCTGCCGGGAGAAGATCAAGGCGACCGGGCCTTTCTTGTTCTCAACGGCATAGCGCCAAGCGGCTGCCGTTTCCGGACCGTCCGCCGGACGAAGAACCGTCACGCCCGGAATGACGCGCAGCGCGGCAAGCTGCTCGATCGGCTCGTGGGTCGGGCCGTCTTCGCCGACGCCGATGCTGTCGTGCGTGAATACGTAGATCGCCGGCACGTTCATGATCGACGCCAGACGGATCGCCGGACGCAAGTAGTCGGAGAAGACGAAGAACGTTCCGCAGAACACTCTCACGCCGCCGTGCAGCAGCATGCCGTTCGTAGCCGCGCCCATGCCGAACTCGCGCACGCCAAAATAGATGTTGCGGCCGCTGTAATCTTTAGTCGTCAGCACGCCAAGATCCTTCATGTGTGTCATGGTCGAAGACTCCAGGTCGGCAGAGCCGCCGACGAGCCACGGTACGTTTTTGGCAATCGCATTCAGCACCGTGCCGGAAGCCGTACGAGTACCCTTGTCCGCCGAAACGTCGGACGGGATGTCCTTGTCCCAGCCTGCCGGCAGTTCGTCGCTTGAGGCCGCCTCGAACTGCTTCGCCAGCTCCGGATGCGCCTTGGCGTAGTCGGCAACCAATTGCTTCCAAGCCTCGTACGCTTGAACTCCCTTGCTTTTCACGTCGGCGAAATGCTGGCTCACTTCGTCCGGCACGTGGAAGTGCTGCGCTTCATCCCAGCCATACGCTTTCTTGGTGAGCACGACTTCGTCCACGCCGAGCGGGGAACCGTGCGGGCCCGCATGGCCGCCTTTGCCCGCTTTGTTCGGGCTGCCGTAGCCGATAACCGTCTTCACTTCGATCAGCGTCGGACGATAATCCGCCTGCGCTTCCAGCACCGCTTTGTGGATCGCCTCCAGATCGTTGCCGTCCTCGACGCGCAGCACCTGCCAGCCGTAGCCTTCAAAGCGCTGGGCGACATTTTCGGAGAACGACAGATTCAGCTCGCCGTCCAGCGAAATATCGTTCGAATCGTACAGCACGATCAGCTTGCCGAGCTTCAAATGGCCCGCCAGCGAAGCGGACTCCGACGAGATGCCTTCCATCAGGTCGCCGTCGCCGCAAATGGCATATGTATAGTGATCGATGACACGGTATTGTTCACGATTGTAAACGGCTGCGAGATGCGCTTCCGCCATCGCCATCCCCACCGCCATGCCAAGACCTTGACCGAGCGGCCCCGTCGTCGCATCGACGCCCGGCGTGTGGCCCACTTCCGGATGTCCCGGCGTCAGGCTGCCCCATTGGCGGAACTGCTTCAATTCTTCCATCGGCAGGTCGTAGCCGGAGAGGTGGAGCAGGCTGTACAGCAGCATCGAACCGTGTCCCGCAGACAGCACGAAACGGTCGCGGTTGATCCACGTCGGCTGATCCGGGTTATGCTTCATCAGCTTCGCGAAGAGCTCATAGCCCATTGGCGCGGCTCCCATCGGCATCCCGGGGTGTCCGGACTTGGCTTTTTCAATCGCGTCGATGGAAAGCGTGCGGATCGTGTCCACGGAAAGTTGTTCGATCGTTTTGTTAGATACCGTCATTGTGATCCTCCTATTGTCGATCTTCTTTTGATCAGCAGTATGGTAAAGCACTGGTCCGCCTTCGCGCGAAAGCGCCGGGCTTCACGTGAACCCAGTAAACAAAAGGGTTGTTCACGTGTGCATCATTACCTGTTCGCTTGGAGTGCTTGCCTTATTGTACCACTCTCCGTTTCAGTTTGCCATATCCAACCGGTGAACATGCTTTGAAATCTCATTTCGCACAAAAAAATTAGTTCTGCCGAAGGATTTACAAAAGTTACGTCGAAACAGTATCGTATCACACATTTTTTGGAGCGTTTCACTCTTGTTGGATGAACTAAGGTAAGCGTGGATGTATTATGTGACACGGGAGCAGATGTATGAACCATCTTTTGCTGGAACTGGCCAATACCCGACAAACGTACAGAAAAATGCTCAATCTGTACTGGATCACCATCGTGCTGACAGGCATTCTCGAATACGCCATATCTCTTTTGGAAGCGGATACTTCGCCCTCCGCCTTCTTTCAAGCCCTGCTCATTCAGGCGATCTGTTTAACCGCCGTCACCGGAGCCGTAGAAATCCTCTACCGCTACCGCAAAATACAGAGCGATTGGCTGCTCATCTTAACCGGCATTTTCTACGCAACCTCCATTATTCTGATGAACCCGTCAATCGGCATCGTACCCGCCATTTACATTTTTCCGATCCTAACGTCCGTTCTGTCCTTTAACAAAAAACGCATTGTCGCCGCCTTCGCCCTCGTGCTGCTGTCCTTCGCCGCCCTGTACCTCATCAGCCCCGAGATTCGGCTCACCATGCAGCCCGTGCATACGATCGGCATCCTGTTCCTGTACACCGGTACGACCGTTATCGCGCTTTCCATCACCAGCAGCGGAATCGAACTGCTCAATAACCTGAAGCATGCAACCGAAGCCAAGCAAGAGCTGCTGGTCAAAAACATTATTATGGACAAGCTGTCCAAGCTGGATGCGCTTACGAGCCTGTACAACCATAAGACGTTCCACGAATATCTTGAAAAGCTGATCGACCAACACGAGCGCAACGAGCTGCCGCTGCAGTTGGCGATCGTCGATATCGATAACTTCAAGAAGATCAACGATACGTTCGGCCACTGGGTCGGCGATATTATTTTGATGCGCGTGGCAAGTACGATTAAAGAAACGGTATCTCCCAACGATTTTGTGGCCCGCTACGGCGGCGAAGAGTTTGCCGTCATCTTTACCGACAAAACGCCGGAGGAAGCCTACGATTTGGCCGAGCAGATCCGCCACAAGCTGTCGGTCACCCTTCATCCCGAATTGGATTCGACGGCAGCGACCATCAGCATCGGACTGCAGACCTATACGAAAGGCCACGGCAAGGAAGGGCTGTTCAAAGGCGCAGACGCTTCCCTCTATGCCGCCAAGCGGACGGGCAAAAACAAAACAGTCGTGCAGTCAGCGGTCGCCGACCCGGTGGTCGTGTGATAGCTATCATAGACGGAACCGAGTTTAACCATAACCGGCACCCGTCTTTTTTTATTTCCCAAATACAAAAATGTAAAAAGTATTTGACATATTCATCGAGGACTGGTACATTGGTTTTGTAAAACATGTTTTACATTTTGGCGCTAAAGGGTGTGGCCATGGAAAACCGTATCCGAGAAATGAGGAAAGCCAGAGGGCTGTCTCAGGAAGACCTGGCCTCCGGCTGCGACGTCTCCAGACAGACGGTCAACGCGATTGAAAACAATAAGTACGATCCGAGCTTGCTCTTGGCTTTCCGTCTGGCGGAGCAGCTTCATTGCAGAGTGGATGAACTGTTTATATACCGGGACAACTCAGAAGAACAACAAGACTAACTATCGGAGGAATATCACAATGAAAGTACGTTTAGGAATGTCTATCTTTTTAGCGGCGCTGCTTGTATTACTTGCAGCAATGGCCATTAAGGATTATAAGAACGGAACGATCGGCACGTCGAGCGTAACGTCGGTTGTCATAGTTCTGGCCGTCTGCCTTCAATTTTTGACCTGGGGTACGGACCGTAAGGCGCAGCAGGACGAGATGGGGAAAATTGTCGCAGCGAAAAGCGCCAAAATCAGCTATCATATTTTAACGCTGGCTTTGTTTGTGTTTTGGATCGCCGACAGGATCGTATTTGTCCGCAAGGACGATTTCGGAAACCTTTCGCTGTTCCTCGCTCTATGCTTTTGCCTGGTGCTGTATCCGGTCGTTCAGCTGTTTTACGTGCGCCGGTTCAAATAACTTGGGTAAACCCGCCGCGGGCGGATCTACACACAAAAAACCGGAAATGCGCTATCGGCATTCCGGTTTTTTCTTTGCTTTCACAGACACCGTCGAACGTCTTGCCGCCTCAATGCAGTACGGCCCGTTTCATTGGAGACTTCGATCAAATTGCCGTCAGGGTCCCGAAAATAGACCGACAGGATCGGTCCTTCGGCGCCGGTTCGAGCGACCGGTCCCTCCGTGACCACAACACCGCACGCTTCCAGATGGCTCAGCACCTCGGTCATCGGCACCTTCGTCAGAAAACAAAGATCCGCAGAGCCCGGCACCGGCTTGTCCGCCTTCGGCTCCCACTCCTGGCCGTGGGGGTGAAGATTGATCTTCTGACCGCCGAACCGCAGCGCCTTCCGCCCCTCGCCAAAAGTTACGATCTCCATCCCCAGCACGCGAGAATAGAAAGCGCACGTCGCCTCCACATCCGCTACCGTCAATACCAAATGATCCAATCGTTCGACGTTCATCCTCATCGCTCCTCTGTACCGTACTATGCTCCCAGTTCCAATCCTACTCCTTTTCGGCGTGGAAATCGACTTTTCGCACAATCCCGCCATCGGGCCATATAAAAAAGCGAAGGCCTTCGCCCTCCCCTATTCCGGAAGGCATGGCACTTCGCTCCGTATACATGATGAAATTAACTGAACACAACCGTTTTGTTCTGATGCACGATGACCCGGTCCTCGACGTGCCAGTTCACGGCGCGCGCCAGTACCGTGCGTTCGATATGGCGGCCGATCCGCTTCAAATCCTCTACATTGTCGCGGTGGCTTACCCGCTGGACGTCCTGCTCGATAATCGGTCCGCCGTCCAGCTCCTCCGTGACGTAATGCGCGGTGGCGCCGATAATTTTCACGCCGCGGTTGTACGCCTGCGCATACGGCTTGCCGCCCACGAAGGCCGGAAGGAACGAATGATGAATATTGATGATTTTGTTCGGAAAGTGCTCGATAAATTTCGGCGAAATAATCTGCATATAGCGGGCCAAAATAACGACGTCCACTTGACCGCTGACCAGTTCAAGCTGCCGCTTCTCCGCCTCTGCCTTCGTATCGGGCGTGACCGGAATATGATGGTATGGAATGCCTAGCGGCTCTACCAGCCCGCGCATGTCGTCGTGGTTGCTGATGACCATCGCGATATCGGCGTCCAGGTCGCCCGACTGCCAGTGCCACAACAGCTCCAGCAGACAATGGTCTTCCTTCGAGACGAAGATCGCGAGCCTCTTTTTGCGGCTTGCCCGGGTAATGCTCCACTTCATGTTGAATTCCGAGGCAACTACGGCAAAATCGGCCTTCAACTGCTCGCGGCGCGCATCCAGATTGTCCAAATCGAACTCGATTCGAATGAAGAATAACCCGCCCTCCGGGTCCATCGTATATTGATCGGACTGCACGATGTTGGCACCGTGCTCGTACAGGAAGCGTGATACCGCAGCCACGATACCAGGGCGGTCCGGGCACGACACAAGCATCCGCGCGCGATTCGTCAAATTCGTGCTTTTCGATTTGGAAGTAACGTTCGAAACCATGCGTTGTTGATCTCCTTCGTAGTCAAAACATAGTATGTCTTTTCTTATACCGTAGCGAACAAATGCTCGCCCGCAAACCACGCGGTCAGACGGTGGTTGATTTGTTCCTCGTTCAGCTCAGGGAACAGGTTATCTGCGACGATCAGGTCATACAAGCGCTCCATCGGCTCGCGGCCGTCCGCCTTTTTCGCCTTGGCGTCCGTCTTGAGCACTTCCCAGGTTTGCAGCACGAACGCTCTTGGATCGATATCCTGCTTCGTGAAAAAATGGGCCAGACGCTCGACATCCGACAGGAAGCCGTCACCGAAACGCGTTTTGACCGTACCGCCGAGCAGCGCGATTTCCGCTTCGTACATCGGCCGCTGCGAGCTGTCTTCTTTGCCGATCCACGGCGTCTCCAGAATGAACGGCAGATGCTTCAGCTTCTCATGGTGAACGACGTTATGCATCGTTTGGAAGCCGATCCAACCGGCGCCGACAGGGGCATGGCGGTCTTTGGACGCGCCTCTCGGGTTTTTGCTGTCGTTCAGATGCACGACGGCAAGACGGTCCAACCCGACCGTGCGGTCAAACTGCTCCAGCACGCCGTCCAGATCGTTCACGATATCGTAGCCCGCATCGCTCACGTGGCACGTATCGAGGCAGACGGTCAGCTTGCCGTTGTCTTCCACTTTTTCGATGATGGTGGCCAGCTCCTCGAAGCTGCGGCCCATCTCCGTGCCTTTGCCTGCCATCGTCTCCAGCGCGATGTTGACGTTCGTGTCCTTCACGCCGCTCAGCACTTCGTTCAATCCCTGCGAGATGCGCGCCAGCCCATACTCGGCATCCTTATCCGTATAAGCCCCGGGATGAAGCACGATCTGCTTCACGCCAAGATAATCCGTACGGCGGATTTCTTCCTGCAGGAAGCGGACCGCCAGCTCGTATGTGTCATCCTTATACGAACCCAGATTGATAATATACGGAGCATGGACGATAATCTCTCCGATGCCATGCTGCTCCATCACGGCTTTGCCTTCTTCGATATATTGATTTTCGATCGGTTTGCGGCGCGTATTCTGCGGCGCCCCTGTATAAATCATAAACGTTCCGGAGCCGTAAGTGACGGCTTCGTTAGCCGCATTCAGCAGCCCTTTATCCGAAAACGAAACGTGCGATCCGATTCTGACCATGACCGGGAATCACTCCTTTGTTCATCTCACTTTCATCTATTTTACTAGGATCGGGACAAGAAATCTAGAATAGGAAATATTCTCTTGTAGGTTCCGTTTTCCTCCAGCGGAAAGTGAGGTATAATGGAAGGGAGGTGAACGTTTTCATGTGGTATGCGATGAACGATGCCCCGCACGAGGGGTTTATGTGGTTTATCATTTTTTGGGTATTCGTGCTGCTGTTCATGATGTCGGTGGGCGGCTACTTTATGTTCCGCAAGTTTTTCAAGGTACTCCCCCGGGAGGACGGCAAATCGAAGCTGGACTGGCAAAATCATTACGTCGAATCGTCCCGCCACCTGTGGACAGAAGACTCCAAATCGTTCCTCGACATGCTTGTCGAGCCCGTGCCTACTCCGTTCCGCGACATCGCGAAGCATTCCATCGCCGCCCGGATTGGTCAAGTGGCGCTGGAAGCGAAGGCCGACGCGGTCACGCGGGAGCATTGCGTCGAGGGGTATATCTTGGCAACGCCCAAGCGCGATTACCGCAGTCTGACCTCGTATTTGGACAAAAAGCAGATCGACTACAGCCCGTTCAAGCATCTGCTTCAATAAATTGCTTTTTCAAGCAAACAAAGCAAAGCCCGGACCTGTTCGTCCGGGCTTCGTTGTCGTACATCAGGATCAGGGCTCGTCGAGAACCTTTTCCTCCTCGTTCTGATCTTGGCGCGCAGCTTCGAGTACGTCTAGATCCGTCTCGCTCTGCCCTTGGATGGCGGCCGCCGCGTCCGCCTGGTTGGCGAGCTGCTCCTCCGCTTGTCCTATGCCGTGCGCGCCTTGATGTCCTCTGCTGGATGCCATGGAAAACCTCCGGTTGTCCGTTTTGTCGGGAAGACACCGTTTAGTATGATCCTTGCGGTGATGCTTTATCCCAGCTAAGGAAGCATCCGGCTTACCCTAAGGCTTCGTAGAAGTCGATTTGGTCTTCTCCTTCTTCTTGCTCGGCTCCACGTCCGACAATTGCACGGACAGCGTCGTCAGATCGTCGGTCCGCTTGTTTTTGTCCGGATTGCGCAGCTGTGAGCGGAGGCCGACCGTCGTCACGCCGCTGACTTGCAGCGTTAGCGGAAACTCCTCCTGCTTGACGAAGCCGACGCGGCCGTCAACGATCACGTACATATCGACCTTCTCGTCGGATTTCAACGTAATGGTCAAATATTTGGCTCCTTTTGGCTGCACGGCAGCTTCGATTTCGCCCTTCTGCTGCAAATTTTTCACGATAACGCCCTTGTCATCAAAATAGTCGGTGACTCTGACGATCGATTTATCCGACCAATTGATCGAGCCGTCCTGCGAGTAGCCGCCGTTCGGAGGCGTGATCGTATTGCTGTTCGGGTTGTTATTGAAGCTGCTGCTGCCGGAAGATCCGTTCGAACCGCTGCTACCGCCCGAATCCGTCCCTGTCCCGGCTGGATTAAAAGGAAGCGCTAAATCCACCGTCGTATAATCCCAGAGCCAGCCGTTCTTTTTCAGATATGTGTACGCGCGGTCCAGAATCGTTACCGCTTCGGCGCGGGTCACAAAGTCTTTCGGACGGAAATACCCCATATCGTTCGGCGTCATAATGCCGCTTGCTTTGAGGCTGGCCAGCGCTCTGGCCTGTACGTTGGACAGCTCGTCCCCTCCCAGCCTGCAATCCCCGGTGTTTTTGCCGAGAATGAGCGTGACAAACACATCGTTGCTTTCCACGTCCATCAAGCCGTCCTCGACATACCGTCCGTCCGCCTGAGCAACTTGGTACTCCGCTTCCGTTTTGAACATTTTGACCGGAACGTCTTTCAATTCCGAAACGACCGAGCATACGTCATTGTCGCTAAAACGCTTTTCCATCAAGCGATTGTCGAAATACGCATACAACAGCTGGGCAAGCTGCAGACGAGTCAGCTGCATATCGGGGCGAAAGGCCAAATTTCCATCCCGGCTCAGCCCGTACCCTCCGCTCTTGAACGAGGCGTCGTAAATCTCCGATATGGGCTTATGCGCCCAATGCAGTTCAGGTACGTCGGTAAAATAAGTAATTTTTTGCATCCCGGTAGCCAGTGCGTTCGGACGATACTTATCGAACAGCCGATACACCATAGCCGTCCATTCCGCCTTGCTGATCGTCTTGTTCGGACGGAAGTTGCCGTCGGGATACCCAGTCAGCACCTGCTTATTCGCCATGAGTCGAATCGACTCGACAGCCCAAGCATACTGCTTCGCATCGACATCCGGAAACACATTAACTTCCGCCGATGCGGGTCTGGGCCACAACGACAATAGCACGGACAACGACAGCAGAATTGCAAGCTTGCGGTACCATGAAGAATACATCTTGTTCATTGCGAAACCTCCCATCTCTTTCCTTATTATCGGACGAACGGGCGCAGAATGTTACCTTTTGACAAAATCGCCCACGAAAAAAAAGCGCACAAGCCACTACCGAACTCTTATCGTCCGTCGTGTGCCTATGCGCTCCTTATTCAAATCTTCTTATGCCTTTCCTTCGTTCAACAGGTTTCTGAGTCGCCCCGGAAAGTCCGTAATGATCCCCGAAACGCCGGCATCGATAATCCGCCGAAGGTCTTGCGGTTCGTTGACCGTCCAAGGATAGACCCGCAGGCCGTATCCTGTCGCTTCGGCCGCGTCCCCGGCATCGATCGTATGATGCTGCGGATGAATCGAATAGACGTTCAGTCCCTCGGCAGCCGCAGCCATCTGACGGTGCGATACGAAATTGGCCACGTAGAGCAGCCCCGCCCGCAGATTCGGGATCGCCTCTTGCAGTTGCTTCAACACCTTATGGTTAAAAGACGAGACAACTACGCTGTCCAGCCGATTGTACTGTGCAAGCAGCTCCGCCAGTCGTTCCACCAGCCGCGGAGTATAGGAGCATTTGACCTCGACGTTGATCATGATTTCCAAAGGAACGAGCTGGAATACTTCTTCCAGCAAAGGCAGCCGCTCCCCGGCGAAACGTTCGTCGAACCAGCGTCCGGCATCCAGCCGCTTCAGCTCCGCCACCGTCAGCTCCGCGATAGCGCCGGTGCCGTCCGTCGTGCGTCCGACCGTATGGTCGTGGCAGACGATTACTTCCCCGTCAGCCGACAGGTGCACGTCCAGCTCAATCGCGTCCGCACCTTGCCGAAGGGCAAGCTCGAACGAGGCTAACGTATTTTCCGGCGCCTCACCGGCAGCGCCGCGGTGGCCGATTACTATAGGTTGTTGTATGGTCATTTCCGTTTCCTCCCCTGGTTCAACCGCTTGGGTCTATTATCCGACGGAAGGAACGGAGAGGC
Organism: Paenibacillus tyrphae; assembly: GCF_000722545.1. Lineage (GTDB taxonomy): Bacteria > Bacillota > Bacilli > Paenibacillales > NBRC-103111 > Paenibacillus_G > Paenibacillus_G tyrfis. Next base: position 73,500 of record NZ_JNVM01000001.1, read on the forward strand.
AAGCCCTATTAGGTAAATCCGATGTAAAGAAACTGTAAAATCCGGTAAATGGAACCGCGTCCTAGTTAGGATCGCACGGATTCCTTCTGCAGCTGGTGAATGATTGTTTTCCGCTTGACGAGGTAGAGCACGACAAGCGCACCGACGCCGTATGCCGCCAATATCAGCGCATCGTTCGCGATCGTTGCGGCGTCGCCGATCGAAATGAGGTGCCTGAACCCTTCTACCGCGTAAGTCATCGGCAGCGCCGGATGGATGAAATTGAAAAACCTCGCTTCCAGCTCGACCGGATACGAGCCGCTGCTGGACGTCAGTTGGAGCATGAGAATGACGATGGCGACGAAACGTCCCACATCGCTGCCAAGAATCGAGATCAGCATGAACAGAATCGCCGCGAACGTCAATCCAAGCAGCAGCGCGAACCCGTATAAGTTAATGGCCGGCAGCACCGTCGGAATCCCAAGCCCCGTATGAAGAATGAAGACCGACAGCACCGATTGAAACACGCTGACGGAAGCCAGAGCAAGATATTTGTTGATGAGGTACGAGATCGGCCGCTTCGGCATCGAGACGACCTTGTTCAGATCGATAACGAAAAAGAGCACCAGCGACCCTACCCACAAGGACAGCGCAATAAAATAAGGCGCAAATCCCGTGCCGTTGTTCGGCACCGGATGCAGGTTGTTCTCCGTCACCTTCACCGGGGAGACGATCGTATTGATCCGCTGCTCCGCCTGCCCGTCCATCGCCGCCATGCCCGCCGCCTCGCCAAGCTTCGCGGCAAGCTCCTGCTGGCCGGCGTTAATGTCCTTCAGGCCGGCGGAGAGCTGCGCACTGCCGTCGTACAGCCTGGTCACGCCGTCCTGCAGTTGATGGAATCCACTGCCGAAGGCATTGAGGCCTTCAACCAACGCCGTGCTGCCCTTCTGCATCTGATTGACGCCATTAGCAAGTTGGCCAAGCCGTCCGGACAAATCGTCCACCAGTTGCTTATTCCTGTTCAGTTGGTCCAAGCTGTTGCGCACGGTGGTCTGCATCGCCTGCAGTCCGGCCTGCAGCTCGTTCATATGCGCCGAGAGCTGGTCACGGGCAACATTGATCTGTTCGATCGATTTGGAGGTAGAGCTGCTCATCTGATCAAGCGCTGCCTTCATATCACGCAAGGCCTGATCTAATTCAAGCCGCTGCGCATTTGCCGTCTTCAGTTTGTCGACCGCCCCTTTGAAGCGCTCGCTGCCTGTGATTTCACTGAACTGCTCTCCAAGCGCCAGCAGATCTGTGATGGCGCCGTCAAGCTGATCCTTTTGCTTCTGCAATCGGCCGCCTATACCTGAGTCCCAAACGCGCTGCAGCTCGTCGATCCGGCGATTCGTATCTTGCAACGAGGCTCCGATCACATCCAGTGCGTTAAGCCCGAACTTCAGTGATTGATTGGAAGCGTCGATCACCTTGCTGAGCCGCTCCGCCTCAGCCGTCAGCTGATTGATCGGCTCCAGTATTTTCGATAGCTGCGCATTCAGCTTGTCGATGCCTCCTGCGCCTAATCCGACGGCCGTATCCAGCCGGATGATGCCGTTCTCCAGCTGGTTCGCGCCGTCCAGCAGCTTCGTCAGCCCTTCCGACAGCGGCTTCATGCCGTCCTGGGCTTGCTTCAGACCATCCTGCAAGGAAGTCGCGCCGTCCTGCGCCTTCTTCGTTCCTTCCGCCAGCTTGGTCGCCCCGTCGGCTGCCTTCTTGAGCCCCTCCCCGCCGTTGAGAATTTGGTCGAAGATGATGCGCACATATTTCTCCGTCATTTGCTTTTCCAGCTCGCGCCCAACCTTATCCATCACGCTGCGCACCACTTTAACACCGAGCATGTTGGCCCCTTCGTTGACGGCGTACGAAAGCTGACTCGCTCTGGGCTTCGGCGTGCCCGGGCTATAGGCCGTTTCGGTGAAATCCGGCGGGATCGTCAGCACCATAAAATAGCGCAGCTTCTCGATTCCCTCCGCACCTTGCTCCGGGCAGACTTCCGTCCAGGAAGTCTGCTTGTCGGCAAGCAGCTTGTCCGTAAGCTCCCGGCCCAGATTAACCGGGTTGCCGTTCTGCGACATCCCGTGATCCAGATTAACAACCGCCAGCGGTAAATGGGGCAAAAAGTCGGTCGGATTCCAAAACGCCCATAAATAAATGAAACTATACATAAGCGGCAGGACCATCAAGCCGAGCACCGAGCGGCGCGCCATATTGGAGCTCCACATTTGCCGGATATCGTGCCATGCCATTTGAAAACCGTTCATTGATCGATCCACTCGCTTTTGTCCATAGATTCTCCAACTTGCATACGATTTCCTTATGCTGCGCTTTTAGTATTCTTCGATCCGCAAAACCTATCCTAATCGGAAACGTAAAAAACCTGCCCAGGCTTCGGATTTACCGAAAGCGAAGGCAGGTTCATGCGTATTTCATTTTTTTGAATTATGTAAGGCTGGGGGAGATCAGATGCGAATATCCAAATTTTTGCCCAAGTTCGGATGCTGTGCCGCCGCAAAATCTTGAAGCAGCGTTGCCGCTTGGGAAGCCTGAGAGTCCTTCATTTGACTTAGCAGAGCAATGCCGACCGCCTGCTTCAATGCGTCTCCGCCGCTAACGGCGTTCAATGCTGCGTTAATTTGCACAAGCTCGCCTCATTTCTTCGATAGATAGAGCAAACGCACTGAAGTTCGTTCGCTAAGGCCAGTATAATCGAAATATTTTAGCCCTTCAATACAAATAAAGGAAATTGTCGTTTTGTGCCGAACCCTATTCGTATTGACATATTTCTTAGTAACGCGAGGTGTTTCCCCTGCCTATTCAGCCCTACGTCATCGTAATCGCCGGTATCCTGCTTGTGATCTGTCTGGCTGTCTTCCTTCCGAAGTTTTTCAGACGAAACCGATTCGGCCGGCCCGGCTCCAAGTCCCGACCTACCGGTAAAACCCAGACCAAGCAAAGCTGCTCCTTGTGCCGACGAAAGGTTCCTTCGAAGGAGCTGGCCTTTTACGCCACAGCCGGCAAAGTCGTCGGTGTCTGCCGAGTCTGCCGGCCGAAAGCGGAGCGAGCGAACTTCATGCGCTTGTGACTGACCGTTCGCCACCCTCGGACTTCTGCCGGAAAAAGTAAAAAGCCCTGAAGACTCAGGGCTTTGCACGATCAAATAGCTATTTAGTATGCGGTTGAGAGGACTCGAACCTCCACGGGCGTACGCCCACTACCCCCTCAAGATAGCGTGTCTGCCATTCCACCACAACCGCGGATGTATTATTTATTGTATAGGTTTCACAGGAAAAAGTAAAGTGGCATCCTTTAGCAGAGCATTTCCCACGGAAACGCTGGTAATGGACACAAGAAGCGATCTGTTCCGAGGAAAATGAAAACAATTGAAGGGCGAAGCGCAAAAGCAATGGGGCAAATTAACCGATGACGACCTCGATGTCATTAATGGGGAAAAGGAAAAGCTCCTCGGGAAGCTTCAGGAGAAGTACGGGCATAGGAAAGAAGCCGCTCAGGAGGAATACGACCGCTGGGAAAGCGGCTGGCGTGACCACCATTAACTCTTGCCGCATAATTAACCGCATGAAAAGTTAGCATCGCAGATGGTTTATGGCACAAAGAGAAAGAGCCTGCATCCGTTTGGATGCAAGCTCTTTCTCTTTGTGATGCGGTTGAGAGGACTCGAACCTCCACGAGCGTACGCCCACTACCCCCTCAAGATAGCGTGTCTGCCATTCCACCACAACCGCAGGTTACCGTAGGGGGAACCCGAAGGGTTCTCTCCCCACTATCTATGACCCGTAGGGGATTCGAACCCCTGTTACCTCCGTGAAAGGGAGGTGTCTTAACCCCTTGACCAACGGGCCATGCTGTGTATTAACGCCGCCTTTTTGAGCGACAAGTGTTATTATAGCGGAATGCGTTGAGGTTGACAAGCCCCTTTTGCAAAAAAAGTTTTCGTCTTTTTTGGAGGTAATCCTTCCCTATGTTACAATCAACTGCAAAAGGACCCCATTCCCCTACAGAGGTGTATTCGATGCTGGTATATAACCATGCTACCGGTCAAGTTACGGAACAGGAAACTCGTTTTCCTGACGACAACGAGAATGTTTGGCTTCATATGACAGCTCCCGAAGCAAGGCAGGTTGAACATGTGCTTAAACAACAATTTCACTGCCATCCGCTTGTGGTCGAGGATTGCATCAAGCTGAATCAGCGTCCCAAAGTGGACCGATACAAAGACCATGTCTTTATGACGTTCTTTGCCGTTGTGGACAAGCAGCTTACTACGGTCGAAATCGCTATTGTGATCGGTAAAAATTTTGTCATTACCATTTGTAAAGAGCCCCTTCCTTTTTTCGAAGAGTTGAAAACGCATTTGTTGCAGGTCGAAGGCAGCATGGAGCACAGCGGACGCATCTTATACTTAATACTGGACCGCTGCGTGGACGACTATACCGACATCATCAATCAGATCGAGGACCGCGTCGACCGTTTGGAGCAAATGATTTACCGTAATCCTTACGTTCGTGTATCGCGTGAGATTTTTAAATCGAAACGAAAAATGCACCATCTCCGCCGTATCATTGCCGAAGAGAAAACGATGCTCGGCACGTTAACGCATCAGAACTTCCCTTACATCCGTCAGGAAGCGGATGTCTATTTCATCGACATCTATGATCATATTTCCCGTGTTGTCGATTCCTTGGACGTATTTCGTGAATCGCTAACCGGTCTGCTTGAGCTGCAGATGAGTATTAAATCCGACCGCATGAACGAGATCATGAAGACGCTGACCATTATCAGCTCGATTTTTCTTCCGCTGACCTTTATCGTTGGTTTGTACGGTATGAATTTCAAAGATATTCCCGAGCTCAACTGGAACTTCGGGTACGTATACGTTTGGATCGTTATGATCGTTGTTACGATCTTCATGTGGGCTATTTTTAAGTGGAAAAAATGGATTTAACCCGGCGAGACTTCGTGGCGTATAGCTGCCGCTCCGACGCCCCCTCTACTCGGGTTCGAACCCCTCTTCGTCTCTCCGTAGACAATAAAAAAACCGCCTTTCGGCGGTTTCGTTTATTGTCTACGGAGAGAGAGGGATTCGAACCCTCGCACCACTTACGCAGTCTAACCCCTTAGCAGAGGGTCCCCTTGAGCCACTTGGGTATCTCTCCAAAAAAAGAATGGCTCCCCGAACAGGACTCGAACCTGTGACAACTCGATTAACAGTCGAGTGCTCTACCAACTGAGCTATCAGGGAAAGACAATTTTTAATTTATCATGAATGCGGCTGTAAGTCAAGGGCAAGCAGTTTTAGTTTGCCTTTGCAAAAACCGCAGACGTACTTCTTCGGGTCTGTCTTCCGTTTACGCATATACTCCGCGCTACAGCTTATACAAACGAGCTTGTACCGGAAAGGCTCGGTACGCTTCAGCTCCTGCGGGAGCGACCGGCAATAGCGCGTCCCTCCGACTTTGTCCAGCAGCCGTTTAAAATCGTCATCCCGGTGCCGGTACCCTCCCCCAAGTAAATGCAGGTGGTAATGGCACAATTCATGCTTAATAATTTTCTCCACGTCGGCGGCTCCGAACTGTTCATACTGCAGCCAGCTGATTTCGATATCGTGCGTTCGGGTGAAATAACGCCCTCCCGTCGACCTTAATCTCCGGTTGAACCTCGCCCGATGCAAAAAAGGACACCCAAACGACGACAGCGATATTTGCTCTACCCACAGCTGCAGCTGTCGGTCATCCATCGTTTTCCCACCCTTACTCTCTGGTTTCTCTTCGTTTCTCTCTTGAATTGTAACCGCAGGTTAGGCTAAACTGTCAAGTAGGAATCTGGAATTGATTCGGACGAATTGTCGATTTGACCCATAGAGAGGAGTTTAACCCGATGTTCAAAAAGAAATGCGCTCTGCTTAAGCTGGAGGACCAGATCGAATTCGTGGAAATGCCCGCTACCCATATGTACCAACTGGCTGCGCTTAATCAGCGGCTGCATAAGGAGCTGGATAAGCTGACGGCACCCAATGCTCCCAAACTGCCGGTGTTCATCGCGGAATTTGACGGACTTGAGCTTGTTCATCCGAGCTATACGCTCCAGCACGGTCTGGACTACATCAATCGCCTGGAACAGACATTCAGCGCAATCCAAGAGCAGGAAAAAGAGTATCCGCTCATCTCCCTCTTGACCGAGATTCGCGCGCTTCAGGCACAGCTCGAGCAGTGGTACGAAGAGGAAGAAGATTTCGCCTAAAGAAGGACCTGCACCCGAAACGGCTCCCGCCCATATGCTGTATTGTGTACGGCAGCTAGACGGGAAGGGACTGATGGTGTTGCCACAATGGCTTTGCAACCAGCTGATGCGGGCATTTTACAACAAAAACCGCCGGCAAATCCGTTTGCTGAACGATTGCTGGTTTTTTTACCGCACCCGCAAAAGCGAGACGGACCCCACAACATCCCAGCTTCAATAAAGATGAGCTCACGCTCAAAAACAAATAGAGCATACGCCAGAGCGAAGGACGCGGCTTCCGCTACATCCCTTTTCTCCGGCTTATGCTCTATTTTATGCTTAAGAAGGCTTTTTCATCGTCAGCCCGACGCGGCCCTTCTTCAGGTCGACGTTGAGCACCCATACCGTTACGACATCCCCTACGGACACAACGTCCATCGGATGCTTCACGTAGGAATTGCTTAACTGCGAAATATGAACGAGCCCGTCGTTTTTGATGCCGATATCGACAAAAGCGCCGAAGTCGATCACGTTGCGCACAGTTCCCTGCAGCTCCATGCCCGGCTTCAAATCTTCGATCTGCAGCACGTCTGTGCGGAAAATCGGCGCCGGCAGTTCCTCCCGCGGGTCGCGTCCCGGCCGCTGCAGCGAATCGAGAATATCGCGCAGCGTCGGCACCCCGACACCAAGCTTCGGAGCGAGCTCTCCCGGCTCCAAGCTTTGCAGCATCGCTTTCAGCTCGGCACTGCCAAGCTGTGACAGCTCCAGCTTCAGCTCGCGGAACAGCTTGTCCACCACGTCATACGACTCCGGATGGATCGGCGTGTTATCCAGCGGATTGCTGCCTTCAGCGATCCGCAAAAAGCCGACGCACTGCTCGAACGCCTTCGCTCCGAGCCGCGGAACCTTTTGCAGCTGCGCCCGGCTCGTGAATTTCCCGTTATCGTCGCGGTATTTTACGATATTTTTAGCAAGCGTGCTGTTGACGCCCGACACATAGGATAGCAGCGACGGAGAGGCTGTGTTCACGTCCACGCCCACGTGGTTCACCGCCGATTCAACGACGAACTTCAGGCTCTCTTCTAGCCTTTTTTGCGTGACGTCATGCTGGTATTGGCCGACGCCGATCGCTTTCGGCTCGATTTTGACCAGCTCCGCGAGCGGGTCCTGCAGCCGCCGCGCGATGGAGATCGCGCTCCGCTCCGCCACGTCCAAGTCCGGGAATTCCGTCTGCGCCAGCTTGGAAGCCGAATAGACGCTCGCCCCCGCTTCGTTGACGATCAAATACTGAAGCTTCCGTGCCTTTATCTCACCGATCAGCTCGGCTACGAACTGCTCCGTCTCGCGGGACGCCGTCCCGTTGCCGATGACGATCAATTCGACGCGGTAAGCGTCGATCAGACGCTTGAACGTCGCTTTCGCTTCCGCTACTTTATTGTTCGGCGGCGTCGGGTAGGTGACGGCGATCTCCAGCATTTTGCCCGTATCGTCGACGACGGCCAGCTTGCAGCCTGTCCGGTACGCGGGATCGACGCCAAGCACCACATTGCCCTTGACCGGCGGCTGAAGCAGCAGATTGCGCAAATTTTCGGCGAATACCTCGATCGCTTTTTCCTCGGCCTTCTCCGTCATTTCATTGCGCACTTCGCGCTCAATGGACGAGGCGATCAGTCGCTTGTACGCATCTTCAATCACAGCCGTCAACGTGTCGTGAACGATAGAAGGCCCCTTGATCACTTGCTTCGCGATATACTCGTGAATCCGCTCGACCGGAACGTCCAGCGCCACCTTCAATACTTCTTCCCGTTCTCCGCGGTTGATCGCCAGAATCCGGTGCGGCGGCAGCTTGCGGACCGGCTCCTGGTAGCTGTAATACATCTCGTAAACGGATTCCTGCTCGGCATCCTTGGCTTCGGTCCGCAGGATCCCCTGCTCGAACGTGTGACGACGCACCCACGCCCGGATTTTCGCATCGTCGGCGATTTGCTCCGCAATGATATCCATCGCGCCTTGTACGGCTTCCTCGGCCGTCTGGACGCCTTTCTCCTCGCTTATATACTTACCCGCTTCGGCAAGCAGATCGCCCTGCTTGGGCTGCGTCTGGATCCAGAGCGCCAAAGGCTCAAGACCCTTCTCCTTCGCCACGCTAGCGCGCGTCTTGCGCTTTTGCCGGTACGGGCGGTACAAGTCCTCGACTTCCTGCAGCTTAACCGACTGCTCGATTGCCGTACGCAGCTCGGCCGTCAGCTTGCCCTGCTCGTCGATCAGGCGGATGACCTCACGCTTCCGGTCCTCCAGATTGCGCAGATACGCCAGCCGCTCTTCAATGTCCCGCAGCTGATTTTCGTCAAGCTCCCCGGTCATTTCTTTCCGGTACCGGGCTATAAAAGGAATCGTATTCCCCTCATCCAGCAGGCCGACCGTCGTCTTTACCCGCCCCGCCGCAATCTGCAGCTCGGACGCGATCTGCTTCAGAATGCGTTCCTGAATCGCCGCTTTCATCTCTTCCGTCAGTTCCACAACCGCCCGAACTTCTTCAGTCAGTCCCGTTTGCTCTTTTGCCATCCGACTTTTCTCCTCCCAGACATAAAAAAGCGAGGGTACCTGCACCCCCGCCTCGTCAGCATGTTAAAACTCAATCAGACCTACGCTTATTTGCAAAGCTTCATCGACCTTGCGCATGGTTTCCTCATCCAAGTGCGTGATTTTGTCCGTCAGGCGCTGCTTATCGATGGTCCGAATCTGCTCCAGCAGGATGACCGAATCCCTGTCAAAACCGTGCGCTTCCGCGTCAATCTCCACATGCGTCGGCAGCTTGGCTTTTTGAATCTGTGCCGTAATCGCCGCTACGATCACCGTAGGACTGAAGCGATTGCCGATATCATTCTGAATAATCAGTACGGGCCGAATGCCGCCCTGCTCCGAACCGACGACCGGTGAAAGATCCGCGAAAAAAACATCGCCACGTTTGACAATCAAGCGTCACACCCCGCTTACCAGGCGGTCCAGCGTGTTGTCCGCTTCTTCCTCCGCCTGAAACGCTTCCGAGGCCATGTTCAGGTTGATCTTAGCCATTTCCATATAGCCGCGCTGCATCGATTCGCGCAAATGCCGTTTCTTACGCTCCAACAAGTAAAGCTTCATCGCCTGACGGATAAACTCGCTGCGGTTGGAATTTTCCTTCTCCACCAGATGATCGACCTCCTGCAGCAAATAATCCGGCAAGCTGATCATGATTCGCTTCGTGTTATGCGCACCCGCCACCTATACATGCACCCCCAAAAACATACAAGAACCTATTTCCATTATGGCAAACATCCAGATAAAATATACAAAATCAATATATGCCGAAGGTATAGCATATATGTTATACCTTGACGCGCTCCGCAGCATTTTGCCTCTATACTTATTCGCGGCAAACCAAGAAAATCCTCTCATGTTAGGAGAAAAAATTCAATGGAAAATACGCCCAGTTCTTTTTTTGGACAAAAAGTATGGCTTCCTGCAATGTGCTTGTAGAGGCAGCATTTAACCCTTGTTACGCCTCCGGCTCCCATACGTGCCGCAGAAGAGGATTCACTGACCGGGCCGCGCAGCCTTCCTTCATATACACACGAGGCACCCGATGCGAAATCATGCAGACGACCTCGTAGTTGATTGTTCCGAGCCATGCCGCGTACTCTTCCGCCGTAATCCGGTCTTCGCCCTGACTGCCTAGAATTACCACTTCTTCGCCCATTTGAATATCAGGCATTTCGGATACATTCAGCATGCATTGATCCATACAAATTCTTCCGACTACTGGGACGCGCCGCCCCCGAATCAATACTTCCGCCTTACCAGTCAGCATCCGGGAAAAGCCGTCCGCGTACCCGATCGGCAGCGTCGCAATCGTCTCCTCGCTCTGCGTTCGGTATACGATGCCGTAACTAATGCCTGAACCCTCGGGCACCTGCTTCGCCATAACGACGCTGGATTTGATGCTCAAGACCGGCTGCAAATCAACCTGCTGCTTATTCACCTCTTCGGACGGATACAGTCCGTACATCGCGATCCCGAGCCGTACCATATTAAAGGTTAAATTCGGCGTATCGATCCCCGCAGCGCTGTTCCCGGCGTGAACGTACGGAAATTGAATTCCTTTTTGCGTAAAATAATCGACAACCCGTTGGAATCGATCGTACTGCTCCAGCGTATAGCTCTTGTCGGTTTCATCCGCGCAAGCAAAATGGGTAAACAACCCTTCCACTCGTATCCCCGGCGTCCGCATCGCCCGTTCAATCAGCGCGATCGCCTCTTCCGCATCCGTTAACCCGAGCCGGTTCATTCCGGAGTCGATCTTAATATGAATATTCAACGGGCGCTCTTTAGCCCCTAATCGCTCCCATGCGTCCAGCAGCTCATGGGTATATATATTGAGCGTAATCCCATTAGCCCATGCGGTTTCCAACCCTTCCGGAGGCGTGTAGCCCAATACGAGGATCGGGGCTGTAATGCCTGCTTGCCGAAGCTCCAAACCCTCATCCAAAAAAGCGACCGCAATATATTCCACGCCGCATTGAAGCGCCTCCCGGCATACCTCCACCGCTCCGAGTCCATAGGCGTCCGCCTTGACGACTGCCATCATACGTACATGCTCCGGAAGCACCCGCCGAAACTCGCCCAAATTATGGCGCAGCGCATCCAATGAAATCTCCACCCGGGTCGGCCGATAAAACGAATCCACCTGATCCACCTTCTTTGGTCTCATAAAATCAAGGGAAGCCGCTTACGAGGCCACAGCTTGCACCTGTAAAGAAGCTTCCCGCTTAAAAATTCATATGATCATGGTAATGCGTACCGCAGGGCCCTGTCAACGAACAAAATAGTAACATCGCGTCCGTCAGTTTTTGATTATTAGCGGTTCGGTGCGTGTATTACGGAGCCGAATCGCAATTATAAGATGGCCGCTTCAACTATTTACCGATTTCCCCTTGCACCGCTTGCGCCACCTTAATCATCTCCGTCGCCGGCAAGTCCCCTGTAGATAGGCGGAATTCGATGCCGTCGTAGGTCCAGGTCAATGTTTTCTTCGCATCCCCGGTTACAACGCCGAGCGTAAAGCCCAGATCCAAAATATCCCCCGGCAAGACCGACACCGTCTGTACCTGCGGACGCGACTCCATCAACGTATAGTTGTATTTTCCGGAGTAGCGGAGCATGACCGCTTGTTCCTCACCCAGCTTAAGCTCCGTCACGTCTTGCTTCTTCACGCCGCTAGGCATGTAACGCGGTTCAATGATACCAAACGATTGCTGCTTGGAGGTGTCTTTTTTGGCGCCTGCAGCTGCCGCTTGCGCCCCGTTGGTCGCAGTGCCTTGGCTACTGTTAGTGCTTCCGGTTTTCGTGCCATCGGCTGCACTGGAATTAGAAGCACCGTTACCAACTGCCGCCCCCGCCGAAGTCTCCTTACTCGTTCCGGCCGCGCTGCCTTTTGCATCGGTCCCCGATCCTTGTCCTGCTGTCGTTCCTTTATCGCCTTTTTCCTGAGTGGTTCCCTTCGCACCTTGATTACCACTAACTGCCCCTGTACCGGCCTTGGAATCGGTCGCTCCCGATTTCTCGCCGGCTTTCGAATCCCCTTGCATCATCGTCGGAAGTGTCTTCAGGTTCCAGCCCGTCATATTGCGCTGCATGTCAAACTGATCCTTCTCAAACTTCGTACCAAACTCAAATTGATCGAATTTTACAATGACCATGACATTAGAGTTGGCATCCGACACTTCCACATGCTGTGGAGCGTAGTTTCTCTTGTCCAGCCACACCTTCTGCCGCGCCAAAGAGCCGTTCTGGTAATTCGCCACTACATCGAATACATACGCCTTCTCGTCCGACGTAAAATGCCGTTCATTGTCCATCAGAATGCTTTGGACGAGCGACTGGTATAAGTAAACTTGGCCTTGATTCTCCGGCCAATCGCTTTGGAAGCGGAAGCTTTTGTTCAAATGCGGCGTCAACACGAATACTCCGTCATCGTTGCGCAGCACAATTTGCGTAATATCCTTCTTCGCATTCGTCAGCGAGATCCGGTAAAACGAAGGGGCCTGGAAGCTAACCTCCACGTCGTATTCCTGAGGATCCTGCCCTGTGCGCAGCGTCATCTGCCCTTTCCCGTGATAGCTCTGCAGCTTGCTCATCACACCGTCCAATTCCTTAACTACCGATCCTGCATCCTTTTTGCCGCACCCGGACACTACCAGGCTTAAACAAACCATCACAAGGGCCACCACCCACGTGAACCGCCGCATCGTCTCATCCCCTCCACTACATAATCAATCCAGATTGATATCATGTCTATGTGGGGACTTGGCCAATTATGCAGACAAGGTTTGGCGAGGAAATAAAAACTCCTATTACCGGTTGGTTATAGGAGTTCTAACAATAATTTATAATAAACACTTTTGTTTCAAATAACTAACAATTAGATCGACACATTCATGTACAGAGTACTTATCTGTTTCAATCACCAATTCAGGATTCAAAGGCACCTCATAAGGGGCTGATATCCCCGTAAAATCACGAATTTCACCTGCCCTGGCCCTTTTATATAATCCTTTCGGATCACGCTCCTCGCATTGCTCTAAAGAACAGCTCACAAATATTTCTATGAACTCGTTGGCTGCGAACATGTTTCGTACCATGCCTCGATCTTCATGATATGGGGAGATAAAGGCTGCTATAGATATGAGTCCCGCTTCAACAAACAGCTTGGCCACTTCACCGACTCTTCTTAAGTTTTCTTTACGGTCCTCTGGACTAAATCCTAAATTATTATTAAGACCGTGCCTTATATTGTCACCATCCAAAATATAAGTCCGAATTCCTTCATGATATAGTCTGTTTTCTAACTCCACAGCAATTGAGGATTTTCCCGAGCCTGATAATCCCGTTAACCACAAAGCAAAGCTTCCGTGTCCGTTTATTCTCTGCCTCTCGCGACGATCAATAGCACCATGATGCCATACAATGTTTTTAGAACTAGTACCCATATAATCCACCTTTGAAATTTATTATTTCTTAATAATATCGTCTTTTTATTAAAAAATTTACAAACAAAAAAACCCAACTCAGTTGGGTTTTTCAATTAGTATGCATTCTTATTTACGAAACCGTTTATTATTGTTTTCCAAATGATCTTTATGTCGAATAAAAAGCTCCAGTTTTCAATATAAAAAATATCATATTTGATACGGTCTTCTATGGAAGTATCTCCGCGTAAACCGTTGGATTGAGCCCACCCGGTAATCCCAGGCCGAATATGATGCTTTACCATATACTTAGGAATTTCCTCTTTAAATTGTTCTACGAAATAAGGTCGTTCCGGCCTAGGTCCTACCACACTCATGTGACCGAATAATACATTAAAAAACTGAGGCAACTCATCCAAACTTGTTTTTCGCAGGAACGTACCGAACTTTGTTTTACGCGGATCGTTCTCCGTTGTCCATTGGGTGTCGGAAGATTTTTCAGTTTGGACTTTCATCGATCGGAATTTGTACATCATAAAATTTCGTCTGTTTAAGCCGACACGCTCTTGTTTGAAAATGATGGGACCCGGAGAGGTAATTTTTATGCCGATCGCAATGATGATCAACAATGGTAATGTCATAATAATGGCAGCTAAAGAAAACACGATATCAAAAGCACGTTTGAAAAAGCGATTCCTGAATTCATCCAGTGGAATATCCCTAACATTAATTAGTGGAATGCCCGCAAAATTATCGAAATACGGTTTGGAAGGAAGATAGTCAAAATAGTCCGGTATAATTAACGTTTTGACTCCAGCTTTTTCACATGTATTGATAATTTTTCCGAATTTATGGTGAGCGTCCAATGGTAAAGCAATGATCACTTCGTCAACCAAAGTCTTTTCCAGAATGGTCTCTAGCTCGTCAACCCTCCCAATAATGGGCTTATAAGCTTCGAATCCCGCCTCATGACAGTCTTGAAAATCATCCAGAAAGCCAACCACTTCGTAGCCTAATTCCGGATACTGTAATAAATTGCGGTAGAACCTTTTCCCAATCGAACCTGCACCGAGAATTAATACAAATTGTTTATTGTAACCCTTCTGTCTCAATCGCTTCAAAGATGTCTTAAGAATATACCGATAGAAGCTGATAGCCAGTATATTATTAACCAAAAATAACAGCAGGAAAGAACGTGAAATATCGAGCGCTTTAAAAATAAATAGGAAGCTTAATAAAATTAACAAGCTTATTGTATAAACCTGAATGATCGTAAACAGCTCGTAAGAGAACTTTTTCCTGCGCTTTGGCGTGTAAAAGTTGAAAGAATAGCTTAAAAAAATGGCTATCCCACCGTAAATCAAACTCCACAAGACATAATTATGAAAAGGAAGAGGAGAATCAAACGGGATCCACCCGCTTTTAAACTTAAGCCACCATGAAAACAAGAAAATGATCTGGACGCAAATAAAGTCAGTCAACGAATATATTTGGGATAAAAACCCTTGACTCTGGCGTACCATTTTCTCACCTCACTGATCCAAAACGATTTAATAATAATGAAGCCAGAAATTTCACTGTGATCCCTGAATATACTAGAAAATTCACAAAAAAAGAATAATTCATCCGGTAGTGTTTCTGATGAAACAAGTACATGGCACGATGAAATTCGTAAATAATCTTAAAGGGCTTGCGACGGCTGCTAGCACCTTTATAATGAATGATTTGAGTATATGGGTAATAATAAATATTCCATCCACCTTGTTTTATTCTATAACACCAGTCTATATCTTCGCCATACATAAAAAATTGCTCATCCAGCATCCCAACTTGATCAATGGCTTCTTTACGTACCATCATAAAAGCTCCGACCAAGCAATCGACCGGATAATCTTTATCTTGGTCCAGATGGGTTAACTGGTATTGATTAAACTTGGGGTTATCAGGAAATATCTTCGATAATCCGAAGGCATAATAGAAAGAGGCTGAAGGTGTAGGGAACCCCCGTCGACATGCTTTGTCTAAAGTTCCGTCAGGTAATACCACTTTACAGCCAGCAGCCCCGATGTTCTCATGCTGATCCATGAATTGAATCATGGTATGCAAGGTATCCGGTTGGATTACCGTATCGGAATTTAGCAAAAGAACGTATCGCCCTCTAGCCACTCTCATACCTTGATTGTTGGCTTTCGAATACCCCACATTTACATCGTTGCAAATTAAATGAACGCTCGGAAAGGCCTCTTGGATCGCCTCTACGGAGTTATCCCTAGAGTTATTGTCGATCAGGATAACCTCATACGTATAGGTGGTTTCCGAAAAATAAATTGACTTTAAACAATTCAAGGTTAGTTCTCGCGTATTATAATTTAGAATAATTATACTTAAGTCCATAAATAGCTCCATAAAGAAAGACATGTAACCTTATTATAGCATGAAAAACTTTTCAAAAATATGTCCTCCACAAAGTAAATTCATGAAAAATTTGGTACCAAACCGAAATCTTGTTTTATGATAATAATTTAAAACCACTAATTAAAATAATTAAGGTTATAACGATCTTTAAAGCTTTTGTTGGGATTAAAGTTGAAACTTTACTTCCAACTATTACTCCGGGTACGGAACCTATTATTAAATTTAAAACAAGAAGAAAGTCAACTTTTCCAATGCCGGCATGAAGCAAAGCGGAAATCGTTACAAGAAAAAATGCGTGCATAATATCGGTACCTACCAATTGTGATGGAAGCATTCGATACATAAAAAGCATTGCTATGGCAAATAATGATCCGGAACCTACTGATGTCAATCCCACAATAAGTCCAAGAACGAATCCAAGTATTATGGTAACACTCACTTTTGTTTTAACATCAATCTTATCTTCCAAAACTCTAACTTTCCGGTGAAAAAGTGCTTGATACAAGGTTAAGCATGCAGTAAATATCAAAACATAACCCAAGGAAACCTTCATAAATTTTTCTTGGTCATAAAATATAGGCTGGCAAAACCGTAGAATAATCACAGCAGTAATAGCCCCTGGAATACTTCCCAGAGCAAGCTGTCTTACAATGTCCCATCTGACCGTTTTTTGTCGGCTATGTTGAACAGCTCCAAAAAATTTTGTAATAGAATTATACATTAAATCTGAACCAACTGCTAATGAGGGGGAAATTCCTAAAAACATTAGTATTGGCGTTAGAAGAGCCGCACCACCTACACCCGTAATTCCAACAAGGCCTCCAACAAGCAGCCCCATTATGGCAATTCCAATACTCATATGAATCCCTCGTATATTATTTGATTATTAATCTAAGTAAAACAAAAAGGACATCTTCGCTTTGTATGAAGGAATTGGTTAGTTTCTCACCGACCAATATCACCCAAAAGAAGATATCCTCGTTCTTTATTTAGAACAAAAATATTTGAGACACCCTCAAAATAACTATTTATGATAATGCTAATGAATTTCAACTACAAGAATATTTGATGTTCGTCCAGTTTTTTGATCTAGCAAATTAAGCTTTAAAATTCCTTTGTTTTTTGTTATCTCATTTGGAACCTTTACAGTTATCAAATGTTGATCATGAAAACTACTTAGCAGCGGTATATCATTTATACATACAACGCAACTTGAGGTAATATTATTTCCTTCCACCCAAATCGCATTCATACCGTCAGGCTGAATGTTATAGGATTCACCTGCTTGAATATTTTCGGGACCATATTTTTTAATAATAACAGGTAGTTCCCTTAATAATAATTTTGATTCTAATTCAGCAATTTTACTATCCTTTTGTTCGATAATTTTATCGATTTCCGAAGGTCTTTGACTTCGGCAATAATTTTCAAATTTATCCTTCAATAACTCTAAAATGTGCAAGTCTGGTTCCCGTTCAATTTGGTACTGCTCTAAAATCTCTTTGTAGAACTTGAAGCAATCCCGCTCAAAACTTTTCGCGCTGTTGATATTAAATTCTATCGATGAATCAAAGTTTTTTTGATACGTTGAACTATTAATTTTGGCGTTTAGTGGCAGAAGACAATCTTCATGAAATTCTTCCCCTAGAAAATGCATACACTGTTCTATGGTCCCCCTGGGGTCTACCTCTAAATCCTCCTGATAAACTCTAAGCACCTTTTGACTGCCAAAAGCTTTTTCTGCCAATACGCAATCGCTAACAAGTCTTTTCCATGTAAAATAAGCCTGTTCCTCAAGATAATCATGCTGCCCCATCGTAGAAAAGTTCATCAATGATCTTGCTACTTTTTTCGGGTTTCTTAAAATATGAATGAACTTTGCATTCGGGAAAAGTAACGATAATCCGTATACGTAGTGTGAATTTTCGGGTGTTCCGTCTACCCAACGACGTTTGAGATCGTCTGCTCTTCGCATGATGGAAAAATTCGAAGGAGCCAACGTATGATAAAGATTTAATTTATCTTGATGTTGGCCCAATAGTTGCTTTTCATTCTCAGACAACTTTTTTAGAGCCAATTCAATACTTTGATCAATGATATTTTCCTTAGAAGACAGCATCATGTCATGAATGGATACTCCAAAAAATTGCATAAACCGGTCCCTCGACCATCCAGTGGAGCCCAGATGACTAAATTCTCCATTATTCGATCCCAAGTCATATAAATTATAAAAATCAACACTGCTCCTATATATCCAATTCGTTTCCTCTAAAGGCAAGATATTTGGATGCTGGCCTAGAGCCCAAGTTAAAACGCTGGTCCCCGAACGGTATGATCCAATAACAAATACAGGACTTATGATTTCCATCTTGTACCTCTTCTGGTTGTATTTAAATCTTATTTTTGCCCAATAAATTTCACCATCATACTGAGTTCTCGTGAATCGGAACCTAATCCCGCTTGGGAAGGTATAAATTCATTGTTAACATGAATTTCTAATAAACATTGATTATCTTTCACCAAGTTTTGAAATGTTTGAAATGGAATTTCTTCTTCAAATGACTGATCTTCATGTATTTCCAGTCGTTTTATATGCTGCCCATTTATTAGAAATTCAATTACAACTTCTCTTACTCCACTGGCTTTCTGATGTGAACTAAAAGGAACGTATCCGTTTACAATAATGGATTTATCTCTAATGTTTTTAAGTTCAATTTTGGAATCCTTCTTTACCCAAGCATAACGATTACCAGTCTCGCCTTCTACTGGATGGGAACCTTGAAGTACATCCGTACTACGATACGTTACATTACTCCAATTAATGTTTGGATCAAATGAATCAACTGAGATTAGTTTATCCGCAGGCTTGCTAAGCTCAATCGCTTGTTTTTCAGAATTGGTATTATTTTTTTCATACGAGTACCATGACGAATAAAAATAACCTAGCACTACGATAGCCAGAATTGCAGTGGTAAAGGCAACTATTCTTTTCATTACTTACCTCCTTGCCTTATAAGAGAGAAAAGCTCCTTAAGGAGCTTTTCATCTTTTACCTATCTCCATTAAGAACCCCGAAAGTGCTTCCTTCCAATGACGCAAATCTTTAAGACCATTTATTCGGATGGCCATATGATCCATAACAGAATAAGCCGGCCGAGGAGCTGGCCGCGGGAACTCTAATGTTGTTACAGGATTAACCTCCATATGCTGCAATCCAGCTTGTTTAAAGATCTCTTTGCTAAATTCATACCATGAACATATGCCCGTATTCGATACATGGTAAGTCCCATATACTTCTTTGTCTAACAGCTGTAGAATGAATTCAGCCAGATCTACCGTATACGTAGGTGATCCGAACTGGTCGTGCACCACATTAAGTTGAGTACGATCTTCCGCTAGCTTTAACATTGTACTTACAAAATTGGATCCATGCTTTCCAAATACCCAAGATGTTCTTAAAATATAATGTTGTGGAACCCACTCGCGAACAAATTGTTCTCCAGCAAATTTAGACTTTCCATACACACTTTGTGGCGAAACGGATGCAAATTCGTTATAAGGTACTTTTGAGGTTCCGTCAAATACGTAGTCCGTACTAATGTAAATCAATTTTGCACCACATGCACGTGCGGCCATAGCGACATTTCTAGTCCCATAAGCATTGACAGCATACGCTTCGTCCGAATCCTGCTCAGCTTGATCAACTTTCGTATAAGCAGCTGAATGAATAATTATATTCGGTTGTTTATCTTCAGAAATCAGAGATTTTACAGCGTGAGTATCTGTAATGTCCAACTCTTTACTGGAAGCCCCGAAAACCTCATACCCTTTTGTTTTTAAGAGGCTAACGAGATCTGTCCCCAACTGCCCTGAAGCACCTGTAACAAAAATTTTCATTTTGTTCTCCCGCTTATCTCTTGGAGTACTGTTTCTCATAGTATTTTTGATACTCGCCATTAATAATGCGTTCCCACCAAGCCTGATTTTGCAAATACCATTGAACCGTTTCTTTGATACCTGTTTCAAAATTATATTTAGGAGTCCATCCTAAGTCAGTTGTTATTTTGGTAGCATCAATGGCATAACGACGGTCATGCCCAGGACGATCCTTAACATATTGAATCAAATCGTCGCTTTTACCCAATTCAGACAAAATTGTTTTGATAATTTGAATATTTGTTCTCTCATTATTTCCGCCTACATTGTAAACTTCCCCGTTGATTCCTCGATGAAGCACAAGGTCTATAGCCCGGCAGTGATCTTCTACATGCAGCCAATCTCTTACATTCAAACCGTCCCCGTATACCGGGAGAGACTTATTATTGAGTGCGTTGATAATCATCAATGGAATAAGTTTTTCAGGAAATTGGTATGGACCGTAGTTATTGGAACAGCGAGTAATATTAACCGGTAATCCAAACGTTTCATGATAAGCCCTGACAAGTAAATCAGCACCTGCCTTGCTAGAAGAATAAGGGCTATTCGGAGCTAAAGGGGTTGTTTCTGTAAACAAACCTGTCTCTCCGAGTGTTCCGTATACTTCGTCAGTGGATACCTGAAGGAATTTTTTAATATTATATTTCTTTGCTGCATCTAGTAAAACTTGTGTTCCAAGAACATTTGTTTTCACAAAAATATCAGGTTCCGTGATGCTTCGGTCCACATGAGATTCCGCGGCGAAATTGATAATTACTTCAACTCCGTCAGATACAATAGACTCTACCAGATCACGATCCGTTATATCGCCTTTTATAAAACGATAGTTCGGAAAAGAATGTACTGATTTCAGATTTTCCAAATTACCTGCATAAGTGAGAGCATCCAAATTAATAAATTCATAATTGGGATATTGGTTCAACATATAAATAACAAAATTGCTGCCTATAAATCCGGCTCCACCGGTAATCAGTATTTTCATAATGCCTCCATCTTAATTAAAGTTAATCTCCGCATCCTGGAGTAGCGGATGCTTTTCATCTTTGACAGAAAGTTGTGGATTGCTCACAGGCCATTCAATTCCTATTTTAGGATCATTCCACATAATGCCACGGTCATATTCAGGCGAATAATATTCATCTACTTTATAGATGACTTGAGTATTGGAAATCAGTGTACAAAAACCATGCGCAAAACCTTTAGGAACTAACAGCTGCCTCTTATTAGACTCGCTTAAAACAACACCGTACCATTCTCCAAAGGTAGGAGAAGATTTTCTGATATCAACCACAACATCAAAAATAGCTCCGGAAATAACCCTTACTAATTTCGTTTGGGCCTTCGGTTCCAATTGATAATGAAGTCCTCTCAATACACCGGCATCACAAGATAAAGAGTGATTATCTTGTATAAAACCGTACTTGATACCACATTTTTCAAAAATCTGTTCATTGAAGCTTTCCATAAAAAAGCCACGCGAATCCTCAAATACACGAGGTTCAATCAACTTGACTTCTTCAAATTTTGTAGGATATATCTTCAAAGAGAACAACTCCATTGTTAGTGAGATTTTAATTTTTTCGACCAAAATGATCTCCAAAATCGAGGTTCTTTGCTAGTTCACTTGCTCTCGCTAAGGAAGAATGAGTACCTGCATCGGTCCACCAACCTTGAAGGACATCATATGTTAACTGATTTTTTTGAATATAAGTATTATTTACGTCAGTAATCTCAAGTTCTCCGCGGCCAGAAGGCTTTAGTGTTTCAACAACTTCAAACACCGTATTATCATACATATATATCCCGGTAACTGCCAATGTGCTTTTCGGAGCTTTTGGTTTTTCCTCAATAGAAACTATATTGTCACCTGATAACTCCGCAACCCCATAACGTTCAGGGTCATGAACTTCTTTCAAAAGAATTTTTGCCCCTTGACCTTGCTGATTGAAATTTTGCACATAAGGACCTATATTATCTTCAAACACATTATCCCCTAAAATGACCACCATGGAATCAAGTCCCACGAAACTTTTTGCCAATCCTAGAGCTTGTGCAATTCCTCCTGCTTGGTCCTGTACTTTATAAGTAAAGGTTACGCCAAATTCATGCCCACTGCCTAAAAGATTAACAACATCGCCCATATGATCGCGGCCAGTTACGATTAGGATTTCATGAATACCTGCTTGAATTAACTTATAAATGGAGTGATAAATCATAGGATATTTACCTACAGGCAAAAGATGCTTATTGGTTACTTTCGTTAATGGGTAAAGTCTGGACCCCGTACCGCCTGCCAATATAATTCCTTTCATAACGCTTTAGCTCCCTACCTTTTGTTTTTTAGCCTTTCAAGTGCCGCAGAAAACGACTTGTTTTTTTTCTCAACTTCGACAGGTTCAAACTTTACAGCCTTCTCGTAGTACAACAATGCTTCTTGAAATTTATTTTCCGACTCCTTAATATTGCCCATATAATAATATGAATATGAGTTATAAACATTATTAGCTTCGTTTATTTCAATAGCTTTCATTAGAAATTGCTCGGCTTTTTCCTTCATATTATAACTTAAAAAAGTACTTCCTGTACTAATTAATAAATTAGTATCCTTGAAATTTTTATCTCGGACCATTTTCTGCATATTATCCCTCAAATTCGGAAACAATATAATATCTATCTCACTGATTTCTAGCTTATCACTCACTGTATTTAAAATATTTTTTAAACTTTCGCCTTCTATCAAATTAAGCAATTGACCTTCGTTATTAAAAACAATTACTTTATTATATTCTTTTATATTTATATTTTTTATTGGTATTTTTTTTATATTCTTTTCTACCTGAATGTCACTGCTATCAATAATTGCTATATCCCAACTTACACTTATATTTTGACCAAAATAATCTTCAATATATTTATTTATTTTGAATGGGTTAAACGGAGTGTATAATCCAGAAACTAGAATTTTGTCCCCTGGTTCAATCTTGTTTTTAATAACTTTTAAATTCTTCAGAATATTTCTGTTACTTGATTCTTGTGATAATGTCCATTTTGTGCCTTCACTTCGATAATCAATTTTATTATAACTGTACCAACTTAGCATCATAAAAATAACAAATAAAGTAATAGCAAAGTATACTATTTTACTTTTTAGTAACTCAACTCTAAAGAATAAAACAATACTAAAGCATAACGGAATCGCAACCCATGAATAAAATGAGTATAAATGATTTGGCAACACAGAATATGGAATATACGCTGAAATTCCCAATAAATAAACAGCCATTATATGAAACAGTTTGTTTCTATTATATAATGCTGTTACTATTACAGCTAATATAAAAATTAAATACGTATATATGCTTCCTGAATTTTTAAGATAAAACCAGAAAGTTTTTAGTAATGATGTAATATTATAGTCAATATAATAAGTTGACGCATGGTCAGCACTTACATCCACAAAAGGACTTTTGCTAATATATCTGCTATGGTAAACAGAAAAAGCTATGACAATTATTGAATATAAAGATAGTAATATTTTTTCTTTACGATTATCTTTGCTAAAGTATAATTGAATTATAAAAAATAAAATTATTGTGATATAATATGTTTCTTTTGAAAAACAACATAAAAATATCGTCAAGAAACAACTTATAAAATAGATTGTTTTTTTAGATTCACTATATTTATGCCATAAGGCAATGCTTAACATTAAGAAAAAAAATGATATTGTATTATAAATATCATAAGAGTAGTTAAAATAAAATGAAGGATGGGAAAATAACAACAAAAGATATAATATTATAGAAAGCCATCCAATATCCATCTTTGTGAATTTTATGAAATTATAGATTAACAGAAATATACTGATAAGAAAAATAGTTATTATGCCTGCTGTAAATCCTTCTAATCCAAACTCGCTCAAAAATGCACTTATAAATAAAACTATAAAACGAGGTCTTCCAAAAAAATCTGACCAATAAATTGATCCACTCACTGTTGAAACATTTGTAAAAATATCAGCATGAAAAGGCACAAGTGGGCTAAAATAGCCTGGGAAAACGAATCTAAGCACTACATAATATATTGAAATAATAAGCACTGCCAAATAAACCATATTTTTCTTTTTCCAAGCTATTGCCATTCAATCAATTCCTTCATTTAAATTTAATAGTATCTCTCAATTGAGAGATACTATTTTTAAAATTGATTCAAGTTAAAATTCTATTTTTCAAAACTTTGGAAAATTTATTCTTTCTTTTTCTATAACTAATGGTCTTTTTAAGATCTGAGTGTGAATAGATCCAATATATTCTCCTAGAATGCCAACAAAAAATAATTGTACTGAGGAGAAGAAAAATAAACCAATGATAACCGGAGCCATACCGATTGAGAAGCTATACCAAAATAATAATTTTGCTAATAAGTAAAACAAAGCTATCAATAGGCTAATCGCAGACATTGCAAAACCAAGCATTGCCGCTATTCTAAGCGGGACTTTAGAATGATTTGTTATTCCCAACATAGCAATATCATAGAGTGTATAAAAATTGTTACTTGTTATCCCCCTTTTTCTTGTAGGTTGATAATATTCAATTTTGTATGATTCAAAACCAATATCCGAAATAAGCCCTCTAAAGTATGGATAAGGATCATCAATTTTTTTAAGAATTTCAATTATTTTTTTATCATAAAGTCCAAAACCTGTATTATTTTTAGTTAATTCGATTTCCGAAACCTTGTTAATAAAATTATAAAATGCTTTCCGTATAGTAAACATCAACGGAGATTCTTCACTTTTTGTTTTAACACCTAATACGACTTTATATCCTTCTTCCCATTTTACTAGAAATTCTTTAATCATATAAGCAGGATCCTGAAGATCCCCAGCAAAAAGTATCACTGCTTCTCCTGTTGATTGTAATAAGGCATAATAAGGTGATCTTATATGTCCAAAATTTCGAGCATTAACAATAATTTTTACATTCTTATCTTCCTTAGCAATTCCTTTTAATATACTTAATGTATTATCTTTAGAAGCATTGTCAATAAAAATATGTTCATATTGATAAATTTTTAATTCCTCAAATATTTGCCTTACTTGCCGATATACTTCTTCAACATTGCCTTCTTCATTATAGCATGGGGTTACAATTGAGATAAGTTTCATAATTTCACCTTAAAAAACAAATTTTTTATTCAATACATAAGATAATATTGCAAGAGGCAGTAAAATAATAGCACCTGAAATGTATACATTTGCAATATATAAAGACAACAATTTTAAAAGAGAAACGTTAACTAAATAAATAACTCCATAAACAATAATAAATTTAACAAATAAAGAATTCTTCTTATTATTGAAAACAAGAGTTCCAGTAGTTTTAAAATTAAATAATATGCCTAGTATTGTTGAAAATAAAGAAGCAAATGTATAATGAACTCCTGCAAATATAAAAAGTGCGAATAGAGAATATCCAAATAAAGTATTCAAACCGCCTACAAATAAAAACTTAACAAATTTGTTATGGAAAATTTTAGTAATCATAAGATCATATTCTAAAATAATTTTCAAATGTCATACCTAATTTTTCTCTTATAAACTGTTGACTTCCAACATAATGCGAATACTTATCAGGGAGTGCTATTCGTTTGAATTTAACTCCTTTCCCACTTTCCGCGATAATTTCAGAGACTGCACTGCCTAGACCACCAATAACACTATGTTCTTCTAATGTAAATATTGGAATGTTTAAGTCTATAACACTATTTAGCATCTCAAGATCTAGAGGTTTTACAGTCGGAAAACTAATAAGCATACAATGCCTTCCTTGCTGACGAAGCAATTCAACCCACTTTACAGCTAGTTCAAGTGTATTGCTTGTTGTTAAAATAACTAAATCTTTCCCTTCAGTTACTTTAACTGCTTGGCCAATGGCTATTTTTCGATCTTCTGAATGGATAACAGGTTCTCCATTCCTTGCCAACCTTATATACATAGGACCTTGATGCTTGAAACTTTCTTCCACAATATTTTTAACCTCTACCGGATCTCCAGGACAGCATACTGTCATATTAGGCAATGATCTCATGATAGCAATATCTTCAATCGAATGATGCGTTGCCCATTGTGGGCCATATGACAAACCAGCACCTACACCGACTAAACGAACATTTGTATTAATATAAGCCGTATCAACCCGAACTTGTTCAAAACAACGCATCGTGACAAATGGAATAATACTGTACACGTATACTATTTTTCCAGATAAGGCTAATCCCGCGGCAACCCCCACTGCATTTTGTTCAGCAATGCCAACATTCAAAAACTGATTTGGACACTCTTCTTTAAATTTTTCTAATACGGAAAAACCTAAATCAGGTGTTATAACAAAAATACGCTTATCTTCTTTGGCCCTTTTCATTAAGGTATTAATAAAAGTTTGTCTCATAATTTACCTTCCAATTCTTTTATAGCTGCTACTAGCTGATCTTCATTAGGTGAACGATAATGCCAATCTAATTGATCTGCCATAAATGAGATTCCGTTTCCTTTTATCGTATGTGCAATTATTGCCTTCGGTCTTTCAGCTTTAGAGTTAAATGCCTTCTCTAATTGCTGTAAATTATGCCCATCAATTTCTATGACATCCCATCCAAATGCTTTCCATCTCTCCGCCATATTTTCTTGATTTATTATTTCATTAGTTCTACCGAATCCTTGTAACTTGTTGTAGTCAATGATTACTGTAATATTTTGAAGCCTCAATGTTGCAGCTAGCATTACAGCTTCCCAAACAGAACCTTCGTTACATTCTCCATCACCTAATACTACATAAACTTTTCCATCATTATTATCTAATTTATTTGCAATAGCCATTCCTACACCAACAGATAATCCATGGCCAAGAGAGCCAGTCGACAACTCAATCCCTTGTACGGCTTCCATATCTAAATGTCCAGGCAATACCCCATAATCAATATAATATCTATCCAAAAGTTCTTTATTAAAAAAGCCTCTTTCCGCTAAGGTTGCATATAACGCCGCGCTTCCATGTCCTTTACTTAAAATAAACTTATCTCTATTCGGCATTTTGGGGTTTGCAGGGTCGATATTCATAATTCTATAGTATAATACATAAAGAATATCTACAATTGATAATGATGTTCCTACATGAGAAGACTTAGAATAGTGCGTCATATGCAATATTGACTTTTTAATATTTACAATAGTTTCATTACTCATGCTTTCACCTATTTTTCTCGTTTTTAATATATTCAATTGTTCTTCCTAAGCCTGTCTCTAAATTAAACTCTGGTTGCCAACCAGTATCTCTTATGAGCTTTGATACATCTGCTTCTAAATGCATAACTTGGTCAGGTCTATAAGGAATATCACCAAAACCTAACGGCAACGATGGATCAATCAAATCTCTTGTAATTTCAATAATATTTTTCAGTTTTTTAGCATTTCCCGAGCCTAAATTATAAACTCCCTGTGAATTAGGTGTAATTCCTAATTTGTATAGAGCATTTGCAGCATCGTCTACATATAAATAGTCCCATAATTGTTCGCCAAGAGTTAGTTTAGGTTTTTGTTTGTCAAGTAAAGTATTTATTAGGTCAATTAACATCCAACCGCTATTGTCACCTGGACCATAAGTGCTAAAAACCCTCGCCCAGACGGTGTTTATATTTAACTGATTACCGAGAACCTGTGTCAAAATACTTGCAGAGAGTTTTGATGCTCCATAGAAAGTCGTAGGTTTAGTAGAATATTCTTCTGAAATTTTGCTATTTACAGGACCATATTCGGCTTGCGATCCTGTACCAACCCATTTACTGCATCCTAACGAATGCGCCAAGAGAAGACTTTGTACGGTCGATTCTATATTTTGACTTTGGATTGAATCATTTCTATCCTTATTACCTACGCCTTTCCAGCCTAAATGATAGAAAATATTTATATCTATTTCTAATTGACTTAATTGTTCTTTAATATGACCGAAATCATCTAGATCCCCATAGATCACCTTAAGATTTTTATCTACGGGTAATCGATCTATATTTTTTGAATTTTCTCTGACAAGAGCGTATACAATTCCATTTTCAGCTATAATTTTTCTACACAAGGCAGAACCGATAAATCCTGTGGCACCTGTAATAAAAGCAGCTATTGTTGAAATAAAAATCACGCTCCTATTTGGATTTTTCTTGTTCAAACAAACCAATCTGGTCTAAACAAATTTTTCCTGGATCTATTCCAGCTTTATACTCTTTATTCCATTCTATAATTGAATCTAATGCCTTATCTAAGTTCCAAATTGGCTTCCAGCCTATTAGCGCTTTTGCTTTAGAACAATCTAACTTTAAGTACGTTGCCTCATGAGGTTGAGGAGCGTCGTCTATTTTATAATTAATCTTACCATTCCATTTGAAACACATCTGTTCAACAATATATTTCACCGTATTAACATCATCATCTTCAGGACCGAAATTCCACGCCTGAGCAAATTCTGGGCCAAATTCAAACAACTTTTGAGCCAGCATCAAATATCCATTTAATGGTTCAAGCACATGCTGCCAAGGACGAATAGATTGCGGATTTCTGATTAAAATCGTCTCGTCTTTTAATAAAGAACTCATACAATCAGGGATTAATCGATCTAAAGCCCAATCCCCGCCACCAATTACGTTACCAGCTCTTGCCGTAGCTATCGCAACTCCGTGTGATGTATAATCATTAAGATGAAAATAAGAATTTCGATAGGCAGAAGTAACTAATTCTGAACATGCCTTGCTATTAGAGTAAGGATCAAACCCTCCTAATGCATCTTGCTCACGATAGCCCCAATGCCATTCATTATTTTCGTAGCATTTGTCTGTAGTAACATTTACTACTGCTTTTACTGAATTAGATTTTCTTATGGCTTCAAACAGATTAACAGTTCCCATTACATTTGTTGTATATGTTTCAATAGGATTGGAATAAGAGTATCTTACTAAAGGTTGTGCTGCCATATGAATTACAACTTCAGGTCTATAATCAATTATTGACTTTGTTAATTTTTCCAAATCCCTAATATCGCCAATTATAGAATGATATAATTGATCTAGCTTACATAAGCTATATAAAGAAGGATCTGTAGGTGGATTCAAAGAATAACCAACCACTTTCGCGCCGAGCTTCGTTAACCATAGACTAAGCCACGCACCTTTAAAACCCGTATGGCCAGTTAAAAAAACAGTTTTGTTCTTCCAAAAATTTCCTACCACTGTTTCCATGGAGCATTTCCCTTCTTCCATAAGTCTTCAAGATAATTTTTATCCCTTAAAGTATCCATCGGTTGCCAAAATCCGTTGTGTTTATAAGCCATTAATTCAGAATTTTTAGAAAGGTTCTCCAGAGGTGCTTGCTCTAATATAGTTGAATCATCATTAATATAATCTAAAACTTCCGGTTGAAAAACAAAAAAGCCAGCATTTATCCAATAACCATCACCTTTAGGTTTTTCTTGAAAACCAAGAACTTGATCATTATCATTTAAATCCAATGCTCCAAATCTTCCACCCGGTTGTACCGATGTAACAGTAGCCAACTTACCATGAAGTTTATGATACTCTACCAATTCTTTAATATTCACATTAGAAACGCCGTCACCATAAGTTAGCATAAAAGGTTGATTGTCAATGTAAGGCTTTATTCTTTTAACTCGCCCACCAGTCATTGTGTTGAGCCCTGTGTTTACTAAAGTAACTCTCCAAGGTTCAGCAGAGTGATTGTGGTGAATAATACTTTCATTATCATTTCGAAAATCAAAAGTTAGATCCGATTCATGAAGAAAATAATGGGCAAAATACTCCTTAATGTAGTATCCTTTATAACCTAAGCATATAACGAAATCGTTAAAACCAAAACTAGAATATATTTTCATAATGTGCCAAAGAATCGGTCTTTCACCAATTTCAATCATTGGTTTAGGTCTCAAATGTGATTCTTCACTTATTCTTGTGCCAAATCCGCCAGCCAATATAACTACTTTCATTTCGAACCCTCCATTGTAAGTATAATTAAAATTAAATTATTAATCCATATTATTAATGTACTTTCATAATAAGTGCTATTCATAATGATAGAATTCTGTTTCCCAATTTATTTTTTCCATTCCAGCAGGCACCGGGATCCAGATAATGTCATATTGTTCACTAATATTGTAATATGCAAACTTTCCACTCTCTAATAAAGAAATTGATTCATTATCAATTACATTATCTGAAAGCAAAAGTTCTTGATTAGTATCCATTCTCTTGAGCATTAGACCTTTTTTCTTATTTAATTTAGGAATAAGTTTATACACTAATTTATCCCCACTTAGAGTATTTTGTGGATATTTTTTTTCCGGTGAACTCCACTCTTGTGGTAGTATTTTGGCAGAAATTTTATTTTCGTTAGGTAATTCAATATAATTTTCTGTGACATTTATAAATTTTTTATTATCATCTAATTTAAATAAAAGTACAGCTTCTTCTTTATTAATATTTAATTTAGACAAATTATTAACATAATTAATCTTCATATCTTTATTTGTATACACTTTAAAAAAAGTAGAATCTAATAGAGTCCATGGTAATGAATCGTGTTTTTGTATAAATATTTCATATCGACTAATATTATTTCCATATTTTTCTATTGTTTCCTTATAAACTGAATCAGAAATCATTTCTGCATTTACAAAGAAGACATTCGGTAAAAAAGATTTATAATAAATATTAGAACTCAAGGTCAACAAGGCTACTAGTGATACCAATAAATATTTATAAAAAGAAGATTTTGATATTATATTGAAACCAACGGAAAGTACAATAAGAAATAAAATATAAGGTGCTAACAACCATCTATATTCTTGTCTAATTGTAATAGAAGCTGCTAAAAGAATTGAACTGAACAGTATTAAAGAAAGGAAGATTACTAGCTTACAATTTTTATTATCTTTTAATTTACAATATGCAATGATGAATATAGCAATAATTAACAAAGCAAGTATAATGGAAAGGCTAATTATTAGATTACTCGATTGTTGTATTGGAAGTCCATTTAAATATGCATCCCCTATATTCAATCCAAACATATTCCCTAATCCACTTATAAAAAATTTCGATATTCTTAAAAAATCAAAATCTAAGGGCCTACCACCCGTTCCTTCTAGAACAGTTGTTTTTAATAATAATTTTTTTAATATAAAATTAAAAATATTTTCTGAAATTAAAATTCCGCATATTAGCATTCTGTATTTGTTATTTTTATTGATAGCTAATACTAGGAATATTAAAAAAGGTAGAAGCACTATATATCTTTCATGTGTAAATATTATTAAACAATTTAAAATCAATAAATTAATTATATAAATTTTTTTATTATTGCTCTGATAATATTTTATAGAATTATAAATTATTAGCACAAAGAAAAACAAACCCAATGCTTCCATCAATCCAAAAACTTGTATAATATTGTAATAAGAAAACCGAGAAGTTATGAATAGCAAACATGCTATAAAAGATATAAAATTAGTTTTTGTTAAGGTATAGATTATTTTATATAAGATTAAAACGATTATAAAATTAAATAATATATTGGTGAAAAAAAACAATTTGTATTCTTTCCCAAAAATATCAAACAATATATATTGTATTATGTTATAAACTGGCCTGTATTTATTAGCAACTGCTTCTAAAAAAGAATATTGCAAAAAAGAGGAATGGTAATTTTGGAAATAATCCCAAGCACTTAAGTCATCACCCATAAGGGTATTGAATTTGAATGCATTAAACCAAATGAAATTTACTAAAAAAAGAAGTGCAAGGTTTAATTTTATTATTACACCTGAGCTAATAATGTAATTTTTGAACATAAAAAATGTCCCTTCTAAAATACTTAGAATTTAAATTGATTTAAGTCTACTACATATATCTTATCATACGATCTATATTTCAGATCTTGATCATAAGCACCTCCTCATTACTAATAATTATCTCATTGTTATTACGAAAATAATTCAATAACTTCTACATTGTAAATTGCTTATTTCTTACTATTTAATTTCTATTCTACTTATCAATGCACTCATTTCACGTTGATCTGGTTCCGAAGTTTTAGGCTTATGAGAATCATTAAATTGTAATCTAATTTGAACTTGTCTATCGCTCGTTGGTAACAAGCTATTCACTGTGATTGGATGTCCAGATTTTAATTCAACTTCAAGTATTTGTTGATCATTTGCAAAAACTTTCAATTGATTTATTTCGATAAAAGTTTCCGGTACAAAACCTTCCACAATTAAAGTTCTTGCTTGTTCAGGTCTACTAAGTATTATAGTAGCACTTTTGTTAATCCATCTGTATGGTTCAGTAGCATTTTGCAGTAACCAAGAACCTTTAAATATACCATTATTTTTTACATATGGAAAAGTTATAATGCTGGGTTTTTGATTATAATGTATTATAGAAGCAAAAAACATAACAAAAATAATCAAAAAAGTAATCCAATTTATTTTAATAATTTTATCTAGATACAGGTAGTAATTTTTCTTTATTTTTTTTAATATATTTTCTGAATCATTATTTTTTAAAAGTGAAAACTTTTTCAATTTTAAAGCATGTTTTTCAATTAAATGCCATGAAAACACTGCGAGAATTAACGTGATAAAAAATGAAATAATAAAGTTTAATTCTGCGGTCATCTTTCCGCCGAATAAGTAAGTTACCGATTGTTGAACAGGGAAAGCATAGATGTATAAGCCATATGAAAAATCACCATATTTTGAGAAAGAAGATAATTTAATTTGCGAATTAAAACCAAAATAAAAAATAAGGTAACTTCCAAAAAAAACAAATAATTCTTTGAATCCACCAAATAATAGTGAAACACTCAACATTATAATACAAATCATTGCAAGATATTTATTTAATGGTATAAAGTTACGATACAAATAAATAAGCATTCCAACAGAAAAATACCAAAACAGTTCTATCATTTTGTTGATTTCTAAACCAAATATATGAGTAATTTCTATTGAAATGGTAGCTTGAAACAAATAATAATAAAAACAACCTACAAACAGAAATAAAACTATTTTTTTATAGCGAAGAAAACCTATTATCCCCAAAAAAACAACTATTAGATAGCATATAACTTCAAAAGGTATTGTCCATAATGATCCATTTACTGCACCTTTATATATGTTCGCCTCAAAAACTCCAGGTAAGTTCCACCTTAATGGAAATAAAAATACAGATTTTAGATATACATACGTTTGTGAATGAAAAAAATACTCTTTAAGTGTTAAGCTTGTAAATGATGGTCCTATCACAAAAGCCGAGAATAACAACGCAACCGCTAGCCCAGGAAAAATCCTCAAAAACCTAGCTTTAAAATAATTACTTAAATTACGGGAACGTTCGTAACTTTGGGTAATAAGAAATCCACTAATAACAAAAAAAGTAGCTACAGCTAATGCACCAGCATCCCATTTTCCACCTGATAGTAAAAAAATAATTTCCCTTGAGTTATCACCAGATCCTAAAGGGAAAGAGTGGGAATATATAACCATGGTTGCAGCAATAAAACGTATTAGATCCAGGTTATTATTCCTTCCATTCGCAAGCTGTCCAATAGTTCTATCATTCATTTAAATGTACACTCTCCACATTTGCACGCCGTTTCAGTCAAAATTAAAATTTCATAACTTGTAATTCTCCAAAAATTTCACAATCTTATTATATCATCATCTTCAAGATAAGGTCCTACCTGTACTTCTATAAAAACCAAATTAATTTTCCCGGGATTTTCCACTAGGTGTTCTTCCCCCATAGGAATATAAGTCGATTCGTTAGTTCTTAAAATAAATTCTTTTTGACCTATAGTTACCTTCGCCGTGCCGCTTACAACAACCCAGTGTTCATTCCGATGATAATGTTTTTGTTTTGTTAATTTAGTACCAGGTTTAACTATAACTTTCTTTATCTTGTAATGCTCCGATTCATCAAGAAAAGTACTATTTCCCCACGGTCGATAGACTGTTAAGTGTTTTTTTGTTAAAGACGATTGATTGTCATTTAACATATTGACCACTTCTTTTACTTTTTGTGATGATCCCTTTTTAGCTATCAACAAGGCATCACCAGTTTCTATTATAACCAAATCATTCACATCAATTGTTGCAATAAATCTCTCTTTTGACATAACCAAGTTGTTATTCGAATTCAAATAAATATTATTGCTATTTTTGGTATTTCCATCTTTCGTCTTTGGAAGCTGATCATCTATAGCTTCGAAGGATCCTAAATCTGACCAATTAAATTTTGATAATACTACTTTCACATTTTTGCTTTTCTCAATTACAGCACAATCTATGCTGTCACTTGGAATATTTTGCATTGCATCGATTGGAATTCTTTTTACAGCTTGCCCTCGAGCTTCTTGGAAGGCTACTTTACATAGCTCATATATTTCAGGTGAATATTTGGAAAGTTCTTGAAGAAAAACCCCCGCTTTAAAAACGAACATCCCACTATTCCAGAAAAAATTACCTTGCTTAAAAAATTTCATTGCTGTATTGATATCAGGCTTTTCTTTAAAGGCAAGAACATCTTCTCCATTTGATTCTATATAACCAAAGTTTGTTTCCGGATAAGTAGGCTTTATTCCGAAAATAACAATCTTGTTTTTCTCAGCTATTTCGAGAGCTTTATAAATAGCTTTTTCATACTCATCTTCTTTTTCCTCAATAAAGTGGTCAGAGGGTGTTATTAAAACCATTTCATCTTCCGGTAAAGAAAAACAAGCCAAAGCTATAGCTGGAGCAGTATTACGGCCAACCGGCTCCAGCATAAATCTAACATTTTGTTCATTCATTTCTTCAAGCTGATCCAAAGCTAAAAAATATTGATTTTCATTCGATATTATTAAAGCTTTATCGCACAAAACTTTGTTTCTTTTTATAGTTTTTTGAAATAACGATTCATTATCAAATAATTTGTAAAACTGTTTAGGGTATAATTCCCTAGATAGAGGCCATAACCTAGTGCCATTACCTCCACATAAAATCACATTTATCATTAATCATCACCTATTTTGATTTGAAATCTAACAATATCTTACTTTTTGCAGCAGTATAAGAGAAGTACTTATTTATATAGTCTCTACCACTAAATGACATGTTCATCCATTTTACATCATCTTTATACAAAGAAATTACTGAATTAGCAAAACTCGACTCTTCATCATTGATTACTACACATTTCTCTATTTCTTCCAGACCTTCTGCACCAATTGTCGTGGTAACCACGGGAACCTGATAAGACAGCGCTTCTACTAATTTACCTTTTACACCGGCTCCAAATCTTAAAGGAATTACAACAGCTCTTACTTTATTATAATACTGATTTAATTCTTCGTCAGTAACATAACCTGTTACAACGATGTCAGTTGAAGCTAGCGATTTAATGTCTTCAGGAGGATTCGAACCTACAATGTAGAATTTTATTTCAGGTATTCCTTGTTTAATAATTGGGAAAATAGAATCTAGAAACCATTTAATAGCATCATAATTTGGTTTATGATTAAAACCGCCTACAAAAAGTATATCTTTTCTTTCCGCCAGATTAGAATGGATACTTTCAACTTTATCAAAAATATATAGAGGAATATTTCTAATTAGCTTATCGGAAAATTCC
Source organism: Paenibacillus tyrphae (assembly GCF_000722545.1). Classification (GTDB taxonomy): domain Bacteria; phylum Bacillota; class Bacilli; order Paenibacillales; family NBRC-103111; genus Paenibacillus_G; species Paenibacillus_G tyrfis. Next base: position 108,845 of record NZ_JNVM01000001.1, read on the forward strand.
TTTAATAATACTGACTGTTCAAAAGTACCCACAACGTGAACAATATCGGCTTTATTAAAAAGCTCAAACTCAATTTTCTTCCAATCTTCTGAAGACTTTAATAGCTCGGGATTTTTATTAATTTCGTAGTTCCTTAATTCCCTTAAATAATGTAGGTCATGTCCAAAATATACAATTTTAGCCTTAGAATATTTTTCAAAGACATCGATATATTTGACGGAAATATGCGGTCTATTTAAATAAATATAATCAAAATATTGCGCATTATTCTTAATCCAATTTTCTATATTGTTGTAGTACCAATCACCATAGAGCACTTCAATACCTAATTGTTGTAACTCAGAAGTATATGGTTCATGTCTAAAAAAATTGTCACCTATGAATATTACATGAAACCCCAACTCTACAAATAGCTTTAAATAATGATACGTACATCTTCCACCTGCATCTTTATCATAGTGTGGAACATAATGATCGACCACAACAATAGTAGCTTTGTTTTTAGTCCTACCTCTAGCTAGGAAAACATGCTCGGCATTTTCAAAATGATTATTCAAAAGTTCATTTTTCCATTTATCTATAAACTTCTGTTTATTTGTTACCTGATAACTTTTAATACCCTTGGATTCATCTTTCCCATGTGATATTCCCTCAAAATGAACAATAACAGACTGAGGCTGAAAAACAACTTTGTACCCTTGTTTTCTTACTTCAAAAGCTAAATCCGTATCCTCGTAATATGCCGGAGCATATCTTTCATCAAAACCACCAATAACTTTCCATAGCTCATGACGAATCATAATGGCAGCACCTGAAATATAATCTACTTCTTTCACATAGTTATATTCAGATTTTGACGGATCGTCCAGTCGGCCATAATTCCAACCACTTGCGTCGTTCCATATTATTCCTCCGGCTTCCTGCTGCCTACCATCTGGATATACCAGCTTGGAACCAACCATACCTATTGCTTCATCTCGTTCAATCAATTCTACAAGCGAACTGAGCCATTCTGGCTGTACATTAGTATCATTATTAAGAAAGAATATATACTTTCCTTCAGCATACTTGGAGGCGTTATTACAATTTAACAAGAAACCTCTGTTTGTGCCATCACGAACGATTTTTACATTTTGAACGTACTGTTGTGCATTTACCGTTTCATCGGTAGACATGTCGTCGGCCATTATAATTTCGTACGAAACATCGTTCGTATGATCTAAAATGGACTTCAAACAAGCGTAGGTATAGTGCCATTGATTGTAGACCGGAATAATAATTGAAACGAGCGGGTTGTTTGTTATTGGAAAAACAAGTTTTTGTGAAGTATCAATCTCTTGATAAAGCTTCAGTGCAGCTGAATGTTCAACGTTAGCATGCCTGTCCAAAAAATTGTCAATACGACTTTCAACCAAACCCGGATCTTCCGTATTAAGATAATATTTTAATTTTTTAATATTATTTTTGTTTATTTTGCTAAGTATTTGTTTTGGATTTTTTAAAGCTTTATAAGTAAGTTTTGCAAGTAATTTTCTTTTGCTATTATCAGGAAGAATCGAATCCCTTAATCTATAATATTTCGCGAGTGCCTTCCACCCACCAGATTGAAGAATATTATTAAGTTTTCTTTCTTGCTCTAATAACAAATTGATGTGGGCAATTTGATTGTTAATTGTTTGATGAGTCGCGCTATGTTCTTCGAACTGACTATTCAGTTCATGATGTAGATGATCCATCGAGTCAATGATTTCTTCTTTAGCTTTTAATTCTTCCTGCAGCTTATGAAGTTGCTCTTCTTGAGAAGCTGCTTTCAATAAAGCCCCCAAAAGTTTCTCGCTATTTTCTTTCAATTGGTTTTCCATAGAATTCACGATATTCAATGCTTGACTTACCGTAGAGTTCTGATGAGTTAGCTGTTCATGAACAAATGATAATTTATTATTAGCTTGGTCGATATGTCGATCTTTATCAACAATCGCCTCGTCCAAATGCTTGATATGTTTATTTCTTTCTTCTACCTCGTCTTGAAGAGATAGAATGCGCTGAATCATCTGATAATGCTGATCTTGATGGTCTGGTACAAATGAATTAAGATCGCAATCAGCTAACGATTCGTTGCTACAAACCGCTATCAAATATTTTCCGTTAGTTACATGATCATTTTGCTCAATATGAATTCGTTTTGCTCTATCCGAACGATTATTAACGATCAAAGAAGAAACCTCATGTTTCTGGTAATACATATCAATATTATTAAAATACTCTTTCAAAAATGAATAGAACTCTTCCTTATAGAATTCTCTTATATGGAAAGAGTTGTGATAATTCGCTCGTTCGGAATATACATATTTATCCGGAGTCGACATAATGAGCATCCCACCCGGCTTTAAAACTCGCTTAACTTCTTTTAAGAATTGATGCTGAATAGATTCATCAACGTGCTCAATAGTTTCAAAAGATACAACAACATCTATGCTGTGATCTTCCACAGGCAATTGTTCAATAGAACCTTGTACAAACGATACGTTACTTTTTGCGTATGTCAATTGGGCATGAACAATCGCCTCTGCGCTAATGTCCACACCAATAATACTTTGAGCATAATCTGAAAGAATGAACGAACCATAGCCCTCACCGGAGGCGGCATCCAGGACAACTTTATCTTTCACAAGTTCAGTAAGAGCGTAGTATCTTTGTAAATGTTCTACTGCCATATCACGGTCCGTAGCATTTGGAATGAATCTTTCACCTGAAAATTTCATTTACTTATCACCCTATTCGAATTGGTAAAACTCCGCATCTTCAAGTATAAGAAATCCGTTTAATTGATGTTTACGGTAATCCAGTATTTGAATAACTAAAGCATCATGCACCCAGCTATGCTGCGTATGTTCCTCTTGGGTTCCCGAAGCAACCGCAGGAGAGATCATATATTCCCCTCGCGATAACGCAGGGAAAATATAATTAAATCCGAAGATATAATTTCTTCCAGGAAGAAGTGGTTGTACCTCTTGGTCCAAAACGTAGCTATTCGACTGAGTTACGATATTCCCCAACCGATCTTTAATCGAAAACCCGATGATTGGAGATTGAATCAGTTCATTTGCTTGAACACTTATCCGCAATTGGACGGACTGATTAGGTTTAATTAAGGTAGTTGGCTCTCCAGTTAGAGCATCGTGCAAGCTTATTCCGTTAATTTTTGCTTTGTTATCACCTAACACGTCCAAATTATCCGATAGTGGCTGAACAAACGTATTTGTGCTACGTTCTACAATAGTTTTCGTCCCAACTGTTTTCAAAGTTGAACCTAACATAAAGGCTTGATATTTTTTAGAAATGGTTTCTGGTGTACTATCATCCATTAATTTTCCTTCATTGATCCAAATCGCTCGTTGGCAATACTTGTTGATGACCGATAAATCGTGTGATACAAATAAAATCGTCTTGATTTCCTGAAATTCTTCTATTTTCCGAAAACATTTTTGTTGAAAGCGCATATCCCCTACGCTTAGCGCTTCATCTACGATTAGGATATCAGGGTCGACATTTATGGCTACCGCAAACGCCAATCTAACAAACATACCACTCGAATACATTTTAACGGGCTGATATATAAACTCTCCAATATCGGCAAAGGACAAAATGTCCTCTACTCGTTCGTCCATCTCTTCTTTGGAATAGCCCATGATGGTTCCGTTCAAATAAATGTTTTCCAAGCCTGTATATTCCGGATTAAATCCCGCTCCGAGCTCCAGTAAGGCAGATATTTTCCCATTCACATGGATACTCCCCGAACTTGGGGTCAGGACACCTGTAATCATTTTTAGAAGTGTAGATTTACCCGAACCGTTTTTCCCGACAATTCCAACTGTTTCCCCGCGGTTAATTCTAAACGTTATATCATCTACGGCATGAAAATCGGAATGATACTTCCGTCCAAAGGGATGAACGGCCTCTTTCAGTCGGTCAGTTGGGTTATTATACAGCTTATATACTTTGCTTACCTGATCAACTTGTATTGCTGCGTTGCTTATTTCATGATTCATCGTTCTGCTCCTTATAACACATCAGCAAAATGAGGTCTGAGCTTTTTAAACATGAAACTACCTAAAGCTAAGAAAAAGAAAGTAAATATCCAGAAGTTTATTAATACGTACGGACTTTCCCAAAACCATTTGTGATATATAAAAGTATCGCGATATCCTTCAATAATGTGGTACATTGGATTTATTTTTATAAAAAAATGATACTTCTCGGGAACAATTTTCAAAGAGTAAAAAATCGGTGTAAGCCAAAAACCAAATTGCAGCAGCATAGCAACGATTTGTCCAGTATCTTTAAGGAAGATAACTAAGGTTGAAGTAACCCACGATAAACCCAGTAATAACATCATCACGGCAAACAAATAATATATAATTTGCAAATAATAAATCGTGGGCATATAACCATAAAGTAAATACATCACTATCAAAAAAACAATAAAAAAGAGATGTACGAAAAGAGCCGAGTAAATTTTAACAATAGGTAAAATACTAATACGGAAGACCACTTTTTTTACTAAGTAACTATTCTCAGTAATGGAATGAGTGGCTCCTTGTAAACTCTCTGCGAAAAAATTCCACGGAATAATCGCCGCGGCTAGCCACAAAATAAAAGGAAAATTATCTACAGGTGTATTTTTAAAACCAACTTGAAAGACAAACCAAAAAATTAATATGCTGATGGTAGGCTGCACAAAAGCCCAGAGTATGCCTAAATAGGAACCTAGAAACTTCGTCTTAAAGTCTTTTTTCGCAAGTTCAAAAATTAGCTTTTGATTACGCAGCACGTCTATTATAAACCTATAAAGCGCAACAATCTGATGCAAAACTAACAATCCCTTCTCAATTTTAGAAGCCTGTTATAAAAATTGACGAAATTTGTAGTTAAATTGTTTCGTCAGTAATTTTATCAAATAAGCCATCTAAATACTAGCGAAAGATACTTTAAACCCAAATATTGTAGTATAAATCGTACATATTCATGTTACAATTGTCGTCTCCCCCCAAACTATGATAAGATTTTGTCGTAATTCCAAGAATTCAAAAGGAGAATTCCCAATCATGAGTATGAAAAAAAGCCAGCATGTGTATGCTGCTCATCTAAAGAAGTCATCTGAATCCAGTGACAAAAGTTCGATCCTATTCTGGATGCTATCAGGAATTGCTTTGATCTTCCTGCTTTGGGCGCCGTTTCAACGGGGGTTATTTAATGGTAATAACTTTGACTTTGAAAGACCGCTCTATTCCTCCTTCGTTTGGGCCTCGGTCGTTTTGATCCTGCTTTCTATCTATTTGTACTTCCACTGGAGGTTAAAAGAAAAATCGGATCTTTCAATAATTATAGCCTGGCTGTTGCCTATTACCTATTTCATTTCTACATTCGTAGCAGCTTCAACTAATTATGCTGCAAACTCGGTATATATTCAAATTATTTATGTTGCATTCTTTTCGTTAGCATATTATCTAACAAAAGAGGATCTAGGCCTCACGATACTCAAGTATGGCTTCATTAGCACTTCCTATTTTGTCGTCATTTTCGGGATCATGAACTGGTTTGGCAATAAAGAAGCCGCTTTTGCGCTGGTAAAATGGTTCGCTGCCAACATGGAGCCTAATACCTCTTATCTTCACGCGGTGATGTCGGATTCCAACGGTCCTCGTTTGACATCGGTTTTTCAGTATGCCAACTCTTATGCAGCTTTTCTTATTGCAGTCTTGCTTGTCGCCATATTCTTAGTTATCACCTCTTCAAAATGGTATTCGATAGGCATCCATGCTTTTATGGTCATTCCTATTATCATTTCTTTTTTCGTTACACTATCGCGCGGCGCTTTGGTCATTTTGCCAATCGTTTTGTTATTGGTTCTGCCGTTTCTTAAACCGCGTAAGCAAGTTGCCTACCTAATTCATTTTGTCTTATCTTTTGGACTATCCGTTGTCATTCTAAATAAAGTAACGACAATCGGCGTTACTTTGTTTCAAGGATTTAAATCGGACTTATCTATTTCGGGTTGGACCAATCTATTGGTGATTTCTCTAATTTATGCGGTATTAGCAGTGCTTATCCAAAGGTTTGCTTCTCCATGGATCGAAAAGTTAACAAGTCGTTTCGAAGAAAAACGTTTCGCTTTCCTAGCTATACCCGTTGTTGCCGTCATCGTTGGTGGAATAGGGGCCGTATTGTTATTTACTGATACCGGAGTAACAAAGTTGCTTCCGGAAAATATCCGTACTCGTATTGAAAACATCAACTTCCAACAGCATAGTGTCTTGGAACGTGGCACGTTTTACAAAGATGCTATGAAATTATTTGAAGATTACCCCGTTTTCGGGGCGGGTGGGGGAGCTTGGCCGGCACTTTATGAAAAATACCAGAACAACCCATATATCAGTCGACAAGCTCACAACTTTTTTCTTCAGTATTTAACAGACGTAGGTATCGTTGGAATTGTTGTATTCCTAACTTTCCTTATTTTCATTTATTATATTTACATCCGCAATTTCATCTATCAAGATGAACAAACGCGAAACAAACGTTTCATTTTCTATATTGTGTCGATTTCTCTTCTTGTTCACAGCATTATAGATTTTGACATGAGTTTTGTTTACTTGGGAATGCTTTTATTCTTGAGCTTTGGAATCATGATCTCAAACGATACTATGGAGCTAGGCGGTCAGTGGAAAGAAGTATTGAATTCAAAAAAATGGGCTTATCCTTCAGTAGTACTTCTTGTTTCTATGCTTCTTTTCTTCACTTCCGTTAAGCTGCTGAGCGCTGACAGCCAATTCAACCAATCTAAAGCTATCGCCGCCAGTGGTAACAATAACTTGAACGACATTTTAGCGCCGTTAGACAATGCCTTATCGCAGCATCCGAATCATCCGGATTATGTATACCAAAAAGTCTCTATTCTTTTTCAAGTTTATAACCAGACCAAGGATGAAAAATATTTTACGGAAGCTACGAATTTGCTGGATCAAGCATTGCAAAAAGAGCCCTTTAACTTTCCTTTGGTAGATAGAAAGATTTATAGCTTGATTCTAAAAGATAAAACAGAAGAAACTCTGCAATTTACAAACGAGAAGCTTCACAGTTTTCCATGGAAAGTGTACCTCTACGAAGTTGCGATATCTTTAAACACAGATCTAGGCCATAAAGCGCGTGAGTCGAAGAATACTCAAAAGCAAGATGAGTATTGGAATCAAGCTTTTGAACTTTACAATCAATTCGAAGCTCGCAAAAAGGAACTCGCTTTGCTACCCAAAGAACAAGGCCAAGGTCAAGCTTTTGATGAGACCGGCAAAATGGGTTTAGCCTTAGGTCAGATTCAGTTCGTACGTGGTAAATATGATGCCGCGGAAGCGATGTTCCGGATTGGCATTGGCGGCCCTCTAGAGAATCAAACAACGAAGCAAAACATTCGCTGGTACTTAGCTTCCTTGCAAAAACAAGGAAAGGCTGATCAGGCACTTTATGATAAGCTGATAGCACAAGATCCGAACGAGCGCCAAGAAATTCAAAACCTAATAAACGCAAAGTTTTAAAAAAATCTTCATAAAAAATGGTAGCTAAATTTACACTACAATTTGCTACCATTTTTTTGTCTATGATGCTAAAATAGATTCTAGGCCTTAAAGACGATTTTTTAATCGAGAAGGTATTTTTATTCTGCTCAGGGAGGGAGGTGAAATGCGAAATGAGTCAAATAGAGAAAAAAAATGTTTACAATCGTGAAAGGAGCAAGACCCAAGTGAAATCATCTGTATTGAAAAAAACATCCCAAGCGTTGGCCGGAATCATGATCGCTTCGACGCTGGTGCCTGTGCTTGCATTTGCTGGTATTGATTTTGGTAGTTTGAAGTATGATAAGTACACCAAAACTGTTTCTGGTTCCGTATATACTGATACCTATAACAAAGATAATAGTGTATCTTTAAGCGTATATTCGGATGCCTACCACAAAGATCTGCTTATCACGACTTCCAACGTAACCTACAGAACGGTTGATAAGGTTACATACTTCGATTTTAACTTTAGCTGGACAAATCCTACCGTTCCGGATAGCGTCTATGTGGTAACCTACTACGGTAACGACCGTAATCAAACTTACGCACTAAACAGCGGCCAAACTCCGATTAACTCCTCCGGTTCTGGCGGATGGGGCGGCGGCGGCGGCGGCGGTTCTATCTCCAACGACGGCGTGATTGAAGTATTCGGAGATTCTGTAGATGCCTTCACTCTGCAAAGAGCTTTTGAAAACTCCAAAGAAGTGAAACTCAAAATCAAAGGTGAGAAGCTGGCTATCCCGGCTGACACACTGGCAGAAGCGCTGAAAAAAGGCGGAGTTTCTGTAACGATCATCAACGACAACGGCACTTATACTCTTCCGCTGGCAGCTATGAAATTCGAAGCACTCGCGAAAGAATTGGGCGCTGAACTGAAAGATACGAAAATCAACGTAACAATTGCTAAAGTTGCTGACGCTACTGCTGAAGACGTAACGAAAGCCGTTTATGCTGCAGGCGGCAGCCCAATTAAGAACGCTGTTGACTTCAACGTAACAGCTTCCGGCAACAGCAAGTCTGTTAATGTTGATTTCGGCAGCACTTATGTTTCCCGTACGTTGAACGTGAACAAAAACCTGGATGCTAAAAAAGCAACTGGCGCTCTTTACAATGAAACAACAAAGAAGCTGAGCTTTGTTCCTTCTACGTTCCAATCGAAAGACGGTCAAACCGTTGCTACGTTGAAACGTAACGGCAACAGCATCTACACAGTAATCGAAGCAAACAAATCGTTTGAAGATCTCGCTTCCCACTGGTCCAAAGCAGACGTTGAAATGCTTGCTAACAAATTGGTGGTTGAAGGCGTATCCGACAAACAATTCCAACCGGACCGTAACATCACTCGTGCAGAATTTGCAGCATTGGTTGTTCGTTCCTTGGGTCTGAACTCTGTAACGGCTAATACGTATTTCACTGACATTAACTCTTCCGCTTGGTACGCTGGCGTAGTAGCATCGGCATCCAAAGCAGGTATTATCAATGGCTATGAAGACAATACGTTCCGTCCGGATGCACAAATCACTCGTGAAGAACTGGCTGCTATGATCATCCGTTCCCTGAATTATGCAGGCGTAGCTTCCGAAGTTTCCGAGTCGAACCAAGCTCAACAGCTTGCGAAATTCAAAGACTCTTCCAAAATCGTTTGGGCTAAGAAAGAAATTGCTGCTGCCGTGAACGCTGGCATCATCAATGGTCTGACTGACGACACCATCGGTTCTGCTGAGAAAGCAACTCGTTCGCAAGCAGCTACGATGCTGAAACGTTACCTCAAACTTGCTGGTTTCATTGATTAATCTTTAATGCTTCAGGAGACCTGGTACCTTGGTACCGGGTCTTTATTTTTTAACCTTAAAAAGTGTGATGCTTTACGGGCCTATTGTATTAATTAGCCTTTAAAACAGAGCATCACCTCAAAGAATCAACTCTTTATAGTACATACACCCAAACAAAACAAAAACGGCAGCCATCCCAAAGGATGCTGCCGTTTCTATCCGGGCTAAGGTCGGATTAGAATCCGCCCATGCCGCCCATTCCACCCATGCCGCCCATGTCAGGCATAGCAGGTTTGTCTTTTTCCGGTTTGTCTGCGATAACGGCTTCGGTTGTCAGGAACATAGCTGCAACGGAAGCTGCGTTTTGCAGAGCGGAGCGAGTTACTTTTGCAGGGTCAACGATACCTGCATCGATCATGTTCACCCAATCGCCGGTAGCGGCGTTGTAGCCGATGCCAACGGATTCTTTTTTCAGGCGCTCGACGATAACGGAGCCTTCTTGACCTGCGTTTGCTGCGATCGTACGAACAGGCTCTTCCAGAGCGCGCAGAACGATGCTTACGCCCGTTTTCTCGTCCCCTTCAGCTTGCACAGCTGCTACAGCTCCGAAGACGTTCACGAGGGCCGTACCGCCGCCTGCTACGATACCTTCTTCTACTGCTGCACGCGTAGCGTTCAAAGCGTCTTCGATGCGCAGTTTGCGCTCTTTCAGCTCGGTTTCGGTAGCTGCACCGACTTTTACGACAGCTACGCCGCCAGCCAATTTTGCAAGGCGCTCTTGCAGTTTTTCTTTATCGAAATCGGAAGTGGTTTCTTCCAGTTGAGCACGGATTTGCGATACGCGTGTACCGATGTCTTTTTTGTCGCCTGCGCCGTCAACGATGATCGTGTTTTCTTTCGTTACACGGATTTGACGAGCGGAACCGAGTTGGTCCGGAGTCGTGGATTTCAGCTCAAGACCGAGCTCTTCGGTGATCACTTGGCCGCCAGTCAGGGCAGCGATGTCGCCGAGCATTGCTTTGCGGCGGTCGCCAAAGCCAGGAGCTTTAACCGCTACGCAAGTGAACGTGCCGCGCAGTCTGTTCACGACGAGAGTCGCCAGAGCTTCGCCTTCTACGTCTTCTGCGATGATCAGAAGCTGCTTGCCGGATTGAACGACTTTCTCCAGTACAGGCAGGATTTCTTGAATGTTGGTGATCTTTTTGTCCGTGATCAGGATGTACGGGTTATCCAGAACAGCTTCCATTTTGTCCGTGTCTGTGATCATGTACGGGGAGATGTAACCGCGGTCGAACTGCATGCCTTCAACCACTTCCAGCTCCGTTGCGAAGCCTTTGGACTCTTCTACGGTGATTACGCCGTCTTTGCCCACTTTTTCCATAGCTTCTGCGATCAGTTGGCCTACTTCGTCGTCAGCAGCGGAGATTGCCGCTACTTGAGCGATGGATTGTTTGCCTTCGACCGTTTTGGAGATTTTCGCGAGCTCTTCTACCGCTGCACGAACGGCTTTGTCGATGCCTTTGCGGATAACCATCGGGTTAGCGCCGGCCGTTACGTTTTTCAGACCTTCGCGGATGATCGCTTGAGCCAGAACCGTAGCCGTCGTCGTACCGTCACCGGCAACGTCGTTCGTCTTGGTCGCTACTTCTTTCACGAGTTGAGCGCCCATGTTCTCGAAAGCATCTTCGAGTTCGATTTCTTTCGCGATCGTCACACCGTCATTGGTGATGAGCGGGCTGCCGAATTTTTTCTCAAGTACGACGTTGCGGCCTTTCGGTCCCAAGGTAACTTTTACGGCATTCGCAAGCGCGTCAACCCCGCGAAGCATCGCGCGGCGAGCGTCTTCACTGAACTTAATTTCTTTTGCCATGAATGAACCCTCCCGAGAATTAATCGTATATTTTTAACGTTTCGAATATTTTCGTAAGTAAATTACCAATACTTAAGTATCGAATCGAGGCGTTGGTTCTTAAGCCAGAACGGCCAGAACGTCGCTCTCACGCATAATCAGCAGCTCGCGGCCTTCGTATTTCACTTCAGTACCGGCGTACTTGGAGAAAATCACGCGGTCGCCTTCTTTCAGCTCAAGCGCAACGCGCTCGCCGTCTTTGAGTGTACCGCTGCCTACAGCTACGACTTTGCCTTCTTGCGGCTTCTCTTTCGCCGTATCAGGCAGTACGATACCGCTTGCGGTCGTTTCCTCCTTAGCGATGGCTTCAATGACTACGCGATCACCCAACGGTTTGATCATGAGAAAATAGCCTCCTTTTGAAATTAGGGTAACGATGGTTTATCTTATTAGCACTCAAACGTCTTTAGTGCTAACAACAATTCTTATGATAACTATTTCCCATCAATTTTGCAAGTGGTTTTACAACATTTTCACACCTCAATCATTGTCTCCAGCCCTTTCCAAAATATACGACAAACTGACAAACAAAAAAGCCTGTCATTCGACAGACTTTGCGGAGCTTTCCGCCTCCCAGGCTTGATCCTGCTGCAGCTGCTTCCGGTAGACGAGCGCCGATAGATAGACGCTGAACTCGTATAGAATAATCATCGGCACAGCTACGATAATGGCGGACACGGCATCCGGCGGCGTAATCATCGTGGCGATCACGACGAGCGCCAAATACGCGTAGCGGCGCAGTTTACGGAGAAGCAGCGGATTGAGCAGGCGGATTTTGGTCAAAAACATCACGACAATCGGCAGCTCGAAGACGAGCGCGATCGGGATCAATATATTGAACATAAACGAAAAATATTGCGAAATGCCGAAGTTTTCTTTAAGCTCCATGCTCTGGCTGATCGCAGTAGTAAATAACAGCGCCATTTTAAACACGATAAAATAGCCGAACGCCAGACCGAGCAAAAACATAAGAAACGCAAAGGGAATGAAGATTAAAGAAGCTTTTTGTTCTACTTCACGGAGTCCTGGCTTCAGAAAAGCCCAGATCTGGTATAAAGCGAACGGAAGCGTGACCAGAAGGCCGGTAACCAGAGAAAAGCTCATATACATTTTAATTGCATCCCATGGGGAAAACACATACCAGTCCAGGTTTGCGATCGGAGATACGCTTTTCAAATAATTAATTAACGGCTTAGCCACGAGCAGCCCGATCACCATCCCGACGATCAGGACAAGCAGCACCCAAATAATTCGTTTGCGCAGCTCCGTCAGATGCTCCACCAGCGTCATGCCTTCATCATGTTCCATAACGGTTCACCTTCCACACGGTCAAAATCGGGAGACAAGAGTCTCCCTAATCCGGCAAACGACGCGAGTCTTGTTTCGCTTCTGGCTGTACAGCATGCGGCTGTGGCTGCTGCGCAGGCGCCGGCGGCGTAACGTCTTGACGCGGCGGCTGAGGCGCATCCGTCTCCATCAGATCGCGGGCGCCCTGCTTGAACTCGCGCAGCGTCTTGCCTAGCGCCCGGCCAAGCTCCGGCAGCTTGTTCGGACCGAACAATAATAGAGCAATGAGTCCGATAAGCAAAATTTCGCTGAATCCTATATTTCCGAGCATATCGATTACCCTCCTTCAGTGGAGATGTTGCCTGTTCATCAGCTAGCAGCCGTAAAGCCCGCCATAACCGAGCTCGGTAATGTCCGCCCGGGTAATCGTTTCTCCCGCGCAAATGCGCGGCAGCAGAACGTCAAACGACGTGTACGGGTCGTGCATGACGCAGCCGGGCAGCCCCATAATCGGAATGTCGTCCAGATAGCCCATCAAAAGCATGGACCCGGGAAGCATCGGGGTGCCGTAGCTGATAACGGACGCTCCGGCACGTTTGATGGCGCCGGGCGTCCGATCGTCCGGGTCTACGGACATGCCGCCGGTAACGAGAATAAGATCCGCACGGTCTTCCTCCAGGAAGCGGCGGATTTCCTGTACGATCGTTTCGCTGTCGTCCGGCGCAAACCGCTGCTCGATTACTTCCGAGCCGAGCGCCGCGAGCTTGCTGCGTACGACGGGACCGAACTTGTCCTCAATCCGGCCCTTGAACACTTCGCTGCCTGTTGTGATCAGTCCTGCCCGCAGTGGGCGGAACGGCTTAACCTCGACCATAGGCTGTCCCAAGGAAGCGGCGATACGCTCGACTGCTGTAATGCGGTCTTCTTCTATAACAAGCGGAATGACGCGGGTCCCCATCAAGGAACGGCCGGGCTCCGCCACCGTATTCGTCTTTACAGTCGACATGATGACTTGATCCAGCGAATTGACCTGGTCGATCCGGTCTTTGTCGATCTTGACCAGACCGTGGATCGCGGACTTGAGCGTGACTTTGCCTTCATGCGGCTCGCTCAACGTAACGCCGGCTCCCTGCGCGGCCTTCGCCATCCGCAGAGCCGCTTCGTCTTCGTGCAGATAGTCTTGCTGCAGACGAAGCGTGTAAATATGCTCCTTGCCGATGCTGAGCAGCGCAGGGATGTCCTCCTCGCGGATCACGTGACCTTTTTTAAACAGGCGGCCCTTGAACTTGCCGGGAATAATCTGAGTCAAGTCGTGGGCAAGCACCATGCCGACGGCTTGTTCCACAGGAACCTCTTCGAGCATCGAATCATGCTTCATCGCCGTGGTCTCCCTCGCGTCCGGTCAGAATGGCAAGAGCGTGAGGCAACTGGTCGATAACAGCCGATAAATTTTCCGAAACCCCCTTGGGGCTGCCAGGCAAGTTCAGGATCAGCGTCTTGCCGCGAATCCCGGACACGGCCCGGGAGAGCATCGCGCGCGGCGTCTTTTGCACCGAATACATGCGCATCGCTTCGGCAAAGCCCGGAGCGTGACGATCGATGACGCTCAAGGTCGCTTCCGGCGTGACATCCCGCACCGCGAGGCCCGTGCCTCCGGTTGTCAAAATGAGATCGGCCCGGAAATAATCCGTCATTTCGATCAACGCCGCCATAATTTCGTCTTTCTCGTCAGGCACGACACGGTATTCGATAATTTCGCCGTTCATTTCTTCTTCAATCAATTCCCGAATGACCTGTGCACTCGTGTCTTCCCGCTCTCCGCGCGAACCGCGGTCGCTAGCGGTTAAGATAGCCACTTTCCAGCGCATACATCTGCTCCTCTCCCGGATCTCATTAAGTCTCTATGGGACTGCGTGAAAATCTCCGCTCTTGCCGCCGGTTTTGCTCAGCAGCAGCGTCGGTCCGATCTGCATCGTTTTCTCCGCAGCCTTGCACATATCGTAGACCGTCAGCGCCGCGGCGGATACGGCCGTGAGTGCCTCCATCTCCACACCGGTCTGTCCCTTCGTGCGGACGGTCGCTTCGATGTATAATTGCCCTTCCCCGTTATCGCTAAACCGGACATCGACGCCGGTCAATGCAATCGGATGGCACATCGGAATCCAATCCGACGTTTTTTTGGCAGCCATAACCGCGGCAACCTGCGCTACGGCCAGCACGTCCCCTTTGCCGATGCCTCCCTGCCGGATCAGCTCCAGCGTAGCCGGAAGCATCGTAACGGTCGTGCGGGCCGTCGCCGTACGGACGGTTTCCTGCTTGTCCGAAATGTCCACCATGCGCGCACGGCCCTGCTCGTTCAGATGGGTAAGCGGCTGCCGCTCCTCAGTCATGGACTTCCGCTCCCTTCTCCGTCACAATGCGGGTTTCCGTCACCAACTCGTCGATCCGGAAATCGAACAGTCCCATCGGGACTTCCGGGATCAACTGCTCCTCGTACGCCGCCGCCAAAATATAAGGCTTCGGCAGGCCGGTACGGACATACTGCTGCATAAAACGGTCGTAGAAGCCACCGCCGTAGCCAAGCCGGCCCATATTGGCATCGAACGCCAGTCCCGGAACCAGCGCGACATCCACCTGCCGGATATCGAATAGCTGCTGCGCTTTGGCTATCGGCTCGCGGATTCCCCACGTTCCGCGCTCCAGGTCGGCGTACGAACGCACCTCGAACAGCTTCATCTGCTTATAGGCGGGCACGACCTTCGGGACGACGACGCGCCAAGGACGGTCCCAGCAGGCCTCCATGACCGGGGTTACATCCACTTCGGTTTTGACCGGCATATAGGTAAGCAGCGTCGGACGTCTTCTCATCGACGGCTCGGGACGAAGCAGCGCTTCCAACCGTTCGATCAGCTTGTCGCTGATGATCTCGGACTTGCGCTTCCGTTCGTCCTCCGGGATGGCTGAACGAACCGCTTCGGCCTGGCGGCGAAGTTCGATTTTTTTCTCTTTAATATTCATGAAACGGCCTCATTTCATCGGGTCGATTCTGGATTAACAACATTCTAATGGGTACCATGCTCGATGGCAAACCCCTTTTGGGGCATTTTCTCCTAGTTTAACATAAATCGAAGCAAAATAACGAATTTCTACGATTTTACCCAAAAACTCGCGGCAAAATAAAAAATGTTCTTACATAATAAAAAAGCCTGCCCGAAGGCAGACGTATTATGTAAAGAGGAAGCTTCGTAGATTAATGTGAAAATGAAAAAATCCCACCGAAAAATTCCTACTCTTGGGGAATTCCTTCACCTGTTAACCGTTCCGGTGGAAACACTTGACGCACGGAAGCGATAATCAGGGTGGCCGCGGCAACCTTAATCGCATCGCCGATCAGATAAGGGTAGCAGCCGGCAACCATCGCTTTGGAGAACGACATGCCCGTCACATAGGCGAGCCATGGCACTCCGCTTACATACAGCAGCAGCGAGCCGAACAGCTCGAGCACAAGAAACGAGACAGCGTATCCCCATACGCCTCGAATACGTATCCGCGGCAGCAGCCAGCCGATCAGGAGCGCGGAGATCGGCCACATAAATACATAGCCTCCGGTCGGCCCGAGCAGAACACTCAATCCTCCTGTGCCGTGCAGCAGCGGAAATCCGATGGCCGTCAGCACCACGATAAGCGCCATGCTAAAAAAGCCGTACCGCGCGCCGAGCAGCCCGCCTGCCAGCATAACGGCCAGCGTCTGCAGGGTGATAGGCACGGGCGTAAAGCCGAGCGGAATGCTGATAAATCCAAAAAGCACGACGAGCGCAGCAAACAGAGCACTAAAAACAATGCCTCGAAGCGTAAGCTTCATATTGATGAATGCCTCCTTTTTTGGTATGGTTATGATGGACAAATCGTCAACCAATAACTATTATATATGGTTAACAATTGAGGATTATAGCACACGGTTTTTAAAAACGAAAGGATTTTTTACCTATGTCTTCTTCATTCTTCATAGCCTTGCAGGAAACATCCGTGAAGTACCCGACCGGCTCGGGCGCGCATAAAGCTTTGGCCAACGTCACGCTGCTCATCGAGCCTGGGGAGTGGGTAACCGTTGCAGGTCCGAACGGAAGCGGCAAAAGCACGCTGGCCAGCGTGCTGCTTGGTACGTGCCGGCTTACGGCGGGGCGGATGGTCCGGAAAGAGCGCATAGACATCCGCGGCGTGCTGCAGCATCCGGAATCCCAGCATACTGGCGATACGCCGGCCGAAGAGCTCGCTTTCGCCTTGAGCGACCGTCATTTGAGCAAAGAGGAGCTGGGGCAGATTCAAAAGCAAGCGCTGCTTCGGGTCGGGCTCGAATTGTCACCCGAAACGCCTCTGAACTCCTTGTCCGGAGGGCAAAAGCAGCTCGTCAACATTGCCGCGGCACTCGCAACCGCTCCCGATGTGCTGGTACTGGACGAGCCGACCGCCATGCTCGATCCCGCTGCAAGAGAATTAGTGCTGCGGGTCGTTCGGCAAGCTCATCTTCAAGGAACGACCGTCATATGGATTACGCACCGGCTGGAAGAAGCGGTCCACGCAAGCCGCATTGTCGCTTTTCAGGAAGGTGAGGTAGCGTTTGACGGGGCGCCGGAGACGTTCTTTTATGGAGACCCTGCTACGGCTTCCGATTCGGAGACGCCATGCGAGCGAATTGGACTTGACCCTCCCTTCGTCGTGCAGACGGCGCTGCATTTAAAGAAAAAGGGACTTGGCCTGACGGCCCGCCCCTTAAGCTACGACGATTTGGCGAAGGCGGTGAGCCGCTTATGCCTCTGACGCTGCATAACGTAAGCGTGGCAGCTCCGGACGAGCCAAACCGCCGCTTGCTAAGCGAAGTCAATCTTACATTCGAAGACGGAACCATCACGCTGCTCGTCGGACATACCGGCTCCGGCAAGTCCACACTGCTTCACCTGCTGGCAGGCATGCGGCCGCCCTCTTCGGGCGACATTCGTCTGGATGACGAGCCGTTATGGCGCCGCAACCGGGTCACCCGGCCGTTTCTTCTTCGGCTCGGCTTGACGTTCCAGTTTCCGGAGCAGCAATTGTTCGCACGAAGCCTTCGGCAGGAGTTCGGCTATTCACTTCGTCCTTATGGGCTGACGGTGATGGAAAAGGAACGCCGCATTCAATCCGCTTGTGAAGACCTCGGCCTCGGCGCCGCGTTCGACCCGGACCGTTCTCCATTCGCGCTAAGCGGAGGCCAGCGGCGCAGGCTTGCTTTAGCCACAACAATCGCTACCTCGCCCGATTGGCTTCTGATGGATGAGCCTACCGCGGGTCTTGAATCGGCGGCAGCCAAAGAGCTGCTCCGGTACGTGCAAGCCCGCAGAGCGGCCAAAGGCGGCATGATTATCGCGACTCATGATTTGGACTTGTTTCTTCCTCTGGCGGACCGCGTGATCGTGCTCGACCACGGTACGATCGCAGCCGATGGGACACCCGCCGCTCTATGCGGCAATCCCGAACCGTTCGTGCAAGCGGGAGTTGGGCTCCCCAGCTGCGTCCTGCTTTCGCACGCGCTGGCGCGAAACGGCATTGCCGTGATGGACGAAGGCAAGCTTTCGCCCGAGGATTTGGCCGATGCGATAGCTGAGCGGCTGAAGGAGCGACGCCGCGTTGCGGTAAAATCTGCGCTGCCTGAAGAACATCCAGACGGCATACCGCAGATTGAATCCCAGTCAGATGAATCTGCGCTGCACGTACCGCTTCCACCGCAGAGCCAAGCGGCCGGCCTGTCCCAGGAAGGCGCACATCCGCCTGCCGCTGCCAACTCGCTCTGGTATCGGCTCGATCCGCGCACGAAATGGCTGCTGTATCTTTTCATTGTCATAGGCACGATGCTGCAAAGCAGCTGGCTCGGACTTGCCTGCGCCGCATTGCCGATTGCCGCCGCCTATATCGGACTGTCCCGCTCTGCGCTGCTCGGTGCGGCCAAACTCCTAAAACCGTTAGCATGGTTCATGCTGATCTCCGTCGGCTTGGCCGGGTTGGAGTGGACGGTAAGCGGCAGCTTTCCCTTCGTCGGGTTTTCCCTGGAGCACTCGCTTGCTACCGGCTTGAATGTGTTCCGCCTGTTTCTGATCACGCTCGCAAGCTACTGGTTTGCGGCTGCAACACCTTACGGGCGTATGGTGCAGGGGCTTGCTTGGGGGCTCGGATATGCGAAGCGGTTGAGGCTTCGAACGGATTCGTTTGCTTTGGCGGTATCGCTCATGTTCAAATTTATTCCGATGATCGTGCGCGAATGGCAGCGGTTCTCAGATATCGTTCGGGCAAGAGGCAAAGCGGCCGTTCGACCTGGAGCCGTACGGGGACGCGATATGCCGGCGTTAGTCGTCCCGCTCCTGCTGGCGCTGTTCCACCGGGCGGAGGAAATAACCTCCGCTCTGGAGATGAAAAAAATCGGCCGCCGAACCGCGCTCTTGGGCCATACCGATTCTCTTCGTCTGACCCGCGCCGACGGAATCGCCATCATCTCAGGTATCCTTCTTCTTGCCGGGCTTGCCGTCTTACGCGGCTGACTTAACAAACATCCCCCTTCGTCGCACGTGAAGCCGGCAGCTTAACGTGTGTGAAGGGGGATTTCGTTTTCGTTCAACGAGGCAAATACGGGCCTATGATCGGAAGCGCGACTGTCTCTGACAAGCGCGGGCCGCTCCGTCGGCAAATTGGTAAAAATGTGGTCGATCCTGCCTCCATGGGCAACCGTCGGCAAGGAGGAAGGTTTCGGCCTGATTTCCTGCAGTCCAAGTCCGCGGACGGTCTCCTGAAGCTCGGGGCTGGAAGACGGGCTGTTAAAGTCGCCGAGCAAAATCAGAGGCGTCGGCCCGTTCCGCAGCGCGGCAAGCAGCTGCGGCCATTCGCGCGTGCGCCCTTCGGCTTCGACGCTGAGATGCGTGGTCGCAACCGTCACGGTGCGATCCGGCAAGCGCAGCTCGGCCGTCAACAGCAGCCGCGGTTCGCGTCCGCCGGTAAGCCGGTGAATCTGCGGCGCTTCGAGCGGATAGCGGCTCAGCAGAGCGACGCCGTACTGCGACACGCCGCGACGGATCGCGGGAGCATAAATACAATGCATGCCCATAGCTTGGGCAAAATAGCGGGCTTGATCCTGCAAACCGCTGCGCCACTGCAGCCGGTCCACTTCCTGCAGTGCAATGACGTCCGCATTGGCGGCTTTTAGATCCCGCAGTACCGCTTGCGGGTTGACGCGGCCGTCCATTCCTTCGGCGTGGCGAATATTGTACGTCATCACTTGAAGCGGCCGGTATTTGCCCGAATCGGGTCCCGTAAACGAGACGGCCGGTACCGGGTGGGACTTCGCACCGGAAGGCGTCGGCTGCAAGAAGCCGGTATTCGGAACGAGGAACGCCATCAGCAGCAATGCGCTCCATATGGCAAGCCACACACGGCGGGACGGCGCGCCGCGTCGGAGGTTAGCTTTTTTCGGTAAGGGCACCGGAAGCACAATAATCGCCTCCTCTCACTCTCTTGGATCACGATTCAGAAGCATGCGTATAAAAGCATAAGACAAGCAGGGCGCTTTTGTATACCGGGGAACGGATGGAAATCGAAATCGGCGGGCAAATATGCTAAACTGAGGGAGATTGTCGCCTTTTTTCAGGACTTTGATTTCAGGAGGCTTTATTCATTATGCTGCTTCAAGTTTCAGCCATCACGAAAAGCTACGGCGTCAGCACCGTACTTTCCAATATATCGCTTCAAATCGAGGCGCGGGAACGCATCGGACTCGTCGGCGTCAACGGCGCAGGCAAATCGACGCTGCTTCAGATCATCGCAGGCGAGCTGTCTTACGATTCGGGGAGCATTTTTAAGGCAAAAGAGACGAAAATCGGCTATTTAAAACAAAACAGCGGATTAACGTCGGATCGCTCCATCTGGAACGAGCTTATGAGCGTATTCGACCGTTTGCTGGAAATGGAAGAGGAGCTGCGGCGGCTGGAAGCGCGCATGTCCGATCCGGACGTGCTGGCCGATGAGAAAAAAACGGAGGAAACGATGCGCCGCTATGCCGAGCTGTCGGATGCGTTCCGCGAACGCGGCGGCTACGAGATCGAGGCGAGAATTCGCGGAATCTTGAGCGGGATGGGCTTCGGACATATGGACCCGGCTACCCCGGTGCAAACGTTGAGCGGAGGACAGAAAACGCGGCTCGCGCTGGCCAAAATGCTGCTCGAAGCGCCGGACCTGCTGCTGTTGGACGAGCCGACGAACCATTTGGACATTCCGACGCTGACGTGGCTGGAGCAATATTTGCGCTCCTATCCCGGAGCCATCCTGGTCGTCTCCCACGACCGTTATTTTCTCGATTCGCTTGTCGGCGCCATCTATGAGATCGAACGAACTTCGTCGCGCCGATACACCGGAAATTATTCGCGGTACATCGAGCTGAAAGCGGCGGATTACGATGTGCAGCTTAAGCAATACGAAAAACAGCAAGAAGAAATTTCGAAAATGGAAGACTTCATCCAGCGCAATCTGGTCCGCGCTTCCACGACCAAACGGGCGCAAAGCCGCCGCAAAGCGCTGGATAAAATGGATCGGCTCGACAAGCCGCTCGGCGAGCTGAAGCGGGCCAGCTTCTCCTTTGAGGTCGAGGCGCCTACGGGCCGGGAAGTGCTCGACGTACGGGGTCTGTCCGTATCTTACGATCGGCAGCAACCGCTGGCGCAAGGCATTACGTTCCAATTGCGCCGCGGCGACACGGCCGCCTTGATCGGTCCGAACGGGATCGGCAAATCGACCCTGCTGAAGACGCTGATCGGGCAGCATACGCAGGACCGCGGGGCTTTCGATTGGGGAACGAACGTTAAGATCGGCTACTACGATCAGGAGCAGACGGGCCTGAACCCGAACCAAACCGTGCTGGAAGAAGTATGGAACGCCTTCTCTCATCTGGAAGAAGCGCGCATCCGCACGGTGCTCGGCAACTTTTTGTTCAGCGGCGAGGATGTGTTCAAGAAGGTCGGCTCGCTCAGCGGCGGCGAGAAAGCCCGGGTCGCGCTGGCGAAGCTAATGCTGCAAAAAGCGAACGTGCTCATTCTCGACGAGCCTACGAACCATTTGGATTTGTACAGTAAGGAAGTGCTCGAATCGGCCCTGATAGAGTACGAGGGCACGCTGCTGTTCATTTCCCACGACCGTTATTTCTTGAACAAAATGGCCGAGAATATGCTCGAATTGGACAAGGACGGAGTAACCGTCTACCTGGGCAACTACGACGATTATGTGGAAAAGAAGCTGGAGCTGGCCGAGATGGAGCAGCAGCGGCTGGCGGAAGCGGCAAGCCGCGGAGGCGCGGAAGCCGCCAAAGGCCGTGGACATGCGGAAGGCAGCGCGGCGAAAACGGCTGAACCGGGAGCCGGCAGCGATTACGAGGCCGGGAAGCAGGCGAAGCGCGAAGAGCGCACCCGCCAGCGCAAGCTGGAGCAATTGGAGCAGCAGATTGCGCAGCTGGAGGAGGCTATCGGCGGCTTGGAAGCCGAGCTGACCGACCCGGACGTGTATAATAACTACGTGCTCGTGCAGGAGAAAAACGCAGCGTTGGAAGCAAAGCGCGAACAGCTTGCGGAATGCTACGAGCAGTGGGAACAGCTAGCAGAATAATATGGAGGGCGCCTGTCGTTGCGATCAGGCGCCCTCTAGTTTTAACAGCAGCAGCGGCACGCTGCTGTAGACGATCATCGCCGCGGCGGCGACAATGCCGGAATCGTTCAAGACGAGCGCGGCCAGCGCACCGATGACGTTGGCATAGCACCCGTGCATCAGGTACGGGTAGCGCTGCTCCCACAGGCGCAGCCGTCCTGAGGGCCGGAGCACCAGCACGGCCATCACGGCCAGGGCCGTAAGCAGCACTTTGCTCCAAGCGGAGACGCGGATCAGGTGAACGTTCATCGCCAGCTTGCGGGCGATGATCGCGCCGATCACGTCGTAGCGCCCGTGGCGCAGGTCATCGAAGGCACGGCCGATATGGCTGCTTGGGGCGGCCAGGGCGGAGCTGGCCGCGGGCGGTGCAGCAGCGGCGGGCGCGTTCACGGTTGCGGCGGCGCTTGGTTCCCCGGCCGGGCCGGGGAGCCAAGCGGCGTTCAGCAGCCAGAGGCCCGCCAGCGCCGCGCCGAGCGGCAGCGCGACCGCCAGCGCGAGCCGGCGCAGGCGCAGGGCGCCACCAGCGGCGAGCCGGGCCGCCAGCGCGCCGAAGGCGGCGGCCGAGGCGAGCGCGCCGCCGGCCTCGCTGCCGAGCGCAGGCGCTGCGAGGCAGCCCGCGACGGCTGCTCCGACGACGGCGGCAGGCGCAGCCTCGCGCCAGGCGCTGAGGCGGGCGACGGCGTGGGTGCGCCCCAGACCGCCGGGGCTTGCCTCCAGCGCGGCCGCGTTGCCGGGCTGGAGCGCTCCTTCCCCTGTGCCATAGCCCTTAAACACCCGCGTCCGCATCCGCCTGACCTGCAGCCACGCGCTCAACCCAAGCAGCGAGGCGCCGAGCAATACGCCCATAAACTCGTTGCCGATCCCGTAATAACGCGCGCCGACGATCGGATCGTACCCGAGCACCGAACGCTTCATCGCTTCGGCGCCGGTGTAGCCGTCAAACAAGATCAGCGCCCCGGTCCCCGCTCCGATCCATCCAAGCGTGCGCATAAGCTGCGGAATTTCCCGGGAGCCTACTGCGGCAAGCATTCCGAGCGCGAGAGGAGCGGCAAGCGCCAAGCCCGCCAATAGCAGCTTGTTCATATACGCCGCCCAGCCCAGCGCTAGCATGACGCCGGGCGCAAGCAGCACCGAAAACAGCAAACCGCGCATCCATCTCCTCAAGCGACCCGTCGGCTTCGCCCACCACAGCGTAATAAGCCCCAGCAGCATAACGGCCACTTCGTACCCGGCAAGCCCGTACAATAGCGTAGGCCGCAGCGCGTAGACGTTAGCCATCTGACGCATATCGTTTAGCAGCACAGCAAGCGGTGACCTGCTGTCGCGTCCCGATTCGGCGCTCACGATAGGCAATCCGATCATGCCCTCCGGCCGCGCCAGCCCGAATTCGCCCAGCAGCGACGGAGCCACATCGACAGCTGCAACCAGCCCGGGACGCCGCGTCGTAGCCGAAGACATCAGTATGCCTTCCGTTGTGGCCACAGACCAGCGGATGACCGGGGTGAGCTGCCATTTTTCTTTCCATGCCTCCGAATGCACCTTCGGGCTGACCAGCCACAGTACATGACGTCTGCCGGACGCTTCCATCTCGCCCGTAAGCTCCGATAACAGCCGGTCCGTCTGCTCTAGCACCGCTCTTTTCCGTTCGACAAACCGGCCGGGCTCGTACCAAGCCTTCTCTGCGTACAACCGATACCAATCGCCAAGCTCCATCACCGCGAGCGTACCGCGATCCGTCCCCTCCGCAGGCCACGCCTTACGTCCGGTAACAAACGCTCTCCATTCCTCGACCAGCCGTTCCGTATCCGTCCTGATAGCCGAAGGCATGGCGGCATCGGCGGTGAGCGTGCCCCGGCCTACATCCCCTGCCGCTACCGTTCCCTGACCGTCCATGATCATAAGCGGAGCAGGCCGCTTGAAGCGATCCGTTCCTCCTCCCGGCTCATCGAGATTGCCCCACACGCCCAAGCGGACGCCATGGCGTTTCAAAGTTTCTCCGAGCAAGCCTGGCCGGGCCAAGTAAGTCCCTTCCGCGTTCTCCCGTTTGAGCGAAGGGTAAGCCGGAACAAGCACCGAGACGCTCGAAGCGGCAGCTTCCGCTCCGTCAGCGGCAAACCTGCGCACGAGCGCTAAGGCGGACTGCCCGTCCCGCCGCTCAGCACGGTTCCACCCTTCGCCTCCTTTGCCATCCGCCGGCGTTCCCGCCCCCCAAGTCGCGTATACCGACTCGAGTCCTTTATAGGGGACACGCACATTCATTGCGGCCAGTCCCCCCGTTGTCGCAAGCTTCCGCAAGGCCGGA
Source organism: Paenibacillus tyrphae (assembly GCF_000722545.1). Classification (GTDB taxonomy): domain Bacteria; phylum Bacillota; class Bacilli; order Paenibacillales; family NBRC-103111; genus Paenibacillus_G; species Paenibacillus_G tyrfis. Next base: position 133,433 of record NZ_JNVM01000001.1, read on the forward strand.
AGACGGTCCAACCACTCCGGCAGCAGCTCCATAAACGATAACCCGGGTATGGAAATCACCGTAACGATCGGAGAATTTTCAGAATTGGGGATAACTTCTGATTTTTCCTCTGTAATGGGGATAACCTGACCTTGAGCAATGGAATTTATCCCCAGCCCATAAGCCGGGGAGGCGCCATAGGATACACTCATCCACATACACGATACGGCTGCCATGATACAAACGATCCCTTTGGCATACAGCCTGGAGGCTTTTCGACGAATCGTTCCATTGCGCATGATGTTCCGCCTCTCCCTTGCCAATCGCTCATCAGGGAATTCGTCGTATGCAGCGTATCGCACGTGCAATAGCGTCGAAATTTTGCATGCTCCGCCGAACTCCTCGCAAAAGACCTCTTTTTCGTACTTTGCCCAATTCGTTCCGCTTTATCCAGCTTATCCCCTGTAACGGAGCTATTCACTCTATCCACAACATTATCCCCATAAAAACTTGTCACTTTCTCTAGAAAAATCAAGCTTTTTTAAGGAATCCACAAACTTATTCACATTATCCACATATTCAATGTGAAAAACTTATCCACTCCCTCTTGGGAAAACGAAGCACGTTAAACGTTCTTCTGACGCGGATTTCCCGAATTACCCACATTATGCACAAAGGCTGTGGATAACTATATCCACAGCCTCTACTCCAGCTGTTTGCCTCTCATATCCGCTCAAGGCTGGCGATTTTTTGCTTTCGGTTCGGCTCGCCGTATTCGTTTTCACCAACGAAAAAAGCCCGCCGTCTCATGTAAGAGACGACAGGCAAATTTACCATCGCAAGCTTATTCTCCGCCGACAAACATATAGCGCGCAATCACGAGCACCGCCAGCAGCCACATCAGCCAATGCACTTTATATTGGCCCTTGCCGCCCAATTTGGCGACCGTCGCCAGCAGCACGTAGCTGACGATCCCGAACGAAATTCCGTTCGCGATATTATACGTGAACGGCATAAGCGCCACGATCAGAAAAGCCGGAATGCCGTAAACCAGATCTTGAAAATCGATCTCCCGCACCGCCTGCATCATCAGCACCCCGACGATGATCAAAGCCGCCGCCGTTGCCGGCCCCGGAATAAGCGCCGCAATTGGTGCCAGGAAGAGCGCCAGCAGGAAGCATACGCCCGTTGTAACCGCCGTAAGACCTGTGCGTCCGCCTTCGGCAACCCCCGCAGAGCTTTCGACAAACGCAGTCACCGTACTCGTTCCGACCAATGCACCGGCGCTGACGCCAACGGCGTCGACCATCATCGCTTTGCCGACTTTTTTGTTGCCTTCTTCCTTGTTCTTCATGAAACCCGCCCGGTTGGCTGTGCCTACGAGCGTGCCGAACGTATCGAACATCTCGACAAACGTGAACGTCGCAATGACCGAGATGATTCCCGCATGCATAATACCGGCGAAATCGAAATGAGCGAATGCCAGCTTGCTCATGTCCGGCACCCACGTCGTTTTGGCGCTTGTCAGGTTGGCGAAATTGACCATGGGCGAGCCGTCCGGATTGTGCATGAACACGCCGACGAACGTCGTGAGCAAAATCCCGAACAAAATCGCTCCCCGCACGCGCAGCACCATCAGAACGGAGATGAGCGCCAAGCCGATAATGCAGAGCAGCACGCTCGGATCTTTCATACTGCCGATATGGAATACCGTTTCAAACGAAAGAACATCCGTGTATTTATGCGCCGGAATGTCTTTGCCCGCTTCCACCGCAACGGTCAACAGGCCGCTGTTCTTCACTCCAATGATCGCAATGAAGAGCCCGATCCCTACGGTAATCGCGTGCTTAAGGCTGTCCGGTACGGCGACCAGCAGCAGCTGCCGCACTTTGGTTACCGTCAATACGATGAAAATTAAGCCTGAAATGAAAACCGCCGTCAATCCCATTTGATATGTGAATTGACCTTGCGATGCTAAAATAACCGTTGCAAAATACGCATTGAGCCCCATCCCCGGCGCAAGCGCAACCGGAAAGTTGACGAACAAGCCCATCGCGATCGTCATCACGCCTGCGGCAATCGCCGTGGCAAGAAACACCGCCGTCCAGTCCATGCCTGTCGCCCCGGAACCGAACGCACTAAGAATGTTCGGATTCACGGCCAAAATGTAGGCCATCGTCATAAACGTCGTCAGCCCGGCCATGATCTCGGTACGTACGGTGGTACCGTTTTCCTTCAGTTTAAAAAACCGGTCCATTCTAGAAATCCTCCCACATATTTAATCGGAACAACGACGAAAAACCCGGGTAAAGACCCCGGGCTATCAAGCAAAAGAAGGCTCCACGGATATATCCGTGAACCATCCTATCCTTGTTCGTAGCCAGATCATTTACGGTGATCTCGTAGAAACTTCCAGGCCGATTCCCGGAATTATACGAAACGGTTATTCCTATTTTGTCAACAATCCTTATTCTAAAATCGGGAGCGGCGATTGTCAATTATTTTTCCGAACAATCTGCGTATCTGTTATAAATTCGTTCGGAATCGTGACAGGCAGTCCGAGTTCGGCAGACGGGCTGCACATCAAAAAAAGCCCGTCCTCTTCATTCGAAGAAAACGGGCTTGCCGATTATTCCCACTCGATGGTAGCCGGCGGCTTGGAGGTGATATCGTACACGATGCGGTTGACATTATCGACTTCGTTAACGATCCGTACCGATATTTTCTCCAGCACGTCCCACGGAATACGCGCCCAGTCGGCGGTCATGCCGTCGATCGACGTGACGGCGCGGATGCCGACGGTGTACGAATACGTACGCTCGTCCCCCATGACGCCGACGCTTTTCATGTTCGGGAGCGCGGTAAAATATTGCCAAATTTCGCGGTCAAGACCGGCTTTGGCGATTTCGTCGCGAAGAATCGCGTCGGATTCGCGCACGATGTGCAGCTTCTCCTCCGTTACTTCGCCAAGCACGCGGATCGCAAGTCCAGGACCCGGGAACGGCTGGCGCCATACGATAGCCGCCGGAAGGCCGCATTCCTCGCCGACCTTGCGGACCTCGTCCTTGAACAGCGCTTTGAGCGGCTCCACGAGCTCGAACTTCATGTCTTCCGGCAAACCGCCAACGTTATGGTGTGATTTGATCGTTTGTGCCGTTGCCGTGCCGCTTTCCACAATATCCGTGTACAGCGTACCTTGGGCAAGGAAAGCGAAATCGCCGAGCTTGGCCGATTCTTCTTCAAAGACGCGGATGAATTCCGTGCCGATGATTTTGCGTTTTTGCTCCGGATCATCCACGCCGGCGAGCTTGCCGAGGAACCGTTCGCGCGCGTCGATTTTGACGACATGCATATCGAATTTGCCGACAAACGTATCCATGACGCCTTCCGCTTCGTCTTTGCGCAGCAGACCGTGATCGATGAACATACAGGTCAATTGGTCGCCGACCGCTTTATGGATGAGCGCCGCCACGACGGACGAATCGACGCCGCCGCTGAGCGCGCAGAGCACTTTTTTGTCGCCGACCTGATTGCGGATGTCGCGGATCGTATCCTCGATGAACGTTTCCATGCTCCACTTGCCTTCGCAGCCGCAGATATGATACAGGAAGTTGCGGATGATATCGTTGCCGTAGACGGAGTGACGCACTTCCGGATGGAATTGAACGGCGAACATTTTTTTCTCCGGATGGCTCATGGCCGCTACGGGAGCGTGCTCGGTGCTTGCGTCAATGACGAACCCTTCCGGCGCCTGGACGACAAGGTCGCTGTGACTCATCCAAACCGTTTGTTTTTTGTCGAGGCCATGCACCAAACCGCACGCGTCGGTGAAATCAACCTCGGCTTTGCCGTACTCCCGCTTCGATGCCCGTTCCACCTTGCCCTGCAATTGATGCGCCATCAGCTGCATGCCGTAGCAAATTCCGAAAATCGGCACGCCAATCTCGTACACGGCCGGGTCAACCAGCGGCGATGCTTCTCCGTACACGCTAGCGGGGCCTCCCGAGAAAACGATGCCTTTCGGCTGCAGCGCTCTGATTTTTTCAATCGGGGTGTTGTAAGGGAGCAATTCGCTGTAAACGCCCAAGTCGCGGATCCGACGGGCGATGAGTTGGTTGTACTGTCCGCCAAAGTCGAGCACCACAATGATTTCGTTCGGCTTGTCCATGTTAAGTAAGTTCCTCCTGGCTTCTTCGTTCGTTTTCAATGAAACTTATTATAAACTTCTGCCCGGCAAAGGGCAATGCCTGAGCGGAAAGTCACGCCGCAGCGCCGATGTAAGCGTTATAACTCTTCCATTATGCCCCAAAAAAGGGTTTTGAGGAAAGGAAAGCCGACTCCAGGAGTATTCGGATTCGGTTTGTCCCCGGGATGTGTACAAAGCGCGGCATCGAATATGTTGCTGGGAATATGTACATAAACGAAACAATGGCGCATGCCGTTGGGGATATGTGGACGATACGACGTTCCTCTATTCGGATGTGCATTGTGGGTAAGCTGTGAACGGTTTGCATGTAGTCACCTGCACGGACCGACCGGACGTAAGAGAAAAGCCCGAAACAGGAGGCGGCTCTTCGTGGAAGAGCGCCTACGGTTCCAGGCTCCGGTTTTGACGCAGGCGCCGCCATGCGTCCGTGAGCATACGGCGGGTGACCTGCTCCTGCGGGCCATCCGGATCGGCATAGCGCACCGTTTCAAGCAGCTGCGCCAGTTGGAACAGCATGATGCGCTGCGCCTCGCTGCGGCAGCGGCGGGAATTCGCGTATTCGCGCAGCGTTTGCTGCGGCGCCGCACGGCCGTACGAGCGCTGCAGCCGCCGCCACAGCCGGTCGGCAAAGCGGTGCAGCGAGACCCGGCGCAGGCTGCCGCGGCAGTCGGAAGTCTGCGTGGGATCAAGCTGACGGACTCGACGCCTGCTGAGCAACGCCAGAAGGAAGCCGCCAGCAAGGAGCAGCGCTATCGGCCAGAGGAAAAGCGCGCTCTCTAAAAAGGGTACTGCGGCGCGCATCCACCCTTCGACCGAGGCGACAGCCGCGGATAACGTGGCTTTTGCACAATCCAATGCGGTATTTGCGAAATCTGTCATTGATGTAGTCCATTGGGATACGAGCGACCGCTTGCCCGCTTCGGTATTTGCCGCCAGAGCGGCGGTTGAAGCAGCCGCAGGAGCCGCATCGGCGGAAGCTCCTCCCGTAAGGGCATAGCCCGGAGTCGGCTCGAACGGAACCCAACCGACCGATGGAAAATAGGCTTCGACCCAAGAATGCGCATGCTTTTGGCGCACTTGGACCATGTAGCGCTCGTCTCCGTCGGCGGCCGTCCGGGATACCACCTCGCCAGGCGCGAATCCTTTGACCCAGCGGGTCGGTACTCCGGCTGAGCGGAGCAGCACGGCCATCGCGGTGGAAAAGTGATCACAATACCCGGTTTTTTGCTCAAACAGGAACCGGTCAACGAAGTCCTCGTTCTCACCCGCGGCTCGCGTCCCTTCCAAGCTGTAGGGATAATGCTCCCTTAAATAGCGCTCGATCGCCTCTGCTTTTGCATAAGGCGTATGCAATCCCGCGGTTAGCTGCTCCGCGAGGCGGCGGACCCGATCCGGCAGCGAGGCGGGAAGCTGCAAGTACCGGGTCCGCATGTCTTCGGCATAACCGTTCCCCGTATCGGCCGCCGGCACTGTACGATCAGTCAGCACCAAAGTCTCGATCTCGTAGGAAACGACCGGGTCCGTTAAGGCCGGGACCGTATACCGGTCTGTCGCGTCCTGCTTCCAGACCCACTCGGTCGGAATCGGTTTTCCTTCGGCCGACTGCATCGACGCCACTCGTTTAAGTTCGCCACCCGCGAAGAGTTGGCGGTTCAAGCTCGGAGAAGCGATGCGGATCTCCTGCCGGACAAGAGCATAAGCCGCCGATCGCGATCGGCTGTCCTCTTGCCTTGTCGCCTGATTGGGAACGAACGGGGCCGGCGGGTCATCCGCTCTCGCCCAGCCTTGGCCGGTGTAGAAGCTTTTCGCCTCGCCTCGCCAGTAGGTAAGCCTGGGGGTAACCGCCGTAAACGCAAGGCTGTCGTCCTGCTGCAAAGGCTGCCCGAGCTTGCCGTCGTCAGAGCCGTACCCCGTCCGGGCTCTCGTCTCCGACGCCCATCCGTGCCGCTGCAGCCAAGCACTGCCCAGAAAGCGGTTTTCGAGCGATCGGACATACCCGGACCAATCGGGTGTCCGCATATCCTGCGGGTGCAGCGTCGCTCCAAGCAGACCAGCGCCAAGACAGGTAGCGGTCAGCAGCAGCGCGGGAAGGATGAGCATCCGTTTCCCGGATGCGGGAGCGGCAGAGGCCGCTTCGCCCCGCCAGCGGAGCGCCCGTCCCGGCTGAAGCATCGCTTGTAGCAGCAGGCCGAAGCCCGTGCAGCGCAGCACGGCGTAAAACATATCCAAGGCCAACACCGCCTGAAAGAACGTCAAATAGCCCAGTGTCAAGCCAAGAAACCAAATCAGCTGCCGACGCTCCAAAATGAACGTTTGCACGACAGACACAAAGAATGCCCAGCCCGCCATAAAACAAAGCGTCCGTGTTGCGGGCTCCCAATTCGCCACCTTCCCCTGCAAGCCTTCGGCGGCATCGACAGCCAGCTCGCGGCCCCACTGCACCCACCAGGAGGGAGAAGGCATTGCTTGTCCGTTATGAATCCAAGCCGTTAGGATAACGATCCATAACGCTTTGGCCGACCATGCCGCCGGGCCCGGCAGACGGAACGTATCCAACAGCATGAACGCTGCAAAAGTAAACGCGAACGGAGCGATACTGTATATCTCGGTAAGCTCCGACAATCTACGCAGCGGGTACAGCCACTCGAGCAGCAGCAGAAGCAGCAGCACGCTGAGGGCGGCGTCTCCCGCCCACTTGGCGGGAGTTCGCGGCGCCTCGCGGTTCGCGGCCGCGACGCGGGAGCTTGCCGAAGCGGCTGCGGCGGAGGCGGAAGCCGCCACCTCGCGGAAGACGCTGGCGCAGGCTGCGAACGCGGCGCAGAGGTCGGAAGCGACAGCCTCGGCCTTGCCGCCGGACGCGGGAGAGGCAGGATCCTTCGCCGGCTGAGCGGCGCGAGGATCGGTGTCAGGTGCCGATAGCGGCATCGGCGGCACCTCCTTTCGGCGCAGCAGCGGACGCTTGCGGCGCCAGGATCGTGACCCGGCAGCCGAGCGCTTCGAGCTGCCGCACCCATGCGTGCGCGGGCCCAGGCCAAGCCGCCCCGGGCCCGTGCACGTAAACGACGCGCGCGACGCCCCGCGGCAGCCCGCGCAGAGCCGCGGCCAGCTGCGCATCGGCGCGGGCTGTGACGAGCGTCAGCGCCCCGCCGCCCGCAAGCCGCGCTTCGCGCAGCGCGAGCTCGGCAAACGCGTCGGCGCGCGTCTCGCCGCGCGGCACCGCCGCGAGCAGCCGCAGCAGCTCGCCGTCGCGCCCGCGCCCCTGCGCCTCCGCGGCGCCGGACTGGCCGTCACTGACGGCCAGTCGCACCCGCGCGCCCTGCTCGAGCGCGCGCAGCGCAAGCCCCGCCGCGGCCTCCACCGCTGCCGCGAGCGCAGGATCCGCCCACAGGGCGGCTCCCGCGCTCCCTCCGGCTCCGGCCGCGTCAAGCACGATGAGCTGCCGCCCGGCGGCAGGCAGCTCCGTCTCTTTCGCGCGCAGCTCGCCCGTGCGCGCGCTGCTGCGCCAATGGATCCGGCGAAGCGGATCCCCTGGCGCGTAAGGCCGCGTGCCGCTCACCTGCGGCACGGGGTCCGAACCCGGCGGCCGTCGGGAAGCCGGACGCGCCCCTTCCGGGGCCGTGCCCGGCAGCGGCGACGCCGTACCCGAACCTCCGGGCAGCACCCACAGCTGCCCGCCGCCTGCGCTTTCGCGCTTCGCCTGCACAAGCCCGAAAGCGTCCACGGCGCTCACGATCAGCGCCTCCTGACGGTACACGCCGCGGTCAAGCCCTTGCATCGTACAGCGCATGACCTCGGCGCGCAGGAACCCCGTCTCGGCCGTACCTCGCCGAATGATCCGCTCGCCGGTTCCCTCATGTACCCAGCGCTCCTCTACCCGCAGCCGCCCTCCGAACCACGGCAGCCAGGCCGCAGAAAGGCGGTAGGCCATCGTAACCGGTTCCCCGCTATAGACGAACCGGTCATCGCTCGGCCCGCACTGGATATGCTCCGGAGCGGCGGACGGTGTGGCCTCCATCCCAGCGGGCAGTCTTTCTGCCCGCAGCCCGCGTCCGGCCGCAGCGCGAAACAACCCGAGATAAACAACGAAAAAAGCCCAGACATAAACCAAAAACCAAGCCGTCCGGCCGCCCCAGCCAAACGCCCACCAGCCGAGAAGCGCCCCGCATCCCCCAATCCATCCGACTGCCAATAAGCTCCGCATGCTTGCCGCCTTTCTTCAGCCTGCGGCATGCCGGCGGACCGGCAGCGACGCGCTAGCGATGACCGAAGCGACAAGAGCTTCCGCCTGACGACCGGACAGCAGCGCAGACGGCGCTAACGTCAAGCGATGCGCCAGTACGGGAACGGCCAGCTCCTTCACGTCATCCGGGATGACATAGCTGCGACCCTTTAAGAAAGCCTGCGCCTGGGAGGCCCGCATCAATGCGATCGAAGCCCGTGGGCTGGCGCCCAGCGATACGTCCGGATGCGTGCGGGTTGCCGTCGCAAGCTGGACAATGTACTGCTTGATCGTATCGTCGACATGAACGGCGCGGGCTTCTTTTTGAAGGGAGACGAACTCCTCCTGCAGGACAACCGTACGAATTTGAGCGAGCGGGAACGGCTCCTCCATACGACCCAACATCTCCACCTCGCCAAGCGGGTCGGGATAACCGAGACGCAGTTTCACCATAAACCGGTCGAGTTGGGCTTCGGGCAGCGAGAACGTGCCTTCGAAGTCGACGGGATTTTGCGTCGCCAGAATAAAAAACGGCTCCGGCAGCGGATAGGTCGTTCCGTCGACCGTCACCCGCTTCTCTTCCATCGCCTCCAGCATGGCGGCTTGCGTCCGCGGCGATGCGCGGTTCAACTCGTCGGCCAATACGATATGGGCAAGCAGAGGCCCCGGACGGAATTCAAATTCGCCGCTGCGTTGGTTGTACACCGAAACCCCGGTCAGATCGGACGGCAGCAAATCCGGGGTGCATTGAATCCGCTTGAAGCTGCCGTCGATCGTTCTCGCCAGCGCGCGCACAAGCATCGTTTTGCCTACGCCTGGGACGTCTTCCAGCAGCACATGTCCGCCGCAAAGCAGCGCTACGAGCAGCTTTTCGATGACCTCCCGTTTGCCTACGATGACCTTCTCCACTTGATACACGATCCGTTCAAGCACCGCCTGCGGCGCATCCGTCAGATTCACCGATTTTGTCACCCTGAAAACCTCCTGACCTGAATCTTGGTATGCAAGTTTTTCCGAATCTTGCATTCTAGCATTCAGTATGTCCGGTTTTCATAGCTTTTAGACTTGATCGGGAGGCTTCCTCGTGCTCGTCAAATGTATCCATCCGGTCCGGTAGCCGCCATAGACTGCCGCCTGCACCTCCACGGCACCCCGTTCGTGCGGAAGGTCGCTGGACAGCATCCGGTCGCCCAGCAGCTCCAGCGTTTGACGGAGCGGCACATACAGCGTCCCGTTCGCTAGCTCCATTTCAGGAAACGGGTGAATGCGCTCTTTCGCTTCGGCATTCCATTCCGCTGCAGGACGCCGCACCCTCAGCTCCTGCCGGGCCAAATCGTATTCGGCCGCAGTCGCTCCATAGCGGACGACAGCCGTTCGTCGCTCGGCGTTCCACTCTACGGTTCCGCCCATCGCTGCGATCAATGGTCTCAGAGGTACACTGTAGCTTCCGTCCCGAAAACGGAACTGCTCCTTCGTTAAAGCAAGCGTGCGGTCACCCAAATACACATTCAAACGTTCCGGCCCTCCCCTTTGACCGGCTTCCGTATAAGCGATAGCCGCGGGCGAGCCAGGAAGCGCTTTCGGAGCGTTTTCCTTGCCCGGAGTATCCTCTGCAGCCCAAAGCTCCCGATGTTCGTGCACAGCAGCTAGCAGGCTGTCGAACGATTCGCGAGTTTCCGTCCTGGACCATTTCGGTTTCCCGCTGGAAAACTGTACCGGCTTCACCTCCGGGGTGAGCGAAGCGAAAGCATAGCCCTTCTCTTTAAATAACCGGATGATCCGGGGAAGCGCTTTTACAGATTCTTCATGCCCCGAACCGTCGTGCATCAGCACAATGACCTCGTTTCCGAACGGTCCTTTTTCCACCGTACGGAAAATTTGGTCCGCTGTCATCCCAGGACGCCTTGCATCTTCGCTGTCGATGGACCAATCGTAAATCTCGTAGCCGGCCTGCCCCAAATAATAGAAATAAAAAGCGTCAAAATTGCCGTACGTCCCGCCCGGTGCACGGATAAAACGCGGCCTGACGCCCGTCGTCTCCTGCAATATATTTTCCGTCTTCTGAACCTGCTCCCAAAATGCGCGAAAGTCGGAGTACAGCTCCCGGTAGACGTGATTGTAGGTATGATTGCCGAGGGCATGGCCGTCCTCCACGATACGCTTCGCGATATTCGGGCGCTCCTGCACCTGCTCGCCCAACACGAAGAAGGTGGCCCGGACGTCCTCCTCCCGCAAAATGTCCAGCACCTTCGGGGTCAGCTTGCTCGGCCCGTCGTCGAAGGTCAGGTACACCGTCGGCTTTTCCGCAGGGGTATAGTATTTTTCGGTTGCCATACGTTTGCCCGATTTCAGCTGCGTAAACAAAGCTTCCTCTCCTTCATGACCGGGTGCCGCCCCTGCCGTGTTCGTCAAGACCGTAAGCCACAGGATCGTGAGGAAAAGCATGGATGTCCAAACGGTGCTAATCATGCGGAACGAATAAGCTTGCGGTCTGCACTTCATTGAGAGATCCCTCCGTATAGTTCTATGAAATGGGTATTGATAGAATATATGGATGGTTTTTCTCTTTTATGACCGGAGGACTGCATGAGAATTCGCCGGGTGCCATGCAAGAAAACATTGACAAGGGTGGTGGAACGAGGTAGAATTTTTCACGATAATGATAATCATTTTCATTTATAATGAGAGGGGCATCATCTTTGTTTACATCCTTACGTTTGAAATGGAAATCCGCTGCTGCGCTCTTGGCCTGCGTAACCACCTTAGGTGCGATACTGAGCGGCTGCGGCGCGGCTAACCCTCCAGCCTCGACTAACGATACAGCCCAGAAACAGCCGGCTGCGGCAGCCGTATCGGAACTAACGATCAACCATGCGATGGGCTCTTCCAAAATTCCCGCTCAACCTAAACGGATCGTCGTCCTGACTAATGAAGGAACGGAGGCCGTGCTTGCTCTTGGCTTTAAGCCGGTGGGAGCGGTTAAATCCTGGTCCGGCAGCCCGTGGTACGACCATTTGAAGAAAGATCTGGATGGCGTTGAAGTCGTCGGAGACGAGAACCAGCCGAATCTTGAGGCAATCGCCAAGCTGAAGCCCGATCTGATTCTCGGCAATAAACTGCGTCAGGAAAAAGTATACACGCAGCTCGCAGCCATCGCGCCGACGGTATTTACGGAACGTCTGCAATCCGACTGGCAGAAAAACTTCCGGGTATATGCCGAAGCCGTTAACAAAAAAGCCGAGGGCGAGCAGCTTTTGCAGCAATATGACAAACGCATCGCCGACATGAAGGCTAAAGCAGGAGATAAGCTCCATACGAAAGTATCTCTTGTTCGTTTTATTCCGGGGAAAGCCCGGCTTTATATGAAAGATACGTTTGCAGGACTTGCGCTCAGCAAAATCGGCTTCGAACGTCCGGCTGCACAGGACAAGGACGAATTTATGGCCGAGATCAACAAGGAACGTCTTCCGGATATGGACGGGGACATCCTATTTTATTACGTGTGGGATAACGATAAAAAAGAAGCGAGCGCCGTCGAGAAAGACTGGACGGGCGACCCGCTTTGGAAAAACTTAAACGTCGTGAAAAACAACAAAGTGATTAAAGTGAGCGACGATATTTGGAACTCCTCCGGCGGGATCATTGCCGCCAATAAGATGCTGGACGAAGTGGATCAATACCTGCTGAAATAAACCTGCCGCCTGCTACTCGAAAAATCGGATGCACACCGGTTTCGGTATGCGGAGCTCATGACCTGTGGGCTCCAGCCGGCCGGTGTTTTCATTTACGGCTAAGGTGACAATGGAATCCGAATTTTGATTGGCGGCCAACACGAATTTCCCATCCGGCGTAACGGCAAAATTTCTCGGCCATGCTCCGCCGGTCGGCTCGTGCTGGATCAGCGTCAGCTTGCCGTTGGTCCGGTCGATGCGGTAGACGGCTATGCTGTCATGCCCGCGGTTGGAGCCGTACAAGTAGTCCCCGGATACCCCAATGTGGATATCGGCGCAGTAGCTCTCCCCGGCAAACCCATCCGGCAGCGCGGACACCGTCTGGATTTCCCGAAGCGTTCCGGCTTCTTGACTGTAAGCGAACGCCGTAATCGTAGAATCCAGCTCGTTAATGACGTACGCATACGGAAGCTCAGAATGAAATGCGATATGGCGCGGGCCTGCCCCGGCATGCACCTGCACTTCGCCATGCAAAACAAGCGCCGGTTTTTCTCCGTTCTCTTGAATGTTGTAGATCATAATTTTGTCCATTCCGAGATCTGCGACAAAAATGCGGGAATCTTTCAGTACGGTGCAATGCGCATGAGCCGCTTCCTGCCGGTCGCTGCGAACGCTGTGCCCTTCATGCTGTTTCCGATCCGCCAACGGACCGATACTGCCATCTTCCGAGATTGGGTACAGGCTCACGCTGCCGCTTGTATAATTGGCAACGACAAGCCGCTTCCCCTCACGGTCCGTTACCAAATGGCACGGCGAAGCGCCGAAAGAAGGCTGTTTGCCGATATAGCGCAAAGCCCCGGTCTCCGGTTCCACGGCGTAAGAAGCCACTTCCCCGCCTTCCTTGCCTGCCTCATCCTGCAGTTCGCTTACCGCAAACACCCTGCCGCGTTCCGTATCAACCGTCAAAAAGGAAGGCATCTCGACTTCCGCATAAGCGCCGATCGCAGACAGCTCCCCGGTTGACTTATCCATGCTTAGCACATATAAAGAATCGTTTCCGCCGCCATTATAAGTCCCTACGTAGACGATCCGATTGGACTGTTTTTCATACCGCTGCATTCACGACCGCTCCCTTACTGGAAATTTATTGCTAAGGTTTGTTTTTCGCCATCCCCAGTATGCATTCCTGCTTCTACCAACTTGATGCTAATTTAAAAGCCGGGGTTGCTTTGCGTTGCTCCCGGCCTTTAGAGATGAACGGCTGCTATGGGGTCTCTACTCCTGCTTGAGTCTCCTTGACGGCTTCCAGCACCTGCTCGACGTGGCCCTTGATCCGAACGCCGCGCCATTCGCGAACAAGCTTGCCTTGCGGATCGATGACAAACGTCGAGCGAACCACGCCCATATATTCGCGTCCGTACATCTTTTTCAGCTGCCAAACGCCGAACAACTCGCATACCTCGTGGTCGGGATCAGAGAGCAGCGGGAACGGCAGCTCGTATTTGGCGGCGAACTTCTCATGGGACTTCAGGTCGTCCGGGCTAATCCCGATCACTTCGGTGTTCAACGACTCGAATTGTCCGTTGTAATCGCGGAACTGGCAGGACTCCTCCGTACATGTCGGCGTCATATCCTTGGGGTAGAAGTACAGAACGACGTATTTGCCCCGAAACTGCGATAGCGTTACGGATTCCCCGCTTCCGGCGGTCAGATTAAAATCCGGAACAGGTTGTCCGGGTTGAAGCTGCGGCATAGTTATTCATCTCCTCGCATCCGTGTTTGTCAATTTTTTCTTTGTACAAGCATTATACGAAACTCCACCGCCGCAAAACAACCTGACCCTCCTAATCTAGGAAATGAAAAAGCCGCCCTCATAAAGGACGGCTTTGCGATAGATGTTTTGAAGCTCTTACTTCTTATTGATGAATGCTTTCAGGGAAGCGTTCAGCTCATCCTTCAAGCCTGCAATAACTTGATCTTCGTTGAGGCCTTTTTCTTTCGCGATATCGGCAATCGTTTTGCCGTTGTTGAAATAGGTGCTCAACTCATCTTCAGTAATACCAAGTACTTTTGCTACGGACTCTTCGTCAACTTGAGCTTTCAGCTTGAGCTTTTTGCCGTAAGCGCCTTGCAGTTTGTCTTTATAGCCGCCTTTGCTGACAGCCGCAGTAACCGTGTCGTTTACTTCTTGTTTCAGTTGGTTGGCTTCATCCGAAGTAATGACTTTTTGGCTTAAAGCACTATCCACTCTTTCAAGCATAGGATTGACCAATCGGTTAAACAAATCTGTATGAGTTACCCCGTGGAGGTTGGCCACTTCCGAGATCGTTTTGCCTTTTTGGAGTTCATCCTTCAAATCATCCACGCTCATATCAATAATACCGGATGCTTGAACAACAATGGCATTCAAACCAAGATTTACACGCTTGTGCAAAGGAATGGAAGCATCCGGAACGACCGTGTACGTAATTTCGTCATCCGCAAAAGCCTTAGGGGCCGTTGCTAATCCGCCGATTCCACCAAACAATACTGCTGCTGCCACCGTACCTGCCATAACTTTACCTGTCCATTTTTTCATAATTCTCTCCACCTTATCCTTTTTTTATATTTCGAACATACGCTTGAACATTTGTTTTGAACAAACGTTTTGAACATATGTTCAACTCCCTATGATTTGTATCATACCACTGGATAAACCTCCCTGTCAACTCGCTCGAAATCATCAAGTATGTACATTTTTTGAACGAACCAGTTTGTGGTAAGGGACTTATTGCTAGTATAGGATGGAAATATGAACTCAACGTTACGTCAAGCTTAAAGGGAAATGAAAGAAAGCTTAAAAAAATCTTAAAACAAAGAGACCTTGATTTTTTAAATTTTTGCCGAACTGGGGAACTGCCCAGTCCACTAGACATTTCTCACATACTATAAAGTAAATCCAACCCGAAAGGAGCCGCTTATATGCACGATTACGATTGCTACTCCCCATGCCCGACCAAGACCGTTTACGATCCGCCCGTCCGGATCTACCGGGATTTTTTCCATCCCCAGCTCGTTCAGGTCGTTCGTCCCGTCGAAATCGTCAATCGCCATCATTGCGTCCCTTGCCCGCAGCACGTTTACTCTTATTCCGAAAGAGACGAATGGGTCAAAGACGGGCACAAAGGCTACTAAATGGTAGCCTTCTCCGCGGCGCCGTCCCGGTACGCAAAAGAGGAGCTTGCCTGTCGGCAGCTCCTCGCGATCCCCATATGTTACTTTGTTACATAGTATTCCGCACTCTATGATCCTGCTCCGCGGTACCGTTTCACCCCGTAATTCCACACCGTCAGCCCGAAGGTCAGGAAGACGAGCCCCACCAGCGGGGTAAGTAAGGCGAACGTTCCCCAATTTGCCCGGTCCAGAAAATAGGCGGCCGGATAAAACCCGACGAAGCCGAACGGCAGCACCCAAGTCAGCATGATGTTCAGAAGACGGTTGTAAATCGTCATCGGGTACCGCCCGTAGTTTTGCAGGTTCCACAGCAGCGGCAAAATGCCGGTAGGCGAATCCGAGAAAAACGACAGCGATGTAAAGAAAATGTACACGCCCCCGTAAATCATGATCGAACCGAGCACCAACACAAGCAGGATGAACGGATCGTACCACATCAGCCCGAGGTCAAGCTGCGTCCAGGAATAGATCATGATGATCAGGCCAACCAGCGCGCTGAACAGCGAGGACGGGTCCATATTTTCCAGCATCAGCTGCACCAGATTATGCGCCGGCCGGGTCAAGATCCGGTCCATCTCGCCTTTGACGATGTAACGCTCGGTGAATCCCCAGAGATTAAAAAACGTAATAAACAAGCCGTAAGGCACCATAAAATAGCCGTAGATAAACAAAATCTGCTGCTCGTTCCATTCGCCGATCGCCGCGGTATGCTGGAACACGACAAGAATGAAAAATAAATTCAACCCGTTAAACAACAGATCGGACAGCACCTCGATCCAAAAATCGGAACGGTAGGTGAGCCGCGTTTTCATGTAATTTTTCAAATAATCGACAAACAAGCCCGCATAGAACATGCGCCATCACCCTCCCTGCACGAACAGCCGCGTTCGTGCGCCCCGCCAAAGTACATAGAGCGGCACAATTAACAGCACGAACCAGACGATTTGGATGGCAAATACGTTGTAAACGGCGCTGCCGGCTACTTTGCCGGTGAAGACGGAGCCAGGCAAGTACGTGATCGCCGGAAACGGCAGCAGATTCATCAGATCCTGCGCCCAGCCCGGGAAGAATGACATCGGCACGACCAGTCCGGAGAACAAATCGACGGTTACCCGCTTCATCCGCATCATGCCTTCGTTGTTTTCAAGGAAAAAGGCGAACAGGCCGGTAATGATATTAATCTGCGTATTGATCAGGAAGCTGAAAAACAGCATGGCGAGAAAAATAACCCAGGTTAGCGGATCGGACGGCAGCTGCACCGGAAACAGGAACGCGACGATCACCATGCCCGGCACGGAAAATAGAAAGAACCGGAACAAGCCTTCGCCGAGACCCTGCATCATTTTGACGACGATGTAATTGTACGGGCGGATGAACTGGATCGCGACGCTACCGTCTTTGATCTCATTGGCAATTTCCCGGTCCAGATTGTTAAAATAAAACGCCCGCGCCATCCACGACACGGCCACGTAGGTCGTCATCTGTGTGACGGTCATCCCGCCGAGCAGCTCTTTCGTACCGTAAATCGCCTTCCATAGAAAATAATACGCCCCAATATTAAGGGCATAAATAATAATCCCGCTGTAATAATTGACCCGGTAAGCGAGCATCATCAGGAAGCGGATGCGGATAATGTCCAGATAGGCGCTAACCATGCAGCGTCACTTCCTGTTCTTCGCGCAGCTCCTTTTTCGCTTCCGCCGATCCGGACTTGTAAATTTCGCGCACGATGTCGTCCGTGTTCGTTTCAAGGATTTTAATGTCCTCGATCGTCGTTATACCGACAACCCGGCTAAGCACCTCAGAGACGCTTGCCGCCTGCTGCGGAATCCATACTTTAGCCGTCAGCTCGTTGTCGAGCGACCAGTCTACTTGCAGTCCTGCGGTCAGCTCCTGCAAACGGGGCAGCGATACCGGCTCCGAGAAACGGAGAATGACTTCCTTGCCTTTGCCCCAGCGCTCTTTCAGCTCCTCAAGTCCTCCGTCGTAAATGATCCGGCCGTCGTCGAGCATAATGACCCGGGAACACAGCGCTTCAATGTCCTGAAGATCATGGGTTGTCAGCAGAATGGTCGTACCGTACCGTTTGTTCATGGATTTTAGAAACTCGCGGATTTCCGTCTTGACCATAATATCCAAACCAATCGTAGGCTCGTCCAGAAACAAAATTTCCGGATTGTGAATGAGCGACGCGGCAAGCTCGCAGCGCATCCGCTGGCCTAGACTCAGCTTGCGCACAGGCCGGTTCAACAGCTCGCCAAGCTGCAGCCGCTCCACCAGTTCGTCCATGCGGCTGCGGTATTCCGCTTCCGGGACGCGGTACACTTTCTTGAGCAGCTGGAACGATTCGATCACGCCGATGTCCCACCAAAGCTGGCTGCGCTGGCCGAATACGACGCCGATGTTCCGGACGAATTTTTCCCTCTCTTTATAAGGAACGAAGCCGCCTACGCGAATATCGCCGGAGGTCGGGACGAGAATGCCGGTCAGCATTTTGATCGTAGTCGATTTACCCGCTCCGTTCTCGCCGATGTAGCCGCAAATCTCGCCCTGCGGAATTTGGAAGCTGATGTCTTTCACCGCGGCGACTTGGTTATACTCTCTCCTGAACAGGTCGCGCACAGCGCCTTTCAAGCCTTCCCGGTTTTTTTGCACTTTGAATTCTTTTCTCAGCCGATGCACGTCGATGGCGAGATTCATAGGTGAAGGTCCTCCTGTCAAAATATGCCGAAGCTTGCAGGCGCGGATTGAAACCTTTTATAATAATGAAATAGTTTCCTGCCCTAACGCATGCATGATCCTGCGGCATTGTCAAAACCTATACCCGTTATGATACACCAACCTTACGATCAGGAAAAGCGAACGCAACCAGAGGAGGGAAAATTCCCATGGTCCGTACGATAAAATGGTTTTTCATTTCGCTGCTGCTGCTGTTGCTTGCAGGAATCGGCTATTTTACATATTCTTTCGTTCAATTTGCCAACAACATTCAAAGTCATCCCGACACGACCAAATTCGGCGGGCTAACCCCGAAGCAGCTCAGCGTGTCGGACAGCTACACCCCGCCCAAATGGGAGGGCAATTCACGGGTAAACGTGCTCATTCTCGGCGGCGATTCCCGGGGACTCAAAAAGAACGAAGTTCCCCGTTCCGATTCGATCATGATCGCCTCCATCGATCCGGTGACGAAGAAAGCGTACTTATTCTCGATTCTGCGCGATACGTACGTGAAAATTCCGGGGCATGGCGAGGAACGCATCAATACGGCACTTGCCATCGGCGGGCCGAATCTGGCTATGCGCACGGTCAGCGACCTGCTCGGTATTCCGATTCAATATTTTTTCTATACCGATTTCAAGGGCTTTATCGCGCTGACCGACGCCATCGGCGGCATCGATCTCGAAGTGGAGAAGGATATGAAGTACCGCGATTCGGAAGACGGCCACGAGTACGATATCGATCTGAAAAAGGGCATGCAGCATCTCGACGGAAAAATGGCGCTCCAGTACGTCCGGTTTCGTCACGACGCCATGAGCGACTTTTCCCGGACCGAGCGGCAGCGCAAATTTTTGCAGGCCGTCGCGCAAAAAATGCAGACGACCGGTTCCCTGATCCGGTTGCCGAAAATATTGAACAGCATCGATCCTTACCTCGAAACGAACTTGACGACGACCGACATGCTGAAGCTCGGCACGCTCGCCTTCGAGGCCAAAACCGAGGGCATGGTCAGCCAGCAAATTCCGCCTTCCGAGCTGCTGATCGAAAAACGGGTCGGCGGCGCCGAAGTCCTCAGCGTAAACCGCACCAAGCTGCAGGATTACATTAAAGCGCTGTTCGAAGGCCGGGACCCTCTGGCCCCTGCCGGCAAGTCTGCCGAGAGCGGCAATAAAAGCACGACCGGCAACGCTCCGGTCAAAAAAAAATAGCAGCTATGATCATACGCGAGCGGGAGGCCAGGGGCTTCCCGCTTTTGACCTGAAAGGAGAACAGTTCTTATGATCGAGATGCACATTATTGATGCCTTTGCGGATAAGCCGTTTCACGGCAACCCCGCGGCGGTTTGTTTGCTGGAGCGCTATCCTTCCGACCCATGGCTTCAGCAGGTTGCGATGGAGATGAACTTGTCGGAAACGGCGTTTCTCTCCCCCCAACAGGACGGAAGCTACCGGCTTCGCTGGTTTACACCGACGGTCGAGGTCGACTTGTGCGGCCATGCTACACTGGCCAGCGCACACTACTTGTGGGAAACCGGGCGGGTAGACCGTAAACAGCCTTTGACCTTTCATACGCTTAGCGGCCAGTTGACGGCCTCCGCGAGCGAGGACGGTTGGATCCGGCTTGATTTTCCCGTGGAGCGGATCACCGAGACGGACGCGCCGGAACGATTGGCCGATGTCCTGGGCGGGGCCGTGTCCCGTTTTGTCGGAACCAACGGGCTGGATTTGCTGGTCGAGCTGGACTCGGAGGAAGCCGTACGCGGGCTGAAGCCCAATTTCGCCATCATGGCGGAGCTCGGCGTTCGTGGCGTGCTGGTTACAGCCCGTTCGCAGGATGAACGGTACGACTTCGCCTCCCGCTGCTTCTTCCCGGTGCTCGGAATCGACGAAGATCCGGTAACTGGATCGGCGCATTGCGCACTGGCGCCCTATTGGCGGGGCAAGCTGGGAAAAGACCGGATGACGGCCATTCAATCGTCTGCACGAACGGGCATTCTTAGACTGACGTTAGTCGATGACCGTCTTCACATTCATGGTCAAGCGGTAACGG
This sequence comes from Paenibacillus tyrphae, assembly GCF_000722545.1. Lineage (GTDB taxonomy): Bacteria > Bacillota > Bacilli > Paenibacillales > NBRC-103111 > Paenibacillus_G > Paenibacillus_G tyrfis. Next base: position 153,489 of record NZ_JNVM01000001.1, read on the forward strand.
TGCTTAAAGGCTCGCTTCTTCACCTTCCCGTAGAATGCGATCCGATCCAGAGAAAAATTCACTGCCGGAACGCAATCCTTTATAATGTAGATATACATAGATTAGATGGAAAGGACTTGAAACCTTATGAGCAATCCATTTGCGTCTAACGCATCCGAACCCAAGCCCCATGAACGCTCTGCAGCGCTTTATGCGGAGGCACTCGAGCATATCGTTGGCGGGGTCAACAGCCCTTCCCGCTCCTTCAAAGCCGTAGGCGGGGGAGCACCCGTTTTCATGAAACGGGGACAAGGAGCGTATTTCTGGGACGAAGACGGCAACCGCTACATCGACTATTTGGCTGCCTACGGTCCGATCATTCTCGGCCACGCGCATCCTCATGTGACATCCGCCATCGTCCGTGCGGCGGAGAACGGCACATTGTACGGTACACCGACCGAACTCGAGATTCGCTTCGCCCGCATGCTGAAAGAAGCGATTCCGTCGCTTGATAAGGTCCGCTTCGTCAACTCCGGCACCGAAGCCGTGATGACGACGATCCGGGTAGCCCGCGCCTATACAGGCCGGAACAAAATCATCAAATTCGCCGGCTGCTACCACGGCCATTCGGATCTTGTGCTCGTCGCCGCCGGCTCCGGCCCGTCCACCCTCGGCATACCGGACAGCGCCGGTATTCCGGTCAGCATCGCGCACGAGGTCATCACCGTGCCGTTCAACGACCTCGCCGCGCTGGACGCTGCACTGGAGCGTTGGGGCAGCGACGTGGCCGCGGTCATGGTCGAGCCCATTGTCGGCAACTTCGGCATGGTCATGCCGAAGCCCGGCTTCCTGGAAGGACTGTGCTCCGCCGCCCGCCGGAACGGCTCCCTTGTCATCTACGACGAGGTGATCACCGCGTTCCGCTTCCATTACGGCGCTGCCTCCACCTTCACTGGTATGCCCGAAGGCACCGACTACGCAGCCATCGAGCCCGATCTTACGGCCCTTGGGAAAATCATCGGCGGCGGACTGCCGATCGGCGCTTACGGCGGCCGCGCAGAGATCATGGCGCAAGTGGCGCCGCTCGGACCGGCATACCAAGCCGGCACCATGGCCGGCAATCCGGCATCGATTTCCGCCGGGATCGCGTGCCTGGAGGCGCTGCAAGAGCCCGGCACCTACGAGCGGCTGGACCGGCTCGGCGCCATGCTGGAAGCAGGCCTTGCCGAAGGGGCTCGCAATCATGGCATTGCGCTAACCGTGAACCGCATTCGTGGCGCGTTGTCGACACACTTTTGCGACCATCCGGTTACGAACTACGACGAGGCGCAAAATACGGACGGCGAACAGTTTGCAGCCTTTTTCCGCTACATACTGGAGGACGGCATCTGCCTGGCTCCGTCCAAATATGAAGCCTGGTTCTTGACCACGGCCCATACGGACGAAGACGTCGCTTATACGATTGAAGCGGCAAATCGCGCATTCGCCCGCATGAACGCTTAACCGAGCAATCGGCAATAAATTCCATTTATCACCCAAATCACGAACTATTATCGGACAAAGGTAATAGTTCGTTCGTTTTTTATGAACCCTCATCATTCCGCTCCGAAATTGCCTTTATTCACCAGTTATGCAAAATAGACAGCGCTTACAATCAACATTTCCCTTCAATGTTCTATTGTCTCACATGAAATTTCGTGATATTCTATAAATACTTTTAAACTAAGTAAATTCGGCTAAATGTAAGGTTTTTGCCATGTTAACTATGAAGCTGTGCGTTTGGACGGTTGGGGTGAAGCCTCATTTATCACCCGCTTCCGCACAGCTTCTGCTGAATCGAGAAACTGAAAACCAAGTCAATTATGCAGAATAAATGTATTTTTATTCATTGCAATGATTCGTTGGCTCTTTCCGCTTTCTTGCTTCACATGAACAAAGCCTTCTTTTCAGGACGAACCCGCAACTAATTTTAATGGGAGGTGACGGTCAGCCTGCTGACCACGAGAATGAATCAAGTTATGCGCAATGAAGGCCGCTTTCAGAATTTATTGGCCACCGAACATGATAGCTGCGGTATCATCTGTATTATTGAAAAAGACGGATTTCCGTCCCGCGACAACATTCAAAAGACGATCGACGCTCTCGTGAAAATGGAACATCGTTCGGGTTTCATAAACGGGGAAGGCGACGGCTGCGGCATCCTGACCGACATTCCGCGCGCCCTGTGGGAGAAAAAGCTGACCGACGCCGGTCTCGACGGCAAGCTTGCTTATGACGAGCGCTTCTCCGTCGCGCACATTTTCGTGCCGCGCAAGCTGGACATCTCCGCTCCCGATATGCAAAAAGGAATCCGCGAGCTGTTCTCCCAGTTCCAGGTAAGCATCCTTCTGGAGCAGGAAAATCAAGTGGACAGCAGCGTGCTCGGTCCGAACGGACGCAACGACGAACCAACCTTCTGGCAAATCGCAGGTCTGTGCGACAAGCAGGAAGTGAAAGTCTCCGACCATCTGTTTGAGCTTCATGTGGCGATCGAAGCCAAATATAACGTACACGTCGCCACCCTCAGTAACGTCACGGCCGCTTACAAAGTGATGGGCGCCGCCAGCATTTTGCCGAAATACTTCAATGACACCCGCGACCCGCTGTTCGCAGCGCAGGTTACTATCGGACACAACCGATACTCCACGAACACTCAATCCAGCTTTTTCCGCGTGCAGCCGTTCTCGCTGCTTGGCCATAACGGCGAGATCAATACGGTAAAAAAGATGCGGATCGAAGCCGATATGGTCGGCGTGCCCCTCGTTGACGGCGGCAGCGACTCCCAGGACATGAACCGTACTATCGAAACGTTCATTCACCGTTTCGGCCTCAGCTTGTTCGAAGCGATGGAAGTCGTTTTCCCTCCGATTCTTAACGAAATGAAGCTTTTCCGTCCAGAACTGCAGGACATGTACGTCTACTTCCGCCAAGCTTGGGGGCATTACGCGCAAGGACCGGCAGGGATCGTTTCCCGTTACGGCAACGAGTGCATTTTTAGCGTCGATGCGCTAGGTCTGCGTCCGGTATGGATGGTGGAAAGCGAAACGTCCCTGTATTTCTCCTCGGAGCAAGGCGTCATTACGGTCGGCGAGATGGTCGCAGATCCGAAACCGATTGCACCGGGCGAAAAAGTTGGCGTCGTCCTGACACCGGGCGAGCATGTACAGGTGATTCCTTATCATCTGGTGCAATCCGCCGTGCTGGAGCGCGTGCAAAGCCGTCTTGGACTCGAAGGACAGCGCAAGCACTTGAACAATGTAATTCCGGCCGTCGAAGCAGCGCCTTCCGCCGACGTCACGCCGACGGATGCGCTCTACAGCGCGTTCGGATGGGACCGCGACGGCATCCAAATGATCGAAACGACCGCCGAAACCGGCGCGGAGCCGATTCGCTCGCTCGGCCACGACAGCCCGCATGCCGCGTTGAACTGGGAGCGTCAGAATATTCCGGATTTCATCAAAGAAAGCGTTGCAGTTGTTACCAACCCGGCGATCGACCGTGACCGTGAAATGGAGCATTTCTCCACACGCGTTGTCGTAGGGCCTCGCCCGGCCGTGTACAGCCAGCCGGATGACCGGCTGCGGGTAGAGCTGCTTTATCCCGTCGTGCTTGAGGGCAGCAACGGTATCGACTCTTTAGCCGAGTTGAAACAACCGAGCTACGAGCAGCTTGTCGCCATGTTCGGTGCGCAAACCGGCGATGCCGTCGCCACGTTGTCGACGACGTTCGCCCACGGCACTTCGCTGAAGGATGCCCTGGAGCAGCTTGCAGCGGACGCCGTGCAAGCCGTGCGCAAAGGCGCAATGCTGCTTGTGCTGGACGACAGCGAGGCGCATCAGAACGACCGGCTGTGGATGGACCCGCATCTGGCCGTATCCAAAGTCGATATCGCGCTTCGCGAAGTGAAGCTCGGTTACGGCGACAACCTGCGCCGTCAAACGACAATCGTGCTGCGCAGCGCGGCTATCCGCAACCTGCACGATATGGCCGTTGCTTGCGGCTTGGGCGCAGATGTACTGTCCCCTTACATCTTGTTTGCTACGGCAGCGGCGAAGGACGGCGCACCAGCGGCACGCAAAGTGTTCACCGCGTTGATGAAAGGCTTGGAGAAAGTCATCTCCACGATCGGTACGCATGAACTTCGCGGTTACACCCGCTTCTTCTCATCCATCGGCCTGAAACCGGAGCTCGCCGACGTGCTGGATATTGTAAACTACCTGGGCAGCGATAAGGCTGGAACCGGCTTTGCCGAACTTGAAACCGATGCCGAAGCCCGTTACAACGATTTTGCCAATCCGAAAGCAAAAGCAGCCCGCAACTTCCGCTTCTTCCAACGGATGTGGAAAGCGCTCGGCGATGCGGCTTCCGGAGCGGCTCCATACGAAGACTATCGCGACAAGCTGCGTGAAGAGGAAAAGAAAAACGGTATTTCCATCCGTCACGTTGCGGATTTCAATTATGAGAAAGCGCACGCCGAAGGCCGCAAGCCGCTCGACCCTTCCCAAGTCGAAATTGGAATCGGCGGCCACGATCTGCCGATGCTCATCTCTTCCATGTCCTTCGGATCGCAGAACGAGACGGCATTCCGCGCTTACGCCGAAGCCGGCGAGCGCCTGAACATGGTAACGATGAACGGCGAAGGCGGCGAGATCAAAGACATGCTCGGCCGTTATAAGCGGACCCGCGGCGCCCAAGTCGCATCCGGACGTTTCGGCGTTAACGTTGAGCTTGCTAACGCTGTTGCCTTCTTGGAAATCAAGATCGGTCAAGGCGCGAAACCGGGCGAAGGCGGTCACCTGCCGGGCTCGAAAGTAACGGCCAAGATCGCATTGGCACGGAACGCAACTATCGGCTCCGACCTGATATCGCCGTCCAACAACCATGACATTTATTCGATCGAGGACTTGGCGCAAATCATTTCCGAGTTGAAGGAAGCAAGCGGACGCAAGGCCAAAATCATCGTGAAAGTTCCGGTCGTTCCTGGGATCGGCACAATTGCAGTCGGCGTTGCCAAAGCAGGCGCGGATGTGATCACGTTGTCCGGTTTTGACGGCGGTACGGGTGCAGCCCGGATTCACTCCATTACGCACGTCGGTCTGCCGACCGAAATCGGTACGAAGCTGGCGCACATCGCGCTGATCGAAGCCGGATTGCGTCACAAAGTGGAGCTCTGGTCCGACGGCGGCATGAAATCCGGTGCCGACGTTGTGAAAATGATCATGCTCGGCGCGAACCGCATCGGCTTCGGCTCCATCGCAATGCAGTCCATCGGCTGTACAACGTGCCGTGGCTGTCATTTGGATACTTGTCACGTCGGCATCGCGACGCAAATCGACTCGATGGAAGAAGCGGAAGAAAAAGGCCTTCGCCGCTTCGTGCCTCGTGTCTACGATACGACTGTTGAATCGCTTGTTCGTTTGTTTGGCGGGATCGGCCGTGAAGTACGGGACATCGTCGCTCAGCTCGGCTTTGCAGACCTGCAGGACCTCGTCGGCCGTTCCGACCTGCTGCAGCAAGTAAGCCATCTTGAGAAAATCGATCTGTCCGACCTGCTCCGTCCGGCTCCGCTGTCCTTGGCGGCAGCACAAGAAGCTTTGGAGGAAGTCGCAGCAGCGGTATCCTCGGATATTCGCATTGCAGCAGGTGCGGAAGGCCAGCAATTTTTCCCGGATGCCGTTTCGTTCGAATCGCCGGTAGAACGCACTTGGTCCAAGGTCGATGCGGAATCCCGCATCCTTGGCAGCCGCTATGCAAGCCACCGCGTAAGAGACCGTTTCGACGGCAGCTACGATGCACTGCCTCCGGTAAGCATCACCATGACCGAAGGCTCCGTACCGGGTAACGGATTGGCTGCTTTCAATGCCCGCGGCGTAAACATCACGGTTCACGGCGGTGCGGAAGACGGCGTCGGCAAAATGTCGCTCGGCGGTAAAGTCGCCATCCTGAAAGCACCAAGCAAGCATAAGCAGTTCATCAATGGCTCCGTGGGCAAGTCGTTTGGCTACGGCGCGCAAAAAGGCTTGTTCCTGATTCAAGGCAATGCCGATACCAGAGCCTGCATCCGGTTCTCCGGCGCAGACGTCGTATTCGGCGGCGAAATTACGGCACCGATTCAAGACGAGCTCGGCGGCATTGCAGCCCGCGCGAACATGAAAGGCTTCGCCTTTGAATACATGACCAATGGCCGCGCTGTTGTACTCGGCGATCCAGGTCCTTGGATTTGCGCAGGGATGACGGGCGGCGTCATTTACCAACGCCTCGTACCAGAGATGGGTCTGGATCAAGCCGCCATCGAACGCCGGGTCGCCAAAGGCGCCAAGGTCAAAATCGAACCGGTCGGCGTACAAAGCGTGAAAGACTTGAACGAACTTCTCGGCACTTACCATGAAGAGCTTGTGAAATCCGGACAACCGGAAGCCGCAGCGAAAGTGGAGCATTTGCTGAACAACCTGCAAACGAGCTTCGTTCGGATTGCTCCGGTCGGTCTGCAAGCCGATCAATCGGTAGCTACCGAATAAACCCAATAAGAGTCAACCTTCGTAAGATCCTCATCAAAAAAAAGCAGCGTTACCCGAACGAACGTTTGGGAATACGCTGCTTTTTTATATGCTATAGATAATGGGCAACTTAGCCTTTCGCCGCCCGGTAAGCTTCGATATATTGCGCGGCTTTTTGGGCTACCAGACTGTAATTGCCCGTTTTGACGGCTTCCGTTGTCAGGTCGGAACCGATACCGACGGCCACTGCGCCCGCCTTGATCCATTCGGCAAGATTGTCCAGCGAGACGCCTCCGGTCGGCATAACGTTGGCTTGCGGAAGCGGTCCTTTGATCGCTTTGATCGTCGATGGCGAGTATAGATTGCCCGGGAACAGCTTCACGATGTCTACGCCGAGCTCCAGTGCCCGTTGAATTTCTTGAATCGTCATCACGCCCGGCATAACAGGCACGCGGTACCGGTTGCACAACGTAACCGTATCCGGATTTAACGCCGGACCAACCACGAATTCCGCTCCGCTTAGAATGCCCGCCCGCGCCGTTTCCGGGTCCAATACCGTCCCTACGCCGATAATCGCATACTTTGACGGATCCTGCGTGGAGCTTGTATATTTCTTGGCAAGCCTCTCGATGGCTTGTAACGCAAATGGCACCGTCATTGTCACTTCGATAACTTTAATGCCGCCTGCGATCGCCTGTTCGGCCATTTCGACGACTTCTTCCGGCGTTTCTCCGCGCAGAACGGCTACCACGCCTTCACTAGTCAGCTGCTGCAAAAGCTTGATTTTTTTCATATACTCTCATCCGTTCCTAATATGAAGTTAGTAGTGCATGGATTCATTGCGTCGGATACTACCTCTCAACATGCTTTACGTTGTTAAGAAACGCCTCCACTTGCTCCCAAGTCGGAATGCCCTCCCAGTCTCCCTCCATCTGTACCACCATACAGCCGATCAGGTTACCGAGGCGGACCGCTTCTTCCAAACTATAGCCCTTGAGCAAACCAACGAAAAAGCCTGCACAAAAACCATCTCCTGCCCCGACCGTATCCACCACTTGCTCCGCTTTAAAATAAGGCACCGAGCTTACACGTCCTTGCTCTACAATATACGTAACGTCTTCGCCGCCCTTGACGATCGATACCGCTTTGAGCTGGCTGAGATGGGCCACGATGTCGTCGAAGCTGTCCGTTTGATACAGCAGCTTCAGCTCGTCTAACCCAGGCAAGAAATAATCCGCTTCTTGGGCCAACTCTAACAGCACCTCTCGCGCTTCTTCCAAAGACCACAGCTTCAGCCTCAAGTTCGGATCAAAACAGACCCTCACGCCATGTTTGCGGGCCAGCTTCATCGCTTCCCTGACCGTTTCCCGGCAGGTCGGACTTAGCGCAGTCGTAATGCCCGTTACATGCAAATATTTAGCCTGCTTAATATATTGCTCGTCCAAATGCTCCGGCTTCAGCGTACTGGCCGCGGAGCCTTTGCGGTAATAGTACACCGATGTTTTCCCGGATACCACCTCGCGGAGCATTAAGCCGGTCGGCGCTTCCGTTGTTAGCTCCACACGGGAGACATCCACGCCCTCGCCGCGGATTTTTTTCATGATCATGCGGCCAAGCGGATCTTTCCCAAGGCGGCTGAACCAGCCTGCTCTGTGGCCCAGACGGGCCACCCCGATCGCTACATTACTTTCCGCACCGCCAAACAGCCCTTGGAAGCGGGACGAATATTCGATTCCTTTGCTTCCTTCCGGCATCATCAGTGCCATCGATTCCCCGAATGTAATGATTTCCGGCTGAAACATCTGCTGCTGCTCCGCTCGTCCGTTCTCCATCATTATCTCGTCATCCATCCCCCGTCCACGCAAAGCACGTGGCCGCTCATGTAGTCTGAAGCCTGTGACGCGAGGAATACGACCGGTCCTTGCATATCTTCCGTTGTTCCCCAGCGTCCGGCTGGAATACGTACCAAAATTTGCGAGCTGCGCTCTTCATCCGCACGAAGTGCCGCCGTATTGTCGGTAGCCATGTACCCCGGGGCGATAGCGTTAACTTGAATGCCTTTACTGGCCCACTCGTTCGCAAGCGCTTTAGTTACCCCGGCAATCGCATGCTTGGAAGCGGTATAGCCCGGCACATTGATCCCGCCTTGAAAGCTTAACATCGATGCAATATTTATAATTTTACCTGACCCTTGTTTAATCATTTCACGCCCAATAAGCTGTGACAGGAAAAAAACAGAGTTTAAGTTCAAATTCAGCACGTCATGCCAGTCTTGCGCCGCGTGATCGGCAGCCGGCGTACGCCGAATAATCCCGGCATTATTAACCAAAATATCAATTTTCCCAAAAACGGACAACGCCTCGTCTACCACGCTCTTCAATACGCTTTCATCCATCAGATCCGCTATGATGGTGTGTGCCTTGCGGCCCATCGCTTGGATTTGTTGCTCAACCTCACGCGAACGGTCGCTACTCGTTACGATAACGACGTCTGCGCCTGCCTTGGCCAAGCCTAAGGAAATACCCGCACCAAGACCTACGGCTCCCCCGGTTACTAAAGCCACTTTTCCGGTCAAATCAAACAAATTCATCTCTAACACCCCATTTAAACGTTTTAAGCGTATCCGAGCTTGCGTTCTAATCGGATTGCTCATTCCTTTTATTATAAGTCATACTGCTGCAAACTGCTATAGCCGGGTCCAAAATGTAACCGGAACGTTAAATTTTGTAGACAATTTGTATAGCTCAAGGCTCTCCTGATGGTTATGTAAAAGAACAGCCCCTGTATCGAAAGGAGCTGTCCTTTTGTGGAGTAAGCATTTTCGAGGGTTACTTAGCCTGTCTTCGTAAATTCTCCAGAGTAAGCGTATTTCACTTCCTCGATCGTTACGGCAAAGCTGCCGGCAGGAATTTCAATCGTTTGTTCCGCACCGGACGTAGCTAAGAGCAACTGCCGGCCCATCGGGGATAAGAATGAAACATAGTTTTTATCAGGCGCGGTTAAGGTTGGGAATACAATCGTAAACGTTTCCTCTAAACCGTCTTCCTCATACTTCACTTTTACACTGCTGCCGATCAGCACTTTGGAATATAAGGACTGCATAAACTGCACTTCATCTTGCGCCAATAGGCGTTCCAAAACTGCCGTGTATTGTTCGATGAGCTTTTCGAGATTCACTCGTTCCTTGCCTTGCTGCGGGCAAAAGTCATCAAGAAACGCACTACTTTGTTCGTCAAAATAGAGCAATTGGTTAATTAATTGGGCACGGGCACCACGTCCGAAACTAGGGTTCATAGTAGATATCCCCCCCTATATACGTTCTTATCCTTCGTGAGTTTAGCCTTTGTACTGCCATAGGACTCATATGCCTTCCTCCTTAATAAAATAAGCCCCTCGAAAGGAGCTTTAACCCATTGTATCAGAACTTTTCCATAAATGCCATGATCCCAGAAATTGAACTGCGAAAGCTTAACCTACGTGCTCTCATCCGCTATATAACGACAACTGGCCACCCTATATAAACAGGATCGGTTTAGACAATAGAATACAACAAAAAAAGGCCTGCTTCCAGACCTCTTTAATTTCGAATATGACGTCCCAGGAGGGATTCGAACCCCCGACCGACGGCTTAGAAGGCCGTTGCTCTATCCAGCTGAGCTACTGGAACTTGCATATGGAGCGGGTGATGGGAATCGAACCCACGCTACCAGCTTGGAAGGCTGGAGTTCTACCATTGAACTACACCCGCATTAAAATATTGAATGGTCGGGACGACACGATTCGAACATGCGACCCCCTGGTCCCAAACCAGGTGCTCTACCAAGCTGAGCTACGTCCCGTTATAAATGCCGGTAGAGGGACTTGAACCCCCACGGTTTCCCTCACGATTTTGAGTCGCGCGCGTCTGCCAATTCCGCCATACCGGCATATCATAAATGGAGCGGAAGACGGGATTCGAACCCGCGACCCTCGCCTTGGCAAGGCGATGCTCTACCCCTGAGCCACTTCCGCAAACTAACCTTAGATTAAAACTAAAAAGTGCAAATGTCAATCTTCATAAGCAAAAGTTGCGATGGAGCGGAAGACGGGATTCGAACCCGCGACCCTCGCCTTGGCAAGGCGATGCTCTACCCCTGAGCCACTTCCGCTCAATTTATTTTGTAAGAAGATGAGCCATGTAGGACTCGAACCTACGACACCCTGATTAAAAGTCAGGTGCTCTACCAACTGAGCTAATGGCTCGTGCTGAAAATACTGGGGATCTAGGATTCGAACCTAGGCATGACGGAGTCAAAGTCCGTTGCCTTACCGCTTGGCTAATCCCCATGACTATGGGGCGATCGAAGGGAATCGAACCCTCGAATGTCGGAGCCACAATCCGATGCGTTAACCACTTCGCCACGACCGCCATATGAATTGCCAAGTGGCATAAATGGTGCCGTCGAGAGGAATCGAACCTCCGACCTACGCATTACGAGTGCGTTGCTCTACCGCTGAGCTACGACGGCACGTTACATAAATTAAAAATTTCGGAACCCTCGGATATCGTCCGTTTCGTTCCGAAGTTAAAAGCTTCTAAATGGCGGAGCCGACGGGATTCGAACCCGCGGTCTCCTGCGTGACAGGCAGGCATGTTAGGCCTCTACACCACGGCTCCACACAAATGAAATTGGTTGCGGGGGCAGGATTTGAACCTGCGGCCTTCGGGTTATGAGCCCGACGAGCTACCGGGCTGCTCCACCCCGCGTCAGTAAATAATTCTATGGTGGAGGCTGACGGGATCGAACCGCCGACCCTCTGCTTGTAAGGCAGATGCTCTCCCAGCTGAGCTAAGCCTCCATGGGATAATGGTGACCCGTAGGGGATTCGAACCCCTGTTACCTCCGTGAAAGGGAGGTGTCTTAACCCCTTGACCAACGGGCCATGCTTTAAAATAAAGTACGATGATGAAAATCTACGGAGAGAGAGGGATTCGAACCCTCGAGACGCTTGTGACGCCTACACGATTTCCAATCGTGCTCCTTCGGCCAGCTCGGACACCTCTCCAAGAATGGCTCCCCGAACAGGACTCGAACCTGTGACAACTCGATTAACAGTCGAGTGCTCTACCAACTGAGCTATCAGGGAACGTTAACAGTTAAGGAGTATGAAGTGTCGAATCATATCCGCTTGGCGACGTCCTACTCTCCCAGGACCCTGCGGTCCAAGTACCATCGGCGCTGGAAGGCTTAACGGTCGTGTTCGGGATGGGTACGCGTGGTTCCCTTCCGCCATCATCACCAAACGGATGTCGATGTTTCTGCCACGAAACATCTCTACTTTAACTCAAGGCGACTTGCACCCTAAAAACTGGATCGAAACAAAGCATTCCGATATATCTTTTCTCGCTCCGTTGACTGCGTCAAAAGTCGCTCCTAAAAGATATATCTTCACTGATATCTAAACCTTAGTCGCTTCCGAAGCGAACTTCGGAAGACTTATTGGATAAGCC
>NZ_JNVM01000002.1 GCF_000722545.1 Paenibacillus tyrphae
CTCTGTTCGCAAGAATCCCCCATCTCAGCGCCATTAGCGCAGGTGGTGGGAGTGTTCAAGACTAGGATTAGTTCATGCTCCTTGAGAGCTCGTTTCTCCGTTACCAATGCTTGACGTCAATCGAGCCCAATCCTGCCACAGCCGTTATTTCCGACCCGGAAGATGTCGTGATCCGTTTCGTTCGGGGCAAAACACCCTCATCGTGAGCGACGAATTCGACCGCGGGCAAGAGCAAGTCCACCCCGCCGAACCCGCAATGAACGTGAATACGATTCGGGCCTTCCAGCTCGGTCCATCCCAGCGTAGCGCTTCCTACGTTCAGCCGGATATCCGCCTCCCCCTGCAGTTCGTTCAACGAAACATCTCCCGTGTGCAGCTTGATCCGCATCTTGGAAGAGTGCGTGATCCCGGACACTTCACCGAATGTCCCCCGGATGTCAATGTCGCCTCTGCCTCCGTCCAAGATTACAACACCCGCCGTGAATTTTGCCAGAACCTTCGTTTCCGGGGGCACATGGGCTTCAATGAGAATTTTTTGCTTTTGTCCGTTTTTGAGGTAAGAGACAAAGTTGCTACCCTCATACCGCAGCGCGCCGCCGGAGCAGAATAACCGTTGAGGCAGCAGATGGGATTCGCCGGCAGCCACAACGCTAATCTCATCCTCCGCATCAAAACAAATCAGCAGGTTGCCCAGCGTATGCACGTCGATGCGAAATTCCCGGATCCCTTCGGCGGGAAACCGCTGATTGATTTGGGCATTCCGGATCGCTCCTTTTGGAAAAGTCGACAGGGATTTAGGCGTTCTTAAAGCCATGGTACCTCACTCCTTTGTAGAACGGGATCCACGAAACTACAGGATTCCTTTATATGTCATTTATACCAAAACAAATTGATCGAAACAATGAGCAAACCGCCCCGTAAAGCAGCATGCCTTACGGAACGGCGGTCCAGCTCCCGCTAGCCGAACGAAAGCTCCAATTCCTCGGCAATCGTCTGCTGAAGGTCCAAGATGTTCTTTATATGCTCTTCCGTCGTTAACGGATTGGCCAGTATGACCCGTAATACGACGATGGATTCCGGCAGCCCTTCGATACCGGACAGCGTAGTCCGGGAGACGAAAGACTCCCCTTGTCGTCCCTGCAATTCCTGAAGACGCTCATTGAACCGGTTAATCCGGTTGTGCTCCTCGGGGGTCAGAGTGCCGGTCCGTACCGCTTCACGCAGCGGCGCGGGGATGTAACGATAAGTTAAAATATTGATTTCGGGCTCCCCAATCAGCTCAAAGGCGTGATGATCGGCAAGCAGGCCGGCCAGCCAACGGGTTTTGCGAATGCCTTCATCGAGCAAATAGCCGTAACCTTCCCGGCCCAGTAAATGGAGTCCTGCATGCAGAAACACCGACATCGCCGGACGGGACCCTTCCAGAGATCGACGCCCCAAATCGGAGGAGCCCCCGCGGATGATGTACTGCGCTTTTTTCTCGATCAAGGCCGCGGCTAACGGATCCTTCAACAGAAGCAGACCCGTGCCCATCGGCAAATACATCTGCTTATGCCCGTCGATGGTGACGGTGTCCGCCCATTCGATCCCCCGGAGCTTATGGGCGTGGGCGTCCGACAGCAGCAGCGGACCTCCCCAAGCAGCGTCTATATGAAAATGAATACGTTCCGCACGGGCCATCTCTGCCAATTTTTGCAGCGGATCGATGGCTCCGCTTTCCGTTGTGCCGGCGATGCCTACGATGGCGAGGATCCGGTCCCCCCGTTCGCGGCAAGCGGCCATCTCCTTCGCCAGCTTCGACAGATCGATCCGGCCGCGGGAGTCGCAGCCGATCCGGATCACGCCGTCGCTCCCCAAGCCGAGAATATCCGCGGCTTTGTCGATCGAGTAATGCATCAAGGACGAGCCTATAATGACGCCCCGCCGGTATCCGTTCTTGTGCAGCGCCAGCGCGTACCCGTCCCGCTTCACGTCGTCATCCGGCGAAAGCAGCGCCGCGTTGCGCGCGATCCATAGGGCGGTCAGGTTCGAAACCGTCCCGCCCGAAGTCATCATGCCCAGCGTGCTTTCGGGATTTTGCCCGTGCTCGGCATAAAAGGATTCGGCGCATCCATAAACCTGATGGTGCATGAACGCAAGCGTTTGCCGCTCGAGTGCAGTGAACGACTTGGACGTTTCCACTTTGACCACGTTTTGGTTTAAAGCCGTAAGCAGTCGGCTAAGCGGCCTGAAAAACATCGGCAGCGCCGAGGTCATATGGCCGATAAAGTTCGGGGATGACGTATTGATGGAATGAGGCACGACCTCATGAACCAAGCGGCTCATATACGCTTCGGGGTGTACCGCGCTCCCGGGAACGGCTGCCTCCTGTCGGAGCAGAGACAAACGCTCCAATGCCGTATCCGTCGTGACACGCGGAGCCCCGTACAACCCTTCAATCACTTCCGTAATGTACCGGTCCAGTCTCTCCTCCACGGCCTGCTGATCCGCAGACGGCTCAAACGCCAAGCGAAGATACTCCCTGATTTCGAGAAGCGGCTGGATGTACAATGGTTCCATAGCTTTCCTCACGCTCCCTGATGGTCTGTCTTTCCGCTGCTAGGCTGCGGCAGGAACCCGGTTTGGACAAAATAAGTAAGGTAGGTGCTCATTAAGGACCTATCCAGCTTCGTACAAGTCACACCGCTTCCCTGCAAGCCCTGATGAAGATGGGTGCAATCGTAGACAACCTGGAATTCTGAAATGCCATCCCCCCAGTCGCCGTCGAGGAGCGGCAGAACCGCCTTCGCCGCCTGATCTGCGGACTCGGCCGCCGCCTGTAGAATCCGTTCGTGCCAAATCCCGTAAGGCACCGTCCGAAGAGCATACCCGTAGTCGGCCAGGCTCTCGATCACCTCGCTCCACGTAGTCCGCGTCGGATTTACAAGATGGTACGCGCGACCGTCTGGCGTTTCCGCCCCCGACAGATGCACAATCGCCCGAGCCGCAAAATCCGCCGGCACGATCTCCAGCTCCGCTTCCATAGCGGGAATGAGCCCCAACTGCAGCGAGGCTTTGATGATCAGCCACATAAAATCGCTCGATTGGCAGCGGCCCGTTACGCTGTCTCCCCAGATACGGCCCGGTCGGTAAATAAGCGCGGGCAGCCCGGAGCGAGCCGCTTCCAGCACCATCCGCTCCGCTACCCATTTGCTCTGGGTATAACCAAGCCTCAGGTCCTCGGGATGCTGCGGCAGTTCCTTCTCCATCAAAACGCCATCCTTGATATCGCGTCCCGAGAACACGTGCGTGGTCGAGACGTAGTGAAGCGTTTTGAAACGCCCGGTATTCGCCAGCCGGATCATTTCCCGGGTTCCCAGAACATTCGCCGCCTTGTGCTCGACATAGGGCGCTATAAAATGCACCATGCTGCCGTTGTGATAAAGGGCGTCCATCTGCCCGGCCAGCCGCTCGAAGGCCGCTTCGGACAACCCCAGCCTCTCCTGCCCGAGATCGCCGGGAATGACCCTGACACGCTCCGAGACTGCTTCGTCGCGAATCCCGTATTTGGCAAGGTTGGCTTGCAGCCGCCGCATGGCCTCCTCTTCGGTACGGCCGCGGACAAGGCAGAAAATATCGGCCGTCGTGCTTTGCAGCAGCTCGCGCAGCAGGAAGGCTCCAAGGAAGCCCGTGGCCCCTGTCAGCAAAATGTTTTGCACAGGTCTGCTCGCCTGACCGGCCGTTCCCGGATTGCGGATGGCAAACGGAAGGCTGCTCTCGCTCCATAGATCAAGCCGCGAAGCAACAAGCTCTCCCTGACCGCTCTGGATCGCTTCAACGGCGGCGCTCATCCACTCGATGGTTGGCGTCTCAAACAGCACGCGCAGCGGAATTTCGATGCCGAGTTCGTCGCGCAGCTTGAAAATAAGCTGGGTTGCGAGCAAAGAGTGGCCTCCCAGCTCGAAGAAGCTGTCCATGACGCCGATTTGCGGGATACCCAGCACGCTGCTCCAAAGCTCGGCAAGCCGCCGTTCCAGAGGAGTACGGGGTTCGACATACGGATTTTCCAGCTCCGGACGTTCGCGGCCCGGTGCCGGCAGCGCCGCCCTGTCGATTTTGCCGTTGGAAGTAAGCGGGAACGAACGTACGGTAACGCAGGCGGACGGAATAAAATAATCCGGGAGCCGCTCCTTCAACAGGCTGCGCAGCTCCGGGCTGAGTCCGCCGGGAGACGCAAGCTTCACGGGCCGGTTGGCATATGCGCCCCATTCTTCGCTTCCCTCCGAATTCCCACTTCCCGTCTGGACGATTCGTTTGTCCGGTGACAAGCCCTGACGGGTGCAGATCACATCGAAGCGGTCTTCCCGGCCGGGGCCCGCCCAATGGATCGCGATATCGTAAGGAAGGGAACACTCCAGCTCGACAAAAGCCATAGGATCGACGGCGTCTTCGCCCACCTCTTCCAGAAAGTCCCGCAGCCTGGCGTTGGGGACGCTTCGGATCGCAACGGCTTCCGCGCCCTGTCCGGCCAGATTTTGCAGCGCGCTCTCCGCATCCCGAACGGAGGTCCAGGGAAGCATTAACGGTTCAACCGTCCGCTGTTCCGAGGCGTTCACGCGCAGCAGGACATCGTAGCGAAACCGTGTCAATTCGTTCCAGCGGCTTCCTCGCTTCCACTGAATTTCGGCTTGGGCAATCTGCGGCTTGCTCTCGGCCAGCTTGACAAAAAGCTGCGGATCGAGAAGCAGCTCATGCTCGCGTTCCATTCGTTCCTTCACCCGGGAGCTTCGTTCTTCCGGCGTGAGCGCCCGTCTCGCCTTAAACTGCTCCACCGAACAATAAAAAGCTTCCTGCAGCGGCAAGCTCCGCACATCCCCGATAAACACCGTGCCTCCGGGACGAACGGCTCGCACGGCGGCATCGAGCACCTCCAGGAAATATTCCACGCTTGGGAAATACTGAATGACCGAGTTGAGTATGACCAGATCATAAGAGCCCGGCTCTATGCCCTCCGTATGATGGGCCGGCTGCTGCCGGAGGCTCACTTGCGGCAGCTTCTCCGTCAGCGTCTCCAACCGCCGGATGGCCGTTAACGAAATGTCGGTTCCCATGTAATGCTCGCACGCCGGCGCTACCCGGAAAAGCAGCAGCCCCGTTCCGCAGCCCAGCTCCAGCACACGCTTCGGCCTCGCGTCGAGCAAGTGCTTTACCGTCGCGTCCACCCACTCCCGCATGTCCTCCGCAGGAAGAGGCCGGCCGTCGTACAGGCTGTTCCACCCGGTGATATTGAAATCGGCGGCTTCCGCATCCGCTCCGTTCTCGTAAGTTTGATCAAATACATGCTCCCATTGCTTGGTTATTTCCACATCGTGGTCATCCGCTTCCTTCTCGATGAGATAGGCTACCAGTTGTGGATGGCCCATGGCATCCTGCTTTACGGCCACCACGGCATCGCGGACGGCGGCATGCTGTTTCAGCGCCGCTTCGATTTCTCCCAATTCGATGCGGAAACCGCGGATTTTAACCTGATGATCGTTGCGTCCGAGGAACTCCAGCTCTCCAGACGGCAAGAGCCTTGCTTCATCGCCGGTTTTGTAGAGAGTGGCGCCCGGGATACCGGAGAACGGGTCCGGGACGAACCTCTCGGCCGTCAGCTCCGGACGATTCAGATACCCCCGCGATACGCCCGCTCCTCCCACATACATCTCGCCGGCGATGCCGATCGGCACCGGCTCGCGGTTGCGGTCCAGCAGGTACAAGCTCAGATCGGGGATGGGAATCCCGATGGGGCTGCTTCGCGCATCGAGATCGGCCAGGGTCAGCGGTCTGTAGGTGACATGCACCGTAGTTTCGGTTATGCCGTACATATTGACCAGTTGGGGCCGGGCATCGCCATGCCGGTCAAACCAGCATTTGAGCGTATGCATCTCCAACGCTTCCCCGCCGAATACAACATATCGAAGGGCTTCGAGCATCTTCGGCGGCTGCCTCTCCTCGTGCTGCGCCAGCTGGCGAAAAGCCGAAGGGGTCTGACAAAGGACGGTCACCCCTTCCGAATGCAGAAGCGCATGGAAGCTTTCCGGCGAACGGCTGACCAGATAAGGAACGACGACAAGCTTGCCTCCATAGAACAAAGCGCCCCACAGTTCCCACACCGAAAAATCGAAAGCGTGCGAGTGGAAAAGCGTCCATACGTCGCTCCGGTCAAACCCGAACCAGGCATGCGTCTCATCGAACAAGCGGACGACGTTCCGGTGCTCCACAAGCACGCCTTTCGGCTGGCCGGTCGAACCGGAGGTGTAAATCACATAGGCCAATTGAGCGGGATCGGTCCCGAGCTCAAGCGGGGCTTGGCTCTCCGCATCCGCGTCGAAATCATCCACCGCAACGGTCGGCGCATCGAGATCGGGCAGCGTATCGAGAAGCGAAGCCTGCGTCAGCATCAAGGACAACCCGGCATCGCCGGCGATATAAGCGATCCGCTGCCTTGGATAGGCAGGATCAAGCGGGACGTAGGCGCCGCCCGCTTTGAGCACAGCCAGAATCGCGACGACAAGCTCAAGCGAACGCTCCAGATAGATGCCGACTCGGACTTCCGCCTCGACACCCAGCTGCCTGAGCCGGCGGGCCAGAGCATTGGCCCTTCCATCCAGCTCGGCATAGGTCAATGACCTGCCTTCATACGTAACGACAACAGCCTCCGGGGTAAGAGCGGCCACCTGTTCGAAGCGTTCATGAATGCAGCTTGTGACGGGCTGCAGCGATTGGGCCGCGGCTCCCCACGTCAGCATCCGCCGACGCTCCTCCTCCGGCAATAAGGCCAGGCGCTTCACCGGCAGCTGGACATTGGAAAGAATGCTGTCCGTCAACATCCGAAAGTGGGATGTCATGCGGACAACGGTTTCTGCGTCAAACAGCTCCGTCGAGTACTCGAAGAACCCGATCAGCTTGCCCTCGCTTTCCGTAAGCGAAAGCAGCAGGTCGAAGGGCGCCATCCCGTTGTGCACGGTAATGGGAGCCAGCTCCAGTCCGTTCAGCTGCGTCTTCGGAAACGGCGTGTTCTGAAAGACGAAGCCCGTCTGAAAGAACGGCGACGAAACGCTCAGATCGCGGTCGGGTTGAAGAGCCTCCACCAAACGCTCAAACGGCACATCCTGCCGGGCGTACGCTTCCAGCGCCACACGCTTCACCTGGCGGAGAACCGCCGGAAAATCGTCGTCCTCGCCAAGCTGCGAGCGCATGACGAGCGTATTAACGAAGAAGCCGATCAAGCCTTCAATCTGCGCCTGATTCCGATTGGCAATCGGACAGCCTACCGAAATGTCCGGCGACTGGCTGTACCGATAAAGCAGCACCTTCCACACGGACAGCAGCGCCATATAGAGGGTAGCCCCTTCTTCCTGGGCAACTTGGCGCAAGCCCTCCGTCTGTGCTTCGGACAGCTCGAAGTAATGCCGCTCCCCCCGATAAGTCGGCACCGCCGAACGCGTTCGATCGTACGGCAGAGCCGCATCGGACCGCAGGCCGGCAAGCTGGTGCTTCCAATAAGCCAGCTGCTCCTCGTATTCCCCTGCCTCCATTCGCTTCCGCTGCCACTCCGAGAAATCCCCGTACTGAATCGGCAGTTCCGCCAGCGGTGAAGACTTGCCCTGGGAATAAGCTTCATAGAGCAAAGCGAGCTCCCGCTGGAAAACCCCGAGCGACCAGCCGTCGGAAATAATATGGTGCATGCAGATCACGAGAAGGTGATCGTTCTCCCGCAAACGGATCAGCCGGGCGCGCAGAAGCCACGAACGGGTCAAGTCGAATGGCGTCCTCGCCTCTTCCGAGAGCAGGCGGGCGGCTTCCGCCTCCCGTTCCCCTTCCGGAAGGCGGCTCAAATCCACGACCGGCAGCTCGCAGGCTCCGAACTCTTCGATTTCCTGGTAGGGGATGGCTTCCCAAACCGTAAATCGGGTGCGGAACACCTCATGACGTCGAATGATCTCGCTGAGCGCCAGCTTAAGCGCGTCCGTATTCAATTCGCCGCTTAAACGAACGGCTCCCGGAATGTTATAGACCGGTGTCCCCGGAACCAACTGCTCCAAAAACCATATTCGCCGCTGAGCAAACGACAGCGGAAGCGGCCCCCGCCGCTCGCGCAGGCCCATTTTCCCCGCCGCGGCGTTTCCCTTCTTCCACTTTTCGAGCAGGGCCCGTTTGGCATCGGATAGATTGCCGCCAGACGGCGATGCGCTTTCATTGGACACCTTCTATCACCCTTTCTCTTTCATGATCGGAGCCCTATAAAAGCTCGCTGACTTGTTCCTCCGTCATCGATTCCAGCTTTTCGATCAACAGCGCTTCAATGGCCTCGGCAACCTCGGCGACCGTCGGATACTCGAAAAAGAGCTTCAGCGGAAATTCGATCGGAAAATGGCTATTCACCCACGAAATCACTTGCGTGGCCAGCAGAGAATGGCCGCCAAGATTGAAGAAGTCGTCATGAATGCCGATCGGTTCCATGCCGAGCAGCTCGGACCAAGCGTCCGCAAGCTGCTGCTCCATGTCATGGCGAGGAGTAACCAGCGGTACCGTCAGCGCCGGACGGGGGCGGAGCGCCAGATTGCCCTTACCCGGGCCTGTCTGCTCTGCCTGCCGGTTCTGGCTCTGTAAAGCATAGGCCCGCCGAGCGGCAAAATCCGCCGTGGAGACAAGGCATTGAGAAATCGTATCGCAGGCCATCAGCTTCGTCCATAACCGGACTCCTTCCTCAGGACGAATGGCCAGTCTTGCCAACTCGCTCACTCTTCCTTCCCGATCGGAGGAGACGGGTCCAGAGGTCCAGGCATCCCATTGAATGCAGCGCCAGCGTGAATCCGTCAGCTCGTTGTGCCTGCGCACGAACGCCTCCGTATAAGCTGCCGCGGCGGCATGAAGCGATAAACCCAAGCCTCCGAGCTCGGAAGCAATCGAGGACTGGATGAGGCAAAAATCCGGCCGATGCGGCGCCAAAGCCCGCGCCAGCTCGTCCAAACCCTGCGCCGTCCGGTCAAGCTCGGCTTCGACGGCCTGCCCATCCAATTCGCTCGCGGCTGTAAAAGTCATTTCTTCCGAGGACCAATCAGTGTAAAGGACGCCCGTAACCTCTCCGTACAGAGCTGCCGCTTGGTCGACAGCCTCTGCCAGTGCCCTCTGCTTCGGGAAGGCAATTGGGACAAAATGAACCTCCGCCCCCAGCTCCTCCAGCCGTAGAGCATGAGCCGCAGCCTGCCGAGCCTTATCGCCGGCGGGTATTTCGCCGTTCACAATCGAAGGCCAGACGGCCTTATCCGGCATGACCGGCTGCTCGTTTATGATGACGATCCGCGTAAGCCCCAGATCGGGCGACGGTTGAACCAGATATTGAGCGAAGGCTTGCATTTTTCGATCGAACGGGCCGATGAGAAGATAGGTACCGGCGGCCTGCGCGATTTCATTTTCCTCCTCAGGCCGCTTGGCATGTACAGGCTCGTATTCGAGCATCCACCGCTGATTTCCGCGATAGATACGCGGACTTCCTGCCGGGGCGGACATAAAGTCCTCCAAGATGGCGTCCGCCATGGCTGCTGCCTGAGAACGACGGCTCGGCATGAGCGCATCCGCCAGATGAAACGCGGCCAGCGCATGCTCCTGCATCCAGACTTGGCCCAGCCCGGCGACCGTCATCCGTTCGGGACGAATGTCCGTTTCGCCCGCAATATTGTAAAGCCCTTCCGCAACGATGCATAAATGGGCAGAATTTCCACTTTCGCCGGCATGAGCCTGCAATGCCCTGGACAACTGCAAAAAGCCGCTCACGCCGCCAAAAGGCGAATCCGGTTCCGCCCATGAGCAGAGAACCCGCATCGGCCCTTCACCCGCAGCCAGAGCATCGAAGAGCAGCGCGTACTGTTCAAGCCGGGCCGGGTTCAAACCGTACACCCGCTCGCTCAGCTGTTCGAAGCCCGAAGCCTCCCGGATCCGAACGACAGGCTGGCTGGCATGCTCAAGCCGCTCCGCCAGTACATCCATCCAGCCTCCGCGCTCCTCCTCGAAGACAACCCACAGCCCGCTGCACTCCTTGGGATGCCACGTGGAGATAGCCGTCGTCGGACGGAATACAGGCTCGTAGAGCCATTGCTCCGGCTCCAATCGCTCCAACCCGCGGCCGCGAACCGCAGCGGCTGCCGCAGAGGTTAGGCGCGGCTCGATCCAATACCGCTGACGCTCGAACGGATACGTCGGCAGCTCGACCCGGTTGCGTACCCGGCTGCTGTGCAGTGCTTTCCAGGCGATGCTCTGACCGCCGCTCCACAGCTCCGCTACGCCTTCCAGCCACTGCCGCCGCTCTCCGGCTCCGGTTCCGCCCGGCGGCAGCGTGCGCACGCCGCGGTGCTCCGCTCCCCAGCGGACCGACTGCCGCATCAAGCTCGTCAGCGTCTGGCCCGGGCCGACTTCGATCACCACCGCGTTCGGGTACCGCTCCAGCACGTGCTCCACATTTTCCGCAAACCTCACCGTATGCCGCGCGTGGGAAGCCCAATACGCCGCGCTTCCTGCCTGCTCCGCCGTGATCCAATCCCCCGACTCGTTAGATACGTAAGGAATGCGCGGTGCGCTCAGCTTCATCCGTTTTAGCGCTTCTGCCAGCTCGCCCAGCGCCGGCTCCATCCGCGAGGAATGGAACGCACCGCCTGTCCGCAGCCGCCGGCATTCGATGCCTGCCGACTGCAAACGGGCCATCAGCTCTTCCACCTCTTCGGCCGAACCCGTTACCACGCACATCTTCGGACCGTTGACTGCCGCAATTTCCAGCGTTCCTTTTAATTGCTCCGTCAGCTCCTCCGGATTCGCGCCGACCGCCGCCATCGCTCCCGCCTCGCACCGCTGCATCAGACGGCCGCGGACGCTCACCAACTCCAGCCCTTCCTCCAGGCTGAATACTCCGGCCAAACACGCCGCCGTATACTCGCCCAGACTGTGTCCGATCAGCGCGGCCGGCTTCACGCCTACGCTCATCCACAGCCGTGCCAGCGCATATTCCGCTACGAACAGCGCCGGCTGCGTCAGCCACGTCTCCTCCAGCCGCTCCGTTTCGAAGCCTTCCCGTCCCAGCAGCGCATCCCGCACGTCCATTCCCAGATGCGGCAGGAGCAGCTCGGCGCAGCGGTCCACCGTTTCCCGGTACACAGGCTCCTGCGCGTACAGCTCCGCGCCCATGCCGGCATATTGACTCCCTTGCCCCGGAAAAGCGAAGACGATGGGACGCTCCCCCGCATCCGCCAGACCGGTGCGCACCGCTCTCGCATCTTCACCTCGCAAGGCGCTCAGCGCCTGCTCCGCGCTGCCGCACACGGCGCTCCAGCGGTGAGCGAACGCCTTGCGGCCCTGCTGCAGCGTGAACGCTGCATCGGAGAGCTTCACCGACGGTTCCGCCTCCAGATGCGCCGCTAACCGCTCGCGCATCGCCTGCAGCGCCGATGGCGTCCGGGCCGACAGCACCAGCACTTCCTCGGCCGCCGCAGCGCCCGAGACCCGCTGTGCAGGCGCTTCTTCCACGATGACGTGTGCGTTCGTCCCGCCGATGCCGAAGGAACTGACCCCTGCCCGACGGGGCTGTTCCGGACTGCCGCTGGTCCATGGCCGGGCCCGGTCTACGACGTAAAACGGGCTGTTTGCCCAATCGACCGCCGGGTTGCCTTTCGTATAATGCAGGCTTGCCGGCAGCAGGCCGCTCCGCAGCGACAGCGCGACCTTGATCAGGCTCGCCACCCCGGCTGCCGCATCCAGATGCCCGACGTTCGTTTTGACCGAGCCGATCCCGCACCGGGGCCCGTCCGCAGACAGACCGAACACTTCGGTCAGCGCCGCCAGCTCGATCGGATCGCCCAGGGGCGTCCCTGTCCCGTGAGCCTCGATGTACGAGATGCTCTCCGCTCCGACGCCCGCGGCATCCAGCGCCATCCGGATCACTTCCGCTTGTCCCCCGATGCTTGGGGCCGTATATCCGACCTTGCGCCCTCCGTCGTTGTTGATCGCCGATCCTTTGATCACCGCATGCACCGTATCTCCGTCCCGCAGCGCCTCGTCCAGCCGTTTGAGCACGACGACGCCTGCACCGTTGGCAAAGACCGTGCCATCCGCTTCCGCATCGAACGCTTTGCACGAGCCGTCCGCCGAAACAATGGAGCCTTCCCGGTATATATATCCCGTCGTCTGCGGCACTTTTACCGTAACGCCTCCCGCCAGCGCCATATCGCATTCGCCTGCAAGCAGCGCCTGCGCAGCGGTATGTACGGCGACCAGAGACGTCGAGCACGCCGTCTGCACAGTGACCCCAGGGCCATGAAGATCCAGCTTGTAAGCTACCCGGGTCGCAAGGTAACTCTCCTGGTTCGCCGTGCTCGCCGCAAACATGCCTGCCGGGTCTGCCGGGTCGAGACGCGGAAGAAGCGAACACAACAGATAGGTGCTCTGCGTCGTGCCCGCGTAGACGCCGACTGCCCCTTCGCTGCTGCCGGGAGCATACCCGGCCCGTTCCAGCGCTTCCCATGCGCACTCCAGAAATACCCGGTGCTGGGGATCGAGCATTTCCGCTTCGCCCGGCGTGTATCCGAAAAATGCGGCGTCAAACGACTCGATCCCTTCCACCGTCCCGCCGCAGTTCACAAAATGCCGGTCATCGCGCATCTTGGCGGGTACTCCCGCGTTCTCCAGCTCCTCCTTCGAGAAGCTGCGAATTCCGCACTCGCCCTGGAGCAGATTCGTCCAGAACGTCTCGATCCCGTCTGCGCCGGGAAATCGCCCGGACATGCCGATAATCGCGATATCCGCCGAATCGTTCGGCAGGCCCGAATACCCCACCGAGGCCGAGCTCTGCTTGCGTGCACGGCGGGAGCCGCTATCGGAGTTATGACCCGCCAAATGGCTCGCAAGCTCGGCAACCGTCGGGTATTGAAACAGCTCGACGACGCTCAACTCGCGGGACAGCTCCAAGCTAAGCCGATCCCGCACCTCGATCAGGAGCAGGGAATGGCCGCCGAGATCAAAGAAATTATCGTGAAGGCCCACGCGATCCGTTTGAAGCACCTGCCGCCAGACCAATGTGATGCGCCACTCCATGTCCGTGGCCGGAGGAACGAATCCGGGGGAAGCCGAGGCCGAAGCTTCCGTCCAAGCCGGAAGCGCCCGGCGGTCGATCTTGCCTGTAGCCGTAAGCGGCAAAGCCTCCAGCGGAACGAATAGCGCAGGAACCATATGCTCAGGCACATACTCGCGCAAATATTCGCGCAGCCCGGCCGGGTCCCATCGTTCGTCTTCTTGCACCACATAGGCGACCAGGCGTTCGGCTTTGCCGTTCTTCTCCGCAGCGGCAACCACGGCGTTACGCACGGCCGGGTGGCGGATCAGGACCGACTCGATCTCACTCAACTCAACGCGCATGCCGCGAATTTTAATTTGCTGATCCCGTCTGCCTTCGAAAAGAAGCGTACCGTCCGGAAGCCTCCTGCCAATATCCCCGGTCCGGTACAGGCGTTCACCGGGACCCGCACTGAACGGATCGTCGATAAACCGTTCTGCCGTCCAATCCGAACGATGGAGGTACCCTCTCGCCAAGCCGGTGCCTCCTACGCAAATTTCGCCGGCCACTCCGGGTGGCACGAGCTGAAGCCGCTCATCCACAAGACATATCCGCATGTTGCGCAAGGGCCGTCCAATCGGCACGCCTGCGCCTTGGGGTGGCGATGTCATCGCGTGAAAGGTCGCATCCGCCGCCACTTCCGAGGAGCCGTAAATATTGATTAGCGTTCGTCCCGGCAGCAGCTCGAAAAATCGCTCGCACAAGGCTTGGGGAAGCGCTTCTCCGCTGACGGACCAATAGCGCAGACGCTCCAGGAACTCTTTTCGACGGGCGCAAGCTTCGAGCACGACCCGCAGCAGCGAGGGAACCATGACGATGCGCGAGATGCGGTGCTTGGCCAAGGCATCCACCAGCACCTCCGGATCCTGAAGAGCTGTCTGCGGCAAAATAACGGCCGGCACTCCGCGCAGGAGCGGGCCGAACGTCTCGGCCACCGCATCCACAAACGTAAGCGCCGCCTGGTGGCAGCAAACCTCGTCATCGGCATACGGATACGTTTCCCACCCCCAACGAAGACGGTTCAGAATTCCCCGGTGCAGACCCACGACACCTTTGGGAGCTCCCGTAGACCCCGAGGTAAAAATGACGTAGGCCGCGCTATTCCCATGAACATCGGGGGCTGGAGGATTGTGATCGTATCGTTCCGGAAGCCCCCCTAACGAATCCGCCGTCAAAAGACGGTAATCCGCCACGGGCACCTTCGCCGCGAGAAACGATTGAGTCACCACCAAGGGCGCTCCGGTCTCCTGCAAAATCAGCCGCATCCGCTCGGCGGGATATCCCGGATCGAGCGGTACATAAGCGCCTCCTGCTTTGAGAATGCCCAGCAGCGCGGCGGTCCGCTCGATTCCCCGCTCCATGCATACGCCGACGAAAACCTCGGGAGCGACGCCGGCGGACAATAGCTCCCATGCGATCCGGTTCGCCATCCGGTTTAGCATCCCGTAGGAGACGCGCCGCCCGTCTTCTATTAAGGCTGTGCGGTCTTCGCCGGATTGAACCTGCCGGTCGAACAGCTCCAGAAGGGAGGCTTCCTCATCCTCGGCTGCTGTCAGCGGGCGGTGCCAGTCTTCCAGCGCCTGACGTTCCTCTTCCGATGTCAAGAGCGGCAGAGTTCCGATCGGGCGAAGCGGATCGGACGAAGCGGCAGCCAACAGAACGAGGTAACGCTCCATTAGCCTTTCCACCGTTACCGCGTCAAACAGGTCCTTACCGTATTCCAGCACAACGGATAGCTCCGATTCTGTCTCCTCCACATAGAGGGTCATATCGAATTTGGCGGACGTTCCCTGCACGCCCACCGGGGATAACCGCAGTCCGGGAAGATCCGGGAGCGCCGCCGGGACCGTCTGGACCGCCATAACCTGAAACAGCGGGGACGCATCTAAAGAACGCTGCGGCTGAAGCTCTTCGACGATCCGCTCGAAAGGCACGTCTTGATGAGCCAAAGCTTCGACCATCGTATCCTTCACCTGCGAGAGCAGGCTCTGGAAGCTAAGCTCCCCGGAAACGCGCACTCGCAAGGCAACCGGGTTCACAAAAAGTCCGACGACACCGGCCGTTCCGCTTTCATTGCGGTTGGCCGCCGGACAGCCGAGCACGATATCCTCTTGGCCTGTATATCTGGCAAGCAGAGCGTAAAATCCGGCCAAAGCCGTCATAAAGACGCTCGCTCCCCGGTCTCTGGCCAATCCCTTGAGCTTTTCGCTCACCTCCCGGGGCAGCTTAAGCGTCACCATGGCGCCGCAGGTCGACTGCACGGCCGGCCGCGGACGGTCGGTAGGCAGAGCCAGCAAAGACGGGCTGTTGCGAAGCTTCTCGGTCCAATAAGACAGCTTCCGCTTGAATCCGTCTCCGTCCAGCGCTTCGCGCTGACGCTGAGCATATTCTCCATAGGTAAACGGTAGAGGCGCCAGCTTAGGCGTTTCTCCCCAGACGTAAGCCCGGTAGCACGTCTCGATTTCCCGGATGAGCAGTCCAAGGGTCCAGCCGTCGGAGATCAGATGGTGCAGGGTCAGCAGGAGTACGCCTTCCTCTTGGTCCAGCAGCACCCAATGGGCGCGCACCAGCCGATCCCGGGCGATGTCAAAAGGCTTATCCGTTTCGGCCAGCAGAAGCCGGGATAGCTCCGCTTCCTTTTCTTGCGGGCCCCATGAACTCAAATCCGTTTCGGGCATTGGAAAGGAAACGATGTCGGCAGGCGGGTCCACATGCTGTACCGCTTTTCCGTTCTCGTTCCGAAACCGGGTACGCAAGCTCTCGTGCCGCCGGATGAGATGCCGCATGCACTTTGCGAACGCCTCCCGGTCGAAGGCTCCTTCCATGCGGATGGCCGTTGTGATAAGGTAAGCCGTATTGCCAGGTGCCATCTGTTCCAAAAACCACAGCCGCTGCTGCGGCAGACTAAGGAGGTACTGCCGCGGTTGCGTTTCCCGTTCCTGCAGCAGACGCGCCAACCGAAGACGCTTCTCGTCCATACTGCGTTCCATAGTTCCCACTTCCCATCCATTCGTCTCCCACAAAAATTGAGGCAAGTCACTCCGTGTCGAACACGGCAGTTCCTTTGCCGGGCTCCGCTTCCATCCGGTTGAGCAGCGCATCGATCTCTTCATCGCTCATGCTGTCCATCCGCTCCAGCAAATCCGCAGGGTCTTCCAGCTCCAGAGCATTCACAATCATCTTCTCTTCTGCCGCCGCTTGATGCTCCTCAACCAGAGAAGCCAAATGAGCGACGCACGGATGCTCGAAAAATCGGGGCGATTGGATGTCGACCCCCAGACTTTGCTTTACCTCCGCCGCCATTTGCACGATCAAGAGCGAATGACCGCCCAAATCGAAAAAGTCATCGAACGTTCCAATTTGTTCAACCCCGAGCAGCTTCTGCCATATGCCCGCCAGCCGCTTTTCCAGCGCATTTTCCGGCGGCTTGTACGGTGTCGCCAGTTGAGGACGCGGATACAATTGCTCGACCGCTTCCGCAGCCGGTTCTGTATTTGCCGCCCCCGCCGTCGCCACCTCTTCCGCCGCGCCGTGTAACGCGTGCCGTCCGATTGCAGCTCCCTGTGTCGCTACGGAGAGGCGCGGCTCGATCCAATACCGTTGACGCTCGAACGGATACGTCGGCAGCTCGATCCGGTTGCGTACCCGGCTACCGTGCATCGCTTTCCAGGCGATGCTCTGCCCGCCGCTCCACAGCTCCGCCACGCCCTCCAGCCACTGCCGCCGCTCTCCGGCTCCGGTTCCACCCGGCGGCAGCGTGCGCACGCCGCGGTGCTCCGCTCCCCAGCGGGCCGACTGCCGCATCAAGCTCGTCAGCGTCTGACCCGGGCCGACTTCGATCACCACCGCATTCGGGTACCGCTCCAGCACGCGCTCCGCATTTTCCGCAAACCTCACCGTGCGCCGCGCATGGGATACCCAATATGCCGCGCTTCCTGCCTGCTCCGCCGTGATCCAGTCCCCCGTCTCGTTAGATACGTAAGGAACGCGCGGTGCGCTCAGCTTCATCCGCTTTAGCGCCGCTTCCAGCTCGCCCAACGCCGGCTCCATCCGCGAGGAATGGAACGCCCCGCCTGTCCGCAGCCGTCTGCATTCTACGCCTGCCAATTGCAGACGGGCCGTCAGCTCTTCCACCTCTTCGGCCGAACCCGTTACCACGCACATCTTCGGGCCGTTGACTGCCGCGATTTCCAGCGTTCCCTTCAACTGCTCCGTCAGCTCCGCTGCACTCGCGCCAACCGCCGCCATTGCTCCCGCCTCGCATCGGTGCATCAGACGGCCGCGGACGCTCACCAGCTCCAGCCCTTCCTCCAGGCTGAATATTCCGGCCAAACACGCCGCCGTATACTCGCCCAGACTGTGCCCGATCAGCGCGGCCGGCTTCACGCCTACGCTCATCCACAGCCGGGCCAGCGCATATTCCGCCACGAACAGCACCGGCTGCGTCAGCCACGTCTCCTCCAGCCGCTCCGCTTCGAAGCCTTCCCGTCCCAGCAGCGCATCCCGCACATCCATTCCCAGATGCGGCAGGAGCAGCTCGGCGCAACGATCCACCGTCTCCCGGTACACCGGCTCCTGCGCGTACAGCTCCGCGCCCATGCCTACATATTGGCTCCCCTGCCCCGGAAAAGCGAAGACGACGGGACACTCTCCCGCTTCCGCCAGTCCGATGCGTACCGCTCTCGCGTCTTCGTCCCGCAGGGCGTTCAGCGCCTGCTCCGCGCTGCCGCACACGGCGCTCCAGCGGTGAGCGAACGCCTTGCGGCCCTGCTGCAGCGTGAACGCCGTGTCGGAGAGCTTCACCGACGGTTCCGCCTCCAGATGCGCCGCCAGCCGCTCGCGCATCGCTTGCAGCGACGACGGCGTCCGGGCCGACAGCACCAGCACTTCCTCGGCCGCCGCAGCGTCGGAAGCCCGCTGTGCAGGAGCTTCTTCCACGATGACGTGCGCGTTCGTCCCTCCGATGCCAAAGGAGCTGACCCCTGCCCGGCGGGGCTGTTCCGGACTGCCGCCGGTCCACGGCCGGGCCCGGTCTACGACATAAAACGGACTGCTTTGCCAATCGACTGCCGGATTGCCCTTCGTATAATGCAGGCTTGCCGGGAGTAGGCCGCTCCGCAGCGACAGCGCGACCTTGATCAGGCTCGCCACCCCGGCGGCTGCATCCAGATGCCCGACGTTCGTTTTGACCGAGCCAATCCCGCACCGGGGACCTTCCGTGGACGGGCCGAACACTTCGGTCAGCGCCGCCAGCTCGATCGGATCGCCCAGCGGCGTCCCTGTTCCGTGGGCCTCGACATACGAGATGCTCTTCGCTCCAACACCCGCAGAATCCAACGCCATCCGAATCACTTCCGCTTGTCCCCCGATGCTTGGGGCCGTATACCCGACCTTGCGCCCTCCGTCGTTGTTGATCGCCGATCCTTTGATCACCGCATGCACCGTATCTCCGTCACGCAGCGCCTCGTTCAGCCGTTTGAGCACGACGACGCCCACGCCGCTTCCGGCGACTGTCCCCTTCGCCTGGGCGTCAAACGCCCGGCAGTGTCCGTCCGGGGAGAAAATGCCTCCCTCGCGGTAAACATAACCCTGCTCGTGGGGAACGGTAATCGTCGCGCCGCCTGCAATCGCCATCCCGCATTCATCACGGGACAACGCTTGGCAAGCAAGATGAACCGCCACCAGGGAAGTTGAGCATGCCGTCTGTACCGAGAAGCTCGGTCCCGTTAAATTCAATTTGTAGGCGGTACGCGTTGCAAGGTGATCCTTATCGTTAGCGATGAGCGCCTGATAACCGGTTACCGGATCTGCGGGATCGATATGGGGAAGCAGCCCGAACAGCAAGTACGTGCTAATGCCTGCACCTGCATAAACGCCTACGGGAACGCCTCCTCCGGACGGATCGTACCCCGCCTTTTCCATTGCTTCCCAGGCGCATTCCAGGAACAACCGCTGCTGCGGATCAAGCATCTCCGCTTCCCTCGGACTGTACCCGAAGAAACCGGCGTCAAACCATTCGATGCCATCAACCGTCCCGCGGGCAGGCACATATTCGGGTTGGGCAAAAAGTTCCCGGGGAAGGCCACTCGCTTCCAGCATGTCCGGCGTAAATCGGCGGATCGATTCGACTTCGTTAACCAGATTGTCCCAAAACGACTCGAGATCAGATGCCCCCGGAAGTCTCCCCGACATGCCGATAATGGCGACCTCTTGTCCGCTTGGGTCAACCTCCGCTTTTGGGGCTGTCTGCTCTGCCCGATTTTCCGCTTCCTCCGTATTTTCCTTTGAAGAAGCAGTCAACCGCTGCGCCAACAAACGAACGGTCGGGTACTCGAACAATTCCAACAGTTCAATATCGGCGGACAGCTCGCTTCTTAGCCGGGCATGAACCTGGGTAAGCAGCAAGGAATGGCCTCCGATATCGAAGAAATTATCGTCAAGCCCGACGCTGCCCGCTCCCAGCAAATCCTTCCAGATGGAAGCTACCGAACGCTCGACGGCGGTCCGAGGAAGCTGCTGCGTGGCGGCCCCTTGTGCCCGAACCTCCTCGGGAGCCGGGAGCCGATGGCGGTCAACCTTCCCGTGCGGTGTCAGCGGCAGACGATCCAGCAAGACGACGTGCGATGGAACCATATACCGCGGAAGTCTTTGCTCGGCATATACGCGAACTTCCTGCGCATTCATCGGGGGTAGCGGAGTCATCCAACGTCTCACTGCGGTTTCTTTGGGCTCGCGGGTCGCATAAAGGTAGTAAATGTTCTGCGTCACGTCGAGGGACCAGTCTTTCTCCGCAATCACTTGAAACCCGTGCCGCTTCAGCAGCTCCATGACCCATTCGAGGCGGTCGTCCACGTCATGAAGCTCCAAGACGACCTGCCCGATTTTCGGCCAATCTTCGGCATCGATCCCCTGAAGCACGGCGAGCTCCGCCTTCTCCACGTTGATCTTCAACAGGTCGATTCGCTCCACCCGATGCTCGCGGATCACATCCGACAGCCTGCGGACGGGAACGGTCAGCTGTATGCTTTTCAAACGGTCGTCCAGAATAGCCTCGACGGCTTCGTCCAACTCCTGCGAAGGCTTCTCGTTACGCCGGATGAAGGAGCGGACCAGCTCCTTTTCTTCCTCCGTGTCCGTATGCAGCCCCGATAAGAAAGAGAATTTGGGATAAAAAGTAAACTCCGCCTCTCCTTCCTCCGCAGCGAGGGCGCAATCCATGATCGTGGCCTCCGCCCCATACAAGCGGGCGTTTAGAATCGTCAATTCCCGCACGTACGGATTCGGTTCAAAGGCAAAAATGCGAACGCCCGGCGCTTGCATATGCGCCTGCAGAGTAAACAATCCGATATTAGCGCCTACGTCAAAAATCACGTGACCTTCGTCAACCGAAATGCCGTGACGAAGATAAGCCAGATTTTCAAAAATATCGCGGTACAAAAAATTCGTCTCGTTTTTATTCAGCTGCACCACGGCCAAGCCGTTATTCAGCAGATGGCGCGTATGCCCGGAAGCCGTGGGCGCCCGCTCGGCCGAAGGCACGACATAGGCGGCCAAAGCAGGCTGTCCCGCTTCGTCTTCGCGGACCATGACGCACGCTTGCTCGATATCCGGATGACCGGCAAGCACGGATTCGATTTCCTCAGGCTCGATCCGAAATCCCCGGATTTTGACTTGGAAGTCGGTCCGTCCCAAATAAGCGAACGATCCGTCGGCCCGTCGTTTTCCGATATCTCCGGTCCGATACATCCGGGCGCCTTCCTTAGCGGAAAAGCGGTCCGGCCAAAATTTCTCCGCTGTCAAATCCGGACGGCCCAGGTAGCCTTCGGATACGCCGGAGCCGCCGATCCAGATCTCGCCGGGAACCCCTAGCGGAACCGGCTTTTGACGGGAATCGAGCAAATAAATCGCGACGTTGCGCAGCGGGCGGCCGAGCGACGGAAGCTCGCTGTCCCGCACCCGGCAAACGGTGGCATCTACCGTACATTCCGTCGGTCCGTATAAGTTGTAAAACTCGATGCCTTTGGCTTCCCGCATCGCCTGCCATGTCGATTCCTCGATCGGCTCGCCGCCGATCAGCCCCAGCAGCGGGCGCGTACCCTGATGCTCCAGCAACCCGAACTGCATCAGCAGGCGGCATTGCGAAGGGGTGCAGTCGAAAGCGTCGATCTCTTGTTCCCGAAGGTAATCCACGAAAGCCCCGCCGTCCAACCGAATTTCCTCGGGGATGATATGCAAAGTGCGGCCCCGGAGCAACTGTATGATCTGTTTCACCGACGTATCGAACGATAAGGAGCCGTTCACCACAATTTGCTGTACTCCCGGATGATGGCGGTAAATTGCTTCCTCCAGGGCCTCGCTTAAATGAAACAAGGAACGGTGCGTGACGACAACCCCGCGGGGCTGGCCCGTCGAGCCCGAGGTATAGATCACGTAGACCGGATCTTCCGACTTAGCCAAGCTTTCCGGGTTAACCTCCGGTTCTTCGGCCAGCGCGGCTTCCCCTGCCCCCAAATAAATCCGGACCGCCAAACTGCCGTCAATCTTGCCTACCGAAGCCTCGTCGGTCAGGATCACGCCCGGGGAAGCGTCTTGAAGCATGTAGCGGATGCGGTCCTCCGGGTAAGCAGGATCGATCGGCACATAGGCGCCGCCGGCTTTGACGATTCCAAGCAAGCCTACGATCGCTTCGATCGAACGTCCGATGCACAGGCCTACCCGCACTCCGCGTCCCACGCCATGCTTGCGCAAACGATGAGCCAAGCGATTCGCGCGGCAGTTCAGCTCCCGGAACGTCAGCCGCTCGTTTTTGCAGACGAGTGCCGTTCTGTCGGGGGTTGCTTCAGCCGCCGCTTCAAACAGATCCAGGAACGTACGTTCCCATTTCCAAGCACCTCCGGTCGCATTCCATTCCTCCAGCATCCGGTGCTCGACGGATGTGAGCAGCGGCAGCTCGGAGAGAGGAGCTTGCGGATTGTGCACAATTCCCTCCAACAGCACTTCCAAATGTCCGATCATTCGGCGGATGGTGGACGGATCGAACAAATCCGTCGCATACTCAAGGGCCCCCTCCAATCCGCGCTCCGTGGAAGTCAGCAGCAGCACTATATCGAAGCGGGAAGTGCCGAGCGGAATATGGATGGACGAAGTCCGCAGCCCGGGCAGCCGGATCAAGGAAGACGCCACCGTCTCGAACAAGAAAAGCACCTGGAAAAGGGGCGAATGGCTTCTGCTCCGCTCCGGCTGGACTTCCTCCACCAGCTTGTCGAACGGAAACTCCTGATGGTCGAACGCTTCGACCGCTGTGTCACGCACCCGTTCCAGCAATTCAAGAAAAGTCGGGTCCTCCGATACTTTCGTCCGCATAACCAGCGTGTTCATAAAAGTGCCGATTACTTTTTCCAGACCGTTGATCCCGCGCGTGGACACCGGAGTAGCCAGCACAATTTCATCCTGCGACGTATATCTTGCCAAGAGCACGTTCACGGCTGTTAACACGGTCATGAACGTTGTCACGCCCTGCCGGCGGCTCAAAGCGGTCAGCGCTTCGGCCAGCGAAGCCGGAAATACGAAAGTTTCCATGTCCCCCTTGAAGCTCTGCCGGGCCGGACGCGGATGATCCGTAGGCAGTTCCAGGGGCGGCAGCTGGGCCAGCTTTTGATGCCAGTACGTCCGCTGGGCCTGCAAAGCATCCGTCTCCACCCAGCGCCGCTGCCAATAAGCGAAATCCGCATATTGAACTTCCAGCTCGGGCAGCGATGACGCCTCTCCCGTCGAAAATGCCCCATACAGCTCCGAAAGCTCGCTGCCCAGAATGCCCATCGACCATCCGTCGGTTACAAGATGGTGCAGGTTTAACGCAAGGATGTACGCTTCGTCCTCCAGCCGGATCAGCTTGGAACGAATGAGCGGTCCTGATGCGATGTCAAAAGGGCGGCGCGCCTCTTGTACGGCCAATTCCAGTGCGCGGCGCTCCCGCCGTTCCGCCGGTTCCTTTCTGAGGTCCGTACGCTCCAGTTTCAAAAGCATCGACTCCGCAATATGCTGTACCGGCTTCCCGTTCGAAGACGGAAACGTCGCCCGCAGCGCTTCATGCCGCCGGATGATTTCGTTCAAGCAGCGCTCCAGCATGTCGGCATCCAGCGCCCCTTCAACCCGGACGGTCATCGGCACGTTGTATGAGATATTGGTAGGATCCATCTGCTGCATAAACCACAGCCTTTGTTGAGCGAAGGAAAGAGGCATTTCGCCATGACGGGCTATCGGGGCAAGCGGCAGGCCCGACAGCCCGCCGCCGCCTTTTTCTTCGTGCAGATAGGTCAGCAGCATATCCTTATGAGCCTGAAGCTCGGTGCGCAGCTCCGGTGTTAGCGTCCCTTTGGGCGCGCGAAACCGCAATTTTCCTTCTTCGGCCCACAGCTCGATACCCCGTTCGCGGAACCGGTCTACTATGGCGCGTATATGGCTTGTATTGGTATCGTTCATTCCAGCACGCCTTCCTCCCAATCGTTTTCGTCCCCGTCCTCTTCCGGACGGCCGGTCCGGGCTTCCGGCACACCGCCGAGCAGGGAATGCACCAGCACATGCCGGTCTTTCAATTTGAACATCCCGCGAATGGAAGCAAAATCGATCGTGCCGACCGGATGCAGACCAAGCCCTTCCGCCGCCGCCGCAGACATGAGCAGTTGGCCCATATAACCTGCTTCCAGGGTGCATAGACGCTCGGCCTGATCTCCGTACATCGGTCCGATCGCGTCCAGATCGGCGATCAGGAATACCGAGAAGGACGCCTGCTCGAATACGGGCTGGTAGACGAACGGAACGTGAATGTCTTTGCTGAACCGGGCCTCCGGCGACAGGAGCAGCAGCCTGTTTTTGGAAGGATCGTAATAATACACGCCCTCGTCCAAGCCTTCCACGCGTCCGCCGTGAATATATAAATACGCCTGGACCGCATAAAGCTCACCGAAGGAAGGATGCTGCCGGACGCCTTTACCATGCGAATCATCGTGGCGCAGCGCTTGCAGCAATCGCGCCAATCGTCCGAAAGGCATCGGCTCCTGAGCATAATGGCGGCACGGCTCCAGCGTAACGAATTCGGCCGCTGGTTCTTCGCTATCGCAGGCCGTCAAGTCAATCGCCGGGGCGTACGGTTCCGAACGCAGCCAGTGGCGGCGTTGTTTGAAACGTTCGCGTTCTTCGGGATCCACGATCACTTCGTACGAAGCGGCGAAGGATTCCATTTGGGTCCGCTCGACGGCCGGCCGGGGCATTTTGATTGCGTCCGCTACATGTTTATGCATTCGGGTCACATACGATTGCGTCACATCGCCGACCGTCGGACGACGGTAAAATTCATCGAATTTCATTCGTAAGCCGAACGCTTTCTCCAAAGCATTGGCCATTCGAACGACATCCATAGAGGTAACGCCTATCTCCAGAAGATTGGTGTCCTCCGTCAAATCGTCGATTTGCAAGGACCCTTTGACAATCGTCATAATTCGTTCTCGATCCGTTACGTTCTCCCCGCGCGCTTCCATTCCGGAGGTCTGACCGGACATTTCGGGCGCAGGCAGCGCCTTGACATCCAACTTCCCGTTTGCGGTCATCGGCCACTGCTCCAGGATGAAGACGGCAGCAGGAACCATATAGTCCGGAAGCTTGCCGCTAAGGAATGACCGCAGGCGTTGGCCGTCGATCTTATTCAGTTCGCTGGAGTGAAGCAGCACGTAACCTACAGCCGCGGCATCGCCGGACGGCCCCGGTTTCACCGCTACAAGCGCTTCCTTGACGGCCTCGTGCCCCCGCAGCGCTTGCTCGATCTCGCCAAGCTCGATCCGGTAGCCTCGGATTTTGACCTGGGCATCCTCGCGCCCCAGAAACTCAAGATCGCCGCTTGGCAAATAACGCGCCAGGTCTCCCGTCCGATACAAGCGTTCCCCCGTTGCCGGATGCCGAATGAAGCTGGAAGCCGTTTTGTCCGCATCGCGCCAATATTCGCGGGCTAATCCGACCCCGCCGATGTACAGGTCCCCCGGCACCCAAACGGGACGATGCTCCAGCTTTTCGTCCAGAACATAGAGCCGCTGATTCGCCATCGGACGGCCGTACGGGATGCTTCGCCAAGCCGGATCGACCGTTCCGATAGGATACAGAACCGACCAAATCGAAGCTTCCGTCGCTCCTCCCAAGCTCACGATCTCCACGCCCGGCGCGGCAATTTCACGAATTCTTTCCGGCAAACCAACCGGAATCCAGTCACCGCTCAGCATAATCAATCTCAGACAGTCCGGCAGTCGCCGCGACGTTGCAGCCGCATAATCGACCAGAAGCCCCATCAAGGCCGGTACCGAGTTCCAGACGGTAACCTGACATTCATGCATCCGCTCCAGCCAATCGGCCGGATCTTTCAAGCCTCCGACAGACGGATAGACGACCGTGCCGCCCGCAAGGAGCAGGCCGGCCAGATCGAACACCGATAAGTCGAAGCTTAACGAAGAGAGTGCCAACACCCGGTCTTGCGCCCCGATCCGTAAGCGGGAACGTAAATCCTCCAGCGTATTCCTGGCGCTTCCGTGCGTAATGGCGACGCCTTTAGGCATCCCGGTCGATCCCGACGTGTAAATAATGTAGGCCAAATCATCTTCCGAGGCCGCCGTAATCGCCTCAGGTTTGGAAGCTTCGTCCGCTTGAGGCTTCGGTCCGTCCACACAATAACGTTCTATCCCGTCCGGCCATTGGACAGCGGTATCTACCTTCGATTGCGTGATCGCAAAACGAATTTCGCCGCTCTCCAGCAGCAGACGGATACGCTCCGTCGGCAGCCCCGGATCGATAGGCAAATAAGGGGCATGTGCGCGCAAAATTCCAAGGACGGCCGCCGCTTGCTCCCACCCCTTCTCCATCACCACCGCCACGGGACGATTCGGCCCTGCCCCGCGACCGATAAGCCAGTCAGCCAAGCTGTCCGCAAGTCGCGCCAGCTCGCCATAGGTCAGTGTCATTCCCGGCGCCAGCACGGCCGCGTCTTCCGGGCGTAGGGACGCCTGCTCGAAGAACGGCTCGTGAAGCAGGCCGCGGGGCAGTTCCGTCTCTGTTGCATTAACGCTGCCAATCCGTTCCAATTGATTCGCGGGTGCCAATGGCCCGACAGGCTCGTTCCATGCTTCCACCTCATCCGTCAACCGTCTGAGCAGCGAACAGTAGGCTGTAAACATGTCGTCGATCATTTCCGGCGGGAACATGTCTTCCGCCACGTCCCAATGGAAGCGCAGCATGCCGGCATCTTCGTATACCTGATGATCCAGATAAACTTGCGGGGTTTGGCTGACCCCGTACACCACTTCGCCCAAGCCCCTCATCACGGAGGCATCCAGGCCATCCGTCTTCGTCAAGGTGCTCGTAAAAACAACCGGCATCGCCACGCTGGAGCTGTCGAGATTGGCGCGCGCGTAATCGCGCAGCACTTGAATGCCGCTGTAGGAGCGATGCTCAAGATCCTCCCACAGCTGCTGCTGAATGGTCTTCACCCTCGCCCCGAACGAAGCCTGGCCTGAATAGTTCACCTCAAGCAGCGTTAAAGTCGTAAAATCGCCGACGATTCGGTTCACATCCGGATGGATGGGAAGTCGGTTGAACAGCGTTAAATTAATCGTAAACCTCGGTTTTTTACTCCAGACGGCCAGCACTTCGCTGAAGGCCCCCAGTAAAATCGCCGAAGGCGTAACGGCAAAACGTCCGCCATACCCGCAGAGCCTGCGCCAATCTTCCGGGCTAAGGAAAGCGGCGAGACGGCGAAACCTCGGCGCCTGCAAGGAATCGGCCGAGCGGGCAAGCGGCAGCTCCGGCGCCGGCGACAGCTCGGAGACCCGGGCTGCCCAATAAGCTTTTGAGCGCGTATACGCTTCGGACTCGAGCACCTGCCGTTCGGCCAGCACGTAGTCGCGGAACGTCAGCCCCAGCGGAGGTAGGGTCGCTTGCGGATCGCGCATAAGCTGATTGAGCTCCTGAAGCATAACGTACCAGCTCTGCGCGTCCCCGATTAAAAGATCCACGCTGAAATGCAGACGGAGTCTCTCGTTGGCAAGAAGCGTCGCGCTGATATCAAAAAGCGGGTAGCGATCGGCCGGGGCATGGCGATGCGAAAGCTCGCTCCGGATCTCGAGAAGTTCGCGTTCAGCCTCTTCCGGATGCAAATGGCGCAAATCCCGGCAGTTGACTTCATATGGCGGGACTTCCTGAAGAATCTGCTGCATGCCATCGCTGCGAACAATCGCCCGCATCATCGGATGACGGCCGATCAGCACGTTCAAGGCTTGATTCAAACGTAAAATGGAATGCGCCGAGGCATCGATTTCGATATAAAGGTGCGCTCCTACATTGCCCAGCTCAAAGTCTGCGCTGCGGCCGATCCAATAAGCCTGCTGCACCTCATTGAGCGGGAACGGCTCGTACAAATGCTCCGCATCCGGAACAGCCGGTTGCCAAGCATCTCCCCCGGAAGGCTCGGGCAACCCGGAGCAAGCTCCTGCAGCCGCAGCCGTATCCAAGCAGGCCGACAGCTCGGCAATCGTCGGTGCCGCGATCAACTGGCGCAGCGGGCATTCGACCTTCAAAACCTCCCGAATTTGGGCAACGAGCCGAATGGCCAGCAGAGAGTGTCCGCCCAATTCAAAAAAGCTGTCCTCGATTCCGATCTCCTCGGTTCCGAGCAGTTCGCTCCAGATGCGGACCAACGTCCGTTCCAGCGGTGTCCGCGGAGCTGTCCGAGCCTTGTCTTTGTCCCATTGCGCGGCGTCGGGCGAAGGCAGGGAGCCGCGATCGGTCTTTCCGTTGCTGAGCAGCGGAATGCGCTCCAGCTCGATGAACAAGGAAGGAATCATATACACCGGCAAAGCTTGCCGGATATGTTCGCGCAGGTCGGAGACCGATGCCGTTGCGCCCGGCTCCCGCACCCAATACGCGATAAGTCTGGAGCTGCCCGAGGCATCGGGCTGGGCGATCAGGACGGCGTCGCGCACGCTCTTATGCTGTCCCAATACAGCTTCGATCTCTCCCAGCTCAATTCGGAATCCCCGGACCTTCACCTGATAATCGGTGCGTCCGAGGAACTCTAGCGCACCGTCCGCCCGAAAGCGAGCCAAATCGCCGGTACGATACAACCGGGCTCCCGGTTGGTCCGTATACGGATCGGGCAAAAAGCGTTCCGACGTCAGTTCTTCCCGATTCCAATAGCCACGGGCTACCCCTACTCCGCCAATGTACAGTTCCCCGGTCACCCCAACCGGCACACGATGGCCTTGGGCATCCAGCACGTACATCTGCATATTGGCAATGGGCCGTCCGATCGGCACTTCGGATTCACCCTTCGCACATTCCCACCAACTGGCTTCGACGGCGGCTTCCGTCGGTCCGTAAAGATTGACCAAGCGGACGCCGAGCCTTTCCATACACTCCTGCGCGATGTCCGGAGCGAGCGCTTCGCCTGTGCAATAGACCTGCTTCAGCGAGGCGCAGCGGCTCAAATCCCGTTCTTGCAGGAAAATCCGTAGCATGGATGGCACGAAGTGAGCCACGGTGATCCTATGTTTTGCGATGAAATCAACCAAGTACGCGCTATCGGCGTGTCCGCCCGGCCTGGCGATCATCAGCCGCGCACCCGTAATTAACGGCCAGAACAATTCCCAGATGGAGACGTCAAACGTGTACGGCGTTTTTTGGATGACCCGGTCGTCGGGCTCCAGCCGAAACGTTTCAAGCATCCAGTGCATTCGGTTGCAAATTCCCCGATGTTCGTTCATGACTCCTTTGGGCTTGCCCGTCGAACCGGACGTATAAATGACATAAGCCAAATGCTCCGGCCTCACACCGGCGTCCGGCGGCAGTACGCTTTCCCGCGAAATCTTGTCCTTCCATTCGACATCGAGCGCAACTACGGGCACTCCCGTTTCCGGCAGTCCGGTTAGCAAATGCGATTGCGTAAGAAGGATAGGCACTTGCGAGTCTTCTATCATAAAGCGGATACGATCCGGAGGGTAATCCGGGCCGATCGGCACATATGCTCCGCCCGCCTTAAGCGTGCCTAGTATGCCGATCACAAGCTCGATCGAACGGTCCAAAAGCAGCCCTACCGTCCGTTCCGGTCCGATCCCTCTTCCTCTCAGATGGTGGGCCAACTGATTGCTTCGCTGCTCCAGCTCCAGATAGGTGAGCCGCTTGCCTTCAAATTCAAGGGCGACGGCATCCGGCGTGCGGCGAACCTGGGCCTCGAACAGTTCATGAAGCAGCCAAGGGCCGTCATAATCGGACGATGTGGCGTTCCAGGCGTGAAAATGAAGCAGTTCCTCTTCGCTTAGCAGCGGCAGTTCACTTATATGCAGATCGGCGTTCGATGCAACCGCCGTAAGCAGCGTTTGCCAATGGCCCGACATGCGGGCCACCGTAGATTCGTCGAACAGATCGGTGTTGTATTCGATCTCCAGCTCCATCCCCTCATCGCGGGGCGTGAATTGGAAGGTGAGATCGAATTTGGAGGTCCCGCCGTCCACCGGATTTTGCCGTATGGTCAGGTCAGCCAGCTCCAGCGGGGGCATCGGCACGTTTTGGAAAAAGAAGGCTACTTGAAAAAACGGATTGTGGCTCATATGCCGTTCCGGCTGCAGCTCCTCAACCAATTTTTCAAACGGCACGTCTTGATGCTCAAAAGCTTCCAGCGCCGTCGTGCGAACCTGATTCAGCAATTCGTTGAAGGAAAGCTCGGGCGAAAGTTCGGCACGCATTACCAGCGTATTCATAAATACGCCGATCAGGTCTTCCATTTCCGGGTATTTCCGGTTTGCGACCGGGCAGCCGATCCGGATTGTGCTTTGATTAGAATAGCGGTACAGCAGCGCATGTAGACCGGCCAACAGGATCATAAACAAAGTGGCGTTTTTTCCCCGGGCGGTATCCTCCAGTTTTTGCTGGAGGCTGGCAGGCAGCAGCATGCGGTATTTGGCGCCCCGATACCGTTGGAACGGCGGCCGGCGGCGGTCGGCGGGAAGCGCAATGGAAGCATTGTCGCGACCCAGCTTGTTTTTCCAGTAAGCCAGCTGCCCCTGCAGTTCGCCCGCTTCATACTTGCGCCGCTGCCAATGGGCATAATCCGCATACTGGATGGGCAGCTCGACTAACGGCGATTCGTTCCCCTGTTTCAACGCATCGTAGAGTGAGGCCAATTCCTTCACGAATACGCCGAGCGACCATCCGTCCGAAACCATATGGTGCATAACCACGACAAAGAGATGCTCTTCCGGGGCCATTCGCACGACCAGCCCCCGAAGCAAAGGCGCTTCCCCCAGGTGAAACGGACGGCTGGCTTCCTCCTGCACGATCCTCTCGGCTTCCTTGGATTTATCAGGCTCCGGCAGTGCGCTGAAATCGATAAACGACAGCCGGAAATCCCCTGCTGACACGAGACGCTGAACCGCTCGGCCTTCTTCTTCAATAAAGGCGGTTCGAAGCACTTCATGGCGGCGGACAATCCCGCTCAAGCTGCGCTCCAGCGCTCGAAGGTCCAACGTACCGGTTAAATGCAGCACTCCCGGAACGTTATAGAACGGATTGTCCGGATCAAGCAGCCACATAAACCACAGCCGCTGCTGAGCCAAGGAGAGACCCGTCTCGCCTTCCGTATGGTCACGGCGCGGAATGGTGGTAGTCCCCTTTTTCTTACTGCCGATGCGCTCCAGCACCCGATTCAGCTGCGCTTGCGACAATGACTTCATTTTCTGTGAGGAATCGTTCACGGTTCTCCCCCCTTCTCATGCTTCTTCCGCCAGTGCAATTTCTTCCACAAACTCGCTTCCTAATTCCTGAACCAGCAAGTCCACAACGTGTTCAGACAGCAAAGCAATCGTGGGAGCGGTAAATAGTTCAACCAAACGTACTTCAATCATAAAGGCCGCGCGAACCCGGCCCACGAATTGCGTCGCGAGCAGCGAATTGCCTCCAAGCTCAAAAAAGTTGTCATGCACGCCGACCTGCCCGATCCCCAAAACCTCGCAAGCCATATCAACCAGCATCATTTCGATCGGATTGCGCGGTTCCACGTACGCGGTTTCGATAGCGGGCCGGTCGGTATCCGGCGCAGGAAGGGCCCTGCGGTCGAGCTTCCCGTTCGCGGTAAGCGGCAGCCGGTCCAAGATGACGAAAGCCGACGGCACCATATGAGCAGGCAGCCTCTCCGACGTATAGGAACGCAGCTGCGGCGCAAGCTTTCTGGCCAACGTGCCGAAGGAAGGGTCGTTCGTATAGGAAGCCAGCGGTTTATCCTCCAGTGTCGGTTCGGGAAGAATCGCCCGTCCGCTCTTTCCATCCGTCCCCTGGCGGCGCAAGGCCACTTGAAACGTAGGAAGGCCGTTCGCTGTGCCGCCCCAACCAACGTGAACGGAATAAGGCAGCTCCTTCTCCCAAGCCCAAAGCAGCCCGGGATCGACAGCTTCTTCTGCCCAGAGAAGGTCGTGAGACGCTATTTCCGCTTTAGTCCGCTGCTCCGCTCCTCCCTTCACCTGTTCCCAAATGGCCAGCTCGCCGGTCAATCTTCGGTTCGGTATCCCCTTAACGATCACACGTTCGGGTTTCTCCCGTTCCAGCATGCTCCGAAGCGAAGCGAGGGAAAGGCCGTCATTCCGCCAATCGAGCACAAGCGGATCGGATTCGATCGCCTCTGCGGGACCGGAATCGGACGCATCCGCAATATGCAGCAGCACATCGTAACGGTAACGCGTCAATTCGTTCTCGCAGTGTCCGCGTTTCAGACGAACTTCCACCTGTCCAATTTGCGGTATCCGGCGCTTGAGCGCGTAAAACAGCTCCGGTTCGGCAAGCAGCTCGTTTTCTTCCCGAACGACACGTTGGGCGGCAGCATAAATGCCCGACAGCTCCGTCTCCTCCGACGCCCGGAAAAATTGTACCGAGGTATGAAAAACCTCAAGCAGAGCGGCATTCCTGATATCGCCGATAAACACGGTTCCGCCCGGTTTTACCCGCCTTACGACTTGCTCCAGCATATGGATAAAATACGAGATACTTGGCAAGTACTGCATCATGGAGTTGATGACAACCGCATCATAGAAGCGGTCTTCCAATCCGGACAAGTCGTCTGCCGGCCGGTGGAGCAATTCTATCTTGGCCTCCTCCAACCCTGCGGCTGCCAATTGGCTCCGCACATAGTTCAAGGCCACGTCAGACAGGTCCAACGCCGTATAACGTGTACAATCCGGAGCGAGCCGGAACAAAAGCATCCCGGTTCCGCAGCCGATTTCCAGTATCTCTTTGGCATTCAATTGGGCAATTTGCTCAACGGTATGTTCGACCCAATCGTGCATTTCGCGATCGGGAATCGGTTGACCGGTATAACTGCTGCTCCAACCCGTCGTATTCAGGGTAGGATCACCCTGGTGTTCGCCTTGGCTATAGGTCGTGTCGAACACAGCTTGCCACTGGAACACCTGCTCCGG
This sequence comes from Paenibacillus tyrphae, assembly GCF_000722545.1. Taxonomy (GTDB): domain Bacteria; phylum Bacillota; class Bacilli; order Paenibacillales; family NBRC-103111; genus Paenibacillus_G; species Paenibacillus_G tyrfis. Next base: position 32,617 of record NZ_JNVM01000002.1, read on the forward strand.
ACCCGCCACGCTTTCGGGCAAATCGGCCTCGACTCGTTCGGGCCTCGCGACGACATACGCCACCAGTCTGCGGTCCTCCGGGGCCGGTTCCCATACTTGCAGCACGCAATCCTGAACAGCCATGTGTTGCCTCAGCACGGCTTCAATTTCGCCGGGCTCGATCCGGAAGCCGCGAATTTTGACCTGTTCGTCCGCTCGCCCGACATATTCAAGCAAGCCTCCCGGCAGCATGCGTCCCCAATCGCCAGACCGGTACAGCCGTTCTCCCTCGCCTGAACGGAACGGATTCGGAACGAACCGGGAAGCCGTCAGCTCAGGACGATTCAGATAGCCTTGGGCTAAACCCGCGCCTCCAATGCAGATTTCCCCAACGGCGCCGGGCGGCACCGGCCGCAGACCGGCATCAAGAATGTAGATCTCCAGATCGGGGATCGGCACTCCGACCGAAGCCGGATGAAGCATCGCCTCCTCGATGGAACGGATTGGGGAATACGTCACATGCACCGTCGTCTCCGTAATGCCGTACATATTCACCAATTGCGGAGCGTCCAATCCGTATCTTTCCACCCAAGGCGCAAGCAGCGCGGGGTCGAGCGCCTCGCCGCCGAAAATCACATACCGTAGCGAAAGAGGAACGGGATCGGAGCATTGACCGTCCGCATAGATCAGCAGCCGGAAGGCCGAAGGCGTCTGGTTCAACACCGTCACCTTCTGGTCACGCAGCAGGTTCAGGAACAATTCGGGAGAACGGCTGACGGAATAAGGAACGACAACCAGCTTTCCGCCATGGAGCAGAGCTCCCCACAGCTCCCATACGGAGAAATCGAAGGCATACGAATGAAATAGGGTCCATACGTCCTTCTCTCCAAACCGATACCAATCGGCCGTTGCCTGAAACAACCGGACCACGTTAAAATGCGTAATCAGCGCTCCCTTGGGCTTTCCTGTAGATCCCGAGGTATAGAGGACATAAGCGGTATCCTGCGGCCGCACCTCGATGTCGAGGGGCTTTCCGTCCTCGTGCCGGGGTTCCGGCTCGGCATTTATGCAGAGAACCTGCACTCCCTCCAACCGGAGCGCGCGCTCCCGCGTCGCCTCCTGCGCGATCACCACCGCAGCGGAAGAATCGCTGAGAATAAAGTTTAGCTGCTCTTCCGGATATACCGGATCTAAAGCGATATATCCCGCCCCTGCCTTCAAAACGCCGAGAATGGCAATGACCATCTCAAGCGAGCGTTCGGTGCAAATGCCGACCAATGCTCCTTGTCCGACGCCCCGAGCGACAAGCCTGCGTGCCGTGTCATTGGCCCTTGCTTCCAACTGCCCGTAAGTCAGCTGCTTGTCTCCGCAAACGACGGCCACGTTGTCCGGACGACATTGTGCCTGTTTCTCGAAGAGGTGATGCAAGCAAGCTTGCGGCGCAAACTCAACGCGCCCCCGGACCGCCTCCGCTACAAGCTCTCGCTCCTCGTCTTCCGTTAGGAGCGGCAAATCCTTCACCGCACACGCCGGATCGTCGACCAATCTGCGCAGCAATGTTCCGAAGCTTTGAATAAAGCGTTCGATGGTCGCAGCGTCGAACAGCTCCGTATCGAACTCGCATTCGATCAACAGCCCCTTGGGGGTCTCCAGCAGATCGAAAATCAAATCCAACTCCGACGTCCCGTTGTCGATCTGTGCCACCGGAGCGATGAAGCCGGCCTCCAGCGAGGACCCGATTTTTAACGAGGACGCCCGCCCGGAGAAGGTATGCATCACGACCGCAATGTCATATAACGGATTGCGGTTGCCATGACGGCTCGGATTGACCGCTTCGACGATTTTTTCAAATGGACATTCGCTATGAGCAAAAGCGTTCATCACCGTGCTTCCGACCGAATGAATGAACGAGAGTGCACTCTCATCGGCTTGAACCTTCGTACGTAAAGGCAGATGATTCGTAAAATCGCCCATCATCTGCTCAAGCTCCTCCGTCGTCCTGCCGGAAACGGTAGTGCCGATAATGAGGTCCTCACGACCGGTCCAGCGGTACAGCAGAGCTTTCATGGCTGCCACCAGCGTCACGAAAGGCGTGACGTTCTGATTGCGGCTCAGCGTATTCACCGCTTTCATCAATTCCGTGGGCAAGTAAGCGTGTATCCGCCGGCCCAAGTGCTTTGTAAAGGCTTGTCTCTGCCGGTCGGCCGGGAAGCAGGGATGAAACGACGCCCCTTCCAATTGCTCCTTCCAATAGTTTTGCTGCGGAGCTAAATAAGAGTCGTTCAATCGCGTCCGCTGCCACTCAGCGTAATCGATATATTGAATGTGCTGCTCGGAAAGCGGAGATGCTTCCCCCTTCTCGAAAGCGGCGTACAATAAATCCAGCTCGCGCATAAAAACACCGACCAAAGACCAGCCGTCCGCCACAATATGGTGGAACAGGAGAAGCAAGATGTGATCCTCGTCGCCAAGCTTAATAAGGAGGGCCCGCATAGGCGGATCTTGGCTCAAGTCCAGCGGCCGTCTGGCCTCCTCCAAGGCAATGCGGTTCGCTTCAAGCTCCCTCGACTCCGGGGCGAGATGGCGGAGATCGACGAGCGGAAGCGGCATAGGCTCGGAGACAAGCACCCGCTGACGCGGTTCCCCTTCGATCGCATCGATACGTATCCGAAGAACCTCGTGTCGGTTCAGAAGCTCCTGAAGGCTTCGATGCAAAACGTCCTGCTTCAGAGGTCCCTTCAAGCGCAATCCGGTGGGCAAATTGTAGGCTGGCGTTGACGGGTCCATTTGCTGAAGCAACCAAAGCTGGCGTTGCGGGATGGACAGCGCATACGATTCTTCTCCCCTGGAGAGCTGCAAAATCGGCGCCTGCTCCCCTGACGAACCCGCGTTCATCGAAGGATCGAGTACCTGCAGGCAAACTGCAGCAATGCTCGCCAAGGTCGCCTCTCCCATGAAAGAAATCATCGGCACAATCACCCGAAGGTCTCTTTGCATTCGGTTCCGCAGCTGTATGGCCATCAGCGAGTCGAACCCCAGCGTCCCTATGGCTTGCTCGCCTTCCAGAGACGATTCGGAGAGCATAAGCATGGAAGACAGCTGCTTCCGAAGATAGGCAGTCACAGCCTCAGCCTGCTCCGGTCCCCCCCTCAAGATTCGTCCGAGCTCGTCGGTGCCTTCTTGCAAAGCATGGTCATCGCGACTTTTATCCGTCATTGGCGGATGGTTTGAAATTCCTGTCTCATCCGGCAAGACTTCCGATCCGGTCTTCATTTCTCCTACGTACCTATTCCTTGCCTGAAAGGCCGTCACCGACGGACTCCAATACCGCTCTTGGTCAAACGCATAGGTCGGAATTGCTATCCTTCTTCCCGTCTCGTGCGATTCTTGCTCGCTCTCGACGGTCCAATTCAAGGAAATTCCATAACAATACAGCTCTCCCATTGTCTCCAAAAGGGTTCTTCTATCGTCTTTCCCTTTCCTCAAGGAGGGAAGACAACCGGCTTGAGGCAAAGACTGGGATGCTAAATACGTGAGCGTTGCTGTCGGACCGATTTCGACGAATACTTCGCAGCCCAGCTCGCCGAGGGCTTGGACACCCGCTGCAAACTGTACCGGCTGCCGAAGATGGTCGCGCCAATACCCGGCATCCGGCTTTTCCCCGGACTGCCAAGCGGTCCCGGTCAAATTCCGGATCAGCGGAAGCTGAGGCGCTCCATAGGCGTACCTTGCCGCAGCAGCCTCGAACGGCCCCAGCACGGCATCCATGTTCGCCGAATGAAAGGCGTGCGACACCCGCAAAAAGCGGCAGTCCACTTCCTCGGCCTTCAGGCTCTCACACAGCCGGTCTAGGGCTTCCGGATCGCCGGCCACCACCGTATTCCCGGAGCCGTTAACGGCTGCTACGGATAGCCGATCCGAATACGGCTCCAGTAGTGCCTCAACCTGCGGTAATGGCAGCATCACGGCTGCCATACGGCCGGGTTCCGTGAGCGACTGCATCAGCTGCCCGCGTTCGGCAACCAACCGCAAGCCGTCCAGCCAGTCCAGCACTCCGGCGGCACAGGCAGCGGCAAATTCTCCCACGCTATGGCCGCACACAGCTGCAGGCCCTATCCCCCAAGCACGATAAAGCTCGGTCAAGGCGTATTGAAACGCAAAGAGAAGCGGTTGGACATAAGAAGTGTCTTCCATCCAATTGTCCGCACCCTCTTCCTGAAGAATCGCCGCCTTAAGCGAGCGTCCTTCAAACGCAGGAAAGGTTTGAAGCGTTCTGTCGCAAGCATCCATCGTCCGCCGAAATACCGGCTCCGTCTCATATAGTTGCCGCCCCATTCCGGGGTAGACCTCCCCCTGCCCGGCAAAAAGGAACGCAAGCTTGGGGCTTTTTAAAGTCCGTCTCAAGGCGGACACTTCATCCGTTCCTTGGCCAATGAGCCGCAGTTGCTCCAACATTTCCTCGGGGGTTCCCCCTACCGTAGCGGTACGGTATGGCAGCTGAGCTCGCGCCGTATTCGCCGTGCAGCAGAAATCGGCAAGCGAGACGGACGGCTTTTCCGCCAAGAACTTCCCGTAACGTTCGGCCAAAGCCCGCAGTGACCGCTCGCTGCCTGCCGACAAAGTCAGCAGTCGCAGCGGGGAAACGGAAGGCTCCGCAACCGGCTTGTCCGCAATCGGCGGCGCTTCTTCCACAATCACATGCACATTGGTTCCGCTAAAGCCGAACGAGCTGACCCCTGCGATCCTTCGAGAAGAAGGTCCGGTCGGCCAGGACGTGCTTTGCGTGGGAATGGCAACGGGAAGCGAGCTCCAATCGATGTAAGGGTTAGGCTGATGAAAATGAAGATGCTTGGGTATGCACCGGTTTTGCAGCGAGAGGACCGTTTTCACCAAACCGGCAATGCCGGCCGCAGCTTCCAAGTGACCTATATTCGTCTTCACGGAGCCGACCAGGAGGGCATGATCCGGGCCGCGTCCTTCGCCTAGCGCATCCGCAAGCGCATGGATTTCTATCGGGTCGCCGAGCACGGTTCCTGTCCCATGCGCTTCCACGTACTGAACCTCCTGCGGCTTCACGCCCGCGCTGCCGATCGCCTCGCGGATGACCGCAGTCTGGGAAGCCTTGTTCGGCGCGGTGAGTCCGTTCGTGCGTCCGTCCTGATTGGCAGCCGACCCGCGAATGACCGCCAGGATAGGGTCTTTTGCCGCCTGGGCGTCGGATAACCGCTTGAGTACGACAACGGCGCAGCCTTCCCCGCGCACATAGCCGTCGGCCGTACCATCGAAGGTATGGCATCGTCCGGTTGGCGACAGCATTCTTGCCTTGGAAAGACCGATGTTCACCTCGGGCGACAGCGTAAGGTTTACACCGCCTGCCAGAGCCATCTCACATTCCCCGTTACGGATGCTTTGACAAGCAAGATGCACGGCCATAAGCGAAGATGAGCAGGCCGTATCTACTGCCATTGCAGGCCCTTGCAGCCCCAAGCAGTAAGAGAGCCGTCCGGCTGCGGTACTGAGCGCTCCGCCGGATGCAGTATAGGGGCCGAGCCGCTTGATATCCATCCACTGCATACGTTGATAGTCGCTGTGGCTAAGGCCCATAAATACTCCCGCGGGCTGGCCAGCCAGCCGGTCGGGAGCATGACCGCTGCGTTCCAGCGCCTCCCAGCTCAGCTCCAGCAGCAACCGCTGCTGCGGGTCCAGCTCCATCGCTTCCGGACGGGAGATATTGAACAGCTTGGCGTCGAAAGCATCGATATCGGCAAGGAAGCCGCCATGCTTGCTGTACGTTTTCCCCGGCACATCGGGCTCCGCATCATAGTAGTCCTCCACCCGCCATCGCTCAGCGGGCACCTCGGTAATGCAATCCTCCCCGCTCTGCAGTACTTGCCAGAAAGCTTCGGGGTCGGACGCTCCCGGAAAACGGCATGCGAGTCCGATAATCGCAATGGGCTCTGCACTATTGCTTCGTTGGATGCGGGACCCCGTATCTGTCCCGGCGTCTGTCAGATGCCTCGCCAAGGCGCGGATGTTCGGCTGCTCGAACAACAAGGTTGGCGGCAGTTTTCGTCCGACATGCAGCTCAATCTCCCCGGTCAGAAGGATGGCTTCCTTCGAACCAAGCCCCAGAGACGAGAAAGGCGTTAGAGGATCAATCTCCGCAGGAGGCAGTCCCAGACGGGAAGCTACCTGTTCACGGACCCAATGCTCCAATGCCTCTTCTTGCCAAGAATTCGCAAACCGCTGCCCCGCCGGAATCCGTGAAGCCTCTTGTTCAGGGGCGGACCCGGCCTTCCAGCTTCCAATCACATCCAACTGGCCGCTTTCATAAGCTTGTTTGCTTGCGTTTCGCTGGATTTTTCCGCTGCTCGTTTTGGGAATGCTGCCGGGACGGATCAGCGTCAAGCATTCGAGTGAAATGCCGTGAACGTCCGAGATCGCCTGGCGAATTTCATGGGCGACGGCTTCTATGTCGAGCTTGGCCTTGCGCGCCGCAAGCTTCACTTCGTAGACAAGACCGACCCCTTCCGTTCCGCGAGTCCTCACGGCAAACGCCGCCCCGGCCCCGTTGCGCAAAATCGGACAGCTTCTCTCCGCCGTAAGCTCAATGTCCTGCGGATAATGATTTTGCCCGTCAACAATGATCAAATCCTTCCGTCGTCCGGCAAAATACAAATCCCCGTCCCGCAGAAACCCCAGATCGCCTGTGCGCAGGAAAGGTCCTTCTTTCGTATCGCTGGTATAGGCGCGGAACGCCGTTTCCGTCTCTTCGGGCCGGTTCCAGTAGCCTGCGCAAACGGACCCGCCGGCTGCCCATATTTCGCCAACCTGATTGTCAGCGCATACTTGCAGCGTTTCCGGGTCTACGATAAGAATTCTCATATCCCATCCCGCTTTTCCGCAAGAAGGAAAGGCCGTGCCGGGTTCTCCGCCGGTACAATCCACGATCCTGTTCAAGGACAGCTCGGCGGAATCTCCCATGATATAAGTAGGCCCGTTTTGCAAAGCGGACGAGACTTGAAGAGTCGTTTCGGCCATGCCGTAGCCGGGCGCCAACGACTGCCGGCGAAACCCGCATGCAGCGAACATGGAAGCAAATTCCTCCAATGTTTCTTGACGGACCGGCTCCGCCGAAACCCCCACCGCCTCCCAACTGCTCAGATCCAGCTGGGAGATCTGCTCCGGGGTCACCTTTCGTATGCATAAATCCAAAGCAAAGTTCGGTCCCCCACCGTGGGTTACCTTCCAGCGTGTGATCGCCTCCAGCCAGCGGACCGGCTGTTGTACGAAAGAGACCGGATCCATTAAAAACCCGCGATGTCCGTTATATACGGGCAGCATGATCCCTTCGATCAAGCCCCAATCGTGAAAAGGCGGCAGCCAAATAAGCGAAACGGAGTCCTCTCGATACCGCAGGGATTCCACCATCAGACGGCATTGCGCCAACAAATTGCCGTGCGTAACCATTACTCCTTTGGGCAATGAAGTGGACCCTGACGTATATTGAAGGTAAGCCACCGCCCCGGGAGCCGGATCGTATGAAGTATACGCCATCGCTTGATCCGAAGAAATCTGATCGACGGCAAGCCAACGCATCGTCGATAGCTCGGGCAGCTGCTCTTTACAGCTCTCAAGCTGATCCAGCAACCCGGATTGCGTCAGGGCAATAACAGGCTCCGCGTCCTGGATCATCGAGCTGATCCGCTGGCTCCCCCCTCCGGACCCCCGTTGGCGAAGGCGGGGTGGATAAGCGGGAACAGCGATGACGCCGGCATACAAACAACCAAATAATGCCGTTATATAGTCGATCCCCGGATAAAATAAAAGAATCGCCCGCTGGCCGGGCGCAATCTCAGTTTGCAGAGCGCTTGCTATCGCTCTCGCCCGAAGATCAAGCTGAGCATAAGTAAGCGAGTCGCCGGGCAGCTCTCCATCCTGCAGGAACGTATGAATCGCTTGATCCGGCATGTCGGCGACACGTCGGCGAAGAATGTCCAGAAACGAAGATTCCTTGAGCACTGTCGTCACCTCGAAGATAAGTATCCTACAGAGAATAAGGTACCGCCACCGCTGAATACAATTCACCGGTGGCAGCATCGGGTTAAATCGCTAAATTGAAATCGAAGCGTTTCGTAATTCGGCTCTTCCATACTTTCATCGCTGACGAATAATCGTTCAAGATGCGGATGCCTTCCTCCGGACCGAAATATTCGATAACAATTTCGGGGGTATGCATCCACAGATCCATGTCGCCGAGCGTCTCCATCGGAATGGTCAGCGACAGCACGTCATCACCACCTACGAAGGTCCGGTAAAACGTCATCCGATGCCCCAGGCCTTTGGCATGGTTATGGTGAGCTACCAAAATTTTGGTGATATTTTCTTCAAATTGCGATGTTTTGCTCGGAATAATATAGAAATCCAAGTGATACAAAAATTGTTCCATGGTGAACAGCTCCTTTATAAGGGATCAAATTGTTGGTCTTGCTTTTTCGATGAGCTACTCGACGAATTCGCAGCCGGAATTGTCGCAGCTGGGCACGAAAGTCATCAAATTCGATTTGTAGTCCTCCACGCCGGACAAAAGCGAGTCGCGAATCGTCTTGGCTTCTTCGCTCCCGAATACGTTCAAGATGTCTCCCAGTCCCTGCCAATGATCCATTGCATTGAATTTTCTCATCGGCACAAACAGATGGACTTTACGGGAATCCGTCCCCTCCTCGGCATAGGCAACCCATTTTAACCCTTGACCGTGCTGATTGTGGGCTTGGATGGCCTTGGAGATCAGCTCTTGATACTCGGCCGTGCCGGCTTTCTCGTTCAGTTGGACGACAGCGTAATAAATATATTCCAATGGCGTTTCTTCTTTCTGGGAAGAAGGATTGCTGGCCGACGGCAAATATTTCAGAAGCTTGCGCTCGTCCGAAATTAACGTAGAGCGGAACGCCTCGATCGTCTGCTTGCCTTCCTCTTCCCCTAATGCCTCACACAAAATTTGCTCGTCAGAAAGGGCCTTTTCGCGTTCGTCGGCTTCATTCATCGGGTACATGAGCCAGACGACGCCTGCGCCGATCCAGCTTCCGTAGCAGGAATAGATGCTCCCCTTTTGGTGTCCCTTGTGAGCGTTGGCGATTTTCACCAGACAATCGTGGAATAGAATGCCCGGCCCCACTTCATGATCCAGGTTGATTTGATACAGATAAGGCGAAGGCTCGGTTCCATTAGGAGACATATACGGGAACCCCCATTTTAACTCTAAACTTGGAATAATTTGCGCCATGACCATGACTCCTCTCATTGGTTTCATAATAGATGGATTAGGTAGACCGGTTATGTAAAAACGAGGTGTACGGATGGAAGGGGCTTTGGATAACAAGCCAATCATGCAATCTATTCAACTTCAACGCTCCTGCATATAGGAAAAAGCCGATGATGTCAACAGGTTTATCAGGTTTGGAGCGTATAAATAATTGGCAGCATATGTCGGTTGAAACAAGGCCTTACGGCCCAGATCGAATTGCGGATGGAAAACACGCAAAGCAGCTGCGGCATAGAAAACCTTGATTGATTTAGGAACACGACGATTTATTTCCAGTGTCGAATAACCGCAGAACTCGGCGATCCGGCCAGCTCAAAGCTCTTGTGGAAGCGCTTCCGATATCGGGTTTGCATGCAGCCAGCCGATTTCTTGCAGCAGCTTCTTTTGGTTGATACCGTCCTTCGTATCTGACGGCTCTCATCCGGCATACCAGATCGGTTCTCCCATGCGCCTGGGCCCAAGCTACTTTAATCGCATAATGACGAACAGTAGCCGTTTTTAGAGAATATCATACATGATTGGAAATTTATAGAGGTTTATTTTGTCGAATATTATAACATAGTTGCTGATTTATGCGAATTATGTCCCGCCGATTCGCGATCATTCATTAGCTTCGATTCCGTGCGAAAACCAAGAGCAAGTCCCTTTTCGGCCGCTGCTTCACTTACATTTTTTACTTTTCTTCACTTCAATTCCATCATACCCCACCCTTTCGAAAAAGCGTATCAACCGAAAGGTGGATGGGCAAGGTTGATTTTTTAGACAACCGTCTGTCGAATGCTGTGGATTGACTCATCCTTTGATAGATTTAACGCCGCTTTCGAATAGGAGTAATGTCCTGATGATTCAAATATGATCTCATTAAACACGGCGGATGTCCTAGTTCTTTTCCTGCTATTGTCGATTCTGAATGTAGGCGCCGATTATCCGAAGAGCAACCTTACATACAGGCAAATATGAGATGCTTTCTTTCGAATCAAAATACAAACGACCCATAAGATGGTCGCTTTTGTCAAAGTGTCCATCTTATGGGTCGCAGATCACCGGCCCCTTTAAAGGACTGGTTCATTGACTGAATATGACTTCAGAAGGTCAAGGATGAATGCCTCGATTGGTAATCCTGAGGCAGATTTGGCTGAATTTATTTTCATGGTAAGTTATGCGATTAGGGCAACCTATCTGATTTTCGCACGATCATTCTCAGCCAAGGCTGTTTATCTTCTCAAGCGGGTGGCTTGATGGCTATGATACGCAATCGGCGGGTGTCGATCATCCATTGACCTCCCCTGTCAAAGTGTGGCTTAACCCTTGCCTCAATGGCGCTGTAGATCGACGCTTTGTCTGCTGGGCTGACGTCCGGGAAGAAATAATCGGCGAACTTGTCCAGCCAGTTCCGGAGCCCTGTCTCTCCTTTGAGCGGACTTGGGCTGTCGAAATGCTGAGCCCACTTGACCCGGAAGCCGGTCTGCTCTAGCAGGCTGGCGTATTCGCCAATGGTGGGAAAATACCACGGATTCCGCCCTGCCCACGTATAACCATGCGTCTCCAGCTCCTGCTCCATGGCGGCGGTCAGCACGGCGACATTGCCGCTGCCGGCGAATTCGGCAACGAATCGGCCGCCATCCCGAAGCGCCAGCCAGATGGAGCTGGCAACGGCGGAAGCATCCTTGATCCAATGCAAAGCTGCATTGGAGAACACAGCGTCAAAGCGGACATCTATCCGGTAATGACAAGCGTTTTCCACCTGAAAATTCAGTTCAGGGTGTTTCTGTCTGGCCTGCCTAACCATCTCCTCCGACAGGTCGATGCCTGTGGGGATCGCTCCAGCGGCTGCGATCTCGGCCGTCAAGTTCCCATTCCCGCAGCCCACGTCCAAGATTCGCTCCCCCGACCGGGGCTGCAGCAAGGTCAAGAGCCCGACTCCCGGCTTGTCGGCAAAAGCTTGTTTATCATCATATACTTTCGAGTTCCAGTGACGGTCGCTTTCGAACTTCATCATCTCCACTCCATTCGTAGACTTAATGTGTCTATGATAACTACAATACCGAGACCTGTCAAGAAGCTTTTCGATGACGCCGCTTGACAACGTTTCGAATATCAATGTGAGGCATCCTGCACGCTTTGTCGGCAATGGGATACGCTTGTTGCCATTCGATCATGACAACAACCGCATCTCATAAAACAAAAAAAAGCCGCGATTTTACGCGGCAATAAATGAGATAAGCACTCTTAAACGTCTATTTTTGTCTCCAAAAATTCAAGATACTTTGGGTCGTCTTCCATAAAAATGGAAATACCTGCACCCATGTAAGCCCGAGTTAGCTCGTCTGTCGCCTTCTCTAGGTTGTCCTGTTCATAATACAACTGCCCTAGCCGAAGATGAATATAGGGATTGCCCAACCCCTTCGGACACTGTACCGCATTAAAAAAGCACTTGAATGCTTTATCGTAATTATTCATTCGAAAATGAACATCCCCAATAGCCACGTATAACCACGTAGCGGCCTCCCATTCTCGATGATTTTCCGGCAATAAGCGGAGAGCCGTAACATACTTATGCTTGCCCGCCTCAAGATCGCCCGCCTTCACCAAATCATCGCCTTGTTTAGACAGAGCAGTAATTTCGGAATAGGTGGAATCTGAAAGTTGCACTGCTATCGCTCCTTTCCTATTTGATTCGATCCATGTTAAAAACTTTGCTCGTTGCCCTTTAACGAATGATCGTTTCTTGACTTTCATCAAAAATGATTGCGTTTGGTATCTCCAATAAATAGTCTATCGCCCAAATGATATGATCCGTGAAATCTCGTCTCTCATCAGACGAGAATACAAAGCGAATGCGCTCTGTGCAATCTTTGATTTCAGGCGGGCAATCTTCGACGACGCTTGCAACATAATTTGCATCTGCTTCTACATTGCGGCCCGTTTCAAAGTGTGCCGTAAAATTCCATCCTGGCCAATTAAGAATCGCATATTTTTGTTTCGTGAACGGATTCGTTGATGTTCCTATTTTCAGACCATTCTTTGTTTCAAAATCAAAATAGGTGCCTAACTCTGAGGCGAGACGTTCATAAGAGTATGGATTTGACGACTTCTTAAGGTAGGCATGGATTACGAACATGTTCCGGTTCTCCTAGACAATACGATCATGTCTTCAACTCCTTTGGATTTATACGATCTTATCAATCGTATCGGATATTCCCGACATACGGACGCCCCGGAATCAGACCTCTTCGGCGCCGGAAAGATCGTCGAATCCAACAATGCGTGCATCGTGGAAATTCACCAGCACACCGTAAGGCTCACAGATATCCAGACTCCCCTCGGCGAACAAGATGGACCAGTCCAAGCCGCCCCAGAACGTGAACTCCGGATTGGCAATCAACGGCGCCTTGCCCTCCCCTTCGGGATCGAGGCCCAGCTCGGAGATCAAGAAGTCCCTCGCCACATCGGTATAGGCCTCCACCCCTGCGATCCTCACGCGAATGAACTCGAAATCGACTTCTTCCAGGCGACCGCGAGCGGGCAACTTGATGGAGAAGAACACTGGATGTCCTGAAACTACATATCGACCCTGGGCGAACACTTCGCCGTCATCGCTCTCGTTGATGCGCAGATCACCGATAGGCGAACTCCAAACCTCTTCCGTCATTTCCCGTAACCCCCACAGTTGAATACCTTGCTGCACGCCGCGTAGTTAACAGAACATGCAGTCGTCACAAGGTTGACTTTATACCGTCCTGATATTCTATGGTTTGTTTCACAATCCATATATCCTACTATAAGTCCTAGACAAACTAAATACGACAATTTACTTATTTTTCCCACAAAAAGATCCTCTAATCCATACTTTAGTATCTATGAGGGCAAGTCATATTGCGGATATAATGCACGTGAATGAGAGCGAAATAGTTCAATTCGGCCAGTATTTTGCAGGCTGTAACCTACGGAGGAGGGAAACATGGATGCGAATCGAAGGTCTGCCGTCATTGTCGGCGTATTATTTTTAATTGCAACGGCTTCGTATATTTCAGGAAATGCAATGATTGAATCTATCATGAGCGCTCCGGATTATCTCAAAGATGTTTATTCAAAGAAGGATCAAGTCATATTGGGAGTCTTGCTTGAGCTCATAAATTCCGTCGCTGTTGTCGGAATCGCAATCGTATTGTTCCCCATCTTAAAGAAGCATAATGAAAAAATCGCCTTAGGCTACATTGGTTTTCGGGTGATTGAGGCTATGCTCCTTATCGTTGGGACAATCGGCCCGCTAGTACTGATCAGAGTAAGTCAAGAATATATCCAGGCCGGAGCCCCTGCTCATTCCTCTTTTCACACCGTAGGAGCGTTAGCAGCAGAAGGGAGCTTTTTGGTCTTTCAGCTTGCCATGATTGTACTTGGCCTGTACAGCCTTTTGTTCTGTACTTTGTTGTATCGGACAAAACTCATTCCGCGATTCCTATCCGTCTTGGGCCTCATTGGATATGCATCGTTGTCAGCCAGCGCCATCGCAGAGCTAATGGGTCATAATGGAATGGTTCTGTATGCTCCCGGAGCCCTTTTCGAGATCATGATGCCGCTGTGGCTGATCGTCAAAGGATTCGACGCATCCAGAATATGAACTTGAATAAAGGTAAAAATTAAAAAATCACCAAATCCACAAAGGAGATTGGTGATTTTTCATCATTCGCTGAGATTTTACAGGTGGGACCCGCCGCTCACATCGAGCAATTGACCGGTCACCCATCGGCTGTCCGACGAAGCGAGAAAAGCGGCAACATCCGCCACATCCTCGGTTTCTCCCCATCGGTTGAAGGTCGAAAGACCCGCCGCATATTGTTGCCCTTCAGGATTCTGCAGCGTCCCGGCATTCATCTCCGTGTTAATGATTCCGGGCTGAATGGCGTTAACCGTAATATTACGGCTTCCAAGCTGTTTGGCCAGAAGGCGAGTAAAGGTGTCGATGGCTCCTTTTGACATGCTGTAGGTGAACACGCTTGGGGAGGCTACGCGCGTCACAAAAGATGAAATATTAATAATGCTTCCTCCGTCTTTCAGACGCGGCAAAGCTTGCTGGGTGACGAAAAGCGGCGCTTTGACATTGATTTTCATCACCTCGTCAAAGGATTGCTCCGTTGTCTCCTCCAGGCTGATAATTTGCCCGATTCCGGCATTGTTAACAAGAATATCGAATTCGCTGCCGCCCGTATGCTTCTTAAGGGCATCATCAAGAGCCGCGAATAAATCATGTACGCCATCGAGCGTGTTCAGGTCCGCGCCAATCGCGCAAGCGCGCCCTCCGCTTTGTTCGATCTGCTGTACGACGGCCTCCGCTTCACTTCGTCTTTTTCCATAGTGCACAGCGACAAAAGCTCCCTCTTGTGCCAGACGCAATGCGATGCTGCGGCCAATTCCCCTGCTCGCCCCGGTTACTAGAGCGACTTTGCCTTCCAACTTATTCATGTCTTCATCTCCTTGTCCGAATTCAAATATAGTTATATCACAACACATCATTTGAAATGTTGCTCTTCAATTCGGTTCCAAGGGGAAGGCTTTTTAGTCTATGACAGCCGGGATAATCCATTCCTTAATCAGTGTCCATCGATCACGGGGATGAATGAGGAATTCCGATGCGATGGCTACGACCAAGTCTTTTTCCGGAATGCAGCAGATGACATTGCCGCCATCGCCTAGCGCTAAGTATGCAGAAGCTCCGTCCTCTTCGCGTAACCACCATAAATAACCGTAGTGATTGGGGTTCATCGCGGTTGATTCGTCAATCCACGCCTCAGAAACAATCGGATGATTGTCCCAATGGCCGCGGTTCAGATATAGAAAACCGAAACGCGCCATATCGCGGGGAGTTAATGTAAGTCCCCATCCTCCTGTGGAATTGCCGTTCGGGTCGTTAACCCACCCTTTCACATTTTTCCCGAATAAATCCTCAAACCCGAATGATTTCATTTCGTAATCCGGGATTTCTTGCATGCCGATCGGTTTAAATAACCGTTCATTGGCAAACGCGCGGGCACTTGTTCCCGTGCTGCGAGTGAGGATGGCTGACAGCAGGTGCGCCCCTGCGGTGGAATATTTAAAAGCTCCAATACTTCCTTGTTGGCCCAGCATATCCAGCGTATACTTTACCCAGTCGGGCTGCATGCACATCTTGTCCAGCGGTTCGTGCCAGTCCTCAAATGGGTAGGGAGCCGTCATCGTGAGAAGATGGCGTATGGTAATTTCGCGCTTTTGCCGATCGGCAGCATCGGGAGCATATTCGGGGAAAAAATCCAGCACCTTCTGGTCTACACTCTTAATATATCCCGCATCGATGGCAATACCTATAAGGGCAGATAGTATACTTTTCGTTACAGACGCCACATGGTGCAGATCGTCTGGGCCACAGCCATTATGGTAGCTTTCATAAGCGATGTATCCATTCCTCACAACAACAATGCCGTTGATATTGCTGTACTCGGACTTTATCATGGGTTCAAGCGCTGAAAGCTTTTCAGAGTCCATACCCAAGGTCGCCGGGTCTGAGACTTGCCATTGTGTCGTTGGCCAGTAGTTTCTTTGCATGATCGGCACCTCTCTATTTTTTCTTTATGGGAAAATATACCTCGGTCACCATATCCTCAGGACCGGCGGCTTGATAGGGGTCGGTTACATAGACTTCATATGGGGATTTCACCAAGGCATACCCTTCGTTTTCCACCCATTCCCTGAGCTTGGCGTACAGCGATGTCAATTCCGGATAGGAACCCTTTAACACAGACTTCGCGCAGAGGCCGCCGGGGAAATCTCTCGTTCCTTTTACAGGCTCCTTGATCGGAATGGCAAACTCGGTATCGTTGCCGGCAGGATTGTATTCTGGGCTGTGATAAATCGTCATTGGCGTACCGAGCAAGGTGAGTTTTTCCGCAGCAATCTTTTCATAGAGTTTGCCAAAATATTTCCCATATCCTGCCGCATAGTCATCGCGACTCAACATCTGACGCGTATAAAGAATATTCATTGGCTCGGTTTCCACAAGCTGTACTTCGATCCTGTCAAGGTATGACATCATGGGGATGCCCTTCTCTAAGTTTAAAAGGTCATTGCTCATTTGGTTTAGGGTGTATTCCATAGCATGCAGCCTTTCCTGAATTTCCCTTCTCTTGCGATGAAGGGCAGAACCAAGCTTCTCCTCGGATTGGTCCTCTTCCAATTCCAGAATGGCTTTGATTTCTTCCAGAGAAAAATGATAAGATTTCAGGCGGTTGATAAAAAGCATCTTTTTTAGCTGCCCGATGGAATAATATCGATAGCCGTTTTCAGGATTAATCTCGTCGGGATGAATTAATCCGATTTCCTCATAGTACCGAAGCGTTTTGGTAGATACTTCGCATATTTTCGAGAATTCTCCAATCGATAGCAAGAGGTCACCTCCATTCTTCCTATTTTGATACGGACTTGATTCCACTTCACTGTACAGCTTACCCTAAGGGCAAAGTCAACCGCAAAAAGCAAGCTTGTGGTAAGCTCCGACACATCGGCAATCCCGAAAATCATGAAAAATAAAACGACCGCTTCCCGGTGGAATACCGATAAACGGTCGTGACATTAATGAGTTCGTTCTTCAAAAGATAAGGACATGTGTCTGACTTCGGGTTTACCCCATCGCTTCCAGACTTTCCGGAATTATCTGCCCGCCATCGACGACGATCGTTTGGCCTGTAATAAAGCCAGCCTCCTTCGAAGCCAAAAAGACAGCGGCGTAAGCGATATCTTCGACACTTCCGAGCCGCTTGAGCGGAATGGACGCCGTCATCGCCTGCAAATATTGGTCTCCGAGCCCTTCCAGCCCTTCCGTCATGATGTTGCCGGGCATAACGGCGTTAATCGTAATGTTGTAACGCGCGAGCTCAAGTGCCGCACTGCGCATGAAACCAAGCTGCGCGGCTTTGCTTGCACCGTAGTGCGACCATCCGGCATAGCCGGTGACCGGCCCCGTAATCGAAGAGGTAACGATGATCCGGCCGTATTCCGCTTTCTTCAGGAAGGGCAAGCAGGCCTGAAGGGAAAACAGCGTCCCGCGTGCATTCGTGTTCATCACTTGATCCCACTGCTCGCCGGTCATCTCCTCAATCGGCGCATTCGGAAAAATCCCCGCATTGGCGCACAGCACGTCAATCCCACCGAACACACTGGCCGTCTCGTCGGCCACGCGCTTCATCGACTCCAAATCGGCGACATTGCCTTCAAAGGCATGAGCAACGCCTCCGCTCTTCCGGATTTCCTCCACCGTTTCCTCCGCTGTCGTCAGGCTGCGTGCGACGACGGCGACCTTCGCTCCCTTTGCGGCGAAGGTTCTGGCAATTCCTTTGCCGATTCCTTTGCTGGCTCCGGTCACGACGACCGTCTTATCCTTCAGTGGTGTCAGCATGCAATAACACTCCTGTTCTCTTGAAGTATGGACTGCTATTTTTTCCATTACTTGGTTCCCATATGATCGTACTACAAATCCAAATGCGGAGGCAATAGATGGAATCACTCTGACTGGACAGTAACTTTATTTCGTAACACAAAAAGACCGCAAATTACGCGGTCTTTGATGAGATCCTGTTCTTACACTGAAAAGAAATGCATACCAAGCTTTTATTCTTCCGGCAGCTCCACATTGTGATAAACCTGCTGAACATCCTCCAGATCCTCGAGAGCATCGACCAATTTCTCGAACTGCACCAGAGCGTCTCCCGAAAGAGTCACATAATTTTGCGCCAGCATCGTCTGTTCTGCCACGATAAATTCCGTAATGCCCGCCTGCTTGAACGCGGATTGGACGGCATGAAACTGATCCGGCTCGGCATAGACGATAACCGAATCCTCTTCCTCTGCAATATCCCGAACGTCTACATCTGCCTCCATCAACAGCTCCAGAACTTCGTCGGATGTCTTCCCCTCGACCCCAAAGACGGCCGTCGGACTGAACATATAAGTTACAGAACCGCTGACTCCCATGCTTCCGCCGCTTTTATTGAAAGCCGAACGCACGTCCGCGGCAGTACGGTTTACGTTATTGGTGAGCGTATCGACGATGACCATGGCGCCGCTCGGACCGAATCCTTCATAGCGAAGTTCCGTATAGCTCTCTTCCGAGTTTCCTTTCGCCTTCTCAATCGCACGGTCGATGATCGCTTTCGGTACGTTGTATGTTTTGGCTCGTTCGAGCACGAATTTTAAAGCTTGATTGGATTCCGGATCAGGTTCACCCTTCTTCGCCGCGACATAAATCTCAACTCCAAACTTCGCATAGACCCGGCTCGTGCTGGCGTCCTTCGATGCTTTTTTCTCTTTAATATTATTCCACTTACGTCCCATACTGGTACCCGCTTTCTCTTTCTTATTTTTTTATCCTCACCCTATTATATTGAATAAAGCGGTATTTGGACAAGTTTAGCGCATCTTGGAATTGAAAAAAAGCCGCAATATGCGACTTTTTTTATAAGATTTAGATCCCTGCCCAGACATCTTTGGCATAGCTGCCATTTGACTGAAGATGCTCCAACCATTTTTCCGCTTCTTGTTGTTCAACCCCATGGACGGCCTGGTAAGCTTTCTGCAGCTCGCTTTCGACATCGGGTGCCATTTTACTGCCATCTCCACACACGTAAAGCCGTCCTCCAGCGTCAAGAATGCGGATTAGCTCCGCTGCATTGTTCGCCATCAAATGCTGTACGTAAGTTTTAGGCACGTCTTCCTTACGGGAAAACGCCGTATGAAGCGTAACCACGCCGTCTCTTTCGTATTGATCAAGCTCTTCGCGGTAAATATAATCCGCTTCGTTCCTGCAGCCGAAATAAAGATGGGCTTCGCCCAGCGATTGTCCTTCCCGCTTTAGCTGCGCTCGAGCCTGCAGGAATCCACGGAATGGCGCTACCCCCGTCCCCGGCCCTACCATAATCACGGGAGTCTGTGGATCTTCCGGGAGCTGGAAGCCGGATTCCGGCGTGCGGACGAACATGACGATGTCGTCTCCCGACTTGCGATCTGCCAAGTAATTCGAAGCGACTCCGACATATTCCCCTTGCCCGCTCCAAGCCGGACTGCGGACGATGCCTACCGTAATGCTGGCCCGGTCTGCGTTCATCCGGGGAGAACTGGATATCGAATAATATCTGGGTTTGAGCGGAGGCAACAGCTCCAAAAGCTTCTCAAACGGAATTTCGCAGGCTTCGTATTTTTCAACAAGATCAAGCATCGTGATCCGTTTCTTCAAGATCTGCTCTTCGTAGGTCCCCTCCTCTAACAAAGCTTCCAATTCGCGCTTATGCGGAGGACAAACTGTAAAAGCGGCGACCTCGCGGATCTGGGCTCGCGTTGCCGCCTCCTGCAGCTCCACATTATGGCTAAGCAGGTCCAAAAGCGATACAGGCCGGTCTAAAGGCAGATGGGAGGCGCTAACTCCGCTTGCCGTCAAAATCACTTGATCTTTCTCACTCAAACCGAACCGTCGCAGAATGCGGCCGACATTCTCTATTCTGTTGCTTGGAAAGACGCCAAGGTGATCGCCCTCTTGATACGTAACTTCCTCCGGCAATTCGATCTCGATATGCCGCGTGCTGCGTCCGCTGTCAGGCTGCTGGAGCTCGCGGTTTTCCACGATTGTCGCGTGAACCGCATCGTACGATTGAGCGAGAGGCGTCTCGGCAAAGCCGCTGACAAACTGAATGTTCAGGGTGCTCCGTTCTTTTTCCGCATTTTCGTTCAGTTTTAAATCGAACGTCTTCATCGCATCGGTCCACATTTGACTTTTCCATGCTTCAAACTGCTTTTCGAAGTCGCCGCTCGCATCAGCCTCTCCGCGAAGGGAGAACCTTGTCGCTCCTTTTTCAGCGAGCTGTTCATCGATGAATCTCGGCACATCCTGATACGTCGAGGCCCAGTTATGGTCCCCGCAGCCAAATACGGAATAGTGCACTCCGTTAAGCTCGCCCGCTTCCACCTGTTCCAGCCATTGAACGAACTGTCGCGCATTGCCCGGCGGTTTGCCGTTATAAGAAGAGGTGACGATGATTAAAGCGCCTTCCTTCGGCAAATGGCCCAACCGATCGTTCAGTGCCGCGGCTTCACTTCGGATGCCGTGCAGACGGGCGAGGTCCGCCAGTTCTTTGGCTATACGTTCTGCTGTTCCCATATTGGAGCCGTAAAGCACAAGCAGCGGTCTGTTGTTCACTCCGATGACGGAAGCTTGCTGCGCTTGTTTTTCAGGGCTTGGAGCCTGAGCAAGGACTTCTCCCGGTTTGTCGGGATATGCAGCGGTTACTTTCTTATCTCGCAATTGAACACGGATCTTGAAATCGTCCGGCTTCAGCGTCAGCGTTTGTTTGACTTTCAACTGGTAGTTCAAAGGATCGAGCAATTGAAATTGCTGAAGGATCATCCCGAGCACCAAAGTCGCTTCGTGAAGCGCAAACTGCATGCCGATACAGGCTCGTTGCCCATTCCCGAACGGTTTATAGGCATGGTTCGGTATTTTGGCAGGGTCTTCAAACCGTTCCGGCCGAAATTGCTCCGCATCGTCCCCCCATACCCCTTTATCCCGGTGAAGCTTGGGCAACACAATGGAAACGGCTTCGCCTTTCTTAATCGGATACTTTCCTCCAATGACGGTGTCTTCCTTGGCGAACAGGCTAAATTGGGGAGCGGTCGGCCATAGACGCAAAGACTCATTTAAAATCATTCGGATATATTTCAGCTTCAGAACTTGTTCGTACGTTGGCGTTGTGCCTGTAAGCACTTCATCCACTTCGGCGTAAGCCTTTTTTAATACTTCCGGATGTTTTAATAAAAAGTAAATCGTAAATGACAGTAGTCCGCTAGTGGTTTCATGACCGGCAATCAGGAACGTGATAATTTGGTATCGAATATTTTGATCGTCCAGTTGTTGACCGGTCTCGGGATCTTTGGCGGTCAGCATTCTAGCGAGCAAATCGGTTTCTCCCTGGTCCCCTTTTGCTTTGCGTTCGGCGATGATTTTATCGACCAAGGAGAACATCGATTGAATATCGCTCTCGTACTGGCGTTTAGTTTTGACCATCATCATGTTTTGAATCGGCAGCCTGTTTCCGTAATGCATCGCTTCATCCAAGGAGCGAACCATACTGACAATAAAAGGATTTGGCGTTTCTCTGTAGTAGCTGTTGAAACGATAGTTAAATCCGCACAAGCCAATGGTATCCAGGGTCAGCCGTGTCATATCGTCCGGAACGTCGATGCTTTCATCCGGATTAAGGCGCGCCCATTTTTGGACAAGCTGCACAGCGATATCCACCATCATATCATGATACCCCTTCATGGCTTGAAGGCTAAAGGAAGGCATCAGAATCGCATGCGCCTTTTTCCAATTCGGCTCTTCCGTCAGACTGGTGAAGAGTCCGTCTCCGGCAAAATCGCGTACTTTCAGCAAGTGCCCTATCGCTTTGTCAAAACGCGATTCATCGCATACATCGGCCACCAAGTCGGGTCCGGATATGATATAAACGGATCTTCCCAATGCCTCGAAGCGGAATATAGGACCGTACTCGTCAGCAAGTTTACAGAACGATAAAGTAGGCGAATCCTTATCTATTAACGGAATATTCCCTAGAACGCCATAGGTTTTGGGCTGGGGGATCGGTATCAGATTTTCCATAAAGAAACCTCCCTCTTTTAGAGTTAACCGGTACGCTGCAATCTCTTACTAACCTAATATTCCCCAACATCGGCAACAAAAATTACCTTAACCTTCGAAAACTTATTCGAAAGTATGGGTTTATTTTAACCGCAGCGATCCATAATATCCAATATATAATTGAACATCAATTGATTACATTGAAATAATGAATGGGGTAAGGCAATGGAACTGCAGCAGCTTCGCTATTTTCAAACCGTAGCTCGTTTGGAGCACATGACACAGGCAGCCGAGGAATTAAACATTACTCAACCGGCGCTGAGCAGAACGATCTCCCGATTGGAAGAGGACATCGGCGTTCCCCTATTTGAAAGAAAAGGACGTCATATTCGGCTTAATCCCTATGGCGAGATTTTTCTTGCCCACTTGGAGCGGTCGTTTCTGGAGCTGGATCAAGCCAAGAAGAAAATCAATGACATGGCCCGGATCGAAAATCTTTCGGTCTCCATCGCTACCACAAACGTTAGTTTATTTCCAAGTCTGGTATCGGCTTTTCTGCGTCAATACCCGGATATCCGAATACGTCAGTATTTGCGAAGCGATATCAATATGTACCAACTTCTGGAAAAAGGCGAGATCGACATGTGCATTACTTCCGAGCCGATAGAAGGCCCTGATATCCAATGGGACCCTTTATTTTCGGAAGAGTTATTATTGCTGGTGCCAAGAGAAGAACGCTTTGTGCAGCGTCAAGAAACACGGCTGATCGAAGTCGCCGGCGAAAGATTTATTAGCAGCAACATGAGCTACGATTCGTCGAATTGGCTTGAAAAGCTTTGTCAGCAAGCCGGTTTTGCTCCCAAAATTTCGTTCGAGGGAAACGATTCCGTTGTCATCGGAGAAATGGTGAGTCTCGGTCTAGGCATCTCGTTTATCCCTAAGCCTCTTTGGGAAAAGTTCTCTGAACTATTAAAGGATCGGCTTCATGTTCTGACCATGACCGAGCCCCACTGCACCATGACTACCGGGATATCGAGAATCATGGGCCGTTATCTGCCCACAGCCGCGCATACCTTCTATAGCTTCGCGATTCAGCGAACTTGGGATGAAAAAAATGGACATCCCGTCTTTTGAAACGGATGTCCATAGAGGATGTGAGATAATCGCTTATCTGCGTCCCCGAAAGGTGCGGCGCAAGTCTTCAACCCACCGGTCCGGAATTTCCCAGGGGATGAAGTGACCGCCGCGGTCGTGAACGGCGATATTGACATGGTTGTACCAGGAGGCGCGGTCGCTGTCCAGAAAGTGCCGAACCCGCTTTTCGGTCGAAATGCCTGGCGGATTCTCATAGCCTACGAAAGTGATGCCGGTAGGCGCTTCTATAACCGGCCATCGGTCATGAGACGGTGTCCACGGGTAACGGTTGGCGTTCGCGTAGACGCGTATGGATGTTTTGATGGCGTTGTTCACCCAGAAAATCGTCGCGCGTGTAAGTAAATCGTCCTTCGAAAAAACATGCTCGACGTTTCCGTCATTGTCGCTCCATTTTGCCCACCGTTCCAGAATCCATGCAAGCATGCCTGCTGGCGAGTCGCTCAGCCCGTAAGCGAGCGTACTCGGATCGAGCACGTGTACGGCGAGATGCGACGCGAATCGACGGTCAAACTTCAGGATCTCGCTACGTATGCTTTTTCGCAGATGAATCTTGCTATTCATGATAATCATCCATACGGCTCATGAAGTGCAAACGTACAATAGGGTAACGTTTAATCCGTTACACACATGTATTCGGAGCCGTCCTCCAACAAGTTCTCGTATCGGAGAGTGATCTGGATGAAAATCGATATTGGCTGCGGCCTGAACAAGCATCCGGGCTTTTGGGGAATCGATAACAGAGTTCTTCCCGGAGTCGATATGGTGTGCGATTTGAATGGCCCCCTTCCCCTCCCCGATAATTGTGTCGAATTCGTCATGGCCAGCCGCTCCCTCCCCTATGTTCATAACTTTGAAGCCCTCATGGCAGAGTTATACCGATTGTGTATTCATAGAGCCATAGTCTGTATTTTGGCTCCTTACGCTCATAGCTTTGCTCATGTATCCAATCCATCGCTCAAGCACAAATTTGACGAGTATACGCCTCGCTATCTTACCGCTTCCTTCTTTCAGCCTTCCCAGGGAGCTGTTTGTCCTGAGCTGTACGCTTATTGGCCGGAAACGCCTCCGCCCTACGACTTTCGTCTGCTGCGCATGGAGCTGTTTTATCAGGTGCCTTTTGTCCCACCGCTCTATGAGTTTGAGGAGTTGGAAGTCTTGAAAACGCTGCAAGCCAATGTCGTGCAGGAGATCATGTACCATTTCGTTGTCATTAAGGAGCCTGTATCGAACGATGAGCTGGAGCAGATGAGCCGTGGAGTCCTTCCCGAGCCGAATCATGCGGCGGATTTGCGCCGTGAGTACCATAATTTTTGAAATTGTTAACGGTACGCCTTCCTCTATGCTTTTCCAAAAACAACAAAACCTCCCGTCACGCTTTCGTCAAGCGGGATGGGAGGTTATTGGCCGTTTCGGCAACGATATACGAAAAATTAGGATTGCTGGAATGAAAAAAACAGCAAACCTGCAGATGTGAGATTGAGTTGGTTTCGCAGGCAGTCGCCTATACCGCCAATTTGATTCTAGGTATCCATCGAAATATGATCCCACGCTTCATCGCGGTGACCTATGATCCAGAACAATCCCCGGCGTCTTTCTAAGACGATGCTTTCATTCATGCCGGCCGGAGCTTCTTCCCCTTTGATTCGGCTGTTGACGCACGCCCAGTGAAGCCGATAAATTTTGTCAGCCTCATCCATAATCTCTTCCTCGCTGCGCATCGCGGTTTTGAGAACGAATTGTTCGAACGTTTCGCAGTTGGAAACGACCTTAATCGCATAGTCACAGTCGCATACTTGATCGGGAAAATCAAGCGTCTCCACAAGACCCAGTGCCCAAATCAACGCCCAGTACGCTTCATATTGCCAGGAAATATTAATCGCCTCTTCCCTAGCCGGCTCATCATCCTGCAATAGCTCTTTTTCGTTCTCCGAGAGATACTTTTCCACGCCAAATTTTTGCAGCATGCCGGTGAAAAAATCTCTCGACCCCTGAATATCTTCGCCCTGCGCCACGTCGCAAGCGTATTGGATGACGATTAATAAGGAGACCGCTCTTCTTGCGATGTCTTCTTTCGTTTTAAACTGGCATTGTTTCAAGCGCGGAAGCTGCGGCAGTCCGTGAATAAACGGAATCCCTCTTTCACTTAAATAGGCGATGGTCTTGCTTTTTCGTTGTTCGCCTTCCTCGGATGTGATTTCAGGACCGAGTACCTTTCTGGTGCAGGCGTGAGGCCTGAAGTTGGACGGGCCCGATGTCCCGTCGGGATACACAATAACCTCTCCCGCTTGATCAAGCAGAATTCCGTTCGGCAAAAAGCCGATTCCTCCGATTCGCGACAGCAGCCCCGTAAATAATTGCAGTTGCCCGTCGGTAATGTCTTTTTCCGTTTCGATGGCAAACATCGTATTTAAGACGGATATTTGCGTCATGACCAATCCTTTGAGGTTCTCGTCTTCAAACGGAATGCGATCGTAGAACCCCATCATCCCGGGAATATTGTTAGCGAAATAATCGGGATTCGTATCCTCGGACGCGACTCTTATCGTTATTTTATGTTTGCTGAATAGCGTTTTGGACTTCAGAAAATAATCATTGTCGTCTCTCTTAATTTCGTAGCCTTTTGCAAATACGTCCGATATCGTAGTTTCGATATCATTGATGTCGTTCCTCGATGCGAATATCGTGAAGTGTTTCAAGGTGTGCTCCTCCTCAGATCCATCTTTTGCCTATGTTTGAATTTACTCTATAAGAGCATCGAGTTCAATAGATAGTAAAGATTATTTTAGTTTAAACACTTGACCTTAGGTCTGACCTAAGGTGTATCGTTAAGTTATTCCAAGCCTCATTCCTAGGAGTGAACTCATGAAAAGTGAAATTACGATAAGTGAATTAGCCAAGCTTATGAACGTGTCTGTTCATCAAATTCGATATTTTGAAGAAAAAGGAGTCCTTCAACCTGCTTACACGGATCATAATCAGTACAGAATGTACAGCATGGATCAAGTTTATCAGCTAGCCCATATTCTGTTGCTTCGCAAGCTGAGAGTGCCTGTTCAGTCCATAAAAGATTGTATGACTTCCTATTCCGCGGATCGATATCGCCAGCTTCTTCAGCATTCCCTGCGGGAAATCGATGCGGAGCTGCAGCGGCTCCAAGAGCTTCAGCAGTTTATCAAAAAAGTTTTGCGTGAACAACAAAGCTCCAGCTCGCAGCCCAATCCATACCAAATCAAGCGGCGAGATGCCACTTATCTAGCGCGTTGGATTGAAATGGATTCGCACACGAAGCTTAATGCCGCACGTTTGGCGGAACAGACGAAGCGCGTTCCGAACTTGTTCGAATCGGACATTCATTATGTATACGACGGTTCGAGCACCGTTGCCTTATACCTGGAAACGCAGGCGCCGGGCGATTTGTCTTTACCCGGTGGCGATTACCTTTCCATACAGAGCCTTGTGAATGAAGATGAAGATCTTGAACCGTTGATTGAACAGTTTTACGACTATGCCGCTGCGCAATCTCATGTCATCACAGGTCCTCTGATTCTCATTGAAAAATCTTATTTATCCCTATTTAGCGAAAACAAGCTGCACTACGAACTGCAGGCCTTAATCGAACCGACTGCAAAATCCGAAAGGAGAGATGGAACATGACGGCAGCACCTATAACGCTTGAACCTATGCAGGCCAAGTATAATCCACAGGTCGGCCGATTGCTTGTTCTCGGGTTTGGCGGAAAATTTCAAAACCTGACGAATATGAATGATGGCGAGCTCGCTCTTTTTTTCGAAAAGCTTCTTGACCATTTTCCCCCCGACCCGGTAAGTCAACGAATGGTCGCCACGCAGGATGGAGAAGTGATCGGAACCATATCCGTCAAATGGAAATCCGAATCTGCGATGAAGCAAAAGCAAAAGCTTCCTTCGTGGAAGAACTTCAATCGGTTTGGAACATGGAATCTGCTTAAAATGCGGTTCGGTTTATATTTCTTCGACCATAAACCAGAAGCAGGAGAATGTTACATTTCGGAAGTTGTTGTCCATCCGGACCATCAAGGCAAAGGAGTTGGAAAGCTGCTATTGCAATGGGGTCAATATTTTGCGGAAACGAAGCAAAGCCTCGATAGGCTGAGTTTGTACGTCTCAGGTAAAAACCCGCGGGCGAAGCATCTATACGAGCAGTTATCCTTCCATACTCATTCACAAACGAAAAGTTTAGTATGGCACCTTTTATTCAAAGAGATGAAATGGGAGTATATGATAATGAGGTTTTCAAAGGAGAAATTATGAAAAAGAAAATAATCATTTCAATGATGATCATCATGCTGCTAGTCGGCGGCACAGGGCTTTTTATTTTCGAACAAAACCGTTTCAACATAGTTGAGCAGGCTATTGAGATCCCTACACCCGAAGGCAAATTGACAGGCACATTCGTACTGCCCAAAAACTACAAGGACAAGCTCGGACTCGTCTTGTTTATTCATGGTGACGGACCCATTGACGCTTCCCATGACGATGGTTATAAGCCGCTGTGGGAGCGGTTAGCTTCCCTTGGCTACGCCTCTTTGTCCCTCAACAAAAGAGGCATTGGGGGCTCCGAAGGCAATTGGTTGGATCAGAGTATCGATGATCGTGTAGAAGAGGCGCGTCAGGCCATGGCATGGGCAAAAAAACAGCCGATGATTGACGAGAAACAGATTGGGGTTTGGGGAGCGAGCCAGGCGGGATGGGTCATTCCCAAGCTTGCCAAGAAGGAGCCGATCGCATTCAGTCTTCTTGTATCGCCTGCGATTAACTGGGTGAGCCAAGGGCAATATAATGTCCGTAAAAGGATGGAAAAAGATGGTCGTACCGAAACGGAGATTCAGGACAAAGCGGCGTATGATCAGCAAGTGCTACAGCTTTTAGAAAAACATGCTTCCTATGAAGAGTATCTAAACATCGCTCGCAAAAATAGTTTAATGTCGAAAGAACGATGGTCCTTTGTCGGCAAAAACTTCTTGTCCGATGCAACCGATGATCTGCGTCACTTTCATTCACCTGTCCTCCTGCTTCTAGGCGAAGAAGATATACATGTCGATGTGAAGGAAACGGAGCGGGTCTATCGCAATACCGTAAAACCGGAGCTGCTGACTGTTGCGGTCTTCCCAGATACCGAACACTCCATGTTAAGCAAGCAAACGGCTGATTCGGAACTTCGGGCAATAGGGATAAGCCTCTTCGCGCCTAGACAAATCACAATACAAGGTTATATGGAACAAATCGAACAATTTTTAAAGAAACTACCTAAACACAAATGATAGCTGGAGCGTTTGCAAAATGAATCGACGTAAAGCGTTAAAGGGAGACGATGTGGTATGAGTCAATCTATGAGTCAAGCCAAAGAGCGGATAACCGCCCTTGATTTTGCAAGAGCCTTGGCGATCTTCGGAATGATTATCGTGAACTATAAGCTTGCCATGCAGGCGGAGAGTGGCGGACCGGCATGGCTGCAATCGATAGCGGGTTTGTTTGAAGGACGAGCATCCGCATTGTTTGTCGTGCTGGCCGGCATCGGGGTGTCATTAATGACCTCGAAAGCGCGAAATTCAATGAACGAGGAGCTCATTCGTCAAAGCCGGAACAGCTTGTACCGGCGAGCCGCTTTCCTGTTTATAGCTGGCGTGCTTTTATTGCTAATGGGCTGGAGCGCCGACATTTTGCATTATTATGCCGTGTTCATGCTTGCCGCTGCGGTCTTGATCACCGTATCCGACAATAAAATACTCGGTCTGTTCTTGATGATTCTGTTCACATCGCAGTTATTTTTAGTCGTATTCGATTACACCCAAGGGTGGGACTCGAGTTTTAAGCAATACACAGGCTTTTGGACGATAGAAGGATTCACTCGCAATCTGTTATTTAACGGATTCCATCCTGTCTTTCCTTGGTTGAGCTTTTTCCTCATCGGCTTGTGGATCGGCAGAAAGCGTTGGCTGAATAAAGAAAACCGCTCGAAGGTACTGCTCTATTCGCTGTCGGGAACGGTTGTTTTTGAAACGATTTCTTTCGTTTTGGTCCAATGGAACACTCCTGCATTTGGTAAAGCGGCCTATTATCTTTTTGGGACTAAACCGATGCCGCCCAACATGCTGTATGTATTATCTGGCATTTGTTCAGCCTTGGCCGTTATTGCGATCAGTGTTTATGTGGTCGAAAAGTTTGAGAATTCCCTTCTGATGCAGGCGGTGATCCATACCGGCCAATTATCGTTATCCCATTATATCGGGCACATTGTAATCGGATTAGGGCTAATTGAGACCGTAGGTTATTTAGAAAATGGCAAACTTTCTATCGCTATGGTATATGGGATCGTTTATTTCATTCTCGCCATCGTTTTTTCGGCGGTGTGGAGAAAATGGATGAAACGAGGTCCGATTGAGCTGATCATGAGAAAATTTTGCTGAGGCGGTCGCAAGGCCAAAAGCGAACGACAACCGAATCTCGTTGCTCGATAATTACCAGATCGTTAGTATGTAATTTCACCGTCGAGACCCTATATCCGTTATCGGAAAGATAGTCTCCAACTTCATGTCCGTGTCTCTGAAATAAGGCCGCAATCGTCCGGGAAGAAACAGGAATTTCCTCAACTCGTTGGAGATTATCCATCTCATAGGATATCTTGGATTCATGTATGCTAAAAGGAATTCGTTCACGGCAAAGATGGGTCACCGGATTAGGCAAAAATTCAAAAATGCATTTCTGGACGATTACTGCTTCTGGCTTTGTTGAATAATGGATTGAAATTCCCTTGAAACTCCCGTCCGGGTTCTCCGGAACGCCTACCCATGGGTTGGAACTTTCTGGATCGAATTTCGATTTTATTTTGAAATAGAGGTGTCTTAATTCAAGGAAGGTTGCACTATCTACAAATAGAGTCGATTCATGCTCTTGATCGGATTCTTGATGGAACCTGACGATCAGAAGATCCAAACTATTGTTCATGAAGAAATCATTTCTTTTGGATTCAATAATTTCTTTAAATCGAAAGAGGTGGCCTCGGATAAGAGTTAAATCATTAGCATAAAGCTCGGCATCTATTTCATCCTTATTTTGAATTCCTAGATAGACAAGCATATGCTTTGGAATGGCAATCTGTCCCTGTGCTGAAACCCGATAAACATCTTGATTGTTGTTTCCGAATAGAAAAGGTTGTTTTGGTCTGAAATTTATCTTAACACGCTTGCCTACACCCGACTCGAACTCCTCATATTCAAGTGTAGTTCCTGGCTTGATACGCATTCTTTCTCTTAAATGAATAGGGATTGTAAATAAAATTGGTGCCATATCCACCATAAAAACACCTTCCGTTCCGGTTTATGGATATAAAAATAGCTGTCGAGACGTTCTCAACAGCTATTTTGAATTAGCGGGCAGTCCAATGCCAAATCAAGGCTTGCTTTTCTACGTTTTTCACAAAATCGTCTTTTCCGTCGCCGTAACGCTCTATGTCATTTGGATATTTTTTGGCTAATTCACTTTTTAATTCGCCATAGTCCTTCGCAATTTCGGGATGATGGCAAAGGTAGTCTCTAAACGATAGATGTCGCTCGATTTCTTGGACATTGTCATACTGAAAAGAGTGAATATGATGTGTTCGGTTGCTTCCCCCTTTACGGAAGTATCTTCTGCCGCAAATACCGAACTCGCCCATCACTTCGTAGCCGAGCTTTTCAAATTGCATGGAATAATTATCCAATTCGTTGATGTCATGAACTACAAGCAGGATATCAATAATGGGTTTCGCTTTCAGACCAGGAACGGAAGTACTGCCAATGTGAAAGCAATTCACTAATTCATCCTGAAGAATTTCTTTAATTTCGCGTTCTTCCTTCAGATACTCTTCTTTCCAATTCGGATTGTGTTCCACAACAGTGATATTCATAGGCTCGCCTCTTTTCGCATTTCGTATATTCACCTTGCAATCCGTTGAGGGCATTACATCAATATACAAAAATTGGGGAACGGTGTCAATTCAAAATCGTATCAATATGCGGAACCAAGGTCGTAAGAACCCATCTGCTTTTTCGGGGATCATTTTGTATGAAACCGCCGAATTCTAACTTATCTTCCGACACGGCCGCAATCGTACCGTTAGGCGCGTTTTCATACATTTCTCGGCCTATGCGCTGCGATGAGGCTCCATTCGGATCAAAATGTCCAGCCTTTTTCCAACGATGGAAAGCGTCCTCTCCCTGCTGCAAATACCCAACAAGATTGTCGGCGACCGTTTTCTTCACCTGGCACTTCTCCCATTTGAGCGTATTCGCCAAATCCGTCAAATCTGACGGATCGGGAGCGTTCTTTGACGTATCGATCCATCTATACTGCTCGTAAGCCTTAAGCTTCAAATCCGAATTGATTTGTTTTTCCTTGTAAAGCTCGAAATGATAAGTCGGATTTCGCTGCTCAAATTCCATCAAGGCGCTTTCCAGGTGTCCACCGCTTACTCCGCTGTTAACAAAGCTTTTCGGATCGGGCGCTTTGACGGAAATCAAGTGCTGAATTAGGTCGGCCGTAATGTCCGTATCCGTTACGCTGCTGTGTTTTTGCTGTATCTTGGGGAAGCCCTTCGGATCGGTAGTATACTTATACAGAAGTGAGGCCGACTCAAGCTCGTCCCGCAGGCGGAGAAGTTTAGATGCCTCCTGCGGCAGCAGACCCGTTACCTTCGTATCCACATAGGTCTTCATCTCGGCAACGTATTTCTCTACATTTGTCGGATCTACGGTCAGCTTCTGCAGTACCGTGCGCAAATCGTATACAGCGTCGTCGAACTCAGTGCCTTTTTCGGTATGCTGTTTGCTCAGATTCGACAGCTTTTTCCCATAGGTCCCAGCCTCTTTCTGGTATTTGCTTACCAGCGCAGGTAGATTTACCGGCTTGTCGTTGCTGAGTTGCAGCTCTGAGCCGAACAGTTGCTTCGCCTCCCCCAGCAAAACCTTCCAATTGGCGGCATTGGTGGAAACAGCCTGATCCAGATCAATCAGGAATTTTTCTTTTTGCTGAGCCTGATCCCTCTTCTTTTCCGTTTCGTTCCAATTCTTATAGGCACCCTCCTTCTGGTTTTGCAGCCCTCTGACACGGTCCGCCATGTCCGCCATATGTTCGAATAATGCCGGGGAAAAGTCGCTGGGGGCCAACAACTTCAGCTGACGGCAGCCAGCCTCCAATTCGATGCAAAAACGACTCACGAAGTCTTCTTTATTGAATATTTGCGCAGCATCAAAGGTAATGCTGATTGATGTATTTGGTGTGACCTGGGTATGATTGGCGGAGGCAATCTCGCAAGTAACCAGATATTTGTTCGTGATTGCGGTATTTTTATTTACTATTTCGAACTCCGCTTTGTTCTTGGTCATTGTTTTCGCCGCTTTTAACTCCCATGGCGTAGCTGCAAGCACGTTATCATTCACAACGGCCTCTTTTGCATACAAAGCTTCAATGGTTTTGGCGGGGCTGGATGGCGTTCTTCCATTTCTACCGACAGGCGCGACAGCAGGTACGTTGTTCAACCGGTGTTTCATGTGCTCGGCTATACTTTCCGCCGCTTCATCCATAGGAGGCAGGTGGGTATCTTCCTTGGGGATGTACGTGGAAATAAACGCCTCCCCCGCTTGATCGACGCGGACAATGGTCACGTGCGAATCAAACGTAAAATGTACGGAATAGCCGTTATTCAACTGATTCCGTTCGATTTTGTCGGCATAGCCTTTCTCAATCGTAAGCCGGGCCCATTTCAAATACGTACCGATGTCCGGATTGGTAAAAGGGTGCTTCTCGGCATGGGACAGCGCGGCTGCCTCGCTCTCGAAGGTTAGCGTACTTGCCGCCGCCTTTAGCTTTTTTTCCGTTTCCCCCTTATCCTCCGGGTCCAGTCCTGGCACGGTCTGTTTGGATTGCGTGTCCTGTAAAGCGCCGGCACGCGATGCATAGTTCTGTTCGACGATACTGTCGGCCAGCTTCCCCTCCGGATTGTTAGCTATGTAGAAGCTGTAATGGTTGGCAAGCAGCCGGGCATCAGTAACATCCGTACGGGCGGCTGCATAATCGAGCGCTTTTATTTTTAAGGTCATCTTTTCTTTGTCGTTAACTATATCGAACAGACGCATCCGGTCCTCCAGCGGGGTGGACGAGCCGGACAGCATGGTGCTAACTTTGGTGCCATTGCTCATTAACGCAAGAAGCTCGTCGACCTCTGTCATCAGATGATGCTGAAACCGCAGTCGCTCTCCGCCGGATTTGACCAGCTCGTGCTGATGGCCGACCTTTGCCCGATCGCCTTCTGCGTCCTTGCTGGAGTCGACAAGCTTTTGCAGCAGCTGCAGGGTGGCATCTTTATGTCCTAACTCCTCAAGCTTCAAATAATGCATGGTTAAGGAGTTGTTCATAACGACCAGATCGTTCTGTGCGGTAAACTGATGATTTCCCGTCGCAAATTTGACGTCCAAGTACGTTTTCCATTCCGAAGCATTATCCGCGCTCATGTTCAGGACAGGATCGGCAAATTTTCGCTGTACGGCAGCACCCGCTGCCGACTTGAACTGACGGACCAGCCGGGTCACGGCCCGGTTCCCCACCTGCTTCTGCATCTGCAGCAGAGCAGCCACTGAAACGGGAACTGCCGGCTGCGAGTGCGTATGCCGTGCCTCCGGACGGGCTGCCCTTGCTGCGCTTGACCCCGCTTGGTTACGTGTAAGCTGCCACATTGTCTTCTCCTCCGGAACGTAGTTATGATCATAATTCGCTGCATTTGAACGAATCCCTTTATTTTCCTAGTAAAGACAAAAAGCAACTATCGCAGGAAATCCTGTGACAGCTGCTTTTTCTTTTTAACTTTCATACGATTGTAAGCTAATTAAGAATAAACGGCTTGAGCATCTATGCTGTGCTTCACGATCTTGGTTACAATCTGCAGAATCGCTTCGGAGTTCTCGTCGATAAACCCGGGTTCGAGCACTTCCTGATGATTTCCAATCGCTTCATATTCCGTATACTTGGTTGCGGTTCCGTGACTCCACATTAATTTATCGCCCGTCGAGGCTTTCCCAGCTTCCGTCCCGCCGGCGGCAAGTCCGTGGATATTCGCTTGCACGACGCCCGTGTTAACAAGCTGATTGCTGTATTTCAGATAAGTAAGCATTTTGTTTCTTATTTTTTCTCTCATCTGCGGTACAGCCAGGAACTGCTTGTACGGATCGGCCGCGTTCTCCAGCAATCCGTTTACCTGTTGTTCCAGGATGTCTGCAGCGAGGTCTGTGCTGTGCGTTCTAAGCGCGGAATCAAGCATGATGATATCTGATACGGCGTAGCCTCTCTTCTCCATAACTTTCGCCACTTCAAAGGCCAGACATCCGCCCACAGAATAGCCGAGGAATACATAGGGCTGCTGTTCTTGAATGCTGACAATTCGATCGGCATACCGCTCCAGCATGTCTTCGTAGGTCGGGCTATTGTCCATAAAATTGATGCCGTACAGCACGCAATGGTTCTCCAGCCGTTTGGCCAGCTCGTAATAGACCATGCCGTATCCCGCCGCCGGAGGAAAACAAAATATGGTGAGGCTGCCGTTGCGGTTCAGTTGGAAGATCCCTTGGCCTTCGTCCTGCTCCAACCGGTAGGTTAACAGCTCGCGCGCCATTTCCTCCAGCACCGGCACTTGAAACACCCGCTGTAGCGGCAGTTCAATCCCCATTTGCGTATACAGATTTTGCACCAATTGCAGCACTTTAATCGAGTGCCCGCCCAATTCGAAAAAGTTATCGTGCGCCCCGATGCGTTCCACTCCGAGCACGTTCTGCCAGATTTGCGCCAACTGAAGTTCGAGCGGGGTTCGAGGCGCGACATATTTCGCATTGAACCGCAAGCTTTCCGTCGGAGCCGGCAGCGCCTTGCGGTCGGTCTTGCCGTTGGCCGTCAGCGGCATCCGCTCAAGCTGGATGAAATACGACGGGATCATGTAGCCCGGCAGCTCTGCCGCTAGCGGTTCCCTCAATTCTCTCGGTGCGAGCTCCGTTTCCGCCGTGAAATAGGCGCAGAGCTGCTTCTGACCGCTTTCGTCCTCCCAGGCGGTCACTACCGCTTCTTTGACGGAGGGCATCTTCATAAGCTGGGCTTCCACTTCTCCCAGCTCGATCCGGTAGCCGCGGATTTTCACCTGATGGTCGATCCGGCCCATATATTCGATCGTGCCGTCCGGCAGCCAGCGGGCCAAGTCGCCTGTCTTGTACATCCGTCCGCCATTCTCGTACGGATTTGGCACGAACTTCTCCGCCGTCAGCTCCGGTCTCCGGTTGTAGCCGCGCGCTACGCCAGCTCCGCTGATGTGCAGCTCGCCCGCTACGCCGATCGGCACAAGCCGCTGCTGGCCGTCGAGAATCCAAATCTTCTGGTTCGGCAGCGGCCGCCCGATCGGCACCGTGTCCGCCAGTTCGACGATACGCTGCGGCTCCACCTCGTAGATCGTCGAGTCGACCGTGCACTCCGTCGGTCCGTACACGTTCGTGAGCTTCACCTGTTCGCCGAACGTCGACCAGAACGACTTCACGACCTTCGTCGTCAGCGCCTCGCCGCCGATTACATAGTGCTTCGCTCCGACCTCACCACCGCCGTTAACGCTGGCTGCCTGCATCAGAATCGCCAAATACGTCGGCGTCGCATCCGTGATGTCGATGGCGTGCTCCCGGAAAAACTTCAGCAGCTTTTCCCCGTCCATCCGCGTCTCTTCCGGCACGATGTGCAGCGACAAGCCCAGCAGCAGCGCCCCATAGATCGGCTTCACCGACATGTCGAACACGTACGGCGCCAGCTGCGCCATGTTCCGGTATTCTGGATGCGCCGCATAGATCGGCTCGAACAAGCTCAGCGTAAAGTTCACCACGCTGCGCTGCTCGATCATGACCCCTTTCGGCTGGCCCGTCGTCCCCGACGTATAGATCAGGTACGCCAGATTATTGGCCGTGGACACCGGCTCCAGGTTCGCGCCGTCCTCCGCCGGGCCCTCATACGACCACGCTTCGTCCAGGCACAGTACCACGCCGTGGAACTCCGCCGCTTTGGCCTGCTGCCAGCTTTGTGTCAGCAGCAGCTTCGCTCCGCTGTCCTCCAGCATGTAGCGGATGCGCTCCTCCGGATACTTCGGATCGATCGGCACGTACGCGCCGCCGGCTTTCAGGATCGCGAGCATACCGACGATCATCTCCAGCGAGCGATCCGTCATGATGCCGACCAGCGTATCGGCCTCAACCCCTTTGGCCCGCAGCGTCCGGGCCAGCCGGTTCGCCCGATCGTTCAACTCGCCGTACGTCAGTCGGCTGCTTTCGAACAGGACCGCCGTCCGGTCCGGCGTCCGCTCCGCCTGTTCCTCGAACAGCGCGTGGATCGTTTTTTCCCGCGGATAGTCCGCCTTCGTATCGTTGAACTGGACTTGAATCTGCGTCTGCTCTTCCTGGGTCAGCAAATTCAGCTCGCTAACGCGAATCTGTGGATCAGCCGCAATCTGTTCCAATACGCGAATCAGATGCCCCCGGATCCGTTCCACCATCGCCTGGTCATATACGCTCGCATTGAATTCGAAACGAAGCAGCATCTCCTCGCCAGGCCCGACAATTAGATTAAAATCGTAATTCGTTTGTTCGTGCCAACTGACATCCGAAATCTCGAAGCCCGACGATTCGCCGCTTCCAGCCTCTTCCATCTTTTGCTCCATAGGATAGTTTTCGAACACCATAAGGTGACCGATCAGCCCTTGCTTCAGCTCGCTTTGCGTTTGAATCTCGTAGAGAGGATACGTATCGTAGGCTTGGGAAGCCAGAGCTTGATCCTGTACCTTTCTCATCGCGGAGGCAAAGCTCTCTTCCGCTTCGCAGCGGATTCGCACCGGGATCGTATTGATAAACAATCCGATCATCGTTTCAATGCCCGGAATTTCTGCCGGTCTCCCCGATACGACGCTGCCAAAAACGACGTCGGTCGTCCGGTTATACTTTTGCAGCAAAACACCCCACGCCGTCTGCATCAAAGTATTCACGGTTACTTGGTGCTGCTTGGCGGTCTGTTGAATCTGGCGCGTTAATTTTTTTCCAATGGCGCAGTCCAGCTTCCTTGGCGCATACTCTCCTGTCTGATGCGGCGTTCTCCCTGCTTGCGGGAGCAGCGCCGGCTGATCGTACCCAGCCAAGTAGCGGTTCCAATAGCCGGAGGCCTCTTCGGCGTCCTGGTCGTCGAGCCATTCCATATAGCGGCTGTATGGCGAAACGGCGGCAAGCTCGGGCTGTTTTCCCGCCAGGGCCGCAAAGTAGGCTTGGAACACTTCCTGGGCGACAAGCGCCAAACACCAGCCGTCCATGACGATATGATGAAAGCTCCACAAAAACCGGTACGATTGCTCCCCGGTGCGAAGAATCGTTACCCGCAGCAGCGCGTCTTGCTCCAGATTAAACCCTCTAAGCTTATCCTTATCTTTCAGAGCGTCCGCATAGTTGCTTTGCTCGGCCTCGCTCATCGTACGGAGGTCTTCATAGTGCTGCTCGCTTGTTTTCCAGCGGGAAACGATTTGCAGAGGCTGGTCCTTCCAGCCGCTGTAAAAGTTCGTCCGCAAAACGGCGTGACGCCGCACTAAAGCATCTAGGCTTTGCCAAAAAGCGTCCATATCCAGACTTCCGTGAAGCGTGAACGACGTTTGTTCGAAGTAGGCTTCCGAGCGCGGGTCCAGCAGGCTGTGAAAGAGCATACCTTTTTGCATCGGCGTGAGCATGTACACATTTTCGAGCTCGCCGATATGAGCCGTTTGTGCCGTTAATTGCTCCAGCTCCCCGATCGTCAGCCCGCGCAGAAGAACGTCGCTCGGCGTTAGCTCGGGCAGCTCCTTTGCGGCGCAGTGGGCGATCACTTCTTGCAGACTCCGCTGAAGCAGCCCGGCCAATCGTTTCATCGTTTCCTTCCGATATTGCCCGCCGCTGTAGCTCAGCGTCAGCTCCAGTTCCCCGCCCGCGATCATGCCGTTGATCTCGAGCACATAGCATCTTAAGGCGTTTTCGCTTATGGACACACCGCTGGAATAGGGCGAGAGGCGCATCGCATTGTTTTGAATATCCTGATCGAACTGACCCAAGTAGTTAAATGAAATTTCCGGCTCACCGCTTAAGGCCAGGCTCTCCGAGCCGGACAAATAACGGAGGATGCCGTACCCGATCCCTTTGTTGGGAATCCGGCGCAGATTTTCTTTCGTCCGTTTGATCCGGCTGGACAGCGTCTCTCTCTCTTCCATCTCCAGGATGATGGGGTACTGGCTCGTAAACCAGCCTACGGTGCGGGTAATATCGTTGTCCTGGACGATAGCTTCCCTTCCGTGCCCTTCCAGATTGACCACTACCCGATCCATTGAGGCCCAGCGGTGGAGCGCCATGCCAAGCGCCGTGAGCAGCAGGTCGTTCATTTCCGTGTTGTAGGCGCGATGGGCCGATTTTTGCAGCAGCTCCGTTTCCTCCCGGGTCCATCGTACCTTGATAGATTCGCTGTCCCGTATCTGTGCGCGGCTCTGCTCTTGATCCAGAGGCAGCCGCCTGCAATCGGCTTGCTCGGCGCGCTCCCAATATTCCCGTTCCTTCTCCATGGCCGGGCTGGCCGCATAGTCTGCCAAATGCTGCGTCCATGTGCGAAACGAATCCGTCTTATATGGAAGGCGGACCGCCCGGCCGTTCACAGCCTGATCGTAGCCTGCCGCGATATCTTCGAACAGGATCCGCCAAGAGACCCCGTCCACCACAAGATGGTGAATGGCGATCAGCAGATGATCCCCGTCCGGGCAGCGGAATAGTCCGAGCTTCATCAACGGGCCGTTCTCCAGATCGATGCTGCCCTGAATCTCTCCCGCTTTGGCTTCGACCGCGGCGGCGCAATCGGTCCGTTCCCTGAAATCGTAAACTTGCAGGCTGTACAATTCGCCTTCGTCCACTCCCCGGTTCCAAGCGCTATACCCGCCATCCGTCCGCCTGAAGACCATGCGGAGTGCGTCATGATGCTCGGCAATTGCCCGCATCGTCCTCCGGAGCGCCGTTTCATCGAAGCCCTCTTCCCGGAACAGCATCACCGCTTGATTATAATGGTGCGGATCGGCCGTCGCCTGCCCCAAAAACCAGTGTTGAATGGGCGTAAGTCCCGAGCTGCCTTCCACTTCGCCCTGATCGGCGGTTCTGCTGACGGGTTGGACATGCAGACTCAATTCGGCCGCGGTCGGGTATTTAAATATATCTTTAATTTCAAGCCTGTAACCGGCCTGGTACATTCTGGAGGAGACTTGGATCGATTTAATGGAGTCGCCGCCAAGGCTGAAAAAATTATCCAGCGTCCCGATCGGTTTCGTGCCCAGCACCGTCTCCCATACAGAGACGAGGGCTTGTTCTATCGAGGTCCGGGGAGGCACATACGCCGCTTCCGACTGACGGCTTCCCTCCGGAGCAGGCAGTGCTTTGCGGTCGATCTTGCCGTTGGGCGATAGCGGCATCCGCTCCAGCTGCACGAAATACGACGGAATCATGTAGCCCGGCAGCTCTGCCGCAAACGCCTCTCTCAGTTCTCTCGGTACGAGTTCCGTGTCTGCCGTGAAGTAGGCGCAGAGCTGCTTCTGTCCGCTCTTGTCCTCCCGCGCGATCACTACCGCTTCTTTGACGGAGGCCGTCTTCATAAGCTGGGCTTCCACTTCTCCCAGCTCGATCCGGTAACCGCGGATTTTCACCTGATGGTCGATCCGGCCCAGGTATTCGATATTCCCGTCCGGCATCCAGCGCGCCAGGTCGCCTGTTCGGTACATCCGCTCTCCGGGTTCGAACGGATTGTCCACGAATTTCTCTGTCGTCAGCTCGGGACGGTTCAAATAGCCTCGGGCCACACCGTCCCCGGCAATGTACATTTCGCCCGGCACGCCTGGCGGCACAGGGTTGCGCTGCTTGTCGAGCAAATAAATGCTCACATTGGCCGCAGGCACACCAATCGGCACCGATTCGCGCGTGTCTCTCACGGGATCGTACAAGTAAATCATGCAGCCGACGACCGTTTCGGTCGGACCGTATTCGTTGAAAATTTGCACTTGCCCGTTAAACTGCTCCATGATGCTTTTCGCCAGATTCGTGCTGAGATTTTCGCCGCCCACAATGAATTTCCGGATTCTTGATCCGCTTGGCAGCTTCATCTCTTTGATTAGGCTGAGATGCGTCGGCGTCAGCTTGAGGATATCCACTTCATTTTCTTCGACGATACGCTGAATGAGCGCCACCTTGTCCTCTCCGTCGTAAATGCGGATCGTATTTCCAATAATTAACGGAGTGAACACCGACGTTACCGTCAAATCGAAGGAAATCGACGAGTACAGCGGGAAGTCGAGCTTTTCGCCGGCGACATACACGTCCTTGGCCCACCAGATATAGTTGACCAAGCCTTGCTGCGTGATCATGGTCCCTTTCGGCAGCCCCGTCGTGCCCGAGGTGTAAATGAGATAGACCAGGTCCTTCGGCTGCACGGGCCATCCCGGATTCGAACCGTCTTCGGCATATGCTTGCGGATCGTTCAGATCGACGAGCTTGCCGGCAAAAGAGACGCGCTCCCGTAAATGGCTTTGCGTGAGCAGCAGCTTCGCGCCCGAATCCTCCAAAATGTACCCGATGCGCTCCTCGGGATACTCCGGATCGATCGGCACATACGCACCGCCCGCTTTTAAAATCCCGAGAATCCCGACGATCATTTCCAAGGAACGCTCGACCATAAGACCGACCAATTGCTCCGGCTGCACCCCTTCGGCACGCAGCATCCGTGCGAGCCGGTTCGCCCGTTCGTTCAATTCCTTGTACGTGAGCCCGCTTTCTCCGCATACCGCCGCGATGCGCTCCGGCGTCCGCTCCGCCTGCTCTTCGAACAGCCCGTGGATCGTTTTTTCCCGTGGATAGTCCGCCTGCGTATCGTTGAATCCGGTGAGCAGCCGCATTGTCTCGGACTCGGATAAAAGGTCGATGTGCCGCACAGGAAGGTCGGGCTGGAGCAACGCTCCGGCCAACATCCGGTTCAAATGGCCAGCGATCTGAACGATGAATTCCCGGGTGTAGCGGCATTCGTTATACACCAGCTTCAAACGGATGGCATCCTGCTCCCTGAAAAATTGAAAGTGGAGATCGGATACGACGCTGTCGGCCGTTTCGTCCCCATGCAATTCCTGGAATGAGATCAACGTATGGACAACCGGCAGCCCCTTGGAATCGTGCTGTAACCGCAGATGCTCGTCCAGGATCTGAAACGGGATGTCCTGATGCAGGATCGCGTCGTTCAAAGACGTTTTGACCTGATTCAACAAAGATTTAAACGTGCTTTCCGCACCGATATGATCTTTTAAAAGCACGATATCGCTAACCGGCTGCCGCGTTTGATTCGCTTTTACGACGACAGGCATTCCGATGACGATCGTTTCCGAATTCGTATATTTGGTAAGCAGACACTCTACCCCGGCCAGCAAAATCATAAATACGGCTCTTGGCAGTCCCTTCGCCATAGAAACGATTTTTTGAGACACTTCGGAGGAAAGAAGACTATCGCAGGAATGCGGATTTTCGGAAAAATGGTTTGACGAGCTGCTGTACGGCAGCACGGTAAGACTATCTGCGGCATCAAATCGTCCTTTCCAAAAAACGGCTTCCTTTTCATATAACACGTTCAATTTCGCCACCCCATTCGGTTGTAATCCGTTCAACGGCATCCTTGCGGGAGCCCGGTACGGATTGCCATACCGCGACTCCCGACAAGGGTTCCATCAGAACACAAATTCAAACACGTCCGCATCCTCATCTGTCGGTTCATTCTCAAGCAGGGCGATATCTCCCAACCGGATTTGAGGCTGCTCGCCAATGCGCGACAGGATCTTCATGAAATCATGGGCTAAATTGTCGATCATCTTCTTCGCAAACAGCTTGGTGCAGTACTCAAATCGGCACCTTATATCCGCTTCCGCCGAAACGACTTCCAGCGTTAAATCGTACTTCGCCATCGTATGAGGCCGGGCATAAGGTAAAATCCGCAAAGCTTCATCCGGAACGCCGCGTTTTTCCGTATTTTGCATGACAAACATCGTATCGAATAAAGGGCTGCGGCTCGGATCGTACGGAACTTGGAGCTTTTCCACCATCTCCTCGAACGGATAGCTCTGGTTCTCAAACGCCATCAAGGTCGTTTCCCTGATTTCTTCCAAATAGTCCCGGAAGGTCTTGCCGCCTGCGGGATAACTACGGATGGGAAGCATGTTTACGAACATTCCGATCAGCGGTTCGAGGTCCGCATGCACTCTTCCCGCAATCGGCGTACCTACAATGATATCCCCCTGCCCCGTGTATTTGTGCAGTAAGACCGTATAAGCCGCCATCAGGACCATATAGAGCGTCGATCCCGTCGTTGACGCAAGCTGCCGCAGACCTTCGCTCGTGTGCCCGTCGATGACAAATTCGAACAGTTCCCCCTCATGACTGCGGACAGCCGGCCTTGCGTATTTCGTCGGCATCGCCAATACGGGCAGGTCTCCGCTCAATGCGTGAAGCCAGTAGGCTTCTTGCTCTTTTCTGCGCCGCATTTGCTCTTCAGATTGCTGCCACACCGCATAGTCCTTGTATTGAATGCGAAGCGGCTGGAGTTCCTCTCCTTTGTACAAACGGAAAAATTCATCCGCCAATACGCCCATCGCGGCTCCGTCGGAGATCATGTGATGCATGTCGAGCAGCAAGATGTGGCGTTCCGGTTCAAGCTCGATCAGTCCTACGCGCAGAAGCGGCGGCTGGGCCAACTCGAACGGCCTTACGAAGCTGCGAACGATCTCATCGGCTTCCTTCTCGCTGGCCTGCCGGTATTCCACGGCGAACGGTACTTCGGAATATACCCGCTGAACCGGTTCGCCGCGTTCCAGGCTGAAGCCGGTACGAAGCGTCTCATGTCGGGCGATCAGCGCTTGAAAGGCTTCTTCCAGACGCTTCAGCTCCAGCGGTCCTTCGAGGCTCATAATTCCCGGCAAATTGAAAATAAGTTCCGTTCCTTCCATTTGCTGAATAAGATACAGCCGCTTTTGTGCAGAAGAAACAGGGTAATACGGTTTCTTCTCCGCTACCGGAATGGCTGCGAACTCCTGCTGCTCCATCGCTTCGATCACCTTCGCCAATCCTTCAATCGTAGGCGATTGGAAAATGTCTCTTAGCGATAGGTTCCAATTCAGCTCTTTGTGAATTTTGGCGGCCAAAGTCGTCGCCCGCAAAGAGTGACCTCCGATTTCAAAGAAGTTGTCATGGATGCCGATGCTTCGAGTGCCGAGCACGTCCTGCCAAATCCGCAGCAGTTGGGCTTCCGCCGCCGTGCGCGGTGCTTCAAGCGATGCTGCGGACTGCCCCCCTGCCTCTGCCGGGGCTGGTAAAGCGTTGCGGTCTACCTTGCCGTTCAAGGTGAGCGGCATTTGCTCCAGCTGGACGAAGTA
This sequence comes from Paenibacillus tyrphae, assembly GCF_000722545.1. Taxonomy (GTDB): domain Bacteria; phylum Bacillota; class Bacilli; order Paenibacillales; family NBRC-103111; genus Paenibacillus_G; species Paenibacillus_G tyrfis. The sequence goes on from NZ_JNVM01000002.1 coordinate 76,254, forward strand.
CGACGGAATCATGTAGCCGGGCAGTACCGCAGCCAGCGCGCTTCTCAGCTCGCCCGCGGGCAGAGGGCACTCCGCGGTATAGTAGGCGCACAATAGCTTCTGTCCGGCTTCGTCCTCGCGCACGGTGACTAGCGCAGCTTCAACGGATGGGACCTTCAGAAGGCGGGCCTCCACCTCGCCGAGCTCGATGCGGTAACCGCGGATTTTCACCTGCCCGTCCATCCGGCCTTTGTATTCCAACGTGCCGTCGGCGCGCCAGCGGACCAGATCTCCCGTCCGATAGCAGCGCTCCCCCGCCCGCACCGGGCTGGCGATAAATTTCTCCGCCGTCAGCTCCGGCCGGTTCAAGTACCCCCGCGCCACGCCATCTCCGCCGACGATCAGCTCGCCCCAAGCGCCGATAGGCTGCAGCTTTAATGCGCTGTCTACCACGTAAGCGGTCGAGTTCCGGATCGGACGGCCGATCGGCACCGTATCCGTCTGCTCGCCGATAATCGCGTAGGTCGTAGAGAACGTCGTATTTTCCGTCGGGCCATAGCCGTTCACGATGCAAAGTCCCGGATGATCTCGCAGCACCCGGTTAATATGCGGCACCGACAGCGCGTCCCCGCCAACGAGCAGCGTCTTCAAGCCGCCAAACAGCCCACTGTCCTCCTGGGATAGCTGGTTGAAGAGCGGTGAAGTCAGCCACATGGTCGTAATGCCGTACTGCCGAATCGCCTGCTTCAACTTCGCCGCGTTCAGAATGACGTCCTGGCTCGTGAGATAAAGCTCTCCTCCGTTCAGCAGCGCTCCCCAGATTTCAAACGTGGAGGCATCAAACGCCACCGCGCCCGTCTGCAAAATGCGCGTCTCTTCATTGAGGTCAACGAAATTCGTGTTTTTCACCAGACGAACCACATTGCGGTGCTCGACCATGACCCCCTTCGGCTTGCCCGTCGTCCCGGACGTATACATGATATAAGCCAAATCCGTCGGGCCAGCTGCGGCATCCGGATTCGAGCTGTCGTCGCCGTAGACATCGTCTTGGCTCAAATCGACGATTTTACCCGCAAAATCGGTGCCCATCCGTTCGACGCCCCGGGAGCTTCGGTCCTGCACAAGCAGCAGCTTCGCGCCCGAATCCTCCAGCATATACCGGATACGCTCTTCGGGATATTCCGGATCGATCGGCACATAGGCGCCTCCGGCTTTCAGAATGCCGAGGATGCCGACGATCATTTCCAGAGAACGCTCGGCCATAAGGCCGACGGGCTGATCCGGGCATACGCCTTCGCTCCGCAAAGTCCGCGCCAGCTTGTTCGCCCGTTCGTTCAATTCCCGGTACGTCAGGATGCTTTCCCCGAAGACGACCGCCGTCTTCTCGGGCGTTTTCCGCACCTGCTCTTCGAACAGGAGATGGAGCGTCTTTTCTCTTGGATAATCCGTTTCCGTATCGTTGAACGCGCCGGTAATTTGCAGCTTCTCCTCTTCGGTTAGCACGTCGAGTTCATTTACGCCGATATGCGGATTGTCGGCAATCTGTTCCATGACGCGCAGCAAATGCCCCCGGATTTTTTCCATGCTTGTCCGGTCGTAAGCCAAAGCGTTATAATCCAGCCGGATTCGGAGCTCGTCACCAGGAACGACAATTACGTTCAGGTCATAGCTCGTTTGCTCCTCGGTGCTTACATCCGTGATCTCAAACTCTGCGGCGTCCCCTGTTCCGAGCTGTCTCATCTGCTGGTCTACGGGATAGTTCTCGAATACGAAAATATGATTGATCAAGCCCTGCTTGAGCCCGCTCTGCGCTTGAATGTCATAGAGCGGATACGTGTCGTAGGCTTGGACCGCCAAGGCCTGCTCCTGAACGCGCTGCATCAAGGAAGCGAACGTATCCTCCTCTTGGCAGCGAATTCTCACCGGAATGGTATTGATAAACAGGCCGATCATCGTTTCGATCCCCGGAATCTCCGCCGGCCTTCCCGATACGACGCTTCCGAAGACGACGTCCTGAGAGCCGTTGTAGGTTTTCAGCAGCACACCCCAAGCCGTTTGCACCAAGGTGTTCAGCGTCACCTGATGCCGCTTCGCGGTCTGTTGGATTTGACGTGTCAAATTTTTCGCCAGCACGCAGTCCACTTTCTCCGAGACGTAACCCGGCTTCTTTTCCTCCGTAGCTTGGGCGCCCAACAGCACCGTCTGCTGTTCGTATCCGTCCAAATAGTCGGCCCAAAATGCAGAGGCCGCTTCGCCGTCCTGCCGGTCCAGCCACTCGATATACCGGCTGTACGGCGCCGCCGCGTCAAAATCGGGCTGACGGCGTTTCCGGTAGGCGAAGTACGCTTCGAACACCTCTTTCGCAGCCAGCGACAAGCACCAGCCATCCATCAAGATATGATGGAAGCTCCAGAGAAACCGGTAGATCTCGTCCCCGGTGCGCAGAATCGTTACGCGCATGAGCTCGTCTTTCTCCAGATCGAACCCTGCCGCCTTGTTGTCCCGGATAAAGGCCGCGATATAGTCTTCGCTTTCAGCCTCGGTCATTGCGCGAAGATCCTCATAGCGGAAACCTGCGCGCCGGCCGCGGAAGACCACCTGCACCGGCTCCTGCTTCCACCCGCTGTAAAAGTTCGTCCGCAGCGCTTCATTCCGCTGTACAAACGTATCCAGGCTTTTCCTGAAGGCATCAACATCCAGGTTCCCCCGCAGGGTAAACGACGTTTGCTCGAAATAGGCGTGCGATTCGGAATCCATAAACCGGTGGAACAGCATTCCCTTCTGCATCGGCGTTAAGGCGTACACATTCTCGATTTCGCCCATGTGCCGGATAGACGCCGCCAGCCGGTCCAGCTCGTCTATCGTCATATCCCTGAACAAAATGTCGCTCGGCGTCAGCACGGTTCTTTCTTGCTTGGCGCAGTGGGCGATCACTTCCCGAAGACTCGTCTGTAGCAGCAAAGCCAGCCGCTCCATCGTTTCCCGCTTGTACTGGGTGCCGCTATAGCTGATGCTCATCGTCAATTGCCCGCCGGCGATCAAGCCGTTCACATCCAGCAAATGGAATCTTTCCATGTTTCCGCTGATCGCAGCGCCGCTCGAATAAGGGGACGGACGCAGTCCCGTGTTCTTCAAATCTTGATCGAATTGACCGAGGTAATTGAACCCGATTTCCGGTTCCGAATCCAGCGCAGCGCCCTCCGGGCCGGGGCACATATATTTCAAAATGCCGTAGCCGATGCCTTTATGCGGAATGCGGCGCAGATGTTCCTTGACCCGCTTGATCCGGGAAGCGAGCTCTTGATCCTCGCCCATCTCCAGCAATACGGGATATTGGGTTGTAAACCACCCTACGGTGCGCGTGATGTCGATATCCGCCGAAAGAGGTTCCCTTCCGTGTCCTTCCAGGTCCACTAAAATCCGGTCGATTCCGGCCCAGCGCTGAACCGCCATGCCCAACGCCGTCAGCAGCAGATCGTTCATTTCCGTGTTGTAGGCCCGATGCGTTTTTGTCAGCAGTTGTTCGGTTTCCTCCGGGGTCAACCGGATCTGGACGAACTCGTTATCGTGCATAAAGGCGCGAGACTGCTCCATATCCCTTGGTAGCCGGGTGCCGCCCTCTTGGCAGACTCGTTCCCAATACGCGCGCTCGTTCTCCATGGCCGGGCTGCCGGCATGGCTTGCCAGATGCTCCGCCCAAGCGAGGAACGAATCGGTTTTGTCCGGGAGCCGGATCGCTTGGCCGTTTGCCGCTTGCTCGTAGCCCGACTGCAAATCCTCAACCAAAATTCTCCAGGACACTCCATCCACAACTAGATGATGAATGGCGATCAGCAAATGGTCCCCGTCGGGGCAGTGAAACAGTCCCAGCTTCATGAGCGGGCCCCGGGCGATATCCAGACTCCGTTGGATTTTGTTCGCGCGGGCTTCCACTGCTGTGGCGCAGTCGTCCATTTCTCGGAAGTCGAACACGTCCAGGCGGTACGCTTCGCCTTCCTCCGTTCCCCGATTCCACGATGCCGGTACGTTTTCGGTCTGCCGGAATATCATGCGCAGCGCATCGTGATGCTCCGTAATCTTCTTCACCGCCTGGCGCAGCGCCATCTCGTCGAAGCCCTGCTCGCGGTATACCATCACGGCCTGGTTGAAATGATGCAGCGCATCGGAGCCTTGCTCTTGGCCCGGCTCCGGCCCTTCGCAAGAACGCATAAAGAACCAGCGTTGAATCGGCGTCAACGGCGACTCGCCCTTTACTTCTCCCTGATCCGCGGTTCGGCTTACCGGCTTAAGGTGCGGGCTTAGCTCCGCCGCAGTCTGGTATTTGAACAAATCTTTGACTTCCAGCTTATAGCCTGCCTGGCGAAGCCTCGAAGACACCTGAATCGACTTGATCGAGTCGCCCCCCAGATCAAAGAAATTATCGAGTGCGCCGATTCTCTTCGAACCGAGCACCGTCTGCCAGATCTCGATTAACGTTTGCTCCGCCGGCGTTCGGGGCGCCACATATTCGACTCCGCCCTGCATGTCTTCCTCCGGAGCAGGCAGCGCATGAAGGTCCGGCTTCCCGTTCGGCGTCAGCGGCATCTGCTCTAACCGTACAAAGTAGGATGGGATCATATAACCCGGCAGCTCTTGTGCCAGAGCCCCGCGAAGCTCGCTGGCCGTCAGGTCGCGATCCGCCACAAAATACGCGCATAAAGACGCTTGCCCACTTTCCCCTTCCCGCGCAATCACAATGACCTCGCGAACGGACTCGACTTTCAGGAGTTTAGCTTCCACCTCGCCGAGCTCGATGCGGTGGCCGCGGATTTTGACCTGATGGTCGATTCGTCCCAAGTATTCGATGTTTCCGTCCGGCAGCCAGCGCGCCAGGTCTCCTGTCCGGTACATCCGCTTCTCCGGCGCAAACGGAACCGGCACGAATTTCTCCGCCGTCAGTTCGGGACGATTCAGGTAGCCCCGGGCCAGCCCGATCCCGCTCACGCAAAGCTCTCCCGCCACCCCAATGGGCGCCAGCCTGTTCTGCGCATCGAGAATATACATCTGATGGTTGGCTATCGGACGGCCGATCGGCACCGATGTTTCCATCGCCATGTCCTGCGAATAGACCCAAGTGGTCGAGCAGATAGAATCCTCCGTCGGGCCGTAATTGTTGATATAGCGTACGTGATCCTTCCACTGCCCCACCAGCTCGGCGGAGGAAGCGGAGCCGGCCGTGATCAGCGTTTTCAGGCTCGGAACATGCGCCGGGTTCAAGTACACGGCATAGGTCGGAGGCAAGGTCGCCACCGTTATTCCGTTGTCCCGAACGTACTTCTCGAACAAATGATGATCCAAAATGACCGAAGCGTCCGGCACATACAGCGTTGCCCCGAAAAATAAGCTCATGATGATTTCCGAGCACGACGCGTCGAACGAAAAGCTGGCAAACTGTACGATGCGGTCCTGCTTGCCGATCTGCAAAGTATGCTCGCAGAAAAACTTGAAGTTGCACACGCCCTGGTGCTCGACCATCACGCCTTTCGGATTCCCGGTCGTGCCCGACGTGTAGATGACATACGCAAGCTGCTGCGGATCGACAGCCAGCCCCAGATTCGAGCCGTCGTCGCTATAAGTCTGATCATCGTCCAGCAGGAGCACTTCGCCGTCAAACGCTGCGCGATCCCGCAAATGCGACTGGACGAGCAGCAACCGTGCGCCGGAATCTTCGAGCATGTAGCGGATGCGTTTCTCTGGGTATTCCGGGTCGACCGGCACATATGCGCCGCCCGCCTTCATGACGGCGAGCACGGCGACGATCATTTCGATCGAGCGCTCGCTCATAATCGCAACCAGTTGCTCGGCCTGCACGCCCTTGGCTCGAAGCGTGCGCGCCAGGCGATTCGCCCGTTCGTTCAGCTCGCTATACGTGAGCCGCTGATCCCCGAACACAACCGCTTCCTGCTCCGGCATCCCGGCCGCCACCTGTTCGAACAGCCCGTGGATCGTCATGTCCGCAGGATACGGCCATGCCGTATCGTTGAACTCCTCTACAATTTGCACCCTTTCCTGCTCGGTCAGGATTTCGATGGACGAAAGCGCCCCATTCGAGTCCCGAACGATCCCGTCAAGAAGCTGCGTAAAATGCCGCGCCATCCGCAGGACGGTTTCTTGCTTGAACAGCGCGCTCGCGTACTCGATGCTGCATACGATACGATGCGCCTCCTCAGACGCATGAAAGCTCAAATCGAACTTCGCGGTCGTATGCTTGCGGGGATAAGGCTCAACGGCCAGACCGTCGATACCGGCGTTATGTTCCTCCGCATTTTGCAGAATAAACATCGTGTCGAAGAGCGGATTGCGGCTTGCATCTCTGGCGACATTCAGCTTCTCCACCAATTGCTCGAACGGATAGTCCTGATTTTCGTAGGCGTGCAGCGCGTGCTCTTTTACTTCCCGAACGTAGTCGCGGAATGTTTTTTCCGGGGCCGGGTAGTTGCGAAGCGCCAGCGTACCTGCGAACATGCCGATCAGATGCTCAAGGTCCGCATGCGGTCTCCCGGCAATCGGAGTGCCGACGACGATGTCCGTCTGCCCTGTATATTTATGCAGCAAAACGGTATAAGCGGCCAATAAAACCATGTACAAGGTCGCCCCGGTCTCGGCGGCAAGCTGCTTCAGCCCTTCCAGCCTCGGCTTGTCGATGACAAATTCGAAGGTTTCTCCCAGGTAGCTTCGTTCCGCCGGCCGCGCATAATCCGTCGGAATGTCCAGCACTTGAATTTCTCCGCGGAATACGTTCAGCCAGTACGCTTCCTGCGCTTTCATCCGTTCGCTCTGCAGCTCCGCCTGCTGCCACGCCGCGTAATCCTTATATTGAATGTCAGGCAGTACCGGCTCCTGTTCTTCGTACAGCAGAGCGAACTCCTTCATGAGCACGTTCATGGAGATGCCGTCGGAGACGATATGGTGCATGTCAAAGCATAAAATATGCCGGTCCTCCCGAAGCCCGATCAGTCCTACCCGCAGAAGCGGCGGCTTCTGCAGGTCGAACTCGCGCACGAAGCTGCGAATGATCCCGTCGACCTCTTCTTCGTCCGCCTGTCTGTACTCCAGCGCAAAATCCACTCTCGGGTAAACCCGCTGCACCGGCTCTCCGTCGAAGACCTCAAACCCGGTCCGCAGCGTCTCGTGGCGCTCAATCAAGGCCCGGAACGCATCCTCCAACCGTTTGCGGTCCAACCGCCCGACCAGCATTCTTATGCCGGGCATATTGTAAGTGAGCTGAGCACCCTCGATTTGATTCAAAATATATAAACGTTTCTGTGCGGACGATAGCGGGTAATAATCCCGTTCCCCGACCGGCGGAATCGCCGCATACGCGGTCTGTTCCATCCCTTCGATCGCCTGCGCGACGCCTGCAATCGTGGGGTTGTGGAAAATCGCATGCAGCGGCAGGTTGATCCGCATTTCCTTATAGATGCGCGAAACCAGCGTCATCGCCCGCAGCGAATGCCCGCCGATCTTAAAGAAATCGTCCGTTACCCCGACTTGACGAAGTCCGAGCACTTCCTGCCAAAGCTCCGTCAGCTCGGCTTCCAGCGGCGTGCGGGGAGCGACATAATCCGTGCCGGTCCGCGCCGCGGTTTCGGGAGCCGGGAGCGCTTTGCGGTCAATCTTGCCGTTCGGCGTCAGCGGCAGCTTTTCCAACTGGACGAAAAACGACGGAATCATGTACTCCGGCAATGTTCCGGCAAGCTCATTCCGCAGTTCTCCTGCGGGAATCGAGCGATCCGCCACGACATAGGCGCACAGCAGCTTTTCCCCGGCTTCGTCGTCCCGAGCCATAACGACCGCTTCCTGCACCCCGGCGATGTCCGATAACCGGGCTTCCACTTCGCCCAATTCGATCCGGTAGCCGCGGATTTTCACCTGATGATCGATCCGGCCCAATATTTCGATGTTTCCGTCCGGCAGCCATCTGGCCAAATCCCCTGTCCGGTACAGCGTTTCGCCGTCCGCAAACGGGCTGGAGATGAATTTTTGCCGCTGCAGCTCACGCAGCCCGATATAGCCGCGGCTGATGCCGTCGCCGCCGATGAGAATTTCTCCCGGCACCCCAACCGGCTGCAGCCGGTTTCCTTCGCCCACAATATAAATCTTGGTATTCGGAATCGGCTTTCCGATCGCCGGCCGCACTTGAAACTCCGCAAACTGCGTTTGGTCCAGCAAATAAGTGACGCAAGAAATCGTCGTTTCCGTAGGACCGTAGCTGTTCATAAATTGTACGGACGGGTACCGTTCGAAATAAGCGGCAGCGTCCCTGCAGCGGAACTCTTCTCCACCAAGCACAATGATCCGCACGGATTCAGCGTCGCGGTTGCTGTCGAACGCCGGGCTGTTCACGATCATGCTGAACAGGGACGGCGCCATTTTCAGGAAGGTAATCCGATGCTCGCGAATATAGCGAAGCAGCAGTTCGGGCTCCATGTACTGCTCTTTCCCCAGCAGATGAAGCTCGCCCCCCGACAGCAGCACGGGAAAAATCGACGTCAGCGATAAATCGAAGGAGTAGGAAGAGGTCAGAGCCGACTTGTCGCTGCCGGAAAGCTTCACATCCTGAACGAAGTAAGACACGAAATTGCTTACCCCTTGATGCGTAACCTGAACGCCCTTCGGAAGCCCGGTCGTCCCCGACGTGTAGATGATATAAGCCAGTCCGTCCGGGCCAGTATCCGACTCGGGATTCGAATCGCTGTCGCAATACGCGGCCGCTTCGTCCAAATAGAGGCGCTTTTCCGCGAAAGCCGCCCGTTCCGACAGTCGACGCTGCGTCAGCAGCAGCCGTGCTCCCGAATCCTCCAGCATGTGCCGGATGCGGTCCTGCGGCAGCTCGGGAGCAATCGGCACGTACGCCGCACCGGCTTTCAAGATCCCGAGTATGCCTACGGCCATCTCTAGCGTAGGCTCGGTCATCATCCCGACAACATGGCCCGGCTGAACTCCATTCTCCCGGAGCGTCCAGGCCAGCCGGTTGGCCTTCTCATTCAGCTCCCGATAGGTCAATCGGCTGTCCCCGCATACGGCGGCGGTATGCCCGGGCGTCCGCTGTGCCTGTTCTTCGAACAGCCGGTGGACCGTTTTTTCGCGCGGATAGTCTTGGGCGGTATCGTTGAATTCAACCAACAGCTGCGTCTTTTCGGCCTCGGACAGCAGATCGATGAGATCGATCCGGTGCTCGGGCTGATACAAGACAACGGAATAAACCCGGGTCAAGTGTTCGGCCAAACGCTCGATAAATGCCGGATCGTACAAATGTTCGTTGTACATCAGCTTCACACCGATGCTGTCCTGTTCCGATTCGAAGGCAAACAAGATATCGACCGCTGTGTTTTCCAGGAAGCTCATGGTATGGATTTCATTAAAACAAACCATTGTATGGACGACCGACCTGCCATTCGGATCGTATTGGATATCCAATGGGCCGATCATCGTCTGGAAAGGCACGTTCTGATGGGCGGCGGCTTCGCCGACGGACGAATGAATTTCCCCCAAAAGCGATTTGAAGTCGCTTGTGCCAGTTATGCGATGCTTCAAAAGCAGCAGCTCATTCAGCAAAGGAGCGCCGTCTTTCCCGACTACAGGCATGCCCAGAACAATATGTTCTTCCTGGGTATACTGATGAAGCAGGCATTCTACCCCGGCCAACAAAATGGTAAACAGGAGCATGGACGAACCGTTTCCTATCGCCTTCATTCTTTGGCTCATCCCGTCGGAAAATGTATAAGAATAAGAGCGCAGCGTTCCTTCGGGCGCGCTGAACTGAGGACCTTTAACGGGCAGCAGGTGAATGATGCTGTCGTCGGAATCAAACCTGCCGCTCCAATATGTCCTGTTCTTTTTCATGAATTCACTCTCTCTTTCTTTCCGTCATATATAATCCGGGTTCAAGGGGCGGGCCGCCATTCCGGCTCACACCCTTTGAACGCCGGCCAGTTCGAGACAGATGCGCAGCTTAAAACGCAAACTCTTTATTTTCGAATAATGGATCTGCGGGGTTCAGACCGTCCGCCAGTTCGATTTCTTCCAACGGAATGTGAGGATTGGCCGTAACCGCCTGTAAGATCGCCAGGAAATCTTGCGAAAGCTGCTCCATCGTGTTCTTTTTAAACAATTTGGTCCGGTAAACGATGCTGCAGGCAAGCTCGTCGCCCTGCTCCATGACTGTAAAGCTCAGGTCGAACTTGGAGCTTCCATTCTCCCGAACCTGACGGGTGAAGGTTAACGATTCGATCCCGTGCTCCTGGCGTTCGAGGTTCTGGAGCGTGAACATCGTATCGAACAGCGGATTGCGGCTTACATCCTTGGCTGCGTCAAGCTGCTCGACCAACTTTTCGAACGGATAGTCCTGATGCTCGAAGGCTTGCAGGGCATTTTCTTTTACTTCCTGCAGGTAGCCCAGGAAGGTTTTTCCTTCCGATGGATAATTCCGCAGCGGCAAGGTGCCGACAAACATTCCGATGACGCCCTGTAGTTCCTCCGACAATCTGCCGGCGATCGGAGTGCCCACGATCATATCTTCCTGTCCGCTGTATTGGGACAGCAGGACCGTATAGGCGGCAAGCAGAACCATGAACAGCGTGCTGCCGCTGGCATCGGCCAGCCCCTTCACGGCTTCGGTCAAAGCCCGATCCGCCGCAAAGTCGATCTGCGCCCCCTCGAAGCTAAGCCGCGCAGGCCGCGGGTAGTCGGTCGGCAGATGCAAGACGGGCAAATCCCCGGACAAGGCTTCAAGCCAGTAGCTTTCCAGCTGTCCGTAACGCTCTTCGGACGCTTGCCGAAGCTGCCATGCGGCATAGTCTTTATATTGAATCCGCAACGGCGGAAGCGTCTCGCCCCCATAGAGGCGGACAAACTCTTGGATTAAGATCCCCATAGAGACGCCGTCCGAAATGATGTGATGCATATCAAACAGCAGGGTGTAACGGTCCAGCTTATGCTCGATTAATCCGACGCGCAGCAGCGGCGGCTTCTCCAGAGGGAAGGCGCGTACGAATCCGGCCATGTAGGCTTCGGCTTCCGCTTCTTCAGCCTGGATGTATTCCACGTCAAATTGCGCTTCGCGGTAGATCCTCTGCACCAGTTCGCCGTCAACCATCTCAAAGCCGGTGCGCAGCGATTCGTGACGCACGATCAGCTCGCGGAACGCCGCTTCCAGACGCAGCGGGTCAAGCGGTCCGTCGACGGACATGACGTTCGGCATGTTGTAGCTGAGCTCTCCACCTTCCAGGTGGCTCAAAATATATAGCTGCTTCTGTGCAGAAGTTACCGGGTAGTAATCTCTTTCCTCGACGACCGGAATGGTTTCGTACGCAGTATGACCCATAGATGCGATCACTTTCCCCAATGCTTCGATCGTCGGAGCTTGGAACACTTCTTTCAACGGAACGCGGATGTGAAGTTCCTTATGAATTTTGGCCGCCATCGTCGTCGCTCGTAAAGAGTGCCCGCCGAGGTCGAAGAAATTGTCATTTATCCCGATACGCGGGACGCCAAGCACCTCCTGCCAAATCCGCGCGAGCCGAAGTTCGAGCGGAGTTCGAGGCGCGACATACTTCGCGTTGAGCTGCAGGCTTCCCTCCGGGGCCGGCAGCGCTTTACGGTCGACCTTGCCGTTGGACGTCAGCGGCATCGCATCGAGCTGGATGAAGTACGACGGGAGCATGTAATTCGGCAGTTCGGCGGAAAGAGCCTGTTTGAGCCCGCCAGCCGTCAGCTCGGTGTCCGCTACAAAATAGGCGCACAGCTGCTTTTGTCCCTCTTCGTCCTCGCGTGCGATGACAATCGCCTCTCGCACCGTCTCCACCTTCAACAGCTGCGCTTCGAGCTCGCCCAGTTCAATCCGGTAGCCGCGGATTTTCACCTGATGGTCGATCCGGCCCAAATACTCGATGCTGCCGTCCGGCAGCCAGCGCGCGAGGTCGCCTGCCCGGTACATCCGCTCACCCGCTGCAAACGGATGCTCCACAAAGCGCTCCGCCGTCAGGTCCGCGCGGTTCAAATAGCCTCGTGCCAGCCCGTCCCCAGCCACATACAGCTCTCCGGGAACTCCGACCGGCTGCAATTGCCGCTGCTCGTTCATAATGTACGCGCTCAGCGTCGGGATCGGCTTTCCAATGTTGCTTTTGCCTTCCGCGATTTCACGCTCGGTGATCTCCTTGTACGTCACGTGCACCGTCGTTTCCGTGATACCGTACATATTGATCAGCTGCACGTGCGGATATTTCGCCTTCCAGCTTTTCAGCAGCGCCGGACTTAACGCTTCCCCGCCGAAAATGATCTGTCTTAACTTCAATTCTTTGCTGTCGTGGCTCAGCTCTTCCTGCATCAGCTGGTAGAAATATGTCGGCGTCTGGTTCAGTATCGTGACCTGCTCCACCTTCAGCAGATCGCAGAACTGTTGCGGGCTTCGTGCCGTCATCGCCGGCACTATGATCAACCGGCCTCCGTACAGCAGCGCCCCGTACATCTCCCAAACCGAGAAATCGAAGCAGTACGAATGGAATAGCGTCCACGTATCCGACGGTCCGAAGTCAAACAAATTCCGGTCGTTAAACAGCAGCCGCACGACATTTTTGTGCTCGATTAGCGTTCCTTTCGGCTTGCCCGTGGTTCCGGACGTATAAATCACATACGCCAGATCCTTCGGACCCGTAATAGGCTCCAAATTTCCGCCGTCCGGATCGTAAACTGCCGCATCGTCCAAGCCGACAAGCGTCCCTTCGAAGAAGGCGAGCTTCTCGTTCGACGGATGCTTCATCAAGAGCAGCTTCGCTCCCGAGTCCTCGAGCATGAAGCGGATGCGCTCCTCCGGATACTCCGGATCGATCGGCACATACGCGCCGCCGGCTTTCAGGATCGCGAGGATGCCGACGATCATTTCCAGCGAGCGGTCTACCATGATACCGACCAGCGTATCCGCTTGGACGCCTTCAGCCCTCAGCGTCCGCGCCAGCCGGTTCGCCCGCTCGTTCAGCTCGCCGTATGTCAGTTGGCTCTCCTCGTAGACGACCGCGACCTGCTCCGGCGCGCGCTCCGCCTGTTCCTCGAACAGTGCGTGGATCGTTTTATCCCGCGGATAGTCCGCCTCCGTATCGTTGAACCGGACTTGAATCTGCGTCTGCTCCTCCGGCGTCAGCACATTCAGCTCGCCAACGCGAATCTGCGGATGAGCCGCAATCTGTTCCAATACGCGAACCAGATGTCCGTAAATCCGCTCCACCGCCGCCTGGTCATAGACGCACGCGTTATACTCCATCCGCAATGCGATCTCATCGCCAGGAACCACGATCAGGTTGAAATCGTAATTCGTTTGCTCCGATATATGAACGTCCTTGATCTCAAAGCTGACGGAACGATGGCCTCCGAGCTGCTCCATCTGCTGATCGACAGGATAGTTCTCGAACACCATAATGTGATCGATCAGGCCTGACTTATGCTCGCTTTGCGCCTGAATCTCGTAGAGCGGGTACGTCTCGTACGCCTGGCCCGCCAGCGATTGCTCCTGCACGCTTCTCATGACGGAGGCGAGGGATTGCTCCGGAACATTCTGGATGCGGACCGGGATCGTATTAATAAACAAACCGATCATCGTCTCAATGCCGGGAAGCTCCGCCGGCCTGCCGGATACGACGCTTCCGAATACGACGTCTTCGCTGCCGTTATATTTTTGCAGCAGAACGCCCCATGCCGTCTGAATCAAGGTATTCACGGTTACTCGATGCTGCTTCGCCGTGAGGTCAATATCCCGCGTCAACTTTTCCCCGAACGAGCGGGCCAGCGTCTCCGCGGCATAGACGCCGTCCTTTTTCCCGGACTTCGCCTGAGGCAGAACGGTTCCCTGCTCGTACCCCGCCAAATAGTCGCTCCAATACTGGGAAGCCGCTTCGCGATTCTGAAGCTGCAGCCATTCGATGTACCGGCCGTACGGGAGAGGGGTTCCAAGCTCCGGCCGCTTTTGCTCCAGGATGGCAAAATACGTTTCGAACACCTCTTTGGCCACCAGAGACAAGCACCAGCCGTCCATCACAATATGGTGGAAGCTCCACAGGAAACGATAGGTCTCGTCGCCGGTTCGCAGCACCGATATCCTCATCAGTGAATCCTGCCCGAGATCGAAGCCCTTGGCCTTACCCTCGCCGGCCAAGCGGTGGGCGTACGCCTCGCGCTGCTCCTCGTTCATGCAGCGCAGGTCCTCATACCGGAAGCCGGGACGCTTGTAACGGAATACGACCTGCAGCGGCTCCTCTTTCCAACCGCTATAATAGTTCGCTCTCAATACCTCATGGCGCTGCGCCAACGCGTTCAGGCTTTCTTCAAATACGGCCGCATCGAAGCTTCCCTGGAGCGTAAACGTCGTTTGCTCATAGTAGGCTCCCGAATCCGGATCCATCAAGCTATGGAACAGCATCCCCTTTTGCAGCGGCGTCAAGGTGTACACATTTTCAATCTCGCCAATATGGGCGGTCTGTTCCGCCAGCGCGTCAAGCTCCTCCAGGGTCAATTCCTTGTACAGGACATCGCTTGGCGTCAGCTCAGCGCGCTCCTTCCCAAGGCAATGCTCGACGACTTCCCGAAGGCTTGCCTTCAACAGCTCTCCCACTCGCTCCATCGTTTCTTTCCGGTACTCCTTGCCGCTGTAGCCGATCGTCAGCTTCAGCGTTCCTTCGGAAATCATGCCGTTGATATCCAGGGCGCAGGTCCGCCATGCGTTAGCGCTTATCGATGCCCCAGTCGAATAAGGGGAAAGCTGCAGAGCACTATTTTCCAAGTCTTGGTCAAATTGACCCAGATAGTTAAAGCTGATTTCCGGATGAATGGAGCCGGTGCCACCCTCTTCGGGAGCCGATAGGTACTTCAAAATTCCGTACCCGACCCCTTTGTGCGGAATCCGGCGCAGTCCTTCCTTGATTTTCTTGATTTGATCAGCCAGCCCCGTGTCCGTTCCCATCTCCAAAACGACCGGATACTGACTGGTGAACCAGCCCACCGTACGCGTAATGTCCATGTCCGGAACAATCGGCTCTCTGCCATGACCTTCCACGTTCACGACCACTTGCCCGATGCCGGTCCATGCGCGAATCGCCCGACCCAATGCGGTTAGCAGCAGGTCGTTCATTTCTGTGCCGTAGGCACGATGTGCTTCCTTGAGCAGCCGTTCCGTTTCTTCCCTCGTCCATTGGACCGTGACCGCTTCGCTGTCCCCAATCTGCGGCGCCACCTGCATGTCATCCTTCGGCAGCGGGATTACGCGTACTTGCTCCACTTGCCCCCAATACGAACGTTCGTTCTCTATCGCCGAACTTTTCGCATAGTCCGTCAAACGATCCGCCCATTGCCGGAACGAATCGGTCTTTTGCGGGAGACGAATGTCTGATCCGCTCACGGCTTGCTCATAGCCCGCCGCAAGATCTTCGAGCAATATCCGCCACGATACCCCGTCCACCGCCAAATGGTGAATGACGATCAGCAGGTGGTCACCCTCGTCGCATTGGAACAATCCCAGTTTCACCAAAGGCCCTTCGCTCAAGCTGAAGCTGCCTTGAATTTCGTCGGCCTTCGCTTCAATCGCTTGCGCGCAGTCCGTTTCGCCTTTCAGGTTCACGATTTCCAAGCTGTACGGCTCGCCTTCGTCCAAGCCTCGGTTCCACGCTTCCCAGCCCTGTTCCGTCATGCGGAAAACGAGGCGCAGCGCATCGTGATGCTCGGCGATCTTTTTCATTGTCCGGTGAAGCGCCTCTGCTTCGAAGCCGCGTTCCCGGTATAGCATGACGGCCTGGTTAAAATGATGCGGATCAGGCGACTGCCGCCCGAAGAACCAGCGCTGAATCGGCGTCAGCTCCATCGCTCCGGCAACGGTCCCCTGCTCGGCGGTTCGGTTGGCCGTTTGAACGCGTGTTCCCAGCTCCTTGACAGTCGGATACTTGAACAAATCTTTCATTTCCAGCTTGTATCCGGCCTGAAACAATCTGGAAGAAACTTGGATCGCTTTAATGGAATCGCCGCCAAGGTCGAAGAAGTTATCGTCAATCCCGATCGATCTGACACCCAGCACTCCTTGCCACACGGAAACCAATGTCTGCTCCACGGAAGTCCGGGGAGCCCTGTATTCCGCTCCCGTGTGCGCCGTTCCTTCCGGCGCCGGCAGCGCCTTGCGGTCTACTTTGCCGTTCGGCGTCAACGGCATGCGCTCCAGCTGCATGAAGTGCGCCGGAATCATGTACCCCGGCAGCGCCCCGGCCAATTCGCTTCGGAGCTCTCCGGTGATTAGCGGACGCTCCGCCGTGAAGTACGCGCAGAGCTGCTTCTGCCCGGACTCGTCCTCCCGCGCGATCACAAGCGCCTCTTTCACCGCCTCCGTCTTCATGAGCTGAGCTTCGATTTCTCCCAGTTCGATCCGATAGCCGCGAATTTTGACCTGATGGTCGATCCGTCCCAAGTATTCGGTATTTCCGTCCGGCAGCCAGCGCGCCAGATCTCCGGTCCGGTACATCCGCTTCTCCGGCGCAAACGGAACCGGCACGAATTTCTCCGCTGTCAGTTCGGGACGGTTCAGGTAACCCCTAGCCAGCCCGATCCCACTCACGCAAAGCTCTCCCGCCACCCCAATGGGCGCCAGCCTGTTCTGCGCATCGAGAATATACACCTGATGGTTGGCTATCGGACGGCCGATCGGCACCGATGTTTCCATCGCCATGTCCTGCGAATAGACCCAAGTGGTCGAGCAGATAGAATCCTCCGTCGGGCCGTAATTGTTGATATAGCGTACATGATCCTTCCACTGCCCCACCAGCTCGGCGGAGGAAGCGGAACCGGCCGTGA
The DNA here is from genome assembly GCF_000722545.1 of Paenibacillus tyrphae. Classification (GTDB taxonomy): domain Bacteria; phylum Bacillota; class Bacilli; order Paenibacillales; family NBRC-103111; genus Paenibacillus_G; species Paenibacillus_G tyrfis. The sequence continues at coordinate 93,093 of NZ_JNVM01000002.1, forward strand.
TTAGCGTTTTCAAGCTCGGAACGTGCACCGGGTTCAAGTACACGGCATAGGTCGGAGGCAAGGTCGCCACCGTTATTCCGTTGTCCCGGACGTACTGCTCGAACAAATGATGATCCAAAATAACCGATGCGTCCGGCACATACAGCGTCGCCCCGAAAAATAAGCTCATGATCATTTCCGAGCACGACGCGTCAAAAGAAAAGCTGGCAAACTGCACAATGCGGTCCTGCTTACTGATCTGCAGTGTATGCTCGCAGAAGAACTTGAAGTTGCACACGCCCTGATGCTCGACCATCACGCCTTTCGGATTCCCGGTCGTGCCCGACGTGTAGATGACATACGCCAGCTGCTTCGGATCGACGGCCAGCCCCAGATTTGAGCCATCGTCGCTATAAGTCTGATCATCGTCCAGCAGGAGCAGCTCGCCGTCGAACGCTGCGCGATCCCGCAAATGCGACTGGACAAGCAGCAGCCGTGCGCCGGAATCTTCGAGCATGTAGCGGATGCGTTTCTCCGGATATTCCGGGTCGACCGGCACATACGCGCCGCCCGCCTTCATGACGGCGAGCACGGCGACGATCATTTCGATGGAGCGCTCGCTCATAATCGCAACCGGCTGCTCGGCCTGCACGCCCTTGGCTCGAAGCGTGCGCGCCAGGCGATTCGCCCGTTCGTTCAGCTCGCTATACGTGAGCCGTTGATCCCCGAACACAACCGCTTCCTGCTCCGGCATCCCGGCCGCCACCTGTTCGAACAGCCCGTGGATCGTCATGTCCGCAGGATACGGCCATGCCGTATCGTTGAACTCCTCTACAATTTGCGCCTTCTCCTGTGCGGTCAGAATCTCGATGGACGAAAGCGCCTCATTCGGGTCATGAACCATCTTCTCGACAAGCTGCGTAAAATGCTCCGCCATCCGCCGGATGGTTTCTTGCTTGAACAGCGTGCTCGCGTACTCGATGCTGCAAACAAGCGAGTCTGCTTCCTCCGTCACATTGAAGGTCAAATCAAACTTCGCCATTTGCTGCTGGAACGGATGCGGTGTAAACTGCAAGCCTTCGATGGTCAGTTCGCTCCGCTCTGCGTTTTGCAGAACAAACATCGTTTCGAACAGCGGACTGCGGCTTTGGTCTCTGGCCACATTCAGCTTCTCTACCAGTTCCTCGAACGGATACTCCTGATGCTCGTATGCTTTCAGCGCTTGCTCTTTGATTTCCAGCACATATTCGTTCAGCGTCTTGGTGCCCGCAGGATAGCTGCGGATCGCCAGCGTGTTCACGAACATGCCGATCAGGCCTCTCAGTTCTCCATGGGACCTTCCCGCCACCGGCGTGCCTACCACGATGTCTTCCTGTCCGGTGTATTTGTGCAGCAGAGCCGTATAAGCCGCCAATAAGACCATGTACAGGGTCGAGCCGGTTTGGACGGCGAGCTCCCGCAGCTTCTCCGTGACGGATGAAGAGACGACAAACTCGACCGACTTTCCTTCATAGCTACGCACGGCAGGTCTCGCATAATCGGTCGGCAGATCCAGCACCGGGATTTCCCCTTGGAAAAGGCTGCGCCAGTAGGCTTCCTGCGCGTTCATGCGTTCGCTGCGCAGCTCCCCTTGCTGCCATGCCGCATAGTCTTTATATTGAAGCCGAAGCGGCGCCGGTTCGTCCCCGCCGTACAACCGGACAAATTCTTCGATCAGAATGCCCATGGAAGTGCCGTCGGAGATGATATGGTGCATGTCGAAGCACAAAATATGGCGCTCCGCTTCAAGCTCAATGACTCCAATCCGCAGGAGCGGTGGCTTCCCAAGATCGAAAGCACGGATAAAGCTGCGAATGAATGCTTCGCTATCTTCCGCTTCCGGCCGCACATACTCCACCGCAAATTCGACTTCCGGATAAACGCGCTGCACCGGTTCCCCATCGGCCAGCTCAAAGCCGGTTCGAAGCGTCTCATGTCGCGCAATCAGCTTCCGGAACGCTTCTTCGAGACGACCCTTGTCCAGCGGTCCGCTGACGCTCATGACGCTCGGCATGTTGTAGCTAAGCTCTGCGCCTTCGATCTGATTCAGAATGAACAGCCGCTTCTGTGCGGATGACAACGGATAGAAGGAGCTTTCGCCAGTCAGCGGTATCGCTTCATATGCCTGCTGCTTCATACCCGCAATCTCTTGCGCCAGTTGTTCGATCGTGGGCGCTTGAAATATTTGACGCAGTGCCACATTCACGTTCAATTCTTTGTGGATTTGAGCGACCAGCGTTACCGCACGCAAGGAATGGCCGCCAATTTCAAAGAAGTTGTCCCGCACGCCAATCTCACGAAGTCGCAGGATGCCCTTCCAGATATTAGTCAACTGGACTTCCAGCGATGTCCGGGGGGCCACATATTCCGCTCCCGTGTGCACGTTACCTTCCGGCGCCGGCAGCGCCTTGCGGTCCAGCTTGCCGTTCGGCGTCAACGGCATGCGCTCCAGCTGTATGAAGTAAGACGGAATCATATACCCCGGAAGCATTCCGGCCAATTCGCTTCGGAGCTCCCCGGTGAGCAGCGGACGCTCTGCCGTGAAGTACGCGTAAAGCTGCTTTTGCCCGGACTCGTCCTCCCGCGTGATCACAAGCGCTTCCTTCACCGCCCCGACTTTTCGGAGGCGCGCCTCGATTTCTCCCAGCTCGATCCGGTAGCCCCGGATTTTGACCTGATGATCGATCCGGCCCAAGTATTCGATGTTCCCGTCCGGCAGCCAGCGCGCCAAATCTCCTGTCCGGTACATCAGGCGGTCCGGCATCAATGGATGCTTGACAAATTTCTCCGCCGTCAGCTCCGGCCGATTCAGATAGCCTCTGGCTACTCCGACCCCGGTAATGCACAGCTCGCCCGGCACCCCGATCGGCTGCAGATGGTTTCCGCCGCTCAGAACCCACATCTGCACATTCCCGAGCGGCTTGCCGATCGGCACCGCCACCGCATCGTCCATGCTCGTATCCGCCGAATATTTCGATGCATAAATCGTTGCTTCCGTCGGGCCATAAATATTTTCCAGCTTCGCCTTCAACGGCAAACTGTGGAACTGCTTGACCAGCGCGGAAGGCAGCGCCTCTCCCCCTGAAAAAATATATCTCAAGCCGTTGAGCTTTGCCGTCCCCTTCTCCCTTGCGTAGCTCAGCATAGCGCTGAACATGGAAGGAACAACGTTCATATGGGTAATTCCCTGCTCTTCGATCGCCTGCTCGATGGCCGCCGGGTCCTTCTCCAGTCCCTGCCGCAGGATGACGAGCTTGCCTTTTCCGAAAAACCAGCCGAACAATTCCGGCACGGAGATATCGAAGGTATAGGTCGTCTTCAGAAGAAAAGCGTCGCCCGGGAGCATCGGATACTCGTTCTCCAGCTGGGTCAACATATTTACGACCGACCGATGCTCGACCATAACCCCCTTGGGGGCGCCTGTCGATCCGGAGGTGTACAGGACGTAAGCCAAATGCTGCGGACCTGCCGCCGCTTCCAGGTTAGTTGCGTCCTGATGATAAACCGCTTCATCCCGGAGGTCCAGAAGCTTGCCGTCAAAAGCAACCTCCTCCGGCAGAGGACGCTGCACCAGCAGCAGCTTCGCCCCGGAATCCTCCAGCATGTAGCGGATGCGGTCCTGCGGATACTCCGGGTCAATCGGCACATACGCGCCGCCGGCTTTCAAGACGGCCAAAATGCCGATCACCATCTCCAAGGAGCGCTCCGCCACAATGCATACCCGCTCGTCCGGACGTATGCCTTCGGCTCTTATCGTTCGCGCGAGACGGTTCGCTTTTTCGTTGATCTGGCGGTAGGTCAGACGGCTTGCTTCATAGACGACAGCCACCTCTTCCGGCATCCGTTCCGCCTGTTCTTCAAGCAGCCTGTGGATCGTCATGTCGGAAGGATACGGCCGCGCCGTGTCGTTGAACACATCCGCAATATGCGCTTTCTCCTGCTCGGAAACGATATCTACGGACGAAAGCGTTGCATTCGGATCGTGAATGACCTGCTCGATCAGCTGCGCAAAATGCTGCGCGATCCGCCGAATGGTTTCCGGCTTGAACAGCGAGGCGGCATATTCCAAGCTGCATGCGAGACCGTCCGCTTCCTCAACCACCGACAAGCTCAGATCGAACTTGGCTGTAGTATGTTCGTAAGGACGAGGCGTAAACTGCAGCCCGTCAATAAGCAGCTCCCCCTGCTCTGCGTTCTGCAGAACAAACATCGTGTCAAACAGCGCATTACGGCTCATATCGCGCTTGATTTCCAGGTTTTCCACCAATTGTTCAAATGGGTATTCCTGGTTCTCATAAGCTTTTAACGCAGCTTCCTTGATCTCTTCGACATAGCTCAGGAACGTTTTTTCCCCGGCCGGGTAATTGCGCACAGCCAGCGTGTTCACGAACATCCCGATCAGATGGCCCAAATCCGCATGCCGTCTTCCGGCAACCGGGGTGCCTACAACGATGTCTTCCTGACCTGTGTATTTATGCAGTAGGGCTGTATAGGCGGCGAGCAAGACCATGTACAGCGTCGAACCGGATTGTGCAGCGATCTGCCGCAATCCTTCCATTCCAGAGCGATCGATGGCAAATTGGAGCATCCCGCCCTCATAGCTCTGTACAGCGGGTCTTGCATAATCGGTCGGCATATGGAGCACCGGGAGCTCGCCTTTGAACACGTCCAACCAATACGCTTCCTGCGCCTTCATCCGTTCGCTCTGTTCCTCCGCTTGCTGCCATACGGCATAATCCTTGTACTGAATCCGAAGCGGAAGAAGGTCCTCGCCTTTGTAGAGACGAACGAATTCCTGGATCAAAATGCCCAGGGAGGCGCCGTCGGAAACGATATGGTGCATGTCGATACATAAGTGATGACGTCGGGGCCCGACTTCGATCAGCCCGACCCGCAGAAGCGGGGGCTTCCGTAGATCGAACGGACGGACGAATCTGCGAATGTGCTCGTCCGCCTCATGTTCCGACGCCTGCACGAGCTCCACCGCAAAAGCGGCATCCGGGCAAATCCTTTGCACCGGTTCTCCATCAACCAGTTCAAAGCCGGTCCGCAAAACTTCATGACGCTCGATCAACATCCTGAATGCTTCTTCGAGCCGGAGGCGGTCCAACGGGCCTTCGACCGTCAAGACGGCGGGCATGTTGTAGCTAAGATGCGCGCCTTCGATTTCGCTTAAAATATACAACCGTTTTTGCGCGGAAGAGACCGGGTAAAAGTCGCTTTTCTCCGTTACCCCTATGGCTGAATGCTCGGCTTGCTCCATCCCCGCAATCGCTGCCGCCAAGGCTTCAATTGTCGGCGATTGAAACATCTCCTTGAGCGGCACGTTTCGTCCCATCTCTTGGTGAATTTTGGCCGTCACCGTTGTTGCCCGCAAAGAGTGTCCTCCGATATCGAAGAAGTTATCCTTGACCCCGATTTGCTTCCTTCCGAGCACTTCTTGCCAAATGCGGACCAACTGCCTTTCCTCCTGAGTCCGGGGGGCGACGTATTCAGCTCCGGCCAGCGCTGTCTCCTCCGGGGCAGGCAGCGCTTTGCGGTCGATCTTGCCGTTAGGCGAAAGCGGCATCCGTTCGAGCTGCACAAAATAAGATGGAATCATATACCCTGGCAGCTCGCTGGACAGCATTCCCTTGAGCTCGCTCACCGTCAGCTGCCGGTCCGCCGTGAAATAGGCGCAGAGGAGCTTTTGTCCGTCTTGGCCATCCCGGGCCAACACGACCGCTTCCTGCACCGGCGCCGTTTTGAATAGCTCGGCTTCGATCTCTCCCAGCTCGATCCGGTAACCGCGGATTTTCACCTGATGGTCGATCCGGCCCAGGTATTCGATGTTGCCGTCCGGCATCCAGCGCGCCAGATCGCCTGTCCGGTACATCCGTCCGCCTTCTTCGAACGGATTGTCCACGAATTTCTCCGCCGTCAGCTCAGGGCGGTGCAGATATCCCCGCGCCAGTCCGTCGCCCGCGATGCACAGCTCGCCAGGCACGCCGACCGGCTGCAGCTGCCCGGTGCCCGGCGCCACAATATACAGCCGGATATTCGAGATCGGCTTGCCGATCGGCACCGACGCATACGCCTCCTCCGGCTCGCAGTTGAAGTACGACACATCGACCGTCGCTTCCGTCGGGCCGTACAGGTTGATCAGCCGCGCTCCGTTCACCGGCGCGATGAACCGGTGGAACCGGTCCGTTTGCGAAGTCGTCAATGCTTCCCCACTTGCAAACACCCGCCGAATGGACGCCAGCTTTTTCGCCAGCTCGCCCTCCGGCTGCCCCTCCGCGTATTCCAGGAAGACGTGCAGCATCGCCGGAACAAAATGCAGGATCGTCACACCTTGTTCGTCGATCGTTGTGAGGATCTGCTCGGGGTTCTTCTCCCCGCCGGGCGGCAGCAGGCACACCTTGGCGCCCACGAAGCTCCACCAGAACAGCTCCCACACCGACACGTCGAAGGTAATGGCCGTCTTCTGCAGGATCGTATCCTCGCTGCCGATCGGATACGCCTCTTGCATCCACGTCAGCCGGTTGATCACCGGACGGTGCTCCACCATAACCCCCTTCGGCTTGCCCGTCGAACCCGACGTGTAGATGACGTACGCCATATGGTCCGGTCCGGCTATCGGCTCCAAATTCGAACCGTCCTCGTGGTACACGGACTCGTCCTCCAGCTCGATGACCGTCCCGGCGAAAGCGGTACGTTCCTTCAAGTGACGCTGCGTGACCAGCAGCCCGGCTCCCGAATCGTCCAGCATATAGCGGATGCGCTCCTCGGGGTAGTCCGGTTGAATCGGCACGTAGGCGCCGCCTGCTTTCAGGATCGCATAGATCCCCACCAGCATCTCCGGCGACCGCTCGGCGATGATCCCGACCGGCCGGTCCGGCTGCACACCCTGCGTACGCAAGGTTCTTGCCAGCCGGTTCGCCCGCTCGTTCAGCTCCCGGTACGTCATCCGGCTGCTTCCGCACACGACCGCCGTCTGCTCCGGCGTCCGCTCCGCCTGCTCCTCGAACAGTCCGTGAATCGTCTTATCCTGCGGATACGCCGCCGCCGTATCGTTGAACACGCCGAGAATCGCCGTTTTTTCCTCGGCCGTAATGATGTCCAAAGTCGATAGACTCGCCCCAGGATCCTTCGTCATGGCGTCGATCAATTGGACGAAGTGCTTCGTCATCCGCTCGATGGTCTCCGGCTTGTACAAGGAAGAAGCGTATTCCAGATGGCAGACAAGCTCTTCCGCTTCTTCCACCGCGTGGAAGGTCAAATCGAACTTCGCCGTATCATGGACATCGGGGAGCGAATTGAATTGCAGCCCTTCAATGACCCACCTGCCCTGCTCCCCGTTTTGCAGGACGAACATGGTGTCAAATAACGGGTTACGGCTTAAATCCCGGCTTAGATGAAGCTTTTCGACCAATCTTTCGAACGGGTAATCCTGATTATCGTAGGCTTTCAGCGCCTGCTCCTTCACTTCCTCCAAATAGCTCAGGAACGATTTTTCTCCCGCAGGGAAATTGCGGATAGGCAGCGTTCCCACGAACATGCCGATCAAGTTCTCAAGATCCGTATGCCCTCTTCCGGCAACCGGAGTTCCCACGATGATGTCTTCCTGCCCCGTATATTTATGCAAAAGAGCCGTGTAAGCGGCCAGCAGCACCATATACAAGGTTGCTCCGCTTTGTGCGGCAATCCGCCGCAGCTCTTGCATTCGATTTCGGTCGATGACAAACTCGATTGCATTTCCTTCAAAGCTTTGTACGGCCGGTCTTGCATAGTCGGCCGGCATGTTCAATACCGGGAGCTCTCCGCCGAAGACATCCAGCCAGTAGGCTTCCTGGGCTTTCCTTCGTTCTTCCTGTGCTTCCGTCTGCTGCCAGACGGTGTAATCCTTATATTGGATCGGAAGCGGGTGCAGCTTCTCTCCGCGATACAAACGGCCGAATTCTTCGATCAGGATGCGGACGGAAGCGCCGTCGGATATGATATGGTGCATATCGAACAGCAGGATATGGCGGTTGTGCTCCTGTTCGATAAGTCCCACCCGGAAGAGAGGCGGCTGCTGCAGATCGAACGGCCGTACAAATTGCCGGATACGTTCCTCCGCTTCCGCGTCTCCCCCCTCCATAAACTCCACGGAAAAGTCAACATGGGGGTAGATCCGCTGTACCGGTTCCCCGTTTACCGTCACGAATCCCGTCCGCAGCGACTCATGCCGCTCCATCAGCTTGCGGAACGCTTGCTCCAGACGCTCACGATCGAGCGGGCCTTCGACTACCATAGCCTTCGGCATATTATAGCTGAGCTCGGCGCCCTTCAGCTGGTTCAAAATGTACAGCCGTTTTTGGGCCGAAGATACCGGATAATAGTCTCTCTGCTCAATTGCCGGAATAGGCTCCTGCGCTTGATGATCCATGCGAGCGATCACCTGTGCCATGCCTTCGAGCGTAGGCGTCAAAAACACTTCGCGGACAAGCAGATTCTTCTGCATCTCCTTATGTATTTTGGCCGTCAAAGCCGCCGCCCGCAGCGAATGGCCACCCCTGTCGAAGAAGTTGTCCTTGACTCCGATCTGCGGAAGACCGAGCACTTCCTGCCAAATTTCGGCCAGCTTCGCTTCCACGGGCGTCCGGGGCTCTACGTATTCCACTGCGCCTGTCCTGATTTCTTCCGGAGCCGGGAGCGCTTTGCGGTCGATCTTGCCGTTCGGGGTAAGCGACATCTGCTCCACCTGCATCAAATAAGCGGGAACCATATAGCCCGGCAGTTCCTTGATCAGCTCGGCTTTAAGCTCATCTGGGGAAAGCGGACGATCCGAAGTGTAATACGCCGCCAGTTGCTTTTGTCCGGCCTCGTCTTCACGGGCAATGACAACCGCTGTCTGTACGGACGCAATCTTCGAGAGATAGGCCTCCACCTCGCCGAGCTCGATGCGGTAACCGCGGATTTTCACCTGCCCGTCCATCCGGCCTTTGTATTCCAACGTACCGTCGGCGCGCCAGCGAACCAGGTCTCCCGTCCGATAGCAGCGCTCTCCCTCCCGCACCGGGCTGGCGATAAATTTCTCCGCCGTCAGCTCCGGCCGGTTCAAGTACCCCCGCGCCACGCCGTCTCCGCCGACGATCAGCTCGCCCCAAGCGCCGATAGGCTGCAGCTTTAATGCGCTGTCTACCACGTAAGCGGTCGAGTTCCGGATCGGACGGCCGATCGGCACCGTATCTATCTGCTCGCCGGTAATCGCGTAGGTTGTAGAGAACGTCGTATTTTCCGTCGGGCCATAGCCGTTCACGATGCAAAGTCCCGGATGATCTCGCAGCACCCGGTTAATATGCGGCACCGACAGCGCGTCCCCGCCGACGAGCAGCGTCTTCAAGCCGCCAAACAGCCTACTGTCCTCCTGGGATAGCTGGTTGAAGAGCGGTGAAGTCAGCCACATGGTCGTAATGCCGTACTGCTGAATCGCCTGCTTCAACTTCGCCGCGTTCAGAATGACGTCCTGGCTCGTGAGATAAAGTTCTCCGCCGTTCAGCAGCACTCCCCAGATTTCAAACGTGGAAGCGTCAAACGCCACCGCGCCCGTCTGCAAAATGCGCGTCTCTTCATAGAGGTCAGCGAAGTTCGTGTTTTTCACCAGACGAACCACATTGCGGTGCTCGACCATGACCCCTTTCGGCTTGCCCGTCGTTCCGGACGTATACATGATATAAGCCAAATCCGTCGGGCCGGCTGCGGTATCCGGATTTGAGCTGTCGTCGCTGTAGACATCGTCTTGGCTCAAATCGACGATTTTACCCGCAAAATCGGCGCCCATCCGTTCGCCGTCCTGCACAAGCAGCAGCTTCGCGCCCGAATCCTCCAGCATATACCGGATACGCTCCTCGGGATACTCCGGATCGATCGGCACATAAGCGCCCCCGGCTTTCAGAATACCGAGGATGCCGACGATCATCTCCAGAGAACGCTCGGCCATAAGGCCGACGGGTTGATCCGGGCATACGCCTTCGCTCCGCAAAGTCCGCGCCAGCTTGTTCGCCTGCTCGTTCAATTCCCGGTACGTCAGCCCATGCCCCTCGAAAGCAACGGCAAGCCGCTCCGGCGACCGCTCCGCTTGTTCTTCAAAGATCTGTTGGATTGTTTTGTTCCGGGGATAATCTATCGCCGTATCGTTGAATACCGATACAAGAGTATGCCTCTCCTCCTCACTAACCAAGGATACCCGGGACACGGTTTCGTGCGGATGACAAACGATATAATCGGCAATCTCAAGCAAATGCTCGGTCATCCGCTTCACTTCGGCTTCGTCAAACAATTCCGTGCGATAATCCACAATCAGCTCTATCCGCTGCTCATCGGGCATTTCCTTGACGTGTATGACAAAATCGTTCACTTCGTGGCCGCAGAATTGATTGCGGGTTTGGACGCTGAGATTGTCGAAGTGTACCCATCTCATCGGCTGATATTCCACCGCAACGCTGAACAGCCGGCCCAGGTCCCTATTATTGTGCAGCTCTCTTACGTCTTGGATAAGCTGGTTGTACGGGTATTTTTGATGGCGCATGATCGTGCTCTGCTCCTTCGCCACCGTCCGCAAAAACGACACCAGATTCTCGTCCGGCTCCACGCCGACCCGGACCGCCACGGTGCTTGCAAACATTCCTAACGTCTCTTTTTCTTTTTTCGAGCTCCGATTGCCGTAGATGGCTCCGATCGTTACCTCGCGCTCGTTCGTCATTTTATGCAAATAAATATAGATGGCGCCTAAGAAAAACGTGAATGCGCCTATATTATGTGCTTCCCAAAACGTTTTCAGTTTGGCGTAAAATTCACCGCTGACCGCTGTGTTGTTCCGCTTTGCAACCGTACTTGCCGACAGGTGATTATACGTTTTTAGTCCGGTCGCTTCCGGAAGGGTTTGAAACTTATCGAGCCAGTACGCCCTGTCTTTTTTGAAACGTTCCGATTGCTCGTACTCGATTTCGGTTTGAATATAGTCCAAATACGAATGCGTCGCTTCGCCGGAAGGAGACTCCCCTCGGACCAGCTCCAAATAGGTGTGCATGATCCCATTGCCGATCAGCCCCATGGAAATACCGTCGGAGATGACATGATGCATTTTTAAGTTGCACCGGACTTCATGCTCGTTGACTTTGAGAATCGTAAATTCGTACAAGTCGGAATGAAGCAGCTCCATCGGCTTCCGATTGTTGAGCTCCACCCACTCCTCTACGTCCTGGCCGCCTGCGGAAAAATCCAAGTACCCGATTTCGGCCGGCTGATAAGGCTGAACATACTGCTTCGGCTCACCGTCCTCCGTCAGCAGCCGAATGCGCAAAGCCTCGTTCCGTTCAATAAGCAGTTGGACGGACCGAGCCAGAGCTTCCCGATCGACCTGGCCTTTCATGATAATGGCTCCCGAGAGCATGCAGGCGGCGCTGTTCGGATACAGCAATTCCGTATACCATATTCTTTGCTGCGCCCGGGTTAAAGGAAATAATTGAAGACTCGTCGTACTCACATGAATTCCTCCTCGTTGAAATTACGGATGGCAGCGGACAAGCGGTTTCAAACGCTTATCCGACATAATCTTTGACCCATGAGATCTGAGGTGGTCTAGACACGAATATCCGAAACGTTTTCGGAAATCGATAAAAGAAGTTCTTGTTGACGGAGTCAATGAATTGTCTGGAATAGCATTACAAAATATAAACAAATATGATAATTAATTAAAATTTTACTTATACATTATAACTCCCTATATATTCCATGTATATACATAATATGTGATTATTTTGTAAACAAATACATAATATGACGATTCATTGAAAATTAAGGTTCTCATCCTAATCCGCAAAATAAACCAAATCATGGATATAATTACTCTAAATCCGGAGGTTACTATATGTAAAATTAAGTTAATTTTATAAAATTATATAAATTTTCTATTGACTTCTATGAAAACATAATAATATCCTTAATTTAACAAATTTAGGAGGTGTTTATATGAAAAGGAAATTATTATCCATCGGTTTAACTGCTATCTTAACAATTGTTGGCGCGAGTTCTGCATTAGCTGTTCCAGGTGATTCTACTGCCGTAACAGCCTTGCCCAATGCAAGCGATCAAACGAGAGGTATTGCAGGAGCCGATACGAATGGAAAAATCACGTTGCAATCCCGAGGTTCAAGCTCTGCTTATTTGTGGGAATCATGTCCAGGCAATGGAAAAAGAATGGTTGATCTGTACACATCGTCTATCAAAACCGAAGATTCTAGTGTTGTTTATATGAAAACAGGCTGCACTTATTACGGCTACGTAACATCTAATGGTTCTTCTTCCGCCACTCTCTATCTTCGAAACTACAATTAATCATTGAAAAAACAGCGCTTTCTTTAAATTTAAGAAGGCGCTGTTTTTCGATAAATTTAACGTTGGGAAAAATCCCACCTGCTTCGAGTTGTTGCTATTGATAATACTTTGAGTCACACGCCCGCCTCTATCTGCTGATGGAAGACCTCAAGCGCTTGTCTCACCTCGTCGGCCGTATCCATCGTCAGTACACGCTCTGCCAAGACGGTACACTCGCTTCGATTCACATGGACGATGACCTTTTTCACCTTGGAAAGCGAAGATGCGGACATGTTCCATTCGTGAAGGCCCAAGCCGACCAATAGAGGGGCGGTAAGCGGGTCCCCGGCCATCGTTCCGCACATTCCCGTCCACTTGCCGTGACGGACCGACGCATCGATAACCTGTTTCACCAATTTGATCACGGCCGAACGGAACATCCGGCATCTCATGCACCTTCTCCAGCCATGGGGTGATTTATAAATGATTCCACTGTATTATATCCAAAAAAATTACATTTTATGATACTTTTGTTTGTGTTCATTAAAGTCAGTTCAATGTCGCCATCAGTTGCTTCGCTTCCAAATACAGGACCTGCACGAATTTTTTTGTATTGATTTTATGGTTTACATGAGACTTGCTGTTTTCTTCAAGCTCGATCATTCTTTTCCGAACTTCCATAAAATCGAAAAACTTCACGGCGTAATTTTCAAACTTGGGATTGGTATAATCCGTTATGCCTAACGAGGCGAGATGATTCAGCGCATGAGATATCGCTCTCCGTACACGTTGTTCAGCCGCCTTGATTTCTTTTTGTACGAGCTCGGAGTGAACGGATCGCTCCCCAAGTTTTTTCGACGAGATATGCCAAAAGAGGTCTTTTAAAGCCGGAAATTCATCCTTTACCGTTGGCTCCGATTCACCTTGGACCAAATACTCCAACATATCCAGCAGGTCATGGGTTCCGCTTTCTCCCGTCATCCCAAGCTCCGACAACAAATAATTGCCGCAAGCCAGAATGGTCGCCTCTCCTAGCCGTTGAGTCCTTTTTTCGTTTAGATCAGTCGGAGAAAGAACATCGATCGATTGCCTGATGGTTTGAATCGACGTTTCAAGCAGCATGCTTTCCATCACTTTCTTAACGATCGCTATGAGCTCAATCCGGTTTATAGGCTTAAGGACGTAATATTCGATGCCCAGCGAGTAGGTATGACTGACGATGTCTTTCGAGCCAACCTCGGATAGCATAATGATCTTTCCCAAGAATACGGGGACTAGTGCACGAACGGTCTCGATTCCGTCCCGGTTAGGCATGAGGACGTCAACGAAAAGAATATCCACTTGGTTCATGATGATCGATTGAGCATCAACCTTCGCTCCATCCTCCGCTTCACCCACGACTTGGCCGAGCCCCTCATCTTCAATGATTTGCGCCAGCATGAGACGCACCGCAGGGTCATCGTCTACAATAAAAAACCTCATGACTTTGCCTCTCCAATGGCCATGTCGCTCACGAATGCCCCTCCCGCTGCTGCCATACTTATCAATAACGCTTTCACTCCCTCGGCCGGAAAAGGCATGTATCCAGTAGTTTCCATAAATCAAGCTCACTTTGAACATAACATCTCGACTACTAAAAAATATAAAATTCTACACGACGTTTGAAGCGCTTCTTAGTTTGAAGGTCGGAAGACGCACGATAAATGTCGTGCCGATGCCTTCTTCGGAAGACCCGACGGCAATCTCCCCATCGAGCGAATGGACGATATCCCGCACATGCGACAGTCCGATCCCAGCTGCGGCTACCCCGCTTTCGTTATATTTTGTCGTGAATCCGGGTTGAAAAATAATACCGCGATGCGATTCCCGAATGCCGCATCCCGTATCGGAAACAACGAAGACCGTCTCCGCCGTATCTTCATACACGCGTACCCCGATGGTCCCATGCTCTTGGATGGCTTCCACCGCGTTCGAGACGAGGTTATTCACAATGGTTAGCAAGGGAATAAAATCGGCTGTTCGGTAATCCGCAGAGAGATCGGTCGTGAACTTGATTTTCTTTTGGAACATGCGGCTGTACTTATGATTCGCTTTTACGACAAAGCCGAGCATTTCCGCCAAACTCATATCGACAACGATTTCACTGTCGTATAATTTGGTCAGGCCGGCCAAGATGCGCTGGGAATCCTTCTTGACTTCGTGAATCTGCTGGGCGATGCTTAAGGCTTCTTGGCCGTAACGCTCCAGATTTTCTTCTTTTAATTTGGAATAAAGAAGGTAGCTCTGCTCGGTAATCGCTTCGATCGTGCCCATGGATTTTTGCAAATAGAACGTTTCCCCGTACAGCCCCGTACCCACATGCAGCATCTGCTCCATCCGTTTTTCCTTCTCGGCATGAAGGACGCGCATTTGGCCGATCATGATGCTGCTGTACAGCCCGATGACAAAATAACTGCGTACCACGGTAAGGATCAGTAAAAGAAGCCAGTCGTCCCAATCCATCACATTTACGCCGAGCAGCAGCCATCGCAAGAAAAGTTCGGCCCCATTCGAGATCAGATCGATTCCCGAGACAAGCCCGCCTAGCCTAAGGGGGTTATATTCGTGAATTGTTGTTCGAAGCCTGTCCATGCAGAGAGCAAACACGATATAATATACACCGGCCGCCACATTATTCTGAAGGCTTGCCGTGAAAGAAAGCGGGGTCGAGTGGGTCAGCCATTCAGTCCCCTGAAAGCATACGCTGAATATTCCCGTTATGATCCCGATCTTGAGGTAAGGCAAGTGGCGCATAAACAACAAGAAGAATAAAAACGTACTGGCACCAAGCCCCATACGAAAATAATCTCCATGAAACGGATACACTTTGATTTCAGCCCCAATAGCCGTCGTTAGGGCGATAAGCAGAATTTGCATCGTTTCATTTTTGAGAAACCTCCTCACCTGAGTTCCCCCTATGGCGATATTTTTTAAAATGAGTATAAACGAATGAGGATTCATCCGCCAATAGTTCAAATTCGGGTCTCTGCGAAGCTTGGGAGCTTTTTTTAATAAAATCGGTCAAGGAAGAGGATTATGGCGGATCATGTCGAAATGAAGTGGGAACTTCATTGGAAAATAAGGAGGGGAATACCATGTCCGGACCGTTCGGGATTCGCTGTACCGAAAAGAATAAAATCAGTCTTGCCACCCTGTTAACCGGGCTGGTCTCCCTTTCTGTTGCGCTTACTTTGACGATTCTGCTTCTCGCGTCTTATCATTCCAATAAGGAATCGTTATTCGAAACGACCTTTGCGTTGAACTATTCGGCAGCGACTAAAATGAGCCATTCCATCGATTCCTTATTCCAATCGATGCGGGCCGGTCTGGCCTATACCGGTGCCCGTCTTTCGGCCGGCGATCTATCGGATTCGCAAGAAATGCAGAGGCAGCTTGAAGCGCTGCGCTTAGGCAGCCATTATTTCAACTCGATCGCCGTCGTGGACGAAACAGGTCTTGTCCGCGGTGTGGACCCGCCTTCCGTCGGCACGGCCGGACTGCACATCGCAACGGAAGCGACCAAAGAAGCGCTCGCAGTAAAAAAGTCCTATATATCCAAGCCCTACTATTCGGTTAACGGACGGCTTATCGTTTTTATGAGCGAGCCGCTTTTCGATAAAGACGGCATATACCGCGGTTATATCGGAGGCAGTCTTTATTTGCAGGAAAACAATATATTGAATATGATGTTCGGCATGCATAATCTCAATAGCGACGGTTCGTACTTTTACGTCGTAAGTTCCAACGGTTATTTATTGTTTCATCCGGACAAATCCCGGATTGGCGAAGATGGCAGCGCCAATCTAATCGTCCAGAAGGTGCTTCGGGGTGAAAGCGGATACGATCAGGTGACCAACTCCCAAGGAATCACCTTTCTTGCCGGCTATTCTCCCGTTCTGGAAAACGGCTGGGGAGTCGTCGTTCAGTCCCCCATCAACGTCGTTTACGACGAATTGAACCGCAATATTCACACGCTCCTGCTGTATACTCTGGCACCTTTCGCCGTATTGATGATCACCGCCATCTGGCTTGCCCGGCGCTTGGCCCATCCGTTCGTGTCTCTTGCCAACCTGGCCGGCAGATTGGGCCGAGGCGAAAGAATCGTTCTTCCGGACGTCAAGCATCACTGGAACCGGGAAGCCGACTTGTTGACCCAGACGATTACGCTTGCGTTAAGCGATTTGCAGAAGCAGACCGAGCAGTTGGCTCATGCCGCCATGACCGATTCTTTAACGGGGTTAACGAACCGAAGGACGTTTGAATCCATTATGACGCAATGGACGGAAGAGCAGTACTCCTTCGCCCTTATTGTCATGGATATCGACCGGTTCAAATCCATCAACGATACCTACGGCCATCAGGCGGGCGACGAAGTATTGAAGCACCTGGCCCACGTCGTCACTTCGTCCGTAGGCCCCCATGACCTATGCTGCCGCTACGGCGGAGAGGAATTTGTCGTGCTTCTGCCGCTCGCCACCGTGCCGGAAGCATTGATCACGGCGGAGCGAATTCGTACAGCTTTTGAAACGAGGGAAAATCCTCTCGGAACCCCCGTAACGATCTCGTCAGGCATCGCCCACTTCCCATCCCACGCCGAATCGGCTGACATGCTGTTTCAGCGGGCCGACCACGCTTTGTATCGGGCCAAGGAAGCGGGGAAAAACCGAACCATCGTGGCCGACTAGAAAACGGAGCGTTTCCACATGATTCGAATCGTGGAGGCGCTCCGTTCGTTGTGCCGGTTTATGTTTCTTCATATCGTTTTAACTCGATCCCGTTCGCGGCTTTGGCGATCATCTTCGAAATCATTTGAAACATGGCGTTCATCAAGAACGGCATGCGAAGCATCCAATTTTGCAGGATGATTTTGAAGCTGGAGCTCGCGACCATCCCTTCTGCCGCTGACTGTCCCATTTTCTGGTTTTTCTCCACAAACGTTCGCATCCCTTGCTCGTAGGCTGCAAAAGCCTGTGCATGATCCCCTTGCGCGAGTTTCAACTCACCGGCCAGCACATAAGCACCGACGAGCGCCAGGCTGCTGCCCTGCCCGGAAAGCGGCGATGGGCAATAGGCCGCGTCGCCTACAAGCGCAACACGGCCTCTCGACCATGCAGGCATATGAATTTGGCATATCTCGTCAAAATAAAAATTTTCCGCCTCCTTCATGGCATGAAGCAGCCGCTGGGTTTCCCAACCGCTTTCGCCGCCGAAAGTATCGGCCACAAGCTGCTTCTGGGCTTCCGGATTGTGCCGGTCGAATGGCAATGTCCCCGATTTAAAAATGAACAGACCCCTAGCTTCGGTGTTGTCGCGCGCGCTGTACATCCCTACCGTCTTGCCGGGAACCGCATAGAATTGCAGGCTATGGTTGAGGCCCAGGTAATTGCGGGTCGTAAATATCGAAATATAGCACCCCAGTGAACGTTTAAACTGGCTCTCCTCGCCAAAAGTCAGCCTGCGAACATTGGAATGAAGACCGTCCGCTCCGATCACCAAATCGAAGGTTTTCGGCTTGCCGTTTGCAAATTGCACCTCCGCCCCCTCTTCCGTCTCTCGAATCGCGGTGATCGAATCATTCCATAGGTAATTCACCGTATCTTTGGTGAGATTGTACAAAATGTCAGTCAGATCATCGCGCATAACCTCGATGTCCAAACCTGCCTCGTTGCCGATGCTCGCTTCACTGATCCGGCCTTTGATCTTGCCGCTGCCGTTTACAAAATAAACACCGGTCATTTGCGTATCCGCCGCACGTACTTGATCGAGAATGCCCATCCGTTCCAGGACCAAGAGAGCCGCTCCACGAATATCAACCGCATAACCGCCCCGTCGTATGGCTGGGGCCCGCTCGACGATTGTCACCTCAAAGCCGTGGCGGTGAAGCCAGTAGGCAAGTGCCGGCCCGGCAATACTGGCTCCTGAAATCAGTATGCGTTTCGTTTTTTCAGCCATATAAGAACACGCTCCTATTCTTGAAATTATAAGAATGATATCCGTTCGAATTTACTGTGTATTGCATAAACAGTATATAATATATACAATTAAGGTGCAATGACAATTTTTCAATGCATGGCAGGCTTGGCGGTCATTTAGCGATTCAGGAGGACGTTTGTATGGATAACAACAAATTTGCAGAAGGATTGCCACCCGGTGTGGCGCTCAGCTGGGGGCTGGTCAAACCGACGCAGCGCGGACCGAAACGCGAAATGAGTCTGAAGCAGATCGTGGATTCCGCCATTGCCATAGCCGATAAAGACGGACTCTCCGCTGTTTCGATGAACAAGGTCGCCGCATCCTTGGGATTTACGACCATGGCCCTCTACCGTTACGTTCCGAGCAAAGAAGATCTCATACTTCTTATGCAGGATGCCGTGCTCGATATCCCGATCCCAGAGGAAAATTCCGGCCATTGGCGCGAAGATATGAGCACCTTTGTAATGACGATCATGCAGTGCTTTCAAGATCATCCATGGCTGTGCGATATCCCTGCCTCCGGCATCCCGATCACGCCAAATAATTTGCGTATCGCAGATTGGGCGTTGCGGATGATGTCCAACCTTCCGTTAGATCACCGCGAGAAAATCTCTATCTTGGTCCTGTTAACCAGTCATGCGCGTGTACACAGCTTTTTTCAACGGGATATGGACCGTGCCGTTCAGACAGGCGTTAACTCGGGCCCTGTCCCAGGCGTGAGCTATAAGGCGGCGTTGGAGCATCTCGTCACTTCGGAACGGTTTCCTTATCTATCGCCAGTCGTGCTTGCGGGCGCTTATTCGCCCGAGAACGATGACAAGGACGGACATGCCTACGGTTTCGAATTTGATTTTGGCCTCACCCGAATATTGGATGGGATTGAGCATTATGTGAATTCAAAGCGATAGTCATGAGAAAAGCTCTTGTCATAGATAATGACAGGAGCTTTTTTCATAGAACGAAAAAGCTTTGGACTAATTTCTCCCCTTTCGATAAAAAGTTCTCCCTTCTTTCGGGCACGGGACATCCCATATAATAGTAAGTAATCCTTATTGCGGAAAGGAGGATAGTTAAGGGACTGTACGACTGGAAGGAGGGTATGCCGAAGATCGTCGTTTGCGATGAGGATTATTTTGTAAGCGCTTTATATTTTGTTCGATTAGAACTACCAATCCATTAAAGGAGGCTCAACGATGAACTTCCATAGTTCTCCCTTGTACTCACGCCTGCGCCCTCGTCTGCTATTAGGGCTCGTTACCGCGCTCATCATCTCGCTTTTTTCCGTAATTGCGTCCCCTCTCCCCTCTGCCGCGGCTCCCGCCGGAGGCTATAAAATCGTCGGCTATTGGCACAACTTCGACAATGGCTCAGGCTTTATCCGGCTGCGCGACGTATCTCCGGATTTTGACGTGATTAACGTTTCGTTCGCGGAGCCGACAAGCAGCGGTGGTGGTGTGATCGGCTTCACCCCCTATAATTACACCGATGCCGACTTCAAAGCCGACGTCGCGTATCTGCAGAGCAAAGGCAAGAAGGTCGTCATCTCCATCGGCGGCGCGAACGGTCAAGTGCAGCTCGCGACTACAGCCGCCCGCGACGCGTTCGTCAGCTCGGTGACGGGCATCATCGAGAAATACGGGTTCGACGGACTCGATGTCGACTTCGAGGGGCATTCGCTCTATTTGAACGCCGGCGATTCCGACTTCCGCCATCCGACAACGCCCGTCATCGTTAATCTGATCGACGCGCTCAAGTCGCTGAACAGCCACTTCGGCACGGACAAATTCATTCTGACCATGGCGCCGGAGACGTTCTTCGTCCAGCTCGGGTATTCGTTCTACGGCGGAAGCTGCATTAGCTGCGATTCGCGCGCCGGCGCGTACCTGCCCGTCATCTATGCGACTCGCGACATTTTGGACTGGCTCCAAGTGCAAAATTATAACTCCGGACCGATCACCGGTCTCGATGACCAGTACCATACGATGGGCAGCGCCGATTTTCACGTCGCCATGGCCGATATGCTGTTGACCGGGTTCCCCGTGAACAAGAACGCCAACCTGTTCTTCCCGCCGATGCGTCAGGAGCAGGTGCTGCTTGGCTTGCCAGCGAACGGCAATGCAGGCGGCGGCTTTACACCGGTTGCCGAAGTGCATAAGGCGCTCGACGCGCTCGTGAAGGGCCAGCAGCTTAGCACCTACAAAACGCGGGGCAGCGCAACCGGCTACCCGAACTTTGGCGGTCTGATGACATGGTCGATCAACTGGGATAAGTTCAATCAATTCGAGTTTTCCACGAAGCACCGCGCGTATTTGAACGCTTTGAACCCGTCGGCACCGGATACGCAGCCGCCGACGGCTCCGACGAATTTGGTATCGACCGGCAAAACCGCGACCAGCGTCTCCCTGTCTTGGAACGCTTCGACCGACAATGTCGGCGTGACCGGCTATACCGTCTCCTACGGTTCTTCGCAGGTGAACGTGACGGGCACGAGCACAACGATACAGGGGCTGAAGCCGAACACCAGCTATACGTTCTCGGTGACGGCCAAGGATGCCGCCGGCAATGTCTCGCCCGCCAGCAATGTGGTGACGGTCAAGACGGACGAATCGTCCGGCGACAACCAAGCCCCGACCGCGCCGACCCAACTGAGCGTGGTTTCCAAATCGGCTACGAGCGTAACGTTGAGCTGGGCGGCATCCACCGATAATGTCGGCGTGACCGGATACACGGTCGCCTACGGCTCTTCGCAAGTGAACGTGACAGGAACGAGTGCAGCGATAGAAGGACTGAATCCGAACACCAACTATACATTCTCGGTAACGGCCAGGGATGCCGCGGGCAATGTCTCGCCTGCCGCCGTAATTACGGTGACGACGGACGCACCGTCAGGCGCGCAGCCGTGGGCTCCCGGAACCGCCTATAAAATCGGCGATGAGGTTACATACGCAGGCAAAACCTATGTGTGCCGCCAAAACCACACTTCACTGCAAGGCTGGGAACCGCCGAATGTTGCGGCGCTGTGGCAGCTGAAGTAAGTCGAGCACGGAGCGACGGCTGGCGAAGCCGATGATCGCTCGCGCTGCGAAATGCCGCTTGCCGCCGGATGGCGGCAAGCGCATAAGCTCAAGGTTTGTAGCGGCCGAGATGCGAGATTCACCACTTCCGGAACGCAAGGATGAACGAAGCCAAGGCCGCAAGAGAGGCAATCGTCCGTACATGATTCCAAGCGACCCACTTGGAAAGATAAAGATTCCATAGCTGAGCCCCCTCGGAGCTTCCGGGAGCAACCGCAGCCAAAGCGTCATTCAACGGAACGTTAAAGACGACCGTCACCAGAAAAGAGCCGACGAAGTAAAGTATGCACCCGGCCAGCACATAGGCCGCGCTAGCCGTTCCCCATTTCGTCAAGGAAGCGATCCCCAGAATAACACCCGCCAAGGCCGTTCCCATAAATACCAAGCTAAACAACGGATTAAGCACCGTGACGTTGATCGACTGCATGGCAGCAATGCCTTGTTCCGCCGGGAGACGGGCCAGAGCCGACATCACAAAAGTCGAAAAGGTGAAAAACAATCCGGCAACCAAGCCGGAGCCCAATGCCGAAGCATAAGTCAAACCAAACAACAAGTTCCCCATTCGGCTCACACCTCCCATACACAGACACCTGCGGCTAATTTCGCATCCTGGGCTGTTTTCACATCCTGCTTGTTCATTGATTTTCCTCCTTATTCATTATACGATTGTTTGTACAAGCAAATGTTTATTCAAAATCAAATGAAAACTCATTCGATTTTTTCCAACCGGTCGCTCACCTCATCTAATTGAAGCGACAGTGCGTCACTTTCTTCTCCGAGAATGGCTGCATAGCGGCTCCGGAGATTAATCCAGCACTCGTTAATGCTGGCTTCCAGCGCTTTGCCTTTATCCGTTGCGTAGATCAGCGATAACCTGCCCTCTACACGGTTATACAGCAAGCCTTTGGCCGCGAGCTTCTCAATAAGGCGAGTTACCGTGGATGGCTGAAGGTGTAAAATTTGGCCTAGCTCTTTCTGCGAAATTCCGTCATGTTCATACACGGCCATAAGCAAGAACGCAGAGGTCGGAGACACGCCGCTTGAGGCAAATTCATCCTCCGCCATTTTGGTAATTACCCTGCCGAGACGATTTGCCGTGAAATATAGACACTCTTTAAGATAAACCTCCAACATGGCCGCAACCTCAACTCCTCATCTTTAAATTTGTTTGTACAAACAAATTTAATCGAAATTCCGTTTTTTGTCAAGGATGTTTTACCCAAATCCCCTAAAGCTGTTCTTGCAGCAGCAACGACCTCATATCGAGCTTGGACGGCCAGGACGTCCGGAGGAGCTAACCGCCGCGGTCGTGTTTCTAGCCTCCGAGCAAGCCTCCTTTATTAACGGCACGAATCTGCGCGTTGACGGCGGGTCTGTCGCCAGTATCTAGCCGATCGTGTGAACGAAGCCGTAGAAGTTTTTTTCTACGGCTCTTCGGATGCTTCTACCCTACCGGTTTGATCACAGAACACAGCGTGAACCGTTCGAGCGTTTAATTCACGATAAATTTAATTCTGGTTCCGTCCGCGTATTTGGAAAGCTTATTCCCTACCCAGCTTCCCGCCCCCCGGTTGTCTGACGGATTAATGTACCGAATATCCGCGCCTCTTCCCCCTTCCAAGCACATCGCCATCGGCCATTCGTCCCGATCGTAGCCTTTCTTCGGCGGATAGCCTTTCAGAGACTCTGCGCGCCGCTCCCGGGTACCGTCGCGCTCGATAGTACAGACATCCGATTTGCCCGCTGCAATGGCATCTTTAATATGCGCTCCGGTTTCGGGGTAGCGGTCTCTCGGAAAAACGAGAATGTAGTCGTAAGATGATGCCGCAAAGGAAACGTTATTCGAGCCTGCAACCGGGAAAAAACTTGCCAGTAAAACCGAGATGAGGAATAAAATCGAAAATAGCGCCTTGCCCTGCTTCTTGATCATTCGATTACCTCCATATTTCATATTTGGAATATTATTCCTTAATCATTGTAGTTGATAAAAGATTACCACTCAATAGTTTTGTGCCAAGTTATTTCTATAACTTTTGTAAAGACGTTATGGCCGAAAAAAAGCCAGGTCTTCTTCTTGGCAGAAGTCGACCTGGCTTTCTCTCCGTCTGTATGTGGGAATGAAGCGCTTATTGCATACTTGCCGCATGAACGCCGGGGCGTCTATGGCTCCATGGCCGGGCGGCCTCCAATTGTCCTGCAAGCTGCAGCAGCGTAGCTTCGTCGGCGAATCGTCCGGCAAACTGCATCCCGATCGGCAAGCCGTCCGCGCTCCAACCGAGCGGCAGCGAAATAGCGGGCTGGCCCGTCGTATTAAAGAGACTCGTGAACGGGGCGTGGGTAAACACCTGCTCCGTCCAGCGTCTTACATCGACTTCCGGATCGTTGGCATTCAGCACGCCCAGCGGAAGCGGTGGTGATGCGATCGTCGGGGAAAGCAGCACATCAACCTGCTCAAAAAAACGGCCGACGGATCGGGAAGCTTTCGCGCTGATATCGATAGCCGTGAGCAGATCATGGGCGGACAAGGACGCGCCGTGCCGGTACGCTTTCAGGATCGTCGCTTCAAGGTTATGTTCCGACGGTGTACGATTCAGGGCTTTCGCAAGCCGCTCGATCCCATGGTAAGTATTGGCCACCCAGATGTGCATCGTCGCCACGAACAATGCCTCGTAGTCCACCTTCGGCAGAGCCTCGACTAATTCGTGCCCCAGCTCTTCGCATAGGCTGACGGTTTCGTGCAATACCCGCAAGCATTCCGCGTCAACGGGCGTGCCGGATAACGGCTTGGCCGTCCAGGCGATCCGCAACCGCCCCGGCGCCGCAGCCGCTTCTACGGAAAAGGGTCGGCCCGGCCTCTCCGCCCAAGCATACGCGCCCGGATCGGGACCCGCTACCGCATCCAGCAGCGCAGCCGCATCGCGAACCGTTTTGGTTACGGCAAACTGAACTCCAAGGCCGCTTAAGACTTCTCCGCTGTCCGGTCCGTTGGGCGTTCGCCCGCGTGTCGGCTTCAAGCCGACCAGGCCGTTGCAAGACGCCGGAATGCGGATGGATCCTCCGCCGTCATTGGCATGGGCGAACGGCACGATGCCTGCCGCTACCGCCGCGGCCGAGCCGCCGCTTGAACCGCCGGGACTCCTTTCCGGATTCCAAGGGTTTCTCGTCGGCCCGTACAAGACCGCTTCCGTCGTCGCGTTGAATCCAAATTCCGGCGCCGTGGTGGACCCCAACGTCACCAGACCTGCCTGACGGAACCGCCTCATCAGCTCGGAGTCGTACGGGTAAACCATCCCTTCTCCCAGTCGGCTGCCGCTGTTGAGAGGCACTCCGGCAGCATGCAGCGTCGAATCCTTGGTCAAAAACGGGACACCTGCAAACGGGCCGTCCGGTAAAATGGACTCGCTCTCCTTTTCCGCTTGCTCCTGCATCGAGACGGCCATCACATTCAATTGCGGATTCACCAGCCGGATAGCTTCGCTGGCCAACGCCGTCAGTTCCCGGGGCGTAACCTCGCCGCGCTTGACCAGCTCAGCCAGTCCCAGACCGTCATAACTCGAATACTCGGATAACTTCATCATCACTCACCTCTTTCTTGGTAATGCACTTATCATAAGAGGTGGAGCGTCCTTGAGATCAAGCCCGCAAAAAACCACTTTTTCCAAAAAAATCTGGAGTACCCCCACATTTTTATTATAATATTCATATATTAAGGTAGAATTAGGGGTTGCTTACATGAAAATCGGGGCATTCGCCAAACGGTTTGACGTGTCTGTCGATACGGTCCGTTACTACATTGAGCTGGGGCTGCTGCTTCCGGATAAAAAAGCAAGCGCCCAATATGAGTTTACTCCTTCGTGCGTAGACGATATGGTGCTCATCAACGAGATGAAGCAGTATCATTTTACGCTCCAGGAGATCCGTCAGATGCTTCTGTTTAAGCGGATCACTGACTTTACCGTCGTCGAAGACGCCCGCTGCCATTATCTGCGTTTGTTGAACGAAAAGAAGCTGCAGCTGAAGAGAGACAAAGAGCAGCTAGAAAACGCTCTGCGGCAGATCGAAAACAAATTGCGCGCTTTGCAAGACGAACCGGAGGTGGGAGCGCAGACCGGGGTGCCTTACTCCTTTTTGCCCCTGCTCTACTGCCCTTCCTGCCAGATCCCGCTGCAAATCCGTAACGCCCACCTTCAGGGAAAATATATGCTAAGCGGGCAATTGTACTGCCGCTGCTCTTATCGGGCGGAAATCCGAGACGGCATCCTGCTCACCGCCGACAAAGAAAACGCTCGCTCCGCCTATACCTATGGCAATGATCACGAGCGCTTTGAACTGCTCTCCTCCGCTTTTATCCGCCTGACGGAAAAGGGCAGCCTGTGGATGGCCGGCCGTCTTATGAGCGAGCCTCCTGCGAAGCACCGGCTGATTGTGGAAGCCAACGCTGACGTGTATACGATTCTGCCGAAATATATCCCGTCTCTCCCGCCGGAGACGATGTACGTTTTTTGCGGTACGTCGCGCGAAATGCTTTCTAGGCTCAAGGAGCGGCTTACGCAGAGCCATGCCGATTTGCAGGCGCTGTACCTCGAGAGCGGCGATTGGCAGCTTCCGCTTGCTCCCGCTACCGTCGACTTGATCGTCGATAGCTTTTCGTTCAACGACTTTTCGTTGGACAACCGGCTCTTCCCGCTTCTCCCGATACTGCCTTATCTCAAGCCGGACGCCCGTGTGCTCGGAAACTATTTGTTTTACCAGCCGCCCGCAGCTTCGCTTTCGCAAATTCGCCATCTGTTTCCGCAAGCGCATGAGCGAACCTATTATCCGGATTATTTGGACGAGAACTTCTCCCGTATCGGCATGGAGCTGTCCGAGCGCGAGCTGCTTGGTACCATGAGCGATCCGGGCAGCTATTTGCGCTATCACGTTCCGAATGAAAAGCTTCATCTGTTAGCCTATCTGGCTAAACATCGTGATGATGGGACTTCGCCTTAAGTATCAGCCGTTACCGGCTAACAATCGATGAAAAACAAAAGCCGCCGGACGATGTGTCCGGCGACTTGCATTAGGGGCTGTTCCACTGCTCTTCAGCTCGTACTACTTTTTATGACTGTCTATAAATTTTTTAAGTTCTTCCACAGGAATGGCGCCAACGATTTTGTCGACCGGTTCACCGTTTTTAAATAAGATCGTCGTTGGAATGCTCATGACTCCAAACTGAGCGGCCGTATTGGCTTCTTCATCTACATTGACCTTGAGAATTCTCACGTCGCTGTTATGTTCCCGATCAAACGCTTCGAGTATGGTACCGAAAAAGCGGCAAGGCGCGCACCAAGTCGCCCAAAAATTGACTAATGTCAATCCATCGTTTTTTAAATCATTGGTAAAGGTAGTATCCGTAGTATGGCAAATGGTCATTTGTAGCTTCCTCCCTTTATTCCTATCCTAAATTTAATTCAAATAAATCGAACCGACGGAGATTTCATCACCTCCTCCACCCTGCTCCGCGGTTCCGGCAGCTAGCTAAGCTTCTATTATCCGAAATCTTCCTCCGTCAAGTCCAAATTAACGCCCATCGCCGTTCGGCTGCCGTCGGCTGCGGCAAAAACCACTTGGGATGGCATGAAGTACGAAGCGTCTCCCGCAGCATATAAACCGGGTATCGAGGTTCTTCCCCATGCATCCGTCTTGAGCCCGCCATTCTCCGTCCTTTCGCAGCCCAGACGTTCTCCGAACGGTACGGCCGGCACAAATCTCGGCATCACAAAGCCGCCGGCTCTCGGCAGCTCAGTTCCATCAGCAAAACGAACATGCTCAAGCCGCCCGTTGTGGCCGACGAAAGCCGTGACAGGCTGCTCCATCACCACGACACCCTTGGATTGAAGACGTGTCTTCTGCTCGTCCGACAAGGACGACTTGCCGTGCGTGCAGACGACCACATCTTTGCTCCAATTGAGGAGAAGCTTGGCTGTATGAAAAACGGTCGGAGATTCGGACACAACGACAAGCGGTTGATCCTGCAGCTCCCAGCCGTCGCAATAAGGGCAATTAAACAAGCTTTTCCCGTACAGCGGATAGAAGCCGTCGATTTCGGGAAATACTTCTTTTACCCCCGTCGCCAAAATCAGCTTTCGCGCTTGAATCCTATAGCCCGATGCATCCACCACCTCAAAAAATCTGGATTCGATTTTCCGAACCTCAACAGCCTCGATTTGCAGATGCACGACGGACGGATAACGAAGAACCTGTTCATAAGCGACGCGGCGGAACTCGGCCGGTGTCGCGCCGTCTCTCGTAATAAAGCCGTGAGACGCATGCGTAACGGCATTTCGCGGCCTGTTGTTATCGATCAAAGCTACGCTTCGTCTTGCCCTGCCGAGCACGAGGGCTGCATTCAATCCGGCGGGTCCGCCGCCAATAATCGCACAATCGTAAATCATGATGTTCATCTCCTCAAATTAGATATTGAAGACTCGTTATATCTATGATTAATTTAAAAAAAACTTGTTCAGCACTGCATCGTGCTTTTTCTTTTAACGAAGGGCTCAGCTTCATTAAGCTTGTGTTTGCTTTCGGGCCAGATCCGCCAGCTTCGCTTCTTTAAGATGCGACTCCATCTTCTCTTCCGCTTCTTTCATTACCGCTTGAATCAAACATTCGTCGCCGTGGACAAAATCGCATTCGAATAAGGAGGCGTTGCCTTCAATGGCATGGATAATATCCAAAAACGAAATGTCGTCTTTTTTGCGGGATAGCCTGTAGCCGCCGTTAGCTCCGGATACCGATTCGATCATTCCTGCCTTCACGAGCCTCGTTAAAATTTTGGAAAGATAGGTCGGTGAAACGCCTTGGGATTCCGCCAGCTGCTGTACGCCTACCGGTTTAACCGGAGAAGCCTCAATCAGCGCGAGCATCGTGTGCAGGGCATAATTTGTCGCTTTGGAAAATCTCATGGCCAACACCTCAATTAAAGACTTATGGTGTCTATAATATCCTTGAATTACGGAACTGTCAAGTCTCAGCTTATCCCTTTGAGTTTCTTGACACAAAACACCGCAATTGTAATTGCGGCATTTTGTATCAAGCGAGAACCGTTCACAGACAGCTACGGTTTATCTCAGGCTCTTCGGTTTTCGTCAATCGAAGCTCCGACTCGCTTCGTCAGAAGCTCCAGGAGATAGAGACTCGCCTCGTCTTTATCGGAGGTTAGCTCTTTGAGCTTTTGCAGGGCGGTGCTAAGCTTCGAAAACCTGGCATCGAAGTCTTTCTCTGCTTCTTTCACCCCTTGAGCATCGGTTAGTTCCTCTAACCCCTTAACTCCCTGCTTCTTTAATTTGTCCAGGTTCGAATCCAGCTTTTCGATAAGCGCGTCATATTTTTTAGAAGCGGACTTGGGATTGTTTAATTTCATGTTGACATACACGTTCATGCGATAGCCGTAGAGACCATGGGTCCTGATTCCATCATGAAGCCACATAGTACCGCCGCCGTCACGGATATAATCGATACTGGACAGCTCCGAAATCGCTTCATTTACCGTTTGATGAATAGCATCCGTCTGAGTCTTCAGCTTGCTGTCGTTTGCAAGCAATTTGTCGTTCTCCTGTTGAAAGCACTCGCCGATATAGCTATACATTTCATCCTGGCCATGTTCTGAGCGATCCAGCTCGTGCTTGTCGTATTCGTTCCCATAAGTCCGAACGATTTCATCTTCGGACATGTGGGAGGCAGCCACTCTTGAGCACAGGTTCCGGTTTACTTTCTCTAAGGTGGCGTTACTGTCAGTATCCGTCGGGGTCTGGGCAGCGTCTGGTTTCGCTTTCGCTTTAAAGAACGCCACAACGTCGCTCACCGTCGTGATTTTCCCGGAGGCATTCAGCCGGTTATCGATCTCAACATCCGATACAAAGCTTTTGTCCTTTTGAATAAATATGGACGGGGCAGTAATTGCGGCCTTTCCACCCAAATCTTTTCCGGTAACATAATCGGCGAGCACGATCACATCCTTCTTGCCGTCTCCATCTACGTCTTTAAAGGATACCGCTTTGACGGATTCGAAATTCCACGACGCGACGAGCTTCGGCTGCGGGAACGTATACAAAGTATGGCCTTCGACATCCTTTAAGCTGAGCACAAGCTCTTTGCGCCCGTCTGCATTCGCGCGTTTCGCGGACACAAAACGAACCTTGCCCCACGACTCCAGCTCAACCTGAAACGACTGGTCCGCAATTTCCTCAAGCGGTGCCCCGTCATTGGCAGGAGCGGCTTGCGATGCTGCGGCCGGAGAGGCTGCCGAGGGAACAGGCGCTGCCGATCCGGACGGAGGCGACTTCGAATCGGAAGCTTTCGCGGGCTCATCGAGCTGACTTTGCTGTCCGGACGGATTGCATCCCGTAAGCACCGTTAATAAAATACATATTGCCCATAGCCTCATTTGCCTATTCTCTCCCACCCTTTTCTAAAAATCAGAATTGAACCCTATATTGGCACATTCGACCATTGTCTTTCATATTCGCGCTGTACGGACAGATTCCTGCAAATCCTACATTACTCCGTAACTCCGAGTTGAATCATGCGTACCTTTTCTCCAGCGAGAACGCCGCGCCCTCCCGGAGGGATGACCATGAAACAGTCGGAATCCTTGATCGAAAGCATCACACTGGACTGATCGGGTCCTGCCATTTTGACATATACCCTGCCGTCTTCAATATAGCTTTTGGCCCGCACGAATCGAT
Source organism: Paenibacillus tyrphae (assembly GCF_000722545.1). Classification (GTDB taxonomy): domain Bacteria; phylum Bacillota; class Bacilli; order Paenibacillales; family NBRC-103111; genus Paenibacillus_G; species Paenibacillus_G tyrfis. Next base: position 123,265 of record NZ_JNVM01000002.1, read on the forward strand.
GATAGGCATTGACTTTCGTAAAATCCTCCCCTAAGAATGCGGTTGCTTCCGGCGGGAGAACGTCCTTCTTCCCCTGCATGCCCCAGAGCACCGGACGAACAAACAACTCAAACCCCACAAAGCAAGCCCCCGGATTCCCGGAAAGCGCGAAGAGAAACTTGTCCTTCATCACGCCAACCGTCGTAGGGCTGCCCGGCCGCATCGTGACCTTGTTAAATAACGTCGTCCCTTCCCACGCATCAAAAATGTCGACCATAATATCGTAATCGCCTACCGATACCCCGCCTGTTGTAATGACACAATCCGCTATGGAAAATGCGTCGGTTATTCGCTCCATAGCCTGTTCCACATCGTCAGGGATCGTTTCCAGAAGGATCGGAGTGCCGCCTGCCTCCCGGACTTGTGCTGCCAGCATATGCGTATTGCTGTTCCTGATTTTCCCGGGCTCAAGCGGCGCATGAACGCTCAACAATTCCGAGCCGGTTGCAAATATGGCTACCTTGGGGCGCTTAAAGACATTAACCGTTCCCATGCCGAAGGCAGCCAGCAGGGCAATCTCGCCCGCATGTATTTTCCTCCCCTTTTCCAGGACAAGCTCGCCTTTTGCCAATTCAAATCCGGTTAAGGTTATGTTTTGACCTTCCTTCTGTTCCTTTTTGATCGAAATGAACGTTTTTCCATCTTGCTCGAAGCATTCCGCGATCTCAAGCATGACGACCGCATTTGCGCCCTCCGGTACCATAGCTCCCGTCATAATCCTTGATGCCGTATTCCTCGTTATGGCTTTCGTCGGCGTCGAGCCGCAAGGAATGCTCTCGATAACTTCCAGAACAACCGGCTGTACAGAAGATGCGCCGATTGTCGATTCCCACCGTATGGCAAACCCGTCCATACCCGAACGGCAAAAATGCGGCATGGGGTCCGATGCGAATACATCCGCCGCCAATCTCCTGCCAAAAGCTTCCTCCAATGGTACGCGCTCGACGTCTCCCGGCCGAATATGCTGTTGAATCATCTTTTGCGCCGCGTCAGGTTGAATGGCGTTCCTGCGAAAACGGTTCGAAAGCTGTACACGTTCCATACTATCCTCCAATCTGCGACATTCTCCTGGAAGTCGACCGATGTGTCTGTTTTTCATCGTCTAAGGCTTTTGCCATTTCATGATTTTGGGGCTTCAAATGCAAAGCTTTGAAAAAGAGCTCGCGGATGGCATCATCATTTCCGATCCATTTTCGTACATTAAATTCGTCCGACCAGTATAAACAAGGCTTAATGCTGCCGTCAGCCGTCAGGCGGAGCCTATTGCACGTTTCACAAAAATGGTCGCTTACCGGATGGATGAGTCCGAAGCTTCCTTGTGCTCCTTCGATTCGGTAATTTTCGGAAGGTCCGCTGCCACGGATCGTATGGCAAGGGATAACCTTCCACCCCATTTCGTGGCATCGATCGAAAATGGCCGCTAACGGCATATAAGAAGCCTTCCAGCCTTTGTCTTGATGGCCGATCGGCATGTATTCGATAAATCGGATTTGAAGCGGCCGTTCCATGGACAACCTCAAGAAATCTGCAATTTCATCATCATTGATCCCCTTCATGAGCACGACATTTATTTTAATCGGATGGAACCCCACTTGCATGCAAGTATCAATACTATCCAGAACACGCCGCACATCTCCGCCGCGCGTAATGAAAGAAAACCTGTCCGCGCGCAGCGAATCCAAGCTGATATTGACGCGAGTCAATCCCGCCGCCTTAAGCTTAGCCGCTTTCGATGCGAGAAATATGCCATTCGTGGTCAAAGCGATATCTTCTATTCCCGGAACGGCAGCAATCATGGCTACGAGTGTTTCAAGCTCCTTGCGAACTAAAGGCTCCCCTCCGGTGAGCCTTACTTTTCGGACACCCATTCCTGCCAGTACTCGCACGACCTCCGTGATCTCCTCATAGGTCAATATCTTTTGGCCAGGTTCGAATTCCATTCCCTCAGGAGGCATACAGTATACGCATCGTAAATTGCAGCGGTCCGTCACGGATATGCGCAAATAATCGTGAACCCTGCCGAACGAATCGATCAATGGACGGTTCATCCCGCGGCCTCCTTTCGTCACACCGTTTTATAAAAATGCGCTACCCGATGACATCATCGAATAGCGCACGACTTCGCTCCTTCTATACGCGTTCTTCAAAGTAGATATGATAACGCAGGTTAGCTTTTGGATCATGCGAAACAAAACAGTCTCTTGCTTGGTTGCGCTCCAGCTTAGTCAGTGAGTCGTCAAATAAAGGTACGGAAAGAAACTGGTGGGCATTAAAATAAAACTTGAAATAGGCCTGGTCTTCCGTGAGCGCTGTCTTGAACAGGGTGTACGGCTTGGGCTGCGTTTGTTCTTCGCCCGAGAGATCTTCAATCCAGACGGTGATCCGGCTTCCTTCATACTTGGATAACATCATGCCCCATTCCATCATAAGACACCGGCTTTGATGTTATTTTGGCCGCAATGGCTGCACTCCGCATGTTCCTTCACTTCTACCTCTAACCGGTAGCCCTGCAGCCAGTCCCAGAAATGGTGGGCTGCCCGCTCTTCGAGATAGGCGAGCATGTCCTCCTCCTTCTCCCAAGCCCCAGTCCCCGTAACCTCTGCAACGACGTATTCCAGACCTTCTGCCTGTTTCTGCTCCAGGCTCCATTTCGCATGCTTCGGAAACAAGCTTTTCAGCTGATCGTCAATGGTTTGCTCAAAAGGTTGCCCGGACGCATCCGCTGCAGTTTCCCGAATGAAACATAAATCCATGAAAAACTCCGATTTCTTCATCTATTTCACTTCCTTCTTGTAAATAACTAAGGCAATTGGAAACAGAATGACGTTTAACGCGGCAAACAAGATCACCAGCTTATAGTTTTCAAAATAATAATTGTTGATTGTATACTGCGTGAAAATAATATTGAGCAGCAGCACGATACTCAGCAGGATGACGCCCCGATAGCTACGCTTCATACCGCTTCACTCCCGTTGCATAAATAGTCGGCCCTTCGACGGCTACGATAATTTCCGGCAGCGGCCTTCTTGGCGGCCCTCCTGTCGGAGCGCCCGATTTGGGGTCAAAAAATCCGTGATGGCACGGACAAACCATTTTTTTCTCCTCGCCGTTCCAAAATACCGGGCATTTCAGATGAGTGCATGCATTTTGATACGCTTTGTATTCATTCTCGCCCAAGCGGATGAGTAGCGCCGAATCGTGCTCCCCCGGATAAGCAAACTCGACGGCCTCTCCCACTTTCAACGCTTGAACGTCGGCGATTTTCGTTTTGGGATGGCTTTTTTGGCCAAGCCCCGCAAGCTCTTTGGCCGCCAGTCCGCCCCAGGGAAGAGTGGAAATAGCGAACACTCCCGCCGCCCCCACCATCGTCTTCATAAAGCCGCGCCGGTCCAAGGTTCGCTCATTATTTTTACGAATGTTATGCGTGTAATTGTCTTCGTTATACGGAACCTTGTTGTTCTTCTCTTGATCCATGCGGTCCACCCGCTTTCTAATCATAGTCGCTTTCCTTTGTCAGACGGTTCAGAACAGCTTCTGTATTCCTTGAATAATACCGGGAAGGCTGATTTGTACACGGGTCTCCCCCTCCAGAGGCTCGAACGGCTGGCGGCTGGACACCCATTTGCCTACTCGATGACGTTCCCGCTTCTCGGCTAACTCGTTCTCATCGATCCACTGCAGCGTATTGGTCGGACAAACGGATGCGCACATCGGCGGAATACCGTCCCTCGTACGGTCGTAACAAAGATCGCATTTATACATCAGGTTCTGCTCTTCATCGAATTTCGGAATCCCGTAAGGGCAAGCAATCGTACAGTTCTGACAGCCGATGCATTTCTCGACGAGCGCGGACAGCACCGCGCCTTCTTCCGTGATCTGGATGGCTTGTGCCGGACAGCTTCTGGCGCATGCCGGATTGACGCAGTGCAGGCACATCAGCGGAATCGTCTGCCGGTCCACCAACGGGTTGACATCATAGACGTAATTGCGGTTCCGTTCGTCGTGACCGCCGCATTGCGTACAAGCGGCCAGACAGCTTCGGCAGCCGATGCAGTTGTCCATTTCGATATACAATAGTTTTTTCACAGCAGTGCCCCCTTCGTCCCATCCGCCAGCTTCTCAATCTGGGCTGCGCAAGCTTTAAATTCCGGCATTCGCGACATCGGGTCCAGCGCGGCAATGGTCAGCAGGTTGATTGACTGATCATGTCCGAAATGGTAAGGGACAAACACGGTATCTTTACGAATGGCTTCGATGATCTTCACTTTAAAGTACGCTTCGCCGCGCCGGGTATACAAACGAACGATTTCCTCGTGCTCGATACCGTACAGCTTGGCTGTTTCCGGGTGAACTTCGACGAAGGGCTCCGGGCACATATCCCGCAAAAAGGGAATTCTCCGCGTCTGGTTTCCCGATAAGTAATGATAGACGACCCTGCCGGTTGTTAACCTGAGCGGATACTGTTCACACGGCTCTTCCGCGGGCGGCCGGTAAGGAAGCGCGCATATTTTCGCTTTGCCGTCCGGATGATAAAACTTTTTATCCAAAAACATATAGGGAGTTCCTTGATCCTGCTCGTCGCGGCAGGGCCAGAAAACACCGTTTTGCTTCTCGATTTTATCCCACGTCGCCCCGTAGTAATCCGCATATCCGCCTTTGGAGGCAAGCCTGAATTCCTCCGCAACTTTGCTTGCCGTCGTCAGATGACGGAAATACTGGCCCCGGCCGAGACGCTCGGCCAGCTCCACCTGAATCAGCCAATCCGGCTTCGACTCGCCAAGCGGCTCCTGGGCTTTATTGATCTTGATGATCCGGCCCTCCAGGTTGGTCACGGTGCCCTCATCCTCCGACCACGTCACGGAAGGAAGGACGACATCGGCAAACTCCGCCGATTCCGATAAGAACATATCGCAGCAAACCATGAAATCCAGACTTTTCAACGCAGCGCGTACGAAGTTTTGATTCGGCGCGGAAACTGCGGGATTGGAGCACAGCAAGTATAAGCCGCGGATCGTTTTTTCGGTCATCAATTCGAACATTTCATAAGCCGAAACGCCGGGCTGCGGCATTTCTTCCGGCGTAATTCCCCAGACGCTGCACACTTCCTGCACGTGTTTCGGGTTCGTGATTTTGCGGTAGCCGGGTAGCGCATCCGCTTTCTGTCCGTGCTCCCGGCCGCCCTGGCCGTTTCCTTGGCCTGTAAACGTGGCGACTCCGGATTTGGGCCGGCCAATTTTGCCGGTCACCAGGCACATATTCGTGTACGCTGATACGTTGTCCGTTCCTTTTTGCTGCTGCTCGATCCCGCGCGCGAACAGGACGACGGCGTTCGGTGCTTTGCCGTAGATTTCTGCGGCGCGGATCAATTTCTCCGGTGCCACTCCCGTAATTTCACTTGTATATTCCGGGGTAAACGCCTTCACGACTTCCATCGTTTCTTCGAAGCCGTTCGTATGCTCGCGAATAAACGCTTCATCTGCAAATCCTTGCTGGATAAGCAAATTTACCATGCAGTTCGCGAGCGCCAGATCGGTACCGGGCTTGAGATCGAGATGGACATCGGCCCGTCTCGCAATCGGGGTTTCCCTCGGGTCCGCAACGATCAGATACCCTCCGCGATTCTGCACCTCCCATACCCGGAACATCGAGGTCGGATGGCATTCGGCCGTATTGCTTCCGGCAATAAACAAGCAATCCGACTGGTGAATATCCGTCCACGGCAGCGTAGATCCGCGATCCACCCCAAGGCTGCGCATGAATCCGGCTGCCGCGCTGGACATGCAGAATCTGCCGTTATAATCGATGTAGCGCGTTTGCAAGGCGACGCGGGCAAATTTGCCGGTCAAGTAGCATTTCTCATTCGTCATGGATACGCCGCTGAACACGGACAACGAATCTTTGCCGTAGTTGTTCTGCAGTTCCTTGAACTTCCGCGCGATCAAGTCATAGGCTTCGTCCCACGACGCTTCCCGGAAGCCTTCCTTCGTTCCTTTCTTCGAGGCATCTTCCCGGATCAACGGCCGGAGCAGCCGGTCGTCATGGTTCGTTTGCTGGTAAGCGGTGACGCCTTTCGGGCACATTTTACCTAGATTCACTGGAAAATCGTACCTCGGCTCTACGCCGATAATCTTGTTACTATCCGTATCCACCCTTAAATTCATGCCGCACTGCATGCCGCAGTAAGAACAGTGGGTCGGAACCAGCTTTTCCTTCGGATGATGCTTATTCTCAATATCGCGATAAAATTTATCCTTTTGCATTCTGGTTCGCCTCCTTGACCTTGATTTCGTGGGTGGGGACACCCGCAAACCGCGACATGCGATACTTCCGCCGGCAAGGCAGACACAGCTCCGCCAGATGGAAGCCTTCGTCCATCTTGAATTCAACGCCGCTTTGCTTCAACACTTGGATGACATCGTTCGATTGCTCGACCGAAACAAATCCGGTGCCGCATACCTTGCAGGCTTTCATTTCCTTCTCCCCATAGTGCTCCCGGTAATTTCGGGCCAGCACGCTCATCGGCCGGAACGGAATATGCGCCAGTTTACCGAATGGAAGGTAAATTAACGTAAGAATGACGGACCATTGATGAATCAGCGTAATGACCGGATGACCCCAGCCGTGCAGGAAAATATTCGCCCCCGTGAGCATCAATCCCGTAATGCTGATAAACAGGATCAGGTACAAGGGGAGAAAATCGTATACGAAGGTTTGCTCCGCTCTTGCCTGCATGTTCTTGATGCGCCGGTACAGCGCCATGCATACGCCGGCGATGACCATGAAGGCTGTAATATTCAATGCGTTGTAAAACAAGAAGGCGATCCAGCCGTCCGCTTGGACCCGCATGATGTCGAGGCCAAAACCGACAACCGTGTAGGTTCTGTTATCCTCCATCGTAAAGTACATCCAACCGAATACGAGCGGAAACGTAACCAGGCAAGAGAGAATACAGCCCCACCCCAGCAAAATGTGCTGCGTCCAGCGGTAGATGCCGCGGTTCCATATAAATTTGTAGGTGGCCAGATGCTCAACGGTTGTTTGTGGAGTGCTTCTGCGAAACAGCAGCCGAAGGCCTTTTTTCATGATGACCTTCGTCGGCGGACGCTCGGCCCAGGCGATAAACCGGTAGAAAAAGCCGCCGATAAAAACGACCGTACCGACCATGTACCCATATAAAGCCAAGTCAATATGAGTAAAAAAACGGGACCCGATATACATCAGAATGATGAGACAAACAACTGTAAGGAAGTAATTCTTAGCAAATTTGGATGCAAACGCCCGGTCCATGTTTTGACCTCCATAATTCATTTTTGGTCACTTTCATTAAAGCATTGCCCTCTCCCCATTGACTGTGATGATAATCACAAGATGGTACATTCCGACCCAAGAAGGGGATTTTGTTCAAAAAACATACTTTACTCCATCGCAAGGGCTCTAGGCACGTAAGCACAGTAGGGATCGCTTTCCAGATAATCGCCGGTAACGGCATAAGCTTTCGCCCTCGATCCTCCGCACAATGCCTTGAATTCACAAACCCCGCACTTGCCCTTTAACCGCGATTTGTCGCGTAATGCGATCAGGACCGGAGAGCTGCGATAAATTTCCGTAAGCGGCCGCTCCCGGACATTCCCGCATACGACAGGCAAAAATCCGCTCGGGTAAACATCTCCGGTATGACTGATAAATACAAACCCGTCTCCGTCATTTACCCCCTTAGGCGCGCGTCCGAGAAGATCCGGGCGTTTCGTTCCCATGGCCGCAACCCGCTCGCCTAAACGCTGCTTCTCCTGCAGGAGAACCCGCCGGTAATGCGGCGCTTCCGTTGCTTTTACGCCATACGGCATCTTTTGCTGGATGTGACACAGCCACTTCATCACTTCTTCGTGCTGCTCCGGGGTGATGATATCTTTCACCATCCCGCGTCCGGTGGGCACAAGGAAAAATACGCTCCACAGCACGGCTCCCATCTCCTTGACCTTGTCCGCGATCGCTTCCAGATCATGAAGATTATATTGGGATACGGTCGTATTTACTTGAACCGAGATTTGCAGTTCCTTTAAGTATTCGATCCCTCTCATAGTCAGATCGTATGATCCTTTTGTCCCTCGAAAATGGTCATGAATTTCCGCACAGGAGCCATCGAGACTGAACGCCCACCGCGACAGCCCGACTTCCTTCGCCTTCTGGACGGCTTCTCGCGTCACCTTCGGCGTGGCGCTCGGCGTCATAGAGACGGGAAGACCTCGCTCTTCGATCGCATAACGGGCAAGCTTGAACAGATCGGGCCGCATTAACGGATCCCCGCCGGTAAAGACGAATAGCGGGTTATCCATCTGAGCGATCTCGTCAATGAGCTGCTTCCCCTCTTCGAAAGACAGCTGTCCGGGGTCCGCTCCATGCTGTGCCTCCGCTCGGCAGTGCAGACATTTCAAAGCACAGGCCCGGGTGACTTCCCATATGACGATGAATGGATTTTCGTTGTAATCCCTTTCTTTTATAAGGGGCTTCAATAAAATCCCTCCTTCTCATTTGCAATCTGGAGAGAAAGCATGAATATTTTTATTGCTCCGAAGCATCCTATTTATTGACATATTGTGACTCGGGAGGTTTCCTATGGAAACGACGAAAAGCCTTTACGAAAAAGTTGGCGGAGAACAGGCCATTGCCAAAGTCGTCGATTATTTTTATAAGCTTGTATTGGCGGATGATACGGTGAACGAGTTTTTTAAGAACACTGATATGGAGAAACAACGGCGCCACCAGACCAAATTTATCAGTTTTGCGTTAGGGGGACCGAACCAATACTCGGGAAAGTCCATGGCCAAAGCTCATGAAGGCATGAACCTGCAGCCGGCTCACTTTCATGCCATCGTTAAGCATCTGCATGATTCACTTGCGCATTTCGGCGTCAGCGAGCCGGAAATCGAGCAAGCCTTGTCACATGTGGCCGAGTTAAAAGACGATATCCTGTATAAGTAGGGAATGATAAGAAAGCTGAGAAAGACCGCAGACTTGCATGGGTCCGAAGCTTTCTCAGCTTCTTTTTTATTTATTTCTTAGCTCTGAAATGTCGCTGAACATCCCCGCGTAATGCTTCACTTCGCCGGCGTCGTTTTTGATGGCGCTGATCGTCAGCCATTGAAGGTATTCGTCGCCGTTTTTCCTCCGGTTCCATATTTCGCCCTGCCAGAAGCCTTTTTCTTTGATCGTTTTCCACATCGTGGCATAAAAATCCGACGGCTGTTTGCCCGATTTTAAAATGCGCGGATTTTCCCCAACGATTTCCTCCTGCGTATAGCCGGTTACTTTAGTGAACGCCGGATTCACCTGCCGGATCATGCCCTTCAAATCCGTGATAACAATGGCTTCCGCCGTATTTTCAATAATTTCCGTTGCCAAACGAAGCCGGTCTTGATAATACATCCAGAACACAAGGACAAGGCTGACCAAAGCAAACTCCGACAAGGCCATGAATCCGATTGCATAATGGCCCGTCAAGCTGAGTAACGAAGCGAGAATCAGAGGCGGGAAAAATCCCCCAAGGCCGCCCATGGCGGAAACGATTCCGTTTACAAGCCCGGCCTGCTTCAGGAAATAGAGGGGCACCAGCTTGAAAATCGTGCCGTTTCCCGTCCCTGCGCAAACCGCGATCAGCAGACAACCGACGGTATAAAGCTGAATGTCCGGCGAGAAGGAAAGCAAGATGCCGGATAAGGTCAGCCCGCCAAATACAAACATCAGAATGACGAAAGAATTGAACTTGTCACCCAGCCATCCGCCGATCGGCCGTGCCGCCGTCGCGATCGCGATAAACATAGCTGTTCGGAAGCCTGCGTCCGCCTTAGCCAATTGGAAGTGGCTGACGAGAAAATTCGGTAAATAGATGGTGAATGCGACGAAGCAGCCGAAGGTGATAAAATAAAACAGGCTGATCGCCCATAGGCGCGGATTGCGGTATATTTCCTTCATCTGCTCCCGCACCGGGGTCACGACCTTCGGCTCCTTGCGGTCACCGAGAAAAACATGAAGGAGGACAAACACGGCTAGCAAAATCATATACAGCTGGACGGTGGCAGACCATCCGATCGAGCCTGCGATAACGGGAGCGCCGAACGCCGACACCGCCGTACCAAGGTTGCCGATGCCGTAAAGTCCGTTCACGGAACCGTGCTTTTCCTTCGGATAATATTTCGGCAGCGAAGTAACGCCGACCGAAAATACGGCACCGCCAATGCCGAGGAAGAAACCGCCGATGATCAGATCGACGAACGTCGTTGCCTGGCTTACATAATAGACGGGAAACAGCAGCAGAACAAAGCTGATGGCGAATAGCTTTCTCGCGCCGTATTTATTCGTCCAGAAACCGATCGGAATGCGCAGGACCGACCCCAGAATCACCGGCACGGCCGTTACCCAGGACAGCTGGCCCGGGGTCATCGGGATGTCCGACTTGATGAAAGGCATGAGCGAAGACAGAATCACCCAAACCGCAAAACCGAGAATGAGACTTACCGTTTGCAACGGCAATTGGAGCTTTCGAACATCCATCCTTTTCCCCTCCACTTCTTAGTCAATCGTCATTGTTCCAATTTCATAAAGTTCATTTCGGGCTTATGCCTGAGGCATAAGACGTGGCTGCGGCGCAAATCGGCAACCGGCGCGCCGCCTCCCCTTCCCAAGTGTAACGATGCCTCCTTTACGGAATGTTCTTTTCAACGGGAACATCCTGAAAATATCATTTCTCACTATTTCATCACTGTGATTCAAATCATCATAAACCGTATTTATGTAGTGTAAAAAGATTCACTTTCACACAATGTACACAAAACATTCGAAATCCGGCGGTCTGTTATCCAGCGCCCAGATGATTGTTTTCTTCACAGGAAAGCTGCCACGTGCGCAGTTCATCGGTTACATCTCTTCAACCTTAACTCTCTTTCTCGTATTCCAGTCAAACCTTCTCGCTTTGCTCCAGAAGTTGAACTCCCCGTGATAACAACCTTCCTTATCCACCTTGATGCTTTTTCTGGATATCATCTTTACATAACCGATCACACGGCTGAATGTGGCGATATCGTCACTGCCGCAAACCGGACAATTCCCGATATGCTTTCCATCCTGCGCTACCAATTGCCGATTGCAGCTTAAGCAGCTTGTAAGGGTAGGGGTAAGCGTGATGTAGTTAATCGGCTTTTCGAATATTTTACTGAGATATTGCGCAAGTTGGCCTGGTGCAAGCTTGCTTTCCACAAAATGATGGAGAATGCTTCCCGATGTGGCGTACCCCTGAAATTCCGCACTGTTTTCGATTTGCTTGAGGAAGTCTTCCTCGCTGAACGGAAGCATACACCCGGACGTCAGGTATACGTTATCACCACTGCCCTGAACATAGACATGCCGTCCATGCTGTTTCCCCCATTTCAAATCATGCCGGGCGAGCTTGATCGCAGCGTTCTCCCCGGGAGCATATTCAATCCCGCAGGCCACTTTATCCCGCACGATGAACTCATTGATGATGTCAGTCATAGCTTGCATGAGACGATGAGCCAGCCTCTTGCCGTCCTCATTCAACAATCCGCCTTCAAATCCCATATTATGCAATCCCTCGTGCATACCGGTCACGGCAAATACATTAAAATAGTTTTTCAGATCGTTGTTGAAGGCGAAAAACGTCGGGTACAGCTCCTTGTTTCTTTCGATCCATGACCTTTTGGCCTGATGGCCTTGCTGCATGAGTTCGAGAACCTCTCTGATGTTATCCAAAAGTAGAGATTCGTTATGTCCAAATTCCATCAGCATTCGATTCAAGTTAAGATTCAACACTTGCACGGCGCCGGTCGATCCGGTAGAACTGCCAAAAATGCCGCTTCCGGCTCTTGAAAGCACGGACAAATCGATCTGCAGCCTGCAGCATAAACTTCGGCTCGCTTCCGGATCGCGCGGTTTCAATAAAGGGTTGCGTTTTTTGTAATATTCATTTTCAAACGGTTTCGTCCGGAAGTTTTCAAAGTAGACGCCGCCCCAATAATACATTTGCTCCAGCAAGTACAGAAACAGCTCGTCCTGAAAATTAAAATGATCGTCAATTTGAACGGTAATTAAAGGAAACGTAAACGGAATCCCTGTTCCCGTCCCCTCTTTCATCACATCGATAATCGCCTTGTTGATCCGGTCAAAATAAATAGGCGGAATATCTTGATATTTGATATTTTTGGTAACGCCCCCGATAATGACATATTCGTTTTTGATTTCCTCGGACGGTTTGCCGAATTCCATCGTGATGTTCGAAAATGCGGATTGCGAGCCTCCGCGCAGCGGCATGTTCATTTCCCATATCAAGCCTTGAAACAACTGCTTCAGTTCGTGATCCGAGTACGCTTTACCGTTATCCAATTGTTCAAAGTACAGGTAGGATGCAGATATGGTTGTCAATTGGGACAACATAACCGCGCCGGATACTTGCTGCGACATCAGAACGATGACATTGCTGACATGTCTTAACAAAACATCCAGCTTTTTCGTCGGTTTGGAGGACAGCATATTTTTGGCCAAATTGGGGATTCCCATCATCGCGATATCTTTGCATCCGACGCTCATGCAGTACGGGCTTAATTGCTTATCGTGTATGTATACAACGCCGTCTTTATAGAGCTCCGTCAGTTTGGACGGCAATATGTGCGACAGCAAAAATTCCTCTTCGGCAAAGTTTGTAAGATTGTGGCGCAGCAGAGGCAGAGAGTACACAAAATTGCTATTCTCACGTTTTAAATAGTCCGATTTTTTGTCTTCGACCTCCGAGGTGAATTTTTCGATGATTTCGTTAAAATGATTAAACATTCATCCGTTCCTCCCTGATTACGATCATTTTGATTCCATTCCCGTTCAAGCTGAAAAATAAAATTCATTTAATTTATACGTGACCTCGCTGTTGTAACGCTCCTTCAGCTCATCGATATAGCTGCGAATTTGCTCAAAATACTCCTCGCTTAAAACAGGATATTTTACGGTACGCACCTGGCTGAAAGGACTATTGTGCCGAATGACCAATTGGATCGCCGACATCATGTTTTGAACCAGCGCAGGGGTAGGAACGACACCGAGAACGGCTTGATAGGCGGCCATATCGACGTTCTTATCGAAAGCATGGTACGGCAATTTCATATCGATATGAATCCCGTCAGCCAACTCTCTCTCCAGCAAATGGCGTATTTTCTCAGGAAACGTGCCGTTCGTGTTAATGATGATTTTGCCCGGGAACCCTTTCTTCAGATCCGCAAGAAACAAGGTGATTTCTGTAAGATTTCCCATTAAAAACTCCCCGCCGCTGAAGATGAGGGCATCGAATAAATATCCGTTCATCTTGATTTGTTGCAAAATATCACCCGCCAACAAATAATGCTCATGATTGGATGTAACCAATTCATCATAGTTATGACATCCGAAGCAGTGCAAATTACAGCCGGCAAGAGAATGGATCACTAAAGAGGTGTTCCCCGGCAGATCGTCGAAAGTCCGAATCATGATTGGATAAAATCGTAGCACTTCCCCGTTACCCTCCTCTCTGAAATTGTCTATATATGGTGTTATCTTTATTATTTTATCACCATATATAGTATATTTCGGTGATCCGAGTCACACAAAGAGGTCGCCTTCCATAGACGACCTCTTCTTGGAAACTGGCTCGTTAAGACTCGTTGGCGGGATTGCTCACGCGCTGGAAAAGAATATTGTTCTCCAGGTGGATATGCTGGAACAAATCCGATTCGAGCTCTTGCAGCTTGTGGAACGCCAGCGTGTAAGTCCGGCACGCGCCGGCTGGCAGCTCGTAATCGCTTGTGACGGCTCTCATTTCTTTTAGGAGATTGCCAACGCCGCTGTGATCTGCCTCAAGCTCCCTAATCGCATTCGCCGTTTTCTCCGCAAGGGATGGGGCTGGATTGTGTTCCAATTCCCTGATTAACGGAAAGACAGTCGCCTCCTCGGCGATCAAATGCTGCTCAAGCTCCATTTTCATCTGATGAAAAAGCATATGAAGCTTGGCGAGCTCACGGCGTTCCGGACCGTGTACCCGCAAAATTTTGGTGACGAATTCGCTTAACACAGGGAGCTCCCGTTCCAAGTACGCGTGATGGGTGGTAACGATATGATCGATCAACCGACTCGACGAGAGCTTGCTCCAGTCCGTGTTGGGATCGGTTTTTTGGTTCGCTTCCGCGTAGAACCGGTTTAGTTTCTCAAGGAAAGCTACTTCCTCGATGTTTTTCTGTCTTAACGCTGTTGTCAGGGGACGCCCCCCACCGCAGCAAAAGTCGATGCCGTGCTCAAGAAATATGTTGCTGGACCCGGGAAACGCAGTCACGATTTGTCCGATCGTTTCGGAACCGTTAAAAGAAGTGCTCATTGGCTTGACCTCCCTTTGACATGACCGTTGATCCTAACGATCATGTTCTTGTCTAAATTGTAATGCAACGAGAATAAGCCTACTGTGTTTACAATCACGTTTTTTTCTGCTCTCCTAGCCCCAAAATGAAAAAGTCCAAGGTTCGTTGCCGATAAGCAACAAAACTTGGACTTTTTCCAGAATGTCGTTGGACCTGCTTAAGCGAGATTTCCAGGCACCGACTTCAATATTTTACCGGAATTCACCGCTTGCGCGGTTGTTATGGCCGGACGAATCCACTTCATATTCTTCTCCACCTCCTTTGACTTGATCTTTGCTCTTCCCGATCAATTCCAGCACGTGCTTGATTTTTCTTTTCTCATGCGGACAGGGGCGCTTCCCCGTTCTCATCCGGTATAACGGGCAATGGTTGCCCTGACAGGCAGGGCGGAAATAACATGTGCGGCAAACCGGGTCCCGTTCTTCACCGGAGCCGATCCATCTCGCCATTTTATCCATATCCAGAACCATGCTTCCGTCTGCGTGAAGCTGCCCGACATGATTCACCGGGTCGTCCAGCGCAACCGAGCATTTGTACAGCCGTCCGTCCGCTCCAATCACGAACGCATTGGGCTTGGCGGCATAACAGACGGCTCCGGACGGCATAAGCGAATCGATGATCGTCTCGCTGAGCGGCAGTCCGCGTTCCACTCCAAGGCCCGTCAATTCCCACAGACGCGCATCCGATGCGGTTCGGTCGCACACGGGAATCCGGTCGTCATTTCGTCCGCCCCACCGGCCGACCGGTCGGATCAGCAGCTGAAACCGCTTGTCTCCCTCGAACCAAACAAAAAGCTTCGTCAGCAAATCCGGCACTTCATCCACGTTATCCTCGTCAAAATTGATTCGAATATCGACAGCAAACGAAGCATCGACATCACGCATCGCCTTCAAATTGCCGATGATTTTCTCAAACGTTCCGCCGCCTCCGCGAAGACACCTTCTCCTGTCGTGAACCGCTCCCGTTCCGTCCAGCGTCACCATGAATCGGCGCACGTTTCGGTCGAGCAGCCCCATAAACCTCTCTTTCGTCAAAAAGTATCCGTTTGTGGACATGTCTGCGGAGTAGCTGATGCCGTTTTTCGAGCAGCTTTCCATAAAAGAATCCGACAATTCAACGATCGTATCGGGAACAAGCATCGGTTCGCCGCCGAACCAGCTGACGGCAAGATGCTTGATGCTTTCGGCAGCTTGCCGGACGTACGCTTTTAAACCGTCGATCGTCTCCCGCGTCATGGCGCCACGGGGAAAGCTCTGGTAGCAATACGTGCAGCGAAAGTTGCACGCTTCCGTAGGCATGATCACGAGATGCATCGAATTCGCTTCGTTCAGCGCAGCGTGCAGCTTTTGCGCCTGCGCAAGCTCGTCCGTCCCGTCCGGCACCAAAAATCCGGCATCGCGCAGATCGGAGGTCATCCCGGACAATTCCTCATGGAGCGCTCCCTTCCCCAGTACTCTAAGGACTTCTGCCTCCTCATCTGACTCAAAAGCAGCCATGGCACCGGAAAAGGAATTGTAAATCATCCCTCCTTTTCCGTTCCATCGCACGATGGTTGAGTAGCGGGAAGGAGTCCAACGGTTTGTCACTTTTGCCAATCCTTATCACCCTTCATCGTTGAATGAGCGCAGCGGAAAAAATTACAAACAGTACCGCACCCACAATTTCAATAATTCCCGCCTTCCAGGGACGAACCGGTTTGCCTGCGAAAGCGAACGCCCGAGCAGCGGAAAACGCATAAGCAAGGATCATCCACGGATGGCCCGCCGCCCACAAGACGAGTGGGAGTAAAACATGATATGCTCGCGTATAAGCGATCCAGCGCTTGTTCTCTCTTTCGCGAAAGATGGCCTTCACAAAAAAGACGCTGCTTGTAAAATACAAAAAGCTGAACAGAACGACCGATGCCATCATCCGGTCCCATCCTCCACCGCCCGCCAGATAAGCGGCTGCTCCTCCAAGGCTGAAAAGGAGGATGGCGCAAAGATCGTTCACCAGCGCCCTTTCCGATTTGTGTCTCGTATGCCATATGTTCACCGACAGCAGCGTAAGAAGAAGCGGGCCGAAATAAAGCAGTGCCGGATGGCTGAAAAGCGATGGCACTAAACAACAAGCCGCAAGTAAACCGTAAATCGTCCCCCATTTGATCCAATGCCGCCGATTGGCTTTATTTTTCATGGACTGAAGAAAAGGATAGGACGATAGATAGAGAAACAGCCATCCCATAAATAACGGCAGATGCATCAACTGCGGCTTCCCGGCGAACAGTCCGAGCAGAAAAGGAACACTGACCATCGCCCAACCGCCGTGTTCATGAGGAATCACTATACTTCGCTTCTTCATGGGACAGTCGCTCCTCTCACACCTTATTGCATAACCATCATATAATTGTCTCCCCCGTCCACTCTATGATATTATGCACATGCCTTGCAGATCGCGGGGATGTTTTAGATCCCTTCGGCTACACAGGCCAGTCTATCGATTTCCTTTAAATACACTAGCTTCAAATTAATGCTATATATTTTTTTCAGCTTCTCTTCGTTTAAAATATGTGCGGCATGACCCCATTCAAATTGGCCTGACTTGTCCATGATTCCGATTTTATCGTTCAACAATATAGCATGATCCGGTGTGTGCGTGGTCATGATGATGCCGTAGCCTTTGTGGGACAGTTTTTTTATGATTTCAATCGTTCGAATCTGATTGCCATAATCTAACTGTGAGGTCGGTTCATCCATTAATATGATTTTGGATTGCTGGGCAATGGCTCTGGCAATGGTGACCAGCTGTCTCTCTCCGCCACTAAGCTCCGTATACGGCTTGGTTAACAAATGACCGATCCCTATCATCTCGATGGCCTCGATTGCAATGTTGTAATCCTTGTCGGATGGCATCGAAAATGCCGAGATATACGGCGAGCGCCCCATGACAACGAATTCCTTAACCGTAAATGCATAGGCAGGCGTATGGTTTTGAGGAACATAGCCGATATTTCTTGCAAATTCATTCATGGTATAGTCATAAATGGATTTTCCGTCAAGGAAAATATCCCCCTGCTCCCCTTTTAGCAGCCTCGCTATACAATTCAACAGGGTAGACTTGCCCGACCCGTTGGGTCCCAAAATCGAAAGAATCTCCCCCTCGTTCAGGCTGAAGGATACATTGGAAAAAACGTTCTTTTGTTTATACGAAAAACTTACATTGCTCACTTCAAGTTTCATGTCATGTTCATCCTTTGTTTATGGAGAATCCAAAAATAAAAAGGCGCCCCCACAAGCCCCGTTAAAATGCTGATGGGCAATTCTGCCGGAGAAACGATTCTTGATAGCGTATCCATCATTAACAAAAATCCT
Source organism: Paenibacillus tyrphae (assembly GCF_000722545.1). GTDB lineage: Bacteria > Bacillota > Bacilli > Paenibacillales > NBRC-103111 > Paenibacillus_G > Paenibacillus_G tyrfis. Next base: position 141,095 of record NZ_JNVM01000002.1, read on the forward strand.
CCTCCTAGGATGATAGAAAGAGGAAATAATCTTTTATTGTCCGGCCCAATCAGCATCCGCCCCAAATGAGGAACGATTAGCCCGATCCAACCGATGGTTCCGCTAACACATACGGCACAAGCGGTTAAAACTGTAGATAGTACGATGACGAGACCGCGATAAAATTCCGTATGGACGCCCAGGTTTTTAGCCTCGCTTTCTCCCAAAGCAAGGATATTGACTCTCCATCGGATAGCGAGCAGCAGCAGCATCGAGATCACCATGGGAATGGAGATCGTCCATATATCGCCCTTGGAGATTTTGGCTAAGCTGCCCAAAAGCCAATAGGTGATCTCCGCAAGCTTATTTTCGGTATCCATCATATATTTGGCCAATCCTAGTAAGGAAACCATCATCCCGTTCACGATGATTCCCCCTAAGACGAGAATGATGGTTGAGCTATTTTTCATGAACTTTGGAATCGCGCTTGTGATCATAACGGCCAATATGCCTCCAGCCAAGGAGGAGATTTGTAAACCGAATGTCCCCAAATGAAAAAGTATGGCTAGAGCAGCCCCCAGCCCCGCACCGGAAGAAACACCTAAAATGTCCGGGGAAACCAAAGGATTTCTAAAAATCCCTTGGTAAGCAGCCCCAGCCAATGCCAGTGAACCCCCGATCACAATAGAAGCGATGATCCTGGGCAATCTTAAATTCAAAATAATATTTTCAATGGTTTGATTTACATTTGATGGCTTTCCAAGCAGTTTCGAGGATAAAACATCCAAGACATCCGAAATCGGAATGCCATATCGACCTAAGCAAAGCGCTGTGATCGAAAGGGCGAACAGCAAGAGCCATAGCGTTAAAAAAAGCATGTAATCTTTAACCTTGCTGGATGAATCAGCCTTTTGCGTTATCGCTTCCATCTTCTACTCACCCGGTTGTTTATTTAACAACTTCTCCTTTTAAGAGCTGCTCCAACTGCTGATCGGTCATGTCGAAATTCGAATATTCTTTGTAAAACTTTCTGGTTTCCTCTTTCATATCCATCACGAACAAATCGGGATGGAACGTTGCCGCCGCCCACAAAATTTGCAAGGCGCTTTCCGCTCCAAAGCGGTCCCAAGCAAAACACCCGGATGGTATTACGAATATTTTATTGTTTTTTACCGCTTTAATTTCACTCCACTCCGGAGTTGTTTTGAAGCTCTGTACAACCTTCTTGCTCCCTTCTCCACCACTAACTACGATGATGTCGGGATTTTTCTTTAAAATATCTTCCGGGGTCACGGTCACCCGCATGCCTTTCCCCAAATCGGAGGTTGCAAATTTCCCTCCGCCGTTGGTCACCCATTCTTCCATAATAGTTCCGGCGCCCGTTGTTGAGTACATATTATCGACCGCATAATAAACGACCGGTTTCTCTTCTTCCCGTAAATTTTTGAACGTGTCTTGAACCTTTTTTAGATTTCCGTCAATGTAGGCGACCAATCGATCTGTTTTACTTTTGTAATCACCGCCTAAAATATCGCCTAAAGCGGAAACGGATTCTTTCATGGTTTTATAATTGTTGAACATTAGATTTACACCCTTTAAACCGACTTGGGTGTAGCTTTTAATATTATCATCGCTGGCGGTTAGGATCACTTCGGGGTCCAGCTTCAGCAATTCCTCGGGATTCTCTTCTGCTGTTGGAATTTGCTCCAGCTTCGGATATATAAGCTTATTAAAGGGCAAAGTTTTCACATATTTATGTACGCCTACTAATTTATCGCCGGCTCCTAAGAAAATCATCATGGTTGCAGACGACGGCCAAGTATTCACGACTCTTGTTATTTTGCCCGGCAGTTCGACTTCTTTCCCCGACGTGCTGACGACTTTTTTGGTTGTGGTTGCATTCGCATCAGGTTTGGATTCAGCAACCTTAACCTCAGTGTCCGCAGGGTTAGTTGCCGTTGATTTTGCGCATCCCGCTACAACGATCGTCATGGCAAGAAAGCAAAGCATGATGTTCATCTTTCTTTTTCTCATCATTAGACTCCTTCGTATGTAAAATCCACGTCTTCAGGCTTCCACCACATGACATAAGTGGAGGTTTCTCTTACAAACCGAACGGAATCGTCCTTACCTTCGATCAAATACTTGTCTACATTTTGCCTGAATAATTGTTCTTGATCCTCGTCCACCGTTCCCAAAGTTCTTAAATCATCATAGGCTTCTTCTTTATTCCGAAAGTTTTTTTCAAACCCGTCTTTCACGATGACGACGCTCGGATCAATCCCCAAGTCGTACAGCATATTAAACCGAATGTTATACCCGAGCTGGCGGTTTTCCTTGAAGTCCAGCTGTACATTGCCTCGTACTCCACGAAATAAATCCAATTGTATTGATCTTAAGGACGGCCCATTGGCAAAACTCAAAAGAAAGACGTATTTTTTAGCAAGCTTATTTAGTCTCTTAATATCTTTCAGCGCAACGGTGCGCGATGCAAAGACGACATCATGCTGTTCTAATTGGTTGATTTCACTTTCGTTATTCCAATCCAGCAGATGAAAATGAATATGTTCCGCCTGCTCTTCTTCGGCGTATTTTCTCGCATAACTTAACATGTTCGGAGATGCATCGATGGCGGTAACGCTGCTTACTTTTTTGGAAATCGGCACACACAATCTTCCTGTCCCGCAGCCTACATCCAGAACACGGTCATGGGGGTCCAGAATCATAGCGTCCACTTGATGTTTCGTATAGCTTTTTTCCATTCTAGACATCTTGTCATACATATAGCCGAACTGATCCCAAAACTTAGCCGGATCCACATCCCTGTCATCTGTTGTCTTGCCATAAGCGAGTTCAAGCATCTTTTCCCAATTGATGATCCCGGCCATTCCATCCACATCCCTTTCAACTCCATCGTCGGTACGAATCACATCATACATATTAATACTAAATAGATTTATTTAATGTGATTATACGCACTCTAATACGGAATTAAATATAATCAATTATATTTAAATATAACTGATTATATTTAATTTTATTTGTGGAAGTCAAAATATATGGTGAACTACCGGGAACATTTGTACGACTCTTCATGTATTGATGTCTACATCCGGTTCGGGGCAGGCAAGCCGAGGATGGACAGCCCGTCGTGCATCGTGTCGCGATACCGCCCGGCCAACCATAGACGGAACCGCTTCGCGCCTTCATCCGCCTTCAGAATCTCGCACGTCGCATAGAAATGGTTGAAAAGCGACGCCAGCTCATACAGATACGTACAGAGCAGATTCGGCGCCAAGCCGGCAACGACCTCCTCCAAGGTCTCCGGCCAGTAAGCGAGCTGCTTAAGAATAGCATATTCCTGCGGCGCAAGCCCCTCCGCGGCCGGATATGCCGCTATCGCAGAGATGTCGCTCATCGCCGTGTCCGTCAGGCAACGGCCTTTATCCAAAATGCTGCACGCCCTGGCATAAGAGTACATTAAATACACGCCGGTATTGCCGGACACCTCCGTTGCCTGTTCCAAATCAAACACCACTTCCGTCTGCAAATGGAATTTAAGCAAATAGTACCTGATCGCGGCCGCTGCGATCGAGCGGCTGTCCAAGCCTTCGTGCTGCGAACGCTTTGCTTCGATGACGGCTTCCATGTGCACCACAAGATCCGCCACTTTAATGCCGATCCCCTGTCTCCCGGACATCGTATACGATGATCTGCCGTCGGACGTATCGACGCCAAGACTTTCGGCCGTCGCCCGGCTCAATGACACCACCCCATAGCTCACGTGATGCAGCTGAGCAGCATGCTTATCGTATCCCAATGCCTGCAATGCCTGCTTCACCATCTGCTGCGGGTACTCCTGACGATGATCGATCACGTTGACGACCATATCGGCCCGCCCAATGTCGTGCTCCACGCCTTGCGAATGCGTGGACCATACCCCATCGCCGAAAGGCTGATAGCGGAATGGTTTATCAAGCAAGCCGAATTTCCACATGTGATACGCGATATCTTTCGCTGTATACGTCAGTATGCCGTTGGATCGTACCAGCACTTTGTCGCTGTGAAATTCCGTCTGTCCGGCTGGATCGCTCTCCTCCACCGTTTGCTTGAGCACCCAACAGCCCGCCAGCTTGCCCTCGCTTTCCTGCCGGAACAGATCGGTTTTTTGCAGCCTCTCAAACGTCTCCTGCCAGAAGCCTTCACGAACAATGCTGCTCTCCCACACCAACACATCGTAGTCAATTCCAAACTGCCGCATGTCCTCCAGATGCTCCCTGACGATTTGCTCCGCTACCAGCATACCGAGCCAAGCGATATTGTTATGTCCCAATTCCAGATGATGCAATACGTTCGCCCGCTCCTGCTCCAGCTCGGGCTGTTCGCGGTACTTCCGGTTGATTTCCGCATAGACGTCCCAGCAAAAATCGCCAAACCGGGAATGCTGCTGCTGTATCGACGTCCGCAATACTCCGACAACCGTATCGGCCAGTTGGTTGCCCAAATCGTCGATGTAATTGTGAACTTCAACCGGATGGCCCATCCGCTTAAGCATTCTTGCCAAAGTATCGCCAATGCACGAATTTCGCAAATGTCCGATATGCGCCGATTTATTCGGATTAATCGACGTATGCTCGATCAACACTTTTTGGCGGTCATTTTCCGGCTGGAAGGCATCCTGGCGAGGCGAGTTAACGATCCAGTGCTCCCAATGGATAAACAAATTCACAAAACCCGGCGCCGCGACCTCAATGTGTTCGAACCTTCCCGCAAGGCGCGGATGATCAACCAGCCTCGCTTTGATCTCGTTAGCAATTGTCAAAGGATTTTGCTTGAGCACACGCACCAGCTTCATGGCCAGATTCGTGCTGTACTCCCCATGCCGGTCATTCGCCGGATGCTCTATCACGATCGACAGTTCCTCCGGTACGGCATGCCCTGCTTCCTGAAGAAGCTGCTCCGCAATGTCTTCCAGCGCTTGGTTAAGCTGCTTATGAATCATTTTCCCGACCTCCATATGGATAAATTTGTGAAAATCAAAAAGGCCCCCGTCTCCTGAAAGAGACGAGAGCCTATTGCTTCCCGCGGTACCACTCTATGTGCAAATCGCCAAAATGGCGATTCACCGCTTATTCGTGTAACGGTCCTTGACCGGATCTGCCTACTGCGCGTCGTTCCGAAGGCTTGAAGCCAGCTTGACGAGTTCGGTTCGGCAAATCATATCCCGGGTCCGCTTCATCCAAGACCAACGTACCGGCTTCCACCATTCCCGGCTCGCTGCGACTGTTCGTCCTGAACTACTGTCCCGTTCATTTATATTGGCTTATTCAATTCGTGGCACAATGTTTAAAAGTAGTTATACCTAAATTGGAACGTATTGTCAAGAGCCTCACATTTCCTAACAACGATTCCGGATGAAACGATCACGTGCCGCAAAAGGTGCGGTAAGGACGGTCGGATGACGCGGGCAGCGTGCAGTATTCCGCCTGTTCGGGAGAGTGCGCATAGGGATTCGAAAGAGCCTGCAGAAGCCGCTCCATCACGCTATAATCTCCCTTCTTCACCGCAGCGTCCAACGCTTCTTCTACCCTATGGTTGCGAGGGATGATTGCGGGATTGCTACTGCGCATCAATTGCTGCGAGGAGGCTAGCGGCTCTTGCTGTCTCCCCCGTCTCGCCTGCCACAGCTCATGCCACTGCGCAAATTCCGTCGTTCCGTTGAACGCCAAATCCTCGTGCATATCAAACGTCAAAGCCCGGAACGTATTGGTATAGTCCGCCCGATGCTTTTGCATCATGACGAGAAGGTCCTTCATCAGGGCTTCGTCCTCCGGCTCTTCGTTAAACAGGCCCAGCTTCGCCCTCATTCCGGCGAGCCAATGACCGGCAAACTGTTCGACAAAACCGGAAATGGCATCCTCCGCCAGCCGGATCGCCTCATCCTCGTCGTCATGCAGCAGCGGCAATAACGCTTCGGCCAATCTCGCGAGATTCCACGCGGCAATCGACGGCTGATTGCCATAGGCGTAGCGGCCATGAACGTCGATGGAGCTGAATACCGTTGCCGGATCGTAGGCATCCATGAAAGCGCAAGGACCGTAATCGATGGTCTCTCCGCTCAGGGCCATATTGTCGGTATTCATCACCCCGTGAATAAAGCCGACGAGCTGCCATTTGGCAATCAGCGCGGCCTGCCGCTGGATCACTTCCTGAAACAGGGCAAGATAGCGGTTCTCCGCCCCGGCGGCCTCCGGATAATGCCTTTGGATGGTGTAATCCGCCAAAGTCCGAAGCTCCTCGACCGTGCCCCAATTGGCAGCGTATTGAAAGGTGCCGACGCGCACATGACTCGCGGCTACGCGGGTCAGAACCGCACCGGGCAGTTCGGTTTCGCGGATGATTTCCTCTCCGGTCGTCACCACCGCCAAGCTGCGGGTGGTTGGGATGCCGAGCGCATGCATCGCTTCGCTGATGATGTATTCGCGCAGCATCGGTCCAAGCGCCGCCCGACCGTCGCCGCCGCGGGAATACGGCGTTCTGCCCGATCCCTTAAGCTGAATATCTACCCGTGTATTGTCGGGGGTGATCTGTTCGCTAAGCAGCAAGGCCCGACCGTCCCCCAGCATGGTGAAATGCCCGAATTGATGCCCTGCGTAGGCCTGAGCAAGCGGTGCAGCCCCTTCGGGAATACGATTGCCTGCAAACACCGCTACGCTCTCGCTTCCTCGCAGCACCTCGGCGTTTAACCCCAGGGATGCCGCCAACCGGTCATTCAGAACGATCAGCTTCGGCGAACGGACAGGGGGTGGCTCGAGCCTGGAGAAAAACGTTTCCGGCAGGCGAACATAGCTGTTGTCGAAATTCCATCCTGGATCTATGATTGCTTTGTTCTCCGTCATCGGATCTCCTTTTCTACCGTTCAAAATAAATACAAAGCTGCCGTTTTAGTGTTTGTTTCTACCAGTTTATTATACACTTTCCAGCGCGTTTACTACAGCTTACAATGCAGAAAACCCAGCTTGGGCCGGGTTAGAAATAAGTTACTTTAAGTTAATTCTGGCTTGGGAGCAACCTGTTTCCGCTTCATCGAAGTTAACAACATACCTCCAATCACAATAATTCCTCCAATAATTTGTGACGTTACCAATCCCTGTCCTAATAGAAGTGCAAGAATAGCCGTAAATATTGGAATTAAATTCATGGATATGCCAGCGATGCCCGCTCCTACTATTTTAATGCTTTTATTCCACAAGATAAATGATCCAACAGAAGGAAATATCCCTAAATATAACATACCTTCTATACCGAGAACTGTTATCTTGTTAATCTGAAGAGGCTGGATAAATAAAAATGGAAGCATAATAATAACAGCAATGAATGAAGTTATCGCTATCAGAGTAGCGGTCGGCATGCCTTTTGTTTTTTTTCCAAGTAATGAATACATTGTCCAGGCTAACACAGCCAGAATCATAATCATATCGCCTTTATTGTACTCGATATGAAATAATTGAAGCAGATTTCCTTTGGTTAAGACGATTAGCACACCAATAAATGATGTGATTATCCCAATCACTTGAAAGGTAGTTATCTTTTCTTTCTGGAACATTAATGAAAAAAGCATGATGGTTGCAGGAGTCAAAGAGTTAATTAAAGCGCCATTCGTAGAAGACGTATACTGTAATGATTCGTACGTAAGTACGGTATAGATGGCAACTGTTACCGATAAGAGCAGGATAACAACAAAGTGTTTTTTCCAAATTTGAAGCCATGCGGGTTTCTCAATAAATTGTGCGATTGGAATCAGGAAGATTAAAGCGATTAACCACCTTAGAAATGCCGTCCATATCGCAGGATATTCGTACATAACATATTTACCAAAAATCATATTGCCAGCCCAAAACAAATTACAAAATATCAAAAAAAACCATGCTTTATATTTCATCATTACTTGTTCTCCCTCTTGCCGTTTCCGCATTTTAACAATCTTGCCTCTTGGATCAACTACATGATACAATACGTTCAAACATAAGTGAAATGAATAAATATAATGGAGATCATAACAAATTCGATATGAATAAATCGTTATTACAATTAATCGTTAAAATTTCCGATACGAAGAGCTTCACAAAAGCGGGGCAGGAGTTAAACATGACACAGCCAGCGGTAAGCAGAGCGGTGACTGCTCTCGAAGCTGAACTGGGTGTCACTCTGCTTACCCGAAATCGTCGTCTTGGAGTGAAGCTTACGGATGTTGGGGAACGTGTTGTCCAAATCTTCAGGAAAATTTTAAATGAATATGAAAAAATTAATCAAGAAATTGCTCTTGAAAAAGGGCTTGAAACGGGGATTGTTCGCATTGGTGCGTTTCCTGTTGCTTCCGCTTACTTCCTTCCTAAAATTATCAGCCATATAGCAAAACAATATCCAAATATTGAATTTACAATTTTTGAAGGAACGAATGCGGAAATAAAAGAATGGATTGAATTGGGGCGTATTGATGTTGGATTTATCGTTTCAACGAATGATGAGCTACCTACTTTTCCCTTGCTACGAGAAGAAATGTTTGCTGTTTTAGCAGCCGATCACCCACTATCTAAAAAGGATGTCATTCAAGCCAGTGATCTTAAACATGATTACTTGATTATTTGTAAATCCGGGTTTGAACCTCCAGTATTGGAGTGGTTTGAGCGATCCAATCAAGAGCCGCAAGTGAAATATGTGCTTCACAACAACACGACAGCCCTTAATATGGTTAAAGAAGGTATGGGGATAGCAATCATGTCCGAACTTTCTTTGTCAAATATTCCCAATAACATTGTGATCCGAAAACTTGAGCCTCAGGGATATCGGGATATTCATGTTGCCACTTTGTCGACGGAAGATGCATCCATTGCTGTTAAACATTTCATACACACCACACTTGACTTATTTCCACAACGGGAAAGCCATTAGGCAAAAAAAGAAACCGCCGGCAGGACGTTTGTCCCGCTGGCGGTTTGCGCTTCGCCGTTTCGATCATGCAGCCGCCAGGAGCAGGCTGCTTTAACCGATAACCTCTACGACGTTCCCTTCGTTATCCTTAATTTGTGTTTTTACAATTTGAATGGCGATTCCTGGTAAAGCAGAGAGCTCAATTACGCTTTCTTTCGGAAGCAATTTCCGGCTCAAATCCCCTGCCGTCACCTCATCCAGCGTGAGTCGGACCTCGTCCTCTCCGGCTTCGCAACCCGGCTTCTCCCCTGCTTCAAACACGACCCGGATCTCCGGACCTATCAGCGTTAGGCTTTTTCCCTTCAGAATGCGCCCTTGAAGCAATTTTCCGATGATTCCAGCTTGCTTGGCTCCCAGCTTAAGCGTGGAAGACGTCTTGCTGAACCAGCCCTTTTTCCCAGTCTCCCAAGCCAATTGATCGACATATAAGAAACCGGTATTCGAGCCTTCCTCCTGCATGCCTTTCTGCACGGCTTCCGAGATGGCCGGAATATCCAGATGCGAGGCCCGTGACAGATCCGTGATGTAATGAGGCATATGATCCAAACAAACGGAAAGCACGCCAAGCGTATTCCACGTTTGCATCGCTTCGAGCTCGTCGCGCGTGATGCCGACCATCTGCAAAAATTGCACCTGCCCGTTCGGCGTATCGATGGCCGGAAGCTCTGGGTCCTCAGCGAAGGCCAAGGCGGTCAGCAGCGTATCGGCACCCAAACATATCGGGCCGTTGGCATCCAAGTAATCGCCCGATCTAAAAATATTGCCGCTGTTAAATACGTATCTTCCCATATTTTGCAGCAGATTCAGCGCCCAAGCCGGAGGCTCTTCCTCTTCTTCCCCGCGCGTTAGCCGAAACGTCAATTCAAATCCATAGCCGCTCTCTTCGGCATTGTCCGATTCCTTATCGTACAGCTCCGTAAATCCATAAGTTACAAAATGCCAATGCGGCGCAGGCTCGTCCGATTTATACACACTGATTCCGTCCAGCGGGTCTTGGCCCCCCAATGAATAGGGAAGGATCGTTCCGTAATGCTTCGGCTCCTGGTCCCCATAAAGCCTCGACATTTCACGATCAATGGCATCCCAGCCCGTTGTGTTTGCTTCTTCGTTCATTGCCCGTTCCCTCCCAAAAGTTCAGTCCATGCTGCCATAACAGGCATTCGGAGCCGTGTCCCATCAAGCTTTCATCGCTGTTCCCTGCAAAAAAATCCTCGTGGGCGGCAATCGCCGTTCCTTCAGCGTCAAGTTAGCCTTGGGCATAAAGAAACACTTCTAACATGGTAACCCCAGTTGGAAATTATATCAATACTGCGATGTTCCCGATTTAATAAAAAAAGCCGAGCGGACCCAGGACATGACCTGAGCTCGCTCGGCGGCGTCTTGCTATAGCGGTTTTCTATGCTTCTATATCTGCTTCGACTCTTTGCCGTTTTCCTATGCTAAAGACATAATAGCTCACAACGACGATCAGAATGAATGACGCTCCGACAATCAGCGATACGCGGGTATCCGGATTAAACCACATGCCGATTAATACGAGTGACAAGAAAATGATCGTGATGTAGTTGCTGACTGGAAAGAAGACGGATTTGAACGGATGATCTCCTATGCTATCCTTCCATTTGTTCCTGAATTTAAATTGACTGAAGGCTAATGCAAACCACGGCACCATGCCCGGAAGCACGCTGGCACTGTAAATATACAGGAACAATTTGGAGTCGGGAAGCAGGTAATTAAACAGAACTCCGACTAACAGCAAAGAAATCGTGGTAGCGATGCTATTCCTCGGGACACCGCTTCGGGATATTTTTCCGAAAAATTTAGGCGCCTGACCATTGGAGGCCAACGTATACAGCATCCTTCCCGCACTGTAAATCCCGCTGTTGCAGCCTGACATCGCAGCCGTGAGAACAACGAAGTTGATGATGCCCGCAGCGGCGACAATTCCTACCTTGGCAAAGGTCATGACGAAGGGGCTGCCGATCTCGCCGACTTGGTTCCATGGATAAATCGTGACGATGACAAAGACGGCGCCAGCGTAAAAAATCAAAATGCGCCAGACAATATTTTTGATCGCTTTGCGCAAGGTGAATTTCGGATTTTCCGCTTCACCGGCGGTAATACCAACCAGTTCAACGCCTTGATAAGCGGCTGTTACGATGCAGAGGGCAAATAAAAACCCTTTCAATCCTCCAGCGAAAAAACCGCCATGCGCGTAAAGATTCGAAAGACCGATGGGCTGGCCTCCGTTGCCTAAACCGAAGAAGATCATGGCCGTTCCAATCACAATCATGGCGACGATCGCGACGACTTTAATCATGGCGAACCAGAATTCAAATTCACCGTAAAATTTGACAGCCGCTAAATTGGCCGCTGCAATGATGGCTACGCCCGCCAGGGCCGGCAGCCATTGTGGAATGTCGGGAAACCAATAGCCGACGTAAATTCCGATCGCGGTCACTTCCGCCATGCCCACCGTTAGCCACAAGAACCAGTAGCTCCAAGCCGTCAAGTAACCGGCCAGAGGGCTGACATATTTATGAGCGAACGTAGCAAAAGATCCGGTGACCGGTTCGAGAAACAGCATCTCCCCCATGATGCGCATGACAAAAAACACAATGATCCCAGCTAGCAGATAGGCTAGCAAAACGGAAGGACCGGCCCATTTTATCGTACTTGCCGACCCCATGAACAGGCCGACGCCAATCGTGCCTCCGAGCGCAATCAGCTCAATATGCCTTGTTTTCAGTCCTCTGACTAATTGCTTTGATTCCAAAAAAACGCCCCCATTCTATGTATGTTCCTTCAAAAGCGGATCAGCAAAAAGACCGCCTCTCCTGCTCAACCTTATTTTTCCAACCACCTCCAATACCACAAAATTGTATGACATCAAACGCAGAAATACAACTGCCGTGGATCAGGCGCCGTCGGAAAATGGTGGTTGAAGCTTGCATCACCAGTTATAGGGTTATTTTATATATTCAAGAAAAAATAGCATTTTCCTCCTGTGCTAATGAAAAAACGGCCCTGTCCCTTAATCGAACAGTAGCCGTTGTTCGCCAGCCTGATTGCTCAGGCTTTCTAGCGCTTTACACTTCCAGTGCGAAGCGTTCGTCAGGAATTTTATTCAGGTTGACATACAAAGTGGCAGGCTCTTGACCGGTATTGGCAAAAGCAAAAGATTCTTCGCCTCCGCATCGCACACAATCCCCCTGCCGGACTTCCGTCTCCACCCCGTCTACGATCATCGTGCCACCGCCTTGAACGACCAATACGTAGACTTGGCTTCCCGGATGCCGGTGTACAGGAAGCTGCTGGCCCGGCATGAAATTCAATGTAAAAATAATGCTCCCGTCCGCTTGGAACAATACTTTTTTCGTAAACCGCTCCTCTTGAAACTGTTGGTGCGCCTCAAGCCTTTTGATTTCCATCTGAAATTCCTCCGTTTCATCGTTATCGGCATTCCCATCGGGCCGACGTCCCCGCAGTTCTTACCAACCGCTCAGCTGACGTTTGGCTTCGTCCGACATCCGCTCCGGCGTCCATTGCGGCTCCCACACGACCTCCACGCTGACGCCGGCGACGCCGGGCTTTCCCTCTAGAGCACGGCGCACGCCGCCGATGATCGTATCGTGCAGCGGGCAGCCGGGTGTGGTTAACGTCATCCGGATCGCAATGTGTCCGTCTTTGATTTCAATGCTATAAATCAGACCGAGGTCTACGACATTTACGCCAAGCTCCGGGTCAAATACCAGCATCAGCTGCCGCCGGACTGTATCTTCGTTTACTTGTGTTGTCATGACATTCTCTCCTCTCTTATGCGCAAAAGTACCATTTATCTGGTAAATACTCTGGCGATCACGCCGATATAGAACAACGCTCCGGCGGATAACGCCGCTATGCCTGTGAAGACAGCCCACGGTTCCATGAATCCCATGCCCGCCAAAGCTGTCAGCAGCCCCACAGCCATCACCCACATTCCCGCATCGACGCTTCGCTCGCTGATGAGGTCGGACATGACGGGCACCCCGGGCCTCCCTGCTTGATCACCATATTTATGCGTCCACCATAGGAACGGCACGATTTTCGACATGTATCCAAGCACCGTAACCGCCACCCATCCCCATAGGTATACCCAGCCGGCGATAACGATCCACGACAAGCTCCTCAGCAGCGAAGGTGCCACCAGCCCAACGCAAAGCGATAGGATGCAAAAAACGAGCAAAGCTCTGGTGCTCCATAAGGTCCAGACGATCCCGCGCCCCGGCGAGGCTTTATGACTGTGCTTGCGAATGTCTCGAATAAGCCGATCATATATGAGCAGCGCTGCGGCGAGCAGTAAAATGACCCCAAGCGTCGGCCCCGACCCGTCCCCTGGCCCGAGTGAAGCCCATACGCCCAGCAGGACAGCCGCATTCCACAGTCCGAGAATATAATACTGGGGACGGTCGGAAGCCCCGTGGGATAAATAAAACATCGGCAGCATTTTGTAGCTGAATCCGGTAATCAACAGCCCGAACCAGCCGAGCGTCCCAAGCCAGATATGGGCGGCGAGCAATCGTTCATGCAGGTCGACCCAAAATTGGAACGCAAAGTTTAAGCCCATAGCCAAGCCGAGCAGCCCGGTCAATGCCAAATACAACAGCGCGCAGGCGGTGCTTAGGGTGATCGGATTCCAGCGCTTCGCCTCCCACAGCGTCCGCCCGACATTCCAGACAAAAAGCAGAATGCCGATGACTGCGGCGACGGCTCCGACAGCGATCCATTCGACCCGGCTTTGCAAAAATCCGGCCAGCAGGATGACCGTCCCTCCCATGAAAAATACATAATGCACATAGCCAAGCATTCGGCTGTAAATGCGGCGTTGAAGCACGACATCGATAAGCTGGTAGACCGCCCCCATCGCGACCATCGTCGCCCAATCCAGCACCAGCAAATGTACGCGAAACCAGCCGTCAGGACTGCGGGGATGGTCGAGCACCCAGCCTCCGGTGGTGAAAAGCGACCCCACATGAAACAGGACAAAACTGACAATTCCGGTGGCAATAAATAACAGCGGCAGGCGAAACATGCTTTACACCCCCATGCAGCAAACTTTTTCTGAAAGCTATTTTTTCGTAATTGCGACTTTGGCGGTGCCGTCCGGCTGTGGATCGACTTCATATGAGTATTGGAGCCGCCGCAGTTCCTCGATCAAAAACATGGGGACCCGGTCATTGTGAATCACGAGAATGTCCCCATTCCCTATGTCCTCCAGCGCCTTCAGTGTACGCAGCATTGGCTGCGGGGGCTCCAACCCCCGATTATCCAATTCCGTGACATTACCACTCATGACCCGGCCTCCTCATCTGCTTGGACGAAGGATTGCAAGGACATAGCTTCCAGCTTCGCCCGAGCCCCAGCTCCTCTGACGAAAGCAGTGATCCAATGATCGTCGCTGACGCTTTCGACCTTGTTGTCGTACCCTTTCGCCTTCATGATCCCAAGCAGCGGCGTAGGTTTAAATATCGCATGCAGCACAAACACATCGTCTGACTCCAGCGCATTCACCGCATCCATAATCTGCTTGAACGGCTCCAGCTTTTGCCGCAGAAATGGCCGCACATCCAGCTCCACTACGTTTCCGTTTCGTCTCATACTTCTTCCCCCCAATCCATTTGCCGGATGGATTATCCGGTCCAAATGAGAATTGTTTTCACTGTATCTACAGTGTAACGAATTCGACAGCGCCAGTTTGTGACTGCAATCACAAATTCATTTTGTTTTTCGGGACGGCCATGATCCGAATGAAAAAAATCCTGCCACCAGGCAGGATTCGTGCAAAGCTATTGCTTTGGATGCCGCTTATTGCGCACTCATGTTCATATCGACGGCTGCCGGCTGTGCGGACTGCGCATGCTCCGGCGCTTTGCTGTTGATGATCGGCATCATGGCCAGTGCGCCGAGAAGGAGCAGCAGGCCCGCGCCGGTATAAATCGAGACTAATGAAAATGCATCCTTTAACGCACCGGCGAAAGACATCGAAATGACCATCATCCCGACGAACATAGGGTTAAGTACCCCGTTTACCCTTCCTACGATGGAGGCGGGCGATCATTTCAGAATCATCGTGCTGATGCCAATATGAATGCAAGGAAACACAAGCCCGCTCAAAAACTGCACTCCGAGCGTAACCGGTATGCTTGTCGAATACCCGATGATCACCGTACAAACGCCGCCGATGAGCATGCCGATAGCGAGCAGGAGCTGCGGCGCGACGCGCTTGGCAACAACGGATACGAGGCCGCCGCCGATCAGCATAGCGGCACCGTACACCATCATCAAATATTGCAGAAATTTCTCATCGCTGCCCAGCCGTTCCGTGACGATGAACAGGCCGAGCGTTTGTGTAAAGCCAATGGAGAGACCGGTCAAAATAAACGCGACTCCAAGCATCCGCAGCACTTGACTTTGCCAGACATAACGGAAGCCTTCGACGAATTGTTCGCGGAATTGGCCTTTTACAGCTTCCGTCTGCGATTCCGCCTTATCCTTAGGCAGGCGGGTCAGCATGAGCGCGGAAAGCAGAAAAGCCACACCCATAACAGCAATAGATGTTTCCAATCCAAACGTACTGTAGGCAAATGTGCCAAGCATAGGACCGAGCACCATGAAGATCGCCATCAGCGTCTGGAACAGCGCCATCCCCTGCTGCAGCTGCTCTTCGGGCACGTGAAGCTTGAACAGCCGAACGGCCGAAGGCTGGGTAAACTGCGAAAGAATGGCCGAGATGAAGGTGACCAGATAGACAGACTGCCAGGACCCGTAATGAACGGTCGCAAGTACGACGAAAACCGACACCGCGGACAGCAGATCGCACCAGATCATCGTGCGTTTCGGCCGCCAGCGGTCGGCGAATGTCCCTCCGATGAACGAAAATATAAAGATAGGCGCAAATTCCGCTACGCTAATTAGCGAAATGGCACTTGGATCGTTGTTCGTCTTATCTGCAACATAAAGAAGAATCGCGAAATTACGCACCCAAATGCCGATCTGCAGCAGCATATTGGATAGCAGAATCGACTGCATGAAACGATTGTGAAAAAGACTCGGGCTTTTAGCGTTTTCCCGTTGTTTGTCCAAATTGTCCAACCTCCTTGTGATTTCCGGCGGCCCCCTTTCGAATCGGGCGGGCGCCTGCTTGATCCATGTAAAGATCAGTTCGAATTATTAAAACATTGTTACGTTATATTGTTTTTGCTTTATGCAGACGGGGTTACGCATTGTATAGAGACGATTCTGTCGAATCTACGGAATTAATGCACATTAGCAACACTTTGACCACTCCCCTTATCCTATCCCGTTCCACTACCAGCACCTCCTGCAGAATAATGTAACATAACATTGTTACGTTGTGAAGAGGTGATTTTTATTCCGCGTTAAAATAAAAAAGACACGCGCCTTAAAAGGTCGTGTCTTTTGCGGAATTTGGGCTACTAGAATCCCTCGTTTTCCCTTATCTCGGAAAGCTTCCTTTCGTGTAGGAATCCCATAGGTTATTGACAAATTCGATCTCGATCTTGTTCTCGAACGCCTTGGCAATCAAACCAAAGTCGTCCGATACATACCCTGCCAGCTCCGGGCTCTGAGTGATCCGAAACGTCTGTTTGAACACCGTCTCCCTGATTTCACGAATCACCGCATCTTCAGACGGATGCATTGCTTCCAACTTGTTGTAACTGGAACTCCACGTTTCAGCGAATTCAGCTTCATCCCTGGCGTCTAATTCGACGTCCCAATCCACCTCTTTGTTGAATACACGCTCTAAAAGCGTTCCATCGCCTATGATCGAAAGTATCTCATTCGCAGTGATCAACGTAATCCCCTCCTTCCCTATTCATAGTAATGAAAAAGACTTTGTAATTCAATGACTGCAGCAGGCACAAGGCCATCCGTACATCCACATATAAAAAATGAGACTGTCACTTGCACACAGTCTCATTCCTCATTCCCAGCCAGGACTTACAACCACGCCGGTTGTTCGTTTCCATGCTCGATTCGCACTTCATTATCGCGATACACGGCAATAAGCTTGCCTGTCACGTCCGCAGCGAACAAGACCGAACGTTCCGCTTCGATCGTAAAACGGTACTTGGCGCCGTTAGCCGGGTCCTCAATCTGCACATCTGCAGGATGAGCGTACTCGGATACGAAAACGAAGAGCGCCCCCTTCGCAAACGAAAGCTTGCGTCCATAAATACCTGCAAGCTCCCCGCCCTGCCACCATACCATTTCGGGCTGTACACCGGCTGCCTGGATAACGTGCCTGTATAGCTCGCGAATCGGTGCGATGCGGTCGTTCAGTTCGACCGGCAGTGGGCACCAGAATAGGCGTCCCATCCCCAGGAAGACGTCGGTCAGCCGGGTGCCGCCGGACGCCGCATCCTCCTCCGGAATCCCTTTGCATAGCTCGGCGATTTTGCGTCGTCCGAACGAGACGGAATGGGCGTTCCCGTCGATCATCAGCCGCTCTTCCCGGCACACGTTTCCTTCCCGGTATGAACCGAACTGCTCGCTGAGACGCCCGGTCGGCCTCCAATATTCATCCAGCCCGAGCGGCCCCGTGAAGAGCAGCGTCCCGCCTCGGGTACGAATATGCTCGACGAGCGTTTCCATCGCCCGGTCGCTGAAATTGTGCGCGCTCGGAACGACGATCAGCTTCGGACAGCGCGCGGACAGCGGCCCGAGATCGTATTCCCCGACGGCGAAAATCGGACATTTCAGCTCGTACGCAAGCACCCGGGTCAGCCGGGAAGTCGCTTCGCAGGCGAGTCTGCGGTTCGAGAAGTCGTTCGAATACGGGAAGACGACGCAGATTTCCTCCGATTTCCTATCGGTAAACAAGTCGCGGATTTCGTTCATGAAACGGCCGAAATCGTACGAGATATCCGCCTCCGGCTTCTCCGTACCGTCGGCCCGCAGGGCGCCGATATTCGACTCGTTAATGTTGTTCATGTAATAATTCGTATTCCAGATCCATTGGACCGCGCCTGCGGCGCCGGTAGCAAACGCATACGCATATTTGCGCTCCAGCAAATATTTCAGTTCGATCTCCGACCGCTTCGCCCGCCCGTCCGGCGTCTCCAGATACATAATGCCGGTTTCCTGCACCAGATTCGGCTTCTCAGCCGTTTTGGTAAAAATGCCATCCCATACCAAATCGTCATTCAGCCACCACGAATGAACCGACGAATAATCGACCTCAGAGCCGTAGAAGAGCGGGGACGGGCGCTGGCCGCCGAGCGCTTCGTCCTGCCCGACCGTAATGAGCGCCTCGGGATGCAGCGCGCGGATCGTGCCGCTTAGACTGCGCACCCATTCGTTGTGCATCTCCATCGTAAACAAGGTGTAGTCGAGCCAAGACGCTCCCCTTTTCCCTCTCGCCATATCGTGCACGTCGAAGTTGATGTCTTCCGGCGCAGGTGGACTGGCCGCTTCGAAGGACGGCAGCTCGGCCGGCGTCATGCCCCAACGCTCCTGCAACCGCCGCACCGAGCCGTGCCGCCTCTGCAGCCAAGCGGAATAGGCCGCACGCTCCTCCCGGTCACGCACCGGACGCGGACCGGCGAACACCCGCTTCGGATCGAACAGCGAAGGCTCGTTGATCAAGTCCCAGTGCACGTTCGTCGTGTACCGGTGCCGTGATACGATGCCGGCCAGAAATCGTTTCTGCGCTTCCACGCTCCGCGGGTCCAGATACGGATTCGCTCCTTCCCACGCCTCCGGCGCAAACGCGAAAAACGTAAAGTTCACTTCCAGCCCGTGCCTTTTCGCCGTAAGAATAAAAGCGTCGATCGCGCGCAGCGCCTCCTCGGACAAATGACCGTCGACATACATCACCTGCCGGTGCGCGGTCCAGATTCCGGTCCGGATGAAGTTGATTCCGGCCCGCCGCATCTGCGCCATATCCCGGTTCCACACCGACACGTTTGGCAAAAACAGGAATTTCCGCGCCACATCCGAGCTCATGTAGGTCATGCCGACAATCGGCATCGGACGGCCATCCTTCCAGAAATAATCCCGATCGCAGCGCAGAGGACTGCCTGTGCGTAGCAGCTCTTCGTCCATCCCCCAGAAGCCCTGCCGCAGCACGCGGACCTCGCCAAGGTCGGACACCGCTCTGCAGACAATCTCATACAGTCCCGGCTCGACGGAAACCGGCAGAAGCAGCTCCGCGAAGCTCTGCTCCCGGGAGACGGTAGCTTGGATTTCACCCGACCACACCGGCTCCCCCGGAACGCTCGCCGCTTCCGCTGTCCGGCTCTCCCGACGCACCTCGATAGCAAAGCGCCACGAGCGACTGGCTGGAGCCGCTTCGCCCGCTCGCTGCAGGCCTTGCATTTGCAGCTTCAGCTTCGGACGCTCGCCCGGCTCATACGAGGCGTAGTTCGTTTTGAGCGTCAGCTCGGTCACGCCGAGCGCGCAGTACGCCGCCCACTCCGCAAGAGCGGCAGCCCCGCCCTTTTCCCAGAACGACGCTGTCGCAAGCTGGTGGACGAACAACCACCGGCCCCCAGCGAACTCGCCTTTCGTATTTTCCAGCAGCACTACCGGAGCGGCAACCTCTCGGCCCTTGGACGATATGCCGTTCAGCAGAGGGTACAGATGCGCATCCATCGGCCCGGCCGAGCCGCTTTCGTGTGGCTGATCATCATGGCGCGTCACGTGCAGAATGAGGCTGCAGGTGGGCTGAATCTCAAAGAGCGGCTCTTGACCGCGCAGCAGAGGCACCTCTTCGCTGGCCGCCAGCTTAGCGACCGGAGCGGGATCGACCGTCATCGCTTCGTGGATGCGAAGCTGCCGGTGATAGGCCGTTTGCTCCGCTTCGGCGTGCCATGCTCCGTTCTCGCGGTAGACCGGAATGCAGAATGGAGCTCCGCCCATGCTGACAAGCCCGCCTCCCCTTTGCAGAAAATCCAGGATCGTACCCCACGCTTCCTTCGGGAAATAAGGGGCATGGAGATTCACCAGACACCCGGTAGCCATGCCCGCGAGCGTCTGTGCCAGCTGCTCCGCTTGGACTACGCGGAAGACGCCGGACAGCCGTTCGAGGCCGGCTTCGTCCATTCGTTCCCCAAGAAAAGGAAACTCCGGATCATACAATACGATAACGTTGTCCATGCTGACTCCTTTCTAACCTTTAACGGAACCGATCATCGCGCCTTTGACGAAATATTTTTGCACGAACGGGTATACGATCAAGATCGGCAGCGTGGCGACCACGATATTCGCCATTTTGATCGTCGATTCGCTAATTTCCTGCTGGTAGGCGATGCTGATGCCCTGGCTTTGCATCGCCGTCGACGTATTGGTCAGCAGGTCCCGCAATACCGCTTGCAGCGCCCATTTGTCCTTGGAGGAAATATACAGGATCGTGGAAAAAAAGTCGTTCCAATACATGACGGCCATAAACAAGGCAATCGTGGCCAGCACCGCTTTGGAGAGCGGAAGCACGATCCGGAAAAAAATGACCAGATCGTTCGCCCCGTCGATGTAAGCCGACTCCTCCACCTCCGCCGGAATTCCGGCAAAAAAGCTGCGCATGATGAAAATGTTCCACGCCCCGATCGCCGACGGGAGAATGAGCGCCAAATACGAGTTCAGCATGCCCAGCTCCTTGACGAGCAAATAACCGGGGATCATTCCGCCGTGAAATAGCATCGTAAACAAAATCATCAGCGTAAACAGCTTCCGCCCTCGCAAGCGCGATTTGGAGATCGCGTACGCAGTCGCCGCCGTAATGAACGTGGCGAGCAAGGTGCCCGTCAGCGTAACGATGAGCGAAACCTTGAAGCCGGACAGCACTGCCGTATTGCCGAGCACCGTTTCGTATGCGGCGAGCGAGAAGCCTTTGGGCAGGAGGAACAATCCGCCACTTCCCGCCAGCTTCGCATCGCTCAACGAATACATGATCACGTACCAGTAAGGGTAAAGCATGACAACGACGAGCGCCAGCATGAACAGCATGTTGGCCGCTTGGAACAGCCGGCTTCCGGCAGACGGCTTTCTTTTCAGCTTTCTCACCATAAGCCCTCCTCGCCGAACCTTTTCGCCAGTTGATTCGAAGCTGCGACCAGGATCAGCGCAATGACCGACTTAAACACGCCGGCCGCCGCCCCCAGGCTGTAGCTCGCGTCCACGATTCCTTTACGGTACACGTAGGTGTCGATAATATCCGCGACATCCATGACCAACGGATTGTACAGCAGCAGCGTCTGCAGGAATCCGGCGTCCAAAATGTTGCCGAGACTGAGAATGAACAGGATGACGATCACGTGGCGGATCGACGGAAGCGTAATGTTCCACATTTGCCTGAACCTTCCCGCCCCATCCACAATGGCGGCCTCGTACAGCTGCGGGTTGATGCCCGAAATGGCGGCCAAATAAATGATCGTCCCCCAGCCGACCTCCTTGTAAATATCGGTAGCGACCAGAATGGAGCGGAAATACGATTTTTCAATGAGAAAGTCGATCGGCGCTCCCCCGAACCAGCCCATCACCTGGTTGACAAGACCGTCCACCGGATTTAAAAAGATGATGATAATTCCGGAAAAAATGACCCACGAAATAAAGTGAGGCAAATAAACGACGGTTTGCACGAACCGCTGAAATACAAGCTGCTTGACCTCGTTTAACAAAAGCGCCAGCACGATCGGCGCCGGGAAGCCCCAGATCAGCTTCAGCGTACTGATGATCAACGTGTTCTTGAACACGTTCGTGAAGTCCAGCATCGTGAACAGCTTTTCGAATTGGTAAAATCCGACCCAGTCGCTGCCTCCGACGCCCTGCAAAATGTTGTACTCCTGAAAAGCGATGACCAGGCCGTACATCGGGATGTATTTGAACACGACGATGAACAGCATGCCGGGCAGCAGCAGCAAATATAAGTACTTGTCCCTGACCAGATCTTTTAGCAAGAGGTTTTCCCCCTTATTTGTAAGGCTTGATTTCTTTGTCATACCACGTTAAAAATTCCGCATATTCCTGCTTTTGCGCTTTGTACAGGGCGTTCGCCTCTTCCTCGACCTTTTTGCCGCCCATCGCGTAATATTTCTCGACAAACTTATCGAATTCGTCGATGCTTTTCTTGCCGGAAATGATGCCGTAGAACACTTCGTCCCGCACTTTCTCAATATCCTTGATGTATTCCTTGAAGGCCGGTCGATCGTTCGTTTTGAAGCGGACCACCAGCTCCCGCAGCGGCTTGGACGTCGCCTCGCCCTTCTTGAACAGGTCGATCACCTGCGGAATGTTGGAAATGTTCGCTTCGTCCTTCCGGCTCAAATACCAGGTGTAGTTGCCGATACCGAGCTTGTTCTGTTCGTCCGGGGTCAGGAGCGATTGGAACTGACCGTTCTCCACCTTGTAATGCTCGCCTTCCTTGCCGAAGCTGACCAGCTTGAACGTTTCCGGGGAAGCGATCCGGTTCAGCACTTGAACCGCGCCTGTGGGATCTTTGGCCTTGCTGGTCACGCCGATGAAGCACCAGCCTCCGACCGCTTCGGGATAATCCGAGCTGAAGCCGTCCGGGCCTTTGAGCGGGGGAATCGCGAGCAGCTCACCGGAGGGATTGTTCGCCTTGAACGATTTGTACAACGTGCTGGAAGGGTTGAAATAAGCGATCCAGCGGTAAAAGGAGCCGACCTTGCCGCTTGCGGCGATTTCCTCGAACTTGTTGGCGTCCGTATTGCTGATCGTCCGCGGATCGATGAGCCCTTCCTTATACATGCTCTGCAAAACCTTCAAAGCTTCTTTCGTCTGCGGAAGCACCGCGCCGTATTTGACCGTTCCGTCTGGCTGCACCATGAATTCGTTCGGAATCGACTTGTAGGCGAAGAAAATCGGCGCAAACGTGCGGTATTCCGCCGAGCCTGCGATTCCCGGGCCGGACAGGCCGTAGGTGTCGTCCTTGCCGTTGCCGTCGGGATCTCGCTTCGTAAATGCTCTCAAAACTTCGATGTATTCATCCACCGTCGTCGGCACCTTCAGCCCGAGCTTATCGAGCCAGTCCTTGCGAATGATCGTCGTCATGGAGGTCGCTTCCGCTACGTCTCCCGGCAGGCGGTACATCTTCCCTTTTTCATAGGAGTAGAACATCGTTTCCGGAGAATAGTAATTCAAAATCGTCTTGCCGTGCTTCTGGAGGTAAGGAACGAGGTCAACGAGCGCGCCGGATTTCACCCAGTTCGCGTATTCCTTGTCCATACCGTACCACCACTGAATGTCGGGCATGGTGCTTTTGTCGCTCATGTTCAAATTGATTTTCGTTTGCGCATCTTCCCATCCCGGCAGGAAAACGCTCTCAAGCGCAACCGGTTTTCCCAATGCTTTCGTCAGATCCTCTTCCAGAGCTTTTTGCGCCCAGGAATTCGGCGTTTTCGCCCCGCCCATCAAAGCCATCGAAAGGTTAAGCGAAGCGTCTGACGGCTTGGACTGCCCGGCGCCGTCGGCGGAGTTCGCCCCGTTATTCCCGCCGTTCTGGCAGGCAACGAGGCTTGCGGTAAGGAATGCTACAGGAACAAAAGCCTTTAATTTTTTCAAACGGATGACCTCCTGTAAGAAGAGAATGTAAACCCTTACAAATCTACTAGGTTCATCATAAACAAAAAACGCAACATTGTAAACAATAATTTTACATTATCATTTACATTGTTGCGTCTTGTAATATTACAGTGTGCAAAATCACATGGATTTATCGAGAAACGCGTGGAGATGCCGCAACCGGCAAGGACGCCGGTACCGTCGAGGTGGAGTCGTTGTAGATCACTTTCGTGCCCAGACGGACCAATTCGTAAGGCCGCGCAGGGTTGTTCATGCGCCACAGCAGCTCTTCGGCCGCGCGGCGGCCCCAATCCTTCTCGTCATAGTGCACGGTGGTCAGCGCAGGCGTAACGAAATCGGCATGCTCGGAATGATCGAACCCGGTCACGGCGATTTGCTCCGGCACCTGAAAGCCCTTGTTTCGCAAATATTGAATGACGCGGATGGCGATCGTATCGTTCGCGCATACGAAAGCCGTCGGAAACGCTTCGAGGCGTTTGAACGCGTTTTCGATATCGTCGTAATGATGATACTGCGACGGATTGGGCCCCGTGGCACAGTAGTCCGGCTCCAGAGTTAAGCCCGCGTCGAGCACCGCCCGTTTAAAGCCGAGCCACCGTTCCATAAACGACCGGCAGCTGGTGATATCGCCTACGAATCCCAGATGACGGTGCCCCTTCCCGATCAGATGGGTCGTCATATCGTATACGCTGTCTTCGTTTTCCACCAGTAGGATATCGGAGTACAGCGCGGAGAATGAAACGTCCGGACGAGCATCGAGAAACACTTTGGGCAAATCGACGGAGGCCAGAAGATCGGTATATTCCTTGCTGAGATAGCCGCTGACGATCAGGCCGTTCACCGATCGGTTCACAACGCACGAAGGCAGCGAAAGCTTGGCAAGCTCGTCCGGTTTGATGAAATCGAACAGCAGCTCGTAGCCGTTCTTGGCCGTAATCTCCTCGATCCCTTTAATCACGCCCATCCAAAAGCCGTTGTTGGCAGGGGTAAATATGTTCGTGATGAAAGCGATGCCGCCTCTGGCCGTTGCGCTTGCCGCTTCCGTCTCCTCCGCCGCCGTCGCATCTGCGGATTTGTAGCCGAGACTGGCGGCCGCTTCGCGCACCTTCTGCTTCGTTTGCTCGGAAACGCTTGCATGATTGTTGAGCGCCTTGGACACGGTATTTCGTGAAATGCCCAAGAGCTTGGATATATCGTGGGTAGTTACTTTTTGTTTTTTCATCGGCTCTCTCTTTCTTCCCCTTAGTACGAACCATTTTTTAGTTTATTATTTTAAAATTGTATGATTTCCCTTCTTTTTTGTCAACTTGTTTTGTAAACTTAATGCATCATTTTGTAAAGTACCTGTATCGGATTTGGACCCTGTGCCTTGTTATGTTTTATAATAAGGATACAAAATTATTGCAGGAGGAGCTTATGGACAAGATCCCAAACCTTTTGAAAGAGCACTACGATCTGGAGATTACAAATATTTTACCACAACGGGGCGGCTGGGCGGCACTTGCCTTTAAAGTATACTGCGGCAAGCAAGCCTTCTTCTTGAAGGTTTACGAAAAAAGCCGGGCGTCGACTCCGAAATGGACGGCACTCATTGATCAATATGTGCCCATCACGGTATGGCTTATGCAGCATAGCGGCTTGAAAGGCAAGCTTCCCGTACCCGTGCCAACCCAAACCGGCGATTACAAATGTGAAAATGACGAAGGGATCTATTTGCTGTACGAATATATCGAGGGAGAAACGATTGGCGAGAAAGCCTTAACCGCGGGGCAGATTGGCGAGCTCTTGAACATGATTGCGGAGCTTCATTTATACGGTGAAGAAATTCCGGTGGAAACGAAGGCGTTGAAGGAAGATTTTACTGTTCCGTTTTTGCCGCAGTTGAGGGTTGCATTGGATCGGGAGGTTTGCACGCTTCCTCGTGACTTAAAGGAATTAATAACCCCTCACCTGAAACAAGTTAATGAACTAGCGGGTACCGTAGAGAAGCTGTCTGTCGATTTGAAGAGTAGAAATTTAAGAATGGCCCTGTGCCATACTGATCTTCATCCTTGGAATCTGATGCAATCCGGCGGGCAGTTGATGCTGATTGACTGGGAGGGGCTGAAATTGGCTCCTGTCGAAGCCGATCTGATGTTTCTGATTGATGAGCCTTATTATGACGATTTTGCACACATCTATCGGAAGGTGCACCACGATTTTGCCATCAACCCCGATGTGCTGCAATTTTATCGGTACAGACGCAAATTGGAGGATATCTGGGAATTTATGGAGCAGCTCTTGTTTGACCGGCAAGAGGCACAGGAACGAGCGACGACACTCAACCATTTGAGCAAAGAATTAAATGAAATAAGCGGCTGATTGCTGCGAAACAAAAAAGAGGATATGTCCTGCAAGGGAGAGCGTGCTTGCTTTGCGCAAGCCATCCTCTCCTCCCTTGCGTTCTATACCCTCTTCGTTAACCGGCGCTAAACGCCTTATTCAAACATCAGATACCAGTAGATCGCGACTTCATCGCTTTGTTTATCGATGCCTTTGTAGACGTAAGAATCGAATCCGCCGATGACAAAACCGCAGCTTTCGTAGAACTTGCATGCGCGGACGTTGTTGCTTTGCGTCTCCAGCATGATCCCCGGCATGCCGCCGTCCTTCGCCCAGCGTTTAGCCTGCTCGATTAGCTTGCGGCCGATGCCGCAGCCTCTGTAACGGGCGTCAACTTTGATGTCTTCGATATAGGCATATTTGTTCCAGTTTCTTTTCAAAACCATGTGCCCCGCGACTTGATTGTCTGCGTACGCCAAATAGACGATTTGATCCGGATTGCCGATGTAATCCGAGTAATCCGCTTCCGTGTCTTCTTCAAACGGTTCGTCGGCGTAGCTTTTCCGATAAGCGGGTATTTCTTTCACCGTATATCCGATCCGCTGTCCCGTTAATGACAGAACAAGGGTAGAATCTACAATAAAGCTTCCATCCAGGTCCATCCATCGCTCTCCGTCCCCAGCCGTCAGTTCTCTGATCAAAATATCCATATTCGTCCTCCCAAGCTAAAGTTTTATAAGGCACGAATTAGGATACGGCGGGGGACCTCGGACTTAACGGAACACATATTTCTCTGTCATCGCCATGTCCTCCCGGTAAGGTTTTAGCCGCAACTTGTATATTTCATTATACAATCTTTGTTCATGTGCAAACAATGTCCAGTCCTTCGGGACGCTTCAGTCTTGAATAGACAAAAAATTACACCCCCTTCCCTCCATGGAGGGATCATATCATTTTCGGGCCATTCGGTCAGTAATTTTGTTCCATTTATTTCAAGTCGCGCAAAACCGAAATAAGTTAACATAAAAAATATTATGTAAACTAAAGAGTGCTTACCTCCAGCTGCTGCGCACAGAAAAAAATCAAGTATGCCCCGAACCGCTTAAGCTCTACGGAACATCCCCCTCGCATACTTATTTCTTCCCCAGCACATACATCACCCATGGCGAAATGCGGGTTTCGTTAATCCATGGGTAAGGCTCCTCCTCCCGGCCAAGCGGCTGGTGTATTTCCACCACGTGAAGCCCTGTCTGATCGAAAATGTCCCGGTAAGCGGCATCCGACCACATGACGTCCTCCACAGGCCTTTGATCATGCGTATCCTTCATGATGATTTTGACTTTGTCCCCGCTTCGGGCATGCTGATTTTCCGGAAAAGCCTTGGTCGTGAAGGAAGCCCATTCGTGGAGGTAGATGTCGGGAGAGGAGACGACCATCACGATCTTCCCGCCTTCCTTCAGCGAAGCGGCGAGCTGTCCGAAATTTTGCAGCTTCTTCTCCAAAGTCGGGATGTTATCGAAGGTGAACATCGACAGCGCCAGATCGAAGGTCGCCCCGTCCAGCAGACGCAGATCCCCTTCCGGAATCAGCCGGTAATCGCCGGCCGCGTCCATTTCTCTCGCTTTGCCGAGCATGCCGGCCGAAATGTCGATGCCGATCACGTCAAAGCCGCGATCCCGCAAAAAACGGGTCGACCGCCCCGCTCCGCATCCGAAATCCAACGCGCTCGTTCCGGCGATATGCTTCCCCAGCATCTCCGGCAAATCCCGATAGGCCAAATAATACGTTCCCGGAAACTCCAAGGTGGCGTAGGCTTCCGCCCGTTCAGCGTCCTCGTATACATTTGAAAACTCCATGTGCTGCAGCACCTCTCCCAATAGGAATATAGTGATGGACGATGGACCGCCTGCGTTCAGATGACTTCAATCCGCTTCCATTTCCCGCCCATAAAGCGGACAGACACCAGAAGCAGCATCAGCATGGAATAAACGACCAAGGCGATCCATATCCAAATTAACGAAAGTCCCCAGACGACGCTGAACAGGTACGGAATCACGATATAGAACAAGATAGGAACGACGATATAAATGACCATCATGAACATGGTATCGCCTACCGCGCGCAGCACATTGCCGATGATGATCTGCATCGTATCGAACACGATCCACAGCGAAGTGAGCCGGACGAGCGGGACGGTGACCGCCATCAGCTTCAGGAACGTGTCCTGC
This sequence comes from Paenibacillus tyrphae, assembly GCF_000722545.1. Classification (GTDB taxonomy): domain Bacteria; phylum Bacillota; class Bacilli; order Paenibacillales; family NBRC-103111; genus Paenibacillus_G; species Paenibacillus_G tyrfis. Next base: position 169,216 of record NZ_JNVM01000002.1, read on the forward strand.
TGCCCCCCGCCGCCGAAGATCGAGATTAAAGCCTGCGGGAACAAATTAAAGATGACGATGATCAGCACGTTGAACACAAGTCCGATCCCGAGCCCCAATTTCGCGGCTTTCCGGACATTGTCGATTCGCCCGGCTCCCTTCTCCTGCCCGGCAATAATGGCGATGGCGGCGCCTAATCCCCAGATAGGGAAGATCGATACTCCTTCGATGGTAAATGCGATATTGGAAGCGGACAAGGGAAACTCCCCAGTCTTGCCGATGATCAGCAGCAGCAGGCTGAAATACCCGGTGCCGAGAAACGCTTGAATGCCTGCGGGAAATCCGAAATGAAGCAGCTTGCGAAGCAAGGCGCCGTCCCATTTCATCTGCGCCGAAATCTCATACTTCGCTTGAACGCCCCGTCTTCCCAACAAGATCATGTACACGATTACCGCGAGCACGGAGCTGCCGATGATCGCCAGCCCCGAGCCCCAGATCCCCCCAAGCTCCGGGAAGCCGAGCTTTCCGAAGATCAGCAGCCAGTCAAACAACACATTGAACACATTGGACAGAATCCCGACCATCATGATGACCGTTGTGCTGGCAACGCCTCGGAACAGGCCGGAAAACGCCGTAATAAACAGCTGGACGCAGCTGGAAACCATGATCAGGTAGAAAAATTGCTTCTCGTAAGCAAGCAGCTCTCCCGTATGCCCCATCCAATCGAAAATATTGACGGCAAGGGGAGACACCAGAAGCAGCACCGCCGAAAAAAAGATGCTGAGATAGACGCCCTGCCACATCGATGAGGCACATTTCAAGTATTTGCCGGCCCCGTAATATTGGGCGATGAGCGTGGAGACGAAGCCGACGATGCCGATGAATATGCTGGAGATCGCCGTCCCTACGTTACCGGCCGGCACGACGGCTGCAAATTGTCCCAGGTCGTACATCGAGACAAAGGCCCGATCGACAAATACCATCAAATTGAGCGAAAACATCGATAAAATGACGGGCAGCGTAATTCTCAATATCGTTTTGATCGAAATGGACTGCTCCCGGCTTGCCGGCCCAATCACAACCGCATCGTGCGCTTTTTCCGTCTCCGATGACATGGACACAAGCGACTCCCCTTTTTCATGGTATCCCGAATTGCAACGCCCGCCGGTTACGCGCTCTGGCCGATATAAGCCGCCCCGATCGCCCCCGTGACTTGCGGGTAATCCGTCACTTCCACTTTCATGTTTAACAGATCCTGCAGCGCGCTAACGATGCCGATATTTTTGGCGACGCCGCCGCTCATGCCGAGCGGCTCCTTGATGCCTACCGCCTTGAGCAGCGCGATCGCCCGGGTCGCGATCGATTCGTGCACGCCCTTGATAATGCTGGGCGTCGGCGTGCCGACCGCGACCAGAGATACGACCTCCGTTTCCGCAAACACCGTGCACATGCTGCTGATCCGGGCCGTCGACGTAGCTGTTTGGTGAATCCCGCCCAGCTCTTCGAGCTTGACCCCGAGCGCCCTGGCGATAATATCGAGGAACCGCCCGCAGCCCGCCGCGCACTTGTCGTTCATCATAAAGTTGACGACGTTACCCTTTTCCCCGATCTGGATCGCCTTGCTGTCCTGCCCGCCGATATCGAGAACCGTCCGGATGGAAGGATTCAAGAAATGCATCCCTTTGGCGTGGCAGGTAATCTCCGATACGTGTTTATCCGCAAACGGCACGTTCTCCCGGCCGTAGCCGGTCGTGACGATGACGTCGATATCCTTTTTCGTGAATCCGGCTTTCGCCAGTACATTGTTGAACGTCGTTTTCGCAGACTGCCGGTTATCGCCTCCGGTGTACACGACATCGTAGGCTACGACGCTGTTGTCGTTCAAAATCGCGGATTTGGTCGACAAAGAACCGATATCAATACCTAAGGTTATCATAGGGTTACTCTCCTTTATCTCGAATTAATGGATGATTCAGTCGCTCATAATTTCCAGAAAAGCGTCGATGCGGTTTTTCACGTGATTGAACGCGTAGTTGTTCTTGTCTACGTAATCCACGCTGATCGTCAAGTACTTCAATCCTTGTTCACCGGACATCTCCCGAATCATCGAGCTAATTCCCATCATGTTCCTGCAACCCCATATATTAGATATTATAACACCATCGATATGAAATGAGGTACAAACCTGAGAAATATTTTCTTTTAACCGTTGGGCGTTCCAGTGATACAGGATCGCCCGTTCCGCGATGCTTTTCAGCGGATCGGCCGGGTCCAGCGACACCAGATTGGCTTCCCACAGCGGCGCCCAATAGACGATCTCGACCTGCTGCTCGAAATAACGGATTAATTCGTGATCGTTGTGCGGCGCTTGGCCCGCCCACAGAATGCGCTTCTTCTTTTTCTTCGGGTCGGACTTCTTGCTCATTTCGAGCGCTTCTTCGTACAACGTTTTGCAGATTTGCACGTTTTCCTTCAAGCCGAAGCCGTTCATGCCGAAAATTTCGAGCAATTCTCTGGACACGCCGGGCAGCTCGTAGGTTTTGTTCAACTCGACCGTCTTGCAGTAATAGTCTCTCGCTTCATTCGAATATTGAACGACCTGCCGGAACCGCTCTTCGTCGAATGGGATATTCAGGGTGCTTTCGATGTCGGTGATCAGCTTTTTCAATTGTTCCACCAGATAGGTCAGCGTATCTTCGTTGATGAGGTTCGGCGTATTGATCGAGAGGAATGTGGAGTCGTACAGCTTGCTCGACATGTTCCCCATTTTGGCCAGACAATCGCACGGCTGATCGTTCACCAGCACCAAGTCGGGATTCGGGTAGCCGTTCGCCAGCATGACACCCAGCGACCCGCGTAGAAACGAGCAAATGTCCCGGGAGAGACTTTTCTCCTGCGTTAAATTGATGAACGGGTCCACGTTGACGGTTTGGGCCAGCAGGATCGCCATCGACTCCATATTCCAGGAAACCATATTGAAGCCGAAGACGATTTCGTTCGGAAACTGCTCGACGACATAAGCTACTTTCGTCTCTTCCTTATAGGCTTGGGTCAGTCGGTAGCCGTTGAACAAAGACCTCATCCGCGCGGCTTTCAGCGCCGAGGACGGATCGGACGGCTCAGCCCGGTACGTTTCGAGGACGGACATCATCTTTTTGTACTGCTCTTCGCGGCTTTTCGCTTCCACTTTAAATTGGCTCATCGCTCTTCTCCTTTTCTAATACATCATCGTTTCGAGGAACGTGTGAATCCGGGTGCGGATGCTTTCGATATTCGTCATGCTGCACTCGCCTTCCACCAGCAGCACGGGCGTACCCTTCTCGCTGAGCTTGCTTTGGATATAAGGGTAATCCATCGAATAAATGTCGCAAAACTTCAGCGAAAAATAGATGACCGAGTCGATATCGTATTCGTCGATCAGCTTGATCAAATGGTTCAGCCGAATATCCGATTCGAACATCCGGGCGCAGGTCGCTTTGTCAAAATAGTAATCGGCGATCGCTTCGACCGGATCGCGGTGCTCGTCGACCTCCCCTTCGAAATATTTGACGCCGTTGGTGATATCCATGCATACGACCTTTGCCCCGGTCTGCTCGATGGCATCGACAATGTTATCGTGATCAAAATAACTGCCGCAGATCAGCACTTTGTGCGGCTTCGTTTTTTTGGTTTCCCGCTGTGCTTCCATGGCGCTGAGCAGCAGGGACAGCTCTTGATTGTACTGCTGTCTCATGCCGGCCGTGCTGGATTTCATAATGTTCAGCAATTCGCTTCCCGTGAGCGACGTCACGTCCTGCTTCCGCAAATTGTGCATCCGCTGCAGTAAGCGGCGCGTTTCGTTAAACAAGCGGATCGCCTCCAGCAGCGATTCCTCCGTAATGCGGCAGCCGAAATGCTGCTCCAGCGATTCGATCATGCGGCGGATCTGCATCCGGAAATAGTCCCTGGAGACCGAATTGAGGGCTTTGGGAAGCTCCAGGAAGAAGCTGTATTTCGGTTGAATCTGGTGGCTCCACGTCTCGTACAGCCGTTTCCTCCAATCGCATTCGTCGACGAACACGATCCCGTCCGTAAATTCGTAGACGCCGTTCATGCCTTCTCCCAGGCAATTGAGCAGATAGGAGCAGTAGTTGTTGCCCAGCAGCGCACCCGCCTCCGACGTGTTGCTGGCGGTATTCCCCATAATCCGGAAAGGGATGAAGCCCGCCGCATATAAAATCTCTTCCGGCGTATAGATCGACGTCCATCCGATCTTGGGCTTATCCACAGCTTTCAAGGCGTCCAACCGGCTAACATTCAGTTCGACAATCCGTTCCACCATTTCTTTCATAAGCGCTCTCCTCTTAACCAGATTTCTTTGTGGCGCCGACACCTTTCAGGATGCGGTTGAATTGCCGGGCAAACACCGGCGCATGCTCTGCATCAAACAGCGTGTAATGGCTCCCCTCCGCCGGAATATACACCGGATGCGCGCAATACCGTCCCCATATGTCCATCCCCTCCAGCGGCGACTCGATCGCCTGAAACACATGGACCGGCGAATCGATGCTCCCCCTCGGAACGTAGGCTACCCGCGCCCGGTGCAGCGTGCGGACGATATTCACCGCGCAAAATAGCTGATTCAGCGACAGCCCGCTTCCATCCGGGAAAATGTCGGCCCATTCCTCGCGGACATAGCGAAGAAAGGAAGGCCGATCGAAGTCCGGGGGCTGAAGCGTATCCGCGACGGCGGTCCAGAACGCTTGAGCGCTCCGGCTCCGGCTCCAGCGCTTGAGCGGCTCCTCGTTGCGCAGAAACGGACGGATGTAGTCCGTCTCGGACTCGGCCGAGAACGGCTGCGCGTCTTGCGGCGGATAATAGCCCGGAGGCGGCGCATCTACCAGGACGCAGCAGCCGACCTCCTCCCCATGGGCTTCCAGAATGCGGGCCATCTCGGCCGCAATCGTTCCTCCGATCGACCAACCCGCGATGCAATAGGGCCCCTCGGGCTGGATATGCTTCATTTGTTCGATATAGCTAATGGCCAACTCTTCAATCGAAATATTTTGCGGCGCATACCCGACCCGTTCATCTAGTGTAATTCCGTACACAGAGAACGTACGTTCGACAAACTCCGCCACCTTGAAGTACCCTTCGATCCGGCCCGTTCCGTCATGTACGAAAAACATGGGGCTCGCGCCGGGCGGCTGTCCCCGCTTCAACAAAACGGCCGCTTTTTTGTAGTGGTATTGAATATTCACGGTCTTCCTCTCCTTTCCCGAAAGACTCCTCCTGCGCTCTCCCCGTATGGTAATGCCTCCTTCACACAACTCTCCAAACCAACGGTCGGTTCAGAGCGCTGCTTGCTTCTGCAAGCTTTCCACTTTCCTGGCCCATTCGGAAATGACAGGCGTCTCCCTGATTTCCATGATCGAGGGGACGACGCCGAAAGCAGCCTCCATCTCCGCGACCAAGCGGATGAGCGCCAGCGAATTGCCGCCGCACAGGAAGAAATCGTCGCCCGGCCCGATACCCTCCGTATTCAATAGGTTCTCCACGATTCCTATCAGCTGCGCTTCAATCCTTGCGACGGAGGCGGAAGAGGCCAGATGAGACCATGGATCACGAGGCGATAGGAGACGTCCCCCCTGATTGCACAGTTCCCCTAGTGAAGGCACCGATCCCGGTTCGGAGCCGAGGATGAAGTCCGCGAGCCTCTTATCCGTTCCTTCCGCCGCCACTTGGTGCAGTATCGCCAAGAAATCCTGCAGCAGCCGTTCCGCCGTCTCCTTGCGGTACAAGTCCGTGTTGTATTCCAGCTCCAGCCGCAAGCCTCCATCCCGTTCAATTGCGAACAGCGTGAGATCGAACTTGGCGACCGGGTAATCGATCGGGTACTCGCGAACCTTGAGCTGCTTGAGCTCCGCTTCAAGCGGTTCGAAGTGCTGCAGCACGAACATCGTATCGAATATCGGATTTCGGCCGGCATCACGGACGTAACCGATTCGCTCCGGCAAGTCTTCGAAAGGATAATCCTGATTATCATACGCCTCGAGCGCACGGCGCTTCACTTGATCCGTAAATTCCCGGAACGTCATCTTCCCGGAAGGCTTGTTGCGCATCGCCAGCGTATTGACAAACATGCCGATAAGGTTCTGGGTATCCGCATGGTTTCTTCCGGCGATGGGCGTGCCTACCACAAGATCCTCCTGCCCGGTGCGCCGGAACAGCAGCACATTGTACGCCGCCAGCAAAATCATATACAAGGTTGCGCCCATTTCGGCCTCGATCCGCTTCAAGCCCGCCAGCACCTCGGGTGGCGCCTGGCAGGAGACATGGGTTCCGGCAAACGTCTGGATGGCCGGTCTCGGATAATCGGTCGCAAGCCGCAGCGCGGGAAGCTCGCCTGCCAACACGTCCGCCCAATAGTCGCCCTGCTTGCGGACCTGCTCCGAAGCCAAGAAATCATGCTGCCACACGGCGTAGTCTTTGTATTGAATACGGAGCGGGCTCAAAAACTCGCCTTGGTACAGGGTAATAATCTCCCGGAACAAAATGTCGAGCGAGACGCCGTCCGAAATAATGTGGTGCATATCCAGCAGCAGCAGGTGACGGTCTTCCAGCTGCTGCAGCAGCAGACCCCGGATCAAAGGCGCCCGGCTTAACTCGAAGGGCCGGATAAAGTTCCGAATGATCCGACCCGCTTCCTCCTCTGTCTCCACGGTCAGGCATTCCAGGTCGAGCTTCGCCTCCTCGTCAATGCGCTGCATCAATTCCCTGTTGACGATCGTGAAGCGCGTTCTGAAGGACTCGTGCCTGCGGTTCAGCTGGCGAAACACATATCCCAGCCGTTCCCGGTCCAACCGGCCCTCCAAGCTAAGCACGAGCGGAATGTTGTACCCCGTTCCCCCGTGCGTCAGCATGCTGACGATATACATTCTTTTCTGGGCCGTGGAGACGGGATAGCTCTCCTGCTTCTCTGCTAGAGCGATGGAGGAATAAAAGCCTTCGGCTTTTGCGGACAATCTCAGAGCCAGCTCCCGGATCGTCGGACCCCCGAAAAAATCCGTGAGCGATAGGTCCGCATTAAATTGCATGTTGAGCTGGGATACGATCATCGTCGCCTTCAAGGAATGTCCGCCCAATTCGAAGAACGAATCGTCGATCCCCACTTCCGTTAGACCGAGCGTCTGCATCCATAGGGCGGCCAGCTCCCGCTCCAGCTCGGTTTCGGGCGGTCGCCGGAATTTGGCTTCATACGCCGTTCCGCTTGGCTCGGGGAGCGCCTTCTTGTCGATTTTGCCCGTTTCCTTGAGCGGCATCCTGTCGATCCGCACGAACACGGCAGGGATCATGTACTCTGGCAGCGCCTTGGCGAGATAGGCTCGCCATTCGGAGGCCGGGATGTTCCGGTCTGCAACGAAATAGGCGCATAACGCTTTCTCCCCGGGGAGCTTCTCCCTTACCGTCACGACGACTTCTTTCGCGTGCGGGTGCTCCGCCAGCTTCGCCTCAATCTCCCCGAGCTCGATGCGGAAGCCCCGCAGCTTGATCTGGTTATCCATCCGGCCCATGAATTCGATATTGCCGTCGGGAAGCCACCGGGCAAGATCTCCCGTCCTGTACATCTTTGACCCTGGCTCGAACGGATTGTCCACGAACTTCTGCGCCGTCAACTCCGGCTGGTTCAAGTATCCGCGGGCGACGCCGTCTCCCCCGACGCACAATTCGCCGGGCACGCCGACAGGCAGCAGTTCCCCGTAAGCGTCGACAATGTACGCTGTGGAGTGCCGGATCGGCTTGCCGATCGGAACGTTCGTTTTATACGGCCCGGTGATTGGAAAATAAGTGGAAAACGTCGTATTTTCCGTCGGTCCGTACATGTTCTGAATGCGAAGGCCCGGGACGGCCGCCACCACCTTGTTGACATGCCTGACGGACAAGGCGTCACCTCCGATCAGCAGGGCCTTCAGTGGAGCGAACAGCTCCGGCTTCATGTCCGACAACTGGTTGAACAGCGGTGCAGTCAACCAGAGATGGCTTATGCCATGCTTCGTTATAAAGCGGCCGAGATGGTCCGCATTGAGCAGCACGTTATCGCTTGTCACATACAGCTTGATTCCGTTCAAGAGCGCCCCCCATATTTCGAACGTCGTCGCGTCAAACGCCGGGGCTCCCGTCTGCAAAATCGTATCGCTGTCCTCGAAACGGACATAATCGGTATTTTGGACAAGCCTTACGACGTTCCGGTGCTCCACCATGACACCTTTCGGCCGTCCAGTCGAGCCGGACGTGTACATCACGTAGGCTAGACTGCGCGCATGGGTATCGCTTTTCAAATGATCGGGGCTATGTAGGGATCGTTCTTCCTCCCCGATTTCAATGGCGGTGATCTCCGCTTCCAGCTTGCTTGCGTCCAGCTTCCCTTGTTGAACGAGCAGGACCTTGGCTCCGCTATCCTGCAACATATACTTGATCCGGTCCTCGGGATAACCGGGATCGATGGGCATATACGCGCCGCCCGCTTTCAATACCGCGAGCATCCCGACCACCATTTCGAGAGACCGTTCGGCCGCAATGCCGACGATCTGCTCCGAACCGCTTCCCTTGCTGCGGATCATTCCGGCGAGCTTATTCGCCCGCTCGTTCAGCTCCCGGTAGTTCAGCTCCTTGCCTTCATGCCATAGCGCGACCCGTTCCGGCGTCTTCCACGCCTGCGCCTCGAACAGCTCGTGGATGCATGCCTCGCGCGGATACTCCGCCCCCGTGCGGTTCCAGTCCCCAAGCAGCCGGTTCCGCTCCGTCGGGTCAAGCATCCGCAGCTCCTTCACCCGGGCGTCGGGCCGTTCAATCGCCGCTTGAAGCAAGTTCACGTAGAAGCCGATGAACCGCCGGATCGTTTCTTGGCGGAACAAGTCCGTATTGTACTCCACCCGGATTTCCATCTCTTCATCCTCTTGATGGATATCGAACAGCAGATCGACTTGGGTTGCATCCATATCCGGCTCGATCCAGGTTTCCTTCGCCCCGGCGAACGCCGCTTCTTCCTTCCCGGCGACGACCATATTGAACATGGCCCGAAACAGCGGATTCCGGCTGCTGCTGCGCTCCGGATTCAGCTTTTGAATAAGCCGTTCAAACGGGTAATCCTGCATATCGTAAGCTTCGTCCACTTGCTCGTGCACCCGGCGGAGCAGCTCGTCGAAGGCGGTCTCCCCGTCTACCTCCATCCGGATAGCGACGGTGTTTACGAAAAAGCCGACCGCTTGCTGCAGCTCCGGGCTGTAATGCCTTCCCGCAAATACCGTGCCCACGACCACATCGCGCTGGCGCGAGCATTTGTGCAGCAGCACATAGTATGCGCAAAGCAGCGCGGAAAACGGGATCACCCGCTTCTGCATGCAAAGCGTCCGCAGCCCTTGAACCACTTCCCGGGGGATCGGCTGAATTTCAAGCGCCCCTGCGAAGCTGAGCCCGGGTCGGGCAGGAAAGTCCGTCGGCAGCTCAAGCACAGGCAGCTCTCCCTGGAACTGCTTCTGCCAATACGCTTCCTGCTCCCGGGTATGCGCCTCCTCGAACGTTTCCCGCTGCCACAGCACATAGTCCGCATACCGGACTCCCGACGCAGGCAGCTCCTCGCCGTTCGGTACACCCGCATGCGCGTTATAGAACCATTTGAAGTCGTACCAGATGCGCTGGAAGGTCGTGGCATCGGAGATGATATGATGCAGCTTCAGGATCAGCATCCCCTCCGCCTCACCCATACGTATCCAAATGATCTGAAACAGCGGTCCCCTGCGCAGGTCGACCGGCTTCAGGCTTGCTTCGGACAGCAGACGCCGGGCCTTCGCTTCCCGCTCCTCCTCCGGCTCCGCCGACAAGTCGACGCAGCGGTAAATGCGGTCCATCGTTTCGTCGAACGATTGAACGGGCGCACCGCCCGCATAGCTTACTTTCGTCCGCAGCGCGGGATGCCGCTCGATCAAATCGCCGGCCGCCCACAATAAGGCGTCCGAATCGACGGGACCCGTCAGCCGTTTGCAGGAAATCAAATTCCAGACGGCGCTATCCGGCAGCAGCTCGGACAAGTACAGCACTCGTTCCTGCTGGAACGAAAGCGGATAATGCGGTCTTGCCCTTTGGCAGGGGATGTCCGGATATTTTCGTATGCGTTTGCCCATAGCAACCAACCTTTCGGGCTTCCCTGTCGTTAAGCTTGCGGTACGGCCTTGGGAAGCATAGGCTCGATGATTTTGGCAATGTCCTTAATCACCGGCAAATCGATAAAATCCATCAAGGTCAAGCTAATCTGGAACGCGCTCTCGATTTCGGTAACGAACCGGATCGTTAATAAGGAATTGCCGCCCAACCGGAAGAAATTGTCGTTCACGCCGATGCCTTGCATGTTCAGAATGTTTTCCGTAATGTCGATCAGCTTTCTCTCGATTTCCGTCACAGGTGCCTCTTCCGCCGGTTGGGATGACAAGGCGGCTTCCGGCGACGGCAGCGCTTTGCGGTCCACTTTACCGCTCGTGCTCAAAGGCAGCTTTTCCAGTCTCATGAAGCGGGTCGGAACCATATAGGCAGGCAGCCAACGACCGAGATGCCCGGTCCACTCCTCATCCGGCTTCTCCTCGTCGGTCACGACATAAGCGACGAGACTTTCGAGGCCGGACGAATCTTCTCTCACCGCAACGGCAGCGCTCCGTACCGACGGATGCTGCAGCAGCGTCTTCTCGATTTCCTCCAGCTCGATCCGGAAGCCCCGCAGCTTGACCTGCTGGTCGATCCGCCCCCGGAAGACGATAGTTCCATCCTCCTGCCAGCGGGCCAAATCCCCTGTCCGGTACAGCTTCTCGCCCGGGCAGAACGGATGGTCTATGAATTTGTGCGCAGTCAGCTCCGGCTGGTTCAAATAGCCTCTCGCCAGCCCTTTCCCGGCAAGACAAAGCTCGCCGTCCACCCCGACCGGCTGCAGGTTCATATGCTCGTCGACAATGTACGACCGCATGTTGCCGATCGGCTTCCCGATGGGCACCCGGTGCAGCTCTTCGCCGTCCGTGAAAGCGAAGCCTGTTGCATAGATGGTCGCTTCCGTCGGACCGTACAGATTGACCAGGCTCGCCCGCAGCCCCAAGGAATAAAATTTCTGGACCGTATGCACTCCCAGCGCTTCACCGGCCGCAAACACATAGTTCAGGCTTTGCAGCGCAGGGGCAGCTTCCTTGCTCTCGACCACATCCATAAACGATTGCAGCATGGACGGCGCGAAATTCATATGCGTCACTTGATGACGCCTAATCGTCTCGATGATTCTCGCCGGTTCCTTCTCGGCTCCCGACTCCAGAATGACGAGCTTGCCGCCCGTAAAGAAGCAGCCGAACAATTCGCTCATGGACACGTCGAAGGTAAACGACGTTTTGAGCAGATACGCGTCTTCTTGCTCCAAAGGAAACGATCTCTGCAAATGGGCCAGCGTATTGACGAGCGAGCCGTGCTCCACCATGACCCCTTTGGGCTTGCCGGTCGAGCCCGACGTATACAGGATATACGCCAGATCGCTCGGGGCGCTCACACGGCTGAGATTCGAGCTGTCCCCTTCGGCCTTCTCGTCGATCGCGAGCGTCGGAACGGGCAGGCCTTCCGCCGTTTCGCCTTCGTCGGACGGAACAAGCAGGACACGGGCTCCGCTGTCCTCCAGCATGAACCGCTTGCGCTCCTCCGGGAACCCGGGATCGATGGGAAGATACGCTCCCCCGGCTTTGAGCACCGCGAGGATGCCGATCACCATGGCAAACGACCGCTCCGCCATGACCCCGACAACGCTTTCGGCAGCGACTCCGTGGTCCCGCAGCGTGCGAGCCAGCCGGTTCGCTTGGGCGTTCAGCTCCCCGTAGGTCATCGTCAGCTCTCCGAAAGCCAGCGCGATGCGTTCCGGGGTCCTCTCCGCCTGCGCTTCGAACAGCTCGTGAACGCAGACATCGCGGGGATAGTCCGCCTCGGTCCGGGTCCACTCGCTCAGCAGCTTCTTGCGCTCCTGCGGGTCCAGCATATCCAGCTCTTTCACTTGAACCTCGGGATGCTCCACCAGTTTCCTCAGCAGGTTCACGTATAACTCCATCAAGTGCCGGACCGTTTCCCGGCGGAACAGGTCCGTATTATATTCCAACCGCATTTCCATCGCGTTATCCTGCTGATGGATGTTTAGCAGCAGGTCCACCTGGGTCGCATCCAGCACCGGCTCCTCCCAAGCCTCCTCCGCACCGGCGAACGTTTCTTTTTCCTTGGCGGAGCTGACGAGGTTGAACATAGCGCGATACAACGGATTGCGCACGCTTCGCCGCTCCGGGTTCAGCTTCTGGATCAGCCGTTCGAACGGATAATCCTGCATGTAGTACGCTTCGTCGACTTTGTCGTGCACGCGCTTCAACAGCTCGTCAAAGGCCGCTTCCCCGTCCACCTCCATCCGAATCGCCACGGTGTTGACGAAGAAGCCGGCGGCCTGGGCCAGACTGGAGCTGTATTGCCTTCCCGAAAATACCGTCCCGACGACGACGTCCTGCTGGCGGGAGCACTTCTGCAACAGCACGTAATAAGCGCACAGCAACGCCGAGAAAGGGATCACCTTATACCGTACGCAGAGCGACCGCAGCTTTTTCACCAGATCGCTTGGCAGCGCCCGGATTTCAAGCGCTCCCCGGAAGCTGAGCTGCGCCGGCTCTTGGAAATCCGCCGGCAGGTCGAGCACCGGCAGCTCTCCTTGAAACTGCTTGAGCCAATAAGCCTCCTGCTCCTGCGTATGCGCCTCGTCGAAATTCGCCCGCTGCCAGTGCACGTAATCCGCGTAATCGACCGCGAGCGGCTTGAGCTCTTCTCCGCCGGTCACGCCCATGCGCGCGTTGTAGAATGCTTTTAAATCGCGCCAAAGGAGCTGGAACGTCGTCTCGTCGGAAATAATATGGTGCAGCTTCAAAATGATGAGGCATTCGGCTGCCCCCGCGCCTCCCATCGGCACGATGATCACTTGGAACAGCGGGTCGCCACTCACGTCAATCGGCTCCCGGCACACTTCCGCCAGCTTCCGCAACGCCGCTTCATCCTGCAGCTCCGCCTCCTCCGACGAACCGTCGATCCGTTGGAAAATCGCTTCCAGCGTCTGATCGAACGTTTGAACCGGAGTGCCGTTTTCATAGCTCACTTTCGTCCGCAGCGCCATATGACGGCCGATCAAGTCGCCAACCGCTTGGCACAAGGCCTCCGAATCGATGTCCCCCGTCACGCGCTTGCAGGAAATTTTGTTCCACAGCGTGCTGTCCGGCAGCAGCTCGGAGAGGTACAGCACCCGCTCCTGCTGGAAGGAAAGCGGATAGCTCGGCTGCTCGCTTTGACGCGATATCGCCGGGTACTTGCGTTTTGCCCGTTTCGTCATGAGATTCATCCTTTCGTCCTGGTTTCCTTAAGAGCTTCGGCTTCCTCGCTTGATGAGTTCGTCCGCAATGATCAACCGCTGAATTTCCGATGTTCCGTCTCCGATCTCCGTCAGCTTCGCATCCCGGAAAAATCGCTCTAGCGGGAGGTCTCTGGAGTAGCCGTACCCGCCAAACAGTTGGATCGCATCCTTCGTCACTTGGGTCGCTACCTCCGAGGCGAACAGTTTAGCCTCCGACGCCTCCTTCGCATATTTCTCTCCGTTGTCCTTCATCCGGGCCGCCTTTTGCAACAATAGATCGGCGGCATTGATATTCATCTCCATATCGGCCAACATATTTTTCACCGTCTGAAAATGGTAAAGATATTGATCGAACTGCTTTCTTTGCTTGACGTAGCTGATACAGTACTGCTTGGCTTCCTCAGCGATGCCGACGGCAATCGCCGCCATCCCCAGCCTGGCGCTGACGAGCGTCTGGTGCAGGATGTCCAGACCGAAATTTTTACGCCCGATGAGGCAGGTCTTCGGAACCTTGACGCCGTCCAGAATCAGCTCGCCCGTATCGGAGCTTCGCATCCCGAGCTTCCGCTCTTTTTTGCCGGACGTGGACAGGCCTTCCATCCCTTTTTCCAGCAAAAATACGCTGATGCCGAGCAGCTTCTTTTCCGGCGCCGTCTTGGCGGGCACGATGTAGTAATCCGCATAGTTGCCATTCGTCACAAAAACTTTCGTGCCGTCGAGAACATAATGATCGTCCACTTCAACCGCCTTCGTCAGCATCGACGACATATCCGATCCGCTTCCGGGCTCCGTGAGCGCGAAGGCGCCGATTTTTTCCCCGGAGAGCATGGGCTGCAAATAGCGCGCTTTCTGCTCTTTTGTGCCGAAGGCACTGACCGGGTTGCAGGTTAAGCTGGTGTGCGCGACGACGGTCATGGCGGTGGAGGCGCATGCCTTGGCCAGCTCCTTCACGAAGCCGGTATACGTCGCATAGTCCAGCTCCAAGCCTCCGTATTCTTTCGGATACGGAATGCCCAGCAGACCGAGGCGTCCCAGCTCCCGGACATTGTCCAGCGGAAATTGCTCGCGCTCATCCGTTTCGCTGGCGATGGGCCGAACCTTCCGCTTAATGAAGGTCTCGGCCGTGTCGAAAACCGCCTTCCGCACTTCCCCGTATTCCAGTTCCATATCCTCACACTCCAAACGTTTTGTGCCAGCATTCCAGCGCGATCAAAGCGTGCGACGTTCTGAAAATCGCCAGATTGTCCATGTGCTCATACCCGTTCTTTTTGTTGAAAAAATCGTTCGCCGCCCGTTTGTCGAAGTAAGCGGAAATTTTGGAATTGCCCGATTGAATCAGCTCGTTGGCGATGTTTCTCTGGACGACAACCGATTTCGGATCGACCGGGAACGGGAACGGCCGCTTCTTCCGCTCGACGATCTCCTTCGGCAGCAGCTCTCTGGCGATTTCTTTCAGGATGATTTTTTCCTTGCCGTCCTTGAGCTTGTAGGCCGAAGGAATATTCGCCACATAGTCGACGATACGATAATCGAGAAACGGAACTCTCGACTCGATGCCCCAAGCCATGCTCGTTTTATCCTGCCTTTCCAGCATTTCCAGCAAATAGAGCTTGATGAACAAGTACAGTACTTTGTTCAGCTCGTCGCCCGTCTCGAACCGGGAGGTCATGTCGCGCAAGGCTGTGGACACGTTTTCCCTGAACCGGGTTTGTCGGGCGACATCGGGATTCAGCAGGCCGGACACCTCTTGGAGATACGGCGCCCAAGGAAATTCCGTGAGCTCGCTTGCCGGCTTGTGGTTCAAGAAGAAGAAATATCCGCCGAACAGCTCATCCGACCCTTCGCCCGACAGGACGACCGTGACGTCGCTTTTTAACCTCTGATACAGCAGGTACACGGAAGGGGTCGTCAGATCGACCGGCTTTTCCACGTGCCAGGTCGTCTTTTCCAGCATGTCGTGGTAGTCCTCCGGCCGGAAAATAAACTCCTTATGATCGGTTTGCAAGGCGTCCGCCATCAGCCGGGCATAGATCGTATCCGAGTTGGCCCCTGCAACCTCGCTGTTCTTGCCGTATTCCATCGAAAATGTTTTTAGCCGGTGGGTCGCATGCCCAGCAGCAATGGCGGTAATTAAGCTGGAGTCCAGCCCTCCGCTGAGCAGGGAGCCGAACGGCACGTCGCTCATCAGCCGCATGCGTACCGACTCTTGAAGAAGCGCGAGCGTTTGCTCCTTGTAATCGCCGAACGACTGAGGCTCTTCCGCCGACTGCCGCAAAGCGATATCCCAGTACGGAATAAGCCGCTTCGTCTTGTTGCGGAACAGCAGCGTATGGCCCGGCGGAACGGACTGAATGTGCTTGAACATCGTGTGCCCGTTCAAGAGCGCCGTGCAGAATAAATATTCGGGAATGGCCGCCGGTTCCGCCTCCGCCCGGATATCCGGGTGCTGCAGGATCGCTTTGACCTCCGACGCGAACAGCAGCGCTTTGTCGGACAAGCTGTAGTAAAGCGGCTTTACCCCCAGCCGGTCACGGGCCAGAAAGAGCGTCTCCGTCTTCTCGTCCCAGATCGCAAAAGCAAACATGCCGTTGAACCTGCGCACGCAGTCCGGCCCGTACTCCTCATAGCTGTGTACGATGACCTCGGTGTCGCAATCCGTCACGAAGCGGTGTCCTTTGTTCTCCAGGTCGCGCTTCAGCTCGCGGAAATTGTAAATTTCGCCGTTGTAGGTGACCCAGACGGTATGATCCTCGTTCGTCATCGGCTGCTTGCCGTTCTGGAGATCGATGACCGACAGCCGCCGGTGCCCGAGCCCGATGAACGTATCGACGAACACGCCCTCGCCGTCCGGACCGCGATGCGCCAGCGCCTCGTTCATCCGGTTCAGCACCGCTTCCGAAACGGGCGATTCCTTCCCATAGTGGTACGCTCCGCAAATGCCGCACATTGGGGTTCCCTCCTTTCGGTTCCGTGTGGCGGATCAGAAGTCAGAAATAATACCAGATCGTCTTGTAATCGTCCGGATTTTCCCCCAAGGCTTCCAATCGGCGCAGAAAATCGTAAATCGGCGTATCCTTGTACACATACGTATTGACCGGGGCCATATATTTTTCCCAAGGATAAAATTCGTAAATCCGGCTCCCGTCGTTCAAAATCATAATGATCTCATGATCCTGCCAAGCGTTCAGCTCGTTCTTCCCGAGCGTAGGCACGTTAAACACCGGTTTGTCGGTCCGCACCAGCCCCGGCATTAAGCGCGCCTCCTCCTTCTGCTCCTGAAGCAGCCGGGCTACGGGCACCTTGAAGTCCGCCGTCTCCTCTTTCCCCTTCAGATTGAACAAATAGTAGGGCGAAATGCCGATCCCCTTCAGCGATTCCCGCAAAAAGCAGGTCTCGAACTTCCGGCAATTTTGCATGGTGAACACCTGCTGGTTATACACGTCGATGCCGAGCGACTTGATGTTCCGCATCGCGTCCGCCATTTCTTGCGAAATTTCATACGGATGCTGCACATGGGTGACAAGCGTAATCGTCTGCTCCGGAGGCCGGTGATACGTCCGCAAAATCGCCAGCAGCTCTTCGTCGAAGCGCATAGGCGCCGTGACGAGCGTCCGCGTGCCGATGCGGATGCGCTTGATGTGCTTCATTTCCGCGAACGTCTGCAAAATAGACGCGATCTTGTCGTTGCTGACGGCCAGCGGGTCCCCGCCCGTAATCAGCACCTCGCTAATGCCCGGGTTCGCCCGGAACCACTCGTACGCTTCCGCCAAATTATGAATCCCCGGATCGGCTTTACCGCAGGAATCCTCCGCCAGTTCCCAGTTTCTTTGGCAGTAGATGCAGATTTGCGGGCACCATAAGTAAGGCTTGACGATCGCGATCTGCGAATATCTTCGGGTCACAAAGTCGGTAGGCGAGGTGTCCATTTCGTGCATAAAATCCAGCTCTTCCTTCGGAAGCAGCCTGGCTTCCAGCATTTTGTCCAGATAGATCCGGTTCGGAATGACCTGTGCCCGCAGACTCCTGTCGTGCCGATGCCCATCCGCCTTGGGGTCGGGGTCCATCAAAGACAAGTAAAACGGTGTGATCTCGCAAGGAATCCCCTGCGCCATCGCCGCATCGATGCACGCCTTCTCTTCGGCGGACAGCTCGATGATCTCGCCGATTTTGTCGGCATCGCGGAAACGGTGCTTGAACTGCCAGCGGTAATTCGTCCAGTCCTGCTCCGTCGCTCCCAGCGCCTGTAAAATCCGCTGCCGATGCTCCTGTCTGCGCCGGACGACCTCGTCGTCCAGCCCGGTTCTATAACCGTTCTTGTGGATAAAACCGGCATACTGGTCTGCCTTCACGTTGAGCAGCTCGGACCGGACGACCGCCGCCTCGCGCCCTTCCAGTTGCATGAAAGCAGGAACCTCGCGCTTGCAAATGCCCGATTTCGAATAAATCCCCGAAAGACCGATCACCCCCTTGAACAAATGCTTCATTTCCACAAGAAACGCATCCGTCACCTCGGGCCATTCCTGCCGCCGCCAATGCTCGGCAGCCAGCTTCCATAAGGTGTCCAGGCAGCTGTGCTTCGTCTTGTGCTCGTTGCTTTCCGAAATAATGCTTTTGAAAACCGTGATGCAGTCGCGGGTATTTTTCTTCTCCAGCGGATGCAGCAGGCAGTCGGCGCGCCGCACTTTGTCCTCGCATTCATTCAAGTAGCCGAACATCCGGCTGCGGGCGTCGGATAACGTCTCGCTGTCGACGAGCAATCGCAAAATATCCGGATTGGCGTCCAGCAGCTCGGAAATTTTCTCATGAGTAGCCATAAGCAGCCTCCGCCCCATAACGTGAATTGGCCACACTCAACTCAGCAATTGCTCCTCCACCTGCTCGGCGAGCCGCAGCGCTTTTTCCTCCGGGTCCTCGACGCGCTTCAACGCCTCTTCCCGGGTAATGATGCCCTGCCGCACCAGCAAGCTCATTTCAAAATCGTATGGATGAAAACGATGAACCTGCTTGTGCTTGACGATCCCCAGCGAATTCAACCGGCAATTCGTCGAATTCGGATCGACGTCCTCCGGCTTGGTCCACCCAAGCTCCCGGATCGTACGGTAAATTTCGTCCTCCTGGTACCCGATGATCGGGAAGGCGTTGATCGTATAAGGAAACGGATTCGTTCTGTACTCGTCCTTATCCAGCATGAGATACGTATACACGTCGTCCCCCACGCGCTCCGCAAGCGGCTTGAACAAATTTTTGCGCAGCTCGTATGGAATTTTGTTGTCCTGAAATAGTATTTCGTTCTCGGATTGGATCAATTGCCCCGGACTGTTGCCCAGCATGACCATCGGAATTCCTTTTTCGATAGCAACCCGCAAACACATGTTCGTGACGATGCGGATGCATGAAATGCAGATACCGCTGCCGAACTGCGTCAGATGGGTCGGGTAAACCTCGGGCGCCGAGCTCTGCAAAAAAATTTGCTTCATCAAGTCGTATCGTGGCCGAACAATCGTATGATCCACATTCAGGCGGTTCAGCACCTTGCGCATGTTTATAAACGAAGCTTCCGACATGAAGCCGTTGTCGAGCGTCACAGCCAGCATACGAAGCCCGTACTTTTCCTTGAGCGTATGAATCAGGAACGTACTGTCCTTGCCCCCGCTGTAGGCAACCAGCGCATCGTACTTCCGGTTCTGCGCTTTGCATTCGCGGATGATTTCATCCAGCTTCGCCTGAAGCTTGGAGAGCGACGGAACGAAATTCTTCCCGTTCTGCTTACGGCAGAAGGAGCAGACGCCTTCGGAATCGAACGCGATTCCGGGGTAGGTTTCGGGCATCACGCATAAGGTGCACCGTTTCACGGTTGGGTTCCCCTTTCTGAATTAACTTAATTCGGACCGGTTGATTTTGAGATTGGCGGTCTTGGGCAGCGGCTCGCGAAATTGGACGGTGTCGGGAATCATGTAATAGGGCAGAACCGATTTGCAGTAGCGGATGACCTCCTTCTCCGTCAGCGCGTGCCCCTCTTCCGTGACGACCAGCGCCTTCAAGCTGCCGCCTTTGTCTGGATCGTGCCTGCCGATCACCGCAGCCTCGATCACGCCGGGCATTTGGCACAAGCGCTCCTCTACTTCCTCGGGACTGAACCGGAAGCCTTGCGATTTCAGCATTTTGTCTTTCCGTCCGACAAAATACAGGTAGCCTTCCTCGTCCAGCTTTCCGAGGTCGCCGGTATGCAGCGCTCCGCCCCGGAACACTTCGTTCGTCTTCGCCGGATCGTTCCAGTAGCCCGGAGACACGAACGCGCCTCGGTGCACGATTTCGCCGGTCTCGCCCGGACCGCACAAGCGGCCGTCCTCGTCTTCGACGGTAATGTCCACGCCGGGCAAAGGCTTGCCCACCGACGGGATTTTGTGTTCAAACTCTTCGGGAAGCAGGCACGTGGAACGAAAAGCCTCCGTCATGCCGTACATCATATAAAATTTCGTCTGCCTCAGCAGATCCTTTAATTTCATTAGCTCGTCATGGGGAAAAGGTTCGCCGATAATCGAGATGTATCTGAGGTGAGGGTATTGGTGCTTCGCCAATGGAGAGTGTTTTTGGAGGAGCATCCTCCAAAGCGACGGTACGCCGTGGAAGCCGGTAATCTGCTCGCGAAGCATCGTTTCCACGATATCATGAGGGAAAAGGGATTCTTGCAAAACCAAGGTTCCGCCTACATACAGCATGGTGAACAATTGACTGAGCGCGCCGTCGAACGAAAATGGGGTCACGCTGATCAGCCGGTCGTTGCGCCGGTTTTCCAAAACCTGGGCGGAGGTGATCGTCGCCTCACTAAAAATCCGATGCGTTACCACAATGCCCTTCGGCTTTCCGGTGGAGCCGGAGGTGTATAGGATCGCCGCCGGATCGTCTGCATGCACGGCCGCCTGAAGGCTGCCCGCGAAATCCGCACACTGTAAAATGTCTTCCATCGCATAATCATGTTCATATTCCGACCGGTCTCTGCGCTGCACCTGCGCCTGGGATAATCTTACAATCAGCTCGATGCTGCTTTCTTCCAGACCGGCTTGGTTCAGAACGCCGATTCTGCTGTCATGAACGAACAGCGCCCGCATCCCGCAATCCATGACGATATGACGCAGCTGCTCGCTTTTGACATGCGGATTGATATGGACGAAGATCGCCCCCATCTTCATTGCCGCCAGGATGACGATGATTTCTTCGAGGCATTTGGCTGAAAAAATGCCCAGTCGGTCGCCTTTGCGAATGCCTTGAGAGAGCAGAAATCGCGCGAGCCGGGTCGAAGCCTCGTCGGCTTCTCGAAAGGTCAACCGCCTGTGCTTCTCGATAAACGCTTCCTTCTGCGGATCGTCTGCCGCAGCCTTGGACAACATGTCGGGAATCAGCATACGGCTACCTTCATGCCCTTAACCGTTCGACCAGCGACACGACACCGTTCATCGTTCCGAGGCTCTCCATGTTCACGTCATCCTCGGAAATGCTCACACGAAACGTTTCTTCTAGAAAAGAAATCAGATCCAGCACATCCAGCGAGGTCAGCAAGCCTGCTTCGAACAGATTCAGCGAAGGATCGGTTACAGGCTCATGGGTCAGTTCGCGAATATAATCGGAAATTTGTTCTCGTACCGTCATCGGTCTGCGCCTCCCGCAATTTTCCATAAAGTTGCAATCCGTTTTACTTGGTCAACTCATTTGCTGCTTCTCCGCTTTCAGCGTCTCCATAAATGCCGGGATCACTTCCAACAGATCGCCTACGATCCCATAAGTAGCGAGATCGAAAATCGGCGCATTCGGATCGGAATTAATCGCAACGATCGTTTCCGCCTCCTCCATCCCTACCGTATGCTGGAGCGCCCCGGAAATCCCGCAGGCAAAATAGACGCGGGGCTTGACAATGCTTCCGGTTTGGCCGATCTGATGGGAAGGATGAATCCAGCCCAGATCCACGGCAGCCCGGGTAGCTCCCACGCTGGCCCCTATCGCTCCGGCAAATTCGTAGATGAGCGGCAGGTTCTCCGCCTTCTTGATCCCCCGCCCCACCGCAACGATCGTATCGGCCTGCAGCAGATTGGCGGGGTCCGCCCGCCCCTTCACGATTTCCAAAATTTCAAGCACCGTCTTGGACACGCGAATCTGCGAGCTCATATCCCTTACGGTGCCGCTGGGCGCGCTTACTTTCGAGGCCGGCCGGAATACGTGCTCCTTGATCGTCGCCATTTGCGGTCTTTGATGCGGAATGACGATTTTCGCGACGATGCTTCCGCCGTAAGCGGGCCTCGTGACAACCAGGTTGCCCGTGTCCTGATCGAGCGACAGGCTGATGCAGTCGGCGCACAATCCGGTATTCAGCCGTGCGGCGACTCTCGGGAAGATCGAACGGCCGCGCCGGGTGCCGCTTCCGAGCACGATGGCCGGCTTCAGCTCGGCCAGCAGCTCGCTCATGCAGCGGGCTTCCGCGTCCTCCGCATAGGGCTGAAGATTCGGGCTGTCGACCAGCCATACCTCATCGACGCCGAGCTCCAGCAGCTCGCCGGTTAAATGGCCGATCTCGCTGCCGAGGAGTACAGCCGATACGGGCAGCCCCGTTCCTTCAGTCAATTGCCTCGCAGCCCCGATCACCTCCGCCACCGAAGGAACAAGCGCTCCGTCGGTATGCTCCGCATAGACGCAAATGCCGCTAAACGTCGACGTTTCGTTCCCCTTAACGATACTCTTAACGTCCGGTTCGTCCGGTATGGACCAGTCGACCATGGAATCTCCGGGCATAACGTCATCCGGCAAGGAATCATCGACGATCGCATCCGCCGGGCATACCGGCACGCAAGAGCCGCATACAACGCACCGGTTGTGGTCGACAAACGCCTGAGCGTCCACCAAGCTCAAAGCTTCAAATGGACAAAGCTGCACACAGGTTCCGCATCCGATGCAATTCGATTGGAGAATGCGAATTTGGCTCATGTGAAAACTCCTGTTCCTTTGTCGTCGCAGGCCCCGATTTTGGACAAAATGCGGGCTGCGCATTGCCGGTTGTCCGCATAGCGGACGATTTCCCCGTTAACCGCCCTCTCCTTTCCGGCCGGGTGGTATACGCCGACGACCCGAGTAGGCGATCCGCTTAGACCGGCCCGGCCCGGCTTAATCCCCAGATCATCCGGGCCCCAAACCGTGATTTGCGCGGTCTTTGCCTTCATGAGGCCCACAACCGATGGAATCCGCGGTTGGTTGATATGCTTGCGGATGCACAGCAGCGCCGGCAAAGGCAGCTTGATCGTGACATCGCGGTCCTCCAGCTCCCGTTTGACCACCATTTCCCGGTCGTCATGCGCGGAGCAGATTTCGCTTACGTTCGCCACATGAACGATGCCGAGCTGCTCTGCCAAGCTCGGGCCGACTTGGCCAGTCTCCCCATCAAGCGATTGCTCGCCGGTCAACACGAGTTGGAAGCCGCCCAATTTGCGAATCCCTGCCGCCAGCGTATACGAAGTGGCCAACGTATCCGCCCCGGCAAAATCACGGCCCGAGAGCAATACGATCCGGTCGACGCCCAAGGCGGCGAAGTCGCGAAGCTGCTCCCGGCATTTTTCCGGTCCCATCGACAGGCATGTCACGGTCCCTCCGTACCGGTCCTTCAATTTCAGCGCTTCTTCCACAGCATAGTAATCGTTCGCGTTGTTGACCAACTGGCTCGCTTCCCGGCTTGCACCGTCCGTTTCTTTGCTTTCGTCCGCCATCTCCTGCAGCATCACTTGTTTGACGCAGACTGCAATGTTCACCGAAAGCCTCCTTCCCGAATACTAAATATCAGGGCCCGTAATTCATATTATTATCTACTTTGGGTAATTTTGGTAGTGATCATTTTCACAATCTTTGTTAACATTCTGCAAACGAAAACGAAATCGCCTGACCGTTCAAGGCGACAAATTTTAGATTGACCCTTAAGAAAAGGGAAAGCGGCAGTTCAGAACACGAAAATAAAGTTCTTGACTACCGCTGCTTTATTCAACTAACGTTACCCGTTAGAGCTTAACCTGATGATCAGATTTCAGCTCAAACTTAAATTCTTCAGCACTATTTGGAAGCAAAACGTTTTGCGAACGTCACGCATAAAACATCGCCAATAAGCGGGAACCCCACTACTACACAAAGTGCCGCTAAGAATAGCGGAAGGATTTCGTTTCGAACAGAACGTTGTTGTCTAAAGATAAACAGCAATCCTCCTGCCAACACTCCAGCAATTGCAGCGCGACATACCGTGAGGAACAAAGGATCGAAATCCATCACAGCTAAACGTGTTGCTGGTAGGGAACCACTGAAAAATAGCTGATTAGCCCAATATGGGACGATTTCGCCAGAATCGATCATGGCCTGCACCCGGTCTATGGATGCTGCATCCTCAGATGTACGGCGGTCTATCATGCCCGTTGGATTCAGTATAGGGTCGAACCTGCCGGCCATGACATGGTTCATATCCACCTTGAATTGAATTTACTTCAATGTGATTCCAAATTCCGCGTTCGGCGCGCCAGCAAATACAACCGTTCCGTTCTTCGGCAGCTGTACTTTGTTGTTGCCGCTCACAAAGCTAAAGTTGATGCGCACTCCTGTTTCATCGTATACTGCGAATGCACTATTCGCGGGCAGCGTCACGGTCAACGTTTTCCCTGCCGCCGCTTGCGGGATCGTAAACCATTTCGCATGCCCATTCGCTTGCAGCGTAACTTTGGACGATTGGCCTGCAGGGAGCGGTTTTACATTTGACTCGTTCACGAATAGCATTCCGGCCTCTTCTATGTATTCATGGCCGCCCTCTGTATAGAAGCGGGCTTCACTTGTATCGCGGCCTGCCAACACGGGGATCTGGATCTGATGCGCCGCTGTGTTCGGACCTGTTATTTTTTTCCCCTCCCAATAGCCAGGAAAATCTTCCTCACGAGTAATCTGATTTGTAGGCATTTGCACGAAATACATCATAGAGTTGAAATTTTCGTTCACAAGATAAAACTTGGCGCCTTCCCGTTTCTTCCAAGCAGAAGCGGTTTCCTTGGACAGCTTGTTATCTTCTAACTTCTCAGCTGCATACTCAGACACCGCATCTTGCCCCAATCCTGGCTCCGTGCGATATGTACTCCTCTTCAAATAGGTGCGTCCATTTTTCTCGGTTACGAAGCTGAGCTTGGAGGTACCCTCCTTGTTGACAAAACTCCCATCCGCGGTATACACATATTTCGCTTCTGGCTCGGGTGCTAAGAACAGTTCCCCATCCTTTGTAATATTAATTTTGAATTGGCTACGGCTATCGCCGTAATATCCTGCTTGCTTCATCACCTCTTGCGGCATCTTGGACTTAACAGGTTTACCAAATGATTTGCCTGGCTTGACGGCCTTGATGACGCCCTTTTCTTTAAGTGCCGCCAGCAGCAATTCATTAGCTAGCATTTGATTTGTGCTGGAGCGGCCGCCGGATGACAACACAGCCGCTGCCATCTTCTGTTCAGGAAGCACGACTAGCGCAGCATGCTGCAATAACGAGTCGCCGGTTTTAGCCAAGCCTTTGATCCCATATTCACTGAATGGATACAACTTCACACTATCCCATCCGAGGCCATAATTGAACTTACTATCTGCATCTCCCGGCCATATTCCCTTTTTGTACTCCTCCTGCTCCATCGCTTTGACTGCCTTGGCTGAGAGAATCCCTTCGGTCTCTCCCATAAATAATTGGGAGAATCGCACCACGTCTTCGGCTGTAGAAGAAATACCTCCCGTGCCAATCCCATTCGACCACTCATTCGGAAGCTGTCCTGTATATGTTGGAAAATAAAGCCCTGCCCGCTTAACGTCTTTCCCTGGGTCTTGCGACGTCTTCGTATGATTTAACTGCAACGGCTTTGTAAAATGGTGATGTAGAAAGGCGGTAAAGCTCATGCCACTCACTCTTTCCACCAGAATCTCAGCCAGCCAAAAGCCGTCGTTGCAATATACTGAGAACGCACCCGGGTCAGCCTTTAAGCTTTGGTGAGACAATTGCTGCAACAAGGTATCATGGGTATAGGAATTATTATCCCCAAATAAAAATGCATTGCTATTAATGGAACCTTGCAGGCCGGAGGAATGGTTCAATAGCATCCGTGGTGTGATCCGTTTGTAGCGTTCATCCTTCATCTTAAAATCAGGGATATATTGGGTGATAGGCGTATCTAACTCGATCTTACCTTCATCCACTAGCTTCATCACTGCAGCCGCCGTATACACTTTGCTAACCGATGCAATGCCGTATACAGTATCTTTGGTCAACGGCTCTTTTCCTTGCATGTCGTTTTTACCGGTCTGACCCGACAAAATAATGTTCCCATTATCAATCAGTGCATACTGCACGCTGTTTGCCCCATGGGACTTCGTCAGGAGTTCCGCTTTCTCCGCAGCAATCTTCTCCAATCCTGGTTGACTTGCTGCTACTGAAGTCTTATGGGTGGGAGCCGCCATCGACCCTGTTGGTTGAATCATGGGGAGTGCCAATGTAACGGCTAGCACCGATGCGAGTTTATTTTTCATGTTATGACTTCCTCTCTCTAACTAGGTGTATGTTCAACAAATCCTAGTTTAGTTTTTTTATGGTCCGGAAGAAATTGTCTCTAGGCTAGTTTTTAGTCTGGACTAACGTCCAGGGCAATCGGTGTAAAAAAAACCAGTAGGACACCTCTTATGTGCCCTACTGGTTCTTATTCATATCCACCTTGAATTGCATTTACTTCAACGTGATTCCAAATTCCGCATTCGGCGCGCCCGCATTCGGGCCTGTAATTTGTCTGCCCTCCCAATAGCCTGACAGACCGTTCTCGCGAGTAATTTTCCTTGTCTGCTGCGTGAGATATTCGAATGTTACTGAACTAAATTTCTCGTTCACGAGATAAAACGTAACACCTTCTCGCTTTGCCCAAGCCGCAGCGGTTTCCTTCGATAGCACGTTGTCTGCTAGCTTCTCGGCTAGATAGTGAGAAACCGCAACTTGCTGAGCTATCGTTCCACGTTAGCCTAATCTATTTTTCCATTGCATCATTTCTGTGCGATTCCACTGAATGATTCGTACCGTATAACTCATTTAAATGCTCGATATGAGCTACTCCCCAATCATTTAACGCCTGCAAAATGGGTTCCATCCCTTTACCGTATTCTGTGATGGAGTATTCCACCTTGGGGGGAATTTGGCGATAGATCTCACGGTGAACAATATCGTGATACTCCAATTCCCGTAATTGTTGGGTCAACATTTTTTTGGTTATATCCGGTATCGCTTTTTGAAGTTCGCTAAATCTCATGGTTCCGTTTGAAAAAAGGCGAAGCAGAATCACTGGCTTCCATTTCCCGACAAGGATCTCCAACGCCGTCTCGAATTTACAAAAGGTAGACATGAATATACCCTCCCCTTCTATGCTGGCCTTAGGTTTCTTTTTGTATACTACGTTTATTTTAAGTAACTACTTCCTAAAGCGATTTCTATAGATTATTATGCACCTAGAGCTCAATAGACACAAGAGGAGGTGATTGAAGAAAAAACAGTATGGATTATCGTTAGTTAGTTTGGGATATCAATAGATGAAAGTGATAAGGAGTTGGCGTAATTCATGAACGTCGTTTTATGGATCGTACAAGGGATATTAGCATTAGGATTTATTTATTCCGGTTGGTTGAAGGCGTTTCAGTATGAAGTAGCAAAAGCGTCCTGGACATGGGTGAGCGATGTTCCAAAAGATCTCGTTTTTTTTATTGGTTTAGCGGAATTGTTTGGAGCAATAGGTTTAATTTTGCCTCAAGCCACAAAAATCGTCCCTGTTTTGACGCCGACTGCCGCGGCCGGACTTGCTGCAATCGTTCTTTTCGGTGCCGTATTCCATATGATGCGCGGCGAATATAGGGAAATTGTCGTGAACATCGTTTTCTTAGCATTTGCCCTATTTGTTGCGATTGGTCGTTTAAAGTGGATGCAGTCGTAATTCGATAAACGCGGACTTATTGGTCTTAAATCAACCGCAGTTTACACCCTTCTATCGATACCGGCTCTCCGTCAACTAACTTCCTTTTTTCGTAGACTGATAAAGCGTCAGGTCTTATCATATAAGTAGTAGAATGACTCGAAAATCGAAAGCAGCGGCAGCCTTGGACCGGAAAATTACGTCCTAGTTTGCCGCTGCTTTATTAAGCTAACTCGTTAGTGCAATGACTAAGCATCACACTGTGATACGCTTCAGCGTGCTGTCTGTAACGGCAAGTTTTAAGGCTATCCTTTGCAGAAGGACACTTTCTTTGTGAACATGCTTGTTTATTTTGGAAATCTGACAAATACAATAACGGAGGAAAGGATTGCTCCAAGCTGAAGGGGTAATTGTTTTAAAGAAATGTAGATGGGAAACGAAGCTTACTTAAGTTAAAGTTAATTTACTGACAACGCTATTTGGACCTGAAAAAATGGAACCGCCGGCTTGAACAGTATCGCGAATTAGACTGATCATCGATTCTCGATCGGCATACACTGCGGCAATCCAACTCTGTGGCGCGTCGGTCTCTGGGTCGTACTGTGCGCCCCAGTTGGCCAACTCAAGCAAGACAGGAATTAAATCTAGGCCTTTCTCAGTAAGTAAATAAACCTCTTTTCGCTTATCTGTGTCATGGGGCTTTTTAACGAGTAAGCCTTTCCGCTCTAAATGAACAAGGCGGCTGGCAAGTATGTTTGAAGAAATGCCTTCTTCAGATTCTAAAAACTCCCCATATGTTTTCTTGCCGAAATATACGATGTCACGGACGATCAGCAATGACCAGCTATCACCAAAAGTCTCCAAAGAAAAATTAATAGGGCAATGTGATTTGTTATCTGAACGTTTCATAAGACCAATATATCATACTTGCATTATAAAAGCGAATTGACTTGCATTATAAAAGTGAAATATGTATACTGTTGCCATATCGAGTGTTTTCAATATTTACAATAATGTTGAAGGAGGAACGAAATGACAACGAATAACAGAGCACTTCCGCAAGTCGTTTCAGAAGACGAGTGGCAGATTGCTCGCGAAAAACTGCTCATTAAAGAGAAGGAACTCACCCGTGCGTTAGACGCACTGGCCGCGGAGCGTCGGAGGCTACCGATGGTCCGGATCGGTAACGATTACGTCTTCGAGGGCCCTAACGGCACAGCAAGCCTGCTTGATCTTTTCGACGGACGCCGCCAGCTCATCGTCTACCACTTCATGATGGAACCAGGCTCCGACCACCGTTGCCGCGGCTGCTCATCCTTCGTTGACAACATTGGCCATCTTGCCCATCTGAATGCCCGTGATACCACCTTAATTCTAGTCTCCCCCGCACCACTATCACAGATCGAACCTTACAAGAAACGCATGGGCTGGACTGTGCCCTGGTTTTCTTCGAACGGCGATAATTTCAACGTCGACTGCGGTGCGGGCAAGGGATTCGGCCTAAGCGTCTTTCTCCGTGATGACGACAGCGTCTTTCGCACCTATTATACGACGGCACGCGGCGTCGATAGGATCAGAGCCGACTTCAATTTCCTTGACCTTACACCCTTCGGCCGCCAGGAAGACTGGGAGGATTCGCCTGAGGGGTGGCCGCAAACCCCGCCATATACTTGGTGGCGCCTACACGACGAATACGAAGTATGACATAAGATGTACTTCTGGCCATAAAGGTACAGGCAAGCTTATCATAGCGAGTAGCAATTCGGCGGTAATGCTTCAGGCGGTTGAACAATAGCTCCACCAAGTGCCGTTCTTTGTACAGCCACCAATCACAGGAACGCTGGACCTTGCGATGCCTGCGGCTTGGAATGACCGCAATAGCTTTCTGATTTTCGATCAGTTCTAGAATCTTATTCATATCGTAGCCTCGGTCGGCAATGACCGTACGGCCTGTGAGTTCAAGGTTTTGGAGCAGTGCGTAACCGGACACGGAGTCATGCTGTTGACCTGCGGTAAGCTCGAAGCGAAGCGGATACCCTAAAGCATCCACCACTACATGAATTTTGGAGGTTAACCCTCCGCGCGACCGTCCGATGGCTCGGAAATGCTGCCCCCTTTTGCCCCGGCTCCATGCTGGTGTACCCGAACAATCGTGGCATCCAGCATGATCTGCTGCAGGTCAGGAGAGCTCGAAACGGCTTTAAGCACGCGCTCCCACACACCTATTTTGGGCTATTGTTCCAGATTGAAGACAGACCCTAGTTTATCAAAGATTTTCCTCTACAGCCAAAAGACAAAAAGCTATGAGTGTAGAACTTAGGCAACCGCTTCTCTTGTTAAAACTAAAAACTAAGCCGCAGGGGCATCCCTGCGGCTTTGTTCAGTCTAATTAAAACCAGCTGATATTAATGGAATATTGCACTTTATTTTCATGATCAATAAGCTCAACAGCCTGCCAAGTTCTATCGATAGCGGTAACTTTCGTTCTTTTGTTTTTGTAATCAGGTTCAAACTTTAACACGGGAAGGCCCGAGAAGGCATAGTTGGTAGTTGGCAGATAAAACGATTCGTCGAGCACGAGGTTCTTTGTGACTTGTTTATAACCAGGAAGAGGCAGCAAACCGGCATGAGATACAGTTTCTGTTGAACTCGACGGAGTTGTAGAAATGTGTAGGTCAGCTTGTGCACTTGCAGCCTGCGCGCCAATCAAGGTAGACAACAGCAAAACCGATGAAGCTACAAACTTGCCTTTATTCACAATAAATCCACTCCTCTAATGGTTTTAATCCTGCTTTTTCGGTAGCCAATAATGAATACTCCCTTGATTTCATTACCTACTTGCGGGATTACGTTTATATTATATCATTATGGTTTATATTTCAATGTTTTTCAAAATTTTACAATAATTATATTTTTATTTTACTTATGACTACAACAACCGAAAACCGGTGATTAATCGGTTTTCGGCTGTTTCGTCATCTTTTATCCGTCCGCCTGAAGCATTACCGCCGAATTGCTGCTCGCTATGATAAGCTTACCTGTACCTTTATGGCCTTTTTATCGCTGGCCTCTATTTTGCTTTGGCTTCATTAGGTTTGAAGACAGGACCTAGTCCATAAAAGTGGTGGGTCTCCCGCGCACGCTCGTACACACTGGCGGACTCTTTACCTATTGGGCATCTACAATAGGCGACATGACGAGGCTCGGGAGCAAGCTTCCGCCAGCGGATCAACGTGTACAGTGATGGAAAAGTAAAAGGCGTATTTGTGAGCGAGTCCGACGTCGCAGTCGTAACAGTCCGCGCACTGAACGATCCGAAGATGGAGGACAAGGCGATATGACCGCCATTTGTGCCGTTCTCGGGACACAGAAATTCCAAGAAACGAACCTTTCCTTCAGAGTCGCTGAAATCAAACCCAAGCAGAACAAGAACGTTTTCACGCCTCTTGCGCGTCGAACCCCAAGAAACTTGCCGTTACTTTCGATACGGTTAACCGTATTATCCTACCAAATAGCGACATTACTGGTGTCGTAGTTGGACTGGAAAGCCAAGTCACATCAAGGACTGGATGAAGGAACTTTATTTTCCCCCGTCAGACTGCACCGTTTGCCAGCGAAAAAACAGACCTCCGCCTACATACGGCAAAGGTCTTGTTTTCAGGTTTACGGGTTGACCGTAACCTTAAAGGTGGAAGTCGTATTTTTGATGTTGGTTGTGCCGGGCCCCATATTGAGGAACTTCAGATTGTTGAACACGGCGGAGCCTACCGCCGGTCCTCCTTCGATTTCGTTGGCCCAGATGCCGAAGCCCGACTTGGCGTCGTACGCATCCCCGCTCTTGCGGACGCCCGAAATCGTCACGTTCGAAAAGACCGTGTCCGTGACGGGATTTTCAGGGGAAGAACCGTTGTACTTCGTCTGGAACATGATCCCGTGATAGGTCGGATCGACGATATCCATATCGCGTATGCGGATGCCCCGGAACTCTTTCGAGGCCGAGAATAACCAGATCGCCGGGAACGTTTGATTTCCCCAGAAGTGCCCGCCTGTGCGGACCAGCGATATGTTTTCGATGGTCGTTTGCGGCGAAGCGCCGAAGCCCCGGAACGGGTAGCCAAAATCGAGGGAGCTGAGCGTCACGCCAGAATAAACGAGCGTGTCCGCGATATAGATATTCCGGAACGTATTGCCGGTGCCTCCGTATACCGCCAGACCTGCTGCGCGCCAGGTGAGCAGCGAGGTTAAATTTTCGAATACGTTGCCCGCATTGTCATCCGGCGCTCCTGCATCGATGGCGTTAAATAAAGCGAAGCTGTCGTCCCCTGTACCGCGGGCCTCGACGTTGCTGACGAGATTGTTCGTGCTACCGTTCGTAAAATTGATGCCATCCGCGAATACGTTGCGGATTCGGGAGTTTTTGATCACCGTATGGTCGACATTTTGCCCCCAGAACATGCAAACCTGGTGCTCTACCCAAACGTTGTCGATCGTCATGTCGGCGACGTTCGTGAAGCCGAATACTTTCCCCGGTCCGTCGATCCGCGCAACATAGTTGCCGAAATACGCAAAGTTCGCAAAGGTAGAGCCGTTGGAGCCGGTGCCTGCATAAAAGCCGATATCGGTGCTCGTCTGATTCGCAGGAGCCACGAACCTCGTATACCATGGACCGGCGCCGATAACCTTTATCGGTTTGCCGTAGACCTGGAATTTGGACCCCGTTTCGTAGGTTCCCGCAGGGAGATATACGCCGACGAGCTTGCCAGTCGGGTCCATACGCACCCGATCCAGCGCATCTTGGACGGCTTGGTGCGACGTGTTGGCCGGCGTGACGTATTTGGCCGGGTCGGGATTGGTAATGGGCGATACTTGCTCCAAGCTGATAAAATCAATCGCGTATGTCGTTGTGTTGGCGGGGTCTTTTTGCAGCTTGATGGTGCTGCCTTTGGGAATCGTTTGATCGAACATGATATTCGCTTCGTCGTAAATATGCCTTGGATCGCCCGCGCCCGGGGAATTGTCCGGCGAGGTTTCGCTGCCGTAAAGCCACATATACTTGGAAGTCAGGTCGATCGATTTGGCATAGTTGCCATTGACATAAATATTGAGCGTGGAATTGATTCCGCCGCCGCCGGGAGCGTCGGGAATGGAAAAGCGCATCACCAGCGTATTCGTGTCGGCTTTCGTCGTGAACTGCACGAAGCTGCCCGTCGTATTCAAGGTCACCGCCTTCCGTCCGGAAGCCTCGCCGGCCAAATCGCCGACATTGCGGTTAGGACCTACGATGGCCGCCCCGCCGCCGATCACGCCGTCCTCCGCTTCATAAATATCGTAAGGCATGTTTGCGCCTCTTGTCGGAATCGGAGTCGTCGGATTGGAGAACTTAAACCAATTCAGATTGAACAGGTTGGAGCCGCCCGTAAACTTGAGATACAGGTCGTGCATTCCGCTGATGGAATTGATTCCGCATGTTTTCGTGATCCATGTCTGCCAACCGCCCGTGCCCGGCAAGACGCACGTACCGGCAAGCGTGCCTGTGAGGCCGTCCAGCCGGACCTCGATCGTTCCTCCCCCGGTATTGCTCGCCGCTCTGGCTTCGAAAATCGATGCTCCGCTTCCAAAGTCGATATTTTTATAGACGACGTAATCCCCTTCATCGATATGACTAAGATTCAGTCCGCCTTCACTGGAGCTTTCGGTCTCCACGCCGGATTGACTGTCGTAGCTTTCAGCCTCGATGGTGGTAAAAGCGGACCTTGGCTCCGAGCCAGTTCCTTCGGCGATCTGAAGCTGATCCAGGTTCACGTTGCCCGAATCGCCGGGATCATACTTGTACGTTATCGTATTGCTGCCGGCGTTTAAATTCACGTTCTCCGACTTGGTTGACCAGGTATCCCAGTTCGCCAAGGAAGGCAGAGCCGTTTGCTTGATTTTCGTTCCATTGACGTACAGGCTGAGCGTGCGGTCTCCTCCCATGGCGTTGGCATATCTCAAAATGGCGTTGTATTTGCCTGCAGAGCTTACGCTTACCGTAAACTGTGCTGCGGCTCCCTGGCTCCAGTAGCCGTCGACAAATCCCGTCCCCGTATAGCCGGCGTGATCGGTGTTGACTTTGGCTCCACCCGATAATTGGGCCGACTCCGCTTCATAGGTGCCCGGCGGTGGCGGTGTCGTTTGGCCGTATACTTCCAGCTCGGATAGTTGCGCCGCCGGCCAGCCGGTATTGGCGGTAAAATTCAGCTTCACGTATCTTATTCCGGCATTTGCGAAGGAGATCGTTACGGTGTTTCCGCCGGCGGGATCGAATGAATAAGCGGAAGAAGCGGCCAACGTGCTATAGTTGACATCGTCCGTACTGCCCGTGACGGATAAGGTTTGGGAGCGCTGCTCCCAAGCAGGCGGCAGACGGAGAACGACTTGATTGATCGTGCTGACGGCGCCGAGATCGACACGCAGCCACTGCGGAAAAGCGTTGTTCGCGCTTTCCCAATAGCTCGACGGATTGCCGTCGTTCGCGTTCGCCGCACGATAGACATCGACGGAGCTGCTCGCGGTAATCGGTTTGCCTGCCGCCAAATTCGTTGCAGCCTGAGCCTTCTCGGGAACCCATCCGACTTGGGTAAGCACCAAACAAAAAACGAGTATCCACATCGGAACATTCGTTCTTCTTCCCTTAAAGCGAAACGGCATATTCATAAGCCTGCCTCCTTGTTCAATAATCCAGAACCAGCTTGCGCGTATTTCGCATCCTCTGCTTCAATGCTCCTTATCGCCTCCCCACAATGGATTTATGCGAAGTTTGGCTTATCGCCCATGCCTCCCCTCCCCTTGAGTACACAGCACGTCAGGCCGTACAAGATGTAAGGAAGATGCGGCTGTGCTGATTACCATTCTAATATTTCGCGCCTTCGTTTCAAGGTTGTATGTTATGAAGATCAGGTGCAATATTACGAACCTCGCGCGCACGGTAGCCGCAGGCTAAAGCAAAAAGGCTGACCGGATATCAATCCCGGTCAACCTCTTCCTATCGAACAACAACTACTATTCCACCTTGATCGAGTTGTAATATTTCTCCTGAACCAGCTTCGCCGCCGCATCCAGCACCGATTTCGGATCGGCGTCTTTGCGCGAAAAGACATCCTGCACGACACTTGTCATGGTCGCGTAGTAATCCTGCGTATTGAACTGCGCTTCCGGTTTCCCGTCGAGGTACTTCGTGATGTCGGGCGAGTACGGATAGACGTTATCGTATTTGTCGTAGACGGCTTTCATCTTTTTGCCGTAAGCGGAGTCGGAAGTGAAATACTCAATCACCGGAGGCACAAAATATTTGTCGTCCTTTTTCCGCTGCTGGATGCTCGCTTCGATGGAAGCCAGCCCTTTGTTCGAGAAATAGTCGAACGTTGCATAACGGAATGCCGCCTCTTGCTCCTCTTGCGTCGCTTTCGGATTGATGACGAGATAGTCGCCGCCGAGCACGCCGGTATGCTTGCCGCCCTTGTCCGCTGACGGCATCGGGTAAAAGAGCACGTCGGCAGGTTTCATGCCGCCCTGATTGAGCGCCTGATCGATCGGACCGTCCGGTCCCGCGATCACCATGGCCGTCCGGCTCTGGGCAAAAGCACCGACAGCGTCGCCCCACCCGAGCGCCCAATCCTTCGGAATCGCTTTCGCCTCCCAGGCCAGGCTTCGGTAAAATTGCAGCGCTTTCACTCCCGCCTCGGAATGAAAGAGCGCCGTGACTTTACCGCCCTCTACCTTCTGAATGTCTCCCCCCGCTTCAAACAAGAAGTTGGTCCAGTTCCATCCGGCTTCATTCCCTTTCCCCATCGGAGCAATGCCGGAGATGCCCTTGGCAGAATCGGCTGCCGCCTCGGCCGTGTTGAGCATATCGTCCCACGTCCAATCGAGTGGCGGTACCGCGATCTTTTTATCCTCCAGCATCTTTTTGTTGACGATGGTGCCGGTCACATAGCCTTGCTGGGCGATCCCGTAAATTTTGCCGCCGATGACGAATTGCTGCTGCAAAATCGGGTTCATCTGATCTTTGAACTCGTAAGCGTTGAACAGGCTCGTAATGTCGGCCGCCCATCCTTTTTCCGCCAAAAACTTCCCTTCCGTAGCAAACGTGTTGAACAGGGTCGGCGCTTCGTTGGCGCCCATCTTGATGCCGATTTGGTTCGGATCGTACTGCCAGTCGCTTTTTACGATTTCCACGTTCGGATACTTCTCCGTGAACCGGCGGATTTTATCGTCCTCCAGCGCTCGCCTTTCCACCAGATCGGGCGTCGGATAGTAGACGCTGATGGTAATTTTTTTCTTGCCGGACGAAGCTGCATTGTTCCCGTCGACGGCGGCGGGGCTGGCGTCCGGGCTGCATGCGGTCAACAAGGAGCCTAGCATAAAGAGTGACATCGTCGATGCGAGTAGTACGTTGCGCTCGCGCATTGGAATTCCCCTTTCCAACTGTTGAATGTAGATCTAATCTCCATCTTAATCGGACCTTTTCTCCGAAACGAGGCGTATTCCTATCCGGATTATGCGCAGGTTTACGATAAAGCCGCTCCGCTCGCTACCCTTTTACGCCACCCAACTGCACGCCGCGCAGAATAAACTTTTGGAAAAGGAGAAACACGACGACCGGCGGAAGCATCACCATGAACAAGATCGCGAACCGCAGGTTTAAATTCATTCTGCGGGCTTGCAGGACATACTTGTAGATGGCCGTAGCCAGAGGATAACCATTGTCGCTGTGCATCACGATCGACGGCCAGAACCAATCGTTCCATACCGCCGAAAAAATAAAGATCGATAACGTCGCAAAAATCGGCACGGA
Source organism: Paenibacillus tyrphae (assembly GCF_000722545.1). Classification (GTDB taxonomy): domain Bacteria; phylum Bacillota; class Bacilli; order Paenibacillales; family NBRC-103111; genus Paenibacillus_G; species Paenibacillus_G tyrfis. The sequence goes on from NZ_JNVM01000002.1 coordinate 205,442, forward strand.
CAAAGGAAAGGCAATCCGGAAGAAGCAGGTTCCGTCGGACGCGCCGTCCATTCTCGCCGCTTCGAAGATTTCCGGGTGCAGGCCGCCGAAAAAATTTTTCAGCAGCAGCAAGTAAAAAGCGTTGGCCGCCGCAGGCAGCCAGAACGCCGCAAATTGGTTCAGCAGCCCGAGCTCCTTCAAATTCATAAAATTCGGAATGATATAGGTCGTCGGCGGGATAAAGAGCGTAATCCAGAAAAAGGCGCCGATCTGCTTCCGGTAAGGCACGTTCAAGTGCGTCAAGCTGAACGCCGCCAACCCCAGCACAGCGACCGTGACGATTAAGTTGCCTGCGAAAATAATAAACGTATTGCGAAGGAACAGCAGCAGATGGATATAATTCCACCCTAGTCCGAAATTTTCGAAATGCCACTCCGAAGGGAAGAACCGGGGCGGAAACGAGTTCATCTCCGTATTGGGCCGGACCCCGTTAAAAAACGTAATGAGAATCGGGTAGATCATGGTGCAAGCCATGACGAGGATCGCCGCGACCATGATCGCATAGCCGATCCGGGTGGAGCTGTGCCGCAAATCGTAGCTCGTAAGAATGCCGCGTTCGTGCTTGCTCATGCTCAAGCCCCCTCCCTGCCGGTAAGCTTGGATTGAAGCAGAGCCAATCCGCCCAGCACGAAAAACATCAGCACGCCCAAAGCGGACGCTGCGCCGTAATCCTGGCTCGTAAACGCATACTTGACGATAAGCAGAACATAAGTGAGCGTCGCTTTGTTGGGACCGCCGTCGAGCATGGCATACTGGGATTGATAGCCCTGCGAGGTCGAGATGATTTGCAGAATCAATAAAAGCAGAATCAGGCTTTTGATCGAAGGAAGCGTAATGTAGCGTATCCGCTGCCAGACGCCGGCGCCGTCGATTTCCGCCGCCTCGTACCAATCCCGAGGGATGCTGAGCAAGCCGGCCAAATAAATCAGCAGCGCGCCGCCGAATTGCTGCCAGGTTTCCATAAAGACCAGCGAGGCCATGGACCAGCTCGGGTCGGTCATAAACGAAACGGGCTCGAAGCCCAGCTTGCTCAGCACCGCATTGATCGGGCCGACCGGGTCGAAAATCCATCGCCACAGCCCATACAAGACGACCACGGGAAGCACGTTCGGCAAGTAAGCGGCGATGCGGGCGAACCCTTGGAACCTCCTCAGCTCGGAGATGGCAATCGCAAAGACGATCGGTACCCAGAAGCCGATGACAAGGCCGAGAAACATATAATACAACGTATTTGTCGCCGCTTGCCCGATGTCGGGATCGCGAAGCACTTTGACATAATTGTCGAAGCCGACAAAGGCGGTGCCTTTCATAAAATCAACGTGGTACAGGCTGTAAACGAAGCCCTTGACAATCGGCGTCCATAAAAACAACCCGAAAATAACGGCAGCCGGCAAAATAAACAGATAACCCCATAGATGTCTTTTCACGACTTGATACACAGCGGATTTCCCTCATTTCTCACAGGTCTTGACTCCAATTGTAAAAATGTGAAGGGAAATTGAACATGTGCAATCCTATCGGGATCATTGGCGATTTTACTTTTTCATTTCGCTCGGACTGACGCCGTAATATTTTTTAAATATTTTGCTGAAATGCTCCGGCGATTCATACCCTACTTTATCGGCGATTTCGTAGCGTCGCATATCCGTGCTTGTAATGAGCCTCCGGCTTTCTTCCATTCGCAATTTCACGACATAATCCCAAAGGTTGTAGCCGGTTTTTTTCTTGAACAAATAGCTCAAGTAATTCGGACTCACATGACTTTGCTGAGCGACCTCCTGAAGCGTGAGCCCTTTTTGACCAAAGTGCCGATGGATATATTGCTTGGCCGTATCCACAATTTGATTGTGATGTACGACCAGCTCCTCCTCGCTCGCCTCATGGGAAGCCGGATTCCAGCTAAAATCGCCGTAGTAAAACACGTAATGATCCTGATGCTCCCGGTGAAAGCGGATGGCTTTCCGCGCCTGCTCGTTCAAAGCGCCTAGAAACTCGATTCCTTTCATAATCTGACTTATGCCTACCACGCATGGCAGCGACAAATACTTTCGCACATTCGCATGCAGCGATCTGCCAATCATGTCGAGTTGGTTGATTTTGTTGATGCTCTTATCTCCATAGGCTTCGTCGTCCCATTGCAGAATGATCGAAATCTCATGATCGGGCGAATAAAAGGCCACGGAATTCCACTGCCCGTCAAGCAGCTCGCACGCCACGTTCAATATGGCATACTGCATTAAGTCGAGATCCTTTTCGAGGAACCGGGTCCCTGCCGGGGAGGGTTGGACATCCAGCTTGATTTTAAGCATGGCAAAATAAGGCCCTTTCAAGGAGGCTGCCTGCACAAGCTGCTCAGTTGAATCGCCGGCTGGATCGGGTTCGGCCAACAGCCGGTTCAGCGCCTCCGTTTTCGCCTGGTCGGGCTCCTCCATCCGAAACCGGTCGCTCAGCTCGGCGATAAATTCATCGCGGGCGGCAGCCGCCGCTTTGTCCATTTTAAGCAATACATTGCGCACGGTATCCAGAAAATGGCTGCTGTTCAGCGGCTTGATCAAGTAATCCTTCGCTCCCAATCTCATCGCCAATTGCGCATACCGAAACGTCTCGTAAGCGGACACGACGATCGATTGCACCGACGGCTTGGCCATTTTCGCTTGATGCATCAATTCGATCCCGCTCATTTCCCCCATCTGGATGTCTGTGATCAGCAGGTCAACTTCTTCCATGCGGATATAATCCATCGCTTCATAGCCGCTGTGCGCAATAAAGAGCTGATTGATATTCAATCCCGAAGAGGCCAAAAGCTGGCTTAAGCCTTGACAAATCAGCGGTTCGTCATCCACAAGCAAAATATTGTACATTCCAGGCCACCTCGCCAATTTATTGTTCGGCCGAAACGGCTTCGCGCTTGGGCAAAGTGATCGTGGCGACCGTTCCGTGCGGTTGATTTCTCGTATAGTCGAGCCCGTAAGCAGCGCCGAAATGCAGCCGGACCCGCTGATGAATGTTGCGTATGCCGTACCCCATGGACGGGCCCGGATGCTCTTCGTGCAGCGATCGGTGGATCGCGGCAAGATCTGCCTCCCGGAAGCCGTTATCTTCCACGCGGACCGTCACCTTGTCGTCCTGCAATTCGGCGGTTATGACGATTTCCCCGTCTTCCCCCATATTTTTCACGCCGTGGATAATAGCGTTTTCAATTAACGGCTGGAGCGTGATCTTCGGGATCAGCAGAGAACGCACGTCCTCCATGATCTTCCATTCCACGCGAAACTTATGCTCGTATCTCCGCTGCTGAAGGCTGATATAGGCGGCGGCATGCTCCATCTCTTCGCCGATCGTAATCAGCTCTCTGCCCCTGCTTAACCCGATTCTCATCAGCTTGGATAATTCTTTGATCATCTCGGCGGATTCGCCCTTGCCTTCCAGCGTGCTTTTCCAATAAATGCTTTCCAGCGTGTTATACAGCAAGTGAGGGTTAATTTGCTGGTACAAAATTTGCAGCTGCGCTTCCTTCTGCTTGATTTCGTGCTGATACTTGTCGTTCACGAGATGATTCAGCCGGTCGGCCATGTCGTAGACGGAGGAAATCAGCACGCCGAGCTCGTCGTTTCTCCTGCGCCCAGCCGTTTTCCGCACCGGCTTGCCTGGAACGTAGCTCCTTATAACATGAACCAGCTTCTGCATCGGATTCATTAGCGATCGCCAGAAATACATCACGACGACAAACGCCAGCATCGAATAGACGACGGAAATGAGCTGAATGACCCGTTTCAGCTCGTTTTGCTGCTGAAGCAAGGAGTGGATGGGGATGCGGTAAACCAGCTTTTGCTGGAGCAAATAGCTGTAGTTGACGACGTAAATATAATCCGAGTGCACGGTGTCCAGAATGCCTTCCATGGCAGTCATGTCCTTGGCAGCGGGCGGAAACGGTAGCGTGCTTCCCGCGCCTTTCGTCGTTGAGGCAAGAATTCGGTCGGACCAGTCGGTTAAATAAATTTCTCCGTCCGGCAAATGGACGCTGCGAAAATCGTTTTCGATCATTCGTTCAAGCTTGGTCACCACCAAAACGCCGATCACGCCGTTTCCATGCGAGATATTGTTCACGGCACGGACGTAACTCAGCGTTCCTTGGTCGGACGACGAATCGAAATGATCGATAATTTTGAGCTCGCCCTTGCCTTGCTTTTGAAGCGCTTCCCGAAACCATTCCGGCTGATTCCGATCCGAAACGAAAAAAACGCCTGCTTGCGCGGCCTGTCTGACTTTCGGAGCAAACGAATAATCGTCGTTGGGATCAATGACGTATAAGGAAAAAGCTACGGCTCCGCCGCCGTCTCCCCCGATCGAGTAGCTTTTGAGCAGCTTGTCCAGTGCTTCGTATTTGCCGACCCGCGTCACAACCGAGTCCGTACCGTCCGGAAGCATCTGCTGCGTGAGCGGATTTTGGATAATCGTCATGGTGATTCGATTAATCGAATCCATGTCCCGGTTGAGCAGACTTAGATTCTGCTTGTTTAATTCCAGATAGGCGTTCGTCACGTTCCGCTTCAAAATTTGCTCAGCCTTCATATTTCCGTACCATTGCAGCATAAAAACAGGACTGACCATGAGCAAAAACAGCAAAATCAGCTGGTAATTCACGCTCATTTTGGTCAAAGGATTTGCCGGAATGCTCCGCACGAGCCGGATCACCTCGCTCCATACATGACATAAACAAAAGCAGCGACAGCCCGGAACATAAAAACAAAGTTCCAGACTCCCGCCGTCATTCACGTTCTCCCTTCATGCACGCTCATGTCGAATAAGGATAATTTTAACATATTGTTCCCCTAATGCAACTGCATCAAAAAAGACGCTCCCGATGGAAGCGTCTTTCACATTTCAGAACAAATGTTCGATTTTTGAAGCAGTTAAAATAAAGCTTGGCGTATTCGATTTTCATTATTATTAGTATAAACCATTCACAATTATAAGTCTATACTTTTTCTGGATATCGTTCTATAGTTTGTATACCCGGCCGGGAAACCTAACAAGTTTCGTTGTGGAAAGGATAAGGTTTTGAAGTGCAAATCCGTTTATGGAACCCCAATTTGAAAGTCCGGTTAATCGGCGAAGGGCTGTTTAACCTGCTGTTTTGGATGTACTATCCGTTTATCACCGTCTATTTTGGCGCGGCGTTAGGCAGCCATATCGCCGGCATTTTGATGTCCATCCCTCCTATATTCAGCATCATCGGAAGTCTGCTCGGAGGAACTTTAGCCGACCGGTTAGGACGGCGTCCCGTGATGCTGCTGGGCGCTTCGCTTCAGACGGTAATGTTTGCCTTTTTTGCTATGTCATCGTCCCATTGGATGGATTATATCGCGTTTATCGGCATTGGGCTGGGCGGAGCCATCTACAGGCCTGCAAGCTCCGCTATGGTGGCCGATCTGGTGCCTGCGCAAAACCGGCGCCACATCTTCGCAACGTTCGTGACAGCCAATAACATTGGCGCAGTGCTCGGACCCGCGCTTGGTGCCATCTTCTTCTTCCATTACCGGCAAGAGCTGTTATGGACCTGCGCCTTGGTCCTTCTGCTGTATTTCATCGCAATGTATATCATCGTTCATGAAACGCTGCCGCAGTCGGCGAAAAGCAGTTCGGAAAGCTCCATTCCGATTACCCGCGTATTCACGGAGCAGTTGAAGGGATATGGCATTATTTTTCGGGATAAAGTGTTCCTGGTTTATATTTTAGCAGGCATCTTTGCCCTGGTCCCCATTATGCAATTGGATTTGTACTTGGCGGTATACGTGATCAACGAGGTACCTGCTCAGGCTCTTTTCGCTTGGAACGACGGCTCCCTTGTGCTGTCCAGTACGGAGATTTTTGGATGGGTGCTGGGGTTAAACGGTCTGATGTTTGTCCTGTTTGTGCTTCCTGTGACAAAATGGTTCCGCCACTGGAAAGAGCGCAATGTGTTCATTCTATCGTCGCTGTTGTCCGGAGTAGGCACCTTCTCTCTCGGACTGGGCACCAATATATGGTTTTTGTTTTTCATTACGATCATCTTCACCTTTGGTGAAATTGTACGCTCTCCGGTCACCCAGAGCTTTATTAGCCGCTATGCCCCGGAGCATGCCAGAGGACAGTACATGGGAGCCGATAACTTGCAGTTCACGATCGCGAGATTTTTGGCGCCGATGACGGTTTTCCTGTCCAGTTGGGTGCCGCCTATGGGAATATTCAGTATTATTTTGGTGGTTGCGTGCATCAGTATCGCGCTGTACATTCAGTTATTTCGAATGCATGTAGAGCAGCCGGAAGCGGCGGATTGATACAGCGGGCCATGCAATCCCAAAAAAACAGACCTTCGCCCTCAGGCAAAGGTCTGTTTCCGGCAAGGCACCGCGAGAGCTTCTTGTCAAGAATGGCCCGCAGGCATCTTGGACGGTTCCTGCGGCGCCCCGCGTTTACCGCCCAATTTAAACACAACGATGCCGCCGACAATAACCAGCACTCCGATCAGCTTGCTGAACGTAAAAGGGACCTTGTCCAGACCGAGCCATCCCATCGAGTCCCACAATAAAGCAAACCCGAGCTGCGCCGCCATAACGATCGAGACGGCAAACGTAGGACCAAGCAGCCTTATCCCTTGCACCAGACAGGTGACCACCCCTACGCCGATCAAGCCGCTAAACCAGTACCAGGTCTGCATCGGATGCGGGGCAAATAAATGCGTTCCCTCCACGATCAGACCGAGTGTCAGCGAAGCCAGAAAGCCCAGTCCCAACACCAGTGTCGTCGTAGCCCAAGAGCTCGCGCGCTCGTTCACCTTGCTGTTAAAAATATTTTGCAGCCCGACCAGCGAGCCTGCGATAAGCGACAAGGACAGCCCTACCATCATAATCGCGTTCCCCCTTTTCCCCGATTGTGCTCGTAAATATTATGACCGGCCAGCGCGCTTAATCCATTCCTGTCTTTCACCACGATAACCCCTTTGTCACGCTCAACGAGATCTTTGATGCAGAACTGCCGGATGACCCGGTTCAAATGTCTGTAGCTTGTTCCGATGAAATTCGCCGCGTCCGACAGACTGACCGTGCTTTGCTGCCCTTCCAATCGAGAGTCGGATTCGTCGGAGGTGACGGACAATAGATAGCTGGCCAAACGCACTTCCACCGGATGCATCAGATTGAAGCTGAGCGAATTGGACTTGATGTAAAACTTCTGCGTAATGATTTCCAGCAAAAACTGCAGCAGCGGCGCATGATCTTTTCCGTATTTGTGCAGCCAGCGGTAATGGATGCCGATCGTCCAGACGGACGATACGGCTTCGACCGTATTGAGAATGGGCGTCCCGCGTACGTATTCGACGTCCCCGATCACCTCAAGCGGCGTCTTGAAAGAAAGAACGAGCGTTTTGCCTTCCGACGAGGTGGTATAGATCTTGATCTTCCCGTTCACAAGCACATACAGATACTCCGGCGCTTGGCCCTGGGTGCAGATGAGATCCCCCTGCTCGAAGCTGTACAGCGACAAATGCGGCAGCAACGGCTCGTGAAATACGGATTCGAGCTGAAATGCCCGTAAATAACGATTCAATTGCTCACGATCTTGAATTTCCTTCATGCTCCGGCCTCCAGCCTCAACTTGCAGCGATCAAAATTTTAGGATGACCACACCGGCGATCATCATCGCGATCCCGATGAACTGCGGCAGCCCCATCTTCTGCTTCGCCACGCCGAACCATCCGTTGCAGTCAATGATGAAAGTCAGACCAAGCTGCGCAATCAGCAAAACGGCGATCGTCAAGGTAACGCCGATCTGATGTATCGCCGTGACGTTGCTGAAAATAACGACCGCCCCGAAAGCGCCGCCAGTCAAGTATAGCGGCTTTACTTGCTTGAATCCCTGCAAACTCCCGTCGCGCATAAAGATCAGGATCAGCAGCGCCGCAATGAATCCGGTGAACTGGGTAAGCGTCGCCGCTTGCCATGTGCCGATGTCTTGACTAATCCGGGAGTTGGCTACTCCTTGCAGGGTAATAAAGCCCCCGCCCAAAAACGCGAATAAACTCCCTCGCATGTCTTCCCTCTCCCCAACTATACATTTTTCCATTATTAAATGATAGATCGAAGGATTGGGAAAGGACATATGTCCTGAATTGGCAAGTTGGACAAACGCAAAAGAGACCTTCGAGGACTTGAAGGTCTTTTGCGTTTGTTGAGAAACCCGCTTCGCGTAGAAAATTCTCTGCATACGCCGGTGGGGTATATCCCTCCAGCCGCTCTTGAAACCCGTGAACTTGATTACAATTAGCGGTATTTTCACGGATTTCAAAGGCGGACGTAAACTCTTACGGGATATACCCCACCTCTATTTGTCTGAGTTTTTCTACTCCTAGGGTTTCTCAACACTCTGATCTTCAAGGGCTTGAAGGTCTTAGCGTTATATTAAAAAAATATTGATTCCGGCGTCACATCTTGCCCTCTTCATCGCCCCAATTGATAATTCTAAGCAGAACCTGATCCTGGTCATGAAACCCGTAACCTACGAAAAACGGAGAGGCCATTTTTAGAACGGAAAAATGGTTCTCACGGATCAGCCGGTCAATCACTTTCCAGAAAACAATGGACAGATTGCCTTCCAAGTAATCTTGGTCTTCCGAATATCCTTTCGGATACGCGTCGCTGTCTGCAAATTCCTGCCAGCCCGCAAAGTCGACTTGCGTGTAGCCCTGGTATTTAAAATCGCCCGTATTATTGGTAAATGGCAGCAAATTGGCGCTGGTCATGTATGAATTGGCCATTTGCCAATTCATGCCTTTCTCGATGGATTGAGCAGTAAAGTTAAGCGCCCTCTCGGCAGAACGTTTCGCCTCCATTACAGAATTCTCTGTTGTATCAAAGCATAGGAGCACGTAACCATAGTACGGCTCGGAATCAAAGGCGAAGTAACAGATTTCTTCGTTTGCATGCTCGGCCGAAAACTGCTTTATGGCGGAAACACTCTCCAGGTATAGCCTTTCCTCTGCTTCTTTCCAGTTCGGTTCGTTCATTCGGTATCCGACTCCTTTATGTTGTACTGGCACAGTTTGTCGCGTCCTGCTGCGCTTGTCGCCTTAATTATAGAACGAACGTTCCTGATTTTTCAAATTTTAACAACGCGGTTAACTTAACGTTAAACCATTACCGGATTTCCGGCAAGGTAACTTCGGCCCGATACAGCACGTCATCCCACTGCACCTGGTTGATGATTTCCTGCAATTAAGATTCGCGGTTGACGGCGAAATTCCTGTACCTATTTGGAATAGAAAAATCCCAGCCTCCCAAGAAAAGCTCGTTCATATTGCGAAGGTAGGATCTCTGTATCCTTGCAGACAGGGATATGTAAGACATACAATTTGTTTAAACTTGAATCTTTTAATTCAAGGTTTACTTAAACGAGACGCTTTTGGTATAGTAGAAATCTACTTTCGCTTCGTTCTTGAAGGAGGACCGGAGATGCGGTACTATAAGCCGATCGAGATTGCCAGAGAACTGCACATTAGCACGAGCGCTTTGCGGCATTACGAGTCTTGGGGCGTCGTTCCGGCCCCCGACCGCGCTCCGAACGGGTACCGCCTTTATACCAGTGTGCATTTGGCTTACTTTCGCTGCCTGCGCGCGATGTTCCCTGCCTTTGGCGTCGGGCTCACCTGCCAAGTGCTTCGCCTCGTTCAAAGCGGAGATGTAGACACCGCCTTCTGGCTCGTCAACAAAGAACAAGCGAGCCTACATCACGAAAAGACCGCTGCCGACCAGACGCTGGAGCTTTTGCGAGATCCGGAGCTCCCGCTCGCTGCGAACAAAAAGCCGAAAACCCACATGAGCATAGGCGAAGTCGCCGCTTTCACCGGAGTACAAGATTCGGCGATCCGGCATTGGGAAAAGGAAGGACTCATCTCGCCGGAACGCGATCCCGAGAATGGCTACCGGATTTTTACGCCGATGCATGTACGGCAAATATTACTCATCCGCACGCTGCGCAGGACCGTCTATTTCTTGGAAAATATGAAGGAAATCGTTCAGGCCGTGGAGCATCATAGCATCGAACAAGCGAAAAAGGTCACGGAAAATGCGCTGGTAAGCATCCATCTGCGCAATCGCCAGCAATTCTATGGCGTACATCAATTGGTCGAGCTTTGTGAAGAGCTCGGGCTGCAATAGGATGCTACCAATCGACGAGCTGCCGAATGGTTCCCCGAACCGGTACCCGTTCGAATCGGCAGTCTTAGGATTAATCGGGAGATCCCCGGAACATCGCGTTTAGGATGAGAAAGGAGGTTAGATGTGGAACGCCTAGACGAGGTTATTTGGGTCGAGAAAACGAGCTTCGTTGACGAATTGCTGGGCCAAGAACTAACCGTTAGCTCCATTCCGGCCGGACTGGAAGCCGACGTGATGAAATTTTGTTCCCGTACGGACTGCGCTGTGCTTAAAATATGGAACAAAACTTCGAATCCGGATGTGCATTTTCAACATGGCCTGCTGGCCGCACTTCGGCACAGAGGTATTTCCGTCTCAACGTCTCATGGATGGGGATACACCCCTTCCCGGCATAAAGTATTGTTAACGAGCTACGACGGCTGCCCGCCTTCAACAATCACGACCCAACACGCAAAAGATTTCGCCGACTTGCTGCTGGGACTGCATCAATTATCGGTCCGGGAGCTGGAGCCGGCACTCCTTAAAACATACGACTTCATTCCTTATTTCTATCCGGGAATTGAAGAGCATCAAGACATCCGGGCCGAGCTGCTTCCGTTGGTTAAAATCTCCGAGCTGAAACAAAACAAGCTGATTCACGGCGACTTTAACTTGGGCAACATCCTGGACAACCAAGGAAAGTACACCATCATCGACTGGACGAATGCGCAACTAGGGGACGCCAGGTACGATTTGGCTTGGTCGAGCTTTTTAATCCATATCTACAACGGAGAAATGCTGGCCTCTGCATTCCGTAATGCCTATTTATCGGGCAGCGAATTCGATACGGAAAAAATCCGGAGGTTTGAAGCGATTGCTTGTCTCCGGTGGCTGCTGCTCCTTAGAACCGCCGATGTTCCCAGAACCGAGACTACGATCCAACGAGTCAACGACATCATCATCGGAAATAAATATTTGAATACGACGCTTGTGTTAGTATAAATAACAATTGAACGAAACAGGAGGATTTCCATGAGCAAACGTTATCGGATTACAAGAGAATTTAAAGAAAATGGAACTTCGGGGCAAGGCATCTCTTTGGAAGAGTGCAAACGGTATTTTTCGGCCAAACCCGACTTTGCCTATTCCTCGGTGTTTACGGTGACAGGGGCTACCACCATGTCCATCGAGGGGGATTTTTTCATGTGGAGCTGCGGCGATAGCAAGATCCCCTTCCGTCATTATCAGGGGGATATTTACGTATCCGGCTCCAATGAAGCGGTGATCCCCAAAATGATGGAGATTGCAGGCGAATTGGACGCGGATGTGCTGGAAGGATAATCTGGCGAAAACAATAGCATGAGGCCATGCCCAGCGGTTGGGATGGCCTCCAAAAAGCTTATACCCGGCTCTGCCGGTACGCCTCCTTCACCCCCTCGATCTGCGCAAGGTGTATACGAACATGCTTGACGCGGTATTCCAACATTTGACGAAAGGTGAGCCTCGCCCCGTCTTCATACACCCCCACCCGCTCGCTTTGATCGGCTGTCAGATGGACCAGCACAGGCTGCATATGGGCACGCAGCATTTGAAACAGCAGCAGATGCTGCTCGCGGTCCTGCTTCTCATACCCGAGGTTTTTCACCCATACGTCCTGTTCCCACGACATGAGAAGCGGCTCGTCCTGCGCCAACACTTTTTTCAGCCTCTGTGTCGAGACCAGCTCGGAATCTGCAAGATGAATGAGAATTTCATGAATGCTCCATTTGTCCGGCGCCGGCTTGAAACGAAGCTCCTTTTCCATCAATCCTTTGACGGCTTCCCGCAGCAGCTCATATCCGCGGCCGTATTCCTCAATCAACGCTTCCACTTTTTGAATCCTCCCCATTTAAGGAATTACTCTCGCCAAGGTCCAAGCGCCAGTCGTTGCATCGCATGGTGCTCCCCGGCGGGTATTCGAAGCTGCATTCAGCGACGAACTGGAAGCCCAGCTTCCGACAGATCGCGTTGGATGCAGGGTTATCGACGGACGGGAACGCGTGCATGTACTTGTGCTTGCGCTCGGCCCTGGCGCTGGCTATAGCGGCCGCGGCTGCCATGGTCGCTATGCCTTTGCCTTGGTATGCCGGCAGAACGCCCCATCCGGTCTCGTACACGATCTCTCCTTGCCAGCTTCGCTCCCAGTACCCGATATTGCCGACCGCTTCGAGACTTGGCAGCAGAACGATGCCGAACATGCGGCCGGTCCCCTTCCGCGCGATCTCAACATACCGCTTGTGGCGTGCGAGAAGCTGTTCCTCCGTCTCCGGGCCTCCGAGGTGCTCCAGCATCTCCGGTATATTCAAGCGATACAGCAGATCAAGATCCGCTTCCGCCCAAGGCTCAATCCGTACTTGCAAGGCATTCGTTTCATCGAGCATGTCTCTCACTCCTAATCGTAGGGTTCACCCATATTGTACCAGATGATCCGGTTTCATTCGACAACTATCGCGGAATAAAAAATCGCCCTCTTGTTTTGCCAAAAAGGCTGAAACAAGAGGGCTTTCCGTTAGCGTACGGAGTCCGCTCCAAGAGTTGCGCCCCGAACGATGTCCTGCAAGACGAGCCGGATCGCATGGACATTATGCTCAATATTGGCCGGTTCAAAAATGTCAAGGTGACCGCCAATCAATGCGTACTCCACGACCTCTTCCGTCGTCGTCTCGTTCCAATCCTCGGCTCTGGCAGCTTCTATTTCCGTAATGAAAGCGTGCAGGTTGGCTCGAACCACTCCGTCGTTGATCAATTGACCGCTGTATGTGCCATATGCCAAAATTTTGCTTCTGGCCTTTTCCCAGTCGTCCCGATTGGCCAAAAAGGACGCATTCCGTTCGGAGACGATTTCGAGCATGGCATCGACTCCCCGTTCCAGTTCTTCGCCGGAAAGTTTCTTCGTCCCATCCCGTCTATCAGCATCAAGCAACAAAATATCCGTTACCGCATATCCCCTGCGCTCCATCGTCTTTGCGACCTGATAGGCTAAACTGCCGCCCAGCGAGTAGCCTAACAGCACATAAGGCGCTTCGCGCTGAACGCTCACAATCGCATCGACGTACCGGTTTAACAGCTCCTCCTCATGGCGCCACCCTTCGATGAAATCGAACGCGTAGACGACATACTGATCTTCCAGCATCCTGGCCATTTCGCTATACACAAGCCCGTAGCCTGCCGAAGGAGGGAAGCAGAAAACGTTCATTCGTCCCCGCTCGTTCAGTTTCATCGGGCCGTCGCCGTCATCCTGGGCAAGCCCGGAAGAGAGCAGCGCCGCCATTTCTTCAATCGTCTGCGCGCCAATGACGGCACGCAGAGACAGCTCTGCCTCCATGACGGCGTTGACCTTTTCGGTCAGCTGCATCGCTTGGATCGAATGGCCACCAAACTCGAAGAAACGGTCTTTCACTCCGATGCGCGGGACTCCAAGGACCTCTTGCCACAGCTCCGCCAGCTTCGCTTCAACCGGCGTTCGCGGTGCCACGTACTCTGCCAATGCAAATGCATTCGCGGCGCCTTCCATGGAAAGCGAATGCACGGTCGCTCCTTGCGGCAGTTCCGCTGCCGTACCGACCAAGCCCGCCAGCCAATGCTCCTGTTCGGCGGGGGACAGCAGCTGAATCTCCTGCACCCGGACGTCCGGATTCGCCGCGAGTTGTTCCACGATCCGCATCCAGTGCCCTTGCAGGCGTTCCATCGCTTCATGTTCATATACTTGGGCGTTGTAATCGAATCGGATGCGCATGTCGTCTCCCACCTGCATGATGACTGTCAGATCATAGCTCGTCCGTCCCTCGTTCTGGAACCCTGCCATTTCCAGCCCTGCCCCCTTTGCCGCCGCTTCGGCCGCGACCAAAGGCTGGCTATCGGTTTCGAACACGAGAAGGTGGTTAATCAGCTCCCGTTTTGGATCGCTAAGCGCTTGGATTTCGTACAGCGGATGCATGGCATACTTTTCGGATGCGGCCTCCTGCTCCTGAACGCTCCGCAAGACGTCTGCCACCGTCGCCCCGGCCTCGCTGCGGATACGGACCGGAATCGTATTGCCGCATACTCCGATCATCGTTTGCATGCCCGGAACATGCGCCGGTCTGACGGGCACGACGGTTCCAAACACAACGTCGTCCGTGCCGTTATAGGCTTGCAGCAGCAGTCCCCACGACGTTTGGAGCAGCGTATTTACCGTCACCCGATACCGCTTCGCCGTATCTCGCAGTTTCCGGGTCAGCCGTTTTCCTAAGCTGCTTATCAGCCGTTCGGCCGTATACCCTGCCTCCTGCTGCTCCTGAGCCCGGACCCGCGGCAGCACGGCCTGATGGCGGTAGCCAGCCAAATAATGGCTCCAGTAAGCGGATGCCGCTGCAAGGTCCTGCCCCTCCAGCCACTCAATATACCGCCTGTATGGCGTGACCGCGCCCAGCTCCGGCCGGGCTTGCTTCCGGTAGGCGGAGTACGCCGCGAACACCTCTTCGATGATCCGCCCCATATCCCGGCCATCTATCACGATCTGATCGAAGCTCCACAAGAAACGGTACGTTTCGTTGCCGGTTCGCAGAATCGACACGCGCAATAACGGTTCTTCGCTCAACTCGAAGCCGCGGGCCTTGTCTGCCTTCGTGAGCGCATGGATATGAGCCTCTTGCTCGCTTTCCTTCCGCTCCCTCACGTCTTCATAAACAAAGCCGGCCGGGTTGTTACGGAACACCACCTGCAAAGGCAGACCGTTCCATCCGCTATAGAAGTTCGTCCGCAGCGCGTCATGCCGCTGCATGATGGCGTCCAAGCTTTGTTTGAACGCTCGGATGTTCAAACTCCCTCGTACGGTGAACACTGTTTGCCCCAAGTACGCCTCCGACTCCGGGTCCAACAGCCGGTGGTACAGTATCCCTTGCTGCATGGGCGTTAACGGGTACACGCTCTCGATCTCCCCGATCCGCCGCAGCCGTTCCGTCGCGGTAAGTCCTTTGAAAACGACGTCGCTTGGCGTCAACTCCGGCCTTTCTTTCGCCGCACAGTGCGCAATGATGTCCTGAAGGCTGGTATGAAGCAGCCCGGCCAGCCGCTCCATCGTTTCCCGCCGGTTCTGCTTGCCGCTGTAGCTGACGGTAAACGTCAGTTCTCCGCCTGCGATACCGCCGCTAATATCCAGCGCATGGGACCTTTCGGTTTGCCCGCTGATCTCCGAGCCACATGCAAAAGGCGATACTTGCAGCGCATTATGGGTTAAATCTTGATCGAACTGGCCCAAATAGTTAAAGCTGATTTCCGGCTTTGCCGCATCGCGGGCGTCCTCGGACGCTTCGGACAAATATTTCAGTATACCGTAGCCGATTCCTTTGTTCGGGATTTGTCGCAAGCTGTCTTTCACCCGTTTGATCCGGTAAGCGAGCGTATCGGAATCGCCCAAACCGCCACCTGCTCCCATCTCCAGCGCAACGGGATACTCGCTCGTAAACCAGCCGACGGTGCGCGTGATATCGATATCCGGCAGGATGGATTCTCTTCCATGTCCTTCCAGACTGACCCATACCCGCTCGATTCCCGTCCAGCGGTACACGGCCATCCCCAGCGCGGCCAGCAGCAGGTCGTTGATGTCCGTGTTATAGGCCCGGTGCGCCCGCTTCAGCAGCAGCTCCGTTTCCTCCCGCGTCCACTGCACCGTCACCGTTTCGCTATCCCGCATCAGCCCGTAGGCTTGTTCCTGCCCGGCTTGCGCAAAATCTCGCGGGAGCGGCTTGCACTCGAGCTGATCGAGCTGCTGCCAGTACGGCCGCTCCGCCTCTATCGCCGGACTGTTCGCATAGCCCGCCAGCTTCTCGGCCCACGTCCGAAACGCATCCGTCTTGTCCGGCAGCCGGATCGCCTGTCCGCTCACAGCCTGCTCATAGCCGGAAGCCAAATCTTCCAGTAAAATGCGCCACGATACTCCGTCGACAACCAAATGGTGAATGACGATCAACAAATGGTCCCCGTCCGCGCAGCGGAACAGCCCCAGCTTCATAAGCGGTCCCGTATCGAGTTCGATGCCGCTCTGGATTTCATTCGCGATTGCTTCGATCGCTTGCGCGACGTTGTCGGCTGCCTTCCGGAAGTCCATGACTTCCAAAGCGTACAGCTCGCCCTCGTCGATGCCGCGAGTCCATGCCGTATAGCCGTCTTCCGTCCGTCGGAATACCGTGCGCAGCGCGTCGTGATGCTCCGCCAGTTTCCGCACCGTCTTCCGAAGCGCCGCTTCGTCGTAGCCTTGCTCCCGGTACAACATGATCGCTTGATTATAGTGGTGCGGCGCAGCATCGTTTTGCCCGAAGAACCATGCTTGAATCGGCGTCAGCCGCGCCGAACCCTTCGCTTCTCCCTGGTCCGCGGTCCGGGTAATCGGCCTAACGTGCACGCTGAGCTCCGCAATCGAAGGATGAGCGAACAAATGTCTCATTTCCACCTTGTACCCGGCTTGATGCAGCTTCGCCGACACTTGAATCGCCTTGATCGAATCGCCTCCCAGCGCAAAGAAGCGGTCATTCACCCCGACCTTCTCGATTCCAAGCACCGCCTGCCAGACGGAAGCCAACGCTTGCTCCACGGCCGTGCGCGGAGCGACATAGTCCGTGCCCGCAGCCATGCTTTCCTTCGGAGCAGGAAGCGCTTTGCGGTCCACCTTCCCGTTTGGCGTCAGCGGCAGCTGCGGAAGCTGTACGAAGAACGATGGAATCATGTAATCCGGCAGCGTTTGCGACAGCGACTTCCTTAGTTCGCCTATCGCCAGCTCGCGGTCCGACACCACATACGCGCACAACTGCTTTTGTCCGGCTTCGTCTTCCCGTGCAATGACAACCGCTTCCTGCACGAATTCCGTTTTTAGCAGCTGCGCTTCCACCTCGCCCAGCTCGATCCGGTAACCGCGGATTTTCACCTGATCGTCGAGCCGCCCCAAATATTCGATGTTTCCATCCGGCAGCCATCTCGCCGCATCGCCCGTCCGGTACATCCGCCCGCCCGGCTCGAATGGGTCATCTACAAATTTCTCTGCGGTCAGCTCCGGACGGTTCAGGTACCCCCGCGCCACCCCGCGTCCGCCGATATACAGCTCGCCCGGCACGCCGGCCGGCTGCAGCGCCATGGCTGCGCTTAAAATATACATTCTCACGCCCGGGTATGGCTTGCCGATCGGCAAACTCCGGTATTCATGCGGATATAGATGCGATCCGACGTCCCCCGTCTGCTGAACATAATAACTTGAATCGACGCACGCTTCCGTTACCCCGTAGCTGTTTACGATCCGTATCGATGCACCGAACCGGTCGTTTAATTGCTGAAAATCGCCTACCGGACATTGATCCGAGCCGACAATGAGCGTTTTCAGGAAGCCGATATCCCGCCCGTGCTCATACACGTCATTCATCAGCGGAATGACAAGCGCCGGGGTCGCATCGAACATCGTGACGCGGTGCTGACGCAGTAGCCCGTAAATCGCCTCCGGGTCGTGCCGGGCGTAGCCTGGGCATACGATGAGCTGGCCGCCATTCAGCAGCGACCGCACGATATCGGCCGTAAACACGTCGAATGAGAAGCTCGCCCACTGCAATAGCCGTACCGGTTCCTCCCGCAGCCGATACTCCTCCCTCCACGCTTCGGACAAAGCGATTACCTGCCGGTGCTCGATCATCACGCCCTTCGGTTTCCCCGTCGTTCCCGACGTATAGATGACGTAGGCCAGATGATGCGGCTGCGCTGCGGGTACCAGGTTTGTTCCGTCGGCATCATAGGCTTCGGCAGCATCCAGGAACAACACTTTCTCCGCCGCATCCGCCGCACGTTCCTGCAAGCGGTGATGCGTCAGCAGCAACAGCTGTGCTCCCGAATCGTCCAGCATGTAGCGAACCCGCTCTTCGGGATAGTCCGGATCGATCGGCACGTAAGCGGCTCCCGCCTTCAAAATCCCGAACATTCCGACGACCATCGCAAGCGAGCGCTCGGCCATGATGCCGACGGTTTGGTCTGGCCGCACCCCTTTGGCCCGCAAGGTACGCGCAAGCCGATTCGCCTGCTCGTTCAGTTCGCGGTAAGTGAGCCGCTCGTCCTCGCAAATGACCGCCACTTGATCCGGCGTCCGCTCCGCCTCCTCCTCCAGCAACTGATGAATTGTCTTCTCCTGCCAATCGCAAGATGCGGCACCGACTCCGCTATCGGCGGATGCGCCCGTTAGCAGCGCCTTTTCCTCCGGCGTGACGATCTCGAAAGACGACAGCTTCGCCTCAGGAGCCGCCAGAATACCGTCGATGAGCTGCATGAAGTGACCGGCCATTCTCCTGATCGTATGCACGCTGTACAGCGAGCTGGCGTATTCGATGCTGCCCGTAAGCGCCCCCGTCTCTTCTTCCGCTATTTGGAAACTAAGATCGAACTTCGCCGTCTTCGACTCCATTTCATATGGCTTGAGTTCCAACCCACGTACGGTGCGTTGTTCCACCACCTCATGCTGCATGTCAAACATCGTGTCGAACAGCGCATGACGGCTCAAATCCCGCGTAACGCCTACTTTCTCGACCAGCGCTTCAAACGGGTAGTCCTGATGCTCGAACGCTTGGAGCGACATGCCCTTGACCCCCTGCAAGTAATCCAGGAACGTCTTCTCCCCGACCGGATAGCTGCGGAGCGCCAGCGTCCCGACAAACATGCCGATCAGTCCGTCCACATCCGCATGCGTCCGGCCCGCCACCGGGGTGCCGACCACGATATCTTCCTGCCCCGTGTATTTGTACAGCAGCGCCGTGTAAGCCGCCAGCGTCACCATATACAGTGTCGTGCCGGTTGCGCTCGCAAGCTGCCGCAGCGCGTCGCTTCGTTGCGAACCAAGCGCGAAGGGAACAAGCCCTCCCTCAAAGCGCTGCACGGCCGGACGCGCGTAATCCGTCGGCATATCCAGCACAGGGAGTTCGCCCTGGAACACATTCAGCCAGTACGCTTCCTGACTGCTCATCCGCTGCCCGGTCAGTTCCGCCTGCTGCCACGCCGCGAAATCCTTGTAATGGATGCGCAGCGGCGGCAGCGTCTCCCCGCCGTATAACCGGCCGAACTCGTTTATTAAAATGCCCATCGACAAGCCATCCGAGACGATATGATGCATATCGAACAGCAGCAGATGACGCTCCGGCTCCGCACCCGGCTTGTCCTGATCCAACCGGATCAAGCCCACCCGCAATAACGGCGGCTGCCGCAAATCGAACGGCCGGACGAAGCGGCGGATGCGCTCCAGCGTATCCGTTTCCCCGCCGTTGCTCTCGGCGTAGTCTACGGCAAACGCCACTTCGGATTCGGGATACACCCGCTGGAACGGTTCGCCGTCCACCAGCTCAAAGCCGGTCCGCAGCGTCTCGTGACGCCGGATGAGCCCGCGGAACGCCTCCTCGAACCATTCCCGGTCCAGCGAGCCTTCCAGCAGCATGACCCCCGGCATGTTGTAGCTCGTTTCCCCGCCTTCGAACTGCTGCAAGACGTACAGCCGCTTTTGTGCTGAAGATACGGGGTAATACGACTGCACGGGCGCAACCGGTATGACTGTAAATGTCTGCTGCTGGAGCCCCTCGATGACAGCCGCGAGCTGTTCAATGGTCGGGGTGCCGAACACGTCCTGCAGCGGCACATTTACATGCAATTCTTTTTGGATATGGGCCGCCAGCCTCATCGCTCGGAGTGAATGACCGCCGAGCTCGAAGAAGTTATCCCTGATCCCGACGCTCGGCACCCCAAGCACCTCTTGCCACAGCTCCGCCAGCTTCGATTCCACCGGCGTCCGCGGAGCAGCGTACTCTGCGCCTGTAGGCACGATACCCTCCGGCGCAGGCAGCGCTTGGCGGTCGATTTTGCCGTTCGGCGTCAGCGGCATCTCCTCAAGCTGAACTAGGAAGGACGGCACCATATAGCCCGGAAGCTCCCGCGCCAGCTCGCTGCGCAGTGCGCCAGACGTCTGCTCCCCATCAGCAGTAAAATAGGCGCACAAATACGTTTGCCCGGTTTCGTCCGTTCGTGCCAGAACGATCGCCTCTTGTACCGCTGCCACCTTCAGCAGCTGCGCTTCAATCTCGCCGAGCTCGATGCGATAGCCGCGGATTTTGACCTGATGATCGATCCGGCCCAAATATTCGATGCTGCCGTCCGGCAGCCAGCGGGCCAAATCGCCCGTCCGGTACATCCGCCGTTCAGGGGCGAACGGAACCGGCATGAATTTGTCCGCCGTCAGGTCGGGGCGGTTCAGATAGCCTCTGGCCAGACCGATACCGGCGACACAAAGCTCCCCGGCCACGCCGATCGGAACAAGCCCGTTATGCGCACTCAGAATAAAGACTTGATGATTTGGAATCGGCCGGCCGATAGGTACCGTCTTTTCTATCCGCGAATGGTCCGTATAAGACCACGCGGTCGAACAAATGGAATCCTCGGTTGGGCCGTAGTTGTTAAAATAGCGAACGTGGTCCTTCCACTGCTGAACAAGCTCACCGGAGGATGCGGAACCCGCCGTAATGAGCGTCCTCAATTCGGGCATATGCTCGGGATTCAAGTATACGGCATAGGTCGGAGGCAAAGTCGCCACCGTTATCCCGTGATCACGGACATATTGTTCAAACAGACGGTAATCCGCTATGACGGAAGCATCGGGCACATACAGCGCTGCCCCGGTCAGTAGGCCCATGGTCATTTCCCAGCACGACGCGTCGAAGGAGAAGCTCGCAAACTGTACAATGCGATCCTTTGTCGTAATGTGAAGGGATTGTTCAAAAAACAGTTTGTTATTGCACACGCCTTGATGCTCAACCATCACGCCTTTCGGCTTGCCGGTCGTACCTGACGTATAGATGACATAAGCCAGCTGATGCGGACCGACAGCCACTCCGGGACGAGACGCGTCGCCGCTATAGCTGCGTTCGTCATCCAGCAGGAGCAGTTCGCCGCCGAACGCCGTGCGCTCCCGCAAATGCGATTGCGTCAGCAGCAGCCGTGCTCCGGAGTCGCCGAGCATGTAGCGGATGCGTTCCTCCGGGTATTCGGGATCGACCGGGACATATGCGCCGCCCGCTTTCATGACACCAAGTACGGCCGTAACCATGTCCAGCGACCGCTCGGTCATAATGGCGACCAGCTGCTCGGCGGCCACCCCTTTGGCCAAAAGCGTGCGCGCCAGCCGGTTCGCCCGCTCGTCCAGCTCCCGGTACGTAAGCTGCCGGTCTTCAAACACAACCGCAATCTGGTCCGGCGTCAGCGCCGCCTGCCGCTCGAACAGTCCGTGGATCGTCATGTCCGCAGGGTATGGCAGCGCCGTTTCGTTGAACGTCTCCAAAATTTGCGCCAGCTCATGGACGGTAAGGATGTTCAAGGATGACAGCTTCGCTTCGGGAGTCTGAATGATTTCTTCGATCAGTTGAATAAAATGCCGCGCCATGCGCGAGATCGTTTCCCGTTGGAACAAACGGTCGCCATATTCGATGCTGAACGCAATGCCGCCCGCTTCCTCGGCCGCGGTAAAGGTCAAGTCAAACTTCACGATAGGATGCTCGCTCTCGTGCGGACTTACACACAACGATGTAAACCCGGGTACGACCGTCTCCGTATTTTGCAAAACGAACATCGTATCGAACACGGGATTGCGGCTCATGTCCCGCTTCATGTTCAGTTTCTCCACCAGCGTTTCGAACGGATAGTCCTGATTCTCGTACGCTCGCAGCGCCAGCTCTTTCACTTCCTGCAAGTAGTCTAGGAACGTCTTCTCTCCCGCCGGATAGCTTCGCAGCGCCAACGTTCCTGCAAACATCCCGATCATCGGCTGCAGATCGGCATGCGGTCTGCCTGCGATCGGCGTTCCGACGATCATATCTTCCTGCCCGCTGTATTTGGACAGCAGCGTCGTATAGGCGGCAAGCAGCACCATAAACAAGGTTGCTCCCGCCTGCGAGCCGAGCCGCTTCAACCCGTCCGCCTGCCGCGAATCGATCGCGAAGGACAGCGTACCGCCGGAAAAGCTGCGGACGGGCGGTCTCGCATAATCGGTCGGCAACTCGAGAATCGGAAGCTCCCCACCCAATCGCTCCAGCCAATACGCTTCCTGCGTGCTCATCCGTTCACTGTCGCTGTCCACCTGCTGCCATACCGCATAATCCTTGTATTGAATGCGCAGCGCCGTCAATTCGTTGCCCTCATACAGCTGCGCCAGCTCTTCCAGCAGAATGTTCATCGACACGCCGTCGGAAATCAAATGGTGCATATCAAACAGCAGCCGGTGGCGCTGTGGCGCTTCTTCCACCAAAGCCGCCCGCAGGAGCGGCGCTTTCCCCAGATCAAACGGCCGGATAAAGCCAGTTATCGCCGCTTCGGCCTCCCCTTCCCCACTTACCTGGATACGTTCCAGCGTAAAATCCGCCGTCTCCGCAATGCGCTGAACCGGCTCGCCGTCCGCTGCCAGCTCAAAGGAGGTGCGCAGCGTGGCATGGCGACGGAGCAGCCCGCGAAACGCCGCTTCAAGCCGCGCCGCAACCAGCTCGCCTTCCATCAGCAGTTCGCCCGGCATGTTGTAGCTGGTCGCTGCTCCTTCCAGTTGGCTCAAAATGTATAACCGTTTTTGCGCCGAGGAAAGCGGATATGCGTCCTGCTGCCCGGCGACGGGAATGTCGCCATAAGGGCTAGGCTGCAATTGCTCAATCGCCTGCGCCATCAGCTCAAGCGTCGGATGCTGAAACATTTGCCGCAGCGACAGCGATACGTTCAGCGACTGGTGAATTTTCGCGCCCAGCGTGGTCGCCCGCAGCGAGTGGCCGCCGAGATCGAAAAAGTTGTCCTTGACGCCAACGGCGGCGGACAGGCCGAGCACTTCTTTCCACAGCTCCGACAGCTTCGCCTCTACCGGTGTGCGCGGAGCGACGTATTCCGCGTCCGTAACAAGTCCGACCTCCGGCGCCGGCAGCGCTTTGCGGTCGACTTTGCCGTTAGGCGATAGCGGAAGCTCCGCCATGACAACGATAGCCGTCGGCACCATGTAGTCCGGCAGCTTGCGGCGCAGCTCGCTGCGCCATAGCCCCGGGAGCTCGCTGTCGGACGCCGCCCCCTCCCTCGCCTCCTCTTCCGGCACGGCATAAGCGACGAGCCGGACGTCCCCGGGCAGGTCCTCCCGGGTCATCACGAACGCGTCTTTGACGCCTGCGCATTCCCGCAGCGCCGCTTCAATTTCGCCCGGCTCGATCCGGTAGCCCCGCAGCTTGACCTGATGGTCGATCCGGCCCAAATATTCGATCGTTCCGTCCGGCAAATAACGTGCCAGATCTCCTGTTCGGTACAGGACCGGCGCCAGCTCGTCCCCGTACGGATTCGCCACGAATTTGTCCGCCGTCAGCTCTGCGTCGCCGACATAACCTCCGCCGACCTGCACCCCCGCGATGCACAGCTCGCCAGGCAGCCCCATCGGCTGCAAGCCCAGTTCCCGGTTCAAAATATATACGCGTGTGCCAGCCACCGGGTGGCCGATCGGCACCGGCTTGCCGACCAGAGACGGCATATTCGTCAAACGACCGTACACTGTCACATCCGTACACTCCGTCGGGCCGTATGTATTGACTACCTCGGCCCGGCATGCTTCCGACGCCGTCCATGCCGTGAGGCGGTCGGCCGCAATCGGTTCCCCGCCGAGGAAGACGTGCCGCAGTGTCGCGAGCGGACCATATCTCGCTGACGCGGTGATGTCCAGCAGTGGATAAAACGCGCTCGGCGTCCCGTTCAACAGCGTAATCCCATGCCGCTCGATCAGCGACACCACTTCGCCGGCATCATACGGACCAGACGGCAATAGCACTAATTGGCCTCCGGTCACGAGCGGGGCAAAAATGTTCTTTTGCGTAAGGTCGAAGCTGGGCGACGAGATCATCAGCACCCGGTCCTCTTCCATCATGGCAAATTCGCAGGTGTACCACTGCAGCAGATTTTCGAAGCCAGACCGGTAGACGCTCGCTCCTTTCGGCGTCCCAGTGGAACCGGAAGTAAAGATTACATACATCAAATGCCCGGACCCCGCCTTGCTGTCCGGGTTATGTTCAGGCTCCGCTTCCAGTCCCGCCGTCCCGTCATCAAGGCAGACGACCGCCAAATCAGGCCGTACCGCGAGCCCTTCCGCCCACGCGAGCTTTGTTACAAACGCCTTCACTCCCGCGCGCTCCGTCATATAGCCAAGCCGCTCCGACGGCAGCGCCGGGTCCAGCGGCACATAAGCGCCGCCGGCTTTCAGCACGGCGAGCAGCCCCGCTACCAGCTCCGGACTGCGGTCCAAGCAGACGCCGACCGGCGTATCCGGCCCGACGCCGAGCGCTTGCAGCCGATGCGCCAGCCGGTTGGCTTGGCAATTCAGCTCCCCGTACGAAATCGTCCGCCCGCCGAACACAAGTGCCGTCCGTTCCGGCGTCCGGGCGGCCTGCTGCTCGAACCGTTCGCAGATCGTTCCAACCGCCGGGTACGATAGCGCCGTCTCGCCGGAAACGCGCTGAAGCTGCCGCTTTTCCGCATCCGTCAGCATATCGATATCGGAGAGCCGCAGCTCTTGCCCGTTGATGACCCCCTCCAGCACACGGACGTAATGCTCCGCCATCCGCCGGATCGTTTCCGGCTTGAACAGCTTCGTCGCATATTCCCAGGTGCAGGAAAGTCCTGCCTTATCCGCCGTCACGCTTAAGGAAAAGTCAAATTTCGACACGCCCGGGTTGAGCTCTTCCGATTCGAACGTCAGACCGCTCGCTTCGAGCGTGTGTACCGCTTCGTTTTGCAGCATAAACATCGTGTCGAAAATCGGGTTGCGGCTCAAATCCCGCACGAGTTCGAGCTTCTCCGTCAGCTCGTCAAACGGATAGTCCTGATGCTCGAAGGCGAGCAGCGACTGACGCTTGACGTCCTGCAAAAATTCGCCGAACACTAGTTCTCGTTTCGGTCGATTCCGCATGGCGAGCGTCCCGACGAACATCCCGATCACGGCTTCCGTATCCGCATGTTTTCTGCCGGATACCGGTGTCCCGACGATGATATCGTCTTGTCCCGAATAGTTGGCGAGCAGGACATTGTACGCCGCCAGCAGCACCATATACAGCGTCGTTCCCGACTCCTGCGCCAGCTTGTAAAGCGATGCCGTCAGCTCGGGGTCCAGCTTCTGAGAGAAGGTGTCTCCTTCAAAGCTTTGCAGCTGCGGGCGCGGATAATCGGTCGGCATGTTCAGCACCGGAAGCTCGCCACCAAGCTCGCTTAACCAATACGCTTCCTGCTGCTCAAAGGCGCCTTCGGCGATCCGGTTCTGCTGCCAGACAGCATAGTCTTTGTAATGCACGTTTCTTGGCGCCAGCTGCCTTCCCTGATACGTTTGAAGCAGCTCGTCCAGCAGCACCGCCATCGAAAATCCGTCAGCCACAGCATGATGCATATCGACCAAAAGCATAAAGCGGTCGACTGCAAATTGCAGCAGCTCGGCGCGGAACAACGGAGCCAGACCGAGATCGAACGGTCGGACAAACCGCGCTCGCGCTTCATCCGCCTCTTCTTCGCTAATCCGTGTCACCTGAACGTCCAATACGGCGTCCGGGCTGATTTTCTGAACGATCTCGCCATCCTCCAGCACAAAATAAGTGCGCAGCGACTCATGCCTCCCGAATACGTGCCGGAGCGCTTCGATCAAACGCGCCGTATCCAGCTCCCCTTCGATCTTAAGCTGCCCGGAAATGTTATATGTCGTGCTGTCGCCTTGCTGATGCAGTACGTACATACGCTTTTGCGAAGACGACACGGGGTACGCCTCCTGTGGCTCCACCGGTTCTATCGGCGCGTAGGCGCTCTTTTCCCCGCCCCGGATATATCGGACCAGTTCATCAATGGTCTGAAGCTCGAACAGGTGACCGAGCGGAATATGTACCTGAAATTCCTTGTTCACCCTAGACAAAATTACCGTTGCTTTCAGGGAGTCCCCGCCTAGCTGGAAAAAGTTATCACGACGGCCCACGTTCGCCGCCCCAAGCACTTCTTTCCAGATGCGGACCAGCGTCTCCTCCGTAACGTCTCCTCCGTGAACATCGGAGGCTGAGGCAAAGCCGCCCCCTTCCCCGGGCTCCGGCAGCTGCGCCCAGTCCGGCTCTCCGCTTGGCATAAGCGGGAGGCTTGCCATCTTGACCACGTAGCGGGGCTGCGTGTAATCCGGGAGCGCTGCGCTCATCGCTTGCTTGAGCCCGGACTCCTCCCAAGGGTGCGACGGATCGACAACGATGTATGCGGTCAGATCAGCAGCGGTGTCCGTATCTGCTTCAGAGCGAACGGTGAAGACGCAAGCGCGAAGACCGAACGCACGACGTACGTGCTCCTCCAACTGCTGGAGGTTGACTTGATGTCCGCGAAGCCGGACAAAACGGGACGTTTTCCCGACAGGCGTCAGCTTTCCGTCTTCCGCATAATGCACCCATTCCCCGGTGCGAAGGAAGGAGTCCCGGGAATTCCGGGAACTCCCGTCCGCAGGCCGCACGATATACAGCTCCCCCATCGTTCCTGACGGAACCGGCTGAAGGTATGCATCCAGCACGCAGGGATAGCTGCCTTCCGCATCGGCAAGGGCGGCCCAGGCCGCCCATTTTTGCGCGATTTCCCCGTCATCCAGCAAGGAAAGCCCGGAGATGTGCAGCGACTGCTCCTGTGCGATCGTATGCAGCAAATGCACATAGTATCTCGTCCATGTCCGGACCGTTTCGGCCGGGAACAAATCGGCGCTGTAATCGAAATCGAGCCGCAGCTCGCTTCCGATCTCGATCGCATTCAGGAAAAGCTCGTATTTGCTGTACGAAATCGGATTCGGCAGCAGCTCGGCATCCAGCTCATGGAAGCGTAGCCTCGGCAGACGGTCCATATTGAAGACGGCCGTGATCGCCGGCAGATGCCCGAGCCCCCTTTCCGCCAAGGCGGCGAAGCTGTAGGGCTGAAACGGTTCGATTTCGTTCATTCCGTTTTTGACGGCTTGCGCATATTCGGCAAACGTAAGCTCCGGCTTCACCTCGCTCGCGACCGGCAGCAGATTGACGCAGTTGCCAACGAGCGAGAACGCCTCCATCTGCGCTTGTCCGGCTGTCGGAATGCCCACCGTGATCTGCTGCAGCCCGGTCAGCCGGTGCAGAAACAGCTGGAACGCGGACAGCAGCGTCACGAACAAGCTGCTGCCCAGCCGGATGCTGGCCGTTTTAAGCTCCTTCGCGAGCCGGCTGTCCAGCATGACCGTATGCCGGCCTCCACGGGAAGTCGGAACCGACGTTCCCCGCCGGAGCGACGGCAGCTCCAGCACCGGAAGCCGCCTGTCGGACAAAGCCGCCCAGTACGCTGCGGCCTCCCGGCTTTCCGGCTGCTCAAGCTTATGCCGCTGCCAAGCGGCATAGTCCCGGAAAGCGGCGGGAGTAGGGAGCGCCCAGCTCTCCTGCCGTACGAGCGCGGAGTAAATACGCTCCAGCTCCTGGATGAACACGCCCATGGACCAACCGTCGGCGATCAAATGATGAAAAGTAAACAGCGCAATATGCTCGTCCTTGGATTTTTTCAGCAGACAAATGCGAAACAACGGCTCGCCCGCCGACATGGCGAACGGTGCTTCTGCATTCCGGTCCAGCCATTCGCGCTGGCGCTGCTTTTGTGCCCCGACGGCGAAGTCGCTCACATCGAACAGTCGAATGCGGATCGTCATCTCGGGTGCAACAACCTGCGTCTCCCCGTCTCCGCTCATATAGGTGCGCAGCGCTTCGTGCCGCCGGACGACGGCATTTACCGCTTCGCTCCACGCTTCGATGTGCAGAGGCCCGCGCAGCCGAAGCAGTGCGGTCTCGTGCAGCGATTGCGCCTCGCTCCGGCCGGACATCGAAGCGAACCATAGCTGCTTCTGCTCCGGCGTCAAAGCAATGACGGCGTCCTGCCCTTTATCCCGCGATTCCGTCCTAGGCACGGACCACTTACCCGGACCGCTCCCATCCGGAGGCACATCCGGCAAGAAACCGCCGTCTCGCAGCTCCCGGATGCTGTCTTTCACCGCCTGTACGATCCGTCGGATATCCGATTCCGAGTGGGCCGTCGACAGGAAGCAGTTGCGGCCCTCCCAGATATAGACCCCTTTATCGAGCATATGATAGAAGAACAGCTCCAAATCGCCTTTGAGCACGAAGCGGAACAAAGAACCGAAGTGAACGATTTTCATCGGTACGTTGTCTTGGACGAAATAGTCGTTCAGCTCCGCCGCCAAGGCGGCCGTTCTGGCGTTCAATTTGGCCTGCAGCTTCCCTCCGCTTTGTTCAAGCTTCTCCAGCACGGCCAAGGCTGCCGCCATCGCCAGCGGATGATGGCAGAAGGTGCCGGCAACGAACGTCCGACGCTCCTCCTGCCGTGGATATGAATCGTCACCGAAGCGCCAGAAGCCGCCGTCGATTCCGTCCATAAACGCCGCCTTCCCGCCCACGATGCCGATCGGCATGCCGCCTCCGATGACTTTGCCGTAGGTCACTAGATCGGCTTGGATGCCGAACCACGCCTGCGCGCCTCCAGAATGCACGCGGAAGCCCGTAATCACCTCGTCGAAAATGAACGCGGTGCCCGACTGCGCCGTAATCCGACGGATCTCCGTCAGAAACGCCTGCGGCTGGAAGTCGGGCCGCCGGCTTTGCACCGGTTCCACGAGCACGGCCGCCAGCTCATGCGCATGCGCGCGAAGGTAGGCCAGCGCCTCTTCCGTGCCGTAATTCAGCACGACCACATCGTCGACCATGTGCTGCAAGATGCCCGGCGCCAAAGGCACGGAATGCTCTTGATCCGCTCCGGCGCTGCCGAGCGCCAGCACGCCGTCGAACGTGCCGTGGTACGATCCGGCAAAAAGGACAACCTTGGCCCGTCCGGTTGCCGCCCGGGCCAGACGCAGCGCCACCATCACGGCTTCCGTGCCGGTGTTGAACAGCGCGATGCGGTCTACACCCGTCATTTTGCATATGCCTTCGGCTACCTGTCCAGCCAGATTGGACATCGGACCGACGCACATGCCGTTTTGCAGCCCGGCTTCAATTTTTTCCCGAATGAAATCCGGGTTGTGCCCGAATAAATTGACGCCGAAGCCCATAGTCAGATCGATATATTCGTTTCCGTCCAGATCCCAGATTTTAGAGCCTTCGGCGCGTTCCGCCACAATCTGGTACACCATTTCCTTCAGCACGGGCCGGAAACCGGCCACATTGCGGTTGTTCGCATAGACGGGGCGGTATCTCTGCGTATATTCCTTCGTCCGGCGGGTGCGAGCCGTATACCGTTCGATCAAATCGCGCAGATGCTTCTCTTGGCGGAACGGCATCGATTCGCGCGCTTTCACGTCAATCGTCTTGAAGGGCGCGAACGGCTTCGCCTCGGCGCTGTCCGGCTGACGTACGGCGGAAACACTTGATGCGGCCGCCACCTCCCTGCTCGCATCGGCATGCACGAGGCTGTCCGGCCGGGAAACAACGCTAGGCACAGGTAATGCGGCCTGCTCGCGCAGCACGGCTGGTGAAGGCGCCGGATGCAGCCGCAGCATGTCGAGCTGCTGGGACATCAGGCGGAGCTGCTGCTCCATGATGCGCTCCACCCCGGCAGAGGCGGCGCTCCCTGGAAGCGGCAGATGCGGTTCCGCTGCAGCAAGAGGCGCTTCCCAATCGCCGGACGCAGGTGCGGGTGCCTGGCTTGACGGTTGGGCCACCGCCCCACCGACTTCGGCAAGCCTGTTCCCCTCCTCCCGGACTTGCGGGACAAGAGGCTGCGTCAGCGCCGGATGCTGCGCGATGTAATCCGTTAACAGCTCCAGATTCGTTAACGATTCGAAGAAGCTGTTCATCGGAATATCCAGTCCGAACGTATTTTTAATACCGTGCTGCACCTGAGTTAAGACGATCGAGTCCAGTCCGAGCTCCAGAAAGTGCGTTTGCGGTTGAAGCTCGTCCATGTCAAGCTGCGATACGTTACGGATCATCTGCATCAGGGAAATTCTGACCGACTGCCGATGGAGATCGGAGACGGCCTCTGTGCCGGAATGGTCGTTCATCGGTTTAACACGCTCCTCTGCTATCTCAGCTATCGCAGCCAAGGTTGCCGTCTTGTTGCTGCGCCCCGGCCGTACTGCGGGCACATCGATCCAGCATCTTTTCCGTTCGAACGGGTACGTGGGCAGCGACACCCTCGGATAACGCCGATCCGCGTACAGCGAGCTCCAGTCGATCTTCGCTCCCCGTACATACTCTTGCGCTACTTGCGCCACTCCTTCCAACGTATCCCAGCGCAGAAGCCCCGTCTCCGTCTCGCCGGACGTACTCTCAGCCGTTCCGCCGGATCCGCTCCGATATACGCCTTCCTCCGCCAAGCCTTCGCTATGCAGCCGAATCACTTTCGTCCGCAGCTCGGCAGCTCCGGCAGCGGTCACCGCAATCCGGTGCGTCAAGTGGCTCCGCCCCGTATTCGCCGTAAAGCATACGCTGCGCATATCCAGCTCCGGCAGGCGTTCAAACAGCTCCGCATACCGCCCGACCATCGCCCGCAGCGCGGTTTCGCTGCGCGCCGACAAGGTCAACAGCATCGGCCCGCTGTCGGGTGAACTCGGCAGCTCCGGCGCCGTATTGTCAGGAGCATACTCTTCCAGCACCATATGGCAGTTCGTCCCGCTGAATCCGAACGAACTGATGCCACATCTTCTCGGAATCCCGTCCGGCTGCCAGTTTTTCAGCTCCGTATTGGGGTAAACCGGCGATTCCTCGAAGCTGATCTTGCTATTCGGCTGACGGAAATGCACCAAAGGGGCAATTTGCCGATGCTGAAGCGACAGCACCGCTTTGATCAAACCGGCGATCCCCGCTGCTTCGTATAGATGACCGATGTTCGTTTTCACCGTGCCCAGGGCGCAAAACTGCTTGCGCTGCGTTTGTTTGCGGAACGCTTTCGTCAAGCCGTCGATTTCGACGGGATCGCCCAGCTTCGTCCCCGTCCCGTGCGCTTCGATGTAAGTGATCGTTTCCGGATCGACGCGCGCGCTGCGCCAAGCCTGCGCAATCACTTCCGCTTGCGACGAGGCGTTCGGAGCGGAGATGCCGACCGTGCTGCCGTCCTGATTGATCGCGCTCCCTTTAATAACCGCGACAATGTTGTCCCCGTCCTGCACGGCTTTGCGCAAAGGCTTCAGAAGCACGGCTCCGACACCCTCGCCCCAGCCCGTTCCGTCCGAGTTGTCGTCGAACGCTCTGGCCCGGTCGTCGGAAGATTCCATGCCGATGCCCGCCTTGTGCGGCAGCATAATAGTTTTGACGCCGCCCGCCAGCGCCATCTCGCAATCCCCGCCGAGAATCGCCTGGCAGGCGAGATGCACCGCGACGAGCGAAGACGAGCAGGCAGTGTCGACCGTGACCGCAGGACCTTTCAAATCAAGCAGGTAAGCGATGCGGCTAGAAATGATCGACGGCAGGTTGCCGATCACAAAATGAGGCAGCGCTTCCGGCGCGACTTCCGTCAGCAGGCGCTCGTATTCAAAGCTCGTTTTGGAAAATCCGACGTATACGCCGACTTTTTTGCCGGACAACGGGGTTCCGCCGTATCCCGCGTCTTCGATGGCGCTCCACGCCGTCTGGAGAAAAAGACGCTGGTTCGGGTCCATCAGCGAAGCTTCGCGTGGCGTCAGCCGGAAGAACGAGTAGTCGAACGTATCGATCTCGTCCAAATAACCGCCCTCCACCGGTCGAAGATCCCGATCTCCGGTATGCAGATGAGCGATATAGGACTCGGCGTCCTTCGTTCTTTTTTCGTTAAAAGGTCCTATGCAGTCTTTGCCTTCCGCCAGATTCGCCCAGAACTGCTCCAGCGTATCTGCTTGGGGAAACTTGCCAGCCATGCCGATGATCGCAATATCCCGGTCTCTTGGATCTCCCGCCTCGGGTTCGTGCTCTGCAGACGCCTCCTGCTCTCCTTCGGCAATATAGGCAGCCAGCTTCGCGATGGTGGGATACGAAAAGAAATCGGTCACGGCGATGTTCACGCCGAGCTGGCTTTCCAACTGCTCCGCCATTTGCGTCAGCTGCAGCGAATTCGCGCCAAGATCGAAGTAGCTTTCGTCGGTGCCGATGGCATCGGTCTGCAAAATTTGCTTGCAGATGTCCAGCAGCTTGCGCTCCACTTCGTTCTGCGGAATAGCGACGGGCCTTGCCTCTTTTTCCTTCCGCAGCAGCTCTGCCAACTGCTTCGAGACCGGTTGAAACTGCCCGGCTTCGTACTCCTGCGCCAGCTTGAAGCGCTGCACCTTACCGCTCGTTGTTTTGGGGATGCGCCGGATCGGCACGATATCGTGAAGCTCCCAGCCGCCCCGATAGTTCAGATGCTTCCTTAGCCGTTGGGCAACCGGAGCGAAATCCCCGACCTTCTTCGTATGCATCACGAGGACGACAATGCGGTCCTGCCGGGCCTCGGCGTCATGAACGCCGCACACCGCTACCTTGCCAAGCTCCACGCCGTCGACTTCCTCGGCGACCCGCTCGATATCGTGAGGATAAACGTTCTGGCCGTTCACGAAAATAATATCCTTCGCCCGCCCGGTAATGACCAGCCGCCCGCTGCGCATAAAGCCCAGATCGCCGGTTTTGAGCCAGCCGTCCGCCGTCATCACTTTGGCCGTCGCCTGCGGGTTGTTGTAATAGCCGCCGGTCACATTTTTACCGCTGATTTGAATGTGCCCGATCACGTTGTCGGCCAGCACCGTATCGTCATCGCCGCAGATGCGGATATGGCTGCTTGCGAAAGGAGAACCGACATCGACGAAGGTTACGCAGCGATTGTCAGAAGGCTCGATGGGCACGACCGCTTCGCCGATGTTCAGCCGCTCCCGGTTCAAATGTACGGGAAGATACATTTCTTCGAGCGGTGGATAGGAAAGGCCGACGCAGGCTTCCGCCATCCCATAAACGCACAACATCGCCGATCTCTGGAGCCCGTGCTTCTCCATGGCATCAAGGAACTGATCGCAAACTTCGGTAGAAATCGGCTCTGCGCCGTTGTAAACGATTCGAATGTGTGACAAATCCCAGTCTGCAGCCGTCTCAGGCTTATATTGGGCCAGGAAAAATTTATAGCCGAAGTTCGGAGAGCAGATCTGGGTCACTTGGTGCTCGGACGCCTTTTTCAACCATAAGGTCGGGCGCCGGATAAAAAGCGCCGTCGGCATAATGTACTGATTGGCATTGCCGATGACGCAGGTCAAGTGAAAAGCGATCAACCCTAAATCATGCGTCAAGGGCATCCAGCCGAGGTAGCCGTCCCGCTCGTCCATGTGCGCCCCCAATGCCGCATCGCGAATATTGTGAACCAGATTTTCATGCGTCAGCATGACTCCTTTCGGATCGCCCGTTGACCCGGAGGAGAACTGAATGAAGGCAAGCTGCTCCGCTTTGGCCGGATAAATAACCCCTCTATTCTGAGAGGAAAAATCAAGTTTATCTGTAAATAAAACCGTTTGCTTCATCGCTTCGAACGAATGTTGCAGTTCGCTTTGTCCGACGTACTTCTCCAGATGGTCCAGCGCTTTGGCATCGCTCATCAGATAAGGCCGGTTCAGCATCCCCCATATTTTGAACAGCTTCATTTTGTGCTCGTCGTTGTTGCCTACCGTGACGGGCACCGGAATGATGCCTCCGAGCAGGCAGCCCCAGAACACCGACAAGAACGTGCGGTTATCGTCGATCTGCATCAGCAATTCATCCCCGGGCTTCATGCCGCTGCTCTGCAGCTCGTGCAGCGCGCAGAGCGCCCGGTCGAACAAGGTGCCGTAAGACTCGTACTCTTCCTCCCGGTCTCCGGAAATGTAAGTGATGCCTCTTGTTGCCAGCTTGCTTCGGTCCTGCAGGACGTCGATTAACGTTTGAAACTGATCCATCGTATCCCTCCGCAACTAGGTTGAAGTCATAGAGAACGCTTTTTTCCTTCCGGTCCCCGCTTGGTCTGCAGTACAAGATTCATGCAATCCAATGCTTCCTTTCTTTGCGCATGAGCCTGAGCTCCTGTGATACCGCTTTCTTTTTCATTTTGCAGCATTTCCTTCAGCCTGCGCACAGGCTGCATCACGCCGGTATGGTACTCCTCCTCGTTCCAATTGGCATTGGGCGCAGCTACCGCTTCCGACAGGCAACGGGCTATAAAATCGTGAAGCGGAAACAGCCGGGCCAATTGGACGGCGTCCTCTTCCCGCTCGAAAGCGAACGTCCGGATCTTATCGGTCATATCTTTCGCCAAATTTTTCAAGACGGACCGTGGACCTAATTCGACGGCCAGCTCCACCTTCTGCTCCTCCAAATACCGCATCGTTTGCAGCCATTTGACTGGATGTGTCATCTGTAAGATCAAGCCGTCCCGGATTTGCTCCGCATTGGCATACGGGAGCGCCGTCACGTTGGATATGACCGGCCATTGGCTTTCCCGGAACGTATACTTTCGCATCACGCCGGACAAACGCTCCGCAGCTTGCGACATCAGCGGACTGTGAAACGGACCGCTGACCTGCAAACGGGTAACTTGAGCGCCTCTCAGCTCCGCTGCGATCGTTACCCGGGCAACGGCTGCTTGATGGCCTGTCAGCACATACTGCCGTGGCGAATTGTAGCAACCGATGGCAACGGGCTGATCCGGCAACGAATGCTTTTCGCACAATGCTTCCAGCGTCTCAAGCGCCACGCCCCGCACGGCGGCCATTTCGCCCAGACCGGCATCGGCGGCCTCCTGCATAGCAATTCCCCGCTGCTGCACCAGGCGCAAGGCGTCCGCAAACGAGAGAACACCGCTGCTCACCAGCGCGGAGTATTCCCCGAGGCTGTGTCCGGCGGAAAGCACGGGAACGATGCCGATCTCTTGCCTGTACTGTTCCAAGGCAATGACGCTTACCGTCAGCAGAGCCGGCTGCGTATACTCCGTTCTCGACAGTATGGCGGCGCTGCCTTCGGTGCAGATCGACTTCAAGTCATACCCGAGGATGTCATTCGCTTCCTCGAACCATCGGTCGGCGCCTTGAAATTTTTTGGACCAAACTTTGCCCATTCCTTCGTATTGGGACCCTTGACCTGGAAATAGTAAGGCGACACGCTTCATGTCTAACCCCTTTCCGAGCACCGACATAAGAACCATGGAATGCTTCTACAAGAAGCTGTTAGCTAAATCGTAGGATGAGTGATTTACAAATGAAAACGAAATAGGAAATGCAGTATGCTGAAGTCACGAAGCTGAGGAGTGAGTGATGGAGGGTGCATGTTTCAAACAAAAAACCATTAACTGCCATTAAATCTTGATTCATGTAATTATTAAATATATTACATATTTTATGATAGATTATAAGATAGAGCACAAAGATGTCAATCCAATTAATTACAAATTAAGAATTAATTCATAAATAATTTAGGCAACATAACCGCCAGTAGGACGGTTACGTCAGCTTCTGAAATAATCGATGACAAAATCCCGGAACCGCTCCGCCGCAGGCGACAGGTAACGTCCTTCGATCCAGCCGATGCCGATCACCCGGCGGCACTCGGGCCAACGTACGCGCAGGAATGAAATGTTGGCGCGTTCGATTCCTTTCGTGTCGGGGATGACGGCAACGCCAAGCCCGGCCGCGACGAGCCCGGCGATCGTATGGACTTCGTCCCCTTCGAATCGGATATCGGGAGCGATTCCGGCTTGCTCGAACAGCTTGTCGGTAATTTTTCGCAGTCCGTAGCCTTTCTTGAACGAAATCAGCGGCTCGCTGCGTATTTCCTCCAGCAGAACGGATTCGGAAGCGGCAAGCGGGTGATCTTTAGGAACGATAACAAATAACTCTTCGTTCCATAGCGAGACCCATTGCATGTGCTTCGTTTCTTGAGGGGCAGCCATACAGAGGTCAATCCCCCCTGCCGAAAGCTGATCCAGAAGGAACTGGGTGCTGTTTTGATGCAGTTGAAAATGGATCTGCGGGTAAGCCGAGCGAAAGGACCGGATGACATC
The DNA here is from genome assembly GCF_000722545.1 of Paenibacillus tyrphae. GTDB lineage: Bacteria > Bacillota > Bacilli > Paenibacillales > NBRC-103111 > Paenibacillus_G > Paenibacillus_G tyrfis. The sequence goes on from NZ_JNVM01000002.1 coordinate 241,726, forward strand.
CGGAATCGAGTGGACGCCGAGCGTATGAAGAAATCCCAAGGATACCTCCCCATGCTCCGGATGAATCAAATCCTCCAGCTCCCGCTTGCACTCTTGATATTCGCTCATGATCCGGTTGACGCGGTTCAAAAACAGTCGTCCATACCGGTTGAGCACGATCGCCCGGCCGCTGCGCTCGAAGAGCGGGACGCCGAGCTCTTTCTCCAGCCGGGCAATCGAGCGGCTTAAAGCCGGCTGGGTAATACATAGCGTCTGCGCCGCTAAGGTCATATGCTGCAAACGGGCAACCGTGTGAAAATACTCGAGCTGCTGCCATTCCATTCCGATCCCTCCGTTTTCTCATTACACAAAAAACATCGTTATAATAAAAACAATGCATTAGACAGCACTCCTTGTCAATCCTATACTTAAATTGTCAATTCAACGGATGGAGGCGCCACAAGATGAACTATATCGAACTCGGTAGCCGGGCGCATCGGAAGGCTTCGGTCAGCATGCTGCTGGGGAGCATCGTCACGTTTGCCATATTATACAGTCCGCAGCCGCTTATCAGTTTATTTTCGCAGCAGTATCAGCTTTCGCCGGCCACCGCCAGCGCTTCGATTTCGGTAACGACCATCGCCTTGGGGATGAGCTTGCTGTTTTTCACAGTCGTCTCCAATATCTGGGGCCGAAAAGGAATCATGAGCCTCTCGCTGCTGCTCACTTCGATATTCGCCATCGCTTCGGCCTTTATTCATGATTTTCAGGCTTTCCTCGTATTGCGGTTTCTGGAGGGCATCAGCATCGCAGGGTTTCCGTCGATCGCCATGGCTTATTTGAACGAGGAATTTTCGCCCCGGGCCATCGGGAGAGTCGTCGGGGTCTATGTGGCCGGAACGGCTATAGGCGGTTTCATAGGCCGGATTATCATCGGAGGATTGACCGATCTCTTCAATTGGCAGTTCGCCATGCTGATGATGGGGATCGTCAGTTTGCTGCTTAGCTTGTGGTTCTGGTTCTATCTCCCGGCCTCCGGCAACTTTACCCCTAGCAAAACGTCCGTACGGCAGTGGCTTGCCGGGATGCGAGCCAGTCTGGGCGATAAAAATCTGCTGTCCATGTTTGTCACGGGCTTCCTGCTGATGGGCGGTTACATCACGGTATTGAACTATATCGGTTACCCGCTTACGCAAGCGCCGTATCATGTCAGCCAAACGATTTTCGGCTTTCTGTTCGTAGTCAATCTGGTAGGGACCTGGAGCTCGATCTGGTTCGGGAAGCTGGCGGACCGTTATTCTCGAAGGCGGGTTATCGGCCTTGCGATTGCCATTTTTATTCTGGGCGCACTGATGACGTTAAGCAGCCTTCTTGCCGTCAAGGTATTGGGGATTGCGGTCGTCGCGTTCGGCTTTTTTGCCGGTCATTCGGTGGCGAGCGGTTGGGTAGGCGTATTGGCGGTAAAAGATTTCAAAGCGCAGGCTTCTTCCTTTTACTTGCTGTTTTATTATGCGGGGTCGAGTTTGGTCGGCTGGTCGGGCGGCTTCTTTCTGAACCGGTTCGGCTGGAACGGTCTGGTTTATTATACTTGCGCCTTGCTGATGGTCTCGATGCTGGTCTCATCGCAGGTGAAGCCGAAAGCAGAAAAGAGGGGGCTCTCCCCCTCAGAATGTTGACAAAATGGTCAAATGAAATAATAGAGGTTACGAGGGGGCGGGGTATCCACTTCCGACCGCTCTTGTCATCGGGAAATTTTGATTGGAAGCCGCTNNCGCTATCGCTTCTCCAGTGGATACTCCGCCTCCGTATGCATCTCTATTTTTATAAAGCCCTCTTTCTCAACAAGCTCAGGGGGCTCTCCCCTTCTTGAACGCTCCTTACCATACAATAAGCTTAGCTTCCGCCGGCGTGCGGGTTTTCGTTGACCGCTCAGTAATCCCATTCCAGCAAATCCTGCAGCAGCTCCCGGGCAAAGGCCAGTTGCTCCGGCGTATATTTATCCAATAAGAGCATAAACCGCTGCTCGATCTCGCCATGTACCCGGTCATGAATTTTGTACAGCTTCTGGCCTTTGGCCGTTAAGCGGAAATAAACTTCTTTCTTATTGTCGTGAAGCTGCTGCTTTTTGATCAAATCCGAGGCTAGCAGCTTTTGGGTGATCCGCGTGACGGAACCTTTCGTCAAATCGGTTTTCTCCGAAATCGTCGTCACGTTGATGGGCCCATGATCCCCAATACAGGCGATCAGGTGAACCTCGGACAAATGGAGATCCAGCTTCTGGCCCAGCTCGGATTCTACCTTCTGCTTCTCTTCTCCGAATCGGACGGCAAATTTGCTGTCTCTCGTCTCCTGCTGCGTGATAAGTTCTAGGAAAAGCTTGAAAATCCACTGCTTGTTAAGCTCGGTTTTGGACATCGGTTTAGGGTCTCCTCTTCGCGCATCATCTCCTTCTTATTATACACTTATTGTTTTACACGAAACAATCTATTTTTAAATAGGACGGCTTCCGCACCAACGGGCGATTCCCCGCTTGACGGCTTCCAGCGGCTGCAGCTCCGATCGTGGAACCGCCCATGCTATATATCCGTCCGGGCGAATCAGCGCCGTATGCACGTCGTCCCATTCGGCTTCCTTCCCGGCGATCGAGGCGCGAACGACCCGGATATGCCCGTACTCCTCCCAAGGGACAGCGTTGTTCAGCCGATCATCGGAAGCGAGATGGAGCAGGACGAAGCAGCCGGAGTGAAAAAGCTCATAAGCATTCAGAAAGGCACCGCTATCCAGCCGCAGCTTCAATTCCGTAAAGCGGCGTCCGTTCAACGCGTGCGGCAGCGCCTCCTCATCCGGCGCATACCGGACAGCGAACGCCCCGATCCGGGTAGCTAACTCCTTATTCGCCTCGGGAATACGAAGCAAGTCGGACAGCATGCTGCGCAGTTCTATCATTCTCGGCGAGAATTCAGATCCCATCAGCAGCGTTTGCGCCTGGGTATTGCGAAGCAGCGCCGTATTCACGGGGAATCGTTCCGTATGGTAGCTGTCCAGAAGCCAAGCGGGAGCCCGCCCCTTCAGCTCCGCCGCCAGCTTCCAGCCAAGATTCATCGCTTCCTGCAGCCCTACGTTCAGCCCCTGACCGCCGGCTGGGAAATGAATATGCGCCGCATCCCCCGCGAGGAAAATCCGTCCCTCCCGGTAACGCTTCGCTTGACGAGTCGCATTGCCGAAGCGGGATAGCCAGTACGGCTCGGAAATGCCCAGATCGCATCCGAGAATGCGCTCCAGCCCCGAACGCAGCTCCTCCAGCGTTACCGGCTCTTCCTTCGGCACCATCGTCCTCGTGGGATCGATCATCACAATCCGATGCAGCCGGTCCGTCACGGGGAGAATCATGACCAGCCCGTGCTCGGTGAAGCGGGTAAGCACTTTCGTTTCCGGAGGATACGCCAGAACGACGTCTCCAAGCATCGCGGTTAAGGTCGCGTCCGTACCTTCGAACGGGATGCCCGCCTGCTTGCGGACAAGGCTGCCTGCTCCGTCTGCGCCGACAACATACGCTGCGGTCAGTACGGCTTCCCCTTTCGGACCGACGACAGTAACCTCCACGCCTTGCGCATCCTGGCGCACCGACACCACCTCCGCCTCCCGCCGAATTTCCACGCCGAGACTTTGCGCCCACACTTCCAGCACTTTCTCGGTATCGTGCTGCGGAATATACAGGTTGAAATTGGAGGAAGAATCAAATACCGAAAAATCCAATTTGGTATCCAGCGCCGCATAATGCCCTATTGGAAGCGGTTTTCCGATGCTCGCCAGCTTCGTTTTCAAGCCGCGCAAATCGAACGTCTCAAGCGAGCGGGGGTGGAGATTCAGCGCCCGGGAATACGGCATCGTTTCCTTCAAGCGCTCAAACAAGCATACCTTTACTCCGGCCAAAGCCAGCTCCGATGCCAGCATCATACCGACCGGACCTCCGCCGACAACGATCACTTCATAATCCATTCGTATCCTCTCCTTTTCTCCAATTACCGCTACGGTTTTTTTGTTTCGCACTAAATAATATAGGTGTTTTGTTTCGCGAGAAACAATATCATTATAGCAGATTGGCAATTTTATACAACCCTGTATTTTTGGCTCTTTTCTAAAAGTTTGTTACCATAAGACGACTCTGCTATAATTAAAACCAGAACGTTTGTTTGCGCGAGTAAATAACAATGCGCGTAGTAAGATAGCGTCATATGGAGATGAAGATGTTGAACAATAAAAACATGAAACTCAGGATTGCCTGGATTGTTCCAAACGTATTCATGTACCTTCTTTTCATTGGCTTTGGAGGCTTCGTACTTATTCATGCGGATGAATTAAGAGTTATCAATCGAATTGGCATTTGGCTATTCTTGTTGCTTCTTGTGCTACTTGTGGCATTGTTGGGATCCTATCGAATTTAGTCTTGGATAAAGCAAGGAAAATTGTGAAAAAGGGCCGAGCATCGGCCCTCTCCCTATTGCCTAAGCCCCCTCCGTGGACTTATTTTTGCACGGTGCGCGGTGACTCTTCCATATACGGCTGCAAGTAAATCTCCCTCACCTCATGCCGGATCCAGCTCATCAGCGTCAGCACGATCAGCAGCACGCTAACAGTGGTGGCGAAGAGCCTTCGCCCGTCCTGCCTGACCAGGCGGACCAGCAGCCAGCATAAGCCGATGGCCAGCAGCACTGCGACCGCGAGCAGCGCGGTATGGAACGCGGAACCGCCCATAAACGCATGTTGGACGCGTCCGTCCATACTAAGCAGCAGCAGCGGTCCTGCAAGCAGTTGAAGCAGCGTGAAGCCCGCCGCCATCGTTTTGCCGTAACGCTTGGCTGCATCCGTGACCGGTCCGGTGCCGTTCCGCTCGCGGCGTCTCGCCCACCCGTACAGGAACAGGCCGAGCATCGTGAAGCTCGCCGCCATAAAGTGAAGGTAGCGCTGCCAGATGGTCGGATACGCGAACAGCGAGCGCCAGAAGCCGCGCTCCGGGTCCCACAGCTCGGGATGGAGCATCGAGGTCACGTTCGTGATGAACAGCAGCGGAACGAACAGCAAGATCAGCGTGCCGAACAGGCCGAAGCTAAGGTGCAGCGCCTTGCGCTTCTGCCAGCGCTCCCATGTGAATTTATAGACGTACAGCGCCAGAAATGCGACGGTCAGCAGCGGAATGAGCAGCAGCCACATTTTCCCGATCAGGATCGTCGACGGATAAAAAAACTGGGTGTAAATGGTGCTGATGATCAGCAGCGGCGCAATGCCGAGCACGACGGCGATGCTTTTGACAATCGATACATGCGTCGCCATATGCTGCGCTAGACGGTCCAGAACCGCGTCCTTTCGGACGATACCCTTCAGCTCGTTGTACACCGCGGACACGGAACCGGCCACCAGAATATTGACGAAAATGATATGAAGAATAAATCCGACGACCATCAGCACTTCGAAAAATGGCAGGTCGCCCGGAATGGCCAGCCCCAGATCGTTGGGCACCGGCGATTTGGCGGTCAAATAGGCGTTCACTCTGCACCGTTCCTCTCCGAAACCATCTTGTGAATATAGGCGGCCAGCGCCTTAACTTCCTCCTCCGTTCCCGCAAACGGTGGCATGACCGGACGGATATTGTGCATTTGAGGGATGAAGGACGCCAGCGCTTCCTCGCTCCAGCCCTTCGCCCTCTCCGTCATGACCCGGCTGCGCCGGGGACCGTCGATGCTGTGACAGGCGATGCACTGCATGCGGAACAGCTCTTCCCCGGCCTGGAGCTTGTTCGCCTCGGTCACCTCCCGGATCGGAGAAAGCTTCGCTTGCGCCAGCGCGCCATCCTTGCGAAACCGCTCGACATCCGTTTTCAGCACGCCGTTGGCGTACATGTAATTGTAAATGACGTAGGGCTTGCGAATATTTTCCCGGACGATCTCGAATTCGGTAATCAGCAGCAGCGAGAATGCCGCCGTGAATACGGTGAGCACAACCGGGTACTTCGTTCGGCCATCCATCAGCATGACGCCGAGCACGAACATGAGCAGCAGCCCGAGCACGTTGATAAAGGCGAACGTGAAGTCGCTCATCCCCGACGCCCAGACGACCAGCGTTTGCGCTTGATCGGGCAGCGTCTTTAGATACCACCACCCGGATGCGAGCATCAGCGGCACGGAAACGACGAGCCATTTGCCGTACAGCTTCAAGACAATGTGACGGTCAAGCGAGTCTTTTACAAACCATCGGTTCAGTGGCGTCAATACCGCAACCCCCAGCGTAATAGCGGCGAAGGTGCGGAACAGCGTCGAAGGCACCCAAGTCGTATTCAAGAACGCGCTCCAGAACGACAGCGTCTCGACCCAATCGCCCGGATTGATCTGGGCGGCCAAAATGCCGGTAATGATCACCATCGTGAACCAGGACATGATGCACAGCGCAAGGCCAGTCCGCAAATGCAGCTTTTTCTTCTCTCCCTTCCAGCGGTCCCATGTGTAAAAATACGTCAACAGCAAGACGACTTCCGATACGAACACCAGCCATTCCGTAAACCAAGCCCAATGGAAAATACGCAGCAACGAGCCGATCGCATTGGGCAGTATAACGGTCGTTGTAAACCAAATGCCTACTCCCGTCATCGCTCCGGCCGTCGTCGTGATGATCAGAATCCATTTGCTCAGCCATCTGGCGTAGGCCTCCAGCCTTTCGTTACCTCTTTTGAAAGCGGCATACTCCATGGATACCATAAGAACGGACCCGCCGATGGCTACGGCATGATTGATCATGACGTGCAGCACCGCCATCATGCCGATCAGGTTGCCGTTGCCGACCCAACCGAAATCGATTGTCGGAAATTCCACCTTCCCGCACTCCCTTTCTATAAAAAAAATAATCCTTGCCGCAAGCGACAAGAATTATTGTATAGAAGTCGTTTTCGTTCAAAATGACTCCCCAGGGCTAATATATTGATAAAAAAGTGAACAAACACGTCATTTACTTTAAATAATAACCGGTATTTTCGATTTTCTCAGAATTTCTTGCAATTTCCGCACTTCTTTTCGCAACTTCTCGTTTTCTTCCTCCAGCCGCTGCGTAAGCCTGCATTTCTCGCTCGACTCCGTCTGCTCTTGCATGCGCAGCCGCTCGATCTTGTCGCGAAGCTCAGGATGGGTATACAGAAACGGCTTGGACACGCCGGCTTCAATCGATACGGTATTGAAATTAATCTTCAGCTTTTCCTTCCTCAACCGTTCAATGGCTGTTACGGCCTTGCGGTACGCCTCAATCGTCTTTTGCTCGCTGAATTTTTTAATCCCTTCGACATTTCTACGCTGCATAAGGCTACCTCCCTGCATTCAGTTCTTTTCGCGAAACCTTGTCTTTATTATAACGAACAATAAAAGGCGAAAAATGACCCCTTTGAGTCAATTTTCCGCCTTTTTTATGAACAAACGGTGGATGACCGGCTTCCGCGTCCTTCTGTCCATTTGGGCCATCGGTGCTTCAATAAATTCCCACCGTTTCTTGCTCCATTTCCAAGGAAACGGTGCGGCTTACTCAAACACGTATTTGGCTTTCTTGTCCCTTATGCCCGAATGCCGCATCATCCGGCTTGCTCACAGTCAGCACGGTGCGCCCGTTCTCTCTGCGGAGAGCGAACGACCAGCCCATCTTCGCCGTGCGGTCTTGGATGATTTTCAAGCCGTAGCCGTTCTTCTTCGACAGTGGATCGGATACGAAGCCTTGGCCGTCGTCCGCAATCGTACACCTCCAGCCGTCATCCGGTCCTGGGGCGTCCTTGCCTTGTATCCAGACGTTCGCCGCCGCCGCATGCTTGAAGACATTGATTAAAGCTTCGCGAAGCGTAGCGTACAGCTCCACCTTTTCTTTCACGGTCATGCGCTCCTCGGACAGCTCCCATTCCAGGTGGACGGCAATGCCGGTATCTTCCCTGAAATCCGCAATCAGGTGCTGGACGGACTCCATCCACGGCTGCGCTTGCGGCACGGCCGGATACCGCAAGCCGTCGATCGCCTGGCGGACATAGTCGTTCACTTCGTGTACGGTTTTCCGCAGGCTTTGATACAACTCTCCCATCGGAACTGCATGGCTTTGTTCCATCCGGTCCACGCGGACCGATAACAAAAATAACGATTGGGCGATGCCGTCATGAAGCTCCGAAGCCACTCTCTCCCGCTCTTCCAAAGCCGCCTTCGCGGCCTGCTCCTGCTGCAGTTGCTCCTGCAATTGCTCCATCAGCGCAAATAGCTTCCGAAGCAGCGTCATCGTGACGAGGTAAACGAGCAAAGGCGCCAGCCAATTGCCCAAATCCATCGAAATGTAAGGAAGCAAAAACGCATGCCGGGTATACTCCCATATCCCGATCGTTAGCGTAGGAATGATTAAAATCAAGCTTTTCAAATGCTTATACAATGAGACAAATCCTCCCGGTATGAACTCGGCGTCGGCGAAACCACGCTCCTTCATCTAAACATAATTAAGCAACCATGCCTATGACTCGCCGGGGCTATCTTTTCTAACGAAAAACGTCTGCAAAAAAATAATCCTTGCCGCCTTCGACAAGGATTATGGTATAGATGCAGCCTGCCCGATCAGCGCTTCTTCGCTAGGATCGTGAAGGACGTGGCCGCCGCGTGCGCGTTCATTCCGACGTCCGTTCCAACCGGAAAGCTTCCTGCGCGCCATACCTCCGGCGTGTAGGGCAGCGTCGCCGAGCCGAGACGTCCCTCGGACTCAAGCGTCTCCAAGGTTTCGTCCGGCTTCAGATCGGACATGACCCGGTCAAGCCCGCTCGGAAGCACGGTGCTCCACGGCTTGCTGCCGCCTTCGTTTTCCACGAGACCGACCACCTCGAAGCCCTCCGACTCCAGCAGCAGCACGAGCTCCTTCGGCGTCATCAGGGCCAACTCCCGTTCCACCCGGTATCTGGGCTGCTCCAAGCCTTGCACGAACGTTTCGTAGGTGGCTGTCAGCCGGTAGATTTGACGCCGCAGCGACGTTTCCCCTTCCACGTGCTTGTAGACGATTTTGTCCTTCGGCAGCACCTTGCGCTGCACCGTTTTCCAGCTCGCTTGCACGGGCGGCAGCAGCAGCTCCACGGCAAGCAGCCCTTGGGGAACCAGATGCTTCCGGATGTTCCCGAGCACGGTCCGTTGCTCGCTCATCCGGGTCACATGCTGGATAATTCCCTCGGAGCACAGAACATGCGTGAACGTCTCGGCCAGCTCCAGCATGTCCTGCTCCGCCAGCTCCAGCGTGTCCGCACGGTCCTTAAGCACGCGCTGGCGCTTCGTTTCCGCGAGCTTCAGCATGTCCGGACTGTGGTCCACGCCGCATACCCGGATGCCATGCTGCGCCAGCTCGACCGCGATTCGACCGGTGCCGGTGCCAAGCTCCAGCACGCTGGGCGGCTGGGAGAAGCCAGCAGCGGTGCCCATGATCCAGTCGCGGGCAAAGACGATGCCGGCCTTCCCCGCAAACTGGTCGTACAGCTCCGCTTCCAGCCCCGCATACGGTGCATTGGCCCGCGGCTCGTGCCGTGCGCCCTGGAGGCCGCACCGCGAACAGACCGTTCCGGCCAAAGCCCCGATCGCTACGCCCGCCGGCACGCCGTTGCGGCAATCGCCGAACCACTCGTCATAAATATAATGGCAAAATGAACATTCCCTAGTTGTCAATGCCGCTCCTCCTGACGATGTTAGTTAAACTTCTCGGGGTAAAAGCCCTTCGCCATTTTTTCCAAAGCCGTCGTGTTTCTTACCCCTTCGAACACGTCGGAAAGCGGCATGATGACGAATTTGTTGTTCTTGATGGCTGTTACGTTCGCCAAGGCCGGAAGGCTCTGCAGAAACTTAATCTTCTCCGCGGCTGACGGCTTGTCGTAGTCGAAAATCAGAATAACCTCCGGATCGCGCTTGACGACTTCCTCCCAGCTGACCTTCGCCCAGCCTTTTTCGACATCGTCGAATATATTTTTGCCGCCCGCAAGCTCGATCAATTGAGTCGTCAACGACTTGCCCGCCGTATAGGCTGTGTCTTGTCCGCTATCAAAAGCAAATACCCGCAACGGCTTCTCGGGCTTCCCAACCTTCGCTTGAATCTCTTTTACTTTCGCTTTCATCGACTCGACGAGCGCGTCGGCTTTGGCCTGCACGTTGAATATCCGCCCGATATTCGAAATATCCTCGTACACGTCCTCCAGCGTGCCGAACGGCACGTACGTCCCTTTGGCCACATAGGCCTCGATTCCTTTTTCCTTCAACGCTTCGACGGTGCCGACGCCTTTTTCGACAAAAGCGCTTTTACGGCCGTAGACGAAATCCGGTTCCGCGCCGAGCAGCACTTCCAGCGAAGGATATTTATCGGCCAACACCGGAATGGCGGCATACTTCTCCTTTAGTTCCGGGAGAATCTCGTCGTCCATATATGCGGTACCGACCATCGATTTCTCCAGGCCGAGCGACAGCATAATTTCCGTCGTATGCTGGTTTAAGCTGACGGCCCGCTTGGGCGCTTCCTTGAAGGTCAGCGTGCGGCCCATATTTTCTATCGTCACGGGGCTGTAGGCCGCCGTCTTGGACGTACCGTTCTGCGGGGTGTCCCCGCTTGCCGCCGGGCTTTTCGACGTCGTTTGACCGCAAGCGGCCAAGAGAAGCAGTGAACAGACGAACAGTAAGGATATTGTATTAGCTAAGATGCGTTTCATGAAATTAAAGCTCCTTTTTGCGTCAAATGATGTTGTAGCGATTCTGGAAAATACGTAATGCTGAGCTTCCGGGTCACCGGGTGTACGATCAACTGCGCGCTCACGCCGAACACCTGGCGCAGCAGCTCCGCTGACATCACTTCTTCGGGCGTGCCCGAAGCGTACACTTCGCCCTCATTCATCACAATGAGCCGGTCACAGAAATAACAGGCCATGTTCAAATCGTGCAGCGCGGATAAGGCGGTCATCCGGAGCGTTTTGACCAAGTCCATCATTTGCAGCTGGTACCGGATATCCAAGTGGTTCGTCGGCTCGTCCATAATTAAAAATTGCGACTGCTGCGCCAGCGCCCGGGCGATCAGCACGCGCTGCTTCTCTCCTCCGGACAGGCTGGAGAAGCTCCGCCGCGCATACGCTTCCATCCCCACGCGCTCCAGCGCTTCGCCGACCAAGGCGTCGTCTTCCCGCGTGTCTGCGGCAAACATCCGTTTATGTGGATGGCGTCCCATGAGCACGATATCCCATACTGTAAAATCAAATGCAGACGAGCTCTCTTGGCTGACGACGGCCATCCGCTGCGCGGTTTCCTTATGGGTCAGCTCAGACAGCTGCTGCCCGTCCAAGGAGATCCATCCCGCTTGGGGCTTCAGCACGCGGTAGATGTTTTTGAGCAGCGTTGATTTGCCGCTTCCGTTCGGGCCGATAATGCCAACAAACTCGCCGGGATGGATCTGCAGGTCCACGCCTTGAATAATAGGTACTCCCTTCACGCCGTAGGAGAGCCCTTGAACCTCCACCTTCATCTTCTTGGTCCCTCCCTCTAGAACGAGTACGTGCTGCGACGCAGAAGCCAAATGAAGAACGGTCCGCCGCACAACGCCGTCACAATCCCCACCGGAAGCTCCTCCGGCGCAATGACGAGCCTCGCAAACACGTCGGCCCAGATCATAAACGACGCTCCGAGCAATACGCTGACCGGTAAAACGCGGCGATGATCGGAGCCGACCATCAGCCGAACCAAGTGCGGGATCATCAAGCCAATAAACCCGATGGCTCCGCTCACGGCAACGATTACCCCCGTTAGCAAGGAGGTCAGAATAACCAGCACTTTACGGAAGCGATCCATGTTCACCCCCAAGGTCACGGCCGTCTCTTCCCCCATGAGCAGCGCGTTCAGCGAACGGTATTGGAGCAGCAGATACAGCGTACCGGCAACGACAATACAGGACGGAAACGTTAAGAAGCTCCATTTGGCCCCGGTCAGGCTTCCCATCATCCAGAACATCGCCGAGCGGATGCCTTCTTCCTTGGGAGCCATCGTGACGATGAAGCTGGTCAAAGCCGACAACATCATCGATACCGCAATACCGGCGAGTAGCAAGCGGGTATTGGACAGCGCGCCTCCTACGCGGGCCAGCATGTACACCAGAACGATGGCAATTAACGAACCGATAAAAGCCGACACGGATAAAGCGTACTGCCCGAACAGCTGAAAAGCCCCGAATAAAATAACGAGCGTCGCGGCAGTCGATGCCCCGGAGGACACTCCCAGAATATACGGGTCCGACAGCGGGTTGCGGGTCAATGCTTGAATCGCGGTGCCTACCACAGCCAGTCCGCCTCCGACCACGGCGCCAAGCAGCACGCGCGGGAAGCGGATATCCCAGACGATGTTACCCTGCGCCTTGGACCAATCCGGCTCCAGCCACAGATCCAGTCCAGGTATATGCGAGAAGGCAATTTTCCAGACGGTCGACGGTTCGATGCGAACCGGTCCCATCATAACCGCAAGTGTAATCGAACCAAGCAAAATTCCGAACAGCCCCAGCAGCACCAAGGGGAAACGTCCTTCGGCTACGGCCAGGTCCGCTCGTGCAGACCTCTCTTGTGTGATGCTGCTCATCGGACTCCCCCTCTTTTTCCTATGTACATGCAAAAAGGAGCATCTCCAACCACAACCAGCGGTTAGAAATGCTCCTCCATAAGAGATGACGACCCGATGGACCCATCAAGGTCTCGAATTAGCTCCAGCATCCTAACACCTCCCCATTCTCCGCAGGTTATAGCAGTGTTGTCAAAACAGGCAGGTCTCCTGACTCAGGGTTTCTCCTTCGGCGTCTTCCCGGAAATAAGCTCCAGTGACGCAATGCCGAAAAATAGCCGGACCTTCCGGCTCCCATAACAGTGGCGGGACCGCGACGGATTTGCACCGTACTTCCCTTTTAAGCTTCAGCCGTTTGCTGAAGCACCTGTTTCCACCTATTCGGTTGTCCACAGTAAGTCTATAGCAGTCCGGAAGCCAGTGTCAACTGAAATTATTCATGCAAAGACAACCGTGACGCCCTGTTCTTGCAAGTTTTCAACGATCGCTTGAAATAACGGCCGGTTGCCTAACTCTTCGAATATGGCTTCTGCGTTGAGTTTGACATCGCGCTTTCGCTTATAGTCAATCTCTTTGAGCCATGCTTGAAGATCTAAGTATTTTTGCGCGACCTGCACATTTTTCCATATCAGAGTGAAAGGCGCCCTTGCTCCGAATCCACCGTGCAAGCAATCGATGAAAGAATTAAAATCGAATCCGTAATAGCCTCCCGGACCCCGAATTGCTTCCCCTAACGCGCAGAAAAAGGAACAATAATCCGTGACGTAGGTTCCATCCAAGAAAAATAGCCTTTGTTCGCTTTCTTCATCATCACGTCGTTTGGGTTGGTAGGTAGAAACTATTTTAAGCCAAGCTCTTCGGTGATCCTCGTCAAGCATCGCCCATTCATTGATTGCCACAGGATAGGATGCTCTCCATTTCTCCCAAATGTCCAACTCTTCGCTCGTCATCACATAGGGCAAATCGCCGTTCAAAACAACATTCACAGAGCCTTCCGGGAATCCGTCTTTATGGTAGTAAATCTTATCATAGATATGGAATGGATATTTTCCTATTACCTTTTTTTCATGGTTTACGATACCTATATAAGCTAGTATCTTGTCAATCTTTAAATTGTGGATAAAGGCGTTTTAGTTTGATTCTTGCATCGGAGGTCGTGAACTGCCTGTCCACACCCCTTTGGCTTTGGTTCGGACACGCTCCCATGCCGATAGTTCACGATCCAATTCGGAGATGGAAGGGATACGTCGTCCCAGATGAGGATAGACAGTAAATACACGGAAGAACAATTCTATTTCTAACATACGTAAATCAATCGAATAAAACTATTTAATCCTCATATGGAATCTTAGCGGATTGTTAACATTTTAAAGCTCGTACAAATAATCTAAAATGTTTTCAATTTGTGTATCATCGTCTAGGATAGTTCCTAACGCAATTCTTAGATCATCAAGAAATTTCTCACTAATCTCAAACCCATCGTCATTCATAATTTCACCATGATATTTCTTGTACGTAACCTCTATTACAATAGACAACACCTCCAAAAACTCTGCAAAAGATTTAGCGATTATTGTGAAATCATTCATTTCGTAGCGTGCAAGAACAGGCGAGCCTGGTTTACTTGTATCTACCATAATAGGATCTTCATTTCTATCAGCAATGATAACCCAAGCACGTTCCCAGCTATCATCTTCCCTATATGGTTCTTTTACACCGACCCAACGAAATCCTAATTGCCTTTTATACAGCATCTCTGGTGTACTTATATATGCAATAGACGTGCCGGTGTCAATACTCACTCCATTTAGGATGGAACCATCTTCTAAAATAGCCTTTTTTAATGTGCAATTATCATAAAAAAATTTCAATTCAGGTGAGAGTGGTATACGTTTGTCGATCAAATTTGAAAACATATTCGTTTCAAGAATAATTTCGTCTTCTTTAAATTGACAATGAGTATAGTATTCTCGATATGTATTTCTAATTTCTATAAATTTTTTTAACGCTGCTTCTAATTGTTTCAAATTAATTCAACCTTTCTTGACAACGCTAATACTAGTAGTATGAATAATGGGCATCTATAACAACTATTTTTCATTTATAGTCATTACAGATCGCCCACCTCATACTATCCATTACTGTTTCTCATTCAAAAGTGGCTACCATATGTTTTTTAAAAATATCCATCAAATGGTTAGAAAAATTTTCGTTGGCAATTTTATAATAGGGTATATCAAGTGTTTTTAGATGTCTAAAATTTTTAAAGTGGATACTAAATTCATTTATATTTTTCAAGCATCGCAAACAATCAACTAAGGCATCTAAATTCCGCCCCATATATCCACTGTAGCCTAAAAAAGTTTCACCAATCAAACAATACACATCCATCTTTGAATTAATAATAGAACAGTCAATTATTAAATCCTTATCCGAACTATTGATTGTTTGTTGTAATCCATTCCAGTCTAAGCAAGCATTAAGCCAGACTCTTTTTTTAAAGATAGAGAGGTCTCTCCAGTTATATTTTTGTTCTCTATTGCTCCATGATTTAATTAAGTCAAGGTAAAAACTACAGAAGTCCGCTCTTATCCAACCATATTCTGCTTTAATGCATATGGGTTGAGGTTTCTCTCTTTGGATTAGATATTGCTTTTCGAGACAGTATATAGACATAATTGATGAACCAACATTTGTTTTTACAAAAAGTAAGCTCCCTTGTTCTAATGGATAATCACGTAACATTATCGCATTTTCCAGTTCTATTAAGTATATGCCATTGCTTTCTTTGATATGGAATCTATCAGCCTTTAAAAGAATACTTTCTGACCCTAGTTCATCAATCTCTAAGTGTATTTCTAGCTTTTTTATCCTGGACATCTATTTTACTCCAATCATCATGAATCTTTGTATAATAATCTTTGGAATATCCTAATTTTTTTACTAATTTCCCATTTTATAACACAAAAAAACATATGTAAAGAAGAATTATATCTTCTCTACATATGTTTAGTCTATGGATTGATCCCCATGATTTTACAGAGTTGATTATACTTATTTTCAAAATTTTTCTTAAAGTAATCAATACCTTTTTTTGATAATTTCTTTTCTTCAAAGCTCCAAGACAAAAGATATTCTTTAAACGAGCAATCTAAATCTAATTCACAGGGAATAATATCAGTTTCATCTACTCCTCTTTCTTTTGAAATTGAAAGTAAATAGCTTGTCCGTAACATTAAAGGATATTCTATCCATTCATGATGTAAACCAATTTTTTTTATTAATTCTTCATCATTAAGAATCTTACATACCATTTCATAAGATATGAGATCATTCGAGAAGTAGCGATCCATAAATGTAGCCCTCTTACTTTTATCATTCACTTCACTAAACAATTGTAAAAAATCATCATTTTTTTTAATCAAAAAAACAATTGTATAGTTTATAAAATAATCTATATAGCGATGAAAAGTTGTTTTGGCAGAAGAATCTAGCTTTACATCTAAAATCAGCGAAAGAACTTTAGAGAATTCCTTTTTCTTATCCCAAAAGTTCTCCATAGATTTTGGATTCCTATAATAACTATCCAAAATATCAAATAAATTTCCGTTCATATTTATTATGGACATCCTCCTTTTGGACCTCTAGCTCCTGGTTTAAATGGTCGACCACCTACCATTGATCCTCCAACTTTTCTAATGTAATTTGCTATTCTTTTTTCCGCTCTACGCATTTTTCCAATCACAGATTTATCTTTTAGCAATTCGGTTACTTGTTTATTTAATTTACCATCAATCAATTTACCATCTGCCTTTATTTTACCTATAGACTTCCCGTTTTCCTCAATATGGAAATGAATAGGATCAGCATGCTCCCTAACTAAATCTGCATAATAATGCACTATACTTGTACTCCCACTTGAAGCAATTACTCTGTTTGGTAAAGACGGTAGCGTATTCAATCCAAATGGATCAATCCATGCATTTGGATCACCAACATACGCATAAAGCGTCGGATTTCCACCAGCAAGTCCGATGGGGTCTGGCTGTGTATAAACACCCTCATGTGGCAAGTAGTAACGGAAACGGTTGTAATACAGCCCCGTCTCCTCATCCTCATACTGACCCGGATACCGGAACGGGCATGCACTTCGCTCCCCAAAAAGATCTTGCCGCCGAACCTTCCCGTAAATGTCCAGTTCACACGACCAAATCTTTTCCCCTGTATCGTCGTAGATCTCAACAGGCGTACCCAGATGATTTGTTATGATACTGTACGAGCCTTCCGGTGTGATTTTCGCTGCAGGATGAAATGTTCCGTCTTCGAAGATCCATGTAATCAAACCATCAGGATTCAGCACTCGTCCGTTCCATGCTACCCCACTCTCAGTTTGGGACTTCTCCACTTTCCACTCATGCAGGATAATGTTTTCATCCCATACATAACAGTGTACCACACCGTTAAAATGCTTCTCAATCCTGCGACCAAGGCTATCATACGTAAACGTAACTTCCTGCCCGTCCGGCCGCACAACCTTGCTCATCATATTATTACCATAATACTCATAGCGCCAATGCGTGCCGTCCGGTTCTATTTTCTCCGTGAGATTTCCTTCTTCATCGTAGCTGTATTTCGTTCCATTGAACTCCAGTAACCGCCCGCCGGCTCCGTATGTCCGGTCCGTTTTGTGACCGGTGCTATACAGGTTACCAACATCGTCGGCCATGCGGAAGATTTTGATGAAGTCGTTTGTAGCCCCGATCAAGGTTCCAAAATCGTCGTATCCGTACTGCGTTTTCTTGCCTGTCAGCTCGTTGAGCACGGACTTTAGACGGTTATTCACATCCCACGTATACTTTCGTTTGCGCGTTTCCCGTCCGCCTGCTTTTATACTGTGTCGTTCAGGCCGTCCCGCGATATCGTACTGCCAGCTGCTGATTACTCCGCCGGGCAACAGTCTCTCGATCTCCTGTCCAAGCGCATCGTACTTCATCTGCGCCGTCCACGGCGTGCCGACGTTCTGAGCTGCGTCGCCTCCGCGCTGCTGTTGAGCCTGCATCTGGCTAACTTGTCCCGAAATGTCGCGTTCCATCGTCACATATGCGCCAAGGCTGCTGCTTACTTCCGTCCGGTTACCCATTTCATCGTATTGGCTTGCTACCCAGTACGCATCCCGCCATTCCTTCATTACGCGACCGGCCCGGTCATATTCCAGCTTCACCGCTGCAAAAGGATTGGCTGTCTCCAGTAACTCCCCCATCCGATTATACCTAAACGTCTCCACAAGACCGTCGCTATATTCCACTTGCGTTACGCGCCCCATGACGTCATGGCTATAAGCCGTCCATCGTCCTCCGGGCCGCTCCACCTTCTGTAGCAAACCCGCGGGGCTTCGCACGTATTGCCGTACAATTCCGTCAAAGCCTGTTTCGCGAACGATGCTTCCGTTCGCATCGCGCTCCAGCACATACCGCTCGCCGCGCTCGTTGATGACTTCGGTCAGTTCATCTTCCTTATTGTAGGTCAACTTGACACGCTTACCCTTTTCTTCGCGCCAAGTCAGCTTACCAAGCGGGGTATACCCGAATGCTACACGGTGCTGGTTATCTTCCGCGAGGATCACTTCGTCGTAGGCGTTATACTTCAGCTTAATTACATTGCCATCCGGCAGCTCGGAACGCACAACTCGGCCCAGCGCATCGTAAACCAGCACTTGCTTTGCTCCCAGTGGATTCGTCTCCTGCAAACATTCTCCCCGGTGGTTGTACGCCCACTTTCCGCTCGTCCCGTCGGGCAGCGTGACCTCGATCAGGTTATCCTGCCCATCGTAAACGAGTCGCGTTACCGCCCCTTTCGGATCGTGTACTTCGCTGATCCGATGCCGCTCATCGTAGGCAAAACGCGTCACCGTCTGATCGGCCCCTACAACTCCCTTCACCCGACCCAGCTCATCATACTGCCATGCCCGGATGCCGCCTTCCGGGTCCATCACCTGCTCCAGTCTTCCGTCTTCACGGTACGTATACTTCCATGCGCCTCCATCCGGCTGCACTTCCTCGACGATCCGTCCGAACTCATCGTACGCATACCGCGTGATCCGGCCTTCCTCATCCGTTTCGCTCAGCAGTTCGCCCAGCTCGTTGTACTCATACTGCACAACGCCGCCCAGCGGGTCGACGATCCGGGTACAATAATACTCCGAGTTGTATTCGTACGTCGTCGAATGCCCCTGGCTGTTGCTCACTTCATTCCAGCCGTCATTGTACACGATGCGTCCTTCCAACAGCCCGTCGTCCCCGTACGTATGAACGCAGCGCGCTCCGGTGGTCGGGCCGTCATAACGCCAGTGGAAGCTGTACCCGTTGCGGTCCGTCTTCTTGAGCATCAGGTGACCTTCATAAGACATGCGGGTCGTCTGTCCCAACGCATCCGTTACCGCAATAAGGTCCCCTGCCTCGTTATAGCCGTACTGCACCAGCACCTCGCGCTGCTCCCCACGGTAGACATGGGTCACTTTCGTGATGCGTCCGGCTTCGTCCGTCTGGATGTCCAGCCTCCGGTCCACACTATCCGTCACCTGTTTCAAATACCCGCGGTCATCGTACGAGAGGACGATGGAATGTCCCCATTCCTGCCCGATCCGTTCCAGACGGAATTTCGTTTCCATCCCAGTCTTTTTTCCAAAATGATACGTCAGACGGCTGTCTTCCTCGAAAAGCGCATACCCGGTTCCCTCCCGGCGTAAGACCATCTGTTCCTTCAGGTTTCGCGTTTCCATCAGGCCCCGATGCAAACGTTCGAACGAAACCGCCCGTCCGTCAGCGAGCAATACACCGATGCCATCATCCAGCACCTCCAGTCGCATATCCAGACTGTGATGCACGCCATGACCGAGCAAGCCCCGATGACCGCTGTCGCTGATCCAGCGTCGATCCCATTGGAGCGGTAGCGGGCCCGGAAATTCGAAGTCTGTCGCTTCGCTCATCATCCGTCCCGTGATCAGATCGACCGGCTCAAAGCCCCATTTACAGAAACGGTCGCCAAGGCCTTTGGTGCACTCGAATTTCTTCAACACTTTATGGTTGAACTTGGTAAGCGCCTTCTTCACCCCGGATTTTTCCAGCGCTTTCTGGAGCAGCGCCTTCCCCTTCTCCGCCAGATTCTGCTGCATATCCTGCAGCTTCTTCTGCAGAAGCTCCCGCAGCTCCTCGGCCTTCTGCTTCAGCTTCCTGGCTCCCGTCATCACCTTGTTCAACGTATTTTTCCCGAACTGTACCGCCTTCTTAGCCGCGGCCCGGCCGATTTTCCCAGCCATCTTGCTGCCTGCCTTCGCCGCCGCTTTGGCCGCGACCTTGGCTACGCCTTTCGCCGCCAGCTTCGCTGCGCCGAACGCCGCGCCTCCGATCGGCAGCATCGAGCCGATAGATAAGGCCGCGCCAAGGAAGTCCCCGCGGCAAATGCTCACGACTGCGCTTGCCGCTCCCGCGATGATGCCAAGACCCGGCACCATGCTCAGCACATCTAGCGCCATGCCGAGCTTTTCCAGGAAGCCGTCCTTCTCCTTGTCGCTCTTGGCCTGTTCCGCTTCCGGGTTACTGAGCGCCTCGAACGATTGCCGCTCGCTGCCCGTCATCATGACCTGCTGGCCCATCACGTCGGTCATGTCGGTCAGCATCATGCTGCTTTTGCCGCCTGCGATCCACAGCTCTTCCTGAGCCTCCGCACGGAACGTTTTCAGCTCGCTAAACGATAGTTCCTGCTCCGCCATCAGCACGAGGTCCCTATCGCTTTGCAGAGTGATCCCGTCTTCTTCGCCGATGGTGATGAACAGCGCGCCTTCCTTCGCTGTAAACGAAATATCCTTCGTCCCCAGTTCGAATTCCTTGCCTCCGCCTGTGGAGAACGACTTTACGGTCGTATCGGCCATTTTCTTGTTCGCCTTCTCTGCCGCCTCGCCCTGCTGAGAAAACGGCGTTCGCACCGACTGGATCAGCATCGCTTCCGCTTCGTCGTGCGTCGGAAAATACAGCTTGATCCGCGATCCGACCGGCGGCATGGCATGGAAAATATGGCTCGTCGGCGACGAGTACGGGAACCAGACGGCTTCGTGCTCCGGCTGGTTTTTGTCAATATCCAGATGCACTTTCGCTTTCTTGACACCGATCGCTAAAATTTTCCCATCCATCGCCAGACCCGGCAGGTTCTCGTTATATCGCTTGTTTTGCCGCAGCCCTGCCGGTGTGGTGCACAAGTATTCGAACTGCAGGATGCCATGGTCCAGTGCTCCCTGAATGCCAGCAACGACAAACAGACGGTCGTTTCTCTCCACCTCAGCCCCAAGCTCCAACCACTGGTCCTTTGCGACGATAAAACGCGTAAAATCTTCTTCCTGGAAGCGTTCCACTTTCGTTTCCACCGCTGTCAGAAACGATTGCACATCGTGCCGGATGCCGTATGCGCCCTCTTCCAGCTTCACATGCTGCCTGCCCGACGGCGTACCGATCCACAGACGCGGGGCATGGGTGCTGACGTCCGGCATCACCACTGCGCCTGCATGGGAAGCAATCCGTTGAATAAATTCCCAGTCGGTCTCCTCGTATTGGAGCACCAGATCGCCGAGCGAAGCCCCGCGCTGGAATGCGTCGGTTTCCAGAAAGTTTCCACCCGGATACGCGTGGATCACTTCAGACAGCACATCCGTATAAAGCATGCCCGCATGCTGGAAGGAACGGCTTTTGCGCCCAACGTCCAACTGGTACGTATGCGAGATGACGTCCACTTGTACGTTGTATACCCCATGGATATGATCGACTTGGATTTCATGCAGTTGCCCGAGGAATAAAGGCTCCTCCGGCTGCCCTTCCCGAGCCACATACAGGCCTATATGGTCGCGATGGCTGCTTTGCCGCAGCAGCGCTTGGCTGTCTTCCTCGCTCATGATACCCCCGAACTGCATGCGTGCATGGGCTCCGGGAAACCGCGTCATTTTTATTTCTTCAAGCCGTAGCTTTCCGTACGGCCATTTCAGTACTAGATCCTGTACGGTCAAGCCCGACAGGCGATCCGATTCGTTATTTGACACGTCCATCCCCCTCAAATCTATTGCAAGTAAAAGATGGCGTAAGGCTCAATAAACCAACTGCCGCTGACGGAAGCTATTCTTTCTTCTGCCCGTCATCGGCAATATAGATGACTCCGTTCGCATGCTTCATGCACATGATGTAGGAGTCGCTGGTTAACACCGGCTTACCGTCGATGAGCACGTCCGCTTTCCCGTTCATCCACTCCATGTTCACCTGCGGTTCGCACGGTGCATCCAGCGCCTCGCATACGCCGAAGGTCACCGGAATATTGACGACGGGCTTGCTGTCCGCGACATTCATGAGCGGCTGCCCTTGAATGTATGCGCCATGGCACGTCGGCAGATTGAGCAGATTCGGGTTGCTGCCGCATTCGCACTCCAGCATGGCTCCCCTTACGACATAGCTGGCTTCCTGCCCCGCTGGCGCTTCAACGGCAGGACCCGCGGGCTTTATGAACGATCTGACACTAGGCATTTGTTTCCCTCCTCCGGGCTTTGCTTTTGCAAAGCCGACTTCGTAAGCGTTACTAGGCTTTGCTCTGGCAAAGCCTGCTTCGTAAGCGTTACTGGGCTTTGCTCTGGCAAAGCCATCTTCGTAAGCATTACTGACTTTGCTATCTTACTAGGATTTGCTTTGCGAAACTTAGAGTGTTGGGAAAGTGGTTTTGACTAGAATAGAGATACATACGGAAGTGGGGTATCTACTGGAGGAGCGATAGCGTGCGCCTTTGTCTGCGGGAAATATCCGCTGCTAAGCGGCTTCCAATAAAAATTTCCTGCAGACAACAGCGACCGGAAGTAGATACCCCACCCCCTCGTACACTCTATTACCTCAATCTGGCCACTTTCTCAACAAGCTCAGAGCAACGCTATTCCCCTAATCCAACTCCACCGGGGTCAAATGAAGCCCGGTAAACGCCCGTCGGAGCAAGCTTTCCGCGATGTCCAGCCGGACGATCAGCACATCTTCCTGCAAGCCCGCCACGCGAAAAATGCGCTCCCGCCGCACGTTTGGCGCCGACAGCACCAAGCGTCGGCAAGTCCTGCCGGCGTCCACCTGCGTCTTCCCGGACAAACAATCCAGCTCGCCCGGCTCCATAAACCAGTAAATGTCTTGACGCTGCGTGCTTCGCCCGGTCACGATAGCGGATTGAAACCGCAGCCGGTCGTCGTATTTCTCAAGCAGCGCTTTCAGCCGGTCCGATACGAGCCGGCGCGGGTGGTCGATGAAGTCGAGGTAAACCGGCTTGTCCCCGTCCTCTTTCACAAACACGATGTTCCGCTCCTTAATCTCCATATCCCGGCTGACTTGCTCCAGCCTCAAGCCGTCGATGAACCGCTTATCCTGCTGCAAACGAAAATAGTACATGAGCCCGTTCTGTCCTCCCCGGCATGGGTCTAGTTCCGAACCTCAACCAGCCGCCCCGTCTCGTCTTCTTCCATCCATCGCACCTGCCGCTTCTGCTCCTCGCTAAGCGTAAACTTGGCCGCCTCCTGCAGAATGATCTTGGCTTCCCGCAAATCGGCTCCTTGGAAGTCCGCATGCTCCAAGTCCGCAAACATCAGGTTCGCCCCTTGCAGGTTCGCCCCGGCAAAGCTGACGCCGAAGGTGCCCATAACCTGCCCTTCATGAATAAGCGGCTCACCACCGACGGCTTCCTGAAAATTCGCCCCCTGCAGGTCGCAATGGCTGAAGTTAGCGTCATACAGCACGCTTTGGCTCAGATCGACGTCCCGCATGCGGCTGCCACTGAAATCGACCCCTAAGCAGACGCTTTTGTTCAGGCGGCTTCCCGTCAGATTAGAGCTGGCCAGATGGCTGTAAGCCACATCGGCCCCTTCGTAGCGACCGCCGCTCAAATCGAGCTTGCGCCAGTCCTGATAGCGGAAAAGCGTGCCGTCCTGCCGCTCCAGCGAAGCGCGGATCGCCGCCGCATCCTTTTCCTCGCGCACTTCCACCCACACGTCCTCGCTCAGATCAAGGTACTCGCCCGCGCGAATGCGGAACGTATCTGCCCGCTGGATTCGTTGAAACTCCGGCAGCTCCACAATATGCGAAGCGGCCGCCCGGACGAGGCTGACGACATAATGGCCGGCGATAGACACGTCTTCCATCCAGACGCGGTCGCTTTCCAAGGGCAAAATATCGGTGCCGTAGCTTTTGCGTGCCTCGTCTATTTTTTTCCGGTACATTTCCAAATGATCATACAGCCAAGGCAGCTCGTGCAGCTCCATACAAGCCGCCCGGTCCAAATACCAAGTATCGTCGTACGCTTCCAGACTGCACATGAGCTTTCCTTGTCCAAGCCACGAGCGCAAATAAGAGACGTGGATATAGGCTATGGGACGCTTGTCACCGGCCTCTTGCATCGCATGAATGCGAAGGCAAAGCTTGCGGAACGGCTCGATCCACTCCCGAATGCGGGCCTTGGCCTGCTCCCGGACCTCCGCGCCCAAACGCTTAATCAATGCCTCCTGCTGCGGCGCGACCTCCTGCGTCAGCCATCGTTCTAACGGTTCCTGCTGCAATCGTTTCTCCTCCCCGGCATTTGTCCGCTCGCGCAAGCGTGCGCTTCGTTTAGTTGTTATGAACCTGGGTGCCTTTCACATCGACGCGGTCCTCCAGCACGACGGAGCTGGCTTTGCAGGTCAATTCGATTTTTTCCTGAGCGGAAATCGTTATTTTTTTCGAGGTCATCGTCACTTCCTCGGTCGCTTTCACCGTTACGTTTTTGCTGCTGATAATCGAGATGCCGTCCGCATCGCTGAGCGTGATCGACACGCCGTCGCCTGTGATGAGAATGTGGTCTGGAGCGAGCACGATCATTTTGCCGTTCTTAGTCTTGATCGTTTTGATGCTCGGGTCTTCCATCGGATCGCTTCCGCCACCGCCGGCCGCCCCCGACGCTCCGCCTCCTCCTGCCGCTCCACCGCCGCCTACGGCTCCCGCCTCGGGCTTTGGCTTTGGCACGGAGCTGATCGCAATCGCATCCTCTTCCTTGTGCGTCGGAAAATAAATGCGCACATCGTCCCCGTTCTCGGGCATGCAATACCAGCCGGCATTGTCCTCGGAAGCATAGATCGTCGAGTATGGAAACCAGAACGCTTTTCCTGTGTCCTGCGCTGGATCGATGTTCAAATGCGCTTTGATTTTGTCTTTGGCGACCGCAATCACTTTCCCTTGCAGCGACGCCCCGACGATGGACATGTTATACTGCTTCCGCACGCTCAGACCCGGACGCGTGGTCAACAGATACTTATATTTCAGAAGTCCGTCGAGCATGCTCACCCGGACCTCATAGACAACGAGCCGCTGCCGGTCAAACGTCACTTCCATGCCGATTTCGAACACTTGATCGGTTTCCACTTCATAAAAGATGCAATCGCTCTCGCTTAACTCCGGAATCAGCCCCTGTACTGATTGTTGGTACAGCTCCATCCGTTTGTGCACGCGGTAATGATAAGCGTTCACTTCCCCTTTGAAGCCGAGGTCCGGAACGCCGAAATGGACTCTTGGGGAATCAAAGGCGACGGCAGGCACGAGCCCGGTATGGAAATGGGAGGCTAACCGTTTCAGCAATTCCCAGTCCGTCTCCCGGTACTGCAGAACAACACGGCCGATCGCAGCGCCGTTCGAGGCCGCATCCATCACGTCTGCGCCGTCATAGTCCTGCACGACCTTGTCCACCAGCTGCGAATAGGCCATTCCCACGTCCTGAAACGTGCGGTCCTTGCGCGTCACATCGAATTGATACGACAGCGATACGGCTTCCAGCTCCAACTGGTAAACGTCCCGCACTTGATGAATTTGCATGCTCATAATCATGCCCTGAAACAGGTGGATTTTCCCACCCTGCTCGGTCTTTTGGGAAACGGTGATATTCGTCCGGGCATGATTCATTTCCATGTAGCTGGCTTTCAGCTCTTCCGGGACGATGCCGGTCAAGCGAAGCGTGGCATGCTCGTTGATTTGCTTGACGATCGCCAGCTCCTGGATCGATTCGAACGCAAAAGGCGTAACTTCCAGATCCTGATAAGTCGCATAAGACCGTTCTGCCACCCTTTATTCCTCTCCTTCCCGCTTCGGATTGATTTGTAGGACGTCCATGATGCCGTGGGCGATCGGGCGCCACTGCTCCGTATATTTCTCCATGCAGTTCAAGCCAAAAAAGACGCCTTTTCCATCCAGTTCAATGAAAAAGATGCCGTTATACATGACTCCGTCCAGCACCGGCACGGAAAATTCATAAAAGCCCATCTTGCGGCCGCCGACCTCGCGGACGCCTTCGCCGATCCATTTGGCATTCGGCTGCATCCGCCGGATCATGAAGCTGAGATCCTTGACGAACGTGTCCATTTCGTCGTTTACCATCCGGTTGGCCGTCGGATTTACGGTCAGGTTAATCTCCAGCGTCGGGTCGGTATAGATCAGCTTCGGCCGGCGGTCGGCCGGATATTTGATCTTGGCGTAATCCTCCGGCATAGGCTCGAAGGAATCCGGCACAAACATGAACACTTGTCCGGGGACCACTTCCGTTCTGGAAAACGTGATCGTCTCGTCGCCCAGCACAAGCTCCCCCGCTTGAATCGCCCGGCTGACGTTCTCTGCCGACAAGGCCGCCTTCAGCGCCTTCTGACGTTCTTCCTGCTCCTGCTTGCCTATTAGCTCAAGCCACTGCTCGTCCATATGCTCCATCGTTCAGCCTGCCTTCCGTTCCGTCTCCATATTGCGCGGAATCTTTGATTTTTCTGCAAATTCGTTCCAGATTACACTTTTCATTGTATATCGGACAGGGCGCTTGAGATTTTTAGATATTTTTAGTAATTTTTCCATAAGTGTGTTAACAATCACAAATTTGAGCCGCAGGCGGCAGCCAAAACAAAAAAAGCAGCTCATCCTCTAAGAGGCTGGCTGCGTCGCTATGCTTACATCGTTTTAAGATTTGCGGATCTCGCTCGGGTTGTAGCCTAACGTTTTGCGGAACAGCAGGGAGAAATGACTTAAATTATGATAGCCGACCATCCCGGCCGCTTCGCTGACATTGACTTTGCCCTGCTCCAGCAGGCTGCGCGCTTCGTTCATCCGCAGTGCGCACACATAGCCGAATACCGTCGTGCCGAACAACTCTTTGAAGCCCAGCTTAAGCTTGTAATCGTTGAGACCGGCCATTCTCGCAAGCTCAAGCAGACCGGGAGGCTCTTTCCACATGCGGGACAAAATATCATTCGCCAAGTGCAAGCACCGGATATCTTCCACCTTCAGCTTCGATTTCGCCTGATGCCCTGCCGCATTCTCCGTCGCCGCGTCTCCCTAGGTCTTTGGAATTTACTTGCAGCTTCATCATGCGGACCTCCTTGTCGCTGTACGCGGAAAATGGCCGAAGCAGCTTGCCGCCTCGGCCAACATTGCATTTTAACGAATCGCTTCGTTATATCGGCGGTTGACCTCTTCCCAGTTGACGACATTCCACCAGGAAGACACGAAGTCCGGCCTCTTGTTCTGATACTGCAAATAATAGGCATGCTCCCACACATCGACGACCAGAATCGGGGTTTTATTTTCCATAAAAGGAGTGTCCTGATTCGGTGTACTGGTCACTTCCAGTTTGTCTCCGTCGACAACAAGC
Organism: Paenibacillus tyrphae; assembly: GCF_000722545.1. GTDB lineage: Bacteria > Bacillota > Bacilli > Paenibacillales > NBRC-103111 > Paenibacillus_G > Paenibacillus_G tyrfis. The sequence continues at coordinate 269,025 of NZ_JNVM01000002.1, forward strand.
CATCCCCAGCCCGATCCGAAACGGCTGATTGCCGCTTTCGTCAGCTCGTCCTTCATTTGCTCGAAACTGCCGAAATACTTCTCGATCCCCTTGGCAATATCTCCATAGGGCGCTCCGCCCCCGTTAGGACTCATGATGGACCAGTACAGGCTATGACCGTAATGCCCGCCCCCGTGATTCCGGATGGCCATCCGAATATCCTCCGGCACATCGTTCAGATTGCTGATCAGCTCTTCGACGGTTGCATTCTTAAACTGCGAATGGCCCTCCAGCGCCTTGTTTAAATTCGCTATATACGTTGCATGATGCTTGCTATGATGAATTTCCATCGTCCTGGCATCCAGATAAGGCTCCAGCTCGTCATATCCGTAAGGCAGCTCCGGCAAAATAAATTGTTCCATTCCATAATCTCCTTTTTCCAATTGTTTGTTACACCCCAAGTTTACACGATTGGAACATTTTTGTATATATACAATTATGTTTCCTTAGGTAAACATTTATTCAGTAGAATATCTGCTGCCTCTCGCCATAGGATTGATACAAACAATTTCATAAATACTTCGTTCGCTGCTCGTCGCCGTTCCGTTGATCTCCACGCTGGGATTTTTCCCAAGCTTTTTTGCAGGTATTTCTCGTGTTTACCCTTGTCAGTCTGGTTGATCTTGTTGTGGTGGATTGGCTTATCTTTTGCTTCGTCGCACCTGCCTTCACAGATGCGACCGCTCCCGTTTCACTTAAAAAGATTGCCGCTAATCGGCTTTGAGCCGTGCTGGGTCGGCAGTCTTTTTTTATTTTCTGCAAAACGGTGAAAACCACGCAGTTCTTTGTCGTCCACGCATCCAGAAAATAAAGACATTTTTTTAGTAGTTCTAACCAATGGATTTAATAACATATATTGTAATAATTTACATCAAAAGGAGGTGAATGAGGTGGCATGGATTGTTCCGCGCAAGGATCGTCTGAGGACGACGGGTTTTTACCCTTAACTCCAAGAGCACGGAATTAAGCGCGAAGAAATCAATAAAACGAAAAAAAGAATCAAAAGGAGAGTTACCATATGAAAATGTTATTGAAAAAAGTTCCGCTTTTCCTGTTCGCTATCGTTATGGCGTTTTCCTTCTCGCTCGCAGCAAGCGCGGCTCCGTCCGCCGACCAAGCCGCTGCGGCGTCTGTCATCAGCTTTCAGTCGGCTAATGGATCGTGGATTAAAGTTAATGGAGACGGCAGCGTAACGGCAGACGCCAGCTCGGCGGATCAAGCGGCCAAATTTGATCTGGTCCCGGTGGACGCGCAGTATTTCGCATTAAAATCTCATAACAACGGCAAGTTTGCTTCCTTCAAGGCCGACGGCACCGTAGTCGCGAATGCCGCTTCGATCGGCACGACTGAAAAAGTAACCATCACCTACGTGGTTAACACGCCTCAAGAAAAAGCGATTCAGGCCAAAGCTTCAAGCAACGGCAAATATATCAGTGCCGTCAACGGCGGCGGCGGAAAAGTTGTCGTAAACGTTGCCACTCCGTCCAAATTCGAAACATTCAAAGTGAAAAACTGGCAATAACCCGCACCCTTGACCGTCAGGGTGACGATTAAATAAAGAAAGGCGCCAAGAAGTCGCGAACGCGACATCATTGGCGCCTTTTGCGGCTGAGAATTCAGAGACTGAGGTCTTACTTTAGGCTTCCGGGCAGACCTGTTCTGACCGCCAGCCCCCAACCAAAAAACTCGGTGTGCGCCACTTCCGCGCGAATCGTATTGGACCCGGCCTTCCATTGCACCGGGATATGGGCATGATCGGGCCGGATTCGTCCGTCGCTGGCCGGCGGATTCCACTTCCAGCTTCCTTGGTATACCTCTTTTTCATTAACCCACAGGCGAATGTGGTCGGAGAAACCGACGGTTAACAGCGACTCCGTATCCTCCGCAACAGAAATCTCGGCACAGGCTTCGACACAAAGACCCTGTTCCGCTTTATGCAGTCTGTTCAAATTGAGGACGCCGTTTTCTTCCACCACCGCTTTCGTCCTGTGCGGCTCCTCCGGTCGTTCGTCTTGTACATATGGCTGCGAAACGTGCCATTCCGTAACGAAATCCTCTTCGGCCGATTGCCGGGCGTTCGCTGCTTTGCTTCCTATGGTTGCAGGCGCCAGTTGCTCTACGGTCAGCTTGGAAACGTAGCAGGGCAAGAAGCTCCACAGGCCAATCTTGCCAACAGCGCCTCCGTGCTGAAGGTTCGAGATCACGAGTTGAGGCTCCGGGTCGTCTCCCAAATAAGCGGCCGCTCCGTCCGGATGAACCTCGACGGTGAACGTTTTCCATCCCCCCGTCGTATTCGGCAACGGCTTTTGATACGAAGGGCCGTTGTAAATCTGCCATGTCATCGACCCGTTCATCACCGGATCGTATTGAATTTCCTCCGGAGCAAGATAGATCAACTCGTAATTGGCCGTATCCTTGGTTCCGAACGCGAAACCTACAAACCCTATGGGTTCGGGTATCGCTACCTCCGCCCGAAGACGAAAGGAGCGAAAAGGTATTTCGTCACGGAGAAAGACAGCAGAGTTCATTTTTTCCATATAGAGCGCCTTCCGGCCATTCCACACCGCTGCACGGGCTTCGGAATCGCCCAAGTCCCATTTTTCCAATTCGTCGCCTGGATAATAAGTCAAGCTTGCCATCCTTGCACCTCATTTTCGAAAAATTTTGCTGCTGTAACATCAATATAAAACGGCTGTCGGAACCGGATGCGGTCGAATTGCTCTATGGACGACGACGGCACATGCTTGCCGACGCGGACCAACAGACAGTTGGCCGGATGGGAGCAGATCTCCGGGTCGTCGGTTGCGTACCAGACCATATCGACGCATTGCATCCGCCGCTCCGCCGAAACAGGCCCTTCCACTACAAACGTATTATTTTGCCGTTGTACCGTCTTGGAGTGATAAAGCTTGGGATGCGCTCCTATCGTTCAGATCGGGGATATTTGCAGTCCTCGGAGTTGGAATATTTCCCCTCACTATCTATCATTGACCGCGCTTTCCGCGGGTGTCAAGTTTGTTTTCAAATAAAAAACTATCATGAGCCTTCATGATAGTTTTGCGCTATTAATCGTTTGTTTTGATATGAGCGAAGCTCCCGCTAACCGGCTGAGGATCGGTCAACAGATGCAGGCTGGGACAAGACCTCTCAATTGCTTTATGAAGCCTCAAAATCTCGTCCGTCGAGTGTGGCGACCGGATGTTAAGCTTGTAAGTGATGTTCCGAGGGGCCGCGGGAGTCCAAATGTCAATCGCGCTCAGCTCGCCTGTGACTTCAACGTCCACATAATGCAGCGTAATTCCTCTTGCAGCGGCAAGCGACAAAGCGACTTGGACGAGCCCGCTGCCCAGCGCACCGAGCATCATCTCCGCCGGACCGGGCCCCATGCTGTACCGCTCCCCGGCTACGGCTATAATATCCGTGGTAATCTGGAAGTCGCGCATATGGATTTCCCGTTTCCCGGAGGCCCCTTTCGCTACGACTTTGGCTTGCAGCTTGGGCGGCTCGCCCGAACGAAGCTGCTCTTGTCTCCGGGCGGTCACGTCCTCTTGCAGCTTCATGACTTCAGCTTGTTGATCCGCCTTCGCAGGAGGCAGCATCGCCGGGACGGACGGAGCGGTCTCTTGCGGATCGGAAGCCGCCCGACGAGACTCGTACTGCGGCCGCTCCCGAAACCATAAGGTCGCGATCCATTTCTCCCCTTCTCTTAGCTCGCGGGAGCCGTGTAAAGAGAGCGAGTGCCGTTCGTTGGTGCCTCGCTTGCACGTTTCGAATACGATCAAAGTGCCTTCGGAAGGGGCAATGTCCAGATTCAACTCCGGAAAATAGGTTTCCCCGCCCGCATCGACGGTATTTAAATACAGGAGAGCCGTGTAAAGACGCTGGCCCCCTTGATCGTAGAACCTTTTACCGTCCACCGTATGCAGATCGTACGTATCGAAATGCGCTCCGAACTTGCCGCCGACCCCGTATCTCGCAATTTGCAAACTTTCCGCGTAATGAAGCGGCCGGCCCACTAGAGCTGCGAGCCGTTCGGACACTTCCCGTACGAGCGGATGCGAATCATGGTGAAACCAGGCAAATTCCGATTTTCGGAATTCGGAGGCGACGACTTCCTTTTCCCCGATCACCTTGGCAGGCTCCAGCTGATGTCTTGCCAATTCGATCAACTGCCTGCATTCCGGCCCGGATACGGCTTGCTCATAGCTTGCGACAAGCGGCTCTTCATGAAAGACAACCGAAGGTTCCTTCACCGTTACTCTCCTCCAGTGGTTTAATATGCATGCGGATAAGCACCATCCTTCATAACATATTAAAAGTCGCCGTGCCCCGTGTGGACGAATGAAAAGGCGCATAAGCCTTATTCAAAATCCATCTCGCAACAAGCAGCAGCGCGGTCAATTCCGCCGAAGAGCCTCGTCGAAGACTTGCTCTATACGGTCGGCGTCCTTCGAGACTGCGAATAGAACAAAGCGGCCTACTCGCTTCAAGACATGCTTTTGGATTAAACCGTACTCCTCCGGGCGGTAATCTTTAAATTTCGCCGTCTGCGCATCGATTCTTTTCGATACGTTTTGCTTGACGCGTTCCGCTTGGGCCGCATCCTTCGCTTGAATGACAGCTACTTCATCTGCTTTCACATTCGATGCGGCCGTATACAGAACGAAGTCCTCGACTTCGTCGTCGCCGAGACGATACAACCGCTGGAGCGTTTCCTTGTCCCGCCGCTTCAGCTCCTCCAACTTCACCGCTTGCTTCAGGCGCTGTGCCAGTTCGCCGATCGTCACCTCGCTGCGCTCCCCCTCCGGTTTGCCGGAGCATCCTGTCATCACGGCGGTGAAAACTGCCGTAATCGCCAGCAGCAGGATCAAACGCTTCCTATTTACAATTGCAAACAAACTTATCATCGACATCGTACTTTCCTCTCCTCTTCGGCTCATTCCGCCGGCTCACCCAACCTGTTCAACGACGGATCTTCAAAAAACGTATTGGCGTTATACAACAGCAGCACGTCGCGGATGCTACGCTCTTGAATGAGCGTCTTCAAGTCCTCCTCGTAATATCTCGGATCAACGACATAAATTTCGCTGAAATGCGGCGTCAGAAAAGGAATGAGGCTGTTGGCATACGAATCCTTGACTACCAGCAATTTCGCTCTGTCGCGAAGGCCTGTCGTTATCCGGATTAACGAATGATTGCCGTCGAAAAATACCGTGTACTTGTCCTTCTTGCCAAGATTGTCCATCGCATACATGGAATCCGAGGTTCGCCCCTCTTCGACGTAGGCTACGGTACAGTTCCCTCCCGCCTTCGGCATATAAAGCTCAATGCTGTCGGGCTCGACATGCCGGAAGCCGCTCTTCGAATACAGCGATCCATAGAACTCGTCCGTCACTGTGCGGATCGTAAAATCCTCTTCCTTCCTCGGGGTCAGCCCCATCCGCTTGCTTAGCTCCTGATAGGCGTAGAATGCGCCTCTTGTCGTCCAATGGTGATCGGTTTTATAGTAAACGGACTGTTCCCGCTGCGCACGAAGCGCGGGATATACGTCGACGAAACGGATATCCCTGTTGAGCGACCGCCTCATCTGATCGAGATACGCCAGCTCCTCGCCGGCCGGAGCGTAGTCCGGAAGCTTGTCCGCAAGCACGCTGACGGCGGTAGGTACGAGCATGACGAACATGCGCAGTCCGGGCGCAGCCTTCGCGAGGGAATGGATCGCATTGACTTTCACTTCCAAATCGCCGTCCGCAGACGGGGTGAACTTTTGAATCAAGTAGCCGTCTTTCCCGAGGTAAACCCCGTTGCTCTCCTTCTTCCCCATCGCCCGATCCGTATCGGATTTGATACCGATCCAGAAATCTCTGGCCATAAATTGATCGGAGATATATTTCTCAAAGCCGGAAGTAAATTTCCCCGAAACGAGGCTGTGCAACGAAAGCTGCGGAATCTGCTCCAGGCTTCGGTTTTCCGCTTCCGAAAACGATGTGCTCGGCTTGAACAAATTTACAATCAGCACGCCTCCGAGAAAAAGCAAGAGCAGCATAGCAATAAGCGATTGCGATCGTTTACCGTACTTGTGCATGAATAAGATCACCGTCTTCAAAATCTAAAATAGAGGAAAGGATTGTAGGTGGCATTGACCAAATATGCCGTTGACAGAAACAGCAAGACGAAATACACCGCAGGGACGGCGATAACGCCAGTCCTTTGGAACCTTGCAGTAAGCCAAGCTAGAGCTTTACTCGGAAACGGGGTCGAGCATAAAGCCAATACGATCAACAGGAGAAAATTCGCCGACAAATCGTACCATGTGCGTTTGTCCGCGAAGCCGTGCGCCCCGAAGCCAAACATCGTTCCGATATATGCGGTGGCTGACGACAGCTTCTCGAATTCGAAAAATACCCAGCCGATCGTTACGATCACCAGTGTATACGCATGCCCGACCATGCGGGGCTTACTTTGCAGCCATCTTAACAGAAACAGCTTTTCGACCGTGACGAAGAACCCGAAATATAAGCCCCAGACGACGAAATTCCAGCTCGCCCCGTGCCATAATCCGGTTAAAAACCATACAACCAGCAAATTCCGGAATTGGTTCAGCATGCCCGCCCGATTGCCACCAAGCGGAATATATACATACTCCCGAAACCAGGAGCCTAACGAAATGTGCCACCTGCGCCAAAACTCCGTGACGCTTCTGGACATATACGGATAGTTGAAGTTTTCCATAAAATCAAATCCGAACATTTTGCCAAGGCCGCGCGCCATATCCGAATAACCACTGAAATCGAAATAAATTTGAAACGTAAAAGCGATGATGCCCAGCCAGGCGGAAGCCGCGGTCAGCTCATCCGCGGGCGTCGCTTTCACACTTGCCCACAGCAGCCCGATGTTGTTGGCCAGAAGCACTTTTTTGGCAAGTCCCCGGACGAACAGCGCCGCTCCTTCGCCGAACCGGTCCAGCGTCACGCTCCGGTCCGCAAGCTGATGCGCAATATCGCCGTACTTGACCATCGGACCCGCAACAAGCTGCGGAAACATCGTAATATAGGTGCCGAACGACAGCAGATTGCGCTGCACCGGGATTTTGTCCCGGTACACGTCCACCACATAAGACATGGTCTGAAACGTATAGAACGAGATGCCGACCGGAAGCGGGAGCGCGGCCGCCTGAATCGACAAGCCGAACAGCTGATTGAGATTGTCCACGAGGAAGCCGTAATATTTGAAGAAGCCGAGAATTCCCAAATTGACGGCGATGGAGCCGACGAATATCGTTCGGGCGACGCCTTTGCGGCTTCTGTACTTATCGATCAGCAGCCCGTTCACATAGTCGAATAGCGTAGAAAAGACCATGATAACGATATATACGGGCTCTCCCCAGGCATAAAACACCAGACTGACGAAGAGCAGAACGGCATTCCGAAGCCCGGCAGGCGACACATAATAAACGAAAAGCGTCAAAGGCAGAAACAAGAACAGAAAGATCAGACTGCTGAATACCAATGCCCGTTCACTCCTTGCCGAAAGCTCCTATTTCACTTGATCCTGCAAAAGCTTCAGCAGCTGCGCATAATATTCGGCCTTCATATGGATGCCGTCCGTATCGTGAAGGTCCGGATGAGCCGTAAAAATCGGGGATACATCGGTATAATCCACCTTTTCCTTGGCAGCAAGCTCCTTCAGGCCTTGATTATAATCCGCAATGTTTTGATAACGGGACTCGCTCTTCTCCGCTTCCGCCGTCACCGGAGTGACCGACATGATCGTAATTTTGGCTTTCGGCAGCTTTTCCTTGATTTTACCGATCAGCTGCGCGTAGTTTGTCAGCGAAAATTGCTTGGGATTGTCCGTAGGCCACAAGAGGTCGTCCGATCCTAATTGGATGAAAACATGCTTCGGGTTTCGTCCGGCCAAGTCGTCTACATCCTCCAAGGCGAACATCGCGGTCGCCCCCGCTTTGCCCATCACGTTTTTATCATCCAGCACTCCATGGAACGATAGCCCTTCCGTAATTGAATCCCCGAGAAAGACGCTTGAGCTATACATCGATTTATACGAAGAAGCCTCGGCGGTCGCAGCAGCCGCTTCCTTCTCTCGGGTCGCAGCGGCCAGGCCTTGCTCCCGTTCTTGATTTCCGCAGGCCGCCAACGTTAATGCGATAGCTCCTGCCAGTACGATGGCCGTCATTTTGTTTCCCATTTCAATTCCCACTCCTTTGTGATTTACAAGCGATGATCCTTCATGAAATTCAGGTGAAAATGCTTCGTTTCGTCATAGACGGCGAACTTGTAGCCCTTTTGCTTATAAAAATCGATGATTTCCTGCAGCACTTGCAGCGTTTGCGGTTTTTCGTGCATGAGCACGACTTCCAGATCCGCCTTCGTCTGCTTCTTGATGTTGTCGACGATCTCGCTCGGGCGGTCTTTGAGCTTCCAATCGTTCGAATCAATGGTCCAGTCCCACACCTTGACTCCCGCTTGCACAATTTGATCGCGGAGGCGCTTATCGTTTAATCCCGGCGCCGAACCGTACGGCGGGCGCACCAAATGCGGATTCTCGCCCGTGATCTGGTGGATGAGCGACAACGTTTGCTTCATCTCCGGCACGAATTGCTTCTCTTCGTACAGCTTCTTATATTGATGCGTCATGCTGTGGCCGCCGACGTAGTGCCCTTCCCGTACGGCACGTCTCACTTGATCCTGCAAATTGGCGCGTTTTAAATTGCTCCCCTGCATGTAGAAGGTCGCCTTGATGTTATTCCGCTTCAGGACGTCCAGAAATTCCCCCGTCCACTCGCTCGGGCCGTCATCAAACGTTAAGTAGACGACTTTCCCTTTCTGCGAGTCATCGGCAGCCGCTGCTGACGCTCTCGCAGCTACAGGCACTCCGTCGGATTTCGGGACCTCCTTTTCAGGAAAGACCGGCAACTCCGACAACCCGATGAACAGCAGCCCTGCGGCAGCCAGTATGACGCCCCATCTTCTTGCTCTTTTCCTGCTTCCCACTCCATCCATCTCCTTTCTCTGTTGATAGATTAATAGAGTAAGATGAAGTGCAGATCGCATTCAGATGAGTTAAAGAATAGCAAGCGCTGCAAGCACACAAAAAAAGTGCAGAACCGAAGTTCTACACTTTCTTATTCAGACGGAAAAAGAACAGCACGCCGTCCGCCGTATTGGTCACTCCATAAGCTACCCCGTGCAGCTCCAATATTTTTTTGCAGATCGCAAGCCCCAACCCGGTTCCTCCCGTGGAACGATGACGGGAAGGCTCGCCGCGGTAAAACCGATCCCAGATTTTTTCCAGATGCTCGTCCGGGATGGAAGCCCCTTTATTTTCAATACGGATCATCACCGTATCGCGCTCCTCGACGGTCGAAACGTAAATGGATTCTCGTTCCGGCGTATACCGAATGGCGTTGGTTAAGAAATTGACGACCACCTGTTCGATCCGATGCTGATTGGCAACCACGACAGCCGGGGACAGCTGGAGGTGCAGCTGCAATTGCTTTTGCTCGATTTCGATGGCTAACTTCTCGCATACCTGCCCGATGACAGCATCGATCGCGAACGAATCCATCTTCATCCTATACGTCCCCGACTCGTATTTCGCCAGATCGAGCATATCGACGATCAGCAGGTCCATCTTCTTCACTTCGTTCTCCATGGCGGCGAAATAGTGGTCTCTCTTGTGGCTTGCCACCCCGTCCCTCAGAATCGACAAACAGCTTTGGATCACGCTCAGCGGCGTCTTCAATTCATGCGATACACCGGAAATAAATTCTTTCCTCGTATGCTCCAGCTGCTTTTCTTTCTCGATATCCTGCTGCAGCTGTTCGATGTAGGAATGCAGCCGGTCGGAAAGCTCGTTAATATTGCGCGACAGGTCCCCGATCTCATCCTTGGTTGTAATCGGAATTTTTTCAGAAAAGTCCAGGTCCGCAATCTTTCTTGTCGTATGGTTGATGCGCAGTAAAGGACGGGCAATCCCGCGGGAATAATAGAACGATGCCAGCAGCACGAGGAGCAGTGTAGCGATAATGATATACACATAGTAATCTTGCATCACCCCCGCGGCCTCATCTACAGGCTGCAGTGACGTCATCGCGAAAATGTACATGGGATTCCCTGCCGGATCTTCGATACGGTCCACGAATATTTTGTAATTCACATGGTTTTCTTCATAATTCATGATCCGGCTCGCATTCGAATCACCGTCATAGTCTCCGTACAGAAGATCCGCCTGAAAAGCTTTGACCCGTTCCAGAAACAAATGGTTCGTATAGCGCGAAACGCCCGCCCCTTCCGGTGTCCGGACTTTCGTAATCGTTCCGGTTACAAGATGGGATGGATATTTTTCGTGATATTGGACCGGATTCTCGAACCGGGGGACGACTTCATACTCCTTCTTCACCAGTTGCTGATTTTCCAGACGGTTTTCCTCTCTCAGATTGGATGCATTCGATCCCATCCGCTGCGGAAACAACCGATTTTTCACCATGATGCCTTCCATAGCAATCCGCTGCCCCTCTTTAATAAATGGTTCAAGGAACGGATTGCCTTTACTGAAATCCTCCACATTCATGACACTGTACAGCGGGATGGCCATCGTATTATTGGAAAGGGCGTGGGTGTCAGTAGAGCGCTCCAAGCGGAACTCCATGTAAAAATCGTCCGTATATTTCAAATTGCCCATGGCGTCCAATGCCGTGATCCAGGTGCTATGCTTTTGATAAAAATCTTGCTCAAGCCTGGCCATGGCCTGTGCGTCTCCGGCATTTTTCAGGTAGTCTTGTTTATAAGCTTGAAGGGCCGTCTTGACCTTCCCTTCTTTTTGATGTACATAAAATTGCTTAAAAAATACGGCTTGTCCGCCAAAAATGATCGTCAGAATAAGCACGCATAAAGCAGTTGTCAGCAAAAACAGCTTAGATACGATGCCTCTCTTCATGCGTGATCCTCGAATTTATAGCCCGAACGGACAACCGTGCCGATGCATTTGGACTTGTCCCCTAATTTGTGGCGCAGATTGCGGATATGGCTATTCACGGTGCGTTCGTCGCCTACGAAGTCGTATCCCCATATTTTGGTAACGAGCTGTTCTCTTGTGATGACGATCCCTTTATTTTTCATTAAGTACGTTAATATTTCGAATTCGGTATGCGTCAAATTGCAGTTCGTCCCGTCTACCGTCACGGTGCGGGAGGGAATACGCACCACAATGCCGCTGCTTTCCAACCTATCGCCCGCAAGCTCGCGAACTCCCCTGCTGTCCAGCAGCCGCTTCGCTCTTGCCAATAAAATGGGAGGGCTGTACGGTTTAGCCACATAGTCATCCGCGCCGAGTTCAAATCCGAGCAGCGTATCATCCTCGTCCACCCGGACCGTCAGCATAAGAATAGGAACGTTCGAACTCTTGCGGATGCGCAGGCACACGGACCAGCCGTCCAGCTCCGGCAGCATGATATCCAAAATAATCAAATGCACTTCGCGTTCCTGAAAGAGCGACAGCGCCTCTTTCCCGTCCCCCGCTTCCAGCACTTCATATCCTTCGTTGATGAAATAGTCCTTCATAATTTCGCGTAAAATAGGTTCGTCTTCTACAATTAATATCGTTCTGTGCATCGATTGCTCTCCCATTGCCGTCGTTGTCCCTATCATTCTATTCCCCTCCAGACCCCGCTTCAAGAAAGAATAATAGGAAAAAGTGAAGATAAAATGCAGATCCAGTGCAGATCGGGTGAAGAAACGCTCATTCGAACGAGCCCTGATGAATTTTAACGCTTAAGACAAGGCCGAGCGCAACCATATTGGTGAGCAGCGAGCTTCCTCCGTAGCTGATGAACGGCAGAGAGATCCCGGTCAACGGCACCAATCCGATATGCATTCCGATATTCACATAAATCTGAAAGACGAGCATAGCCGTCATCCCCGCTACGAGGTAGGAGCCTGCTAATTCCTTCGTCTCCAAAATAATGCCGACCATCCGGTATACCAGCAAAAAATACAGCATGAGCAAAATCGTCGCGCCCAAAAATCCGTACTTTTCGCCGACAACCGCAAAGATCGAATCCGAGTAGGCATAAGGGACAAACCCTTGCTGCTGGTACAGACCGTTATTTCCATGCAGTTGGCCCGAACCGATGGCGATCCGCGCTTGTTCGTAATGCCACGACTTCTGGGGATCGCTTGCTGGGTCCAGGAACGTCTGGATTCTCGCCATCTGATGCGGCTTGATGATCTTCGACAGCAGTTCATGGTCGGCATAATACAGCCACAGCACTGACCCTACCGCAATCCCGGCAGCGCCAACGGCGGTCAGCATATACGACAATCGGATGTTGCCCGTCCACAGCATCCCGAAGAAGATCCCGACAAATACGAGAGCCGTCCCCAAATCGGGCTGCTTCAAAATAAATAGGATAGGCAAGGCAAAAACGGCACAGACGGGAAGAAGATCCTGAACAAAACGCAGCTTCTCTCCCTCCCGCTTTTGTAGCAAATGCGCAGCAAGCAGAATCGTGAACAGTTTCACCGGTTCGGAGGGTTGAATTTCCACGGAGCCGATGCTTAACCACCGGGCCGCGCCGTTCACGACCTGCCCCTTCCAATGGACGTAGGCCAGCATTCCGATGCCGAAGGCGTACAAATAATATGCCAGCTTGCCTGTGAGCAATCGGTAATTGAGTACCGTGACTAACAGCATCGGAATGCAAAAGACGCCGAAATACATCATGCTGCTGATTTGCAGTCCATCCAGTTTAGTCCCCGCGGTGGCCCGGTAAACCGCCACTGTGCCGGCGGCCATCAAGCACAGCATAAGCACAACGATGCCGCGGTCTATTTTTTTCAGCTTATCTAAAAATATCATACGGATACCTCGACCTTCGATTCTTGGGATTTGCACAATCATTCCGCCATAAAACCCTGCACTATAAAGACGATCACCATGGCAAAAAGTAGCAAGGTGCATTCCCAAGCCTTCAGAATAGCCCGGGGAGAATCGAAGCCGTCACGCGCTTAAGCCTTGCCGAGTAAAAAACTGACGATCAGAATGAGAAAAACAAGCAGGCTGATGCCCGCGTATAAATAATCTTTTTCCTTCAAGAAGACGAGGATCGAAACCCCTACGCGAAATACCGGCGTCAGGATTAACATTAGTAGCCCCGTCAAAATCACGGCGTATGGTTTAAGCTGCAGCAGGCCTTGCCCGATTTCCGGCAGACGGGCCGGAAATGTCCGCCCCGGATATCCGCTGTCTCCCAGAATCAGGAAGAGTGCCAGCCCCAATAAAATGACGGCCGCGCTGAGAAGCACTCCCGCCCGCAAATATTGGCTGATCCTAAGCTCAACGACAGCGATCGAACGGCCGCTCTCTTTACGCCCATCCCCTTGGCTCATACGATAACCCCCGTTCCTTGCAGGATCATTTGTACGGCAACGTACGTCAGCACGGGAATGAACCATTTGCGAATCGTCGTGCTTTTCATCCGCTGCATGATTCTGGCCCCGGCCGTCGCTCCGATCAATACGCCCAAAGCGACGGGAGCGGCTATCCCCGGATCGATGTCCCCCCTGAACAAATACACGCCCGCGCTGGCCGCCCCGGTCACGCCCATCATAAAATTGCTCGTCGCGCTGGATACCTTGAGCGGAAGCTTCATAAACACGTCCATCGCCATCACCTTGAAGCTGCCGCTGCCGATCCCAAGCAAGCCGGATACGACGCCGGCGCCGTACATGACTCCGAAGCCGCCGTACACATTGTCGACGTGATAGGAGACGTTTTCGTTCAACGCCTTGTCATAGTACGTGCCTTGCAATTTGAGCTTCCGGGCTACCGGATGCAGCGGGACGTCTTGGGGCAGCTCGCTCTTCCCTTTCTTCAGCATCGCCAATGCGGAATACAGCAGCAGCAGCCCGAAAATGACATACAGGATCGCAGGTGACATCAGGCCGCCCAGGAAAGCTCCCGTAATCGCCCCGATCGTCGTCGCGATCTCCAAAAACATGCCGACTCTGACATTGGTGATCCGGTCTTTGATGTAAGCAATCGCCGCTCCGCTCGAAGTCGCGATAACGGATATGATGCTTGCACCGATGGCAAGCCGGATGTCTACGCCGAACAGAAGCGTCAGCGCCGGCGTCACGACGATGCCTCCTCCAAGCCCGAGGACGGAACCGACAATGCCCGCCAAGATGGAAATCAATAAAATTTCCGCTGCCATGATAGTCAAAATCTCCCACTCCCTTCGTGTTACCCGCATACATATGTATACTACATAATTTACTTTCGATCAATATATGTACATGTTAACTTTACATTGTATATGATATAATGAGCATAAAGTTTCCGCGAAAGGTTGAAGCGAATGCAATTTAAACATTTGGACGAGATCGACACGCAGATTCTGAAGCATTTATCCGAAAACGGGCGGCTGAGCAACGCAGAATTGGGCCGCCTTGTCAACCTGACCCGCGCGGCCGTCCGCGACCGGATCAATCAATTGGTCAGCAACGGCATTATCGACCGGTTCACAATTACCGTGAATCCGCTCAAAGCGGGCAAAATGCTGTCGATGTATTTTGACATCGAAGTCACGTGGGAAAGCATGCAGCAGGTGATCGGTGAATTGAAGGCAGACGAGGAAATCACGAACGTGTACCAGATGAGCGGCTCGCCTCATTTGCATGTCCACGCTCTGCTGGACGATCCGGAGCATGCCGAGCAGTACATGAAGAAGCTTCAGTCGATTCGGGGGATCACTTCGGTTCACAGCGAGATTGTCATCGCTCGCCATAAGGAGCGGGGCGGGTTATTAATTTAAGAGGACGGCGGCTTGGCCTGTCGGGGCGCTTATAGGCCTGCCCGGTCGAGCAGCCAGCCAAGCCACCGGAGCGGATTGATTTTGTGATGGACAAAAATGCTTATCCATACGATACAGCCAAAGCAGGACAAGGTGACGAACAGTCCGATTTCCTTTAGCGATTTATGGCTGCGCAGCATCATGGCAAGGTCGGCGCCGGGCGTCGCGAGGAAACTGCAAAGGCTGAAACGCAGAGCGGCCGTACGGATTCTTTTGCGGATCAAGCCGCCATTCGTGGCAATGTCCTCGATAAACGCTTCGTGCGGTCCCTGCACCATCGTTTCCGTCTTGGGCTCGATCACAGCACGCTGGTAAAATTTCGCCGTATCGAGCACGAGCACATGCTCCGATTCCGGAATGACGAGCAGGCACTTTCCTTCCAGAAGACTTATAGGTGCCTTCCAGGTTGGGGCCGAAGGTAAACGATTGATGAAAGAGGTCCGGCGGATTTCCAACCGTATGAATCAGCAGATCGACGAAAGATCGGGCGTCGCTTTTGTCAAGTTGAGGGTTATCGATTGGCGGTTTGGTCCCTTCGATCATACGAAACCTCCAGCTTTTCGTTATGCTTCATTTATTTTCAATCGATGGAGGAGTAATACTAGAAGTCCAAAAGAAAAAACACCGCCGAAAGGCAGTGTTTGCGTGAAAAAGCGTCTCCCGGACAATTCGCGGTCTCCGGTCCGCGAGACGCCGGTTCATCAGGTGCCGAACTGCGCCCGGTGCAATCGGCTGTACATGCCGCCGGCAGCCACCAGCTCCTGATGCTTCCCTTGCTCGGTAATGCCGTTTTCCGTAACGACGACGATGCGGTCGGCATTTTTGATCGTAGCCAGACGGTGCGCAATCACGAGCGTCGTACGCCCTTTCGACAGCTCGGCTAGCGATTGCTGGATCACAGCCTCCGTCTCCGTATCCAGCGCCGACGTCGCTTCGTCCAAAATAAGAATCGGCGGGTTCTTCAGAAACATCCGGGCGATCGAGAGCCGCTGCTTCTGTCCTCCCGACAGCTTGACGCCCCGTTCTCCGATGACCGTGTTCAGCCCTTCGGGCTGCGACCGTATGAACTCTTCGAGCCGCGCGCGCCGGGCCGCCTCCCAGATTTCTTCCTCGGACGCTCCCAGCTTGCCGTACAAGATGTTCTCGCGAATCGTCCCCGAGAACAGGAACACATCCTGCTGCACGATGCCGATCTGTTTTCGGAGAGAGCTCAGCTTCATTTTCCGGATATCGGTGCCGTCGATGGAGATGGTGCCTGTTTCCGCCTCATAGAAGCGCGGCAGCAGGCTGCACAAGGTTGTTTTTCCCGCGCCGGACGGACCGACGAAGGCGATCGTCTCCCCCTTGCGGATGGTCAGATCGATGTTATTCAATACACGTGAGCCACTATCGTAACCGAAGGAAACGTTGTCAAAGCGGATTTCCCGCTGCAGCTCGCCGATCTCCACCGCATTCGGGGCATCGGCGACGTCCGGTTCGGTCTCCAACAGCTCGACATAGCGTTTGAACCCGGCAAATCCTTGCGGATAACTCTCGATAATGGCATTAATCTTCTCGATCGGCCGGAAAAACACGTTCGCCAGCAGCAGGAAGCCGATAAATTGGCCGTAGGTCAGCTCGCCGCGGATAACGAACCAGGTGCCGCAGACCATGACGAACAGCGTAACGAAACGCATCATCATGTAGCTGATGGAACCGTTCTTGGCGATCAGCTTATAAGAGATCAATTTGCTCAAGCGGAAACGGCTGTTGTTTACAGCGAACTGCGCCTTTTCATGCTCTTCGTTCGAAAACGCTTGGACGACACGGATGCCGCCCACATTGTCTTCCACCCGCGCATTGAAATCGCCGATGTCAGTGAATAATTGGTCCACCGCTTTCGTCATCTTGCCGTTGAAATAAACGACGAGCCAGATGATTGCGGGAACGACGATAAACGTAAGGATCGCTAGCTTCCAGTTGATGAATAGCATCAACGTGAACGACCCGGCGAGGGTCATCACCGCAATGAACAGATCCTCCGGACCGTGATGGGCCATCTCGCCGATCTGCATCATATCGTTGGTGAGTCTGGACATGAGATGTCCGGTTTTCGTATTGTCAAAAAAACGGAACGATAATTTCTGAAGATGGTCGAACAACTTCTTGCGCATATCCGTTTCGATATTAATGCCGAGCATATGTCCCCAATAATTCACGATATAAAGCAAAAAGGTATTCAGCATATAAAGGGCCAGCAGACCGACCGATGCCCATACGATCAGCTCCCATTCCCCCCGGGGCAACAAATCGTCGACAAACCGGTTGACGACAAGCGGAAAAGCAAGCTCCATCAGACCGGCGAAAACCGCGCAGCCGAAATCGAGCAGAAACAAGCCTTTATAAGGCCGGTAATAAGAAAAAAAACGGCGGATCATCGCGAGCCCCAACTCCTTTCATCACATGCTTATCGGAGAATCCGCAGGGTTACCGGGCCTTTCCGCCCTCCCCGCTCATCCAGGCGGCCAGCTTCTCCGTTTGGGACAACGTCGCAATCGGGTCAACGTCTCACGATTTGTCCCGCTTCCAAATATATACGCGGTCCTTCTTCACCGCATCCAGCGTTGCCCAGATCGAATCGGTTTTGCAGCGAACTGCGCTTGAAATGGATCACTCCTCTCTAACATCGCCACCAGCCGGCCGAATATCCAGACACATGCCTTTACCGCCATGAAGCGCAGCTTGATTCCATCGTACAATTTGGTCATTCCATTGCAGCTGCCCCAAGGGTCCATGCTCAAACTAAAGATCATTGTAAATGATAATCATTCTCATAGTCAATCCTTTCCAAGACATTGGAAACCGCTGCTAAGCGCGCGCATCCCCTTTTGACTTTGATCGTGAGCCTGCAGATCGGCTTTCATCTTTTTTCATCATTATTTTTTATAAATAACATAATTAACCTCATACTATTATTTGTTGGGATATGGCAATACCGGTGGGAGGAACAGATGATGATGAAGAAAGCCGCAAGTCTTTTTATTGCATCCTTTATATTGTGCAGCCCGATCCAGGCTTCACTGCATATTGAGAATAAGGCGGCAAAGCCGCTGTCCAAAAACCTGATCGTGCTGATCGGAGACGGGATGGGCCCTGCTCAGGTCACGGCCGCGCGGCTT
Source organism: Paenibacillus tyrphae (assembly GCF_000722545.1). Lineage (GTDB taxonomy): Bacteria > Bacillota > Bacilli > Paenibacillales > NBRC-103111 > Paenibacillus_G > Paenibacillus_G tyrfis. The sequence continues at coordinate 287,094 of NZ_JNVM01000002.1, forward strand.
TACTCCAAAACCGTTTCGGGAACGGAAAGCTTGCATCTGGACGATTACTACGTCGGCCAAACCAGTACGTTTTCGGAACGTATGGGAGTGGACGGCAGCATCGTATCCGGCATGATCACCGATTCCTCAGCGGCAGGAACTGCCTTGGCTACCGGCCGCAAAACATACAATTCCGCGGTCAGCGTCTCCAATGAAGAGGTGGCCATGCCATACGCCTCCGTTATTGAGGCCGCGGAAGCAAAAGGAAAAGCGACCGGAATCGTCACGACGGCAAGAATCACGCACGCAACGCCGGCCGCGTTCGCCTCCCACGTACGGAACCGCAAGAACGAAGCGGCTATCGCTTCGCAACTGCTGGAAAGCGGCGTCGATGTTTTGCTCGGCGGGGGCGCGGCTTATTTTACGGGAAAGATTCTTCCCGATTTCGAGGCCAAAGGCTACTCCGTCGTTAAAGATCGGGCCGGACTTCAAACGCTGACGGCAAAGCACGATAAAGTGCTCGGCCTGTTCAGCCGCTCGCACTTCGACTACGCCATCGACCGCGATAGCTCTTCCCCAAGTCTGGCCGCTCTGGCGGGGAAAGCCATCGAGCTGCTTTCGGCGAAGCCCGAAGGCTTCGTAATCATGATCGAAGGCGGCCGGATCGACCACGCCGCGCATGCCAACGATTTGCCGACCATGGTCAAGGAAGTGCTGGACTTCGACGCGGCCGTGAAGACGGCGATGGATTTCGCCAAGAAAGACGGCAGCACCTCCGTTGTCGTAACCGCAGACCATGAGACGGGCGGTCTGTCTCTGGGCCGCGATAATAGGTACGAGTTAAATATCGACCTCTGGAACCGGCAAAAGCAATCTTCCCAAGCGCTGAATGCAGCGCTTGAGCAAGCCCGAACGCCGGAGGAAATCCGGAAGTTCGTTCAAACGAACACGACGATTACGGATTTGAGCGACGAGGAGGCCCGTTTCATTCTGAAAGGAGACGGTACGAACTACGAGCGGGAAGGCGCTTATAACGCCGTCATCTCCAAGCGGCTGCTGGTCGGATGGTCCGGCCACGGGCATTCCGGGGTGGACGTGGGCGTCTGGGCCTACGGGCCGATTGCCGAGCTGGTGAAAGGAAAAATCGACAATACGGACATCGCCAAAGCGGGCGCGACAACGATCGGCACCGATCTCGATGCCGTAACCGCCGGGCTGCAGGCCAAGTATTGGTATCCCAAATTCAAGACGATGCCTGACCGATCGGTCGTCTATCCGGCCAAGGCGCTCGCCGCGAAGCTGGGCGCATCGGCGGACTGGGACGAGACTTCCGGCACCGTGCGGATTGCCAAGGGCGGCACAACGATCCTTGCGAACCTGAAAGACGGCAGCGTGACGCTGAACGGCCGGGCGGCGGCCTATACCGTTCATGTCGAGAAAGGTACGCTGTATTTATCCCTGGACGCATTCAACGAGCTCAGCGGGCTGAACATGACTTGGGACCCGCTTTCCGAGCGGCTGGTGCTGCAAGCTGGCTGACCCTCCTCTACCCTTTGTGCTTCATACTCGTATCGGCAGCATTCTTTTTTGGGCGAAGCTCCTTTACATGCTTCAATTGGGCAACAATAATAAAGCTGACGATGACCAGCAGAAACCAGGAGCTGAATTTGCTCCACGACACCATGCTCCAGCCGTTTTGTTGATGGGGGTAACGCCATGCCCCCAGCCAAGTTCCGATATTTTCGGCGATCCAGATAAAGAAGCCGACAAGCGTAAAACCAAGCGTGAGCGGCATCCGATACACGCTATCTCCCACCTTGAAATACAGCGTCGTGCGGAAAAACACCACAAATAACAGAGCCGCAAGCAGCCAGCGCAAATCGGGAATGAAGTGGTGGGTCATAAAATTCAAGTAGATCGCCGCCCCTAGCGTTACCGTCCAGATGGAAGAAGGCCACCGGTCCAGGCGGATATGAAGTCTGCGCCAAGCTTGACATATATAACTGGCCACACTTGCGTACATGAAGCCGCTATAGAGCGGAACGCCGCCGATTTTGGTCCAGCCCGGCTGCGGATAATCCCAAGAACCCATATGTACTTTGTACAATTCAAGCGCCAAACCGATGAGATGGAACACGCAGATGACCTTCATCTCGTCGATCGTTTCCAGCCCTGCCCGCACCATGATGATTTGCACGGCGATACAGATAACAAGCATCCAGTCGTAAGCCGGCATTCCGGGCAGCGGCGCGATTTTCAACAAGGCCAACGAGAGAAAAATGCAAGCGGGAAATACGCAGGACATCGCTTCCTCGTAGCCAAAGAGCAGCAGTTGCTTGCCCCATTTCCAACTCATGCCATTCCCCTCCATTTGTATCGTATGGCAGCGTTGCATGGATTGCCGCCTCTGCATTTATTGTAATTCGAAAAACAAGAACAAAAAGAGAAATGTGAAAATGATAAATTTCATATTTTATAATGCAAGAAGAACCTATGCCGCCTACCGGCTCAAGCGCAGTATCGGGCTGCATGCAAAAGAACCGCTGACGTTAGAACGGATTGCCAAGCGGTTCGGAATGAGTATTTCATGTGCCGGTCGAGAATATTTTTCTATTGACAAATTTGTTTATTTGTGCTATAATTTACATATAATTAAATCGTGTGTATAATAAGATTCTCCTGGCTAGGGGAATCTTATTTTTGTTTATGCTGGAGGGTAATTGTATGAAGCCGAATGAGTCCAGTTTAACTTCCTTAGTATCCGCTTTTGGTCGAGCCTATCACAGCCAAAATGACACACCCAAAATTTTCGATGATTTTCTCGCAATCGATCTCATTTCCCCAAAAGAGCTTTCGGACATCAGAGAAAATATGATTCGAGGCATTTCGTTTTTCAATCAAGATATGGCCCAAAGGTTTCAGGATGATCCGGATGAAATCTTAAAATGGATTGTACAAGTCCAGCTTTCTCCGACACCACTGGCACGTGCTGCCTATTGCGAAAAAGTATTGCTTCATGAAGTGAAGTTGGGATTAAAGCAGTATGTTATCCTCGGAGCCGGGTTAGATACGTTTTGCTTCCGCCATCCGGAATTGAAACATAGCTTGGAAATATTTGAAGTTGACCATCCGGCTACCCAGGAATGGAAAAAGCAAAGGTTGGAGCATGCCAAATTTGACATTCCGCGTCATCTTCATTTTGTTCCTATGGACTTCACCCGTCAGTTTGCTTACCAGAATCTATTAGATGAAGGGTTTGAACACCACAAAACGTTCTTTAGCCTGTTAGGTGTTTCTTATTATTTAACGAAAGAAGAGATTTCAAGCTTGATCCATCATTTATTTGTCAAAGTCCCGGCAGGCAGTTCTATCGTTTTGGATTACGCGGATGAAAACCTGTTTACAGAAAAAGGGATGTCGAATCGCGTTGAAAATATGGTGAAAATGGCCGCGGCAAGCGGAGAACCCATGAAATCGTGCTTCTCTTATGACGAAATCGAGAAACTGTTGGAACAATCGGGCTTGCTCATCTATGAACATTTATCGCCGACTGCGATCCATGACCTTTACTTTCGTCATCGGACGGATTATTTGTCTGCATTCGAAACGATTCATTATATCCATGCTATAAAAAAATAATATTGCCGTTAACAACAAAATTGCCTCTCAATCTGCCGCCAAGCCAAGGATTGAGAGGCTTTTTATTTTATCCCCGCTTCTCCCGCTCGACCACGGGGTCTTACTTCTCCCCAGCACCGAACCGTTTCGCCGATCGAATGCGGGCGCGTTCGATTTCCACCTCGCGGTTGCGGGGCTCGGCCTGGGTAACCAGCGAGTCCAGCAGCTTCCGCGCAGCCGCGGTGACCTCCTCGATAGCCAGATGAAACGCTTCCTCGTTCGCCTTCGAAGGCTTGTTGAAGCCGGACAGCTTCCTCACGAATTGAAGCGAGGCGGCTTGAATCTCATCCTCGGTTGCAGGAGGATCGAAGTTGAACAGCGTCTTAATATTTCGGCACATAGCTTTTCTCCTTTGGACATCTTTTTGTGGTCATCTTACTATAACTCTTCTCCAAGTGCCAGCTATCTCCCGCCTGAAATAGCAATCCGGAAGAAACCGCGGCACGGACTTAGCTGGTGATGGCCTAGCGCTAGTGCTTGTTTTTCTCGCCTTGGTCATCGCTTCGTGGTCACTTCGCCCGCCCAGCCGGAAGCTCAAGTCTCACTGAGCTCATGACAACATCATTGTTGTGAAAAAACCTCCCAAAAATGTGGGAGGTTCTTAGCAGTTATTCCTATTACGCATGTTGAACCTCACTTCCCACAGATGACCGTCGACGAAATGACGACCCTCCTCTCCTACGGTTTGCCATCAGCGCACGCTGCCATGCGCAGCGCGGCTACGGTTTGTCGTCATGCTTCTGTTCTAACTTTTGCAGTTCCAGCAAATATTCGTCCAACCGGTCGAACCTTTCCTCCCAAATGCGGCGGAATGACGAGAGCCACGCATCCAGCTCCATTAGCGGTTGGGGCCGCAGCTTGTATATCCGGCGGTTAGCGACCGGCTGCATCTCGACAAGTCCGGCTTCGCTAAGGACGCGGAGATGCTTGGAGGCTTGCGGCTGATGGAGCCCGAGCCGATCGGCGATTTCTCCTACGGTGAGCGGGCCGTCACGCAGGAGCTCGACGATATGTAGACGGTTGGGCTCCGCAAGAGCACTCAAGATCGAATTCATGAATTAAATGTATCCGAATTGGAATATTCCTGTCAAGGTATATTCAAGAGGCTTCTTTGGAATCCTTTAATTTTAGAGGATTGATCCGGATGCTTTACGTCAATACTTCTGATGGGAACAAACATATTAAATAAAGGGGTTGGGTTAAGATGGGAAACGCGAAGCAAAAAATCACCACATTCTTCATGTTCGAAGGCAAAGCTGAAGAGGCCATGAACTTCTACATCACTTTATTTGACCGATCGGAAATCATCAGCATGCGGCATTACGGACCGAACGAAGCCGGTACCGAAGGAACCGTGGTGCAAGCTTTATTTTCATTGAACGGACAGGTGTTTATGTGCATCGACAGCAGTGTGAAGCACGGTTTTACGTTTACTCCTTCCATGTCGTTATATGTAACATGCGATACGGAAGCAGAGATCGAGCGGGTGTTCGGGAGACTGTCCGACGGGGGATTCGTTTTAATGCCGCTGGGAGCTTACCCGTTCAGCGAAAAATTCGGCTGGGTACAAGATAAGTTCGGCGTCTCCTGGCAATTGAATCTTGAGAAAAAATAAGGGCAGCCGGACGGCTCCCGACCAGGGGGCTCGCGGTTTTACCGAACGTTAACAAATGTTTACGAACCAAGGACAAAAGCGCCAAGAATCGCCGCCAAGAGGCAGCGGTTTTTGGCTTTTTTGTTTCAAATGAACACTTAAACATCGACACAAAATGACGCTAAACAACATTTCACAAAAAAATATCTTGAAATTATACGGAATATAACATATTATTTTCTATATGAGCAATATATTGGGCGGGATATTAGATTTTTTGTAATATTTAACGCACACCTTTGAATTCATATTCTATGTTGCTCAAGAAAATATATTTAGGGGGAACCTCCAAGTGAACACAAATGTAAATCCCGGGGCGAACGTGAACTACGCGAATCAGCCTCAATCCGCGCCGATCCTGACGGTGAAAGATTGGCTCGTTACGCTGCTGATTTTGATCATTCCGGTCGTAAACCTTATTATGCTGTTTGTATGGGCCTTCGGCGGCGGAGCAAATCCGAGCAAATCGAATTATGCGAAAGCCGCGCTGATTTGGATGGCCATCGGATTTGTCTTGTACTTGATAGTCGGTGTTCTGTTCATAGGTCTCATTGGCAGCTCAACGAAGTAAGTTCATTCAATCAAGCGAGCCTGTGCTAAATCTCAAGAAGATTTAGTACGGGCTTTTTATTTTGCCCATTCCGAATAGGACAAAATCCGACTGCCATACGTTATATCGTAGGTCGGCTATATCCGACGAGCAGGAGGACATTCGATTGCATATCCCAAAAGCCAAGCCCAACCCCTATCCGTTCCTTGCGATATCCGCATCGGATCTCAAGAAGGCCGTTATGATTGAGCTTATCTCCGGCACCGGGATCTACGCGATCGTCCGAAAAGCGACGGCATCGGAGCTGCTCGCCATTGCAGCCAGCATGGCCGTGAGCACCGCGCTGCAAAAATGGTCGGAGCGGCATCGGGAGAAAAAGTTGCCGAATACGCGGCCAGCCAAAACCATCCCTTGGCCCAGTCCGGGGAATGCAAGGCGAACCCGCCTAACCTAACTGCTTATATCGGCAAGTTCGGTTCAATTTTTAAGGTTTTTTCAAAATAAATAAACAGGCCCGTGCGCAAAAGTCGCATGGGCTTGCTCCGCATTATATCGCCTTCGGCTTATACGGTCCTAACTGTTGGGGAGAAAACCGGTAACGGGTGTTCGGGTCCTTCATCCACATATTCCCCTTGATGATCAAAATATACACGGCGATAACAAAGTAAACGGTGCCCGCAATCCAATCCGTCGCGGTAGCCAGCCCCTGCGTCACGATATAGTGGACATACCATCCTCCCACAGGAATATGAAGAAACACGACGGCGAACAAACCGGGATTATAGAATGTTCTTCTTTTCAGATTGGCGAAAATGCCGTGCCAGATCAACTGGAAAAAGCCCATAAGCATCGGAGCGAGACCAAGCCAGATGACATTCGGATACAGCAGCGGAAGCAGGTAAAAGACGTAGGCGATGACCAAATTAATAACCATGGCCGATTGCGGATTCAGCGGATACCGATCAGGCTGTCCGCTTTTAAAAATAAGAGCATTGAACAAGCCACCGAAATAGCCCGGCCAGCGGTACTCCTCGAATTGATGCACTAGAATCGCAACAAAGCTCAGCCACAGCATCACGTTAATTTTCGGAATCCCGCTGCCGCTCACGATCAAGTAAATGCACACGGCCAGAGCTACGAGCATCCCCAGGTCCTGCCAATACTTTCTTAAGAAATTCATGGCTTCTCTCCCCTATCCTCTTCATTTGTCGTGAAAATAGCGTTCAAAGAACCAATCGATCTGCTCCCCGATCGGCAGCATTTTCACTCCAGCCCCCGATTCGAGAATGGGCTTCATTAGGGCAGGTAGGAAAATCGCGCCGAACAGCTGAGTGATCATCATCATGAGTTGGTCCGGACGGTCCTCCTGCGTGATCTGCTGTAAAACAGCTTGAATTTTATGAAATCCCATCTCACGAAGGAACTCACCGTATTCGACTTGGGATGCGAACATGGCGGTTCCGGTGGTGATGATTCGGGAGACGAGCTCCGGATACTGCTGAATGACCTGAACGTAAAGCGTCAGAAAGGTTTTTAGCCTCTCTTTCGGCGGCAAGGCAGAGTCGTCCAACACATCGAACGTCCCGCGAAAGCCAAGCAGCATAATTTTAATCGCTTCGCTGATTAATTTTTCTTTGGAGCCGAAATAGTAATTGATCAGCGCAAGATTGGTGTCCGAGTGGGCAGCGATTTTTCTTATCGTGACGCTCTCAAAGCCTTCCTTCTTGATCATGTCCAAGGTCGCTTGCAAAATTTTGTCTTTGGTTTCCATTTGATCCGGCGGCATAGGCGCCCCTCCTATTCAGAAACGGCGAATTTTGTTAATCATTGTTTTAAACAACGTTTTAATCATTGTTTAAATTGATTCTATCATCCTTTTTATTCCAATGCAATGGGTCAAACGCTGCCGTCTGTGTCTAAGCCATGACATAACCCAAGCTATTTATGACTGTCATATATTACAAATTAAGTAATACAATGAATTTCGTAACGTATTCCATCCTGTTGGAGGTGTTTTTATGTTCAAGCGTCACAAGCTTTGGAGTACGGTGGCTGCCGCAATCGTACTCACCCTGGCGGTTCCTACGGCTATGGCGGAAACGGAAGCCCCGATCAGCGCCGAGCAGAAGCAGTCCGCCGATGCCAAAGCTGCTGCAGACCGGTATCTGAAGGAGCACGCCAAGCAGTATCAGCTCAAGGCCGATTTGTCCGACTTAAAGTATGTCACCACGATTCAAACCGACGCAGGCCAATATGTCCGTTATCAGCAAATCGTGAACAACGCCCCGGTGTTTAACCGGCAGGTAACCGTCACCTTGGACCGTTCTTTCCACAATCCTTTGGTCATCTCCGGTTACGAGCCCTTCACCACGGTTCAGCAGGTATCGCAGCTGCTCCCGCCCGGCGATTTGAAGGCCAAAGCGCTCCAGTTCGTCGAAGACCAGGCCCAGGGAGAATGGGCGCCATCCTCCGAGGAGTTCGGCTATACGATCCAGAAGGGCGTCGCTACGCCTACCTACCGTGTCGTCGTCCACAGCAAGGCCCCGTACGGCGCATGGGAAACCTACATCCATGCAGGCAGCGGTGAGCTGCTGCGCAAACGGAATTTGAACCAGCGCGTGAACGGCACCGGCAAAGTTTTTCTCCCCAACCCCGTTGAATCGCAAGGCTCCGTCGGCAACCTCAAAGATAACAACGACCAGGATTCCCCCGAATTGACCAAGCAGCTGAAATCCGTTACCCTCCTTGGCTTGGACGGCTCCGGTTACCTGCGCGGGCAATACGTTTACATTATTTCCGCCGCCAAGACGTATTCGGCCTCCAACCAATTCAACTATACCCGTTCCAACGACAGCTTCGAGGATGTCATGGCCTATTACCACATCGATACGCTGCAGCGGTATTTGCAGCAGCTTGGCTTCAAGAATGTCAACAACCGTGCCATCAAAGTAAACGTTAACGCATCTCCGGACGACAACTCGTACTATCAGCCGTCGACAGGCGAATTAACCTTCGGTACCGGCGGGGTAGACGATGCGGAAGACGCCGGCGTCATCGCCCACGAATACGGCCATGCGATTCAAGATAATCAGGTGCCGGGCTTCGGCGATTCCCATGAAGGCGGCTCGATGGGCGAAGGCTTCGGCGATTTTCTCGGCGCGACTTATGAAGACGCTACCTCATCCACCAGCTTCGGCAAAGCGTGCGTAGCCGAATGGGACGCCACGTCTTATTCCAGCAGCAATCCGCCTTGCCTGCGGCGCCTGGACGTAAACAAAGTGTATCCGCGCGACCTTCAAAATGAAGTGCACGCAGACGGCGAAATTTGGTCCCAAGGATTGTACGATATGGCACAAACCTTCGGGCGCGACGTCGCCACCAAAATCATCATCCAATCCCACTTCTCTCTCACGCCGACAGCCACCTTCAAGGACGGCGCCAAAGCGATCAAACAAGCCGATCTCCAGCTTTACGGCGGCCAGCATGCCCCAGATATCGACCGGATCTGGAAAGCCCGCGGCATTCCCACCAGCTAGCCAATAGCCGAAAAAGCAAGAGCCTGCAGTCCGCCGTACACGGCGGGTTGCAGGCTTTTTTTCTTGCATTGAAAGCACGCTGTCAACGATCCCGGACCCCTGCGCCAAAGTAAGTAAAGTGTGAATAGAATGATGCCAATTTGGAGCATGAAAACAAAGTCTTGACTCTACAAGACTGTTCCCTTACATTATAACTATTCAATAATTTAATTGAATAATTGAGGTGTTATTACGGTGAGCATGGAACGAATATGGAAAGATCAGTTGTATCAAGAATTTGCTCGTATTGGTAAGTGTTTATCCAGTCCCAAACGCCTAGAATTGCTTGACTTGCTTTCCCAAGGTCCCAAATCTGTGGATCAACTCGTTAAAATAACCGGGATGAGTGTTGCAAATGTATCTCAACACCTACAAACGTTGCATGAATCGAGACTGGTTCGTTCCCATAGACAAGGGAACTTTGTTATTTATGAAATTGCCGGACTTTCTGTAGCGGATTTCATGGTGTCCTTACATCGTCTCAGTGAAAAGCAATTAGTGGAGGTTCAGAAGCTTAAAACCGAAATATTGCAAAATCATATGAGTATGGAGCCTATCGGTTTAAAAGAGCTCCTCGAGCGGATGGAGAGAGGAGAAGTTGTATTAGTAGATGTTCGACCGCAAGATGAGTATGAAACGGGCCATATTCCAGGCGCGATATCTATACCTATGGAAGACCTGGAGAAACACCTGGCGTCCTTACCAACGGATAAGGAAATAGTAGCTTATTGCAGAGGACCCTATTGTCTCATGTCCGCCCAAGCGGTTGAAATTTTAAAAAACAAGGGAATCCAAGCATCTCGTTTGGAAGAAGGGGTAATCGAATGGAAACGCTACATGGAACAATCAACTAGGTCAACCAAGGGGCTCATGTAGAATACCGACCTCGCGGAAAGAAGCGACAAAGTGCTGACTTTTTTAGAGGAGTCAATAATCAATGAGAAAGGTGGTTCTAAGCGATGACGCATGAACCCCAAATCAAAGACAGCTTGCTTCGCGAATACATAGATTCCCCGGATTTGCGAAGCAAGCTGTATAAACGTTCCCTCCTCATCGTAGTCCTTTCCCAAATTTTTGGAGGTGCAGGGCTTGCCGCCGGTGTAACCGTCGGAGCGCTCCTGGCACAAGAGATGTTGGGAATGGAAAGCTTGGCGGGGGTTCCTTCTGCCTTGATTACCCTTGGTTCTGCTGCGGCCGCCTTATTGGTAGGGCGACTATCAGAGCATTACGGACGCAGGCTTGGGCTTGCAGGAGGATTCTTTGCCGGGGGTCTTGGCGCACTAGGAGTAATATTAGCTGCAGTAAATCATAGTGTACTGCTTCTGTTCATATCGCTGCTTATTTACGGTGCAGGAACCTCAACAAACTTACAAGCCCGTTACGCCGGAACAGACTTAGCTATGCCTAATCAGCGGGCAAAAGCGATTAGCATTGCTATGGTTTCGACCACCTTAGGTGCAGTTGCAGGTCCAAATATGGTAGATGTTACAGGTCATTTTGCAACTTCCATTGGGATTCCAGCGCTTGCGGGTCCGTTTATCCTAGCTGCTGCAGCTTTTATTCTTGCAGGAATTGTCTTTCTTATTTTCCTGCGTCCTGATCCCTACGTCGTTGCAAAGGCTGTGTTTAAGTCGCAGCAATCCATGGGACAGAGTCAAGGAGCCGATGAGGGTAAAAGAGTTTCTAAAAGCAGCAACAGCGGCTTGATCGTCGGAGCAACCGTCATGATTTTAACCCAAATCGTTATGGTTGCCATCATGACAATGACACCAATCCACATGAAACATCACGGCCATAGCTTGGGAGATGTAGGACTAGTCATCGGAATTCATATCGGCTCGATGTATTTCCCTTCGCTCATTACCGGCGTTCTGGTAGATAAAATCGGTCGTACAGCCATGTCGATTGCCTCGGGAGGTGTTCTATTGCTTGCAGGGATTATAGCGGCAGTAGCTCCACCGGATTCTATCTTGGTACTCATTATTGCTCTATCGTTGCTTGGAATCGGTTGGAACTTTGGCTTAATCAGTGGAACAGCCATCATTATAGATTCAACTGATCCAACAACGCGTGCAAAAACTCAAGGAACGATTGATGTCTTGATTGCACTTGCCGGGGCCTCAGGTGGTGCGCTATCCGGTATGGTTGTAGCCCATTCAAGCTATGCGACCTTGTCGCTTGTTGGCGGAGGAATTGCCCTTTTGCTAATCCCTGTGGTTATATGGTCTCGAAGTAAATCAAATATAAGCGGAGAAAATGCTTCATTGAATTCCTAAAACTGATTCCGCCCCGCCAAAAAGGCCCCTCGTCGCATAGGACGAGAGGCCTTATCGTATTGCACGCTTGAACTATTGGAACTGGAACCAGTCTATATCTGCGATGCCGTTATCGCGGACGCTCCACTTCGTATAGTTTGGATTCTTAAAAGTCACATGAACGGTCTGCTTGCCAGTAACGGGCTTTTTCAGATCGACGGTATAGTTCTTGTTGAACGGCGCCAGCTGCTTCGCGTCCACAGGCAGCGCCACATCTGCGATGAGCTCGCCCTGCGGGCCGCCCAAGCGCACTTCCACCCGGGTGTCCTTCGCAAGAACAGCCGCCCGAACCGTCAGCTTCGACGCTGCTTTTGCCCCAAAATCGACATCCTTAAACGACAGCCAATCGGCAAAATTCAAGTCGCGTACGTTCACATAAGTGCCCGGCACGAACAAGCCGTTGGATTGATCATATTTTTCCGCCTGCAGGACGACGCCGTTCTGAGGAGTTTCCGGCGCTACGACCTTGACGCGGATTTCCGTCTTCACGCCCGGCTGGCCGTTGACCGGACCCGTCTGCGCCGTCAGTACCGCATCGCCCGGGCCCATCGCGGTCACTTTGCCCCGCGCATCCACTTTGGCGACAGCCTCGTTATTCGATGTCCAGGTGACGTTTACATTTGCTGCCGTGGAAGGCATGACGCGGATATTGACATAGTTCGTCCATCCGGTTTCCATCGTCAGCTTGTTGTCCTGCAGGTGCATCGCATGAATGGAAGCTGCGGCAACCGGACCTTTGTTGAACTGAACCTTATCCCCAGTTCCCCATTTCCAAGTAAGCGCCTTCGGCTCGCTCGCCGATCCGTCTTTGCCGACGGCGTACAGCTCCAGCTTCACATCATTCTCGCCGAGACGAGGAAGCGACTTGATGTAATACACTTCGTCGTAAATCCGTCCGACCCATTCGCGCTTGCCGTTTGCCACGCGCATAAGGTCGTAATACCAAACATCCTGCTGCTTCGCGTTGAAGTCCCACTTCACGAACATCGCGGCTTGATTGTCGTCGAACATCGCCTTCTCGACCCGAAAGCCCGTCGGAGCGGCAGGCGCCTGCGGTTTCTTGCCGTCCGTCAGCTTCAACTCGCCGATGTTGGCCTTAAAGGCCACATCATCCGCCGATTGCGAGCCGACACGCAGACCGATCGCGGCGATGGTGCGTCCCTCGAACGGCTTCAGCTTGGCCGTAGCCGTGGTCCAATCGTCGCTCGGTCCGGCTTTCAAATCGACGGCGGCCGGATGCTGCGGGTCGTCCTTGAACGTAAGCAGCGCCTGAATGTCCGCCGCCTTCTTCAGATGCCCTTGCGCCTGGCCGTTGCCCTTCTTGTCCGGCAGCTGGACGTCCGACTTGTACGTCAGCGACAGCTCCACGTCTTTGGTCACCGGCAGTTCGGTCTTATACAAATGAACATCCGCAGCATGGCTCGAATTCAGCGTGCCTTCCACCTTCAAGGAAGAACCGCCGTTCCATGCCGTTTCGTAGTCGTAGCCGACCGCAAGCGGCTTGCCTGCCGACTGCGTCCACCACTGCCATGTCGGCAGGATATCCTGCGCCGCCATGTTGTTCCACTCCGTGTCGCTGGACTTCCGGCCATTCACGAAGAAGTCGAGCCCGTGCCCGTTGTTGAAGCGGGTCACGAACGGATAGGAGCCGATGACGGAGCGCTCCGGTATGTAATGGGCAATTCCCGGCCAGCTCTCATATTCGGTGCCGACCGCCCGGCCGCTCTCCACAGGGTTGCCCTTCGGCCCAGACCAATAGGCCTGCTCGCGCTTCTCGATTTCCGGCTGCATGCGGATGTCGAACGGATTCGGGCCTTTGTTCCAGACCATGTCCGTACCGAAAAGAGCTACGCTCGTCCGGGGTGTTCGGGAGGCGTCGTTTTTGAAAATCGCATCCAGCTCCAAGCCGCGGTCGAAGCGGAATTTGTCGTTCTCGATGCCGGCGAAGAGCGAGGCATACGGATCAAGACCAAGCTTGCGCGCATGGTCGGCGCTGCTCTCCAAGCCTTGCGGAGTATACGCGTAGTTCATGAAAATGCTGTCGTTCGCGCGCTTTCCGTCACGCTCGTCCAGCAGCCACGGCGAGTTTTCCCCATTGAATCCGTTTACATAGGAGACCTTACCGTCCACGGTCAAGCTATCGTACCAGCTCATATATAAGCCTTGGCTGCGCATATATTTCAGCATTTCCATCAGCAGAGCCGCATGCTCCTTGCTGATCGTCGCTTCTTGGTTGATAAAATATCCGTCGAAGCCGAAATACTTCGCCATTTCGATCATTTTATCGGCCACAGGGAATTTGCCGTCCGGCGTCTTCTCGACCAGCTCCGCGAAGTTGATGTTGCGCGGCCAGAACCAGCCGCCCAGACTGATAACCCCGTTGCGGTGGGCTGCATCGGTATAAGCCGGATTGGGCAGGTTCACCACGCCGTAATCCCGCTTGCCCTCTTCGGTCGGAGAGCCGTAAACCGGCAAGCCGTGCCAGGAAGCATAAATGTCCTGATACTGCCAATATTTCAGCACGTTGCGGCTGAAGCTGTCGTTATAGCGGTACCCCTCGAACCATTCCTCCTTATCGTAGTCGGCAGAAAGATTCATGACTTGGGCCGTGCTCGTCAATTCCGGGTGCGCCTGCGTCGGCTGGAACGCTCCAATCCGCTTCGCTAACGGAACGCGTGAGCGAAAATACTTCGCATACGGGTCGCTCTCCGGAGTCCATTCCTTAATCTGCTTGGCGTTATAGCCGTACAAATAAGGCTGCTCCGGCCCTTTCGGCGTTTCCATCGCCAGAGCCGCTTTCGGCCCTAACATCAGAGTGGACGCCATAACGGCCGTCAACCCTATTGATACCGCTTTCGTAACGGTGTGAGAGAAAGATTTTTTCCGTTTTTTACGTTCTGACATAATGCACCTCTCTTCGTTTGATCCGGCCTGGTACCATCCTAGTAATTGCTGCAGCTGCCAATCCAAGGAAAAGAAACGACTCGTCTATTCCACCCTAACACCCGTTCGCAGCAGCAGTAAAGTGGCCAAACAAAAGATTTTATGGACATATTAAATGAATGTAAGCGCTGCAATAACATTTTATACGGGCGGAGGAAATTCCCAATAAATCCGACAATTTCGTGACCAGCCCTCTTCCGTTTCCATTCCGGCACCGTCGTGCAGTCTGCTTGTCCCGTCAAATTACCTATTTACATTTACGGAGAGGTATGCTATCTTAAATTTCGATATATATAGAAATAATACACGGGCAAGGATGAGGCAACGATGGAGCACAATAACGCGGAACTACAGCAGGCTGTCAAAATATACAAAGCTCTCGGAGAACCGACCCGGCTTAAAATCGCCCTGCTGCTTACGGAAGAAAGGAATCTGTGCTGCTCGGATATCGGGAGCAAGCTCGAATGCGTTGCGGGCTCGACGCTATCCCATCATTTGAAGCAGCTGACGGATTGCGGCCTGCTTAAGCTCCGCAAGGACGGCACGTATATTTATTACAGCGTGAATCGCGAAATCGCCCAGAAGTATGCGCCGTATTTGCTGGAGTAGTTTTTTTGGTTTTATTTCTATATTTGTAGAAATATAAAAATATTGGAGTAGAGAGAGGAGTATTTACCATCATGTCAAGCACGTGGAAAATTTACATGCTGGCCGTCGTCAGTTTTCTTGTCGGCACGTCGGAGTTTATTATCGCCGGGATTTTGGATAAAGTCGCGGCGGATATCGGGGTCCCGGTGTCCGCGGCGGGTCAGCTCATTACCGTATTCTCGCTGGCCTATGCTTTTGGGACCCCTATTCTTATGGCGGCGACCGCCCGTCTGGAGCGGCGCAAGCTGCTGCTCTACTCTCTCGGCGTCTTCGTCGTCGGAAACGGGATGGCCGTGGTGCTGCCGGGATTTGAATTTCTGATCGTTTCCCGGATCATTCTTGCGCTCAGCACCGGAGTATTCGTCGTGACCGCCTTGACCGTCGCTTCCAAGCTGGCCCCGCCGGAGAGACAAGGACGCGCCATCGCGACGCTCGTCATGGGCTTCAGCACCGCCTTGATCGTCGGTGTCCCTCTCGGGAGGGTCGTCGCCTCCATTTACGACTGGAAGATAACCTTCGCCGGAATCGGCGTGCTGGGGCTGCTTGCCATCCTGGCCGTCTCCTGGACGATTCCGCAGACGGACGGCGAGGAACCGGTGCCGCTGCGCAAACAGCTCGCACTGATCAAAGAGCCAAGAATCGCCGTAGCTTTGCTTGTTACCTTCTTCTGGATTTCCGGCTATTCGATCGCTTACACGTACATTTCGCCGTTCCTGCTCACGGTGACCGGCATGAGCGAGCAAGGCGTGAGTGCGGGCTTGTTTGCCTTCGGAATCGCCAGCCTGATCGGCTCGAAGCTCGGAGGCTACGGCACCGACAAATGGGGCGTCCCTCGTACGCTAATCGGAGGCATGCTGCTTCACGCAACGTCTCTTATCCTGCTGTCGCTAGCCGCTCACTCCCCGGCAGCCGTCTTCCCGCTGCTCATGCTATGGGCCTTCTCCGCATGGTCGTCGGGTCCGACCCAACAGTACTATTTAATGACGCTTGCTCCCGAAGCGTCCGGCATTATGCTTAGCTTGAACAGCTCGGTGCTTCAGCTGGCCATGGCGGCCGGCGCAGGGATCGGCGGTGTCGTCGTACAGCAAGCCTCGCTGACCTCCATCAGCTGGATCGGAGCGGCAGGCGTCGTCGTCGCAGCATTGACGGCCGCCGCTTCCCTTGGCATCACCCGCTCCCACCGCCTGGCGGAGGAACGGAAGCTTCAGCAAGCCGGAGCTTAAAAAACGACAAGCCGGTCATAGCACGTAATGACGTGTTGGACCGGCTTGTTTTGTTGCTTACAGATGCGTACCCCCGCTGACATCGATACATTTGCCGGTAATCCACCGGCTGTCGGGAGAAGCGAGGAAAGCTGCGACGTCCGTAAGATCCTCCGACTGCCCCCATCGGTCAAAAACCGAAAGACCGGTGGCAAATTTCCGCCCAAGCCCCCTGCTTACTGCTTCACCCACTCGGTACCGCTGAACGTCTTGATGTGGTACCAGACTGTGCCTTCCGGCGACGTCCATTTCTCGAACGCCTGCACCTCTTGGGGAGCAAAGAACCCTTTAAGATGAGCCATTTCACCGGTCGCAGGAAACCGATATGTCTGCGTCTCCGCCGTAAGCTTCACCGTCTCTTCGATCGGTACGATCCCCTCGGGCCGCTCCAATAGCGCCCGTTTCAGATTTACCCACTTCATACCTGCCGGCGTTTCCAGCTTCGTCCAGTCGCCCACGTTCTGCACGGCTTTGTAAACTCCCGGCTCCAACCAAAGATTCCGATCATAGCTGGGCATCCGTTCCTCAAAATATCGCGTTTTCGTGGTCAGCTTCACAGGCTCATTCAGCGCTTTATAATCTTCCAGCACTTCATTTTTAGGCTTGATCCACCGCTCGCCTTGCGGGAGTCGGACCTTGTACCAGGTGAAGACGAAGAAAGCTTGCGGCGAATACTGCCATTTGGCGATGGCGTGCACGACACCCGGCTCCACCGCTTCCCCTTTCCCCTCGCCGTCATACGGAACTTCATAGGCGGTTTCGGCTCCCGACAGCTTCAGATCATAGTCCACTGTCTTGGCATAGACATCCTCCATGAGAGCCGGTTTAAAAATCCATTTGGGACCCATCCATGTTGTTTCTACTTGGTACCATGTGCCAGTCTGTGCGCTGGCGCTTGTTGCATTGATCACGTATTTCGGTCCGTAATGGAGCTCTGCGGTAGTCACAATTTCCTGAGGGGCAAGCGACTGTCCCGTGTCCGTCTCGACGTCAGGCCGGTCGAACAGCCTCACTGTGCCGATAAGCGTCAGCGTCTTCTTTCGTTCTTCATAGGTCCCGTACAGCACTCTCTCATCGTCACGAATCCACCGGTCTCCGAGCCAGGTCCGCACCTTGAGCCATTCCTCCGGCTTCCGCTCGTCATAGAAGCTAAAAGGCGCGCCAGGCGCAAGCTTCACGCTCTGATACGGCGAAATCGAGCCCAACGGACGGCCTCCTCCTCCCTCCCGAGCGTACAGGCCCGTCTCCCCGATAATCACGAAGCTCCTCTGGGGCTCCTCGGCGTAAGCGGCGGCAGGATACTTCACTGTGGCGGGCAGCATCAGCAGCATGGCGGCCCATACCGGGGCTAGCTTCCTTAAGGCTTTCCTCATCCAATGTCAATCCTTTCCTGTTTTTGTAACAGACGCGCGGCAGACAGGAAAGTTGCGAAGCTTCATAAAACTTCATCGCACGGCTTGACAGCAGGCAAGCCTGCCTTAGGCTTGATCCTGATACCAGAACAAGGCATACTCCGTCATGACCGAGGCATACCCCATCTGACGCAGCATCGCCGAAATATTGCCGCGGTGATACGTACCGTGATTCACGACCTGCATAACGATTTCCGATAAACGGGTTTCCCGGATTCCGGCATACGGATTATCTAGTACGATCGCCTTTTCCAAGTCGGCTTGCTGTCTGAAGAATGCTCTATACCGCTCAGACGAAGTTCTTGTAAAAAAGTTACAATCAACCTGACACCACTTACCGAATAAAACTAGAATATGGTATTATAGCAAATTGAAAGTTGGATAAGGAGACCTGCTATGCGGAATAAATCAACTCTGGCCTTCCTCTTGGGAATTGGTCTGTCTCTGGCCGCGGCCGTTCACGGGAACGCCTCGGAATATGCGGATACTCCGACGGAGCCTGCTGATGCCGTTCGCATTCCTCGGACATTAACGCTGCTTCAAGATACGCCGTATTATGTCATTCCGAACGCGCTGGTGAACAAAGCCGAGGGAGCCTTTTCCCCGTAAACGGTTGAAGTCATCGAAGCCGAAACGCGTTGGGCGGAAATGCCGAATTGGTGGAAGATTCGTACGACCTTTGGTGATAAATGGATCAAGACCGAACCCGTGAACATTGACGTGCCCCCTCCCTCCAAGATCACCTTAATGGAAAATGCGCCGATCTATGCCAAAGCCAGTACCCAACTGCGGCCTTCTGCCGTTTTGTCCCCTCAGCAAGTGGAGGTGGTCGGCGCGGAGAAGCAATGGTTTTACAGTCCCAAGCATGACGAAAACGAATTAAAATGGTTGAAGATCCGCACGTCTTGGCTAGGTGACCAATGGATTCGGCTTCCGCTCAAGCAGATTGGCTCTTATTCTAGCCATACCAAGAAAAAGTATTATTCGACCGCCGAATTTAGCAGCGTTCCCCTGTGGAACCATGCCGCGGATTCTTCGGCCTCCCCCTGGCAGATCCGGGGCCAGATATTGACGGAAACAGGAGAATTTCAAACTCCATTAGGGAGCTTCTACCAAGTGGAGACCCCGGAAGGCACAAGCTAGACACGTCATCCCGGTGAATTTATTACGGAAGCGAACGAGACGATCACCAGACGGCAGCCGACGCCGTTATATCCTTCGCCGTCTCCCTATAGCGGTAAGCCCAATGCAGCCGCTCCCCAGACGATGACCGTTTTTGAGAAAATCGAAGCAAATCCGGTCCGGGACTGGGAAGGAACCTGGTACCATGTCAAGGCAAACGAAGGCGAAGGCTGGTTCAATCCAAAATTCGCGGAACCGGAAGACGCCAAGCCGGATAACACCGAAATCGATCTGCGGTCGGATACGACATGGCTCTACCAATATCCGGACAACTCTCAGCTGCTAAACTACGGGGTGCTCGGCCCGCAAAAAGTTCGCGCCTCCGCTGCTTGGACAGCCTCCAACGGAGTGCGGTGGTTTCAAATTCCCACCTTCCTGGAAAACGCGTGGATTACCCTAGACCCTATCCGCGACCAGCTTCAGCTACCGGGCCGCGAGCAGGATATGCAAATTTCCGGGGAGATAAGCCATACGGGAGCTATATACAAGACAGATAACGCGCTTACGTTTGGGGATGCAAAAGTAGGATATGAGCGCGACGGAGAGTTGTTTTTCCACTCCGGCGTTGTGGCAAAAATGTATCAGTACACCGTTTCGGGTCCGGATCGGGAGAACGGGTGGACCTTCGCCCATCCTTCGGGCTATTCCTTCCGAATTAAACCTGGGGAGAAGAAAGCCGTGATTTCGTGGAAAGGCAAACCCCGCCGCAGCGTCATTTTATCGGCGGCTCCGGTCCCTTCCGCAGATAAGGAAGCGCCGGATCTGAGGATTGACGAGATGAGGACGCTGCTCGGCGCCTCAACGGAAGTTACCCCGAATCATAGTGAGGTGTTGCTGCATTCTGGCGAATATACGCTCGGCGATTTTAACCCGCCCGCCGAGGTGAAAGGGAACTTTCTACATCTATCCGCCCTATGCTATGATGCGGGAAGCCTGCAGCCGAACGAAGTCGGCAACCGGCTGAAAATCTATGTATATGACCGTTCTTCCGATGCGCCATCCGATTCATTTGCCCACACGGCCGTTGCATCGGAAGAAATGCTGTTTTCCTTCGACATGAACCGCGCGCTTTACGACCTGTCTTTAAAGAAGCCGCTGCAGCCTGGAATCAACCGGCTTACCGCTGTATACAAGGTCGGCGAGCGCATCATCTTTGAGCAGGATTTCGATGTAACGGCCCGATAAGGAACCATCGTCCACACCACAAAACAGGACCCGTCGCCTCACCGGCGTCGGGTCCCTTTACCATCCCAGTTCCGTCGCAGAAGCCTGCTCAATCCAGCATCAGCAGCTCCCGGACGTCCCGTTCCGTCAGAGCGGACAGCCCCTCCTCGCCTGGCTGAATGACTTCGTCGATCAAATGTTTTTTTCGCTGCTGAATCTCGTGCATCTTGTCTTCTACCGAGCCTTGGGTGACGAGACGGATCACTTGGACCACCTTCTTCTGCCCGATCCGATGGGCGCGGTCCATAGCCTGCTGCTCCACGGCGGGATTCCACCACAGATCGTACAGGATAACGGTGTCCGCTCCGGTCAGATTCAGTCCGGTTCCCCCGGCCTTCAAAGAGATCAGGAACAAGTCCCGCTCGCCTTCGTTAAACCGGTGGCAGCGCTCGACGCGCTCGGCGGACGGAGTTTTGCCGTCCAAATAAAAATACGGTACGCCCCGGTAACCAAGCTCCCGCCCGATCAGCCCCAGCATCTCGGTAAATTGCGAGAAGACCAGCATCCGCCGCCCGGCGCTACGGCATTCCTCCACCAGCTCCAGCAGCTGCTCGAATTTCGCCGAGCTTCCGGTATATCCTTCGACGAACAACGCAGGATGGCAGCACAGCTGGCGCAGCCGGGTGATGCCCGCTAAGATTTTGATCCGGTTTTGCTGAAACGTATCCGCATCCAGATGCTTCAGCGCTTCCTTTTGCAGCTTGGCCAGATAGGCCACGTACAGCTTCTTCTGCTCCGGCAGCAGCTCCGAGGCTTGCAGCGATTCGATTTTCTCCGGAAGCTCCTTTAGTACATCGCTCTTAACCCGCCGCAGTAGAAACGGACGGGCACGCCTCGCCACGGTCTCGCGGGACAGCTCGCCGAACGCTTTGCGATCCGGGAACAGCTCAGGGAACACCGCGTCAAAGATGGACCACAGCTCCTCCAGCGAGTTCTCGACCGGCGTTCCGGTCAGCGCGAATCGGGACCTGGCCCGGATCGCTTTCACCGCTTGCGCCGTCTGCGTCGCGTAGTTTTTGAACGCTTGGGCCTCGTCCAAAATGAGCGTATGAAACGCATGCCCGGCATAACGCCCAATATCCCTGCGCAGCAGCGGATACGAGGTGATGACGACGTCCGCATGGGACAGTTCCTTCAGTACGCGGGCACGTGCCGCACTGCTGCCGTCGGCAATAACGGCTCGAAGCTCCGGCGCGAACCGGTTCAGCTCGTTCCTCCAATTATATAGGAGAGACGCGGGGGCGACGACCAGCGCAGGCTGCCCCAGATCTCGAATCTCCGGCAAAACGGATACGAGAAAAGCGATGCTCTGCAGCGTCTTGCCAAGCCCCATATCGTCGGCAAGAATGCCGCCGAAGCGGTAGTGGGCCAGCGTCTTCAGCCAGCCATACCCATATTTCTGGTAATCTCGCAGCACAGGAGTCAAACGGTCCGGCAGCGGGAAATCCAGATTGTCCGGATTCCGTATGTTCTCCAAGAGCCGGCGAAGCGACTTGCCCAGGCTGACGGCACGGCTCTGCTCCCGCGCATCGATCAGATGCAGCCCGCGGACAGCCGACAGGCGCAGCTCCGTTCCTTTCACATCCGCTTGGCGGATACCCATTTCGTTCATGAATCGGACGATCTCCTGAAACTCCTCGCTTTCCAGCGGCAGGAGCGCGCCGGTCGGCAGCCGGTGGTATCTGCGCTTCTCTTCCAAAGATTTCAGTACTTTGCGAATTTCCGCTTCCGGGATTCCGTCGATATCGAACTTAATTTCCAGCCAGTCGATCCGCTTGTCCACATCCACCCGGATCTTCGGCGGAACGTGGCCGGTATGAAGCCTGACTTTTACAGCCGAAGTGGCATATACCTCGGCCAGCTTTTCCAGCTGGGGCAGGACGCGGTACATAAACTCGTATTCCTCGTCTTCGCCATCCAAGAAATAGCCGCTTTCCGTCCTGACGAAAGCGCTTTGCTCCATGATCCCAAGAATCGCCTGCTCCTTCTCCCCGTCCCGCACCAGGATTCGTCCTTCGCCGCGCTGGGTTTTTCCCTCTTCCAACGGATTAAGGACGATGTCGCCGTAATGAAACTCTAGCCCGGCAAGCAGCCGGTCCCTCACCCGGTCCAAATACAGC
Source organism: Paenibacillus tyrphae (assembly GCF_000722545.1). Lineage (GTDB taxonomy): Bacteria > Bacillota > Bacilli > Paenibacillales > NBRC-103111 > Paenibacillus_G > Paenibacillus_G tyrfis. Next base: position 309,636 of record NZ_JNVM01000002.1, read on the forward strand.
TTGGCCTTCAGCGATATGCGCATGATCCGATCGGACACGGCTTGGGCGACATGGACGGTTCCAAGCTTCATCAGACCGGGAATCGCCTTCTCGATGAAAGGCTCGATCTGATCCGCCGAAATCTGAAGCTGGCGCGTGCGAGCCGAATCCAGCATTTGTTTCAGCTCCGAGAGGCGCTGACTGCTGTCGGGCGGCAGCTTCAGCAGCTTCCCCTCGGCAAGGACCAGCCCGTACATTTCCATAACGATGATCTCGTCCAGCCCATAGACGTCCAGCCGATATCCTTCCCCCGGCGCTTGGTCGAAATCAAAGCGAAGCGGGATCGGCTCGTCGGAGACGCGAACGCCCTCGTAGATGCAGCCATCCTGCTCAAGCTGTGCGGAAGGAGCCGCCGCCAACAAGGGAAGCAGCGATTCCCACGAGAACGGAGGAATCAGCAGCATCCGCTCGCCGCTCATCCGGTTGAGCTGAACGGCAAACGTACTCGACGTTTCGCGATACACCTTCTCGTTGCGGCAGATTTGGATGAGCTGGCGTAAGATGGCGTCATCCTCGATTTTAAAGCTGTGAAGCTCCGGGTCGTAAGTGAAATGCTTGGTAAATACGTAGGCTTGTCTCCGTTCCACACGCTCCAGAAACTCTCTTATGTTCTGTACGATGTACAGCCGTTTAGGCCCGACCTTAAGCTCGATTCCGAACATGTACTTCCGGTAACCGTAAGCAAAGGGCGTGCAAATAAACTCCACCTCAAGCTGCGTTCTTGTATCGAAGCGCGGCCGGGAACCGGTCGGGATCATCGGCTTGCCGACGAACAGTCCTAACACGCTGTTCGTGAGCCGGAGCTCTCCCGCCGGAATCGCGGAGGCGCTTGCTGCCGCTCCGCCTGACGGAGGCGTCGCAGATAATCCGTCCTCCGGCCGAAGCCTCCCAACAGGCAAGCTGCCGGCCTGCTCCGTATCGTGAATATACAGCAGCACCGCAGCGACATGCTTACAATATTTGTCGTAGGAGCCCAAGGTGGGGCACGTACACGCCGCTTTGACTTCCCCTTCAAGCCCGATTTCGACGGTTACTCGGCAATTGTCGCCGCCGCCGACCGTCGCTTCGTAGCTCTCAGCTACGGGATCGCAATGCGTGAAGGCCACTTTTCCGGCGCGGCAGTAGGCTTCTCCCTTTTTGTAGGAGAGCTCGCCGCACAACGATTTAATGACCCGTGGTGTCAACGGTGCGTTCATCGCCTGAAACCTTCCTTACTTCATCTATTTCAAAAACTTGGAAAACAACTGACTGACTCTCTGGGCGAAATCGTCAAGACTCAGATTCGCCTGATCCAGTCTGGCGTAGCCGTTCTTGATCGCATCCAGCACCCAGGCGGGAATTTTGATTCCCTCGATGCCGGGATAAAAGATGCGGTACGCCCAGACCAGATGCTCCCACCGGTGGTCGTCTCCCTCCAGCGCATATTCGGATACGTCCAGCACTTTGCCCCGGCCCGATTGCAGGATGACATTTTTCAGATGAATGTCGCGCGGATTCAAGCCTCGGCCGCGCACCAGCGCGCGCGCATCTTCAACGTCGAGGATCGCCTGCTCCGGTACGGGAATACCCTCCAACAAACAATCGAGCAGGGTGACTCCGGATTCGTGGCTCATGACAAGATAGTGTTCCCCGCACCCGTAATATACCGGAAAATAAGGAATCCCTTCCAGCCGTTCGTACACTTGCTTCTCCATATCCCGTTTCCCGAGCGCAAGCGCGTGATCCGAGTACATTTTAAACGCGTAGCCCGGCGTCCGATCATAAGTGAACACGGCCGCATCCGTTCCGATGCCGATACAGCGAAGTCCTTCCGAATCGCCGGATACGATCACAGGTTCATTCCGTTCGCTGCCGATTACCGTAATGCTGCGAAGTGCCTTATCCGCCAAAGTCCAATCCTCGTTCATCCTGGAGCCCTCCCCTGTAACATCTACTGGAAGCCTGTGCCGATGCAGCATTGAGATAGGTGCAAAATACCCGGCGGCAGGTTAACTCTTGTAGATCATTACGTGAAACAAGCACCCAGGGTGCAAAATGGATTGAGGTCGTTAGAGCGATTATACCACAGAACAACCGTTCGCCAAAAGACGAGTACGATATCGACCTTGCCGTCTCTGAAATTGGGCTGAATAAAACGCGTTTCTTCTGCTTCAAAAATAATCCATACGGGTAACTATTGGTTAGCTGGTTACAATACCAGAACATGGGAACACAACCGCAAGCAAAAAACCATTGAATCCGGAAAAGTCCGGAGATTCAATGGTTTCTTGTCTAGCCTATAACCGTGTTAATAAAGTTCTCCAAAGAAGAAACATCCGTAATGTTCTTATTGCATTCGTGACCATGCATGCACAAATAATTGCCAACCGCTTTATAATAATCGGCTGAAGCTTTCGCCGGCCTTTTTTTGGATATCGCCGAAAATAAAGCAAGATCTTCATACTTATTGCATACGAAGCAATAGCTTTTCTTGTTGGTGGGAGTATATTTGCCTTCTACACCGACAAATTGCCCGTCCAGATGATACACGATGAACAATTTATTCGTAGAGATATCAATCCAACTGAGATAGGTGACGTAACGACGGTCTATCTCGGATAAATTAGGAATCTTTAGCTTCTTATTCTTGGGAAACAGCTTTTGAATCTGCTTCTCCGTAATATGCGGAAATTCCACGATATGCGGCTCTAGCGTTCTCAGATACTTATGGAAATCTTCTGACGTTTCCAATGTGACAATGTCTTCCAGCATCTGTTTCTGAAGGCTGGAAGCGTCGGGAAACAGCTCTGCGATTTTGGCTGCCGTACCCTGCCTGACCGATTCCAATACCTTTCGATCGGCAATCGTTCTGAGAGCATGCTGCAGGTTTCCTGCCTGCTTCTTGATATCGTTATACTGATGGTTTCTAATAAATGGTCCACACATGGAGGTCAGCCCCTTATTTTATAAGATTGAAAATAAGGTGCAAAGCCATATTATTAGAAACGATAGCTGCTCATTCGGGCGATTTTATGTTGCTCCCTTTTACGCCCATGCAAAGTATCGCCCTAAAAATAAGGCTTTGCATGAGACTGGCCAATCCGGCAATCGCGAATTGCCATCCGTACCAACTCCCTCGTTCTAACTTACGATTAGTATAAACAAAACAAATGTCTGTAGCAAGAACAAGACCACATTCCATTCCCTTCTATAACAAAAGGATGCTTTCACTTCATGTGAACGGCATCCTTTTGTTGCATTATGGAGTTAAGCTCTGCACTGTATCCGAGATTTGAGTGACCTGGTTCAGCGTGTCGATGAACTGGGAATTTTCGATCGCCTTCCAGTCGATGGCGCTGTTATTGATCTTCTCCAGGTAACCGTTAATCTCCTTCGTCAGTGTCTCGTTATAGCCGACGAGCTGACCATGAACATTTTTGGCAAAATCAGGGGCCTGAAGTGTGTTAAATTTTGCGATCCGTTCCTTCATACCGGTCAATTCGTTCTTCAATGTTGTTCTGGCTTCAGAATCGGTGACCGCCTGCCCGGCAAGCGTCGGCAATTGCTCCGCAAACCGTGTAGTGTCATCGATAAATTTAGTAGCTTCTTCCACGTAGTTTAACGAATGATTCACTTTGTCGACGAGCCCGCAGCCTGATAACAGACCGACCGCAAGCATGAGCAAAAGCATGATTTTCAGCTTCATCCACCGGACCTCCAACTTTTTTACAAGGTAATACTGCTCCAAGCCGGCTCCGGTTTCAAAAAATAACTATAAGGACAGCGGCTCCTGAACCGGCCGTTCGCCTTTTCCGGGAAGGGTTCGAATGATTGCCCATGGCTTTCTCGTAACAATGAACGCCACCGCCAACAAAGCAAGTGCAACGAAAACACCAGACTCTCCCGTCCACAGCAAGGCCGAATCCCCTTTTGTAAACAGGTCAAAGACGTTCTGCGTGATGGCATTCCATGAGGCGTGCAGCAAGACGACCGGCCAAATGCTTCCCGATGTCAAACGGAGGTACGCCATCACATACCCGAAGGACGTAACCGTGATCATAAACAGCACGACGGATAAAAGAAGAAACGGACCGGCGTAGTACACTCCAGCTATCATGAGCGGCAGATGCCACACGCCCCATACCAGTCCACTTACGAGAACAGGCCGGGGGACCTGGGCGTCGATCAGGCGTGTGAGCATGTAGCCGCGCCACCCCACTTCCTCGCCAAAAGATCCAATCAATCCTCGAATCGTTCCGAGAGTTGCATTTGCCAACAGGAAGAATACGAATAGAACGATGGGTGAAGCGGTTAAATAAGTGGCAGGCGCGGCAAATTGCGCGAGTCCGAACATCCATGCGATGCCATAGGCCGCCAGATCGCCCGCTATCGGCAGGAGAAGCACGATCGGTATGAATTTAAGAGTACGTCTTCCCCCCAGACGGAGCGAGATATCGGCAAAACCCTCGCGCAGCAACAAACGCGAGAGTAAAGACGCCAAGGCGGGCGTCCACATCAGAAAAAGTACCCATTTCTCGTCATGAAGAGTCAGCCAATACCCCAGACATGAAAGAGGAACGAGGAAAGCAAAAAAGACCGTAAGCCCGCGTCGGGCAGACTGTACGCGCTGATGCGCCGTATCGTGGTTTGAGGTTGTCATTATCGAACACTCCTTATTGTTGCGGCTCCCACCAGAAACCACAAATTGATAATTACATTTATGTAAATTTGATCCTTATTATAACAGCGTCTTTCGTCGAAACAACGGCCTCAAGTCTAACCCCCGACTAGCCAAAGGAACAAACGAAAACTGGCCTTAAGACCGTTGAGAACCGGGAACATGTGCCGTCACGCAAAAGAGCCGACCATCCGCATGGGACGTCGGCTCTTCGCTGTTCCAATTTTTCAATCCGGAGTTTCAATTTTTCAATCCGGAATAAGCCCCGCGAGACAAGCTCCTACTCTCCTCGATAAACGAGACGATACGATCTACGCTCGATAACGATTCGATCGTAAGGTCCTCCTCATCGAATGCTACTTGAAACGCCTGCTCCAGCCAGGCGATCAACCGGACCACCATAACGGAATCCAAAACGCCCTGCGGACCCAGCAGCGGCGCAGATGGTTCCACATCCGGCCTGCCGAGCAATTGCGCTACGATAGCCGTAACTTTTCGTTCCATTTCTTCACGATTCATCCTAAGGTTCTCCCTTCCGCTTGTCTAAAATGCCCCGTTTTCACGGTAATCCAATCCGGTGCGCCATACGAGAACGGTAACGGCAGCGCATAGATGGAATCATGCTCCCGCCTCTCCTTCCGGGCAAACCCCAATAGCTGCAAAAGCATCAGCGCCGGACGGTTGCGGCCTGCGGCCCGGTAGATGCAGACCGCTTCAAGCATCGCCGGATGCTCCTGCTGCGCCAGCTTCAGCACCGTCCCGAGAAATGCGGTTCCAATGCCGCGCCCTTCAATGCGGCAAGAGATGCAGAACAACCGGATGTCCAGCCGTTTCTCCCCATAGTCCAGCATGGCTGCCCCGACAATGCCATGGTCGCCGAACCGGTCCTTCAGCGCCGCGACATAAAGCCCTTTCGCCGGCGATTCCAGATAAGAGCGGACGACGTCCTCCGACACCCGCTCCGTGAAATTATTGAATTGATTCGTTCTCGCAGCCAGCTCGAAAGCCCGGTCAAGCTCCTCTTTGCGTGCAGCGCGAACCTCCAGCTCCATGAAGCAGGAGCGCAAAAAGTCTTCCCGCGTTCCGGCGAACCGCTGCTCCGCCGTTTTTCGCTCCAGCCGGGAAAGCATCATCTCGCGACGTTTCCCAGCCTCCCTTGTCAGCTTCCCGGCTTGGAACTCGGGGTATCCGGCGAGCTCCAGCGCCTCATACGCTCCGTAGACGGTCAGCTCCGGCAAATACGTTCCCGCCTCGTAGCGTTCGAACGGATTGTCGTCGATGAACGCTACCGCATCGAGCCCGATATTCAGCTCGCTTGCAATCCGTCGGATGCCTTCCGCCTTCGTCCCCCAACCGATCTGGGGATACAGAAAATAACGGCCGATGCCTAGTTCCTCCAATTTCGCCATAGCCAGACCATGGTCGTTCCGGCTCGCGACGCTCTGCAAAATGCCGCGCCCGTCCAACTGCTCCAGCACATCGCGAATGCCGGGACGCAGCGACACTTCTTCGTCGTCTGCCAGCGTTCCATGCCATAACGTTTCGTCCAAATCCCAAATCAGACATTTGATCATCTACCTGTCCTCCGCAGCCTAAGCTTCCTGATCCTGCACCTTGTACTCCATCGTCAGATGAGTCGGCGCGAAGCCGTAATTTTTATACAGCACGCGCATGGGCAGGTTGCCGACGTGCACGTGCCCGACGATGCGCCGGGCTTTCCGGCTGGCGGCAAAATCCATCCCCGCCTCGAACAAATCCGTCACCGCCTCCGTACCGCGGCACGATTCGGCGGCGTAGAAGCTTTTGAACTGGATATAGTTTTCTTTCGTCACGAAATTCTCTTTGAGCGTCATCCAGAGCCAGCCGGCCACCCGGCCTTCCAGCTCCAGAACGAGCATGCCTTCCCTTTCCCGAGGAATCGCCTTTTCCAGCTTGCGCCGGTGGAATTCCAGATCCGTTACCGCCTCGCTGCCAAACGAAATGACGGAAATTTCTTTCTCAAATTCTGCCACTGAGGCCAGGTCCTTTTGCCCTATCGGCCGGATATTCATCTTGTCTTCTTCTCCTTTTTGAGCCATGATTCGCCGCATGCTTATACGCTCTTCTTTTCGATCAATTGAAACGTATCGTTCTTGCAGCGGGGACATCCTTGATTTTTGAGCTGCTCGATCGTAGGCACGTCGCCTTGGAAGCCGACGTAGACCGCTTCCCCGCACTGCTGGCAGCGGTAAGTGCGCAGCGTCCGCTTGACTTCGCCTGTATACAGCGCATCTTCAAAAGCGTCGGCATATTCGGAACGCGTCTGGTCCGTCGTCTTCAGCACGATCATTTGGCTCCGGTTCGCGATCATTTCCGCGCCTTCGTACTCGTTAAAGCGTGGGAACGTGGCGCTGACCATGAGCCCCATCCGCACAAACTCCCGCTGCATCGCCAGCATAAATTCCGGCGACTTATGGGCAAAAGACAAGAAGATCGGAGCCCCTTTTCTCTTCTTCAAGCCGCTGATCCCGCGGGAAAGGAACAGCGTCATGCCCTGCAGCGTATAGGGTGGATCGGTGAAGAAGCAGTCGTAATGCCCCTGCCATTCCTCGGGTAGCGGGTTCCGCAAATCCCAGCTCCTGTATTGGATAGGCAGCCCCTCTCTGGCTGCGGTCTCACCGATATAGCTCAGGAACCGCTCGTCGATATCGACAACGTCGATCCTCGTCCTCGAATGCCCCTCCGGGAAGAGCTTCCTGAGCAAAAAGCCGAGTGACACGCTGACCAGATCGTCGTCGCCGATGCAGAGCACGCGCTTTCCGATTAGCGTCTGCTGCTTCAAGCACAGAACGGCGCGGCGCAGACTCGTCTCCGCGGTGCATTTCGATTGATCGATCCGGACGTCCACCTGCGGGCGCAAGCGGAAAATTTCCTGAAGCTCGCTTAGCACATCCGCCAGCTCTGCCTTCCAATCCGCATCACCTGCCGTCAGCCTCAGGTACAGGCTTCTGTTTAATCCGCCGTATCCCAGCTCTTGCTCAATCCATGCCGTTCCCGCGCTGCTGCAGCGCGTCCCGTTCTCTTGCGTCAGCGCGCCTGCTTTGACGAGCTCCTTCTTGATGGCCGCGGCAACGGGAATCGGCAGCAGCGTCCGGCGCGCCAGCTCTTTGGTCGAGATGCCCGGGCTGAAATAACATTCCAGCAAAAACTGCTCGATGACGACGGAACCTTCTTCCAAACGGACTTTCGCGCTGATTTCATCCACATAATTTTTCATTTCAATCACTCCTCCGATTGGGTTTCGATGGTAACGCCCGGTGCATGCTTGCGCCCCATCAACTTGCGTTTTTTGCGGTTTTCTTTCGTCTCGAACACGATGTCAAAATCGTAATTATCCGGGTACAGCTCCTTGTTCTCGATGTGCAGCTTCAGCCGCTTCTGGTTGATTTTGAACTTCTGGTTCTGGATCATTACCCCGACGTTGCCCCGGGCATCCTCGGTTTCAAACACAATGCCAGTACGGCCCAAATAAGCGATGTACACGCAATCGCCGAGCTGGAAGCTTCTGGGAGCCTCCTCGGGAACCGGCTGAGCGGCGTCCTCCGGCTCCTTCTCCGATGGAGGCAGAGGCGCAGGCACCGGTGTCGTTTCTTCCTGCGGATCGTCTTTGTCGGCCGTGGAAGCTTCGTCCGGCTCCGGCCCTGGCCCGGCGGCCTGTGTCCCCTGCGGCAAGCTTTCCGGCAAGCCACGTGCGGTAATTTCGCGGGACCGCTCAATAAGGCCGGCCGGCAGGCCCAGCTTCAACGCGATCAGGAAAGCGTAGCTCTGGCCCGCTTCCCCGATCCGCAGCCGGTACAGCGGCTGCAGCCTATCCGCATCGAACTCCATGCGGGCATTCTCGAACCCCGGCGTCATGTCGGCGAAGTTTTTAATTTCCGTAAAATGGGTCGTCGCCACCACCGTCGACCCTCTTCGGTGCAGCTCCTCCAGAATGGCCACCGACAAGCCGACGCCTTCCCCCGGATCGGTCCCGGAAGCCATCTCGTCGATCAAGATGAGCGTCGAACGATCGGCAAACTGCAGCATTTCGTTGACGTTCCGAATATGCGCGGAGAAGGTGCTGAGCGCATGCTCGATGCTTTGTCCGTCCCCGATATCGACGGCGAGATGGTTGAATACGGAAAGCAAGCTTCCTTCCCGTACCGGAACCAATAAGCCCGACTGCGCCATGACGGTCAGCAGACCGATCGTTTTCAGCGTTAGGGTCTTGCCTCCGGTATTCGGTCCCGTAATAATCAGCGACTTATACCGCCGTCCGATGACGAAGTTCAAGGGAACCATTGGCCGGTTCAGCAGCGGATGCTTCGCTTCGCGCAGGTCGATGATCCCTTGGTCGCTCAGCTCCACATTGGAGCCTCCGATAGCCAGAGCGTATTTGGCCTTGGCAAATATGAAATCGTAGGTGCCCACCGTCTCGACGTTCGTCAGAAGCTGTTGATCGCAGCTTTCCGCCAGTGCGGTCAAATCGCTCAGTACTTTCAGCTCCTCCCGCGCTTCCTCCGCTTTCAGCCCCGTAAGCTCAAACTGAATCGTCATGACCTCGGCCGGCTCGATATAGACCGTTTGGCCGCTTGCCGACTCGTCAAGCACTGTTCCCTTCACCAGCTTGCGGTGCTCTTTCTTGACCGGCAGCACATACCGCCCGTTGCGCGTGCTGAGGACATGCTCTTGCAGAATAGAGCGGTGGCGGCTCATCAAGGAGTCCAGCTTGGACTTCAGACGCTCCTCGAATACGGCCAGCCGCTTGCGGACTTTCATGAGCTCTTTGCTGGCGGAGTCGGCGATCTGCCCGTGACGGATGCACCGTTCGATCTCCGATTTCAGCGCATCCATCGTATACATGGAAGCCGCATAAGAGCTAATGTGAGGGGCTGCCCCGCTTTTCGCGGCCATATACCTCATGAGCTGCGCGCAGCTGGTCAAAAATTGGTTCATGTGCATGAAGTCCTTTTCACTGAACACGTAGCCCGTTCCCAGCAGCTCCAAAATATTTTCCATGCCTTCCAGCGAAGGAATCGGAACGCTGGCCCCATGCTGGAGCAAAGACTTCGCTTCCGCCGTTTCGTCCAGCTTCGCCCGCACGACGGACATCGCCGTGATAGGAAGCAGCTCGGCGATCTGCCGCTTGCCCAGATACGATACGGCATATTCCGCCAAAGCCTCTTTGATTTTGCCGTATTCCAAACGTTGCAATGCTTTTTCATTCATGGGTGATCTCTCCTTGTAAGAAAATAAAAAAAGGGCAGAGAATGAACGTACGTCATTCTCTGCCCTTTTTTGACCATGCCTAAATAAAAGCGCCCGATAAAACAGAAAATCCGCGCTGAACTCAGCACGGATGATAGGCGCAATGAATAGGCATGTACCTAAGGCATTGTATGATATCCGTTGTTCTTAACTAATTCCAAGGTACCCGTAAACCCATGACAAAAAAACCTTGCTATATAGCAAAATTTACCCATGAATTTCCAGAAACCTCAAATATGGAATTGATTAGTTAAGAACGACCACCGACATCAAAATCTCTCCCTTAGGCAATAAGTTAATTTTTACTCTACCTTACTTCCCCGGTGAATGTCAAGTGCTGTAAAATCTACAGCCGCAATCGCAAGCTCATACGCTTTCAAAAAAACCATTGACACTCCCCTTGCAGGAGGCCGTAGGATGAAATTCCAATCGATGACGAAGGAGGAAATGTTCAAATGTCGGGATCTGTTCGACTGCTTCACAACGGCTTTGTTCGGGCCGTTATGATTTCAAGTTTATTTTCGCAACTTGGAATTTGGATTCGTAATTTCGCTGTTCTCTTGTTTGTCATGGAAGCGACGGGCGGGGATGCTTTTGCCGTTTCTATGATTTCGGTGGCGGAATATGCCCCTATGTTTATCTTTGCTTTCATCGGCGGGGTGTTCGCGGACCGGTGGCGGCCCAAAAGCACCATGGTCTGGTGCGAGTGTTTGAGTTCGTTGTCCGTATTCCTTGTCTTCCTTGTGCTTGAAACCGGATCATGGAGGGCTGTTTTTTTGGCCACTTTATGCTCCTCCATCCTATCGCAGTTTGCTCAGCCTTCCGGAATGAAGCTGTTCAAGAACCACGTACGCGAGGAAGACGCACAAGCCTGCATGTCTTTATTGCAAACGTTATTTTCCGTCTTTATGGTTCTCGGTCCGATTCTGGGGACGTTCGCGTATCAGCAGCTTGGTATTGAAGCTTCGATATTGGCAACGAGCGTATGTTTTCTGTTCTCCGCAGTGGCTCTAATCTTCGTCCCGTCCGATCCAAAGCAGCCGAAGAGTCAAACAAATCATCCGTCCTCGCTGTTTCGCGAAATGGCGGATGGCATGAGCTATGTCTTCCTCAACAAGACGCTCTTGCAGCTAAGCTTATGCTTCCTATTCGTGGGACTGGGAGTCGGTTTAATTTCACCGCTGGGCATCTTCCTCGTGACGGAGCAGTTGGACTTGCCCGCACAAGCTTTGAAGTGGATTACCATTCCGTATGGGTTAGGCGAAGTGATCGGAGGAATCGTAACGTTCGCTCTGGCTGCCAAGATTGCCCCCCAACGCTTCCTGATGATCGGATTGCTCGTCGATGGAGCCGGCATTGTTTTGACAGGGTTATCAACCGGATTAGGGTTAACGATGATCGCGCAATTCCTCATTGCCCTACTGCAACCAGCCATCTTCGTCGGCAATAATGCTTTGGTTATGAAGCATACCGAACAAAGCTTTATCGGCCGGGTCACGGGAATCCGTACTCCGCTTATGACCGGAGCCATGCTTCTCATGATGAGTGTCGCAGGTATATTGAAAAATGCGCTTTCTCTTTCCGTGGTATACGCATTGGCCGGTTTATGCTTTTTTGCCGGGTTCCTTATTATCCTTCCACTTTGTCGAAATAAAGGGAAGGCGGAGCCGTCAGCCGCATAAAATCAATGAGTATTGCTGGGTTAAGATACGGTCAGCCTTGCTGCACAACCCCGAATACAAAGCTCTGGAGCTTATCTGCCAGTTCAATGGTATCCGGATTTTTTCCGTTTTTGATCGTCCAGGAAATTAACGTTATGACATTAGCCGAATACAAGCTCGCTATATAATCCAGCGGAACTGACGGTTCTTTTACCGTATCGCTTAAATAGTGCAGGCTGGATTGATACAGGATGTCCTCCATATTTTTCCGCAAGTCGGCATTCGGAAGATGCACCTCCAGCAGCGTTCCGATCTCATCCCTGTGCATGACGATGCTATTCAGTATCTCCTCAATCAGCCTTCTGACTTCTTGCGGCCGGGTAGCTTGATACCGTTTCTCGATCAGGGTCCTGAACGCTCGGGTATGTTGTTCGACAAGCTGCTCAAGCAGATCGTATTTATCCATATAGTGATTATAAAACGTAGAGCGTCCGGTCAGCGCTTTATCTACGATATCCTGTATCGTAATCTTGTTAAAGCTTTTCTCGTGCAGCAATTCAATGAACGCCCGCCTAATATTTTGTTTCGATTTAAAAATTCGAATATCTTCGTCCATCATGGTTAATTCCCCGCTTATTGGCCATTTTAGGACAATAATAGCACAGCGTGTCCATTTTCGTACATTGGATCCAATCCTGTTTATTGGCTGCCGTTCCGCCGAATTTTATAATGCTGTTATGGATCGCAAACTAATAAAAGAAGGTATACCTATGGAAATCGTCGTTGAACTGAAACAAGGGAAGCTAAAAGGGAAACTCGAACGTGACGTGCTGTCTTTTACAAAAATTCCGTATGGCAAAGATATGGGAAGATTCAAGGCTCTGGCACCGCCCGAAAAATGGGAAGGCACCTACGACGCTACGGTTCCCGCCCCAGTCTTTCCGCAAACGCTTAGCCGTTTGTCTACCGTGATCGGGACGCTGCCGGAGGAGAACCATCAGAGTGAAAGCGCATTTTATTTGAATATTTACGCGAAGAATTCGACCCGGAAAAAGCCCGTCTTGTTCTGGATTCATGGCGGCGCGTTCATTACCGGCGGCGGTACGCTTCCATGGTATGACGGCACATCCATTGCCGGTAACGGGGATCTTGTGGTCGTAAGCGTTAACTATCGCTTGGGCGTTCTGGGCAATCTGCATATCCCCGGCGTATCGGAGCCGAACCTTGCTTTTAAAGACTTGATCCAGGCTTTTACCTGGGTAAAAGAAAATATTGCCGCATTTGGCGGCGATCCCGAACAAATGACCATTGCTGGCCAGTCCGCTGGCGCCTGGTTCGCGACTGCTTTCATGTCCGTACCAAAACTGCAAGGCCAGTTCAAGAACGCAGCGATTCTAAGCTTTCCGGGCGGCCTCCGGCCATTGAAGGAAGCTGAAGAGCAAGTGCTGAGAGCCGAATTTTTGAAAGAGCTGAGCTTGGATCGGGAAAGCTGGAATCAGCTATATGATTTGCCGGTGGAAACGATTTTGGAGGCCCAGCAAAAAACCGCAGCGAAGCTCGCGGCAGAGGGTAGTATTGCCTCCTTTACTCCGGTATACGATAGAGAACTGCTCCATGAGGATATCATTCATGGCGCTGCCGACGTATCCAAAGACACAGTCCATGTTTTCATCGGTTTTACAGCCGACGAGACGACCAGTTTCTTCCACTCGCTGCCGGAGTCGGTCCCGGAAGAAGCTCTACACAAAGTCATCGGGAAATTAACGGCGGCCGACGCCCGACAAATCGTTGAAGCGTATCGCAAAACCTATCCGAATGATCATAATCAACGTCTGCTGGTCAACATTTCTTCGGAGCTGATCTTCGATCTTCCGACCATTGCGCTCATGGACCGACTGGCTGACCGCGGTGCGAACATCTACGCTTACCGTTTTGATTATCCTTCGTCAAATCCGAAATTGGCCGCATGCCACTGCTTGGAACTGCCATTCCTATTCGGCAACTTCGGAAGCTGGAAAAGCGCTCCGATGCTGCTTGGCTGCAGCGATGCCGAGAATCGACTGGTCTCCGGACAATTCCAGAAGATGGTGATTGAACTGGCACATCAAGGCGAGCGCTTCGATCTCTGGCCGAAATACGAAAGCCGCAGCCGCAAAGCAATGTCGGTTCGTGTTAATAGCGAAATGATAGAGCTTGGGTAACGGAGTCCAAACCGTTTATCAAGCCCAAAACCGGAAGAAGCGGCGGTCCGAAGCCGAAAATCAAGCTCCAGACTGCCGCTCCTATTTTATCGCACCGACGTGTGCTTGATGATCGCGTCGATCATAACTTCCCAATCGTCATGGTACAGCTCGTGCCCGGTCCCTTCCAGCGTGAGCAGAACGGCTCCCGGAATTTGCTTCGCAAGTGCCACCCCATGCTCGTAAGGCAAAATTGGATCTTCCGTTCCGTGAATAACCAGCGCGGGAGCTTCGATCTCGTGAACCCGGGCGATATCCGATTCGCCGCCTGTCAACAGGCCGTGATTGAACATGCTCGATAGGCGGCTCGCCCTCCTTACCTCTTCAATAGCCAGACGTCTGACTCTTTTCTCGTTAAACGGATGCTTGGAGCCTTTCGAGATTTTCCATTTCTCTACAGTCAGATCGACGGCCGCCTGCTCATTCGTCAGATCCACGTTGGCCGTACCGGCAAAGAAAGCTTCCACCTTTGCCTCCATCGGCGGTAAATCCGGCGCAAAAGCCGACGTCATCACCAGCGTAGCGGTCATCACTTTTTGCGGGTGCCGCAGCGCCGCAAACATCGTAAGCAGCCCACCGAGCGACATGCCGACAAAGTGCGCCTGCGATATCCCGTACCCGTCGAGAACGCGAACCGTATCGTCCGCCATATCTTCCAAGGTATATTCCGGGCGCCCCGGTTCATACGTCGTCGAACGCCCGACATCGCGGTTATCGTAGCGGATCACATACCTCCCGCGATCCGCAAGACGTTGGCAAAACTCGTCCTCCCACCAAATCATCGACGCGGTGGCTCCCATAATCAGTAAAACGGCCGGGTCGTTTGGATTGCCAAAGCTTTCGGCACATAATTCGATTCCGTCTATTCGCAGCATTTGTTCGCTCATATTCCGATTTCCTCCTGTAACTGTACAAAATAAAAACACAGACTGCTGCCTGTGCCAAGAGTCATCGGAAAAGGACATACGAATCCCCTTAAGAAGAACCTTCCCCGTTCCAACATATGTCAAAATCAGGGCCGTCTTCAAACGGACGGATTATTGGCCCTTTGTATTACAATTTGCGGGCATAGCAAAAAGAGGGCTGATTCGTCCCTCCCTCTGATAGCCATATTGCGCATAACTAAACAGGGTTACCCGTATATGCAGGCAGACCAATCCCGATTACTCTGTACACAGACAGAGCCTTTGAGCACTATTTAATTCGTGAACTCAAGTACGCCGGAATTGGAATTGTCTAACACACGTAACCCTCCGTTCTGCTAAATTTATCCTATCGTAACACGGCATTCAAGTTTTTGCAACATCTCTGGCATAATTGCTTGGATTCACGCCGTATGTCTTTTTGAATAAGGCGGCGAAATGGCTAAAGTTATTATAGCCTACCAGAGACGCGGCTTGACTGACGTTCAGCGAGCCGTTCTCCAACAGAATCCTGGCTTTCTCCATGCGCTGATGGCGGACGAATTCGAAGACGGTCATCCCGAATACCTCCTTAAATCCCACCTTTAGCTTATAGTCGTTGAGGCTGATTTTTCGCGATAAGGCAAGCAAGCTCGGCGGCTGTGCCAGCGTCTGCAGCAAAATATCTCTGGCGTTGTAGATCTTGTCGACATCTTCCGTCTTCAAGCTGGAGCTTTTCCTTGCCCGGCTATCGTCCGCTTCGTAGATAAACGACGCCAGCAGTTCGAGGCATTTCCCTTCCAGAAAAAGCCGCTTGGCCGAGCCGCCGTACGGACAATTCCGCAGCTGCTGTACAAGAACCTGAAGCTTGGGACCGATCAAATCTTCGAAGCAGAAAAAGGACTGCTCCAGCCGGACATCAAGCTCTTGAAAAAGGGGCCGCCAGAGCCGGGCGTCCATGCGCAGCTCCGCGTGCAAGATTCTTTTATTTTTCTTGTGCTCCGCCCGGATACGGATATCGTTAAAGTAAACAAGCTGCGCGGAGCCGGACTCGCTCGATATTTCCCTCCGCTGCCCTTCAGCGGACCAGCAGCCGTTCCCCTCGATATTCAGCGCAAGTTCCAGATGCGGATACCGAACGCCCATGTCGAAGGTAACGTCCTCCCGCCAGATCATATCGCTCAACTGCAGCTCCATGCCGTCCCGAAGCCGGATGAAGCAAAATTGCCCTTCGCCATATTCCGGCGCAAGCGTTCCCGTCTGCTCGTACGGCTCCGTCAGCGGATCGGTGTTCAAATAGCTGCACACGTTCGTCGTCATCTCGTGAAGCTCGGCAAACTCTGCCCGAATGTTCATTGGTTCCCCCTGGCGAATCTCTACAATGACACAGGATCGCACTTGTGTATATGATATTGATAATCATTTTCATTAAGATACAGTATATCATACCCCTCCTCGATTCAACAAAAAAATCCAGCACAAGGCTGGATTAGAGATTGTAAAAAGCGGCCGGCCACACGACGGCGGCAGCTGCGTTGCCGCTCATGAAGAGATGCTCCAGCCTCTGGTTTGCTGCTGCAAATTCCAGAGCCGGGCGTATAAGCCTTCGCGCTTCAGCAGGTCGTGATGCCGCCCCTGCTCGACCACGCGGCCGTTGTCTAACACGATAATGTTGTCGGCGTTCTTTATCGTTTTCAGACGATGTGCGATGACAATCACCGTCCTCCCTTGGACCAGATGATCGATCGCGCGCTGAATCTCCACTTCGTTTTCCGGGTCCAAGGAAGCCGTCGCCTCGTCCAGAAGGACGATCGGCGCGTTCTTCAGAATCGCCCGCGCAATAGAGATCCGCTGCTTTTCCCCGCCCGACAACGTGCTGCCTCCCTCGCCTACCATCGTATCGTAGCCTTGCGGCAGCTTCATGATAAACTCGTGGCAGCAGGCCAACCGGGCCGCTTCCTCCACCTGCTGCTGCGTTGCGCCGCTCCGCCCAAAGCGGATATTGTTGCCGATCGTATCCTGAAACAGATAGACGTCCTGGAACACCATCGACACCTTGCGCAGCAGCGCTTCCGGGTCCATGCTCCGCATGTCCTGCCCTCCGAGCAGAACTTTCCCTTCGCCGGGATCGTAGAACCTGGCGGCCAGCCGAAGAATCGTGCTCTTCCCGCTTCCCGAAGGGCCGACCAGCGCGGTGAACGAACCGGCGGGCATCCGAACGCTGATATTTTTGAGGGTGGATTGCTCGTTGTACCCGAAGGTAACTTGCCGCAGCTCGACGTCGTGCTCTTCGGGAGGAAGCTCACTGCCTGTCATGCCAGGTTCTTTCAACAATTGGACGATACGCTCACCGGCCTGCTCGTGATAGCGGAACTCCGCATAGTTCACGAGTGCGGTTGTGAGAGGATCGAAAATCCGCGTTCCGATGAGCAAAAACGTAACAAGCGTCATGACTTCGAGCTTGCCGCCCAGCAGCAGATGAACCCCTACGATCACCATCAGGGTCAGCCCGGCGCGAACAAGAGCGATGGCACTCAGCACGATCGGCCCAAGCAGCCCTTCGATCCGGATGCTGTGCCGCATCAGCTCCTTGAACGATTGTTCCAGCCGGACGAAGCGCTCGCCCGTAATATTGTAAGCTTTAATGACTCGGATGCCGTTCAAATATTCCTGAAGACGGTTCGCAGCGTCAATCTTCGCCCGCATATGGTTCGCCCCCAGCTTCCGCTGAATGCGGGAGGTGAGAAGCACCAGCACGACCGCCACCGGAAAAGCGGCAAACATCGCGGCCGCCATGCGCCAGTCCAGAATGGAGAGCCCGGCAAGGGCCAACACCGGCATGACCAAGGCGCCGAGCATCTGCGGTACGAGGTGCGAGATGCCGTGCTCCACCAGCGTAAAATCACCCATCATCATGTTCGCCAAATCGCCGGGGTCACGTCGGTTCAAGTAGCCAAGGGAAAGCTTCCGCAAATGCTCAGCCAGCTGAGCGCGACCTTCGGCCGCGGTCTCGTAAGCGCCCCGGAACTGGGCACGGTATGCCGGCACTTCGCAGAAGAACAATACAATCAGCGCAGCCGCCATGCCCCCGCACACCCACCAAAGCCCCGTTACATCCAGTGGCGCGCCCGGATGAACGAACGGCTCGAAGATCAGCCTCGCGCCTCCGACCAGCAGGGCAAAAGGCGCGATCGCCATCAGGTTGGCGAGCGTCGTATACAGTACCGGCTTGATCAGCTTCTTCGGCTGGCCCGCCGTAATGTTATGAAGCAGACTCATGTCCTCACTCCTCCCGTCTCGATCTGCCATTGCCCTGCATCCGTGTATGCCTTCCACATTCTGGAATACAAGCCATTCGCACCAACGAGTCCGTCATGCGTTCCCCGCTCTTCGAGACGTCCGGCGTTCAGCACGATAATTTGATCGGCATCCCGGATCGAAGAAAGCCGGTGCGCGATCACGATAACCGTTTTTCCCTGCATCAGCTGCTTCAGCGCCAGCTGCATCTCGTACTCGTTCTCGGGATCGGCAAAAGCAGTGGCCTCATCCAGCACCAGAATGGGGGCATCCTTCAAAATCGCCCGGGCCACCGCAATCCGCTGCTCCTCGCCGCCCGACAAGTAAACGCCGCCTTCCCCGATCAACGTGTCGTAGCCTTGGGGCAGCCTGCCGATAAACTCATGGCACTGGGCCGCCTTTGCGGCGGCGTACACTTCCTCCGGGGACGCTTCCGGCCGCCCGACGGCGATATTGTTGTAGAGCGTGTCGTAGAACAAGAATGTTTCCTGAAAAACAAAAGCGACGGTGTTCATCAGATCGGACGAGGCCATCTCTCGGATGTCTACGCCTCCGATGCGGATGCTTCCTTGACTCACGTCCCAGAACCGGGGAATGAGGTTGGCAACAGTGGACTTGCCGGAGCCTGACGGACCGACCAGCGCCGTTACCTTGCCCTGCCGTGCGTTGAACGAAATATCGGACAGCGCTTCGCTTCGGGAAGATCTGCCTTCCGTCTCATAGGAGAAGGAGACGCTGTGAAACGTCAAATCGTACGCGTCCGGTTTTTTCGGAGCCTCCGGCTCCCGTACCGGCTCCTCCGCCAAAATGCGGTCGATCCGCTCGACCCCCTCGTTGATATCGCGGAGCGAGGAGCTGATATTCATAATCTTGAACATCGGAGCGGAGATGCCCGGGGCCATGATCAGAAAGAACAGCAGAACCGAGGCGAACGCCACGCTCCCCGGGTCCCGCGCCAGCAGATAGACGCCGACCGGCAGTACAAACGCCGCAAACGAGCTGAGAATGACTTTAAAGATCAGATACCCATTCTGAAACTGATCGGTAAATTTCACGCAATAATCGCGGTAGTGGATCATGTCGTCGTAAAACTTGCGAAACGAATGGACCGTCTGCCCGAACACCTTCACGGCCGGCATCCCCCGCACATATTGAACCGCCGAGCCGCTCATCCGTTCCAAAGAATCGTAATACAGCTTGACGTTCTTCTTCGACTTTTCTCCCGTCGAGAGCAGGATCTGCACGGTGAACCCGGCCGCAATCGGAACGAGGCAAGCCAGCGCCAGCCATACGTTTAAGGCGAACATCGCGACGATCATCACCAAGGTAGACACCGCCACATGAATGAGATCCGGGAGCTGATGCGCGACGAAGGTCTCCACCTTTTCCACGTTTTGCTCCAGCGTCTTCTTCACGACGCCAGTCGAGGTGCCGTTCAGCCAACCAAGCGGCAGCCGTCCGATATGGTTGGACAGCTTGACGCGCAGACCGTACAAGATCCGGAACGCCGCCATGTGGGAGAACATCCCTCCCGCATACATCAGCACCAGGCTTCCCAGCAGCCCTAACAGCGCAACAATCCCCCAGCGGATCATCCACGGCCCGTCGGCGGAAGCCGGATTCGTCGCATGCTCCAACAGCTCGCGGATTATAAAATATACCGATACGTAAGGAATCAGCATGCAGACCGCGCTCAAAGCCGATAAAATGCCGGAAACGATCAGCAGACCGCGCTTCTCGCCCGCAATCTCAAGCAGTCTTGCGATTCCGTTTTTTTGGTTCACATGTATCCCTCCCTTTCGTTGAACCCGTTCATTGATAAAGATTATCACCAGGGCTTTTCTTTGTCTCCCAGAGGACGGATTATTTATACGGTTCTACGGATAACTCACAGTTCATGTGAGGCGAAGTTCGAGGAAGGCGCACAGGGTTTTCGTGGAGGGTATGAGGTAAAGGGAAACGAGAGGCAGCGTCGTTTTTTTGTAAGCGCATTCGATTGAAGAAGCTAAAGAGCCGCCTGCGTAACTCTCGAAATGATCTATAGTTCTTCTAAATTGCCAAGAAACCTCGTTTTGTGCTCAGGAGCCGTTATTTTGGGGGTTCATTTTGGAGGGGTGTAACGGATGAGTTGGTGGTTTTAGGGGTTTTAGTGGTTTTCGGGGTTTTGATGGTTTTGATGGTTTTGATGGTTTTGATGGTTTTGATGGTTTTGGTGGTTTTGATGGTTTTGATGGTTTTGATGGTTTTGATGGATTTGATGGTTTTCTGGGGTTGATTAGAAG
This sequence comes from Paenibacillus tyrphae, assembly GCF_000722545.1. Classification (GTDB taxonomy): domain Bacteria; phylum Bacillota; class Bacilli; order Paenibacillales; family NBRC-103111; genus Paenibacillus_G; species Paenibacillus_G tyrfis. The sequence goes on from NZ_JNVM01000002.1 coordinate 330,000, forward strand.
ACTGGTTTTACAGGGGGAATTTTTTAGGATTGAGTTTGAATTTTGAAGAATAAACTGGCGGGCTTCTGCATAAGAAGCAAATTCACTTCACGGCGCATGAAGCACCGTCCTCGACGCGCGGCTCGTAAACTTAGGGGAACTGAGATGCGCTATACCGGCCAAAATCGTCGAATGGCCCAATATAGAGAACCTGTGATGCGTTATCGGGCCGATCACGGGGAGCATTAACATTTTTCGACACACTTAAATGCTCCCCAGTTCCGCTATACTTCCATCACCGTCTTCAAACTCCGTTTAGCGCACCGGCGTTCCTCTATTCTCCAACCAATTCAGACTATTCGAGGTTTTCGAACCCGCTGCACTACTCCGCTCCGGGCCCGTCCCAGCTCTCCCTGCGCCGTCTCCGCTTGACGAACAAGGTCATCAGTGCCGATACGGCCAACCCGCCGACGAAGCCGCCGGCATGAGCGTAAATGTCGACATTCGGGATAATGAAGGAATAAACAAAGCCGATGATTACAATGGTCCATACCGTTTGTTTCGTCTGGTAGTCGATCAGATCGCGGCGGAATACCGATAAGTACAAGTAAGCGGCATACACACCGTAGATCGCGCCCGACGCACCCGCTCCGATAAAGGGGTCCGAGTGGAACCAAGCACTCGCCAAATTCCCAGCGATTCCGCTTACAAGATAGAACGCGGCGTAGCGCAAAGAGCCAAGCATGCGCTCCAGCGGAGCCGCGAATACGTACAAGGCGAAGCTGTTAAAAAGCAAATGCTGGAACCCGATATGCACGAAGATGGCCGTCACATAGCGCCACGGTTCCGGCTCGAAGCCCGGAATGCCGAACATGGCGCCGAACCGGAGCAGCGTTTCGCTGTTTTTGGACGATCCGTACCACTCCATTGCCACCATCACGAGCAATTGAATCAAGATGATCGCCGTTGTCACCGGATAAAGCCGAACGTACTGACCTAAGCTTTCCCTACGCGCAAACATATACTCGCTTCCCTTCCCTGCGATGCAAAAGTATCTCCTAATTATAGCGGCTTCTGCTCTTATTGTGAAATCGGCATAAAAAAGGAGATGCCCGAACGGCACCTCCTCCTGCACGGTCTGGTTTATGGCGGGACATCCAGCCTGCCGCCTTTACTAGCGCAGCGCTTGCCTCAAGAAGCGTCCGGTGTGAGAAGCTTCGCATGCGGCCACTTCCTCCGGGGTTCCCGCTGCGACAAGCGAGCCGCCTGCTTCTCCCCCTTCCGGGCCGAGATCGACGATCCAATCCGACTCGCGAATGACGTCCATGTTATGCTCGACCACCATTACCGTATGGCCCGCATCGACCAGTTTGTTCAGCAAAACAAGCAGCTGCCGCACATCACCGGGATGCAGGCCGGTAGTCGGTTCGTCCAGCAAATAGAGGGTATGGGTCTTTGTTTTTTTGCTCAGCTCCTTGGCCAGCTTGATCCGCTGCCCCTCTCCGCCCGACAGTGTCGTTACGGACTGGCCCCACTGCAAATAGCCGAGCCCCACCTCGCAAAGCAGTTCAATCGTTCTTGACATTTTGTCCTGATCCTTCAGGACGGACAAGCTTTCTTGAACCGTCATATCGAGCAGATCGGATATCGTATGGCCTTTGTAGGTAACACGCAGCACCCTGTCCTGAAACCTTCTGCCACGGCAGGCGGGACACCGCACTTCCAAATTCGGAAGAAAATGCATGTGCAGCGACAAAACGCCGAGCCCCTGGCAGTTCTCACATCGGCCGCCCGGCGTATTGAACGAAAAATGCTTCGACGTCAGCTTGCTCCGCTTCGCTTCCGGCAAGCCGGCGAACAAGTTCCGAATCGAGGTAAACACGTCGGTATACGTCGCAATATTCGAACGCTGCATCCGCCCGAGCGGTGACTGATCGACGGTAATCCAGTTCCCGATATGCTCCAGCCCAGTAATAGCTTCGCAGCCTTCACGCTTTGCGGCTTGTTCGTCCGGCGCGAGCAGATCAAACAGGAGCGTCGACTTCCCCGAACCGGATACGCCGGTTACCGAAATTAGGCAGCCGAGAGGAAACGAAACGGTAATGTGCTTTAAATTCCGTGCGTGGGCATCCCGGATTGTCAGGAAGCTCCCGTTCCCCTGCCTTCTGGCCCGCCCCGGAGCCAAGCGGTGGCTCTCGTCCCGCAAATAAGCCCCCGTAACCGAGCTCTCGCACAACTTCAGAGTTTCCAAGGGACCCTCGCCGACGACGGTTCCTCCCATGGCACCAGCGCCAGGTCCCATGTCAATGACATGATCCGCCGCACGCATCACCTCGACGTCATGCTCGATGACAAGCACCGTATTTCCCAGATCGCGAAGCTGCTTCAGGACATGAATCAACCCTTCCGTATCCCGCGGATGCAGCCCTGCCGAAGGCTCGTCCAAAATATACAGCACCCCTGTGAGACCGGAACCGAGCAAGGAAGCGAGCCGAATTCGCTGCGCCTCCCCTCCGGACAGCGTCACCGTCTGCCGGTGAAGCGACAAGTACCCTAAGCCGACATCGATTACCCGTCTCAGCCGCTCCGGCAAATCGTTCAGCACCGGCTCCAGCATCTCTCGTCCGGCCGGCGGCAAGCTGCTCGGCAAATCATTTAGCCATAACAGCACGTCATCCAGCGCCCAGGACGAAATCTCGGCAATCGCTGCTCCGCGCACCGTCACTTGGCGGCTTTCCTTGTTCAATTTTGTTCCTTGGCAGCCGGTGCACGTTTGCTGACGGAAATACGCCCCTACGGACGCCGAGCCGTTCGGGTCGCCGTCTTTTTCCAAATAGCGCCTCCACAAGATCGTAACGACGCCTTCGAATTTTCCTCTGCCGACCGTTTTCGGGGGCTGAACGTTCGGGAAATGCCGCAGGAAGTCTTCGCTTTCCACGCCGTAGAATAATAAATCGCGCTGAACCCGGCCGTATTCTTTCAACGGCAGATCCGGATCGAAGACGAAGGCGTAATGCTTGGCGGCAGCCTGTAGAATGCTGTTTTGGTAATCAATCAGGGATTCGTACCAAAAGGTCACGCATCCCCCGCGCAAGCTCAGCTCTTCGTCGAAGACGGCCTCCAGATTCAGGCTGGCTACGCTGCCGAGCCCGTCACACGTTCCGCAGGCGCCCTCCGGCTTGTTGAACGAGAAATGTCCCATCGTCAGCTTGGGAAGCTCGGCCGCACAGTTCGGGCAGCGGACGTACTGCGGTTGGCCGGACGCTTCGTCCTCCTCGCTCAAGCCGCCCGCCTCTTCGAACGAAGGCGGAACGGTCGAGCCGCAGGACGGGCACGGCCGCTCCCCCAGCTTGGCGTACAAAAGCCGCAAATACGTGTAGATGTCTGTCACCGTGCCCACCGTCGACCGCGGATTGCGGTTCGTGACGTGCTGTCCTACGCTGATCGACGGAGATAATCCGGCGATGGAATCCACCTTCGGCTTGCTGATCGAATCCGTGACCATTCCCATCGATTCCATATACTGCCGCTGGCATTCCTTCTGCAGCGTATCCATCGCGAGCGTCGATTTCCCGGATCCGGACGGCCCGGTCAAGACGACCAATCGATTTCTGGGAATCGACAACGAGATGTTTTTCAAGTTATTTTCACGGGCGCCTTGGATCAGGATAGCTTCTTTCAACTATACTCCTCCTTTATCGTAGATCTTGCGAACGAATCATAATCGTTTCGACTCCTTTCCTCATTCGAGCTCATCCCCATCATACTACATTGATGCAAATGTGAAGGTTCGAGAGATTATATCCCCGCTAAATAAGTTTTTTCTTATCGAACATTCGACACGTACTTTAGAGTTTTAAATGAAGACTCCGGTGTGAGACACCCTGAACGCGAAATCTTCATCCGGAACATCCTCCGTGCCGCCCCGAAACGCGCCGGGAAAAGGCTCGGTCAAGATGCCGGTAAACAAATAGGCCGATCCCGCGGATTCATCTCCGACCAGGAACGGCCTTGCCTTATGTCATATATGTGCTTCATTTGTTGAGCAGACGCAGCACAATCGATTCATACCATCGCCATGGGAGCAGCGCCTTGCTCCCCAGACCCAGTCTAGCCCCGCGCCCGAGCGGATAACGCAGCTTGGGATGCTTCGAGCGGACGACGCGGACGATGGTATCCGCCACCTCCGCCGCGTCCGGAGCGGTAGCGGCAGCTTGCTTCGAGTAACGCAGCACCTTCTCCAGCAAATGCCGGTAAGGCGAAGCTTCGGAGGTGCACATCGAGGCGAAGCCTTTTTGCCAAATGTCCGTCTTGTAGGCGCCCGGCTCGATAAGCACGACGTTAACGCCGAAGGGCTTCATTTCGAGCCGTAACGACTCGCTGAAGCCTTCCACGGCGAACTTGGACGTGCTGTAAGGCGCATAGCCGGGGAAGCCGCTGCGGCCGCTGATGCTGCTGACGTTGACGATGCACCCGGATCTCCGTTCCCGCATATGCGGAAGCACGGCCTTGGTCGCCGCGATCACACCGAATACGTTCGTCTCCAGCTGCTGTCTCCATAGCTCCATCGGCACATCCTCCACATAGCCGCCGACGGCGAAACCGGCATTATTCACGAGCACGTCGATCCGGCCGTACGTTTTGACAATCGAACCGACGGTTTGCCCAATCGCCTCGTGATCGGTAACATCCAGAGGCATGATGTCGATCAGCTCCTGTACCCCGCTGCGCTCCGCGTGCTCCTGAAGCGCATCACTTTTGTCCGGATTGCGCATCGTCGCCACGGTTCTGTAGCCAGCGCGAGCAAGCGCGACCGACGTCAACAAGCCGAAGCCGCTGGACGCGCCTGTCACCAAAGCAACCGGTTGGGCATTGTCCATGGAATTCCCTCCTTCTCCTGCTCCTATCTCAAAATTTATATTTTTTCATAAGCGGGATGCCGATGCCGTTCAGCGTCTTGTGCAACAGCGTCCAGCCCGAACGCCGGCGGAAGGGCAGATGCCGGTCGTAAACGGCGCTGTATTCGATATCCGCGACCGCTCCGCGGTTGCGCTTAAACTGCGCGGCCCCCGAGCTTTCGTGGAGCAGATGGCCGTTCGTCCGGGCAATGCCGATCAGCACCGACGACAGCATGCGGTACAAGCCGAGCTCCTGCGGGAGCGACGTATCGTAACCGAAGATCGGCGTGGTCATCACCCCGTTGCGGCAAAAGAAGCCAAGCACCGCATCCAAGCGTCCCGTCGGCTTATGACGAAGCGCATGAAGCTCCAGCAGCCCTTCCTTCCAAGCCAGCTTGAAAAAGCTCGCTCCAAACTGCGGATTGTGGTACGAATATTTGTCCAAATAAAGCGCCCGGTACAGGTCCGCCAGCCGGGGCATATCCGCCTCCGTCAGCTCCTCCGGACCGACGGCTTCGTAGCGGTGTTTGTCCAGCAGTCCGTAGTCTCGTTTCAACAGCCAGCGGGCTTTGGCATTCATCCAGGCATCGTCCGACGGCTTGAGCATGTAAACCTGCCGGCTCGGAACCATGCGGAAGCCCAGCTTCTCCAGCATATCCATCATCGTGGCGTTCGTCGTCCGGTTGAGGGACCGGAAAATCAGCGTATGCTGCGGAAACGAACGGAGCAGGAAACGGACCGTATCTTCCATTTCCTCGTCAGACAGCTCGGGATACAAATTGGTCGACAGCAGCCAGTTGTTGACGTGTACCGTACGGTTGAACCCGCTCCCTTTTAGCAGCCAGCCCATAGCGGTAAGCAATCCGCGGAGCGCAATCTCCGTCGGGCGGGAGTTCAGCATGTACAGCTCCTGCTTCGCGTAGCTGACGTAGTGGGTGTACGGAGAACAGACATACGAATTATCGTATTCCTTTTCATTGACGGTCACCGGCAGTACCTTATCGTTCAGTTGAAGCACGTGCAAAGCCGTGGACAGGTTGGGCACGAAAGTTTCGACCGGCTGGCGGAGCAGCGGAAGCAAGTAACGCTTGGCATAGCTGCCGTCCGGCGTCACAGGCCAATCAAACTGCCCGACCGATTCCCTATCGAATAAGCGCAGCATCGAGGTCAAGGCCGAACCTCCTCTCCACCCGCCGAAGCTTCCGGTCTCCCGGCCGAAAAGCATACGCCGTAAATTCGAATCCTGGCGTACGGCAGCCGATCCGATCGCACAGACCGGTCAAGGCGTTCGCCACGGCCGTCTCGGTCTCCGCCCGTTTGCCGTCCGCTACTTGCAGGGAAACTTCCAGCCGGTTCGGCGCGTGAAGCACGACGCGATACGCTTCGATGTCGCTGGAGGCGGCAAGCAGTGCCCGGCTGACGAAATCGGGGAATACGCGCACCCAGCCTTCCCCATCGCGCGCCGGAAAATAGAACAAGTCGTCGCAGCGCCCTTCGATCGTTTCAATCGCCATAAACGGCGATCCGCAAGGACAAGGCGCCGAACGTTCGGTCAGCACGTCATTCAGCCGGTAGCGGATCATCGGCTGCGCCATTCTGGAAAAATCGGTAATAACCGGAACGAACTTCCGCAGCTTAAGGTCAACATATTCTTTCTGAATGACTGCGATATCTTCATTCATATGCAGCGTACCGTGAGCGCATGTAGCGGCAAGAAAACCTTCGGTACACTGGTAAACCTGATGCAGCGTCAGGCCGAATGTTTCCTCGATATACCGGCGGTCGAGCGGGTCCAGCACCTCGGCTACCGACACGATGCGCCCGGGCGCAATCGATAACCGCCCCTCTCTTTGCCGCTCCGCAAGCAGGCGAAGCATGGAAGGCGGCGCAACGAGCAACGTCGGCTGCTGCTCCCGGAGCCGGCCCAGATGACGCTCCAAAGGATCGAGCAGATCGTAGAACCAGAATTGCAGCCGCCGGCTTCCTACAGCAGCATACAAGTTGCTGTTGGCGCGCAAAAAAAAGGCAATGCGGTGCTTGCCGAGCAGCGATCCCGGCAGCACCTTGGCCAGCACGGCACCCACCCAGGCCAGCCGTTCCTCCCGGCTGACGAGAAACAGTCCCCGGTGGCCCGACGTTCCGGATGATAAGCCGATGGTCGTCCCGCCGATCATCGGAGTGAAATCCCGCGTTTGTTCCGCGCGGAGCGCCAGAGCAAAGGCATCCTCTTGAAGGATTCCTGCCGTATTCAGACGGTCAAACTGCTCCATCATGATTTGTTTGTCGATCATCGGAAACTCCCGCCACTCCGACAGCGGACGATTCCCCCACCATTCGCGGTAAAAGGGGGATTGCAGCCGAACCTGGCTCAAATGGCTCCGGATGCGCGCTTCCTGCCACCGCTCAAGCGAAGCCCGGTCCGTCCATCGGCGTCCATGGCGGGTAAGCCAATAACGGAATAAAATGCGCAGAGAATCAGTGAGCATCAGAGCGGTTCCCCTCCTCGAATCCACTTCCCCCAAATCTCCGGGCAGTGAGAAGGAACGATACGCAATGTTGGGTAACGCTCGTGTAGCCGAACGAGTCGTTCGAAGCTGTCCCGGTACTGGCGCCGGTCCGGCATGATCAGTCCGGCAAGCGGGTGCGGCGGGCGATTCTCGCGGATCGCCCGGCTCGACCAGGCCGCATCGGCACAGAGCAAATAATCGTGGCGCTCCGTTGACAAAAGCAGCCCGATCTGCCCGTCTGCATGCCCGGGAAGGTCGACTGCAAGCAGACTGCCGTCACCCATCACATCGATGCCGTAGGAAAAGGGGAAGTCTGCCGGCAGCTCGACCTTCCGGTCCCGGAGAATCGGCTGCGAGCGGCGTTCGAACGATTCCGGCAGCAGCCCCGGCAGGTACGCTCTGCGCAGCGCTGCCAATCCGCGCAAAGACTTCACCGCGTTGTACGCCTCCGGCACGTACAAAAATGTGGCGTTCGGGAAATCGCGCAGACCGGCCACATGATCGGCATGAAAATGCGTCACGATCACCGTCTGCACCTGCTCCGGAGTCACCCCGCACGCTGCAAGCTGCCGCACCGCGCTTTCCTCCTCGCGGAATACGACGGGCGTAATCATACGGTACAGCCGCTCCGGCAGCCGGTTCGTTTCCCGGATGAACCGCTCCGAATATCCGGTGTCGACGACAATCGCGCCGAACACCGGATGCTTGATGCAGGCAAATATCGCCGGAATGTGGCACGAACGCAGCGAGCCGCCCCGAAGCGTGACCCATTCCGGGTGCGTGCAATAGCCTGCCGCGAACAAGCGCAGCTTGACCTTAGGGATCGGCAGCCCTCTGTCTTCTCTCTGTTGTCTAGATGTCATGCTTACTCCTCCACCAATGAGCAAAAGCTTCCATTCCTTCGTTCACGCGAATTTTAGGCGAATAGCCCAGCTCCCTTCGGGCCGCGCTAATATCCAGCGTCTGGCTTCTCCCAATCATGCCCGCGACCGCCCGGGTGAGCATCGGTTCTCCCCGGCCGGGAATCAGTCGGGTGGACAGCTCCATCAGCGCAGCCACGCCGTAGGCTGCGGCATAAGGAAGCCGTTTGAACCGGACCGGAACGCCCAGTTTCCCAAGCAGCTTGCTTACCGCCTCGCCAAAAGCCATCGGCTCGCCATTCGTAATATTGTAGACGCGTCCCGCCACAGTAGCGGCCGGAGCCGCTTCGCACAGCAGCAGCGCATCGACGGCATTATCGACATACGTCAAGTCGATGAGCGCCTTCCCGCCTCCGATCAGTGGGATACCCTGCACCGCATTGGCTTCGATCAGCCGCGGCAAAATCGAAGCGTCGCCCGGACCGAACATGGCGCGCGGCCGCACGATAACGGTCTCCAGCCCTGCCGCCCCGGCCCGCACCACGGCCTCCTCGGCCAGCCGCTTCGTCGCGGCGTACGGGCTGGCTTGACGGCGTGGCAGCGGGTCCGATTCCCGGACGCCCAGCCGGTGGGTACTGCCAAAATACACGCTGGGCGTCGACACGTGAATAAGCCGGCCGACCTGATGCTTCAGGCAGCCGGCGATAACATGTTCCGTTCCGAGAACGTTGCTATCGTAAAAGTCGTTGTATGGCCCCCACGATGCCGACAACGCGCCGCAGTGAAAAACTGCCTGCTGACCGGCACAAGCGGCGTCCATCCGCTCCCGGTCCCGCAGGTCCGCCTGCATGAAACGGATGCCCTGCCGCTGAAGCTCTTCCCCGATCGCCGGTTGTCTGCCTATCGCGGTAACGCTCCAGCCCTCGTCCCGGAGCCGGAGAGCAAGCCGTCTGCCCAGAAAGCCTGTTCCTCCCGTCACTAAGGCATTCCTGTTCATGATGTCCCTCCGTTCCATTCGATATCGCCGGTCGAAGCTTCCATAAGCGTCTGCTTGCGGGCAGACGCGGCTCTCCGCAGCTCCAAGAGCAGAAAAAGCTGCTCCGCAAAAGGCCGCGGGTCGCTCCAGCGGAACACGACATCCCGGGCCGCGGCATACTTCGATAGCCATGCCGCGAAGGCTCGCCACGAGCGGCTTTCCGTAAGCCCGCAAGCCAGCATGGGCACTCCCAGCATCCCCCGCGCTTGCGGCTGCGGCTCGATCACCGATTCGCCCAGCGCTTCCGGCTGAAGCAAGGTCGAGGCCAGCCCATCCTCCGGCTGGAACAGATGGATGCCGCTTGTCGTCCGCGGATTGCATTCGATGGCGTACAGCTCTCCCTGCTCCGTCTCGATAAAATCAAACGCGATTTGCCCGGTGAACCGTTCCATGCGGACAAACTGCCGTACCCATTCAAGCAGGCCGGAATGGTACAGCGGCTCGAAATATACGCTGGCTCCGCCGCGAACCGCGTAATCCGCCGCGTAGGCGGCATGCGCCGCCAGCCGGCCTTCATGCGCGATGCTGTAGGTACACAGGGTTCGCCCGGGGATGAACTGCTGAACAACCCAAGGATAGCTTTCGGCTTCCAGTCGGACTTCGGTTGGGAGTTCCCCGGTAATCCGAGTCCTCTCCGTCGCTGCCGCCCCTGCTTCCCCGCCGCCTGGCCTCACGATTCGAACCTTGGAAGCGAAGCGTGAAAATTCCGGCTTCACAACATAGCCGTCGCGGAACGCTTCCTCAGAGTTAGATGCGATTCGTACCGTGAATTGAACCCACTCCTGCGGAGAGCGTACCCGTTCTGTATGCGGAACAGACAAGCCGAGCTCTCGGGCCCGGCAGATGAATTCCCATTTGCTGTGCAGCCGCCGAAGCTGCTCCAGCGGCGGAGCGACGACGCCGCATATCCGGCTGAGCCGTTCCAACCCGGCCGACACGTAAAAAATCTCCTCGCAGGTCGGGATCAGCCAAGTGATGCGTTCGCGCCGCACGATCTCTTCGAGCGTCGCAACGAAGCATTCGGGCTCGCGTACCGGAGCGGGTACCGCATGACTGCGGGCAACGGCTTTCGATGCGCGGCACAGGTGATACCGCACGCTTTCGGCCGCGTGCACCTCGCAGCCGGCGGCAGCGAGCAGCCGAGCCAGCTCCAGGGCTGCAGGAGCGCGGCCGCCGGTAATCAACACCTTAGGATGCTCAGCCCAAGCTCCTAACCGTCTAGTAATCAAGCACAACGCCTCCCAGCGTTAATCCAGCCGATGTGCCGATCAGCAGTACGCGGTCGCCTCGCTCGATCCTCCCTTGTCGGATCGCTTCGTGCAGGCCCATCGGAATCGAAGCGGCGATCGTATTGCCATGGTTAGGCGTAATGTACAGCAACTGCTCTTCGGAAATGCGCAGCTTGCGGCTGAGCAGCCGCATCGCCATCGCGCTGCCCTGATGCGGAATGACCAGCTTGATGTTCGCGATGGAGCACCCTGCCCCGGCAAGAAGGCGATTCATAAAATCCGGCAGCTTCTTGGAAGCCATCCGAAACAAGGGCTCTCCCTGCATGTCGAACAAGTAATGCTCCGCCGTCTCCGGAGCGAAAGCCCCTGCGGGACGGCCGCTGCCGCCTCCCCGAATCTCCGAGAGATGCGCCCCGGCGCTGTACGTTTCCATGCAAGCGGAGAGGATGCGCGAACACTCTTCCGGCCCGGACTTCGCAATGACGGCTGCCGCCGCCCCGTCGCCGAATAGAGCTGCGCTTTCCTTTTGCTTCCAGTTTAAACCTTTAGAGGCGATCTCAGTCGACACCAGAAGTACACGGCGGTACCGCCCGGCATCTACCATATAGGACATTACATCGAGTCCGGCGACAAAGCTCAAGCACGTCGAGTTAATGTCAAAGGCGGGAACACCGGAATACTGCTGCCCCATCGCTTCTTGAATTAAAGCGGCGGTGCAAGGAATCGGCTGCTCCATCGTCCCGCTCGTGCACACCAGACAATCGATATCGTTGAACGCCAATCCAGCCGCATCCAAAGCGGCATAAGCCGCCTTCGCTCCCATAAAAGAAGCCGTTTCGTCCTCTGCGAAATGGCGGTGAATGACGTTTGATTTTTTGCGTACCCAACCTTCCTGTACGCCCAAGGCCCGATCCATCTCCGAATCGGTGACCCGGCGCTTCGGCATATATTTACCGGTTCCGATAATTTTCACATGACGAGTTTGCATACGTATCCTCTGCTTTCCGTGTGTGCGTGTATGATTCAAGCCATAGTTTTATTGTAAAGAAAAATCGGCCGGAACATAGTACTAACTTTGTCTAATACCCTCCGTAGGCCTATTAACCATTCGCGAAAGCCCCGCCGTATCCCTTTTCTTCAAGCAAAAAAACCGCATATTCCGACACGGAATGCGGTCATTGCACTGCGGTATTCCCCCGCTTAACTATGGACCTTTTATCGTACAACACTACGCTGCTCTGCTGCTGGGCAGCAATTTTTTGTAGCTCGCGGAAAGGAAGTTCATATAGGTACGCAGGCCTCTCCAGCTTAAGTAAGCAATCCCCCCAATGATGCCGCCGATGATGGTGGAGTACAACATGCTCCACTCGGTCGGAACTTCTATCCCGGGTCCGAGATTCATCTGAATCCAGGTGACGCCAAATGTGCGGATGAGCCCGGCGATGAAGATGAGAACCGAGCAAAACCCAAACCCATAGGCGATGGTGGCAAGCACAGGGATGACCATGATGCTCAGCAGCCCGGTCGAGCAATAAAAGCCGGCCATTAGCATGACGTCTTTGAACGATCTCGCCGAGCCTTTTTCCATTATATATTCGCTCCGGTACGCTTTCGCCAGCACTCGCGGGTCGCCGAGCCGGGCCAGAATGGCGTCCTCCGACTGGCCGCCCGCCACACCTTCCGCAATGTGGCTCTCGATTTCCCGGATCGCGTCCAGCCGCTCGTCTTCCGGCATTCTCTCCAATAGTTGATACAGTTTTTCCAAGTACGCTCTCGTCTTCGGACTCATAACGCTTCCTCTCCCCGATACAATTGAATTTGATACACTGCCGCGTCCAGCTTGTTCCATTCGCGGGACATCGTCTCCAGTAGGAGGCGTCCGTCGGCAGTCAGGCTGTAATATTTGCGTGGCGGGCCAGCTTCCGATTCCTTCCAGAAGGACTCGATATAGTTCTCTTTAAGCAGCCTGCGCAGAAGAGGGTACAGCGTCCCTTCCGTCACGGCAAGGGGCTCCCATCGATCTAACAGCGTCACCAGCTCGTAGCCGTATCGCGGCTGCTTGCTGACCAGCAGCAAAATGCAGTACTCCAAAATTCCGCGGCGAACCTGGGAGGTCCACTCCGTCATATCCATACGATCTCCCCTTCCACTACTATGTTATCATATACTACTTTGTGCTGCAAGGTACTTGGCGGAATATTTTCCCGAATCAAAAAAACACCCGTGCCTACGCTCCTTCAAGTTATCGAAGAAGCCGCAAGCACAGGCTGCGATTTTCAGATCACGGATTCGTTGACGTACTTGCCTCCACCGGGTCGGAATTCGATCTTGCGCCGACCGCTTTGATGACGAAGTCGTACGTTAGGGCCGGGTCCGCATTATTGACGGTGTATTGGTAAGCGCTCTGCCCTTTCACTGCCGGAACGTATACGCTCCAGTTCGTGCCGGCCTTGTCGTTCTTTTCGTAAATCCGGTAGCCTCTGACCGGTTCGGACGTGGACGCGGGAGCGTTCCAGGAAATGACAGTGCTGCGGTTCTTCAGCTCGGCCTTGGCATTCTCCACTTTGGACGGCTTGCCGTCCGTCCGCTTGATGCTGTACTGGTCGTAAACGGCCAGCGGTTCGTTTTTGGCGGCGGTATACGAGGTGAATTTCAGGATGCCGTCCGTCACTTGGACGTCCACGAACATTTTTTTGTTCGGCTGAGCGTTTTTCACGGAGAAGAAGTCCTTGATGTTCGGATTGATCTTATAAAACTTGGCGGCGCCCGAGTTGCCCATCAAATATACCGAGCCCTTCGGGTTCACCACATTGCCCTGCCCGTCTACGACAACGTCTTTGATCGCCTTGTTGTCCAGCATCTGATGTGATCTCATGTACAGGTGGTCGTGGCCTTCCAGCACCATATCGATGCCTAATTCGTCGAAGACCGGAATCAAATATTTGCGGTAAAACTCCACGCGCTCCGATTCCGCATCCGCGTTGTCCCCGGAGGAATACGCTCCCTTGTGCATCGTGACGATTTTCCACTTTTTATCCGTCTTCGCCACTTGGCTGCGCATCCAATCCACCTGCGCTTTAAAGCCGGCATCAGCCTTGTACGGATCGACTTGACCTTCGTACTGCGTATTGATCTGCATGAAGAGCGCATCGCCGTATTCGAAGGAATATACCGTGCCGTCTTCGGTGCTTGTGCCGACGCTTTTGGGCAGGTTGAAATGGTAGTAGAAGTTGTTGTTCGGATGATCCTCAATCTCATGGTTGCCGACGATCGGGGCGAATGGCACGTTCGCAAATTCTTTCTGCGGGATCCCCAAGAACCATTGCCACTGCTCCTCCAGATCCCCGTCATCGACCAGATCGCCCGTCAGCAGCATAAATTTCGGGTCGCCGATATGATCGATCGCTCGGCGGAACGTATCCTGCCACAACTCAAAATTTCCTTTGCTGGAACCCTGCGTGTCCGTCGTATAAATAAAGTGAAAATCGTGATTGTTCGCATGGTCGGTCGTGAACGAGCCGACCGGACTCCAACTGTCCGCTCTTCCGCTGCCTGCGCGGTACTTGTATTTCGTGCCCGGCTTCAGGTTATTCGCCGTCACCTTGTGATTGGCGAATGAAGTCGTTTTATTCGAGCTTCGGTCGCTGCTTTTCATGAGCGTCTTTATGATTTCTGTCGTTCCGGTGAAAGTCATTGCCTCCTGCTCGGGGAAGCTTCCTCCCGGAGCTTTGGAAGCCTCGACGACCTGGACGACGGTCCCCGTGACGTCCGTTCCAGTATACCAGTCAAACGAAATGCTGGTCTTCGTATCCCCGTTAAAGGTCATATTCAACAAGGTCGGCGCGCCCGCCGCCGAAGCTCCTCTCGTTGTAAAGCTCCAAACGATCGGACTCGTCAAAGGCACGTTGTCTGAGGCTCCCCGGACAAGCTCCTTCGGAACGGTGACCGTATACGTTTTGCCATCGGTAAAATTCGGGTGACTAATCGCCAGCGTATCGCTGTTGACGACGCCTACGGACAGATTGCCCAAAGAGGTGTTGTTCTGGTCGACGATGCTTACGCTCGGGTTGCTGTTCAAAGCGATCGCTTTGTTGAATTTGACGGAGACGGCCGCGTTCGGCGCAACGTCGCTCGCTCCGCTAGCAGGAGCTTGCTGCACGCCTAAGGTCGGAGTCGGGCCGCCGGTTTTCTGGTCGCCCTTGACGATCACATCTTTGATCCGGCTGGAGCCGGAGTTGGACACGGTCCCTCCGCTCACGTTCTTCGTCGAATTCACGACCCAACGGATGTACAGCAGGTCGTTGTCGTCGGCTTGGCTCGGGAGCGGAGCGTCGGCCAGCTTGCAGCTGTTGTTTTTGCAGTTGAAGTTGGTCTGCTCCAGCACCAGATTGCCCCCGGGAAGGTCGGTCCAGTTCGTTTGGTCCGTGCTGAATTGCACCTTGAAATCGCGCGGTCCCGTGCTGGATGACGTCTGCTGGGACGACAGCGTCAAGTTCTCGAAGCCTTTGGTGGATATCGTGGCAAGCCAATATTTTTTGCCCGTTCCGTCGTTCCACCCTTGATTGCGGATACTGCGCTCCCCCGAGTCGTAGGTGTATTGATCCGTGTTCGTGCCTATGTCCCGAAACGTCGACGATGTATTATGCACTCCGCTCGTTGCGGGGAACACGCCGTCGGTTCCTTTATCCTTGAAGATCCATTCCGCCACGGTTTCTTTGGTCGCCGCTGCCCGGCTGTCGGCAGCCTCCTCTGCTCCTGCGCTGCCGGCCCATTGAAACGCAAATAACAAAGAGGCGAGCAGCAGAGATACCGTTCTGCGCCACATTTGCTTCGGATACCCGTTCTTTCGTTCATTTTTCACTTGATCGACTCCTTTCCCATGTGTATTTGCAACCGTAAATTCCGCCGGACGACTCCGACGGCTTCATGCTTGCGGGGACCGCCTCCTTTCTTTCCTTATTCATAGGCTCATTATCTTTTTTGCCTACGCTGCCTCTATTGCCAGGCTACCACCATCGTACCGAAAACCGGCTCCTTGCAGTATGTGTATCTGTAACTCTTTCATGGAATATCCTAACCTCCCATTCCATGGTATACTTGGCTGATAAAGGAGGATGTCAAGATGGGCGGAAACCGGAACGAGATCATTCAAAATTATTTCAAAACGCTGCAGTTGGAGCTTATGGTTGCCAGCTACTGCGAAAGAGTCACCCAGAATTGGCGGAGGCCGCTAAGGACGGACGACTTCAACCGCTTTTATTTGATCCTGGGTGGAGAAGGCTGGCTTCAAGTCAAGCGTCAGGAATATTATCCCGTTCCTGGCCAACTGTATTTTTTGCCGTCGGACACCCCTCTGGCGTACTCGATCATCAGCGACAACACCTTTCACAAGTATTGGTGCCATTTTTCCGCGAACGTCGGCAGCTTCCATCTCTCCCATCTGATCGACTTTCCTTACTATATCGAAGTGGATGACATGCCCTATATGCAGCACTTGTTCGAGAAGCTTACAAAAGCAAATCAAAAGAGCGGAGACCTCACGTCCCCGCTCAGAGCAAATACGATTCTATATGAAATTTTGACGTACTATATGGACCGTCTCCCGCCGCAGGCGATCCGTCTATCCTCTTCCCCGGCGATCAGCCGGACGAATCAAATTTTGCAGTATATCGAAGATCACCTTGCCGAGCCGTTGACGCCGAAAGCGTTGGCTGAAGCGTTTCATTACAGTCCGAACTATTTTTGCCGGTATTTCAAAAACTTGTTCCAAGTTACGCCGATCGAATATATTAACAAGGTCCGGATCGAAAGGGCCAAATGGCTGCTCACCCATTCGAACCAATCCATCGAAAAAATCGCAAGCCAGATCGGGCTGGAACGGTTTTATTTCTCGAATTTGTTTAAGCGGTCTACGACGCTGTCCCCCAGCGAATATCGGCTAGCCGTACGTTCGGTCACCGGCCTAGAGGCGGGACTGGAAGAAGGTTGATCTGGCCTTTTCCAATATTGTGGTTATTTGGATTCCACCGGCAGCTGTGCGCTGGCCTGCTCGATGTCATCAATTAAAACTTGAGGATTTTCCAAGCCGACATACAATCGGACGAGCGAGCCCGGAACGGACTCGTAGCCGGGTCCGAGCCGGCCGACGGTGACCAGACTTTCATGGCCTCCCCAGCTGACGCCGATCCGGAAGTATTCGAGCCGGTCCGCCCACGCTTTCATTTCCTCGGCAGGCAGATCGGTCTCGAAGGAGAACAAGCTGCTCGAACCGCTCATTTGCCGCCGGGCCAGTTCATGCTGCGGGTGGGAAGCAAGCCCCGGATGGTTTACCTTCCTCACGAACGGAAGGCTTTCCAGATGGCGGGCGACGGTCAGCCCGCTCTGCTCCTGCTTCTCCAGCCGCAAAGGCAGCGTTCGCAGCCCCCTCATCGCAAGCGAGGCCGAATGCGGAGTCATAATCCCGCCCAGCAGCAAGTATTCGCTGGCGTTAATCCGATTGATGTTCTCGGCGGACCCGACCAGCACCCCGCCGACGATATCGCTGTGCCCGCCGATATATTTGCTCATGGAATGAAGCACGAAATCAACCCCGTGCTCGAACGGATTTTGCAAGCACGGCGTCGCCCACGTATTGTCGATCATGGTCACGGCCCCGATGCTTTTCGCTAGGCGGGCGCATGCGCTTAAATCTTGAAGCTGGAACGTCATGGTGGTAGGACTTTCCAGATACACCAGCTTCGTATTCGCCCGAACGGCAGCCTGGAATGCTTCGAGCGAAGCGCCGTCCACAAAGGTCGTCTCGACGCCATACCGCGTAAGAAAACTCGTCAACAGCTCCCGCGTCGGCCCATAAACCTGATCGATGCAAAGAATATGGTCGCCCGCGCGGACATTCGCCAGGATCGCGGTGGAGATGGCGGCCATGCCCGAAGCGAAGCATCGCGCTTTCTCGCCTCCTTGAAGCGCAGCCAGCCGCATTTCCAGTTGACGTACCGTCGGATTATTCCCCCGCGTGTACACGAACGAATCGCTCGCGCCTGTAGACGCGCGGTCAAACTCCTCGTAAGTGGCGAAGGTGAACAAGCTGTTCTGGTAAATCGGCATGACCACGGCGCCCCGGTGCAGCTCGTCATGCGAATCGTGGGCTACCTGCGTGCTCGAATCGATAATATTTTCGCGGGTACGGTCGTCTGTTTGACCATCCAATTTAGGGTTCACGGGAATCGGTCCTTTCAATATGGTTTTGACTATCCTTTTACCGCTCCCTGCGTCAAGCCTTCGACGATAAATCGCTGACAGATGGCGAATAAAATGACCGTCGGGATAATGGACAACACGGTTGCGGCAGACATCGAACCCCAATCGATATCAAATTTCGTAATAAAGGAGTTCATGGCGACCGGCAGCGTCTTGGAGCTTTCCTTGTCGATAAACATGATGGCCATGAACAGCTCGTTCCAGTTCTGTACGAAGGCAAATATAAACGTTGCCGAAATACCCGGCATCATGACCGGCACAATGACGCGAAACAAGGCGCTCAGCCTAGAGCAGCCGTCGACCATCGCCGCTTCCTCCAGGCTCGCCGGAATTCTTTGAAAAAAACCTCGCAGCATAATGGTGCAAAACGGAACGAGACCGACCGTGTACATCAGGATCAGAGAGCCCTGTTTGTTCAGCAGTCCCATGCGGGACATCATCAGATAGAGCGTACTAAATCCGATAAAAAGCGGAACCATCTGGGTGACGAAAAAGGCGATCATCAACTGCTTGCTGCCCCGAAACGTGAACCGGGCCAAAACGTATCCGCTCAGAACGGTCACGACCAGCACGACGGCCGCCGAGGTGAGCGAGACGATAAGACTGTTGCCGATGTAAATATGAAACTTCGAGATTTTGAAGATCTGAATATAGTTTTCGAACGAAATTCGTTCGGGCCAATACTGCAAAGGCAGCGTAAAGATCTCGTTGCGAGGCTTGAGTGAAGTAATGACCATCCAATACAACGGAAATACCATAAAGATCAAATAAAGGCCAAGAGCGGCCGCCTTGCCTGCCTTTCCGGCAAAAGCCAGCTGTTTCTTCATTAAAAATCACCCGCTTTTTCCGCTCTAGTCGCAAACAGATAAAAGGTCGTAAACAGCGCCAGAATGGCGATGCAGATGATCCCGATCGCGCTCGCCTGCCCGTAATCGCCGGAAAAGACGATTTTATCGAGCATGTACGTCGTCAAAATGTGGGTCGAGCCTGCCGGTCCGCCGTTGGTCATGCCGTAGATCAGATCGGGAAAATTGAAGATCCAGATGACGCGCAGCGCGGTCGTTGAAATGATGGTCGGCATAATGTAAGGGATCGTTACATGAAACAGCTGATTGAACCGGCTCGCCCCGTCGATCTCGGCAGCTTCATACAGCTCGGACGGCACGGATTGCAGCGCTGCCAGCAGCATAATGGCAAAGAAGGCTACCCCGTACCAAACGTTGGCGACAATGACCGAGAACATCGCCCATTTCGGGTCGGATAAAAAGCCGATACGCTCCGTAATCAAGCCAAATTTCAGCAGCAGGTCATTGATGACGCCGATTTGTCCGTTGAACAGCCAGCGCCAGATGATGCCGATTAGAAAACCGGACAGCGCCCACGAATAAAACACGAAGCCTTGATAAACCCCGCGTCCGCGAAAGCTTTTGCGCATCAGAAGCGCCAGACAAAATCCGATGACGAACTGCAAAACGAGCGAGATGATCACCCATAAGGCGGTATTTTTAAGGATCGTTTTGAACTGATCCCCGGCGAGCACCGTACGAAAGTTTTGCAAGCCGACAAAATGAACATCCGTCAAATTAAACAACGAATAGTTTTGAAACGCGACGCTAATCCCTTTGAGAATCGGAAAATAGGTGAAGCCGAAGACGAGCAGCAGGGTCGGAAGCAAGCATAGAAAAATAAACGTTTGTGTTCGGTTCAGCCGGAACAACCTTCCCGTTCCCCGTAACGGCGTCGCTTCCCGATTTTTCATGCATGGTCCCTCCCAGAATAGAGGCGGCGGCTAGGGGATGCCTATCCGTCGCCCGCTTTTGCTTGCTTATTTGCCTTGTTTCTTCTCATTGATCCAGTAGGCGTCCCATTTCTTCAAAGCATCGTCAATCGACATTTGGCCAAGGAGAATTCCCTGCGCATCCTGCTGAACGATTTTTCTCCATTCGCCGAAGCCCTTATAATCCGTCTCCGGTTTGTACGGGATGTAGTGGGCGGTATCGTTGGCCATATCGATATATGGCTTGTAAGCGCCTTCTTTAAAGTAATTGTCAACGGACGAGCTGTTGTGAATCGGGATAACGCCAGCCGCTTTGGTGAAGATCGCATTTTGTTCGGGACTGGAAATGAACTCGATTAGCTTCCACGCTTCTTGTGGGTGCTTGGAATAGGACGTAACTCCCCATCCGGCTGCGCCTACTTTGTAGTGCGAAGCTCCTGTCGGACCGGTCGGCATCGGCGCGGTCGCCCAAGTGCCTTCCTTCAGCTTCTGCTTGACCGGATCGATCGTATCGGGGTCCTGTATGAGCATCCCCGTCGCTCCGGAGACGAAGCCCTGCACCTGTTCCGCGAAAGCCCAGTTGACGGAGTCCTTAGGAGAGCCTTCCTTGTATAAGTTCACATACATCGTCATGCCCTGCTTGGCTTCCGGCGTGCTGAAGATCGTAGCCCCGTTTTTCAGGAACATCGCGTCGTCGGGGTTGACGTTCGTACCGTTGTAGTCGCGCAGCAGATCGACGATGTAGCCGTCAGCCCCCGCCCCGCCGCGGAACGAGTAGCCGAAGCGGTTGTTCGCGGAATCGGTCAGCGTTTTGGCCGCCTTGTACAGGTCGTCCCATGTTTTCGGAGGCGTCAAGCCTTTTTGATCGAACCAGTCTTTCCGGTAAAACAGCATTTTCTGGTACAGGCCGTATGGAATGTAATAAGGCTTTTGATCAATGTAATTCGCCATAGCCAGCGAGTTGGCATTCAGGTCTTTGTAACCGCTCCAAGAGGAGGTATACGAGGAAAGATCGGCAATCCACTTGTTTGTCACGAACTGCTTGACGGTAACGTCTCTTACTTCCAGCACATCGAGATCGTCTTTGACGGAAAGCAAGGTGGAGATTTTATTGTCCGCGCTTTCCAGAGGCGGAGAAATCAATTCGACTTTAATGTTGGGGTTCGCCGCTTCAAAGCTGGCGATCATTTTCTTAATCACTTCGGTCCTTGCCGGGCTGGTCAAGCTTTCGATCATCTTGAGATTCACGGTTTTCGAATTGCTTCCATCGCCCGCCGTTCCCTTCGCTTCATCGCTCGAACAGCCGCTTAACGCCCCTGCCGCCAAAACCGGAATCAAAGATACGGTCAACCATCGTTGTGTCCCCTTCATACTGCACCCCTCCACCATAATTGTTTTCCAGACAAGACCTCTGTGTCTGTTGAGGCCCCCTTTGAGCTAACGGAGGCCCTTTTACCGTGGAAATCTTATCCACCTATATACCTGTCTGATAGCTTGTGTAGAAGCTATCTCCAGTTTATGAGGACAAGGATCCCAAGCGGGAAAATGATTTGGACCTATATACCTGTCAGACAGGTATATAGTCAGTTGAGATAACCAAATCATAATATGGTGGAGGAGAGGAAGTCAATACCTTTTGTTATCTTTCATCACTTTGAAAGAAAATTGAAAACGCTGTATTGGAAATTAAATGGATGAAAATGTCATGTTACATGACATGAAACTGAAAATTTTTGATCGACTGCTCCATACTATCCATAATTTTATTGAATTCCTCACGTGCTTTCATGGGATTTTTCTCAACGATGGCGGCGAATAAGGTTTGATGAAACGGAAAGCTGTCTTGAAATATTTCCTGATGGCCGAATGGAGCATTCCAGAATACGGAAAACAGCTCCCACACCGATTCCACGATACTTTGCAAAATTGGATTCCCGGTTGCTTTATAGATCGCTTGATGAAATTTCATATCGGCAATCGAGCTGGCCTGTCCGCGCGTCCTTTCGATTTCCAGCAAATAGTGGCGCATTTCCTCAATATTCGCATCCGTAGAACGCTGGGCCGCCAATTCAACCGCGAGCACTTCCAAAGCGCGACGAACGTCCATGAGCTGCAGCAAAGCGGACCTTTCGTCCTCTACATTGATTTTCGCAGACATTTGATACTGGGCCGTTTCTTTCACATAAATGCCTTTCCCGTTAAGGACCTCGATGACATCCGACGCTTCCAGATAACGCAAAGCTTCCCGCAGAGAAGAACGTCCGACTCCCAAAATCTTCATAATGCTTTCCGCAGAAGGAAGCTTGTCCCCTTTCTTCAGGTCGTTGTTCCGAATATATTGTTTCAATTCTTCGGAAACCATTTCGTGCATCCTGACTTTGTTGATTTTTTTCATGCTCCGACTCTTCCTTTCCCTATCTCCAACACAAACATCACAAGAATCCAAATCAGCCCTACACTACACCGTTCAAATTGAGTTTGAAAAGTCTGGCGATCGTGCGCTGCTCTCTCATTATAGCAAGTATCTACGAGAAAAGAACCCCGCCATACAATCTTTACCAACCGTTGCGCAATGAAAGTTTCGTGAATCGCTTCACTCGTTCCGATGGCTACCTTTTAGACCATTGGTTGAATTTTTGCGGCAAAAGAAAAACACCTGTAGCAGGTGTTTCAGAGTGCTGAAAAGTAGTCAATTGAGGTAATAGAGGTTACGAGGGGGTGGGGTATCCACTTCCGACCGCTGTTGTCATCGGGAAATTTGATTGGAAGCCGTTTGTTAGCAGACATTTCCCGAAGACAAAGGCGGCCGCTATCGCTTCTCCAGTGGATACCCCACCTCCGTTTGCATCTCTATTTTGTTAAATCTCCACTTTCTCAACAAGCTCAAACACCTGTAGCAGGTGTTTTATAGGTCCAGACAAACTTAATTCGCTCTTTGAAGAAACCATTTTTGATTGTCCGTGTTTTGAAAAGGCCATTGGTGCAAAAACGCCGGGTCTTCGGACCTGCCGTTTTTCACATCCAGAACCTTGCCGCTATGCTTGGCGGCAATTTTGTAAGAGCCGTCGCCCAGGGGCTCGATGCTCCACCTTTGATTATTCCCCCCGTTATCGGACCATTGAACGATATACGCCCCATTCGCGTAGGAGTTATCAGCAACATCGAGCACTTTGCCGCTATGTACGGCAACAATCTTATAGAAGCCGTCGCCCGTCGGCACGATTCTCCACTGTTGATTGCCCCTATTATTATAAGTCTAGGTTTGGATGGCCGCGCCATCGTCCGAGGAACCATTCCTTACATCCAGCGCTTTGCCGCTATGCTTGGCGATGATGTTATAAATGGCCGAAGGGTCAATGTCGACCGCCGCTTCCGCAGACTTGGCCCCTGTACCAACGATGGCCAGCAGCACGAAGCAAAAGCTAATACCTAACGAGATCACCCAATTTTTGTGAGATTTCAGAGACTGAAGCACGTTCACCACTCCTCAATTTTGATGTTCGAAACATTACAATTTCGTTTAAGACATCTCCAGAATCGACAGCCTGTTAGTTCAAAGAAGTTTAAACCATCAAACCACCTCGAATTGTATATTCTAGGAAAATTCTATATTGTACCATATAATATGGTAAATTTATACATACGTTTTGAGAATCAAAACAAATAAATCGAAACAAAAAACAAGCAGGCCGTCTTTAAATGACAGCCCGCCTGCTTCCGAATTCGTCGTTATTATGGGGTAACCGTAACAATCTGATGCAACGCTCTGCTATCCCCTTTAATGTTGATTAGCTTATTGTTATTGTCATAGGCCCTCATTTGAGAAGAACCGCTGCCATCCAAAAATATCCCATTCACATCATTCTTAGGCGAGCCATCTTTAATTCCAAAATACTGTTGAATCGCCCCCCGAAACGCCTCGGCAGTACATTTCGTATCTGTTACAATTAAATAAATTCCCGTACCGCTATAAACCATGGCCGTACGTTGGACTTTTCCGTCCGGGTTCGGCAACTTTTCCTTTGTTATTGTGTCTTTCCAGCTTGTCGAACCAAGGCTCATCGACACGCCGCCTTGTGCCCAATAATTATTATGCCCAACCGCTTTGTTGACTTCCCAACCGTTGTTTAACACTTTAAACAGAAACTTTCCATTTTTCACATCCCAAATAATCGTGCCTTGGTTTCCCGAATTGTACCAGCCGTTATTGCCAGCTTTATCTGTACCAATGACCGGTTTTCCATTATTTATAGCAATATTGTGTGTTTTTTTCATACTTGTCGTTTCTTCGACTTGATTGGAAAAAAATCCGCCATTTATACCAATATAGCTTGTATTCTCCAGATTAACGCTAAGATTGAGAGCTTTCAACTGAATATTACCGGGACTCGTTTGAATCACATTTAATTTAACGTTATTCGCCGAATAAGTAGAGTATTTGTATGATGTCGGACCACCTATGCCTGCGAAGCTGCTGTGCGGAATAACGAATGATAGCAATACGATCAACGCCATAATAATAGAAAATCTCTTTTTCATCCAATTCGCCTCCAACCGATGAGTGTGTATTACAAGCCGTATAATACAATATCTCTCGGTTTAAAACCCATTTTGGATTATCTCGCAGAAAAATGAAATGATCCGGTGCAAAAATTGTCGAATTCCATATTCCTCATCCTAAGGCTGCCGTTTTATTTTGTTTTTTGCGCAAATGAAAAGTACTCCGGTTAGAGTGCTTCTCACGCAAAACTTTTTAGTTTGTATAGTAGGCTTCAATTTTGAAATCGTGGGACTTATCTGCCTTCCATGTACTCGAACCGACCCGCAAATAATAATACGTGTTTGCCTTCAATTTATCGGACTTAACCGTTCCCAATGAGCCTTGGCTTATGGATAAAAGAGCAGTGTTATTATTGGGATCGGAATCGTACACCGAAATCTTGTAGGTCTGACCGCTAGGGCCATAAAGCTTTACTTTCAGATTTCCTAGTTTCGCCGGTGTCATAAAACGATACCACACAACGCTATTATCTGTTTCCAGTGTTCCCGTAATCTTATCTGTATCTTTCGAAGGGATCTCAACATCAGTAAATTCCTTAGGCTCTGAAATCATAGGTGCAGCTAACTCTTCTGCAGTAAAAACGGTTTCCTGCTGCATAGGGACAGATGCGAAGCTTGCGGTTGGTGCCAATACGCCGGCCAATAACGTTGCTGTAGTGCCAAGTGCAATGAATGTTTTTTTCATAGGAACCTCTCCTTTTCATTAGTGTTGAGAAAAAAATCCTCTCACATCCATATTATACATTATTTTCCTAAATCAAGTTCATCTCTTGATTATCTGGTACAAAAATTGTCGAAATGCAAGATGCGAGAAAAACTATGTTACACAGGCTCATCCTTTGCACCTCCGTCCAATTCTTAACCTGTCTATAAAATGATGAGCTTGCAAAAATATCATTTTACAATATAAGAAATTATTGTTAGTATAATATTATAGTAAATTATTCCATTTGAAGGAGATGATTTACATTGAAGAAATTAGTTGTTTATGGTTTGCTGGCTCTTTCTCTTACAGTCGGGATTGTAACTACTCCACTCGATACTTCTACTGCAAATGCACAAACTACAGGTAATGGTCAGCGAGTAACAGGGCTAAACCAAGTGCAGCCTGCGGCATCCGATACAATCTCGTTTAAGGATGATTATGTTGAAAGGGGACGGTGGATTAGGAGAACAGATGCGAAAATTACAATTACTACTCCTAAACAATATAGATTACAAGTTACGCAAAACTCTCTTGATGGCACTACCATTAGTAATGTAGGGTATGATTTAATAAATGAAAACGACTTCCGTGGAAGCAGATCCTTTAACATTCCAGGAAATGGGAAATCTAAAGAAAAATATATACCACTTCTCCCTGGAACGTATCACGTCGAATACTTTAGCCAGCATAATAGTCCTATAAAGCTTGATGTGTTCCTCTACCCGGAAGCATAATGAAAGAATTCATGTATAGCGCACGGCAGTATGCTTGTTGTCCAGAATTAATCAGGGATCCGGGGTGTCTATTATTAGACGCCCCGATACTTCATGTCTTGCTTCCTCCGCTCTCCGGAGAAGCTTCAACGTCCCATCCAATTATCAGAAAATAAGGGTAACTAAGTAAAGGGGGTTGCCACATGACCAAGAGGGAACAACGTCGTCATACATGAATCGAACGTATCATAGATTACCAATCGAGCGGCCTTGCCGTATCAGCATGGTGTACCGCCAATCACTTCAAGTTAGATCAACTCAAATATCGCCTCCGTAAAACGTAAAAAACCTCCGCCTCCGTTTCACCAGCTCCTTCTAATGCCCAGGTTCCACTCCAGGTTGCCAGACCATCAGATACGTTTGCCTCCACGCCCTCTCTTGTTGTACGCATCGGACAAGTCCGTATCGAGCCGCGGCCAGGATTCGATCCGCAGTTGCTCCGCGAAGCCATTCCGGCACTGGATGCAACGCGATGCTGCCCCTTGCCCAGTACCCACTCGGTCTACCTTGCTTGCGGGCCAACCGATCTAGGCAAGTCGATTGACGGCTTAGCCGCGCTCATACAAGAAAGCTTTATAGGCCCGATGCTTTTTCCCCATGCGTGCTCGTATTCTGCAACCGCGGGCGAAACAAACTTAAAATCCTGCTGGGAGCACAACGGCTTTTGACTGTTCTATCGTCGGCTCGAACGCGGTACGTTTGAGTGGCCCAAGGGAAGTGAAAGTGCTCCTGTCCACGTCTCTTCCCGCGCACTTCGCTTTCCGCTCCCGGATTTGCTCTCAGTCAGTGGCAAGCATACTCGCAAATCATGGCAAAAACGGTCATTCGATTCGGATGATGTCGTCGAACTTTCGGTACTCTTTCTCCTCGATCTGAGACTCCACCAGTTCAGTTCGGTACAGGATTTTCGTGACCCCCGACTTGTCCTCACGAACCGGTACGGCGTCCTTGATTTCTTTCAATTCCCACAGCACCCGTCGCTGCGTTATCAATACCTGCTCATCAGGCTGCAGTGCACCCAGCCATATCGCTTTGTATTCTCCGGTCGTTACGGCCTTCTTATTCCCGGGTGGGCCGCCGCGGTTCCCCAATGCGTTTTGCTTCCCCTTCGGTGCGCCGCCTTTGTTGCCTACAGCGTTTTTGTTCCCTTTCGACGCGCCCCCTCGATTAGTAACGTTACCTTTCGATTCATTGTTTTCATTGGTAGCCTTATCTTTGAGCTTGGCGTCCCACTTGTCCAGACTCTTCCATTTCGAATCTGCGTTTCGCCAAGACCGGGAGCAGCGGCGATGTCCTTCAATTTCATCTTACCGCCGCTCTCTCGCCATACTACATATCACCCACCCCCTGGTTGTTTAACGTAAAGAAAGTGTGCCATCTAACCGATATTAATAAAGAAAAATTCAATTGGGGGAAATTAACATTGGCTGCTACTTTTTTTATTTTTCTATTTGGATTACTAGCTCTCTTGGAATGGATTGATTTGTTACTTTTCAAAAAAAACATATACAAACCAGTTAAGAAAATAATCATTAGAAAGTTGCTTTCAAAATATGAAACTACTGAGATGCTTTACCGAGCATATAAGGAAATGAGCAAAGACGAATTTAAAATAACTAAACTCAAAATAAAATCTAAAGATCCTGACTCCTCTTTTATACAACAATTAACAGACTTAGCCAGTAAGCTGGTTGTCACTGTAGGCCTTGCTTTCATGGTATCAATAACTACAATCTCAACTGGATTATTGAATTATTTAAACGGAAACAAAGACCTTTCCCAAGAAAATAAAGATGCTATTGATGGTATTCTAAAAACATTTACACAAGTAATTCAAAATAACCAATTAATATACCAATTTAGCTTAATTCTTGCCGGATACGCTATTAATCATTTCATGACTGTTTCTCTAAAAAAGAAGATGCACAAAATGCATCTTACGATCATAGAGGAAGTCGCAGAAGAAAATGAATCCTAAGTTTAAAAATCATCTTTCTGCAGCTCAATGTCTATTTCGATTAACTTTTTAAGGTCGTCAACCGTCCGGAACTCGATGCGGCCATCCTGAAAGTCCTTGACCCACTTGGCTAAGCTGGCCTTGATGATTTTCCGGTATTGCGCTTTGGATTCGAGAATTCCTTCCATCACCGCAAGCTCATGTTGTAATAAAGTATCGTGTTCGTTGCTTGTTCCCATTGCTGTATCCCTCGACTTTCCTTTATTATGGAAAACGAGATAGCGGATGTCTGCAAAATGCCGCGCACGGCGGACCGCTATCTCAGTCGGGGGATACCCTGATGCAGGGGAGGCGTTAGCGCGCCTCCTTTTTCTATTCCGCGCTCTCGGACCGGGACAACAAAATCGGCTCTATGCCGGTCCCCTCGTAGAAGCGCTTTTTAATAACGTCGAAGAATATCGGGTCAAGCTCCAGCGTCCGGCATATCCGGCCCATCTGCTCGCAGGTCATAAGCGTTGAGCCGCTGCCGCCGAAGAAATCCACGACGATATCG
This sequence comes from Paenibacillus tyrphae, assembly GCF_000722545.1. GTDB lineage: Bacteria > Bacillota > Bacilli > Paenibacillales > NBRC-103111 > Paenibacillus_G > Paenibacillus_G tyrfis. Next base: position 358,092 of record NZ_JNVM01000002.1, read on the forward strand.
CCGGACCGGCTGCTGTTCCTGATCGGTATCGCCAGGAGCTCGAGCGGCTTTTGAGTGGGATGGACATACTTGGTTACATCGCCACGTGATACCTCCCATACCGTTTCCGGCTGCGGCTACTCTACAGGCAGCCCGGCCCGCCAAACCGTCGTTTGCTTGCAGTCCCTATACCAGGCCGGAGCCTCCCTCCGCATATGAGCATAGAATACAGGTTCGTGCTTGTATTTGTATTGAGCAAATCCGAACGTAAAAGCGTTCTTCACCCAAATACACTGAGTCCGAACGACGATCCCAGCCGAATTCATGCTATCCTCGAATTGGCGCTGATAGGAGGATGGATGAAACACGTAGATCGCGGTTGCCAGGTCCATTATGGCAGCATAGTTCGAAAAAGCGGCATTCAAAAAGCCGGCGAATTCCTCAGCCGGCATATCATCGTTCATTATCTTCCCCCGGCCGTCAGCGGCCAGCCTCGCCGAATCGCTCTCAACCGCCACGTTGTACGGCGGGTCAGTCACCACAAGAGCAGCCTTGGTGCCGTCCAAGAGCCGCAGAACATCATCCCGGCCAGTAGCATCGCCGCACATAAGAATATGACGGCCAAGCTGCCACACATCCCCACAGCGCGTCTCGGGCTCTTGGATCTCATCCAGCGCATGCTGCACGTCGAAGTCATCTTCTGTTACAGTGGGATCGACTTCGATTGCTTCAGCCATCCCGAAATCATTCATCAAGGAATCAATCTCCTCGATATCAAATCCTGAAAGCGAGATGTCTACTCCGCCAGCTTTTAACTCGGCAAGTAATCGAGCCAATGCATCATCATCCCAACCACCTTCGACTTTATTCAGCGATGTTCAGCAATTTCTCCTGTTCCGGGTCCATATCGACCACGGACACCTCAATCTCCGTCCGGCCCTGCTCGTTCACGAGGATCTTATACCGCTGGTGGCCGCCAACCATGTTCCCGGTCCGTTCATTCCAGACGATCGGGTCGATATAGCCGAACTCTTCAATCGATCGCTTCAGCTTTTCGTATGCCGGATCGCCCGGCTGCAGATCAATCCGCGGGTTGTATGCGGCAGGGTTGATCAGTTCTATCGATATCGTCTTGATGTCCATTTCAATCCCCTGTTGAGTTGGTTTTTTGTGCAATTGAAAAAGCACCCCGAGCTGGAGTGCTTGTTCACAAAAAAAAGTTGCTATTCATCTAAATAAAATTTCCCAGAACCACTAAAATTCCAGAAATCATAATCATAATCATCATCATTTACTTGCATTTCAACGTAATAGTTACCTAAGGGCAAATCACCAAATGATACGTCGAAGGGAGTTGGGGTTGCATTTCCTTTCACTTTTACATTAAATTCTCCAATCGTCCTATCTGGACCAGTTTTTTCCTGTTTAACTATAATAGTTACTTCACGGTACATTCTTTCTTCTGAAGGGTCCCATGCAGTTCCCTTCATTGTTCCTTTTATGTTAAGTTCACCTTTGCAAATCGCTACCGGATCTGAACCGCCGCTTTCACCTGAATCATCAAAAGCGTATTACCAACTTCCTGTATTATAGCAACTGGGTGCTGCAAAACTTGCTGCTGGGGCCATTACACTTGCCAGTAGAGTCGCTGTTGTGCCGAGTGCTATGAGTGTTTTTTTCATACTGCTCCTCTTATATCCAATGTTGAGAGGTTATAACCTCCCACATCCATATATTACACATTTTCTTGCTTTGGGTTATGGATTTGGATTATCTCGCGGAAAATCAGCATTATCTGGTGCAAAAATTGTCGATATTCATGAAAGTTAGAAGCAAAAAAGCACCCCGATCTGGAGTGCCCGATACTTCTTTATTTAGTTTATCTGTCCCCCCCAATTACCTGGCCAATTGAATGCAAATGATCCCTTGTTATTGTATCCATTGTTGTTTTCGAGACGAATATTGTACAGCCCTTTCGGGACGTTTTTAAATATATGGGAAGTTTTATTTTGTGTTAATGTCTTCGATACTTCGTAATTTTCTTCATCATTGAATAATACAACCTTGATATCCCACTCCAGTCGATTCATCTCACTGAAAGCTACTTCAATATCACCTTTAGAATCAAGTTTGATATACTTGTTGCAACAAAACGTATAATCTCCTCCCGGGATATTAATTGACTTTGAAGCTGTTTTTGCAAAAACCGGGAGCGCCAACGTTAACATCAAAATCAAACTCATCACAGTCGAAAATAAAAACTTCTTCTTCATGTTATAACCCCTCCTTTTTGTGATTACCCAAATTTTACTTTACTTTTTGTCACTTTTTTGAATAAAAAATAATCCCGCAGAAAAACGGCATTATCTGGTGCAAAAATTGTCGAATATGAAAGCTGCAAACGAAAAAGCACCCGGTTAGGGCGCTTTAGTATAATCTGTCCTCATTAGTCGTTCAAAATCTTCAATCAAACTTGATGCCATAATCTCGGCTTCCAAAGCACCATCATATGTATGATCAGGATCACCAAGTGGTTTAATATGTAATAGAAGAAATTCTTTGAATTTACTTACAGTCTGAATAATCGGTTCGATTTCTTCGTATTCAAAATATGGGATCAAATCCTCTTCTGTAAAAGGAGGCTGGTAATCAATCTCTTTTAACAATCTATATAATCTACTTTTATCTCTCACATCTCCGATTCGATATCCATCTAATAGTGCATTCCAACATACCTGTGCATAGTTAATTATTTTTTTTGAATAGTATTTACGGTACGCTTCTTTCTTTGTTTTTTCTTTTTGAATTTCCAACATGATAATTTGTTGATTCAATTCATAAGACTTTTGCGATGCTAAAGCACTTTCCTCAGCAGCTTTTGCGCTTCTTTTATTAGACTCTGCTGTTTGTCGACTAATCCTTATAACAAAATATGTAAGAACCCCGTTCAACAAAATCCCGCCGACTTGAATAAGCATCTCAGTAGTACTCATGTTATTCCCTCCCATCGTCATAATTCGACATAAGGAGGGTTTTTCCTGCCAAATTATTGTTTTATTCTACCAAATATATTACAATTTACCTGGGCCAAGTGGGAAAGCATCCCCAGGCTTTATTTTTTTCTCACAATATAGTGGCAGGCGTACTACAAAAAATAGAGTTTTTGGCTGCCGTGTAAAATGAATTTGGATTATTGTAACTTAGCATCAGCTAAAATGAAATTCAAGTATTCATTTCCTGGCCAGGTGCCCTCGTTTTCAAAAACTATTTCAAGTTTTAAAACATTGGTTACATCGATTTCTGCAGCTATCGGGTTATTTCCGCCCTTTAAATTATTGAATCCTTTGAGCTCCTTCCCATCTCCAATAAAACGCACGTTGCCAGTTGCAGCGCTGTTTTTCGTGCTATCATCAATTCCCAAGAATCCAGACAATTTTGTATACTTACCATTCAAGTTATACGAAATGGAAGTCTTTTTTTCAGATTTATATGTACCTGTTTTTGCACCTAAACCTTTCTGGTAAGGATTACTCGCAATTTTGAATTTTTGATCTCCTATTTTATCAAAATAAACCCATGAAGTATCACCATCAATACGAGCATACTCAATGGAAGTTAAGTATTTGAATTCTCCGTCTTTTTTCCCGACCCAGATCGTTTCGGTGCTTCCATCCCAGTTTACTTCTTTCCCCAACGCTTCTCCTATAAATCTTAATGGTACATAGGTGGTTCCTTCATAAATAAAACCCTGACCTTCAGTTGGTACCTTTTGTGTACCATCAATCATATATTTAAGATTTTTGAAATAAACTTCGATTTGCGTTCCATTCGCAGCATACGCTACAGACCCCATTAACATAGTGGTAAGTGCAGAACCGATAAGAATGCCCTTAAGTCTTTCTTTCATCTTCCATTCTCCCTTTTCTATTAGTTCGTTTTTCCCATTAATCCACTTCGACATATAGTTCTAAACTCCTTCATTAAATAATAAAAATCAACCTACCCCACAAGGAATAGGCTGCTCAATTTATTTTCTTCAATCTTCTGCTTGGCCCGCTCGATGTTCGTTTGAACGGTCCTCTTCTTTAAATCCAACTCCTCTGCAATCTGCCTTATTGAGAACCGGAAGGCAATATGCAGAACAAAGCATTGCCGTTCCCGTTCGGATAGATTGCACATTGCATCGTTAAGCTTGAAGCGCTCGTCTTCGGTCAGCTCCCGATCCAGCCCCGCTGGCTTGGTAATCAGTTGCTCCATCCAGGAAGGTTCCCATACCTTTGTTCGCTGGTATACTCAGCGCCGATCAATACCCCTTCGATTCCCCGGCATACGGCCGGTCTCAAGCCACTATTCCACGAACTCGCAATCTCTGATCATATCCGAAATCAACGAGCGGTCTTCTTTATCCACCGTTCTATTGTACAAAGATATGAGATCCTTTTTCGCCTTGCGGTAATCGAGCAGTAAGTCATGCAGGCTCATCCTTTGCACCTCCGCTGTCAGTCTTACCTTTTATGCTAATGCTGCCCGGTAATGATCCGATCGATACTCGCTTCGACCTCGATTTCGTGCAAGCCATCCCAGTTCTCCCGGATCTCAACAGTTTTTTGCATCACTGCCTCGACCTGCTTCTTGGTTATTCCTGGCATGCACTCCATTGCCTCGTGTACATGCTTAATCGCGAGTTGATATGCTTGATTATGGATGAAATTCATATTGTCCCAGAATGTTTTGTCTGAGCAGCTTTGCATATGCTGCCGTATTTTCCGCCGGGCTATTGGATTCATATGCTCTCACCCTTTCTCTTGGGATACCTCTCCCCGAGCCAACTTTGCAAAGCCGTGAAGAGACAATGCCGATTCGTTTTCAGCGTATTGGCCGGATGTTCAAGATATAACCATTTATTTCTTTTATTTGTAAATATAGGATGATATAATCATCTTAAAGAAAGGAGGTACTGTAATGGAAAACAAAGTTGGTGCTGTAATGACAAACGACGATTTTGATTTAGACGTTCAAGTACTGAAAGTGAAATCTTCCGTCACTCATCCTCAAGGAACAACTATGTTCTACCAGTGCACGACATTGTGTGTAACAATTACGATCGGCTGTCCCGAGTGTTGAGTCTACCTCCTTCGGGAAGGTGAACAGAAATTTTATAGTGCAAGTTTTTCAGGCTATGCATTCTTCGGGATCATAGCCTATTCTATTCTTTAGTCTTCAAAACGCCTTCCACTAAGACATTAGGTTCACCCACACCGATCCACTCATGTAGCAGATTACCCGCGAATTGCATTTCCATCTGTAGCATATCTTCCGGCGATTCTGTGCCGTAATCCTGCGGATCGAGCTCTACCTCTTTGGTGATCGTCACCGTAATTAGTGCTTTCATGTTCGGTTTCCCTCGCTCTCTGGAGAATCATCAACCTGCAGCTGGTTCGCGCGCGGGCAGTAATAGTCCACCTTCCGTGATTTTCCGCCCCGGGGAACAGCGATGATATACCGGGTATATTCTGCGTGGTTAGTATCAAATTTCTTTTGAGATTGGGCCAGGCCTTCCGGCAAATAGCGCCGAGCATACGAGCCGGCTGGCACGATCGCATGCACAGTACCGCGCTTCTCCTTTTCACTACCTTCTGCCTGGCTGCCCCATTTAACCTTGTCGCCGATATTCCACATTACTCATTTCCCTCCCACATTGAAGTCAAGTTTTTTCAGCTGCATGCGATCGGCTTCTACACTTCCCAATGTTGCCTCGGGACTGACGCCGGTGATTTTCGAAAAAGCATCTTTCAAAACAATAATTTCTTGTCCCCCGTACCTCACAACAAAATTTCCAGTGTGATGCTTCTGGTAAAAGATAGTCTCCGGGATTACCCCTACCTCTTTGTTCGAGCTCGCCGTTATCTGGCCATTTCCTCTAAGCTCGATAACCTCATTAAATATCAGCTGTATGTCGTCAACCGTTGATGTTTCAGATGTAGCTAGCCAGCAAAGGGCTTGCTTTTCAGCCACTTTTAGCTGCTGACAAGTGTATTGAAAATGCAAGAAGCGTGGAGAAAAAAATATAGGATGTCGGTCGCAGATCGCTTTTTCACCAAAGAAGAGTTCGTTTTCGTAAATTCTCGAGAAATTCCAGGCTACCCAGAAACTATTCTTCGTGTTGAATTATATATGAAAAAAATCTTGCAGAATGCAAAGCTTCCATCATCCCTCACACCTCACTCGCTCAGACATACGTACACTAACTTAATGGCTGAAGCCGGTGTAGAACTTTCTGCGATACAAAGACTACTCGGCCATATCAACGATGATTTAGCGAGTAAATCTACATGTAACAACTGCCGGTTAATTTTAATCCCTTTACAAATACGCGCAACAAACGGGCGGTAACGGCGTTAAAAACAATGTCAGCTTTTTCCTTCAAGCACCGCAAAACTTGTCCGAAGCCTTAGCCGGAAAAGGAGTTTTGATCATGCCTCGAATTTTGAAAGCTTGGACCGCGACCGCTGCGGCAGCCATAAGCCTAATGCTTGTTTGGCCGGCTTCCGTTTCCTGGGCGGCAGCTTCGTCGGAAGTTCAAGCAACATTTCCTGTGTTCCCGGTGACCGTTAATGGCACGGTTACGGACCAAATGCATAGTCAATACCCGCTGCTGCTGTACCGTGACATCACCTATTTCCCGATGACCTGGAATTACACGTCTTCCCTGGGCTTGGCCGTTTCATGGAGCAAGGAGAACGGGCTGTCTCTGGATAAAAAAGACGGCTGCGCTCCTCTGGCACAAGATCTAACCGCAGAGTCCAACGCCGACAGCAGCGGTTCGCAAGCTGCCGTCCCCGCTCCTTTTCCCGTGAAGGTTAACGGCAAAACGATCGTTAATGCGGACGAACCTTATCCTGTATTGCTGTACCGCAACATCGCTTATTTCCCGATGACCTGGAGATTTGCTTACGAGGAGTTCAACTGGAAAACTTCTTGGGACGTTGTGCGCGGCTTTGCCATCCAATCGTGCACCAGACCTGACGAGGAGGGGCGCACTCAAGCTCAAGCGGAGGCGTTAAACCTAGCGAGCGGCGGTCAGCTTGCCGTTAAAGACGGCTGGGTGTACATGAATCCGTACCACTGGTCGGAGGGAGCGCACCAGTTGGTCAAAACCAAGCCGGACGGCGCAAGTCAGACCAAGCTTTCGGACGATAAAGTCAACTCCATTAATGTAGTTGGTGATTGGCTGTATTACATCGCATCCGAGCCTTCCAAGCCAAACGCCATCTACAAAATCAAAACCGACGGCACGGACCGGTCGCTTGTCTCTCAAACGAATGCCAGCCGTCTGTGGGTCCGGGACGGATGGATGTATTACCTTCGCCTTGCCGAACGCAGCGGTAACGATAACGCCCCCTCCTACACTCCGGGCGGCATTGAGCGGATGAGAACGGACGGTTCGGAGAAACAGACGCTACTTTCCAGTATAGACCACATCAAGTGTTTTTTTCTGCAAGGCGAACGCCTCTATTATTTGACCAGCGAAGGAGAGAAAAAGAAGCTTTACGTCATGGGGAACGACGGATCGGGAAAAACAGAGCTGCGGGATAATGTGACGGAATTCAGTATCATTGACGGATGGATCTATTATGTGAAGGACGGCAAGCAGTTGCGCAAAATGAGCGCTGATGGCTCCGTCGATATTCCCCTGCACGAACCCGCGAGGACTCCGATTTTCGGACTGAATTACCGGGACGGTTGGGTTTACTATGTCAGCGGCAGCTTCGGGGTCTCAGGGTACGCTTCCATGGAGCGTATCCAGCTGGACGGCACCGGGCGTCAAGCGCTGGCCGAAGCGCGGGCAACGGCGTTATATATCGCCGAAGACCAGCTCTATTTCCCCTATTGGTCGATGGGCGACCGCACGATGTACCATATGAAACTCGACGAATCGCAGCCTTAAACGCCCCCTGTCCATGCAAAACAAAACAAGCCCTCGGACCCTACGGTTTCGAAGGCTTGTTTGTTTGGCTTAGGCGGCGACCTCCTCTCACACCTTCCGCTTGGGCAGAAAGCACAGGCAAATAAACGCGGCAAAAGCGCAAGGCTTCCGGTAGCGGGTAGAGAGACGGAGAATGCCCGTATATAATCCGGCAGATGCGCCGCTGCCAACGGCTTACCCAGCACGGCCGAGAACAAAATGCCGATCAGCGCAACCCCCAGCGAATAGGCCAAATTAGTAAAGGTCGTGAACGAGCCCGATCCGGTGCCTGCATTTTTCGCAGGCACTTCGCTGAGCGCGACATTGACAAGCGGCGTACCGGCCAAACCGAGACCGAGACCGTACACGAGCAGGATCACCACATTCGGCATGGTTAGCAGATCCGCAACATCGGCGTGCAGCGATCCAATGAGCGCAAAGCTGCAGATCGCTATGACCATCGCGCCTATTTTCAGCACGGTCCCTCCCCATCTCCTGACGATTCCGGACGATACCAGGGAGCTCAAGAAAAAACCGGCGCCGATCGGCAGAAAAACCAGATTCGTAGATTGGACGCTATAACGCAGGCCGTATTGCAGAAAATAGCTCAGGGTAAAGAAACATGCCGCTATAGAACACCGTTACCGTGATTATGCCGACTCTGAACGAAGGCAGTTGGAAAATGGACAGATCGACAATCGGAAACGCACCTCCAGCAACTGCAGCCGAAGACCCGCTTTCATTTCCTCGTATACTTGCGTATTTTCCAGGAACAGAACGTTGCCCGTCCGGCTCCCCATCAAATTTTCTTTGCCGTTCCATTCGCAGTAAATTTCACCGCTTACGCAGTAGCTGAGCTCGAACAGCCGGCATGCTTCCATAATGCGAAGCTTCACGTCATATCCGAAACAACGATCTCCATTCCCGGACGAATCTGCATCCGGGTAATCTTCCCCTTTCCGATATGAGGCGGTGGGGAAAGCTGCTGCTCCCAGCTTCGGGTACGTACCGTTCCATGAACCAATTCGGCGATCCGGTCAAAATAATCGTGTATGTTGGCTACCACGACGTTCGGTGTCAAAAAACGCACCTTCTTCCAATTATCCAGTGAGAATGATTATCATCAAGTCTCATTGTACTTGGTCGGTGCGTTCATTTCAACGGCAATTGATTCTCCACTCCCCATTTGCACATCTCCTCCAGAATGGGCATCAAGGTTGTTCCTCTTGGAGTTAACGAATATTCCACCTTCGGAGGCGTTTGCCGGTACTCTTCCCTGTTAACGATACCGCTGCTTTCCAACTCGTTCAACTGGGAGCTTAACACCTTATGCGTAATTTCAGGAATTCGCCTCTTGAGCTCTCCGTAGCGCGTAACCTTTTGACAGGCTAGTTGATACATGATTTTCATTTTCCACTTTCCGCCAATAATGGACAAGGTATAGTCAAACGGTGTTTGGTTGTTACTTAGTTCCGCGGTTTCGGTCCGTTCAGGCATCGGCGTTCCTCTCCTTAAGGTAAGTACTAACTTTAAAGTGCGTACTATTTATTATCCGGCACGCGATTATACTTAAGGGTACCGCGTCCGGCGGCCGCCATAGGAGTTCAGGTTGTATGGGGACCGAACTAAATTGTAACTCTCCGGTAGGACGGTGTAAACCGATGCGGACGATGCCGGACAACAAGGAAAGGATGATGACGATGCCGGGGCATGATGCGCTCGCGTTTCATAGGAGCGATTTAACGGAGCAGGAAATGTACAAGCTGATGATCGGTTCGGTTGTACCGAGACCCATTGCGTGGATTTCGTCCAAAAGCAAGGACGGCGTTCTTAATTTGGCGCCTTTTAGTTTTTTTACAGTCGCTTCCCGCAATCCGCCCACGCTGCTGATTTCCATCGGACCGGGCGTAGGCGAACGGGAAGGTACGGTCAAGGATACACTGACCAATATTCGCGAGGTCGGAGAGTATGTCATTAATATGGTTTCCGAGCCTCTGGGTGAAGCGATGCAGCGTTCGTCCGCTAATGTCGAGCCGCAGCGTAACGAGTTCGAGCTTGCGGGAGTTACGCCGCAGCTTAGCAAGAGCATCGCTGTACCGGCCGTATTTGAAGCGCCGATTGCGTTCGAGCTGAAGCTGGATCGAATTATTCCCGTAGGCGGGGATCATCTTGTGCTTGGAATCGTGGAGCGCGTGCAAGTGGATTCCTCCGCCTATGCGGGAAATTATAAAACGGCAACGGAGAATTGGAAGCCGCTGGCAAGCATGGCCGGAGACTTCGCGGGATTGACGTCTACTTTTTCATTCGATCCAGGGAATCGTCAAGAATAAGAATAAAAAGCTTTGACGGCAGCGGAAATGTTCAGCTCCCCTGGTTGGATGGGCGTAGAGGCCGCAGCAGCAAAAGTCGCCATCTGGTACGGCTGCGGTTCGATGCCATGCGACACCTCTTGAATCCGCACCGGAGTAGGATGAAGCGCTACGCCCATCGCTTTGGCGAAGGTCGCCGCCTTCTGCCGGCTACTGTGGACCGCCATCGTCAACGCCTGATGGTAATAAGCCTCCGGATGAGCCGAAGTAAACTGGATGCCGGATACGGTGTTCGCTCCATGACGAACCGCCGTATCCACGATAGCTCCCGTTTGCTCGATCTTATCCGCCGTCACTCGCAGAAGATGGGTGACTTTGTAGCCGCGGAACGTTTGCACCCCATCCTTGTAGTTATATTGGATCTCGATGCCGTATTGGACCGTCTGCACCTTCTCCTTCGGAACTCCCAGCTGGTACAGCGATTGGAGGATGCCTGACACCGCTCCGGCATTTTCAGTCTGCGCTTCGCTCAGATTCGCCTTCTCCGTCACTACCCCGAGCGTAATCAGCGCCCGGTCCGGAGCCGCGGCAACCGTTCCTTCGCCGGATACCTCGATGATGTTCCTAAAGCTTTCGGTTGATGCTGTCGTTGTATTCATTTCGAATCACCTTCCTTAAAGGATCTACTATCCAATGTATTTCGATACAAACCTACTATGAACCTTCCGGAAACTGGAATAACCGCAAACAAAACACAAAAAATCGGCGGCCCTCCCCCGACAAAATATCAGGAGACGACCGCCGCTTCTTCCCGCGTCGTTTTTATTTCACCGTAATGACGCCGTCAAACATATACATTCCGCAATGATAGCGATATGTACCGGGCTTCATTTCGGGTAAGGCGACAATATTGTTGCCGGCTGCCAATGGAGCATCGATGATTCCCAGATCTTTGGAGATCATGCTCTTGATGCAAGTAAATCGCGTCGATTTCTTGAAGTTGATTTTCGCCGGCACGCCCGCTTGAAGCTCGATTTGTTTGGGCTCGAAGCCGTCTTCTTTTACCTGGACGGTCGCGACCTGGTAACCCGCCGCTTTTTCAGCGATCAAAGGATCGACCGAACTCGAATCGTCTTGAATAAATGCAACAAGAATGGCCCCGATGCACAATATACCGAAAGCTGCCGCCAAGAAAACGAACTTCTTTTTATTGATTTTCATTCCATTCCACCCTCTCCGTTGGTTCTTATCTGCCGTTGTGGAATACCTCAAGTATAACGGAACGAGCACCGTGCGGACATGGAACATTATGTCATCTTGCGAATCATCCTTTGGTAATGTTATTTAATTTAACTATAACCCAGTTTAATCGTCTCAAAATGACTCGCAAGAGCTATATTTATGTCTAAATTAAGGCAACTCGCACTTGCATGCAAAATAGAGCCGCATTGTGCGGCCCTCCTTGATTGTCTGCTTGACTCAGGTAGCCTTCGGCCGGAACCATAGTCCGAGCAGCGCAAATAAGACATACGCGCCGCCAAGCCAATAAAACATGCTGTGGACGGAGAAATACTGCATGCTGAAGCCGCCGATATTCGGCCCGGTGATGCTCCCCATGCTGAACAGCACGGAGGCGATGACGTTCGTGCGCGGCAGCACGGCTTTCGGCACCACATCGGCCGCATAAGCAAGTCCCAGCGTAAAGAACGAGCCGACGAGCCCGCCGGCCAGGCCGAACAGAATCAGCACCAGCAGCAGATTCCCCTGCGCGGCGAACGGAACGGCTGCAAAGGCGGCCCCGCCAATCAGGCCTGCCGTCATCAGGATCGGCTTGCGGCCCCACCTGTCGCTCCATATGCCAAGCGGCAGCTGGAGGATCAGAGAACCGATTCCGATGACCGGCAGCAGCAGCGATATCCAGGCGTCGGACATGCCGATGCGCAAGCCATAAGCGGGAAAATTGCTGTTCATGGACGATTCCATGTACCCGTACAGGAACGAGGTAAGCAGAGCGTACCAGGCCAGCCGGAACACGGCAGGATAGGTGGTGACGGCTTGCGCCCCCTGCTCCCTTTTTACCGTTTCCGGGAGCGCATTAGGCAGCCGGCTTACGAACAGCAGCGATACGACCGTGCACAGCATTGTCGCCAGAAAAGGCGCCCACATCCCGTAGGGCAGCAGGTTAATGCCAAGCGGTCCCAGGCTGAATCCTGCCCCGTAAGCCATCCCGTAGAGCGAGATGTACCGGCCTCGCTTATCCGCCGGAGAGCGGGAAACGATCCACAGCTGGGTCGAATAATGCAGACCGCTGTCTCCCACGCCTACCAGAAACCTAAGCAGAAGCCAGACCCAGAAATTAGGAAATAATGGAAATAAGATCAGCGTGACAAGCACGATCAGGATGCCTCCGACGATCACCGGCTTGTAGCCGAAACGACGAACGGGCTTCTCAATCCAAAACATCGTGGCAAAGGTCCCGATGTACAGAGCGGCCGCATTCAAGCCGTTCACCCCGGTCGAGACCCCCGTCTTGTCAAGCAGCAGAGTAAGCAGCGGCAGCAGAAGTCCCTGGTTCATCCCGGCGATAATGACTACGGTAATCAGCGTAAGATAATGCCGGAGCTGGAACGGGGATTCCAAGCCGCGTTCATGGGATAACGTCAACGGTAACTCTCCTTCACGACTTCAATTCGGAATGACTTGACTATTGTAGCTGATCTTTGGTCAAAAATCGACCGTTGACGTTAAGCAATTGTGCCGCTGCCCATAAAAAAAAGAAGCTGCCGGGATTGCAGCTTCTTATCCCACTTATTCGATAGGAATATATATAATCATGCTTATTGCGTCCGGATACGACGACTTGAGCACATCGGTCACCTCAAAATCCGGCCCCTCCCGCCGATCGTAATTCGAATTCGGCAGCCAAGTGCCGTATATGTATTTTCTCGTATCTTGCGCCGATCCGTCCACCCGAAATGCCGCGTATTTCCCCTTTGGAATGTCATAACAGACGAATCCCGGCTCCAAATCGTCCGTAAATTCGTGCACTTCTTCTCCAACCAAGAACGAAAATCGGCCGTCATCCTGAAACTTGCAGGCGATCCCGTAGGCCATCTCCGGGGCCGCTCTACCCGGAATCTTCAGATATAAACCGTTGCTCCCGAACTCACGGTAACAGCGCGGAATTTCTTCAAAGTATTGCTCCTCCTGCAGCGTTGTCCGGTATTCGTAGCCGATGATCCGGATCGCGTCCAGATCGATAATCTCAGGCCGGTTCATGTTTAATTCCCCTTTTGCATGTTGTTGATAATCGAGAAAATTCACCTTGCACTGCAAGCGAAGCGGGACGGATTCCTTCTGGTATTTCGCCGGAGTGATGCCGAATTGACTCTCGAACGCCCTTGTGAACGCTTCTTGCGAGCCGTATTGAAACGCTACTGCGATGTCGAGAACGCTTCTGCTCGTTTCCTTCAATAAAACCGCGGCTTCGGACAGTCTCCGTCTCCGAATGTATTGGTGCACGGAAAATCCCGAGATAGCTTGAAACAGCCGTTGAAAATGAAAAGCCGAAAAACAAGCCGCCGACGCTATGACCGTAATGTCCAGCTCCTCCTGAAGGCGGTCTTCGATAAACTGTATCGCGCCTTGAATTCTTTTGAAATAATCCATTCGCTTACCAAACCTCCAGCCATCCTGTCATGGAATGTATTGTACAACAAAATCCCCTGCTTTTTTTGATAATCCGTGCTCATCGGCACATTTTATTCGGACGGGGACCGCGCCGGGCTTCCGTTTTGGTGTTTGCCGCACGCTATGATAAAATCACCCTATACGGACACGAACAGGAGGGACAGAGATGATTAGAGATTTGTTGGGAAAAGCGGTTTCGATGGGGCTGGGCTTTGCCGTGGTCAGCAAAGAGCAGGCGGAGAAATTCGTCGACGAGCTGGTCAAAAAAGGCGAGCTGAACAAAGCCGAGTCGCAGCAGTTCGTGGATGACTTGGTGCGCAAAGGGGAGGAAGCCCAATCCACGCTGGAAGAGAAGATGCGCGACTATATGCGTCAGGCGCTTCATGAGATGAACTTGACGACCAAGGACGACTACGTCCGGCTGACCCAGCGCATCGGGGAGCTTGAGCGCCGCGTGGCCGATCTGGAAGGCAAGCAGCACGAAGCCGACCAAACGTTACCTCCCGCAAGCTCATGAGTCTCGGACGGAAAATCCGGCACCTGCAGAGGTACCGCGACATTGCCAAAGCATTCGCCCGCAACGGGCTCGGCTTCCTCGTCAAAGAGCTTGGACTGCCCGATCTGCTTGCGGGGACGCGCATCGGCTTAAATGAACGGCGGGAGGCCCGGTCGCGCACCATCGGCGAACGCATTCGGACGTTTCTGGAGGAGCTTGGCCCGACCTTCGTCAAAATCGGCCAAATCGCCAGCACGCGTCCCGACCTGCTGCCCGCTCATATTATCGACGAGCTCGTCAAGCTGCAGGACCGGGTTCCGCCCTTCCCTTTCGAGCAAGTGCGCGAAGTTCTGGAAAGCGAGTTCGGCGAGCCCTTTGAGGAGCTGTTCGCGGAATTTCAAGAGACGCCGATCGCCGCGGCTTCCATCGGGCAGGTCCATCTCGCCCGCCTGCATACGGGTGAGCCGGTCGCCGTCAAAATTCAGCGCCCGAACATTCGTTCCATTGTTGAAACGGATCTTGAAATTTTGGACGATTTGGCCCGCCTGGCCGAGCACCGGCTCGACTGGGCGGCCAAATATCAGGTACGCGACATGGTGTACGAGCTGTCCCAGTCGCTGCGCGCCGAGCTGGATTACACGAACGAAGGCCGCAGCGCACAGCGGATGGCGAAGCCGTTCGAGCGCGATTCGGATGTATGTATACCGGCGATTTATTGGGATTATTCGAGCCGCAACGTGCTGACCATGGAGTATCTGGAAGGCATAAAGCCTACCGAAAGGGAGCGTCTGCAAGAGCTGGGGTATGAACCGAAAAAGCTCGCCGAAACGATTGCCCGAATCATCTTTCAGCAAATTTTTGTGGAAGGCTTCTTTCATGCCGATCCTCATCCGGGCAACATTATCGTCCTCCCGGGCGGGGTGATCGGACTGATCGATTTCGGCATGGTCGGGCGTCTTACCCCAATGATGAAATATCATTTCGGCTCGCTTGTCATTGCCCTGCGGCGCAACAGCACCGACGGCGTCATCAAGGCGATTGAAGGCATCGGCATCATTCCCGACGATGTCGACATGGACTCCTTGCGCGCAGATGTGGACGAGCTGCGGGAGAAATATTACGACGTGCCGCTCAGCCGCGTCAAGCTGGGCGAATCGGTCAACGACCTGCTCGCCGTCGCCTACGAACACCGCGTGCGCATTCCCGCCGACCTGACGCTCCTCGGCAAAGCGCTGCTGACGCTCGAAGGCGTCGTCACTTCGCTGGACCCGACGTTCAGCGTCATCAGCATCGCCGAACCGTTCGGACGAAAGCTGTTCGCCGAAAGATTCAGTCCCCGCAACGTGGCCGACAGCGTGTGGCATCAGGTAAGCGAGGCCGCCACCCTGCTGACGGAGACGCCGGTGAAGCTGCGCGAGCTGCTCGGAATGGTGAAGAAAGGCAGGCTGCGCTTTGAAATATCGATCGCCGAGCTGGATGCCTTGATGCGAAAAATGGACCGCATCAGCAACCAGCTATCGTTCAGCATCGTCCTGCTCGCTTTCAGCATTATTATGGTCGGTCTTATTATCGGTTCGTCGCTTGGCAGACAATCGACCTTCCTGTGGAATTTTCCCGTCATTGAAATCGGCTTCTCCGTTGCCTCGCTGATGTTTCTATGGCTGCTGCTGTCGATTTTCAGGTCGGGACGGTTTTGAAAATCGGATCGGTGTCCGACGACGCTTTGTCTTTAGGCGCCTCCCTGGAGTTGTTCGAGCTGCTCGAACGATGTCCAGAGGGGGCGTTTTTCGTTTAGTTAGCCATTTCAATACGGACATGATGCTGTCAGGATTACCGATGTATCATAGGACATAGGGAATAGTTAAACCATACCGGCACTGTTAAAGGAGGTCTTCGTCTCATGCAAACACAACCGCGGCCGATTGCCGCAACCGGCCCCCTCAGGGGAACCTCCCGTCCCGTCGTGCTCGGAGCCCGCGCCTTGAACCGCGCTCTGCTCGCGCGCCAGCTGCTGCTGCAACGCGCGGACATGCCGGTTGCCGACGTGCTGGAGCATCTGGTCGGCATGCAGGCTCAAGCGCCCAACCCGCCCTATTTCGGGCTGTGGACGCGGCTGCGCGGGTTCCGTCAGGACGATCTGTCCCGCTTACTTCTGGACCGGCGCGCGGTTCGCATCGCGCTGATGCGGTCCACCATTCATCTGGTTACCGCCCGCGATAGCCTGATTTTGCGTCCCTTGATGCAATCCGTCTACGAACGCGGTCTCAGCGGCAGCTTCGGACGACGTCTGACGGGGCTGGATCTTGAAGCGGTCGCGGCGGCCGGCCGGATACTGGTCGAGGAACAGCCTCGGACACTCGGCGAGCTTGGCAAGCTGCTGCGCGAGCAGTGGCCGGACCGCGATCCCGCCGCGCTCGCCAACGCCGTACGCGCCTTGGTGCCGCTCGTGCAAGTTCCGCCGCGCGGCATCTGGGGCGACGGCGGTCAAGCCGCCCACACCTCTGCGGAAGCTTGGCTGGGGCAATCGTTAGCCTCGGCTCCATCGCTGGAGGAGACGCTTCTCCGGTACCTTGCGGCATTCGGACCGGCCACGGTCAAAGACATGCAGGTGTGGTCGGGTTTAACCCGGCTGCGCGAAGCGATCGACCGGCTCCGGCCGCGCCTATCCGTTTACAAGAGCGAGGACGGCAGCGAGCTGTTCGATATGCCGGGCGCACCGCTCCCCGGTCCGGATACCCCGGCGCCGCCCCGCTTTTTGGGCGAGTTCGATAACATGCTCTTGTCCTATGCCGATCGAACGCGCATCCTGACTGACGAGTACCGCCCCCTTGTTTGCACCGAGAACGGCATCGTTCGGGCCACCATCCTCGTCGATGGTTTTGTCCGGGGGATATGGAAGATCGTGCGCCGGCGCCGTACCGTCACGCTGGTCATCGAGCCCTTCGAGCCGCTATCCGGGGAAGACTGCGAAGCCTTGGCCGAGGAAGGTCGCGGATTGCTCGACTTCGCCGCCGCGGACGCCGATGTCCGCGATATTCAATTCGTCTCGCCGGAGCTCCGAAGCCAGCCTTGAACACCACAAGGTCTTGCGTGTACTATAGCAGTCCGTTCGTTCAGCCTTCTACGACACGGCTTTTCCGAACGACTTTGCCGAACTGAAAAAAGTAGAAGGCCAGCGTCGCGAGATGCAGAATCGCGAGCACCGTATAAATATTGCTGAATACGAATGCGTTATGATTCAACGATATGTTCGCCGGATTCCATTGAAACGCGGAGCCGTGATCGACCAACTTGCTGTACAGACCGGCGGCGAGTGCGCCGGAGATAAAGTTCAGCAGCGAAAGCAGCCCCATCCCCACGCCGGTCTGGTCCTTAGGCAGCGTCCGGGAAATCGTATTCGACAAAGCCACGACCATGAACGTCTGCCCAACGTTGCCTAAGATCAGGAAAATGGCAATGGCGATCGGTGAAATTCCAGCAAAGGTCGATAGCAGGACAAAGCACGCGATCAGCAGCGCCGAGGCCGTGAAGTACAGAAACGGATTGCCTTTATCGTCCGCCAGCTTGCCGCCTGTTCTGCCCAGAAGCGCCGACGCGATGGCAGCCGGAACCATGCTGAAGCCAACCAATCCCGGAGCCAGACCGTTGACGAGGGATAAAAGCTGCGGGCTCAAAAAGGCAAGCGAATACCCGACCCCGTTCACTACAAAAGCGATCGCAAGCCCATAAGAGTAGCTTTTATTGCGGAACAGCCGGGGTTGAACGAACGGTTCCGCCGCGGAGCGAATACGTGCGATAAACAATGCTAGCGTAAGCAATGCGCAGCCTGCAAGAAGCCAAGCTTCGTTCGTCACGGACAGAAGCACCAGCGCTACCGTTATAGCCAGCAGGCCTCCGCCCAGCCAATCGATTTTCCCGGCCTTGCCCGGTTCGTCGTCAAGATACTTGCGGTAGAACGGGAGCGTAAGCAGCGCCAAGATCGGCAGTAGGAACAGCCAGCGCCAATGAACGACACTGACGATCAAAGCGGAGGTTGTCGGCCCGAGCGCTCCGCCGAGCGCCAGCCCGGCAGCCACAATGCCCATCGCGCGGCCGCGCGTCTCCGGCGGGAAGTAGCGAATCGGGATGATCATGGCCGTTGCAGGCACGACCGAAGCCCCGGCGGCCTGCAAAATCCGGCCGAGGAGCACCATCCAATACGTTTGCGCAGCTAACCCGATCAGGGAACCTATCGCGAAGAAGATTAACCCGAACGTTAGCAAATTTTTGAGCTTATACTTATCGGCTAGCTTCCCGTAGGTGACCGAGCCGATCGCGTAAATCAGCATATAGACCGAAGAGACCCAGCTGACTTGCGCAAGCGTTAGCCGGAACTCCGCCCCAATCTGCGGCAGCACGATGTTGAACATCGTTGCGCTCATGACAGAGATAACCAGTGTGAAAACGAGGATACGAATCACTTTCTCTCCTGTTTGATGTTTAGCTGTCGTTTCCACTCTGACTCCCCCTTTCCACTTGTCTTTATTTTGATAAGGTTTATTCTACAATGGTTGATGAATAAATAATAATATATGTTAATCTATGTAATTCATAACCTATAGTATATAAGAAAGTGATAGAATGACGCGGCCTCCGACATATTGCGGAAGCAATTCGGCCACGAACAGCTGCTTTGCGAGTCCGGCGCATAGCTACGGTGCTATTCACCGGACTTTTTCGGAAAGCAGCGGACTTGCCTGCTTAACGCGATTGGGGCTCCTGCTTCAGCCATTGAAACGGAGTCGCATTAAAGAACAGATTCGGGTTGACCGGAACGTTGTGCGCCCAGAACGTAAAATGCAGGTGCGGTCCCGTCGAGAATCCGGTCGAGCCCACCAACCCGATAATATCGCCCCGTTTCACCCGGTCCCCCGTTTTCACCTGAAGCTTCGACAAATGCGCGTATTGAGAAAACAGATTCATTCCATGATCGATATAGATCGTATTGCCCGTCAAATAGAAATTGTCCGCCAGCGCTACGATGCCATCATTCGCCGCTTTAATCGGGGTGCCTTCTTTGGCCGCCAAGTCAATGGCCGTATGGGAGCTGGCAAACTTGCCGTTCACATAGCGGGTATGACCGAACGGCGTCGTCAATATTCCTTCGATCGGCTGAATAAAGGAGTCGGAGAACAGGAACGCGGGCTCCGACTTGCTCCGTGCGGCGTCGATTTTTTTCTGATCGGCTTCGATTCGTTTCGTATCCTGACGCATGCTTTCCATCTGCTTCGATACCTTAAGGTGCTGGGTCTCGAACTTTTTATCCTTGATCTTCAGCGTCTGATCGCCGATCGGATACGAACCTGGCTTGGTCTTCATCGGCACCGGAAGGTAAGTGAAATACCCGGCCTCGAACGGCCGCAGCTCGTATGTCTTCCCTTGCCAAGAGACTTCGCCGGGCTGATCGTGCCGCACCAGCACAATGTCGCCGGGACTCGCCGTATCCGGTAGGAGCGTCCATGCGGTATTCATCGCCTTCTTGGCTTGCTCGGGAGAAGCGTACAAAGCCGCCTCCCGGCTAATCCGCTGCTGACGCTGCTTTTCTTCCTG
Source organism: Paenibacillus tyrphae (assembly GCF_000722545.1). Lineage (GTDB taxonomy): Bacteria > Bacillota > Bacilli > Paenibacillales > NBRC-103111 > Paenibacillus_G > Paenibacillus_G tyrfis. Next base: position 378,121 of record NZ_JNVM01000002.1, read on the forward strand.
CAGCGCATCCTTCACCGCAGGCGTCACTTCGGCATGCCAGGTTTGTCCCCCGTCCGTCGTTACCAGCAGCGGATTGGCCAGCTCCGTTCCGGCCGAGAGAAGAGCCCAGCCGACCCGGTCGGTGACAAATTGCGACTGCTTCACCGGGTAATCCTTGGCTTGGTAGGCAATCGTTGTGAGTGTTGTGCCATCGGGTGTCGAAGCGCTTGGCCCGTTCGTACCGGATGCTGCTGCCTCCGGAAGGCCCGAAGCTTGCTCCGTCCAATGGGCGCCTCCGTCCTCCGTCACGCCGCTTGTGCCGTCCGTATAACGAATCCAGCCTTTATCCAGATCGGTCATATGAAAATCGAGAATTTCGCGGCGGACCGGGGCTTGTTTTTCGGCAGCCTCCGGCGCAGCGCCCTTCCCGGACGTAAGCAGCCATGCAGGCGGCTCGCCGCCGTATGCGACCAGTACCACACAAGCGGCGGCAAGAGCCGTTCCGGCGAGCAAGTACCCTATCTTTTTGGAACGCGGCTTCATCGTTCTGATCTCCTCCAATACAGCTTCTTCCATATGTATGACTTCATCATACGATAGAAGCAAGCCGATTGTCCAAGCCGCGCACCGGCAGACAGAGCCGCAGTACTGCGATATTTGATCCTACCACTAGAATTAGTTGCCCAAAAACGCATTCAGCATCCAGACGTGCTTTTCCAGACTCGAATGAACGGCCAACAGCAGATCTCCCGTCGTTTCGTCCTGTATGGACTCGGCGTATTTCATTCCTGTTTTAAGCTCCCCGATGATCAGAGTAAAATCGTTCACCAGCGCCGCCACCATCTGCTCCGCCGTCTCCTCGCCTTCCGCCTCGCGAATCGAGGCGAGCCGGAGGCTTCCGCTCATCGTCGCGACCGGCTTGCCGCCCAATGCCAACAGCCGTTCGGCCAGCGCATCCACATGCAGCGCCGCTTCCGTATACAGCTCCTCGAATTTCGTATGCAGCGTAAAAAATTGAGGGCCTTTGACATACCAGTGGTAATTATGCAGCTTGACGTACAGGACCGACCAGTTGGCGATTTGGTTGTTCAGCAATACCGTTAATTGTTCATTCATGGATGATTCCTCCTCATATTTTATATTTAGATTAGGTCTAAATTCATAATCTGATTGTAGCATCGCCCTGACCTTCTTTCATGAAGAGAAGATGAGGATCGGATGAAGATTTGGTGAAGCTTGGCATCGTCACTCGAATTGAATTCCTGCGACTGCGAAATGTCTGTGATTTTAATCACCAACCGCCCGTGATCCTTCTCACTGCTCCGGCGCATCGAAAGAGGTATGCTCAAGACGAGGAGCCGGCAGCAGCCGCTCCAAAGCGGCGAGAGAGCCGGCAGACAGCACAGTATACAATAGAGGTGACTTCCCGTGGGAAAGGCTTCCGCACCATCGCTTAACACTTATGCGCTTAATATGAAATTTTTACTTATCGCTTGCGTCGTCACAGCCAACATCATCGAGCCGATGATCGATCGGAGCTCGCCGTTGTTCGCCCTTTACGAGACGATCTACTCGTTCCATATTCCGATGTTCGCTCTGGCGATGGGCTACTTTGCCAAAAGCTTCCGTCTCGATCGGTCCGGAATCGATGGGCTCTGCACGATTGCGTATCAATATGTGTTGTTCCAGACGCTGTACAGCTTGGCGGATATCATCTTCTTTCAAGCCAAAGGCGTAATTCATTCGTTCTTCATGCCCTACTCGCTGCTCTGGTTCCTGCTCAGCCACTTTTGCTGGAGGCTGCTGCTGCGAGCATTCGTTCATATGCGCCATCCACTGATTGTCTCGCTGCTGCTCGGCATCGCCGTCGGTTACCTCCCTTGGCCCGGAGCTTGGCTCAGCGTATCGCGGACATTGGTGTACTTTCCGTTCTTCCTGGCGGGATACTTCCTGCCGCAGCATTGGGAAACTATAGTCAAACGGCTGCGTACGCCTGTTGTCCTTCTCGGCATAGCCGTCATTTGCTTCTTCTGGCTGGGCGGACGAATCGATCCGCGCTGGCTGTACGGCAGCTTCACCTACGCAGAGGCCGGTCATCCGGAATGGTACGCCGGAATATATCGCTTGGGGATGTACGGGGTGCAGGCTGCCGCTTCGATCGCTTTTTTGAGCTTGGTGCCCTGGGCGGCCGGCCGGATCACGGATTGGGGGAAACGGACGGGGTACGTCTTTCTGCTCCATGCCTTCATTCTGAAATCGCTGCTTGCGGCAGGGATTTACGTCTACCTGCAAACCCCTTGGAGCCAAGGGCTGACGATTATCGCCGGTTTCGGCATCGTCTGGTTGCTGTCGCAGCCATGGGTCGAAACCCACGCCAAACGATGGTTCGAGCCGGATATTACTTTCGTGAAGCGGCTTGTCCTTAAATCGCATGGAACCCCGTAATCTCGGGGTTCTGTGCTTGTTGAGAAACCCGCTTCGTGTAGAAAACTCTCTGCATACGCCGGTGGGATATATCCCTCCAGCCGCTCTTGAAACCCGTGAACTTGATTAAAATTAGCGGTATTTTCACGGGTCTCAAAGGCGGACGTAAACTCTTATGGGATATATCCCACCTCTATTTGTCTGAGATTTTCTAATTCTTGGTTTTTTCAATACACTGCGGAACCCCGTAATCTCGGGGTTCTTTTTTTTATTCGCTCACCGCATCCACCAGCCGCCTCGTATATTCGTCGCGATCTGCGTCCATGAACTGACCGCTTGCGAACCGGTCCACGATCCGGCCGCCCTTCATAACGATGATGCGGTCGCTCACGGACTGAACGGCGGCGATGTCGTGGGAGATGAACAAGCAGGCCATGCCGAGCTGCTTTTGCATCGTTTTCAGCAGCCGCAAGATTTGCGCCTGCACCGACACATCCAGGCTGGAAGTCGGCTCGTCGCAAATCAGCAGCTTCGGGCCGAGGCTGATTCCCCTGGCGATCGCTGCGCGCTGGCGCTGTCCCCCGCTCATCTCGTGCGGATACCGGTCCAGAAAATCCGTGGACAAGCCCACCATCTCAAGCAGGCGGGCTGCTGCCGCTCGGCGGGAATGTCGCGCCTCCGTCAGAAAAGACGGCGTAACTTGGGGAAAGTTATCCAGCGGCTCGATGACCGACCGCCAAATGGGCAGACGCTGATTGAGCGACGCCGTCGGGTCCTGGAAGACGACCTGCATATGCTGACGGACTTCGCGCAGCGCGCTGCCCTTTAGAATGAGCAAGGAGCGTCCGGCTAAGGTAATCTCCCCGCGGTCCGGCCGCTCCAGCGCAAGCAGAATACGGGCCAGCGTGCTTTTGCCACTGCCGCTTTCTCCAACCAGACCGAGGCATTCGCCCTCCCCGATGTCGAACGAAATGTCCTGCACGGCCGTTACCGCGCTCCCGTTTTGAACAAACGTTTTGCTAAGCTGACGAACGTCCAACAGACGATTCACCCGATCCACTCCTGTTCCTTCAAGGTACGAGCTGCAATGGCTTATCCGGCTCTGCGGACCGGCCGGTGCCGGGATTTCGCAGCAGAAGCGGACGCGACTCAAGCAGCAGCCGCGTGTAAGGATGCACCGCCCGGTAGCGTATCGTGTCGGCCCGCCCACACTCGACGATACGCCCTCCCTGCATGACGGCAACGATATCGGCCCGCTTCAGCACAAGCCTCAGATCGTGCGAGATGAACAGAATCGCGCAGCCCGTCTGCCGCCGCAGCTTCGTCATCAGATCGAGCACCCGCTCCCCGGTCAGCACGTCCAGTGCCGTCGTCGGCTCGTCGGCAATCAGCAGCTTTGGCTGCAGCAGCATCGCCGCCGCAAGCGCCGCACGCTGGCGTTGTCCGCCGCTGAGCTGGAATGGATAGCTGCCGAAGACGCGCTCCGCAGGCAGATCAACCTCATTCAGCCAATGCAGCACAAGCTCCTTCGCTTCGTCGTAAGTTATCCGAACGTGGCTTCGCACCGCCTCAATAAGCTGCTTGCCCACCTTCATGAACGGCGTGAAGCTCCCTTGGTAATCCTGGAATACGAGAGCCATTTCTTTGCCGCGAAGCTGCCGCTTTCGCTTGTCCGGCCACGCCGAAATCTCTTCGCCCCGAAACCGGATTCCACCCTCACCGATACGAAGAGAGCTCGGCAGAAGCCCCAGCACGGCGTCCGCCGTTACGCTCTTGCCGCTGCCGCTTTCCCCGACCAGGGCCAGCATCTCCCCCGGCCGGATGGCGAGACTCAGATCGCGAACCAGCGGCTGCCTCGCTTTTCCCCGCACGGCATGGACGGTCAAGCGCTCCAGCTCCAGCACCGGCTCTGAAGGCTTTCCGGCGCCGTCCGCCCATTCATTCTGTGCAATAAGGGTACGCTCCCGCACATCGTTCGCAGCCCATCCCTTCATGCTTTCCTCTCCCCTTTCGCTTCTTATTGGCTCCGAATATCCAGCAGATCCCGAAGCCCTTCGCCGATCAAGTTGCACGCAACGACCACCAGCAAAATCGCCATGCCCGGGTAGATCATCAGCTCCGGCGCCGTTTGGAAATATGTCCGCCCGTCGTTCAGCATCGCCCCCCACTCGGGTGCGGGAGGCTGCGCGCCAAGCCCCAGATAGGACAACGAAGAAACGGTCAAAATGATTTTGCCGACATCCAGCGCAGCCAGCACGAGAACCGGGGAAACCACGTGCGGCAGCAAATGCAGACCGATCACCTTCCATATGCCGCTTCCCCCGACACGCGCCGCAAGCACATACTCTTTCTCCCGTTCGGACAGGACGATGCTGCGGACAACGCGGGCGTAACCCGTCCATTTGACCAGCACGACGGACAGCATCAGATTGCTCAAGCTTGGGCCTAGAAAGCCGGTCAGGGCAATCGCCAAAATAAACTCGGGCAAAGCACCCATCCCGTCCACCAGCCGCATCAGCAGCGCGTCGACACGTCCTCCGACATACCCGGACCACAGCCCCAGCGGTAACCCGATCAGCGCCACCGTCAGGACAACGAGCCCCGTAAAGCCAAGGGTTGTCCGGGCCCCGGCGACGAGCCTCGAAAAAATGCAGCGCCCCAAATGGTCCGTCCCCAGCGGATACTGCAGGCTGGCCGGCTTCAGCCGCTCCGCCATCTTCACGGTAAGCGGATCGTTCGGCACGATATAGGGGCCCAATAAAATAATCAAAAGAAGTACGCCCAGCAGTCCGATGCCCACGGCGGTCATCGGATCGCGCAGCATACGCTGCCATGCGCTTCTCCGGGCCGTAAAACGGTGGGAAGCCAAGGTTGTAGGTGCCGTGTTCATGTCAGCCCTGCCTTTCCGTAGCGGATTCGGGGGTCAAGAAAGGTGTAGGTCAGATCGACCAGCAGATTCACCAGAACGACAAAAGCCCCCGTCAGCAGAACGTACCCTTGAATGACCGGATAATCGCGTTGAAAAATAGCCTCGACCGCCATGCTTCCGAGCCCGGGCCACGAGAACAGCATCTCAATGACGACCGACCCGGTCAGCAGGTTGCCGATGCTCATGCCGAATACGGTGACGACCGGCATAAGCGCTGCGCGCATCGCATGGTTGCCCATAATCCTCCACTCCGCGATCCCTCTCGCCCGCGCTGCCCGGATGTACTCCTGCGACAAGCTTTCGAGCAGCCCCGCGCGAAGCAGCCGAGCATACACCGCGGCCATGGAAAAGCCAAGCGTGATCGAAGGCAAAATCTGATACGCGAAGCCTCCCTTGCCCATCGACGGCAGCCATTGCAGCTTGAACGCAAAGGCGTAAATCAGCAGCAGCCCCATCCAGAAGCTGGGGACGGAAGCGCCGATGAGCGCAAGAATCCGCCCGGCTTGGTCCGGCCAGCGGCCAGGATACCGGGCTGCAAGCAAGCCAAGCGGCGCGGCGATCAGCACCATGACGGCGAGACCGCCCGCGGTCAATTGAACGGTCGTCGGCAGCCGCTGCACGATCTCGTCGAGCACCGGGTTTCCTTTGATATAGGAATGGCCGAGATCGAGCCGCAGCAGATTCAGCATCCACCGGCCGTACTGCTCGTAGAGCGGCCGGTCGAAACCGAGCTCCTCGCGCAGCCGGGCTTCGTCGGCTTTCGTCACGGACAGTTCGTCCGAGTTCAGAATGGACAGCACCGGATCGCCCGGTGCCAGCTTCATCAAGGCAAACGTCACGAAGGACAACAGGAGCAGCACGAATATCAATTGCAGCAAGCGCGTCCTGACCAGCTTCCATAGGAGCATTTTTACTTCACATCCATTTGATTCGTCACGATATAGTACTCCTCAGCCCCTGGCTTCCAATTGGACACCCGCTTGTTGACGCCCACGACAATATTGGGGTAAACGGCATAGGACTGCGGAAGCTCCCGCTTAATGACGTTCACCGCCTCCTGCGTGAGCTGAACCCGCTTCCCGATGTCGCCTTCGGCATTCAACCGGCCGATAACCTCCGTCAGGTCGGGAGAGTCTAGACCTGCCGCATTAAGCGCCCCGCCAGGCATGAAGGCGGAATTCAAGAAGAAGCCCCCATCCCCGCGGGGAGCCGTTGAATTGCTGTACGTCGCCAAGTCCCAATCCTTGTTCTCGCGCAAATACGTATCCACGTTCTCGACCGTTTTGATATTCATTGTCACGCCGGCCGCCGCCGCGTCCGATTGAAGCAATTGGGCGATCAGCGGCAGTTCCGGACGGCCTTTATACGTGATAAGCTCCAGCGTAAGTGGCTGCCCGTCCTTCGCCAGCTTCCCGTCCGCTCCTGCCTTGAAGCCCGCTTCCTCCAGCAGCTTTTTGGCCCCGGCCGGGTCCGGCTTTTGTACCGGGTCCTTGCTTCCGAAGGGCAGGCTCGAATTGAACGGCCCGTTGGCCGGGACGGCATGTCCGAGCATGACGTCCTTCGCCACGCTTTCGCGGTTAAGCAGCAGATCGAGCGCTTTTCTTACTTTCAGATCCTGCATCAGCGGTTTCTTCTGGTTATACAGCAGGAAGTGAACGCGCAGACCCGCTACAGACTCCACCCGAAGCCGGCTGTCCTTTTCGAGCGAGACGACAGATTCCGCCGGAATATGGTATGCGATATCCGCTTCTCCGGACTGGAGCGCAAGCACCCTGACGTTGGCGTCCTCGTTGAATTTCACGGTCACCTCGTTTAGCTTGGCCTTGCCGTCCCAATAGCCGTCGTACCGCTCCAGCGCAATCTCGATATTCGGCTTAAACTGCTTCACTTGAAACGGCCCCGTTCCTACGGGGGCAAGGTTGAACGCATCCTTGCCCATCTTCTTCTCCGCTTCCACGCTAACGACGGCTGCAGACGGATTGACCAATTCGGACGGGAACGACGGCGAAGGCTCGGTCGTCACGACCGTCAGCTCCTGGCCGCTCGCTTCCATCGAAGCGATCTTCAGTGCGGAGGCCAGCGACTTGCTGGCGGCAATGCCGCGCTCGAACGACGCTTTGACCGCCGCCGCATCCAGCTTCGTCCCGTCCTGGAACGTGACGCCGTCCTCGATCGTAAACACCCAGGTCCGCTCGTCCTTCGCCGTCCACTTCGTCGCAAGCCACGGCTTCACCTCCAGCTTCTCGTCCATGCGCACGAGCGTTTCCGTGACGCCCATCCGCAGCGGCACCGCTCCGTTATGCGGATCGAGGCTGCCGCTCTTGAAATTATAGAGAAGCGTCAGCTTCTTGGCCTCGCCTGCCGCGCCCGCCTTCTCCGAACCGTCGGCAGCCTTCGTTCCGTTTGCCCCTGCCCCGCCGTCCGGGCCGTTCCCTCCCGAACTGCAAGCCGCCACGGTCATAAGCAAGCAGAGCAGCACTATGTAAAAATATGGCTTCGTACGGATCAAGCTCCAAACCGGTGACTGCATGAACTCTAAACATCCTCTCGACTAATTATTTGTAATAATTACTATAGTAATATTTACTATTAATAATTACCATATGTCCCGTCCTACGTCAATATGCTTTGGATTGCGGCCGTTTCTGCCTTGACAGCGCGATGCAGGCCGTAACGATCAGAACGCCGCCTGCAGCCGTGAGCAGGTCCGGCACCTCCATCCAGAACAAAAACCCCCACATGGCGTTAAACACGATGCCGATATAGCGGGTGACTTCAACAACGGCGGCATTTTCGTGCGTAAAAGCTTTCGTCAAAAACAGTTGTCCGAGCAAAGAAACGACTCCGATGCTGATCAGGTACAGCCAATCGAGCGTAGAAGGCACGACAAAATCGTTCCACATCAGCGGCATCGACACCAGCGTAGCCGTCGCCAAAAAATAAAAAACGATTTCGTACGTATGATGCTTTTGGCTGAGCATCCGAATGCTGACGGCGGCCCCCGCCGCAAAGAAGGCGCTAAGTAGGCCGATGAGCGCGTCCGCGGAATACGACGAGAACTGAAACGGCTTGATCAATAGCATCGCGCCGAGAATCGCGACCGGAAGGACGGTTAACGCTCTCCGGGATAATTTTTCTTTCAGAACCAACACGGCAAGCGCCATCACGAAAAAGGGAGACAAATGCGCCAGAATGCTCGCATCCGTCAGCGGAATTTTCGAAATCGTATAAAAATACGCGAGCAAATAAAGTGCACCGAGTACGCCCCGCGTCACCAGCAGCGGAATGCCTTCCCGGGAAAACGGTACCTTGCTGTGCCGCATCATCCCATAAATGATCGCTGTCCCGATGATGCTGCGGAAAAACGCAACCTCCGCGGAAGGGATCGATACGCTAGCCGCCTTCACAAGAGCGTTCATGACGCTGAATACGAGAGATGAGAAAATCGCCAGCAGAACACCGTTTTTCATAGGCCTCTCCTCATCTCGCGCCATACCGCTTCCACGTCCCCGGAGGTCGTATCCCGGAGCAACTCCGGGTGTACCCGGTCCGCGCCTTTGTCCCGGATGAACGCGCCTAATCTCTTCTCAAAGCTTTCGATCAAAGCCGAAGCTTGCGGCATGGCGATGTTCGCTTTTTGCGCCAGCCCGCGGATCAGCTTCAACTTCTTGTAGTCCTCCAGCGGAATTCTCGGAATTATCCACTTCCCGTTCCCGTCTTGATAAGCTTGCTTATAAGGAACGGCGGAGAAGTCAAAATAACGGCCGTTCTCGTCCGGAACGGAAAACGGATCGATCAGGATGGACGCGTACCGGACGTAGAGCAGGTATTCCTGCTTCACGGGCTCCCATTCCGTGAAACGGTCGATCTCGTCCCGAGTTAGCGTCGCTTCGTGCACCGGATAATTATCATCATTGAGAAACCGGAGCAGGTTCACCGGCTCTGCCCCCAGCGAGCGAAGCCATTCGGAAATTTCTCTCCACAGCCGCACCATCGTCCGGATCGTATCCGGTGTAATCGGTCCTTCCGGGTAAAGCTTGTACATGCTCTTCTTCGAGACCCCGCTTCCCAAAATTTCATCGAGCGCAAAATCGTTCATGAACAGCGGTGGATGCACATACGTCGTGACGCTTCGGCTTTCCGCCTCAATCGAGCGACCCGCCACGGCGCATTGTACGCCGAGGCTTTCAACAAAACGCTTCACATCCCGGACCGCCATACTGTCCGGCTTGTCGGAGGCGATGCTGATTCGTTTTTTGTAAGCTTTGGTCCGGGCGGCTGTGAAGCTGCCGGGCTCGAACTTCGTCGCAGCATGATACGTCGATAGGCTGATCACGTCGATCCGTTCCTTCGATGCGCCAAGCAGACTTTGTGCCAGCAGGTTCGAGCCCATACCCGGCGAGAGCAGGACAATCGTTTTAAGACGGGTTAACGAGTCCGGCTGCAGAGCGCGAAGGACATCGTTGTAGGCATCGCTTGGCGTGCACAGGAAAAGGGTGTCCCATAGATCATCGGGTCGGTCGCAGCCTTCGTACCAGTCCGTGATGCTTGCTTGTATGCGATATGTATCGGAGGATGCGGTCTGTACGCTGGAAACAAGCGTAAACCGGCTGCGCTCCAGCTCCTGTGCAAGCTGTGTCGTATGCGGGCCCCGCCGGTTCATCAGCCCCAGCAGACCGCACCACCCGCCATGGGCAAGATGAACTGCGGTATGGACGGCAGCCGGGCCCGCTCCGACGATTAACGTATGCCCGAACGGCGTCGGCGTATAGGAACCGCTCAGCATGGCATCCGCTTCCTTTCGCATTTTTCCAAGACCGCATAGTCGTAGATGGCATTGCTCCGGCTCCGGTAGATCGGCTTCCATCCTTCTGCTGCGCCCGTGTCGAACGGGTAATTAAAAATCGATTTCAACCCGTTCCCGTATCTGACGATGACTTTTGCCCGGTTATGTATCGTTTCTTGCAGCTCGGTAAGCACCTCCTGCTTGTTCTTGACTAGGGAAGCGACAATAATATGGGTCGCCTCTTTCGTAAAACGCAGCTCTCGCGAGCTCTGATTCGAAAACCGCACCTTGGATGCTAGCCCGGACGCCTTGGCCGCATGCTTCGCGAGATGGACCGCATGCGGATCGATATCCAGGCCCATGACTTCCGCTCCGATGCTCTTCGCGATCGTAAGCGCCGACACGGGCAGCGCCCCCGCTCCGATGAAAAGCACCTTCGACGATGGGCCGATATGCAAACGCTCCAGCTCGCTTGCGACGCTGCGGGACAGAAGGTCAATATACTCGCTAATATCTTGCCGGTGCATCAAGCACTCCGACTGATATTTTTCCATATCGCAGAGCGCCTTGACCGAGCTTTCCCTTAATTTCTCCGCATATTCCCTGATCTCGCCTTGATGCTCCCATTCGCTCCACCGCGCTTCATTCTCTTCGCGGGCGATAAACCGGCAAAGCTCGTCCAGCTTCGTCTGAAGCTGCTCGAAGCATTCTCGGCACGTCTTGGAATACTCGGTCAATTCGCGGATTTCGTATTCGAGCAGCTTCAAGGCAAGCAAGAACATATATTTCTCCTTCATCTCACCACTCCGATTAATAGTAATGTTTACGATTTAAAGTCATTCTACTAGTCGTCGGTTCCCCTGTCAAGCGGTTGCTTTATTTATAAACCAAAAAAGGAGCCACAGTTGTGACCCCAGAGTGTTGAGAAGGTGGGCTTTTACAAAAATAACGGAGGTGGGGTATCCACTGGAGAAGCGATAGCGGCCGCCTTTGTCTTCGGGAAATGTCCGCTACTAAGCGGCTTCCAATCAAATTTCCCGAGGACCCGGGGTCCCCGCACAGTAATCGGACTAAGCTTCCCCGATTCAACTTCACTTTGCGGGGTGGAGCAGTGGTCGGAAGTGGATACCCCACCCCCTCGTAACCTCTATTATCCCCATTTGACCACTTTCTCGACAAGCTAAAGAGCCACAACTGTGGCCCCTTACCGATTCCCCATCGCCTTCATCACTTCTTCGATCGCGATCAATTTGCCAAGCGGCATCGGTCCAAGGATGGACGTATCCTCGATATAGTAGACTTGATTGCTTTTGGGAGCTTTCATTCCGTTCCAGATCGCGTTGTCCTTCAGCATTTCCTTGACGCCCTGTTTAATCGGCGCAGCATAGTTATTTACGATAAAAATATGATCCGGGTTCATCGTTGCCAACGTTTCGAGGGACAAGGACCCGCCCTTTTCGTTACCGGGCACCGGCTTCAGTCCAAGCTCCTTGTAAAAGTCGGCGACACGCTGCTCGTTGAAGGTGATGAATTCTTTCCCGCCGTACATCGCGAACAAGACCGTCTCCCCACTGCGGCTCGCCAGCTTCGCTTTGTATTCTTTCGCCTTACGGTCGAAGTCGGCTAAGAAGGCCGCTGCCTTCTCTTCCTTCCCGATGGCCCCAGCAATCAGCTGCAGCGTCCCTTTCCAATCTTCGGTATACGGAAAAATAACCGTCGGCGCAATTTGGCTCAGCTGGTCGTATTTATCGGCCATATCGTCGGAGGCGATAATGAGATCCGGCTGCGACGCGAGCAGCCTCTCCATGCTCACTTCTTTGCCCAGATCAATCACGGGCTTCCCATCGAGCTTTTTCTGCAAATTCGGGAAGCTGCTCATCATCGTCATCCCTTGGGCGGCCACGGGAATTTCATCCAAGACGACCAAGTCGTCGACAAAAGAAACATAAGGCGCCGCGATTTTTACCGGCCGCTCCTTGATCACCGTTTCCCCTTTCATATGCTTGATCGTCCGCGGAAAAGAAGCTTGCGCCGCCGTCCCCTCGGATTTTTTCCGATCCCCTGAAGCGCCTGCTCCCGGGTCGATTGCCGTACATCCGGCAATCACCCCTGCCATCGCAATCAGAAGCAGAAGCGATAACCAAGCTCGTTTGTGCATGTTTTTTTGGCCCTCCTTTGTTTTTGCCGCCGGTCCTTGCGGTGCTTTTGCTCTTGATTTATTGATAACGATACTCATTATCAACAAATGGTATGCTACCGTATCCGTGTCCGCTCATCCACCCCTGCACGGATTTTTTCGGCGGTTGGCGGGATTTTTATGCGCAATAAAAACCGCCAAAGGAATTTCCTCTGGCGGGTCAAAAAGCGGAAGCCACGTTATTTGCGGACAAGCTCGCCGGGATTGAACCCATATTTCTCACGGAACACTTCGGCAAAATGGCTCGGATTCGAATAGCCGACGACGCAGGCGGCCTGATTCACGTTGACCTGCCCCTTTTTCAGCAGCAGCAGCGCTTTCTCCAGCCTCTTCTCCCGCAAATAGCCGAATACCGTGTGCCCGTACACTTCCTTGAATCCGATTTTCAGCTTAAAGTCGTTGAGACCGACCGTTCGGGACAGCTCCAGCAGCGAAGGCGGACTATCCATGCGGTGCAGCAGCACCTCTTGCGCCTGACGTATTTTCTCCAGATCGTTCTTGCTCAGCTTCGACCGGATATGCTTATCATCGGGCTCGCGATCCCACAGCAGCGTATGAAACGACAGGGAAAGCAGCTCCAGCGCCTTGCTTTCCATATAAATTTTGCGCGTCTCGTTCGAGTAGGAAGCGTCCAGCATCTGCTGCAGGATGACGGAAGCCGCGGGCTCGATCGTCTGCTCGAACAGGCGGAACGAACGGCGGTTGACCAGCTTGGCAAAATCGACGTCACGCTTCCCTTCAAAATCTTCCATAAAACGGTCGAACGTCGCGACTGGAATCCCGATACCAACCGCAAGCATCGGCTGGTTCCCGTCCAAGTCAAACTGCGCGTGAAACCGGTCCACCAACTGCAGCGTACAGCGGTTCGCGCGAAATTCATGTCTCATGCCGGAAATGTTCAGCTCCCGCTTCCCTTGCAGGCAAAAGCTAAGCTCGACCATCGCCGAATCCGTGCGCACCTGTAATTGCCGGTTTCGCGAAAGCGTATAATCCGAAATGACGATCTCCAAATCCGGACGCGGCACGAACCGGCGCAGCGCGCCTTCTCCGGCATGACGCGGAACGGGCAGCTGTTCGGTCCGGTCGGCATAACGGCGCGACAATTGAAAACCGTCGAAAAATGCATTATATATTTGATGAAAATCCTCAGCCATCATCGTTAGCACCTGAATCCTCTCACTCCGTAGTCGTTCATCCCTCCTCTTAAATGATAATAATTCTCAATTGATTAGTCAACTACGATCTGCTGTTCCCCCCGGATTCTCCGGCTGCCCCATACATAGCCCGTAAGCAGCGCAAGCAGCAGGATCAACAGCCAGAACGGCGTTTCCGGGCTGATCCGGTACAGGAACGTGCCGGCCAACGGACCGAGAAGCGATCCGATCCCGATGGATGCGGCGATCATGCCTGCGGCAGCGCCCTGTTCATGCTTCGCTACGGCCAAGGAAGCTCCCGAGGTGAAGCCGGGGATCGCCAGCCCCACTCCGACCCCCATCAGGGCGAAAGCGGCAAAGAACGTGACGATATGGCTGAAGCTTACCAGCAGCACAAGAGCGACGGCGAAGACTGGGACTCCCAGCTTCAGCAATTTTAAGGGCGTCAACCGGTTTTTGCGGACGACCGTGAACTGAACCAGCGCCATCATGAAGCCGATGCAGAACAGAGCTGCGCCGACCGCTTGCGCCGTTTCGGTCGCCGACAGGCCGAGCTTATCCTGAAAATAAAATCCGGCGGTTACCTGGGTCTGGATCAACGCCATCATGACGATCATCGCGACCGCAAGGTAAGGAAGTATTCCTTTGCGCAGCGTTTTTTTCTGCTGGCCGTGTACTTGCGGCTTGGAATTCGCCATGCCGAAGGCGACCCAGAGCATGACAAGCAGAGGCAGAACCACCGCGAGATAGATCGGGGCGAGCAGACTCAGAGCGGTCAGCAGCGCGCCGACTGCGGGACCGACAACAAGCCCGAGCCCGTTGGCGGCGCCGATCAACGACATGCCGGCGGCGCGGTCCTTCTCCGTCGTAATATCCGCCATATACGCCTGGCTGGACGACAGGACGGCCGGAAACGCGGCTCCCAGCAGCAGGCGCGAGATGAGCAGCAGCGTAAACAATACGGCAGGCTGAAACTTTCCGTCCAGTCCTTGCTCGGTCACCGCGACGAACATGCCGAAGCTGGCGGCCATGCCCGTCAGGCCGATCAGCAGCACCGGCTTGCGTCCGATGCGATCGCTCAAGCTTCCCCAGAGCGCCGAAGTGAGCAGCACCATAAATGAGGAAGCCGCGACAATCCAGCCGGCATCCGTTTCCGAAAGCCCGAGCTCACGGATCAGCGGAGCTACGAGCGGATTGAGAATGCCCAGACCGACATAGCCGATCAGGACCGAAGTAAAAATAATGGATTTTGCACGCATCTAACAATTCCTCCCTCCGTTTCGTTCTCTATTCTAGAGCGAACGGAAGCCGGTGTCCGCCGTCCTGCGGAGCATGCCGAACACCAGAGGGATTTTTTCTTAGGGCACGACACAAAAGCACGGTTCGCTACCCTATCCGCTTGAAGCGAATCTCCGAATGGCAAACCGTGCTTCTCTATTTAAAGTAGACTGCCTGCACTATGGGCAGCCGCCATTTATTCAAACCGGAAATCGTCGTCGGTCAGCGGCTCGACGTGAATCGTGCGCACATAGCCGTTTCCTTTTTTGGAAAAGAAATCATGCTGCTTCGTCCGGGTGCTGATGCCGTTCAAGACGATCGGGTTGATCTCTTCCTCCTCGAACAGCGGGTCCTGGCCCAAATTCATCAGCGCTTTGTTCGCGTTGTAGCGCAGAAACGCCTTCACCTCGTCGACTAGGCCGACGGAGGCGTAAAGCTGCTCCGTATACCGTTCCTCGTTGCCGTGCAAATACCGCAGCAGTCCAAGCAGCGTCTCGCTGGCGTCCTCCTGGTCCTCCTCGCTCAGCCCGGCGAACACCTCCTGCGCGAGCACACCGACATACAGTCCGTGGATGCTCTCGTCGCGCAGAATGAGATCGATGATTTCGCCGCTGCTCGTCATTTTCCCCTGCCCGGCCAAATAGAGCGGATAGAAAAAGCCGCTGTAGAACAAGTAGCTTTCCAGCAAGACGGACGCGCACATCGCCAAGTACAGCTCCTTCGGCGTCCGGATGTGGTTGTAGTATTGGGAGATCGTCTCCGCTTTCGTCTGCAAAAACACATTTTGCTCCACCCAGCGGAACACGCCGTCGATCTCTTCGGTTGTCGCCAGCGTCGTAAAGATGCTGCTGTACGATTTGGCGTGAATTTGCTCCATCATGCCCATAAACCCGAGCACCGCCTTGCGCTGCAGCCCTTCGACGTGCTCCAGCAGTTTCGGCATCCCGACGCCGCCCTGGACCGTATCGAGCAGCGTCAATCCGCCAAGCACCTTCATATATAAATCGCGTTCGTCGTCATTGAGCGTCAGCCAGCTCATTTTGTCGTCGGACAGCGGAATTTCGTCGTCGGTCCAGAACTGCATGATGTTCTGGTTCCAGAAGGTTATCGTAAAATCATCATCCGGACGGTTCCAGTTGACCGCCTTCAACACGCTCATACCATTGGCTCCTCTCTCTTGCTTGCTCGAATGCTGTCGTCGTTACACGGAGCAGCTTATGCATTCTTCCATCGTCAACCGGTTCGTCCGGGTATAGTACAGCGACTTCAAGCCTTTGCGGGCCGCATAAATGTAATACCGTGCCAGCTGTCTCGTCGTCACGTCGCTGTTGACGTGCAGTACGGTCGAGATGCCTTGGTCGACGTGTGTCTGAATCTCCGCGATCAGATCCAACACCTTGAACTGGTCCATCTGGTAGGCGGACTTATAGTAGAAGAAGTTGTCCCGGTTCATATACGGCATCGGGTAATACGTCGTCGAGTTCGCGTACGTCCGCGTCTCGATCGGCTCCACGATTGGCATGATGCTGGAGGTCGCATTTTGGATATACGAGATGCTTTGCGTTGGGGCAATCGCCAGCCGATAGGCATGATACAGCCCGTGCGTGCGAACGGCCTCCTGCAGCGCCCGCCAATCTTCGGGAGAAGGAATCGCCATTTGCCCGAACAGTTCCTTAACCTTCTCCGTACCCGGGCGGTAATCCGTACTAATGTAACGAGCGAAATAACTGCCGTCGGCGTAATCCGACCGCTCGAAGCCTGCGAACGTAACCCCCGTCTTCTTCGCCGTCTCCATACTGGCTTCCAGCGAGTAGAAATTCATCATCATGAAGAAGGTGCGAACGAAATCTTTGGCTTCTTCGCTTTCGTACGCGATCTTGTTCTTCGCCAGGAAGCCGTGCAAGTTCATCGCGCCGAGCCCGACCGAATGCATCTCGCGGTTCGCTTTCGCCACGCCCGGCGCATTGGCGACATGGGTCATATCGCTGACCGCCGTTAACGCCATGATCCCTTCGTGGACCGATTCACGTATTTTGCCCTGTTCCATCACATTGACGATGTTAAGCGAAGCCAGATTGCAGCTGATATCGCGCCGGATGATGTCCGGCTGCCCGTAATCGGCGATCTCCGACGTTTCCTGAAGCTGGAAAATTTCCGTGCACAGATTGGACATTTTAATCGAACCGATATTTTTAAGCGCATGCGCCCGGTTGGCGTTGCTTTTGTTCATCATGTATGGGTACCCGGATTCGAGCTGCACCGTCGCAATCTTCACGAGCATGTCGCGCGCGCTCATGACGGCTTTCTTGCGCACCCGGTCGTCGGCCATCAGCTGGTCGTACATCTCGTCCATATCCATGTCGTCGAGATGCGTCCCGTAGGCCTTCCAGACGGAATATGGCGCAAACACGTGAAGCGGCTCGTTCTCCTCGGCCAGTCGGTAAAACCGGTTCGGAACGATCAGGCCGATCGAGAGCGTCTTCAGCCGGCTTTTCTCGTCCGCGTTAATTTTTTTGCTGTCCAGAAACTCCATAACGTCCCAGCCGAAAATGTTGTAATAGGCTGCACCGGAGCCTTTGCGCTGTCCCATCTGATCGGCATACGAGAACGCGTCCTCCATCAGCTTCAGCACCGGCATGATGCCTTTGGCGGCGCCTTCCACGCCTTTGATCGGCTCTCCGCGTCCGCGCAGCTTGGACAGATTCACCGCGACGCCGCCGCCGATTTTGGACAGCTGCATGCACGTCGCAAGCACGTAGTTGATCGAATTGAGCGAGTCGTCCATCTCCAGCAAAAAGCACGATACCATCTCGCCGCGACGGCTTTTTCCGGCGTTGAGGAACGTCGGAGTCGCCGGCTGCAGCCGCTGCTCCATCATCGAAGCCGCCAAGGCCCGGGCCGTGTTCGCATCGCCTCGTCCGAGATACAGCGCCACGATCGCCACGCGGTCGGGATAATGCTCCAGGTAGAGCGAACGGTCATTGCTTTTCATCGCATAATCGGTATAAAATTTCGACGCCGCCATGTACGACTGGAACTGGAAGCCGTAGCTGTGCGCAATCCGGTAGATGTCCTCGACCTCTTCCGGCGAATAGCGGTCGTACACGTTCTCGTAGAAGTCGTTGTCGATCATATAACGGACCTTTTCAGCCGTATCGGCGAAACGGATGCTGCTGCGTTCCACCTCTTCCATAAACGCTCGGACCGCCTCCCGGTCCTTCTCCAGTTGAAAAAATCCGTCCGCTTCCCGCCGCATCAGTTGGTTGTTCAATTCAATATGCCGCAACGGTGCCCACCTCGCTTCTAAACGTTTCTACATCGCGCTTCGTCCCTGCAAGCTCGAATTTGCCCAAAACCGGCACGCCGTACATGAATGAAATCCGATCGGCGCTCTTGGCAAAGCCATCGCCCCAATTGCGGTTGCCGCTGGAGGCGACCCCAAGCAGCCGGCTGTGATTGCGCTCAAGAAAGGCGGCCGTTTTCTCCGGAACCTGACCGAAACCGGTCGTATACGTAACAAGGACGAAAGGCTCGTCCATCTGCATGTTCTCCTCGATTTGAACCGATGGCATATTCAGCTTACCGATAAATCTCCGCACATTCCCCGTTCTGGAATCGTACGCAATCAGCATGGGTTCTCGTCTCCTTTTTTCTCTCCCGCCAACGCCTCAGGCCCGGCAAAAAAAGACGCCGCCGGCCCGCAGAACGGACCGAATGCGTCTCAAAAACAGCATGTAAATAAACATGCTGTCTAAGCACGATGCCGGACACGTTCCTATCTCCGTAGGGCGGGTGTCGAGTGAACAGGCAGGTCTCCTGGCTCGGAGTCATCGCTCCCTCCCCCTTCCCGGCCATCCATGCAGCAAGACCAGTGGGCGAACTCGGAGGGACACTCTTCCTTACAGTGGCGGGACCGCGCCGGCTTTGCACCGGACTTCCCTATTAAGCCTGTCCGTGTCTTTCGCGGAAAGGCACCTGTCCAATCACGATATGTAGATGATAGTTTCAAATCTATATCAAGATATTGTGTTTGTCAAGACTAATGCTCACGGCTTGAACAGTGGTCTGCGGGTGATTTTTGGGGCGCATTCGGCCCCACCTGCCTCCTGGTGCGGGTTCCGCAAATGTGGATATTTATTGACCGTTTTAAATATGATGATTATAATATTTATGATGATCATCATATTTAGGTCGTCGATCCGGTTTCTTCATTTTCGTTTTTGGAACGAAAGGAGCTATAATGATCATGAGAAGAAAGCTTGAAGACCACCCTACCGTCCGACAGCATCTTGCCAATCAGCCCCCTTCCGGCACGTCCCGGGGAACGGCCCTCGATGCCGCCTGGCTGCGCAATCTTTGTCTGGAAGCGGGAGCGGACGACGTCGGCTTCGTTGCGGTCGAACGATTCGAGCTGGACGGACAGCGGCACGAAATACGCGAGCTGCTGCCGGATGCCGGTCTGCTGATCAGCTTCGTGTGCCGAATGAACCGCGAGCCGGTCCGGGCAGCGGCCCGCTCCGTCGCCAACGCGGAGTTTTATCATGTGCACGACCGCATCACGCATGTCGGGCATGAGATTGTAGCCCGTCTGGAGGCGATGGGCATCAAATCGGTGAATCCTCCGATGGGCTTCCCCATGGAGGTGGCCAGGGACGGCAAGCAATGGGTCATTTCGCACAAGCCGATCGCCGTGGCGGCCGGGCTCGGTCAAATGGGCATTCACCGCAATGTCATTCATCCGAAATTCGGCAACTTCATTTTGCTCGGGACCATCGTGACCGACGCCCGCATTTCGGAGGAGTCCAGGCCCATCGACTACAATCCGTGTCTGGAATGCAAGCTCTGCGTCGCCGCCTGCCCCGTCGGCGCCATCGAACCGGACGGGCACTTTAATTTTTCGGCCTGCTACACGCACAACTACCGGGAATTTTCAGGCGGGTTCACCAACTGGATCGAGACGATTGCGGATAGTAAAAACGCCAAAGCGTACCGCGCCAAAGTCGAAGACGGAGAAACGGCCTCCATGTGGCAGAGCTTATCGTTCGGCGCCAATTACAAGGCTGCTTACTGCATGGCCGTCTGTCCCGCAGGAGAGGACGTCATCGGCGCGTTCTGGAACAACCGCAAGCAATTCCTGGAGGACATCGTCAAGCCGCTGCAGAACAAAAAGGAAACGATCTACGTCGTTCCCGGCTCCGATGCCGAGCAGCATGTCGTCCGCCGCTTTCCGCACAAGCAGGTGAAACGGGTAAGCAACGGGCTGCGCTCGAAGTCCGTCCGATCTTTTTTGAAGATGCTTCCGCTGTTCTTTCAGCGCCATCAGGCCAAGGACTTGGACGCAACGTATCATTTTACCTTTACCGGTCAGGAAGAAGCGAAAGCAACGGTCGTGATCAAGCAGCAGACGATCACCGTAACGGAGGGGCATACCGGCGAAGCGGATTTTGAGCTGAACGCAGACAGCGGAACCTGGATTCGCGTCCTTGGGAAGATGGAGCATCCGCTTCCCGCCATGCTGCTTCGCAAAATCCGGACGAAAGGCCCGCTCAAGCTGCTTACTGCGTTCCGCAAATGCTTTCCTTCGTGACATCATGGAGAATACACATCAATTATCGTTAGGCGTGGTGAGAAATAATGCCTTATACCAAAAAACATAAAATGAACATCCGTCATAAAATTTTGCAAAGCGCCTCGCAAGCATTCCGGGCGAACGGGATCAAGGCGGTCAGCGTACCGCAAATTATGAGCGGAGCCGGACTGACGCACGGCGGCTTCTACGCCCATTTCGAAAACAAGGAGCAGTTGGTCGCCGAAGCGTGCAAAAGCGCGATGGAAGGCACCGTCACCCGGCTCGGCTCCGTCGCGGAACAGGCGTCAGACGGGGAGAAGCTAAACGCCGTGATCGAATCTTACTTGAGCGCGGCCCACCGCGACTCGTCGGAGCAAGGCTGTATCATGCCTGCCCTAGCGGGCGAAATCGCCCGCTCTTCCGAGGACATACGAGAAGTGTTTACCGAAGAGGTCTCCTGCTTTCTCTCCTTCGTCTCGGGACTTGCCGGTCAAGACGAGGACCAAAGCATCGCGCTGACCGCCACCATGGTCGGCTCCATCCTGCTGGCCCGTTCCGTCAACGATCCGGAGCTAAGCGACAAAATTTTGAGCGCATGTCAAGCCGACTTAAAGCAAAGAACTGCCAGCCCCGTTTCTTAGCGGTGCGGCAGTTCTTTTTTATCCCATTAATTATTAACTTCATTGATAATATGCTGCATTAACTATATTTTCGTCATAATCACGAAGTATTTGAACCATCTTTGGATTTTTTGTCGAAGGCTCATGCGTCCTCCTCCTTCATTCCAAAATAATGCCAAAATGACTGCGCAGCGCTTCGGCGTACTCTTCTTTGGTCTGCGGGGTAAAGGTTTCGACGCTGTCGGCGGTGAAAATCCGAAACTCCTCCCCGGCCAACGTCTTGCGCCCGTCCCGGGTACGAATCGCCGCCCTGGCATGATTGATGAAGACCGAGTCGGGTGCGGTTTCGCACCAATGGCTCGCCATGATGAAGTCCTTAGGCAGCTGTGGCTCTTCGGTAAAGGAATACAGCCAGCACCATTGCCCGTGCTTCAGCTCGCTGAGCACCCAACCGTAATAGGGGTCGCGCTCCATCCGGTAACATTCGTCTCCCTGCTGATGCTCTAGTCCTTCAATCAGTTGGACAGGCCGGCGTGGAACAATCCCGCCTACTCCCACATCGCACAGATACGTCGCACCTCCCGCCTCCACCTTCAGCACCTGATGGCGGCGCTTGGGGGGCGGTGCCGGCTCGTCGCGCCAGAAGCGGGCTACGAAATCCGTGACCGGGTATCCCAGCTCCCGCAGCAGCCAGCCGAAGAGCGCGTTAAGTTCGAAGCAGTATCCGCCGCGGCCACGAACGACAATTTTGTCGATCAGATCCTCGACTTCCAATGACAGCGGAATGCGACGCACAATATCCAGGTTTTCGTAAGGTACCGAATGAATATGGCATTCCTGCAATTCGGCCAGCACGGCCGCGCTTCCGTCCAGTGGACCGTCGTATCCGATACGTTCTAGGTAAGCGCTTACTTCGGGCCTCACATCATGGCGGCGGTCGATCATCGTCTAAACTCCACTCCTTGTCGGCATTGATTAGCGTAGAATAACGAAGTAATGTATTCGTGGAGCATCCTCAGATATCCTTTTTTTCCGTACAATGCCGCTCAAGAAAGAAGCTCCTAAGCATCCGCCGCGCAGCGAAAGCCCATATTGCCGGTGGAGCTGTCCGGCGTGTTGGCGGTTCTTGCCGCTACCCGGTACCGGTTGCAGTACGATTTGTGACACAGATACGATCCGCCGCGCATGACACGCGCTTCTCCGGCGGAAGCGCTCCGCGGGCTAAACCTGTCCGAGCACCATTCCCAGACGTTTCCGGAAACATTGTAGAGGCCGTATCCGTTCGGCTCGAACGAACGGGCTGGCGCCGTTCCGGCATAACCGTCGCCCGCATTGTTTTTATCCGGAAATTTGCCTTGCCAAATGTTGCACATGTGCCGTCCGTCCGGTTTCAGGATATCCCCCCAAGGATACCTCTTCTGGACAAGTCCGCCCCGGGCCGCATACTCCCATTCCGCTTCAGCAGGCAGGCGTTTGCCCGACCACTGGCAATAAGCTGTCGCATCGTTCCACGAAACATGAACGACCGGATGGTCCATCCGATCCTCGATCGAGGAATCCGGGCCTTCGGGGCGCTTCCAACAGGCGCCTTCCACTACCCACCACCATGGGGTATGTCGTACGATCCGGCTTACCTTTTTGGAGGTTGCCGCCGAAACAAACAAATGAAAAACGTAAGACCAGCCGAACCGTTCGGCTTCCGTCCGGTAGCCGGTATCGGCGACGAACGCTTCAAACTCCGCATTCGTCACCGTGCAAGGATCGATATAAAAGGGGCTTACCGTAACGTTGCGTACAGGTCCTTCCCCATCCGCAGGAAAGCCTTCCTTATCATCGGTTCCCATCAGAAACGTTCCTCCCGGCAAATAGATCATTCCGCTTTTGGGATCGTTCCGCGGCGGTGCTGCACGAACAACCTCTTCGATCGGCGTCACAGCGGAAACTTCGGAGCCTCTTGTTGCGGCACAGCAGCAGGAACGACGGCTTTGATCCGCATCATCCATCTTGCACACCTCGATCTCAACCGGATTGACCGGATATGCCCAGCCGTTCGAGCTGCTCGGCCGGAGCCTTCAGCTCTGCCAGCTTGGCCGCCAAAGCCCGCTGCATGTCGGCGAGCTTGTCCGGCCGCGTCTGAAGCAGATTGATCCGTTCGCTCGGATCGTGCCGCTTATCGCTCAGCCATGTCGGCATCGGCCAAGAAGGGCAGTCGACTGCCCGACGTCCGTTTTCGAACGGACCCAGACCGTAAGGAATGAATTTGGCCGTGCTGTGACCGTACCAATACAGCGGCTGGTTCGATGCGACCGGCGACTGATGAAGAGTCCATTCCCCGTCCGTGATCGATACGCTTTTGCCGAACATGCCCAGAATTGCATAGTCCCGGGTAGGCGCCTGCGCGTTCCGCAGCACGGGAAGCAGGTCGACGCCGTGACGGTCCGGCGGACAAGGGCGGCCGACGGCGCTCAGCACCGTAGGATAAATGTCCACAAGCTGGACGAGCTGGCTGCGCCGTTCCCCGCGGCCGTGATGCGGATGCGCGATAATAAACGGAATGTGGCCGCACGCATCGTGCTGATGCGTCTGCAGCTTGCCGATCCGGCCATGGTCGCCGTTGTACGTTCCGTGATCGCTCGTAAAAATGACTAT
Organism: Paenibacillus tyrphae; assembly: GCF_000722545.1. Lineage (GTDB taxonomy): Bacteria > Bacillota > Bacilli > Paenibacillales > NBRC-103111 > Paenibacillus_G > Paenibacillus_G tyrfis. Next base: position 401,706 of record NZ_JNVM01000002.1, read on the forward strand.
CGTGTTGTCCCAGAGCCCCAACTCGTCCATTTTGTCGAGCAGCGTGCCGAGCCAATGATCGGTGAGCGCCACCATGGCCGCATACCGCGCCTGTACATGCCGCATCTCGTCGGGGGTATAATGGTTCTCCCAACGGTCATAGGGCACCATCGACGTCCATTTCCCGACCGCATAGCCGCGGGGATCGAACTTTTTCAGCCACTCTTCGGGCGGGTCCCAAGGCTCGTGCGGGTCGAAGCAATCGATATGCAAGTAAAAGTTCTCGTGAGCTTGGTTCACTTTGAGCCACTCCGCAGCATGCGTAAACACTTGGGCGCAAAAGTAATCGCTTTCCGATTTGCGCGTCAGGTGGACGTTGCGGAAATGCCGCTCGACCTTATGATCTCTCTCATCGGGGCAAGGAAAGTCGACGGGATCGGTTTTCCAGGCGTCGGCCTCGTGGCCGCGGATGAACTCGAAGCCGGTATAGCCCATATGGTAATTACCGGCCCCCTGCTCCCACAAATGAAAATGATCCGTCACCATATAGCTGACCGGATAGCCTTGAGCCAGCTGGCGGGTCAACGATCCGTTCGGGCTGCCCGATATTTGCCGGGGCAGGTCGTAATCGTCATCCTCCAGCGGTCCCCACCCCCGCTCCAAAAATTCGTACCGGCCCGTATAAATGTCCCGCCGGGCCGGCATGCAAGGCGTCGAGCCGGCCCAAGCCTGCTCGAAGACGGTTCCCCGGGCCGCCAAACGGTCCATATTGGGGGTCGGCACGACCCAGTCTGGCTGCTCCGGGCTCATCACCCGGTTGACGGGACGGCCTTGATGGTACGGCCCGCAATGATCGACACGCAGCGTATCGCACACGATAACGATGCAGTTCATCGTTCTCCCTCCCTGTAAATCAGCCCCCTGAGGCTGCCGAAGTTATGCACGTACAGGGGGCATTCCGGCCGAAGCCGCTTATTTTTTTGAGCCGTACTGGTTATCTTTGCTCCAATTGTTCGCTTTCATCGCTTCGTCCATGCCGCTCTGCAGCGTCTTTTGCATCTCCATTACATATTTCTCCAACGTAACGGAGTTCTCGAGATAAAGCTGGCCGATTCGCGCCAAATCCTCATTCAGCTTTTTGTTGATATGCGCGGCGTAGAAGTTGACAAGAATGCGGTCGCCGACAAATTGGAAGCCTTGAAGGTTGTCCGGAAGCTTGACGTTGACAAGCGTCGTTGCCGTATACATCTTGTTGCCCATGATGGCGGCAACCTCCGGCGAAGACAAATATTTCAGGAAGTCCGTCGCCGCCTCCAGCTTGTCCCCGGTCACCTTCTTCGGAATAGCGAACACCATATCCGGATAGCCACCCAGCTCGTAATATTTCTCAGCTGCATTCGGATTTTCCGCTTTGGTCAAGTACGGGAGCGCGAACGTGCCGTATTCGAACTTTCTCGCCTTGGAATCTTGAATCGTCTTGAGCTCGAAGTTGCCCGCCATCACCATCGCCACGTCGCCGCGCAGGAACATTTCCTTGGCCGTATCTCCGTTGGTGCCGTTAAACCCTTTGGCCCAATACTGCGACCAATCCTTCACGATCGGCAGGACGGCGTTCCAATCCTTCGATTCGAGGTTGATGACGCCTTGGTCGACGGCCCCTGCGATTTCATTGAGCTCCAGCTGCCGGTTATTGTTCCAGTCGAAGGAGCGGACCTTCTCCGCCGCGATTTGGTTCGTCATCAGGTTCACGACCCACAGCAGATGGTTGTCGCCCGGCTTCGAGTTGGCGAAGGCGAATGGCGTCACGTTGTTTTCTTTCAGCTTTTTCTGAACATCGATAAATTCCGGCCACGTCTTCGGCACCTGCAAACCGTGCTTTTTGAACAAGTCCTGATTATAAAAGACGCGGATCGCAAGCGTCTGGAGAGCGACGCCGGACAGCTTGCCGGAAATCGGATTTTTCATTTCGCTTAGGATGGTCGGCGTAAACGTATCCTTCCATATTTTGTTATCCGTGTACGGATTGGGCTTGTCGTATTCCGCCGTCAAATCGGTGAGCAGATCTTTGTTCAAGTCTTCGTGCGTCCACGTGTAGCGGCTCGGAACAATTTCCGGGGCCGTTCCGCCGATCAGGCCGGTTGTCAGCCACGTGCGAAACGCGTCGCCGTCGCTGGGCGTGTAGTCGAGCTTGATTTTGACGTTCGGTTTTTTCTGCTCGTAGCCATTGACGATTTCCTGCCATACGGCTTTCGTTTCTTCCTGCTTCGGCGTCTCTACGGCGAACGTCAGGTTGACTGTTTTAGGCGCATCCCCGCCGGTCCCCTTCGGTTGGTCCGCATTCGAAGGACCGCAGGCCGCAAGCGCGACAGACAGCCCCACCGTTAAGGACACCCCTTTGGATAGTCGTCTCTTTTTCCCGATAAACATGCACAACACCCCTTAGCTGTATGATATTATTCTATCCTAACCTTTCACTGCGCCGGAAGTGATGCCGGAGATGAAAGGTTTGGTAGCGACGATGAACAGCGCCAGCAAAGGCAGCGAAGAAATGACATAGCCTGCCAGCTTGACGCTAACGCCTTGATCCATGCTGCCGGTAACGGTGCCGAGCGCGAGAATGACCGGCTTCACCTTCTCGCCCGTCGTGGACACGAGCGGCCAAATGTAGTTGTTCCATCCAGCCAAAAAGTTGATGATCGCCACCGCCGATAGGACAGGGAGCGAAAGCGGCATGACGATCCGCCCGAAAATTTGCAGCTCGCCGGCCCCTTCCGTTTCGGCCGCTTCCAGCAGGCTGCGCGGGATGCCTTCGAAGAACGTCCGCATCAAATACGTGGCCATCGAAGCGCCGAACGCCATCGGCGGAAAAATTTGCCCTTGATACGTATTGAGCATGCCGAGCTTCTGTATGAGCAAAAACTGCGGGATGAGGATTAAAAAGCCGGGTACCATCATCAGCGATAAAATGAGCAGGAACAGCACGTTTTTGCCGGGATATCGAAAGCGCATGAACGAATAGCCGGCAAGCGCCGAGATGAAGATGACCCCGGCTGCGATGCATACGGAAATGAAGACCGTATAGGCGATAAAAGGACCGATCTGACGGAATGCTGATGCGTAGTTATCGATGTGCAACGGCAACGTAACCCCCCAGAAATCATGGATCATCTGGTCCGTATATTTGAACGAGCTGACAAGAAGCATGTAAAAAGGAAACAGTGTCAGGCCGAGCAGCAGCGCAAGCACCGCATAATGCGGTACGGCAGTTCTCAGGTTTCTCATCAATATCCCCCTTTCTAATCGATCGTCTCGGTGTTTTTGACAAATTTATTGTTCGCCCAGGTGATGAGCAGCAGGATGAGGAAGAGCACGAATCCGATGGCGGACGCATAGCCCATCCGGCTGTACGAGAAGCCCTGCAAATACAAGTAGAGCGCGGGTGTCATCGTCGATTGTCCGGGCCCCCCGTTGGTCAGCACCAGAATGTTCTCGAAGCTCTGGATTTGCTGGATGATCGTTAGCGTCGCGACAAGCTTGAGCTGGCTTCGCACAAGCGGAAGCTCCAGGCGGACGAACCGCTGCCACACGTTCATGCCGTCCAGCCGGGCGACTTCGAACAGCTCGCTGGAAATCGACATCAGCCCGGCCAAATACAGGAGAAACGTTATGCCGCCGATCCACGGGAAATTGACGAAGATCACCGACCAAAGCGCGGTCTTGCTTTCGCCGAGCCAGGCGTGCGTCCACGATTCGAGGCCGAGCCGCTCCAGCAATTCGTTCAGCACCCCATAGTCCCCGGCAAAAATCCACTGCCAGGTTAAATAAATGACGATGGAGGGAATGACGAGCGGTATGACGAACCACAGTTTAAAAATGTTCTGCAGCCGCTTTCCCCGCACATGAAACACGAGGACCGCCGCGATCAGCGGCACCGTCAGTTGAATGAGGACGCCCGCTCCCGTAAAGATCAGCATATTTTTCAAAGAAACATAAAAAGCTTGGTCCTGAAGCATTTCCTTAAAGTTGCGCAGCCCGACAAACGTCTTGACGTTGGCTCCGTTCCAATCGTAGAACGACATGAACAGCGCGTTGAAGAAAGGAACATACTTAAAGGTGGCAAGCACGGCAAACACCGGAAGCAAAAAAGCGTATCCCTTCCAATGCTTGCTCCAAAATCGCGTTGCAGCCGCAACCATGTTGTTGACCTCCTGTCGTCGAAGCGAAACGTGTTTCTGTAGCGCTAACTTTACGTGAAAACGCTTCATATTTCGAGGTGTCATTCTTCTTTCATGATGGGGGTCAGTTTTTCGCGATGAATCCCAGGTTCCTTCAGCCCGTCTACGGAAGGAATTCCTATGGTATACTAAGAAGTACATGGGACGGAACGATGTTGCGTCATGTCTAGACAACAAACGACACCAAGAGGGGGAACCGGAGGATGAACTTGCTTGTCGTGGACGACCAGCGGCTTTCCCGCGCTGGCTTGATCAAGATGATCGAATGGGAACGGCTCGGCCTGAAGCTTGTCGGGGAATGCTCCGACGGCCGGCAGGCGCTGGAACAGATCGGGGATAAAGAGGCGGATATTATCATTACCGACGTCCGCATGCCCGTCATGGATGGGCTCGAGCTGATCGAGAAAGCGAAGGAGCAGTACGAAGGGCTCGCTTTCATCGTGATCAGCGGCTATGACGATTACGACTACGTGCGCAGGTCGATCCATCTGACCGTGGACGATTATTTGCTGAAGCCGGTCGATCCTCAGGAGCTGAACGCCCTGCTGGCCAAAGTCGCACGTCGTCACTTGGAACGAAAACGCCGGACGGAAGCCGAGCTGACGAAATGGCGGGAGCAATTTTTTTACTTTGTTTTGGAAGGCGCTTACATGCAGGACGAGACACAGCTTCTGGCCGAGTTCGCCGATCTCCGGTTCGCGGATGCGCACGATAGATTCACCGCGGCCGTCTTCGAGAGCGAATGGGATAAGCCGAGCGTCTGCGAGCTGCTCCGGCCGCTTGTGGACCGGTACGGCATTTGTGTGCTTCGAACCCGGGGCGTTTACTTGCTTATCGCGGCGGGCGCTGAAGCGACGGCGGAACGGCTAGCGGAGGATCTCACGCAGGTTCGTCGGCAGGACAGGCACGAGCTGCGGCTAACCGGCATCGGCTCAACCGTGCAAGGCATTGTAAGGCTGCGTGATTCGATCGAACAGGCGTTCGATGCGTTTGCGATCAAAACCAGCTTGCCGGAGCCGGAAAGAGACGAGCCGCTCACCTACGAACAGCTTCAAGCGTCCAGCCCGTTGCTTGTTCCGTTCGACTCCGCCGCCGAGCAGGAATGGACGTTCCACCTGCGCCAAGGAAACCGCGAGGCGGCGCTGCGCAAGCTGGACGAGCTGCTGAGCGTGCCGGCCTTCGCCCATCCCGACATCGTCGACGGCTCGTATCATTATGCGCTGCTGCGCGGCACCCGCGAGCTGTATGAGGCAGGCCGTCTTCACGAGACCGATTTCGTCGAAGCTTGCCGTGTCGCCAAATCGCTCCCGAACCTGATCGGGCAAGAAACGAAGCGGCGGGCCGTGCACGATTTTTTCGGCGCCCGTCTGATGGCCGACTCCGAGACTCAAGCGGTCGAGACGCGGCAAGCGGTCGAGAAGGCGAAGGCTTATATCGACGCCCACTATTGTGAAACGATCGTCTTGTCCGAGCTTGCGCAAAGCAGCTACATGAGTCCGGGCTACTTCAGCGCCCTGTTTCGCCAGCATACGGGGAAAAATTTTCTCGAATACGTCTCCCATCTGCGCATCGAACGCGCCAAAGCGCTTATCGCCGCGGACCCGGGGCAAAAAATAAGCGATGTTGCGCTGAAGTGCGGGTATCAGGATTTGAAATATTTTCGCAAGCTGTTTAAACGGCATACGGGCATGACTCCGCTCAGCTTCAAGGAGGACGCCGCCGGTGCTCGGTAAAATGATCCGAAATGTGCGCGCAAGCATACGCAAGAAGCTGTTCTTCTCTTACTTCGTCGTCGTATCCATCCCGCTCCTCCTGATCGGAAGCATTCTTTACGTCTCGATGCTGTCGATTACCGAGCAGCAGACCTTGGACAACCGCGCAACCCAAATGAAGCTTGTCTCGCAGCAGTTGCAGGCCTACGTCGATCAGTTGGAGCTGTACTCGCGGGTCATTTATACGGGCGAGGTACAACAGTTATTAAACGAAGGACCGCCGGAGGAGCCGATCGCCTTAACCCGCTGGAAAAGCGCATTGTTCGAGCAGTTCGAGCAGTGGTATGGCTATATGAACATCAAGGCCACTATCCAGAACGTGACGATCGTTTTCCCGGACGGGACGATGATTTCCAAAGAGCCCTTATACGGGACCGGCTTATCGTTCCGCAATGCAGCATGGTACCGGGAAGCGGTCGCGCGTCAAGGCGAGGTCGTGATCGCCGGTCCGTTCCTCCGCCCGTTCGCCGACCCCGGAACCGCCCAATCGCCGCATACGTTCTCGCTGGTGCGAAAAATCAACAACACGTTAAGCCCGACAGACCTCGGCGGCATCGTCATCGATATAAACGTGATGGACATCGCACGCCTGCTGTCGACACTTCAACTGAACCAAATTTCGATCCTGAACGCCGAGGGGAAGCTTGTCTACAGCCAGCGGGCGGAAGAGATCGGAGAAGTGTGGCCCTACGACACTCAAATGCCGAACGGAATGTCCGGTTGGCTGCAGATCGACGGCGAGCGGATGCTCGTCAATGCGGGAGAACTGCCCGCTACCGGCTGGAGATTCGTCAGTCTCGACCCGCTCGGCAGCCTCTCCGCTTACGCGGTTACGGTCCGCAATATAACGCTGGGGGTCGGTTTGTTTGCCCTCCTGATCGCGCTCGTGATTTCGACGTTTATTGCCGGACGGATCACGAAGCCGCTGCGCACCCTGCAAGCGAATATGAAGCAGGTGCAGACCGGCCGCTTCGACACCCGGCTTCAAGTCAACCGGTCGGACGAAGTCGGCCAGCTGACGCAAAGCTTCAATCAGATGACCGACCGTATCGAGTCGCTTGTCAACGATGTCTACAAATCGGAAATTATCCGCAAGGAGGCGCAGCTGAAAGCGCTCCATTCGCAGATCAATCCGCATTTTCTATACAATACGCTCGATTCGATGAATGCGCTCGCGATCCTCGAAAACGTGCCCCTGCTCGCCCGTATGTCCAAAATGCTGGCAGATATGTTTCGCTACAGCATTTCCCAGGGAGAACACGTCGTCGCACTCCGCGACGAGCTGAATCAGGTGAAGCGCTACATGGAAATCCAGCAAATCCGCTACGACCACAAGTTCCGCTTGTTCCTGTCGATTCCGGAGAAGCTGCTGGACTATCCCATTCCGAAGCTGGCGCTCCAGCCGATCGTCGAGAACGCGGTTTACCACGGGCTGGAAATGATTCCGGACGAAGGTATCATCGCGATCACTGCTTACGAGACAGCGGATCTTACGATGATCGAAGTATTCGACAACGGCAAAGGCATGACGGAAGCTCAGTTGAACGAAATTTCCGCCCACCTGGCGGCCCCGATCGACTACACCGAGCATCTCGGGCTTGCCAATGTACAGGAGCGGTTGCAGCTCTATTTCGGCGGGGAATACGGCATTTCGATCCACAGCATACCCGAAAAAGGGACCAACGTCGTCTACCGGTTCCCTGCGCACACGATCAACTAATTTTAGGAAAATAATTGGCAGTTCAGAGTTACTGACGTTGTACGGCTTATGTATCGAAGGATCATGATCATAATGCCTAGTACATTATATTGCTTGATTTAAGAACTACATGCTGCTCGCGTAGGTGCTTTGCTCTTGAAGTCGAATAGGCAGGAAGACTTAGATTAGCTTGGAATAATTAAGACCGGCAGCCTTGGATGAGAGAATCAAAGTCCTAGACTGCCGCTGTTTTAATGTTTGCACATTTATCAAATGATGAGCATTACTTAAACATTTTTATAAAATTTTTTTGGTCCTTTGTAAAAACATAACCTCTTCGTTCGTAGAACCGATGTGCATGAATTCGACTCGGGTGGGATAGCAATTTAATTCCGGAAAACCCGTTGGTCTCCGCCCAATCTTCAAGACTCTGGATCAACATACTACCGATACCATTATTTCTATACTTTTTTTTGACTACAAACCCTAAAATATTTACTAAAGATTCAGAAAAAAGTAAATAGTACGGGCTTCCATGAATGTAGCCAATGACCTCGTTGTTTTGTTCACTAACGAGAATGATATCTTTTGTATGGTTCGTGATGAATTCGATCCGTTCTTTTACTTGCTCCTCCGAAAAAGCATAAAAACTGGGATTAAAATCCAGATTCAGCGAATAAATATCGCGATAATCCGTTACACTAACGCTCCTGATGTTTATTCCGTCCATCTTCAGTCTCCTCGTTTCACATGAGTACAGCAAAACTGAAATCCTGAACTTCATTATAAAATATATTCCCCGGAAAAAACACTAAGCTGCGTAACGACCGCTCGCATACACAAGCGGCAGTCGTGGACAAGTAACGTCCGCAACTGCCGCACGTTCATTCAGGTGTCTTTTCCTCGTCCGCCGATTAACGGTACCCGGTGACATCCGCCGGTTTTCCCGCATCCTGCACCTCGACGATATACCTCCAGCAATCCGGCCGTGAACCGTCAAGATCATGGAACCCGTATACTTGCGCAAGCTGGCCGCTTGACAAGGACTGGCCGTTCCACCGGGAAACCTTCGGGTCGGCAGCCAGCGCGGCAATGGCCCGGCCAACAAACCGCGGCGTTTCCGAGATCATGAAATGAGGTTCTTTCGAAGCGGCGTCGCGCCAGTTCTCTTCCTTCACCCCGAAATGCTCCAGCATGATTTCGGAGCGCATCCAACCGGGGGTCACTGCCACCGCCGTACATTGGTGTGGCGCAAGCTCATGGGCCAAAGACCGGGCCATGCGAATGGCGGAAGTTTTGGCCAAATCGTAAAACAGCGAAAGTCGATAATTTTGACGGTTGTATTCCTCCGTACCGTCGGTCATTTCAACGACCAGTCCGTTGCCGGTGCGGATTAATAAGGGCAGCGCAAAATGGCTCGTAATGATATGCGTATCGACCGCCAGTCGCAGCATGCGAAGCCCTCCTTCGAGGGAATGCTTCCAAACGGGCACGTTCCATTGCATCAAGTACTCGGAGCCCCAAATGTCGTTGACCAGGATGTCCAGCCGCCCCTGTTCCTGTTCTATGCGTGAGACCAGATCCCGGACCTGGTCCGGTTCGAGATGGTCCACTTGAACCGCGATCCCTTTGCCGCCCGCGCAAGTGACAAGCTCGGCCGTCTCTTCGATCGTCTCGGGCCGGTCATACTCGGAGCGTTTCGCCCGGGTTGTACGGCCGGTGACATAAACCGTGGCTCCGGACGCTCCCAATTCAATCGCAATGCCTCGGCCCGCGCCGCGCGTAGCGCCGGCAACCAGAGCCACCTTTCCATGCAAAGACTTCATCGATGATTCCTCCTTGGTCGTTGATTCTCTTTCATTTTAAACAACCTACCCAGCCAACCTATGTCATATATAAATCTTTCCCGACATCAATAATTCAAGTACCTGCTAAAAAAAGAAACGACACAAAGCGTCAAGACGTCTCGCATCTTGATGCTTTGTGCCATATATGTCCCCTCTGCTTCAAGCAAAAGCAGCGGGATTATTCAATACGCAGACCGATCGTGCGCTCTCCTAACGAAACGGATTCCATCCCTGTTTCCTTGGCATACTGGACGCCGGACAGCAGCACGTTGTCCTGCAGCACATGATCGAACCGCTCCAGCGCTTCCTTCAACTGCGGATCGACGTCGAGCACGAGCACGACGCGCTTTTCGATCGGCAGCTCCAGCTTTTTGCGGTAATCCTGAACGGCGCGGACGACCTCCCGGACAAGCCCTTCCTGCTCCAACTCCTCCGTGATCGCCGTATTTAAAGCAACGGTAATTCCGTAGCAGGACGCGGAGGCGAAGCCGGCTTTCGCTTGTTTGTCCACGAGCAGCTCGTCAAGCGTAAGATGAAGCGTTTCTCCGTCGACCGCCACATCCAGGAAGCCCGCGGCGACTGCTTGCTTCGCTTCCGCGGCAGACAGCTGCTTCAGGCCGCTTTGTACCGGTCCGACAAATTTGCCGTATTTTTTGCCGGCCACTTTCAGGTTCAGCTTCAAGCTGAAGTCCACGAACCCGCTGTCGCTTTGCTCAATGCGGATGTCTTTGACGTTGATCTCCTCTTTGACGATATCCGCATACCGACTCAGATGGAAGTCCCGGTCCAGCGAAACGATCAGCTCCGCCAGCGGCTGGCGGGTTTTGATCCCGGTTTCGTTCCGGACGCTGCGCGCCAGCTCGACGATTTGCCGTGCGGTTTCCATGTCCCGCTCGAGGGTCGTATCCACCGCGGAATCGCTCGCCTTCGGGTAATCCGCGAGATGAACGCTTCCCTCCCCGCCAAGATTGCCGTAGATGTCTTCGGCGATAAGCGGCGCATAGGGCGCGATCATGGTGGCAAGCGTCAAGAGCACTTCGCGGAGCGTCTGGTACGCGGACACTTTATCCTCGGTCATGCCGCTGGCCCAGAAACGATCGCGGGAGCGGCGGATATACCAGTTGCTCAGCTCGTCGACGAACGCCTCAATCTGCTTCGCCGGATTCAAGAAATCGTTATCGTCCAGCCCCTTCACGACCTGGCGCAAGGTGCTGTTCAGCCTCGATACAATCCAGCGGTCCAGCTCGTTCGCGGAAGCCCGCAGCGGGTGCTCCTCCGGCTTATAGCCGTCGATCGCCGCATACAGCGCATAAAACGCATGCGCGTTATGGAGCGTGTCGATCACCTTCGATTTCGCTTCGGCGACGATTTGCTTGGAGAACCGCTTGCTGTTCCATGGCGCGCTGTCGGCCAGCAGCGCCCACCGGAACGCGTCGGTGCCGAACTCTTCAATGATTTCCCAAGGATCGATGCCGTTGCCCTTGCTCTTGGACATTTTCTGTCCGTTCTCGTCCAGCACGTGCCCGGTCGAAATGACGGCTTTGTAAGGCGACTGACCATTGTACAGCGTCGAGACGGCTAGCAGGCTGAAGAACCAGCCCCGCGTCTGATCGATCCCTTCGCAGATCATATCCGCCGGATACTGCTCGCGGAACAACTGCTCGTCGCCGAACGGATGATGATACTGCGCAAAAGGCATCGAGCCGCTGTCGAACCAGACGTCGATCACTTCCGGGGTTCTCTCCATCGTGCCGCCGCAGGCGCAGCGCAGCTTCACTTCGTCGACATACGGCTTGTGCAGCTCCAGGTTCTCGTCAAGCGGCTGAATCGCCCGTTCCCGCAGCTCTTTCCGGCTTTCCGGCGCATGCTCTTGTCCGCAATCCCCGCATACCCAAACGTTCAGCGGCGTCCCCCAGTAGCGGTTGCGGCTGATGTTCCAATCGACGAGCTCTTCGAGAAACTTGCCGAAGCGGCCTTCGCGGAGGTGGGAAGGATACCAGTTGATCTTGCGGTTGTTCTCGATCAATTGATCCTTGACCGCCGTCGTCCGGATGAACCAGCTTTCCATCGCATAGTACAGCAGCGGCGATTTACAGCGCCAGCAGAACGGGTAGCTGTGCTCGTAACGCTCTTTGGAAAACAGCAGGCCGCGCTCAGACAAGCTTTTCACAATATCGACATCGCAATCTTTGACGAAGCGTCCGGCGAATTCCGTCACCTGCTCGGTGTAACGGCCGGCCAGGTTCACGAGGTTGACGTAATCCAGCTCGTGCTTGCGGGTCGTCCGGTAGTCGTCCTCCCCGTGCGCAGGAGCCGTATGGACGATACCAGTCCCGCTCGTATCGCTCACGTAGTCCGCATCGACGACGATATGCCCTTTGCCCGGACGGACATAGCCGAAAGGCGGCTCGTAAGGGATGCCGACGAACTCCGATCCTTTATGCACAGACACAATTTCGTAGTCCGCCTTGAACACGTTCTCGGCAAGCTTCTCCGCGACGACATACACTTCGCCGTTATACTTGACCTTCGCATAGTCGATGTCTTTGTTCACGGCAAGCGCCACGTTGGACGGCAGCGTCCACGGAGTGGTCGTCCAGGCGAGGAAGATTTCGTTCCCGCGCTTGCTTTTGAATTTTACGGTTGCGCTCAAGTCCTTGACATCCTCATAGCCCTGTGCCACTTCGTGCGAGCTGAGCGTCGTTTGACAGTCCGGACAGTACGGGCTGACCCGGTGTCCTTTATACAGCAGCCCTTTGCCGTGGATTACGGACAAAAGGTGCCAGACGCTCTCGATATATTCGTTGGTCAGCGTCACATACGGATGGTCCATATCCGTCCAATACGCGATCGCTTCGGTCAGCTCCCGCCACTGCTTCTCGTATTCGAATACGCTGCTTTTGCATTTTTCCACAAATTCGGCCACGCCGTACTTCTCGATCTCCTGCTTGCCCGAGATGCCGAGCTGCTTCTCGACGCCCAGCTCGACCGGGAGACCGTGCGTGTCCCAGCCGGCTTTGCGGACGACGCGGTAGCCGGACATCGTTTTGTAACGGCAGATGAAATCTTTCACGACGCGCCCGAGCACATGCCCGATATGCGGCGAGCCGTTGGCTGTCGGGGGCCCTTCATAGAACACGAAATTCGGGCGATCGGCCCGGTTCTCGATCGATTTGCGGTGCGTTTCGTCCCGTCTCCACTGCTCCAGCACGCGAAGCTCGCGGACTCTCGCTTTTTCTTTCACGTCGACTTTTCTCACAGGTCTCATCCTTTCTTCTTAAAAAACAAAAAAATCCCGCCCCGTAAGGGACGAGATTTGTTCTCGCGCTACCACCCTTGTTCCGCAGCAACCATCATGAAACATGATCCCGCGGCACCTCTACGACGTACCATCATACGCGTCCCTTGTAACGGCGGGATCCCGGGGCTGCTTACTGAAGCTTCAGCATTCCTTCTCGGAGAGGATGTTCGGCTAATTCTTGAACGTTGGCTTTCAGCACAGGGCCAACTCTCTGGGGAACAAGGGATTAGCGTACTCGTTCTCGTCAATGAATTTAACAGGGAATTCAATTATTACAGTTGTACACCAGTTTCAACCAAATGTCAACAGTGCTAATCGCGGACAGTACATTCGTCCTGCCCCCGCTACCGCCAATCGGCCAAATGTGCCGTTACCCGCCGAACCGCTTCCTTTTCCTTCTTCAGCACGGCTTCCTGCTCGGCCTTCTCCAGCAGACGTATAATTTCATCGCGATCCGGCTCGCCCTCCGGAACTTCCCCTCTTGCGAACAACTTCCCGAGTGCGGACAGCGCCGTCTGCCGCATGGCCTCATGCCCGTCCAGCCAGCGGCAGACGTCCTCCCAGTTCGGCGCGGAGGCCGCGAACAGCTCGTCCCAGCCTCCGAACGGAAACGCGACGTGAGACTCCGCCCACCGGATGACGTCCCGGCTTCGAAAATACCGCAGCAAGCCATTGGTGCTGTAGCCGTCGATTTTTCCGCTCTGTGCCTCCTGCTCTAGCCGGGCCAACACCCGCTCCAGCCCTTCACGCCCCGGAAGGCAGCATGCCGACAAATACGCTCTGCTATGGTTCGACACTGCAACCGGAGGCTGGTCCGACCAGAGCGAACGCACCCAATCCGCCGCCGCTTCGCCGACGGTTTCCCCTATGTACCCGAACAGCCGATCCCGGTTGCCCCAGTACGTCTCCCGCTCAAGTCTGGACAGCCATGCCTCCAGCACAGCGGCAGGCTCATAGCGCGCAAGAGCTTCACGCACCCCCGCATCCTCCGCTTCGTGGAACGTAATATAGTCGATAAGCGACGGCAGCTTCTTCGCCGCCTCTTCCAGCGTAAGTGTCAAATAGCGGTCCAGCCAAGCTTTCCATGCCTTCGCGTTCGCTCCGTCGACCTCCAGACCGTCCGGACCGCAGAAGGGCTCATACGCGCTATCCTCGGCGCCGACCAAAGCCAGCTCCGTTACCCGCTCCACAAATTCGGTGAACGATGGGGCCAGCAGCAGAAACTCGCCCGTCTCATGTCCCCAACTGACGACAGGCGGATCGTCCGGATGGCCTTCGAGATCGAGCAGCACATAGTCCCCGTTACCGGCTACATGAAAAGCAAGATATCGCTTCTCCTCCTCCAGCTCATCGTCGCCGAAATACGGCCATTCGAACGCATCGAGACTCCACGCCAGCTCTCCGGACGATTCAAAGGGGGCTAGCGTCTCTTTATCAAAATGCCAGTAAATCGTAACTTTTCCGGCTCCTTCGGCAACGATTCGGCGCACGGTCGGCGGCAACCCGATTCCGAGGCGCGCCTCCGTTTCCCTCACGCGTTCCTCATCCGCTTCCGACTCGATGACCCATTCGCGCACCGTTGCGCCCTGCGCTTCAAGGCGCTTCAGCAGCGTGTCCCAGCGATCGATCCATCCTTTTACTCTCTCCCTCATGCTTCCGTCTTCTCCTTTAGGTAGCCTTCAACTGCGGAAATCTTTCCAGCGTATAACGGATTAACGCGATGTACTGCCGCTCGTACTCATCCTCGATCCTCTCGCGCTCCAGCCAGTAGTCTCCGTCCGCAAGATCGTATATTTCGTAAGCCGTCGCTTCCCCGCACTCCGGGTGCCGCACAAGCGCCTCGATCGGCCCCAAATCGTCGTCCCAGTTAAATCCCAGCACAAAAGCGTGCAGAAGCTCCGGCGTGTTCAACAGGTGCAGCCGGGCCATGCGCTCCTCGTTCTCCGAATAGAGCAGAGAATCGACCAGCTCGCTTTCCGCCTCCGTCAGCGTTAACCGGAAGGCCCCTTTCGCGCCAAGCAGCAGATCGGCAATTTCCGTATGATGTCTCGCCTTAAACCAAGGCGTATGCGTAATGCCCTTCGGATGGTCCAGTTCGATGCCATGCGCGATCAGCAGTACCACCGCCTGCTTATTGCCGAATTTGATCGCTTTTTCCAGTACCGTTAAGCCGAGCTTGTCTTCCAGCTGCGGATCGGCTCCCTTGGCGAGCAAAAAAGCAAACATCTCCATCGGCGCTTTTTGCGTAATGATATAATGCAGCGGAGTGCGGCCGAACTTGTCCTGCCCGTTCACATCGTCTGCTGACGCTGCGGCTTCGAGCGCCGCCATCGACCGGTTTTTGATCGCTTCAAACAATAGCATGTATCCCCCTCCTAGAACCGGTTCGTCTTTCAGGTATTTTTCGAAATAGCTTTTCATCACCGGGCGAACCCTGCGGGAGCATCCCACTCCATCGCATGCTTGTGCAGCGCAGCCATGAGCTGCGCCAGGCTTCGAGTTTCCCCGGGTGTCGGCTCCCTGTCCAGCAGCTCGCCATTCACCCACCGATGCAGCGTGACGACGATACTTTCCCGGGATGCGTTGATGGCTAGCTCTGCGGTCAGCCCGTTGTCGCGGTTTCTTACCGGAGAAGGTACCGTCAAGGTCGTATCCGCGGCTAGCGCTTCGAGCCACAGCAGCTCCGATTCGACAGCCTTTTGGGAATGGCTTCCCTTTGTAGCATAATGCAGCTTCATCAGATAGTTCAAGCTTTCCTGCTTCGTCTTCACCTGAAAGGTCACATTATCGCTCTTCCCCAAGTAAACAAGCCGCTCCCTATGAACCGGGAATTGCTTTAAAGCTTCCCTCGCGATGCTTTCGTCGTCCCAATTGGCACCCATAACGTTCCCCCCGATAGCTTCCGCCGATCCATCTACTTTACCATACGTTTCCTGTTTTGAAGAGGGAAAAAAATAATACAAAAAAGAGGAGGCAGGCTCCTGAACGAAACCGCACGCTCCTCTATGGACTGACTTGATTGACCTACTCTTCTTTGACCGCTGCCGCTTCGGCTGCCGTCGGCACAGCGGCCAGCTCGAACGTCTGATTGCCGTTCACTTCGACGTTCTGAACTGTTCCGTTCGTATTCACCCAGCCTCTCGCAAGCAGCGAGGCTTTGCCTGAGTTGACGAAGATTCTCCCCAGATACGCGCGCTCGTTGCACTTGAGATGGTTACCAAAGTTGATATGGTACAGCCCGGTAGCATAGCCCTTCAGCGTAAAAGGCTTGCCGGGGACGATCGTGGAGCCGATCTCCTGGTAGGACGTGCCTTCCGTCGTAAGCTTGGTGCCGTCCTGTTGATAAAAGGACACCGTAATATCGGCAGGCGTGCTGCCGGCATTGGATAATTGGAACGAAAAATCCAGAGACTTATCCGCACTGCAATAATTGTTCGTCGGAATTTGGAAGGCGATTTCTTCAGGCAGCGGCTGCTGCTGTCCCGCCGCACGGGACGGTCCTTCCGCAATAGCGGGAGCCATGATCATCAGACTTAGCGCCATCGTAGGCAGTAATACTTTTTTGAGCTTGCTTTTCATTTCCCGTACCCCTTTTGTCAAGTCATTCCTCTATACTGTAATGGAGCCCGCTCCGATTGTCCAGAGGGATTCCTTCCAGCATATGGGCAGCAAAAAAAGCCTCCGGCGCCCCATAACGGGCTTAAGCCGAAGGCTTCGTTTCCGAATCGATAGAACGGACGGGAGCGGGCCCGTCACGCTTGCGCTTGCTGCTGATACGGCCCTTTGACCGTCTTCACTTCGTAGTTTCCGTGGCTCGAGCTAAGGATATGCTCCGGCTTCGGCTTGCCTCTTGCCTGCCTGTGCCCTTCGAGATGGACCTCGCTGGTCTCCCATTTCTTCCACGCTTCCTCGGACTCCCAGCGAATCATCACAATGACCTCTTCGTCGCCTTTTCTCGCCTTCTTCACAAGTACGCTTAAATCGATAAAGCCTTCGGATTTTTCAATGGCGCCCTCTCCGCTGAAGCGCTGAACGACCAGATCCGAGGTTCCTTCTTTGACGATAATCGTTTTCATTTCAATAAACATTGAATCACTCCCCTAGATAAACTTACCACTTTATAATATTGATAAAGATTATCATTGTCAATTAACCGGTCGTTTTCCGGTATCGGTCGATAGCCGCAACAAGCATCCACAGCACAAATGGAAACACAACGGCAAAGCCTGCTCCGAATTTGCCCATCCAATCGATCATTTTGTCGTTGTCGCGAAACGTCGGCTGATAAAACCAATAAGAAACAACGAGCAGCAGCAAAAACACGAACAGATGCGGCCGATGGTCCGGCTTACCCAGCATCCAGCTCGTGGAGTATACGCTGCAGTACGTAAAAGGAACCCACGTCAGAGCGATAGTTAAAAGATAAAAGGCGAGGAACACGATTTCAAAGCGTTCGACGAAAGGAAATTCGACCACTTTCAGCAAGCTGATCACCGGTTCGTTGTATTGCAAGATCTCGTCCGGGCTGTAGAACACCAGGCAAATAAAATCCAGCAGCAAGTAGACAAGCAGGGCCATCGTATTAGCGGCAATCACCCCAAGGGCCGCCCGTTCTTTCTTTTGCAGAAACGGATACAGCACAAACGTCATTTCGAAGCCCAGGAACGTGAACACCATCTCCGGGGTCGCCGACAGCACCGGTCCCCACCCTTCCTTTAGCACGGGAAGCAGATGAAGCCATTCGGCGTCATAAAGCACGTCGATAAAAATCAAAGGCATCCAGCAGCATATCATGACAACGAACTCCGCAAATCTGCCATGGACCCGGACGCCGCTGCGGGCAATGATCCAGAATGGAATGATCAGCATGATGACGAGCATGATCTCCGGCGTTTGCGGCAGCAGCCATGCTTTGACGAAGATCACCGTCCGGGAGAAAACGACGTATGAAAAATAAGCAAAATAGAGAGCGACGACGATCGCGCCGGCAATTCCCACCCATTTGCCCCCATAGTTCGTCAGCAGATCAAGCAGCGTGCCGTCCGGGTAACGCTTCATGGCTTGGATGATAAACAAGCTCGCAGCCGTAATCAGAACCCAGCCCAAGATGACCGATATCCAGTTATCCGTCCCCGCATACCGGGCCACATTCGAAGGAAACGGGAGGACGCCGATGCCAATTTCCGAGGTGAAAATGAGAAAAATATATTGCCAAAGCGTAATTTCGTTAAAAGCGTACTTTTTCATCCGCAAAGCCTCCGGGTTGGACGATCCCGATTAACATGCCCAATTAAAGGAAATATATGTACTCCCGCTCCAGCATGGACATGACGATCAGCGATTCGTACCGACCGTTCGTCCGGATGCATTCCCGCAGCATTCCTTCCGTCTTAAAGCCCGACGATTCGTAAAGATGCTTAGCTCTTGCGTTATGCTCCTTGACATCCAGCCACAAGCGGTGAGCCTTCAAGTCCTTGAACGCGTAGTTCTGAACGAACCGGATCGACGCTTTGCCGTACCCCCGCCCTTGATCGGCAATGGTGATACGGACCAGTTCGATGCAGCGGTTCGGGCTCGTCAATCCGGCGAGAATAAGGTAGCCGACAGGCCTGCCGTCCGGCGTTTCGATGAGGAGATGCAGCTTGTCGCTGCCGTATATGGCTTCCCGGTGCTGATCCGGGGTCCACGAAATGATAAATGGCGCATGATCGGGATGCCGCTCCGTCGTTAATACGAAATCCAAATCCTCCTCAGCGGTCCTGCGAAATTGAAGCAAATCGAAGCTTACCGGTACGTTCGAGAGCATAAGCAGCCACCTTCCTTGGTATTCTGCTCCCATTATAACGAATCGTCCACGCTTCACCTACCATTTTTTGCATGTCGTTTCGTCCTTCGGCCCCGAACTGTCGCAACGATCAGCAAAACCGCCGGCCACAAGGCAAACGTCAGCGAAAATAACGGCCACACCTTAAAATCCCATGCCTGCTCGTAGCCCACATTCGGATAAATGAGCAGTGCAAAAGGCACCAGGCATAGGCCTGCCGACAAATTGAGCGAGCGGTATTCGTCCACCCGAATCATGTGCGCCAAACCTGATACAGCAGCGTAATAGCAGAGTACCACTTGATAAAATATAGCGAGCAGCCACAACAAGACAAGCAGCGCTTCGATGCGTTCGAAGAAATGGCCGATGTTGATTTTCATCGTCAGGCTATAGGTAGGATACAACTCGATGGACGTCCGGTCAGGTCCAAGCACCATAACCGTCAACGCAGTTACGGCCGTCAAAATCGCGCCCGAACTTAGAACGGCGGTATAAAGCGCTTTACCGCACGCTTCGGGACGGCTCACGTGCTTCGGATAAATCATCAGCAATGATATCCACGGGAAATAGGCGAAACTTGCAAACGTAAGCGATGCCCGCGCAAGCGGCCCGGGTCCCGATTCCAGAACCGGCATCAAGTTCGCGGTCCGGGCTTCCGGCAGCAGCGATAACATGACGACGACAAGCCCGGACATAAAGATCATGAAAGACGTCTCCGCGGAGCGGGCCAATGCCCCAAGCCCCAGATGCGTCCCGTACAGCATGACGGCAACATAGAGGATCATCAGGACCGGCCGGGGGGTTTCGGTGAATAGATAGGTCGTCAAGAAGTTGCCGACATACCAGGTTAAAGCAGCTGCGGAGTAAAAGTTGAAAAAGAAGTAGGCGAGCATAAAGACGCGGCCTGCCGTTCTTCCAAGCAGATGCGTGCTAAGCTCCGTCAAGGTCTTGTCCGGGAACCGTCCCGCCAAGGCAGTATACAGCCAGACGAGCACCAACCCTCCCAAGGTGCCCAAAGCGGCGCCTAGCCAAGCATCCTGCTCCAGCTCATCGGCCATTCCCGATGAAATGACGAGCAGCGTGGAGCCAAGCGAGAACATGATCGTCAGGACCGTAAATTGATATACCGATAGTTTCCGTTGACCGCCCATTCCTTCACCTCATCTCTTCCCGGGCGACCTGTGCAGCCAAGCCGCTCCGAGCATGAGCAAAGGGAGAAACAACCCGAAGGTGAGCGTGTAAGGAGTCCAGAACTTCGTGGCAAAATGGTCAAAATACGGCCGGTTCGGAACGAACACCAGAGCCAGCGCATAGCAAATCATGGCGAGCGGCAGCGTGACCGGACGGTATCTCGGCAGCTTCACGATCTGCGCTATCCCATGGGAAGCGGCATAGTAGCAGACGGATATTTTTACAAAAACGGTGATAAACCAAAGAAACGCCATAATGGCTTCGATCCGTTCCAAAAACTTGCCGACGGCAACCTTCTGCGCCAGCACATAGCTCGGATAGGCCAGCAAAGCGGTCATATCGCTGCCCATCACCATAATGGAAACCGTGGAAAACACGGTAAGGATGATCGTGCCGACAGCCAAGCCCGTCGCATAAGCTTTCGCCCCCTTGCCCGGGTTACGGACAAAAGGAAACAGCATGAGCAGAATGACGCTTTCCTCCAAATTTCCAAAAAATCTTAAATTCCCTTGGATAATCGGTTTCATCCCTTCGCTCAACACCGGCTGGGCATTCTCCGGCCTGATCTGCGGGGAAATAAACAAGACCAGCATCAGGTAAAGCAGCACAAACGAAGGGAACACCAATTCGGAAGAGCGAGCCAGCGTAACCGCCCCCTGCCGTACACCGAGGACGATGACGCCGGTGAACAGCAGAATGACAACCTCGATCGGGGTCTCCGGCATCATCTGCGTCGTGATGAAGTCCCCGATTTCATACAGCATGATGGAAATATCGACCAGAATAAAACTGACGAAGAAGCAGGCCGCGATCGTTCCCGCCCATCGGCCCAGAACGGAGCGGCATAGATCGATTAACGTCGCCGGAAAGTGGCGTTTGGCCAGCGTCGTGTACAGCCAAGCGATCGCTAAGCCCTCGACGCATCCGAAAGCGGCGGCCAGCCAGGCATCCTGTTTGGCGGAGGAAGCCAGCCACGAAGGCACGTACAACAACGCATCCCCGACAACAAATAAAATCACAAGCAGCGTAAATTGATGGGTATCGATCTTGTCGTTATCGAACATACGGTTCCACCTGCCATTTCCTCGACAGACGATTTGGGCTTAAGCCGAGCTTCCGTATATCAGGTTGCTCAGCGGCTTATACAACGCGGAGATCCAGTCCAGCGGATTGGGGATGTTGAGCTGCAGCGCTTCCGCCACACCGAGGCTTGTTCCGACGATACACAGCAGGAAGAATGTCCACAGCTCTCTTTTCAGCTTCCTCTCCATCAAGGAACGCCATTCGACGGCAACAATCGCAGCTGCCGCCAATAAAACGATCAGCACCTTCCACATGACAAACGTCCCTCCTTATTTCATTTTGTCGATGAACGATTGTCCCACCTTGCCCGTTCTGCGCAGCTTGACGTCGATTCGGGTGTCTACTTTGACGCTCATGAAATACCGGTCCCAATCGTCCTTCAAGCGATTCCAGTTCCGGGGATCGTACCGGTGAATCGCCTCGCCGAATCCGAAGATGTCGGAGCGGCTGCTTTGCCGAGCCTTGCGAACCGCTTGACGGATGTAGCCGTCAATTACCCGCTCCGCCCTGCGTTCGAACGCATAGATCGTCTCCGGCTTGGACAAGTCTTCCCTGCACGAGATTTCCCCGATATTGCCTTCTGCCTCGACTTCGACGGTAATCACCGGTTCACCTTGGGGCGCGCTGCCTTTTAAGTTCGTATGGCTTCGAAGAATTTCAACCGTCGATCTTCCTCCCGAATCGCACGGGACATCCGTCACCGTAGCGTTGACACGATTGGTAATATAACTGAAGCCCCGGCTTTCATCCTCATTCAGCCAGCCGACCAGCTTGTCGTTTTTGAACACCCCAATGTTGGAAAACCGGAAATAGCTTGGAGGGTTGACGCTTTTTAAATTCGCATCCGTCTGGCCAGTGCGAAGATCCCCGTTCAATTGCAAGCCGGTCATCACTCCCTCCTTGCCTACTTTCATCAGATCCGTAATAAACTCGTCCAACGTAATGGCAATGGTGGGAGACCAGTTTTTTTCGGAGATTTCCAAACTTTTCAGCAAGGCGGTGGCAGGCGACTGCTCGATCGGTACGATCTGGCTCATAACTTCCCTGGCTTCGACGCCTTTGGTCACGATAAGGAAAAAATCCGGCCGAATTTCATGGTCGCGCACAAACAGATCCAGGATGTCCCGCAGCCCTTCTCGCGCTAGCGTTTCGCTAAATACAAGGACCCGGATATGAGAAAAATACAGCTTGCGGGGAAGCTTGGTCGTCAAGCGGCGAAAGCCTTCATAGACCGAATCCGCCTTTATATACTGCGTCGTCACCGGCAGACTCGAGCCGCCCCCGCCTCCCGGAGCTTCGCTCCCCGCTTGCCCCATGTTGAGCACTTGGAGCGACAGCAAGTATTGGTTATCGAGCTTGTCGATGCCAATGCCTGTGACGATCGCCAGCTCGTTCAGCTCGCGGCGGCTCCAGCAGCCCGTGGTCAGGACGAGCAGCAGGCATAAAACGCAAACCACCGACACGCTACGCTTCATGGGTTACCTCTCCCGCCCTCCCGCTGATGATGCGCATCCGGCTCAGACGGGACTGTATTTTGCCGAACCGGGTTCGGACTCTGCATCAGGACCGGCCGTCTTCGCATTGCGGACAACGGGAACCGGAATATGGCGTCTTTCTGATCGCTTGGATAGTACGGGGCAAAAGGCGCCATATAAGGAACTCCGAACGAATGCAAGCTGCACAAATGCAGGTTAAGCACAATCAGTCCGATAAACACGCCGAAAAGGCCGAAGAATGCGGACAACCCCATCAAGGCGAAGCGTAATATCCGGATCGGAATGGACATCGCGAATGAAGGAAAGGCAAAGCTGGCAATGGCCGTAATCGATACGACGATGACCATAGCCGGGGATACCAGACCGGCCCTGACCGACGCTTCCCCCAGCACTAGCGCCCCTACGATGGAAATCGCGGGGCCGATCGCTCTGGGCATCCGAATGCCCGCCTCACGGAGAAGCTCGAACGTAAACTCCATCAGGAAAGCTTCGATAGCCGCCGGAAACGGCACCCTTTCCCGCTGTGTCGCGATACTGGTCATCAGCGTGGTCGGCAGCATCTCTTGATGAAAGGTGGTGACGGAAATAAATAAAGCGGGAGCGAGCAGCGCAATCATCAGGGAAATGTATCGGAGAATGCGAATAATCCCGTAATCCGACCGGTGATAGTAATCTTCGGGAGACTGAAAAAATTGGGCGAATACGACCGGCACGACCAGAACAAACGGCGTCCCGTCCACAACGATCGCCACCCGGCCCTCCAAAAGATTCGCTGCGACCGAGTCGGGGCGTTCCGTATTATACATTGTCGGAAACGGGGTAATCGTTTTCTCTTGAATTAGCTCCTCGATATTGCCGCTCTCAAAAATACCGTCGATATCAATGCGGTCCAGCCTGCTGCGCACTTCCTCAACCGTGCTGTCGTTGGCAATACCCTTGATGTACATCAAAGCGACTTTCGTCTTCGTCACCCGGCCGATCGACCGGGATTCCAGCCACAGCCTCGGGTCTTTGATTTTGCGCCGGATTAAAGCAGTGTTGGTAGCCAGACATTCCGAGAACGATTCCCGGGGCCCGCGTACAACGGATTGTACGGAAGCCTCCTGGACGCCGCGGTCTTCCCAGCCCTTCGTATCTGCGGACAGCCCTTTGGCGAATCCGTCGATCAGAATGATCATATTGCCGGACAGCAGGTTGTCGAACAGCGCGTTAAAATTGTCGATTTCCGCTACCGAACTGAGCGTTAAAGTAAAATCTTCAAGCATTTGCAGCGGAGTCCATGGGCTCTCCGCCCCGTTTAAATCCCGGAATAGCGCCGGATTGCGGGCATGCAGCAAGAACGACTCCAAGAACCGGGTAATGATTTCTTTGTCCGTCAGCCCGTCGGTATGAATGATCGCCGCCTTCGTCGTGCCTGAAGCTCCGATGCGAATCGTCCGTATGATCAGATCCGGGCTGTTTCCCGTCGTCGTCCGAATATGCTCTAAATTAAGCTCCATGTCCGGGCTTAAGGGTGTGGCTTCTTGCGGAGGCAAGTCGGCCCGATTGGCCTCCCATTTTCCCGCAGCGCTGCGTCCGGACCTTCCGGCTCTGGTTAATTTGAAGAAACGCATCTTCCGTCACCTGCATTTTGTATGTGACTCTGGTTCTACTGATACATTGCTCAAATTTGGTAAAATCTATTCATTTGTCCGATACAATCGAACAACCGTTCTCTTGCCACAAACTTCCAAAATACGGTACACTAAGTCCTAGTGGTTCGAATGGCCGAAAGGTCCGTTGAGCCATCAAAAAAAGGCCTGTGGGAAAGCATCCCCGGCCTTTTTTTCGTTTATTGTATTTCCAGTTCTACGCCTTAACCGACAGCTTCTGCAGCAGAACCTCTCCTTCGGTCTTGAACGTTCGATTCGCCTCCAAAAACGCTTCCACTTCGTTCAGCTTCGCCGGCCGGTACCCCGGTCCATTGCAGCCGCAGGAATGATAGCTGAAGCCGCGGGCATACAGAAGCTCGACTTTTTTCCACTGCTTGGTATCATTCTGTTTCGGCGCTTGAAAGTCGTGTCCCATATTATTCATGACTTCCCCACATTGCGGACACTTGTATTGTCTGTTCGCCACTTCGATTTTGCTCAGCTCATAATCAGACGTTTGCTTGAACACTTTGCGGCACGAAAAGCAAGCGTAAATATTTTTGTACGGGCCATACATGGCATAGCGGCACATCGTAATCCACCTCCGGTAGCTTCCTTTCCATTTTACCGTTTCCAGGAAACTTTGTCATGAGGGAACTTCCGCTTGGAGCAAAAGAAGCTGGTACGTGGCTGCAATCCCTTCCGGGGCCGGAAACCGTTTTTCGTACTCCCGAAACATTCCGGCGAATAAGGAACGCCAGCCAAGGCCTCGCGAAGCGTCTGCCGCCGATACGCTGGCCCCCGTCGCTTTGACCGAGTGCAGAAATTCGCTGACGGAGGCATAGCCTTCGGTCCGGATAGTACTCTCTTCCCGAACCTCCGCAAAGCCCGCATGTTGAAGTAGGGTCCGCCACTCGCCGGCAGAGAGAAACGAAAGGCCGTGCCGCTGCGGCTCCAGACCGCAGGAGCGGTAAACGGCGGCAAACGATTCGTGCAGCTCATGGAACGTTTCCGGACCGAAGGTCGTGAACGCCAATAAACCGCCGGGACGCAGCAGCCGCCGCAAATGCCGCAGCGTTTCCTGCGGGCGGCCCAGCCACTGAAAGCAAGCGCTTGAGACGATAACATCGAACGACAACGGCTCCGCTTGGGCGGCCCACGCTTCGGCATCCGCCAGGTGGAAGCTCACGGAGAGCCGTTGGTTTGCGTCGGCCGATGCCGCCTTGGACCGGATGCGCTGTTCCGCCGCTTCCAGCATGGCCGGGGCGATATCCAGCGCGGTGATGAACGCATCGGGCCAATCGCGCAGCAAAATCTCGGTCAGCAGGCCGGTACCGCAGCCGATTTCCAGCAGATGCGGCCGTGTTTCGCCGGCTCTCTCCTTCCGGCGGGCCAGCGACCTGCCAAGCTTATTCGCCATGACGCGTTGAACGCGTGCGTGCGCGTCGTAGGACGCCCTGGCGGAACGGTCAAACCGGCGGCGAATCGAAAGCAGCCTGTGCTCCATGCCACCACCTCCTTATCGCTTCGGCGATAGCGGCCTCCCGCCCAAGAAACGGGATATACCCGCTGCCTTCGACCGGCAGGATCTCCGCTTGCGGCAGCCGTTCATACAGCTCCTCCGCCGCACCATACGGGCATACTTCGTCCTCTTTGCCGTGGACCAGAAGCGTCGGACAAGCGATCTCCGGCAGTTCCGAGACATGGTTCTCTGTCTGGAGAAGCTGTATGCCGGCGAGCAGCGCCGCGGTCGACCAGCTTCCTGCCGGGGGAAGCTGCGGGCAGAAGCCGGTCTTCTTCTCCTCATCCGATAGCAGCCGTTGGCGGAATCGGGCTTCAACCGCCAGCCGATCCTTGGCGATCGCCGCCGCCATGTGCCGGAGAACGGCGTCCGGCCAGCCGAGATTCGCCTGTTCCTTGGAGCGGACGAATCGGGCGGTTGCGCCGAAAAGCACAAGGCCGTCCGCGAACCCCCGGGCGGCAAGCCGCAGCGCAAGCAATCCGCCGAGAGACCAGCCGGCGATCAGGAGCTTTCCGCTTCTACGGGAGGACGCAAGGCTCGGAAGGGCGCGGTCTGTCCCGGTGAACCAAGCGGCGGCAGCCGCTTCAGCCAGAGCTCTCATCTGCTCCGGCGTTTCGGCGCAGCTCAATCGTACCGGGGCATGAACGAATTCCGGCAGATGCGATTGAAGCTCCGCGAATACCGTTTCCGGCGTGCTCCATCCGGCCAGCCATAAGATAACGGCGCCGCGCGGCTTTGCCGTTTTTGGCGTTCCGGCCGATGCGCCGAGTGCCGCTCTATTCGCGAAAATGCGAATCGGGTCCGTCATGGCGCCAGCACCCCCAGCCGAAGCGCGACCTGTTCGATGCGGCGGGCAGCATCGGCCAAGTCGTCCGGGGTATGCGCAGCGGATAAGGAAAAGCGGATGCGCGCCGTCCCGTCCGGGACCGTCGGGGGGCGAACGGCAACGGCGGCGATGCCTTCCGCTTCCAGCGCAGAGCTGAAACGCAGGGCAGTCGCGTTGTCTCCGACGACAACCGGGACGATCGGCGAATCTCCGAGTCCGACTTGGAAGCATGCCTTGTGTAGCAAGGAACGAAACTGCCGACTGGACGCGGCAAGCCGTTCGCGCCGCCGGCGTTCCGTTTGCACCAGGTTCAGAGCTTCCGTGATCCCGGCTATGACGGACGGAGGCAGCGCCGTCGAGTAGATGACGGGCCTCGCCTTATTGACCAGCCAGCGGATGAGCGTGCGGCTGCCGGAAACGTAGGCTCCGTAGACGCCGAACGCTTTGCTGAAGGTCCCTACATGCACGTCCACGCCGTTTTGCAGCCCCAGCGCATGACACAGCCCTTCGCCGCGTGTCCCATAGACCCCACCGCTATGGGCTTCGTCGACCATGAGGATGGCTCCGTACTCCCGCTTCAGCGCAACAAGCTCGGCCAGCGGCGCCTCATCGCCGTCCATCGAGAAAACCGCGTCCGTGACGATCAGCTTGCATCTTGCATCGCGGTGCTTGTGCAATAGCCGGCGCAAATGCTCCATGTCATTGTGGCGGTACCGGGCGTGCTCGGCGCGGCTTAATCCGATGCCGTCCACGATGCTCGCGTGATTCAGCCGGTCGCTGAACACGACATCTCCGCGGCCTGCAAGCACCTGTATGACGCCGAGGTTCGCCATATAGCCGTTGGCAAAAACCAGCGCGGCCTCGCTCTGCTGCCAAGCGGCGAGAGCTTCTTCCAATCGGCCGTAGGGAGGCCGGTTGCCGGTGATCAGACGTGACGCGCCGGAACCGGCTCCCTCGGCGAGAAGGGCTTGTGTCATGGCGTCAACAATGGCCGGATGGCGGGCCAACCCAAGGTAATCGTTAGACGACAAATCAAGCAGCGTTTTTTGTCCGCGCAGCACGTATCCTGGGCGGCCGGGAACCGAGACGCTGGTCTGCAGCGAGCGGTTTAGCGACCGATCTTCCAGCTTCTGAAGCTCGTCTTCGATCCATTTCATGCCGTCACCGCCTTAAAGCGCACATTGTTCAATCTCGAAGCCCAAATCTTCGATCATTTGATAGTCAACCATAGCCTCCTGCCCTTTCGTCGTCAAATAATCACCGACGAACAGCGAATTGGCGGCGTACAAGCCAAGCGGCTGCAGCGTCCGGAGATTGACCTCACGGCCGCCCGCCACGCGGATTTCCTTGGAGGGGCAGATCAACCGGAACAACGCCAGCACCTTGAGCGCCTTCATCGCGGGAGTACGGCGCGCTTGTTCCAGCGGAGTCCCCGGAATGGCGTTCAAGAAGTTGACCGGAATCGAGTCAGCATCCAGCTCCCGGAGCGCGTAAGCCATCTCCACGATTTCGCGGTTCGTTTCGCCCATGCCGATAATCACGCCGGAGCAAGGGGACAGGCCGTAACGCTTCACTTTTTCCACGATTTCGATCCGTTGATCGTAGGTGTGGGTTGTCGTGATGGAAGGATAGTTGTCTCTGCTCGTGTTCAAGTTATGATTGTAGCGGTGTACGCCCGCTCCCACGAGGCGTTCGGCTTGATCGTCCTTCAAAAGGCCGAGACATGCGCAAATTTTGAGCGGCATCGTCGCGCGGATTTCCTTGACCGCTTCGATGACCTGATCCAGCTCTTTGTCCGTCGGCCCTTTGCCGGACGCGACGATGCAATAGGTTCCCGCTTGACGGGCCATCGCTTCGCGCGCGCCGGCCAGCAGCGTGGCTTTTTCCAGCAGCGGGTACTTGGCGATTGGCGCCGAGGACACGACGGATTGGGCACAATAGCCGCAGTCCTCGGGGCAAAGGCCGCTTTTGGCGTTAATAATCATGTTCAGCTTGACTTTCTTCCCGTAGAAATGTTTGCGTACCCGAAAAACGGCCTGCAGCAGCGGCAGCACTTCGTCGTTGTCGGCCTCCAGTACGGCGAGCCCTTCTTCGACGGATAAGCGTTCCCCATCCAATGCTTTTTGAGCCAACGCCTGCCAATCCGCAGCCGTTTCGGGTGTTCCGGGTATTCCGGTTGCCTTCATCCTCATCTCCCTCTCCTCCTACGAATTTATTACGTTTTCCAATATTTGTCGGACCGGCGAAATGTCCATATGCTGCTTCACGGCTCGCACGAGCCTCTCCATCGTAGCTTCGCCGCTTATCCACGGGAATTGCCCAAGTACGCAGAGGCCGCCGTAGCGCTCAATCAGCTCCGCATTCGCAGCGGTGCTCGGGTCGTTGCGCGATGTCGCGTGATCGACCTCGTTCATCACGACGCCTGCAACCGGAATCCCCCGCTGCCGCAGCAGCGCTGCGGTTAACAGCGTATGGTTAACCGTGCCCAGGCCGCAGCGGGCGACGATCAGCGCCGGAACGCCAAGCTCCGCGATAAAATCCGCTACGAGAGCATCGGAGGTTAACGGCACGGCAGCGCCACCTGCCCCTTCGATCAGCAGCGCGTCGTACCGTTCAGCCAACGGTTCCCCTGCCGCCAGAAGCCCGGCCATCGTCAAGTCTACGCCGGCTTGCTTGGCGGCAAGCGCCGGAGCCAGCGGCGCTGCGAACGTAAACGGCGCGACCTGTTCCGGCCGCTCGCCGATACCCGTCCCGCGCAGCAGTCGTTCGGCGTCGGTGATTCCCTCGCCGAGAAGCGCTCCGCTCTGGACCGGCTTCCAGACGCCGACGTTCTGCCCCTCGCTGCGAAGCGCGGCGGCGATTGCCGCGGTAATCACCGTTTTGCCGACGCCGGTATCCGTGCCTGTGACGAATATTCCGCGCCACCGCTTCCGGCCGGGCGGCTTCTCGCTGCCGTGCACAGACGACACGTGCGATCCGGTCACGCTCCCCAGCCTTC
Source organism: Paenibacillus tyrphae (assembly GCF_000722545.1). GTDB lineage: Bacteria > Bacillota > Bacilli > Paenibacillales > NBRC-103111 > Paenibacillus_G > Paenibacillus_G tyrfis. The sequence goes on from NZ_JNVM01000002.1 coordinate 431,110, forward strand.
CTCGGTGACGTCATAGATCGCAGCCGCCAAAATATCCGTCATCGCATCCAGCTCCGCTTCCGTACTGGCGAGAGGCGGGATCAAAACAACCACGTTGCCGAGCGGGCGGGTCAGCATGCCGAGCTCTCGCGCCCGCATACAGACGCGGACGCCGATGCGCTCCGTCCAGGCATAAGGCTCGCGGGACTTTTTATCCCGGACAAGCTCGATCCCGATCATCAGGCCTTGCTGCCGGATTTCGCCGACATGCGGCCAATCGGCAAGCGGAGCCAATTTCTTCGCCGCAAATGCGGCTTTTGCATTTACCGTATGTATCATCTTCCGTTCTTCGAGAAGCCGGAGGCTGGCCAGCGCAACGGCGCACCCAAGCGGATTGCCCGTATACGAGTGACCGTGAAAAAACGTTTTTTGCTCCGAATAGTCCGCATAAAAAGCAGCATAAATCTCATCGGTTGCCAGCGTTGCCGCCAGCGGCAGATAGCCGCCGGTCAATCCTTTGCCGACGACCATCAGGTCGGGCGATACGCCCTCCAAATCGCAGGCGAACATCGCTCCGGTGCGGCCGAAGCCCGTCGCCACCTCGTCGGCGATCAGCAGCACGTCGTGCTTGCGGCACAGCGCGTCAATCTCACGCAAGCATCCTTGCGGCATGACGATGATGCCGCTCGCTCCTTGCACGACAGGCTCCACAAGGAGCGCCGCAATCTCGTCCGCCCGCGATTCCAGCAGCTCCCGCAGTGCGGACAGCGTTGCTTCCATCGCGGCGGAAGCCCCGCCTGAGGTGCGGTAAGCGTAGGGATAAGGTATGACGTAAGAGGAAAACAGCAGCGGCCGGAAGACATCGTGGTAAAGCGGAATCGCACCGACGCTAACGGCGCCGAGCGTGTCCCCGTGGTAAGCCTGGTTCATCGTAATAAATTTCGTTTTGCGGCCGACGCCCCGGTTGTGCCAATACTGGAACGCCATTTTGAGCGCAATCTCCACGCCGGTCGCACCGGCATCGGAATAAAACACCTTCGTCAGCCGTTTCGGAGCGACACGCACCAGCTTCGCGGCCAGCTCGATCGCCGGGACGTTGGCCATGCCGAGCAGAGTCGAATGAGCGACTTTCGCCAGTTGGGACGCTACCGCTTCGTTCAACTCGGGAACGTTGTGTCCGTGCACGTTGAGCCATACCGACGAAAACCCGTCATAGTAAGCGCGTCCCCGAACATCGTAAAGCAAGATGCCTTCGCCCCGTTCGATAATGAGAGGCTCGCCTTTAACATAGTCCTTCATCTGTGTAAACGGATGCCATAAGTACGCCTTGTTCCAAGCCGCCAGCTCTTCGCAGGTTGTGGCCGTTTCCATCACCGTTCACCGCCTGTATTTTTTTAATTGTTAACCATGTACAATAATTTTAGGTTAACAATTGATCCTATTCTAGCAAACCGATGACCTCGTGTAAAGCAAGAGGCTTGCCCCGGCTTAAGTCTCGACAAAACGAAAGGCCCATGGAAGACATTCTTCCATAGGCCTCTGGGGGCTTCGAGCCAAGCTATTTTATAAGCTTCTCCCCGTCTGTTCTTGCTTCGGGTGCTTGTGCCGGTAAAACAGATAGTGAACCAAATAGCAAATGATCGTAAACGGGATTCCGTAGTAAAGAGCGATTTTCTGCTCCTGGTCGAAGGCTAGCCCAACCAGCGCAACGATACACAGGATGATCGCGAAAATGGGCACAAATGGAAACAGCCGGACCCTGTATTTCAGATCGTGAACACTGTTCCCTTCAGCGATAAAACGGCGGCGGAACAAATATTGCGATAAGGCAACCCCCATCCAAACCAAAATTCCGGCGAATCCGGATATGCCGCTCAGCCACAAAAATACGGTGTCCGGGGCCACGACGCTTGAAATCAAGGCGAGCGACGCAATAACGGCGCTGATGGTAAGCGCCCGGAACGGCACGCCTTGAGGGGTCAGCTTGCTTAAGTAAGGACTGGCCATATTGCTTTTGGAGAGCGCCCACAGCATCCGCGAGGAAGCATATAGCCCAGAGTTGCTCGCCGAAAGCAGCGCCGTCAAAATAACAAAGTTCATAATATCGGCGGCAAACGGAATGCCCATTTTATCAAAAACAAGCACAAACGGACTGTCCGTCAAACCTGCCTCCTGCCACGGAATCAACGAACCGAGGACAAAGACCGACGTCACGAATAGAAATAAAATTCTCCAAATCGTATTTCGTGTCGCCCTCGGAACCGATTCTTCGGGATTTTCACTCTCTCCCGCAGCAATGCCGATGAGCTCCGTCCCCTGATAGCTGAAATTGACGGCCACCATCGTCATAAATACGGGAATAAACCCATTGGGGAACAGCCCTCCATCATGGGCGAAGCCCGAGCGGATCGGTGCCGCATTCAAGCCCTCGAAAGGCATAAGTCCCACAATAGCGGCCAGCCCCAACAAGACGAACAGCATGATCGTCGTCACTTTAATGCTGGAGAACCAGAACTCGGATTCGGCAAAAAGACTCGCGGAAAAGGCGTTTAACAGGAACATCAGCACAATGAACAGCGCGATCCACACCCACGAGGGCACGCCCGGGAACCATCGGGTCATCAGAATCCCGGCGCCGACCCATTCGGAGCCGACGGCGACAATCCAGTTGATCCAATACAACCAGCCGATCGTAAACCCGGTAGCCGGGCCTATAAACTTGGTCGTATAGGCCTGAAAAGAACCCGTCACCGGCATCACGACCGCCAGCTCGGCCAAACACAGCATGACCAGGTACATAAGAAGTCCGCCGGCCAAATAGGCCAGGACGACACCGCCCGGCCCGGCTTGATTGATCAAATACCCCGTGCTGACAAACAAGCCCGTTCCGATGGCCCCGCCCAGCGAAATCATAAACATATGCCGGCTTTTCATGGAACGCTTGAGACGGTTGTCCTTTTCCTCGATTGCACTAGCCATATAACGATACCCCATTTCCAATAATGTCATTTTATAGAAAACGCTTACAATTATTTTGTGAAAATGCCCGTTTCCTAAGACCCCCCTCCGTTCTCATCCTTTGCTAAAAAATAAAAAACTTAGCATGTCCGGACTTTTCTCCTTCACGCCAAGCTCTTTTCTATAGACTATAAGCTAAACAGAGCTACGAAAATAAATTTGTAATTTTTTCCTATTATACTATAATTCATCATTAAGTCAATAATTTGTATATCCCAAAAGCCGCTTCGGCTTGTTTTTAGTCGTTAAGTCATGCCTCGTTGTAAATTCGACAACATTCGCGCTTTTCCTTTTTCCAATGTATGGACTCGGCAATTTTTGTAGGCTGGAAAATCTACTTATTGCCGATCGAAGCCATGAAAAAAGAGGAAGCCAGTCGGTTTTACCGATGCTCCCCCTTAAGCGTCCTAACGGATAAGCTAAAATTCGAATTCGTATATCTTCGACTTCTGCTTCAGCACGAAACCGCATTTGTTGGCCAGCGCAATGGACGCCTCATTCTCCTCGTCCGTCGTCCAATAAGGCACCAGACCATTGCGGACGCAATGATCGAGATAAGCGAAGGTGACCGCCGCTCCGAGCCCCTTCTGCCTCTCCTCTTCCTCGTAGGTGCGAACGACAAGGTCATGCCCGTTCCCGTAGACATAGCCGGAGAAGCAAACGCTCTGCACGGTCCCGTCCTTCAACACGCAATAGCCGAACCCTTTGTCCATAAAGTCGCCTGACGAATTCCAGAATTCGTTCAAGTCTTCGAGAACGAAGTCATTTTTCGGATCGTTTAAGAGGTCGGCATCGAGAGGCACAACCTGAATGCGGCTTTCCGCCTGCGTCGGCCTGAACTTCGAATAGCGGTCCGCCGCAAAATCAAATTCCAAATCTTCGCCCTCAACCAATTCGTAGTCCGTTAACGCTTCATTTAACGCCTCGTCCCAAGCTTCGTCCTCAACCGCAATGGTGAACCAGGTGCCCCCGATGATATCCAAGGAATCCTGTTTTATTTTCCGACCCATATACGAATTCAAACGTGCGATAAATTCGGAATTGCGGCTATCCCCAACGAAAAAAGCGATGCTCGCGATCGCCCAGATCATGGCCGTTCTCGGGCTCTCGGGATCGTCGACGAAAATTTTACCCTTGTTGTTGCCTGCCACAATGCTCATCAACGCGACATTCGTCTGATCCTCCTCCGATAACAGAGGCGTTATTTTCGAATATTCGTTTACATCTAGTTCTACAATCACGTCCGGTTCCTCCCCCTAATTTCCAGTCGTCTCCCACCTTCACTAGACGATCTCCGTGAGAATAGGTTGCCGGAACGGGCAGGAGAAAATCGTTATAACGATTTAATCGGCTTGGACATGAGCAAGGATGTTGACAAGCTTGCCGAACGGGTCCCGGACAAAGAAGCGCCGAACGCCCCACGGCTCGTTCATCGGGCCGTATTCGACCGAATATCCGGCTTTCTTCACGCGTTCAAGCGCAGCCTCGACATCGTCGACTTCAACGGACAGATCGGGCGTAGATGTGCCGGAACCCCCTTCCGAGGCGAAGCTGATTTGAACGCTCATCTGCTCGTTGGAGCCATAAGTGGCGATCCAGCCATGGTCCATCAATAGATCGAGGCCGAGCACGTCGTGATAAAAGCTTTTAGCTGCCTCGATCTTCCGGGTGTCAATATTGGCAACGATTCGTCTGACCTTCATTTTCCAACCTCCGTCCCGTCCTGCCGGGGTAACTGTTTTCGTTCCTAACTCGATTATACGGTAAACGATAATAACTCGCTCCCCTTTTCGAGTTGGAAGGGTCTGATTTAATGGGCTTTTTGTACAATATCGCTGCCCAACTGCTCCAGGAGCACTTTTTTACCCAGGGCATAAAATGCCTCGTTATAGTTTCGCTTGCTTGTCATATGGTTTTATTCTAGAGAAAACCCGGAGGGCGGGCAATCTACGCTATAGCAGCCTGTGAAAAAAGCCCGCCCAGGCTTAATAGCCCGGGCAGACTCGCTTCGAACAAAGCTTCATCTCCATGTGTTAATTGATATAATTCGCTTGGATTAAGAAACGTTTCAGCATTACCGCGGATTGAGCCCGCGTAGCGATTCCGTCCGCTTCGAGCGTCTCCGCCGTCATTCCGTGCATCAGACCGGCATGAATTGCTGCGGCTACTTCAGCCTTCGCCCAGCTCAAGCTGCCGATGTCCTTAAACGGCGTCAAGACCTCGCTCTGCTTCGCCTGCGATAGCTGTGTCTCCAATCCTGCATAAGACATGGCGCGGATCAGCATGGCCGCCTGTTCTTCGCGCTTTATTTGCCGGTCCGGACGGAACGATCCGTCCTCATATCCGCTGATGAGCCCCGCTGCCGCTGCGGCCGCTACATCCTCCGCATACCAGGCCCCAGGAGCCACATCGTTGAAGCCGCCTTGTGTCGTCGCAGGACTGAGACCCAATGCGCGGACAAGCAGCGCCGCGAATTCCGAGCGGGTGATCGGGCGATCGCCTTCGAACCGGTTATCACTGACCCCTTCAACAACGAGCTTATTAGCGAGCAGCTCGACATCCGCTTGCGCCCAATGGTTTTCCATATCCGCAAAGCTTTTGTTCATTTCGATAATGGCATATGTGCCGTTCCCGCTCCGCTTCAACGTCGCAGCCGTTTGTCCGCTCCTCGTATCGAAGAGGGTCGGAACAAACCGCACCCGTTTCGTGGCCGGATCGTAGAGGACTCCAGTCGCTTTGGACCGGTCCACGGCTTGGCCAAGAAGCAGTTGGTACGTAACCGGCGCGGACCCGAACGCTACCGGCACCGTGCGACCTACTTTGTTCGCCGCCTCCACCGAGAGATGAACGCCGTCTGCAACCGATGCGCCGTTCGCTGCCAGCTTGATCTCGTCACGTTCGCTGCCGCTCAGCTTCTTGATCGCAAAACGGATCGACATATCGTTTACCTCCGAGCCAAGCTGCCGAGCCAAAGCTTCCAGCTTCAGCGCGTCCAATCGCAGCGTATATCGGCCGCTGTCCCCGGTTACCGCCAGCGTCGCGCCGTTTTTGCGGCTCGCATCGGACAGACCTGCAGCTGCCAGCTCCAGCTTATCGCCGGTAAATTTCACTTCCACGCCGGAGTTGGCACGAAACGCTTCCTTCAGCGTGTCGGCGTCTACTTTACCGCCGCTTGCTTCAAGCATCGCTCCCGGCTTGGCCGCAGGGACATCGGGCCTGCCTGCGCCATCCGCCGGCTTCCCGCCGGTACTATCGGTGCTGTCGCTATCGCTGCTGCTACCGCCGTTGTCGCCTCCGCCGTTGTTTCCTCCGCCATTGTTTCCTCCACCGTTGTTTCCACCGCCGTTGTTTCCACCGCCGTTATTTCCACCGCCGTTGTTACCTCCACCGTTGTCGCCTCCGCCGTTGTTCCCACCGCCATTGTTTCCTCCGCCGTTGTTTCCACCGCCGTTGTTTCCACCGCCATTGTCACCACCGCCGTTACTGTCGTCGCCCTTCACTTCAAAAGCAATGGGCTGCGTATACAGATCATACTTGCTGCTTGCGTCCATCGACGCTGTATACCTTAACAAAGCATGCGCCGTTCCCGGTTTTTTGGCCGTAACCTTGCCTCCGTTCACCTCTACGACGTCTTGTCCGTTCAGCAGGACGATGTCCGGCGTGACGATCGTTTTTGCGCGAGCGTAGGAATACACTTGCGCCGTGACGGCCGTACTTTCATTTTGCGCCAGGACGTACTTGTCCTTCTCCGGAAAAACCGAGGCGGCCCAGTTTTTCGAGTAGCTTGCATAGTCGGTCGTAAGGCCATAGGCGCCCATCGCGAACATACTTTTGTAATCTTTCTCAATGTTAACCGTCCACGGGGAAATAAAAATGCCCCGGTGCTTGGCCGCTTCCATATAGTCCTTCTTCAGTCCGGTATACCCTACGTTATACGTGACGTTCTGCTTCTGAACGATCTTCAACGTTTCGCGCAGCGATTTGTTGACGTTCGAGGTATCGAAGCCGCTGTGCAGCAGTCCTAGCGGCACCTCAGGCATTTGCTCGGCGAACCGCTGCAATTGATTCGGATCGAACGACATGACGTTGAGCAGGTGCTCCGCGTTCTTCTCCTTGATCAGCTTCACCAGCACGTCGACCGCTCGCGGATTGCTTGTTTTGATTTCGGCGTATACCATGATACCGCGTCGTTTGGCCAGATCGATCTGCTCGTCCAGCGTCGGCACTTTCGTTTCCTTATAGCCCGGCTTCGGCTTGCTCGCGTTGAGCGCCTTGATCTGCTCCAGCGAATGATCCTCGACCTTACCGAATCCGTTCGTCGTATTTTGCAGCACATCGTCGTGAATAATGACCAGATGATCGTCTGTCGTCACGTACATGTCGTTCTCGATAAAGTCCGCCCCGTAATCGACGGCAAGCTCGTTGCTCTCGATCGTATTTTCGGGCGCCTCCGACGGAATGCCCCGATGGCCGATCACATACGGCTTGCGAACCAGTGTCGTCTGGTTCGAATACATTTTCAGCGCATCGAAGGCTGCCGTCGGGGAATCCGTCACGATGCCGTTCGTTCCGGCTGTGATCAGCCGGTGGATGGACACGCTTTTGTCCGCTGCGCTTGCCGTTTCCTTGGCCCATACCGCGATCAGCCGCTGCTGCAAGTAAGCGACATTGTCAATCGAAGCCGCGTTCTGCGGCAGGATGGCGATTTTCGCCTGATTGACCGTTGTCTTTCTGCGGATATCGAGCAGGCTTTCCTGCGTCATTGGGACCGGCGCTGCGCTGTAATCGACAATGCCCCGGATCATCGGGTATGCCGTTCTTACCCGCTTGACCAGTTCGCCACGGTCCGAAACGACGAACGCGTCTTCCAACTCGGTCCGCTGCACATAGTCGGCCAGCTTATCGGCAGCTTGCTCGTCCTTCACATAGAACGCCGGAATCATCCGGGTGCCGAGCGAAGCCAGCACCTCGTCCAAGCTTCCGAGCTCGCTCGCGCCTGCCGGGTCGGTCACCTTCAGTTCAGAGTTCACATGCAGAATCACCGTCGCCGGCAGGGCAGGCCCGCTCAAGCTCGCTAGATCCATTGCGCTGCGCACCTCCTTGACAACGGACGGCGCAAGCGAAATTTTCGTCTCCGGCTCGGTGACATTCACGAAGCGGTCCGTCGGCATTGGAGGCAGCGCCTCCTGCTGCAGCGTAATGCGGATGTTGTCCACTTTCATCCTGCTGCCGTTTGCCTGCAAGCCGATGCCTCCCTTGGCATAAGCTGAAGCCGCATCGGTGTTGACCATCACGCGGTTGTCGATCAGCTCCTGCACCCGGTTGCCGTAGGCTTTGACCGTGTAACGGTACATTTTCGCCGGGTCGATCGCTTCGCTGTTTGAGCCGCGGTCCGTCACGTTCCAGCCGTTCGCCGGGGTCCGCTCGGCGAATTCGACGCCGTTGGAAGCCGTCGCGTCTTTGCGGACTGCCATTTGGTAATAAGGGTAGTCGTTATTTTGGATACGGAACATGATCGAATTCCATCTCGCCGCATCGTTGGCCGACAGATGGGTGACATCCGCTTCGATTTTATAATTGCCGAACAGCTTCAAATAGTCCGGAAGCAGCACGCGCGACGGGTTGTCCGGGGCCGAGCTCGCATTCAGCTCGAATGCGCCGGCTTTCACGACGGCCGCACCGGGCGTGGTGCCTTCGATTCTCGTCCAGCCCGGCGGCAGCACGCCGTCCGGCAAAGCGTCGAAGTTCTCTTCGTACAGCACGTACTCGGCATCGCCGGCTTCTTTCGCTACAACCAGAATCGGAACCGACACGCTGTCGATGGAAGCGGTCAGCGTGTGAACGCCTTTTTGCTTGACGCTGATTTTGCCGTTCTGTATCGCGATCCCGCCGCTGCCCGAGCTCCAAGTTAAACGGTCTCCGGTTAGCGTGCCTGAAGTAAAATCACTAAGCTCCGATTGAAATACAATGGATTGAAGATCGATCGTTCCGCCTGCCGTGCCCAGCACATAGCCTTCGTTATGCTTGAGCGAAACGACTTTTGCCGCGATGGCCGACGGCGTAACCGTAACCTCCTGCGCCGCATCGGCATTGGCGAAAACCGTTTGAATCGTCGCTTTTCCCGCTTTGACCGGATACAGCTTGCCGTCCACGATTTTGATCGTACTCTCGTCCGAGGAATACAGCTTCAGCCGGTCGCCATAGACCGCTTCCGTAACGCCGTCCGAGTAGTAGACGCTGCCGGTCACGCTCAGCGGTCCGGTCAGCGCTTCCATCGTCGACGGGATCGCCAGATCGAGCCGGTCGGCCGTGATCCGCGTGACCTTCACGTTATCGAACGATACTTTGCTCTGATCGGCCTGCAAACCGATTTTGCCGCGTTCCAGCAGCACATTCGGACTCAAGGTCTTATCGGTCAGCAGCGTAAAGTCCGCATCGCTCTTCGCTTTGATATATTCTTTGACATTGTTGTCGAACACGCGGACTTTCATTGTGTAATCGTTATTCAAGGCAAGCGGCTTCCACATCCCGCTGGCAGGTGTAGGGCTGAACCACGCGTTATCCGGCTTCCGGTAGGCGATTTCGTAGGTGCCGTTTTGCCGGACCGCCATCTGGTTATAAGGAGCTTTGCCGCTGGCGGCTCCGCGGAACATGAGGGAAGCCCAGCGTCCCGCATCCAGCACTTTTTCGAACCGGACGTCCACTTCTATAACGTAATTGTCCCACTGCACCGGCGCGATAACCCGGCCTTGCTTGCCCGACGCGCTCCCGTCGAATACCATTCGCCCGTTGCCGTATGTATCCTGCACGACTGTAAATGGACTGCTTCCCGCATTCACATCAGAGATCCAGCCAAATGGAAGCTGGCCTGACGGATATCCGTCAAACGTCTCGTGCAAAAGCACCGGATTCACCGCTCCGGTTACCGGATTGCCATCATCCAGCGTGACGGTTCCGTACCCAGACGTGTCGTTCCAGAACGATGTGGTGTTGTAGGCGCTCCAATAGCTCGACCTTTGCTTTGCAGGGTCTGCGGCATCATACCGGTCGGTTGTGCCGACTTCCAATCCGAACTGTTTGTTCCGCCTCGGGTCAAGCTGGAGCATATCCCACGGCACTGCCACTTCGAGCGTCCAGCCGCTGCCTGTCGTGCGGATGGCGCGCAGTATTTTTTTCTCATCCTTGTCGCTATGATTATTCAGCGCTGCGCCGAAGTGAAATTCCGGGGTCGTCGAGCCCGGCTGATACACGAATCCGAGCTGCATGTCCTCGCTTGCGAACGGAGCCGAGCGGTGATTCGTCGGATCGAAGAATAGATTGATATTGTCCTGCTCAAACCAATAGCTGCCCGGTCCGTTATGGATCAGCGTATCATCGTCGGCCTTCACGCCAATATAGAGATACTGATTGTCCCATAAGAGGCCGAATTTGGACTCTTTGGAGACGCCTTCGCCTGTACGGACGGTTAACGGCTGGTCGATGCTCCAGACGGATTCGTCGAGCTGTCCGTCAATCACGGGTGCGTTCTTCGTCTTTTTGGCGATCATGGATTTTCGTCCCGCATCGGCAGCTTCGGCTTGTCCCGGAACAAGGCCGACCGGAATCGTCCCGCTAAGCAATGCGATAATGAGAAATACGTAGAACGATTTGGCATGACGTATCATTGTGGATTCTGTCCTTTCCTATCGTCTTGGTAAGTCATTTCGATCCCGCTTCTGCTTTCAGAGCGTTAATCCTGGCAACATCCGGTTCGGTATGCACGGCTCCCTTCTTGTGAACATGAAAAAAACCCTTCTATCCATCAAACAGAGGGGGCGCGCCTAACCGGCTCCTCTGTCTGGTGCATAAAAGGGTTTTCTCCTCGTCTCGTACCCTGTTTATTTGGCTGTCCTTACACTTTCTAATTGTACTGCGGTTTGTTATCGGAGCATCAAACGCAATTAAATAAATTGTAAACGAACCGGCATTTACTTTTGGCTCCGCGACAAAATCGTTTCCGTCAAAATATCCAGCTGCTTCTCCAGCGACAGTCCGTCCGAAAACCAGAATTGCTTCAGGTTAAGCAAATACACCCGATTGTTTTTAACCGAAGGAAGGTTTTTCCATATGGAATTGTCCATCAACTCCTTGGCCCGTTCCGCTCCGCCCTCTTCCTGATACACCGTAACGAACATATGGTCCGCGGCATATTCCGGAAGCACCTCTTGCGAGATGTCCCGGCTCTTGCCCGGCTCGAAAACGTCCTTCTTCACTTTGTCCGGCGGCGTTAACCCGAGCGTGGCAAACAGATTGTACCCGGCCCGCTGATTTTTGTCCCAGACCCATAAATTTTTGGCCCAAATTTCGTAGGAAGCCGCCGTTTCTCCGGGACCGATGACTCCGGCAAGCTTCTGCTTCGCCTGCGCAGCCTTCTCCTTGTAGCGCGCGATCCAGGCTTCCGCTTCCTTCTCCTTGCCGAGCATGCGGCCGAACGTGCGCACTTCTTCCAGCGGGTCTGATCCGGCGAAGCCCCCCCACGGAAGAGTCACCGTAGGCGCGACTTTGCCAAGCTTCTCGACCGTTTCGGGCGGCAAATAGCTCGGCGCAACGATGAGATCCGGCGCCAGCTCCAGCACCTTCTCGACGGAAACGTCCCCGACGTCCGCCACTCCGGCCAGCTCGTCCTTCAATTGCTCGGAATTGTTCAACACGATCGACCCTATGCCGACCGGCTTGACGCCAAGCGCCAGCAGATCCCCTGCGAACTGAATCGCGACGATCCGCTGAGGGTTCGCCGGAATCTCGATTTCCCCGTTTTCCGCCTTGAATAGTTTCGTTCCCGGCTTGTTCCCGGTGGCTGCGCGATTTCCTGCCGTACTCGACGGATTCTCCGTCCTGCCGCTGCAAGCGGCGATAACGGCCGCCATCACGACGAAAAGCAGTCCTAGCCATACGATCTGTTTGATGCCGATGCGACGCATAGTCCCCCTCCGATGTCACTGATAATGATTATCATTTTAAATCCCATCTCGTATTGTATCAGTCCAAGGCGGAATGACCATATCCGATAATCATCATTTTTATGGACAAAAGGTCATCCGAGGGCCGACTTCACTAATTGCGTCTGGATATCGAGCTGCTTTTCCAGCGACAGCACGTCAACGGAATGGATCATATCCAGCTCAATGGAATATACCCGGTTGCGCCGTACGGCAGGGAGCTGTTTCCAGATAGCGCTCTGCATCACCTTACCTGCTCTCTCGGTCCCTCCGTTCGCTGGGTATACGCTGATGAACATATGATCGGCCGCATAGTCCGGCAGCTCTTCGAGCGTAATTTTTTTCGGCTGACCGATGTCCAGCACCTCCCGCTTCACCTTCGGCGGAGGAGTGAACCCGAGCGTCTTGTACAAATTGTAGACGCCTCTTCCGTACGATTCGCACATGACCCAGAGGCAGTCGGCCCAAATCTCGTAGACGGCCGCCGTCTCGTTCGGTCCAATAAGACCGTTCAGCTCCGCCCGCGCCCGCTTCCCTTTTTCCTCATAGCGGGCAATGAACGCTTCCGCTTCCCGTCTCCAGTTCAGGATATCCGCCAGCGACTTGAATCTCTCGAACGGATCGCCGCTGTAAAATACAAGCGTCGGCGCGATTTTGTGCAGCTGCTCGATCATGCCGCGGTCCAGCCAGTCCGTCGCGATGATAAGTTCCGGCTCCAGCTCCAGCATCGGCTCCACGGACGTGTAGCCGACATCGGGCGTGCCCGCCAGCTCCTCCCTCAGCAGCGCCAGGCTGCTCAGCCCTTGATTGTACGAAGCGCCGAGCGGCTTGATGCCCAGAGCGAGCAGATGTCCGACCAGGTCGTAGACGACGATTTTTTTCGGCTCGCGCATATAGCCTGTCGGCGATACGCCGACGACCTGCTTGAATTTGCGGCTCAGATAAAACCCGTCCGCGTAGCCGACATTGCGGGCAATGTCGTTCAGGCTCCCGCCCGTCAGCAGCAGCTGCTCCTTCGCTCGGTCGATCCGGATGCGGGCCAAGTAGTCGGAGAAGCTATGGCCGGTCTCCCGCTTGAACAGCATGGAAAAAAAGCGCGGGTGAAAACCCGTCATATGTGCCAGCATATCGCGGCTAATTTTTTCCCGGTAATGCTTATGCATATAGTCGATGGCAAGCTCGATCCCCTTGCGCGACGGCTGAACGTCCGTCTCCGAGTCTGGACGACGGCCCGGCACCAGCAGGTGAAGCAGCTCGTAAAGCAGCATCTCCTGCCGGAACGGCTCGTCCCCGGCCTCCTGACTGCGGAGCGCTCTCAGCTCCTTGACGAGCATCCCGATCCGGTAAGGGGACTCCGGGTACAGCTTGCCGTCGGGAAGCCACGGGCTCCGCTTTTCGCCATACGCCGCTTGTCCTGCGGACCATTCTTCTTGACCGGTTGAAGTGAACATGCGGAACGCAATCAAATCCAGCAGCAGGCCGCTCCCGGGGGCGGCACGGTATTCGATCATTCTCCCAGGATTGCAGAACAGTACGGTGCCCGAATCCACCAGCATTCGCAGGCCGTCGATACGGAGCTCGCCCTTCCCCTCCTCGGCAACAATAAAGGTATAGGCATCTATCCAACGTCTGTGCGCCTCATTCCCCGCCGTCAGCCGCTCGATATCCTTCATTTGATAAAGATCACGCATCCCTTTTTTCGCTCCAATTCCGTTATTGATAACGATTATTATTATCAGTAAAACTCATTATAAAGGATGTTTCCGAGGCTCTTCAACACGATGCCAGAAAAAACACAAAAGACGCAAATCATGTTAAGTCGTTTATCAACTAACGAGCAGGTTACAGCAATAATCAAAAGCATCTGTGCAATGAGATACAGAGTTCAAACACGCAGAAAATGGTTTAGTGCATGTAGTAGACCCTGCGGGTCCTCCTCCGGTATGAGGTGACCGCACGGTAGCGGGTATCCCGTATAATTAGCTGCATACTTTCGCCATAGGTCAAGAACGTCAAATAATTGTCCGACGGTTCCCTTTTGTCCCCATAGGACGAGTAGAGGTTGTTTCGCCTTTAGTCCGTTTTGTTCTTTTTCGATAGTAACATCAATGGTGACCGAGGCACGATAATCCTCACAAACGGCGTGTACGCAAGATGGATTTCGATAACAACGCAAATATTCGGCATAGGCTTCTGGTGTTACCGCTCCCGGTGTTTTACTTTGAGCAGAAAGATGATCTGTCAAATAAAGTGCAGACGTAGCGTTTATCATGCACTCAGGTAATGGGGCGGGCTGAATATGAAAAAACCACCAGAAATATTTAGTGGCAAATTCCTGATTGGTGTGAGCATACATTTCAGTGGTAGGAGCAATGTCAAGAACAACAGCTCTCTCCACTGAATAAGGATGATCTAACATCATCTGAAAAAGAACCCGTCCACCTCGGTCATGACCTACTGCTTGGAATTGCTTGAATCCAAGGGTGTTCATCACTTGTATTTGATCGTGTCCCATCTCTCTTTTCGAATAACGAATATGGTCTGGGCCCCCTTCCGGTTTGCTAGAGTCACCGTAACCCCGCAGATCAGTTATAACCACAGTAAACTTTTTTGCAAGCGTTCCGGCAACTTTGTGCCAAGCAATGTGTGTTTCGGGATGACCATGTAGCAGAAGTAACGGGGGACCAGAGCCGCCGACAAGTGTGTTAATGATTGCTCCACTTGTGCGGATAAATTGTTGTCTAAAGCCGGGAAAAAATTTTAGGTTCGCTTCATAGGCTGGCGCAGCCGATTGATTAGATGCTTTAACCGCTGCGGAAAAGCTGCCCGAATCATCTGGGGGAATAAACGGGGAAGTCATTTTGTCCTCACCTCTCTTGATTAATATTTCTATTATTGGAACATGATGTTTTAAAGATGGTGGTAGAACTTCACTTAAGATTAGAAGTATTCTTAAATGGGGTGGCGTTATAGCCTACGATAACACAATGACAACAGGATGCCGGCACGGTCATTTCTTACCAATATTCTATTCCTTTGCATTATCTGCAAGAACGAAGAATGGGCTAGAGGCAACTGCCTGACCGGCAGAATCGAGTAGGAGGAGGCGGCT
>NZ_JNVM01000003.1 GCF_000722545.1 Paenibacillus tyrphae
GCTACCATCACCGCGGGGACCTTGACTTCCGTCGGCTCCGTACTGGGAGCCACCATTACAGCAGGTACGATCAGCGCTACCATTCTCGGCGGCACGGTCAGCGCCACGATCCTGGGCGGTACGCTCACCAACCTGCTCAATGGCACCATTACCAGCGTGCTCGGAGCCACGATCACCGCAGGAACCCTGACCACCGTCGGCTCCGTACTGGGAGCTACCATTACAGCGGGCACGGTCAGCGCCACGATTCTGGGCGGTACGATCACCAACCTGCTCAATGGCACCATCTCCAGCGTGCTCGGCGCTACCATCACCGCGGGGACCTTGACCACCGTCGGTTCCATACTGGGAGCCACCATCACGGCGGGTACGATTACCGCCATCTTGGGCGGAACGTTAACGGCGATCTCCCAGAACAGCTTCGTGGAGCAGAGCTTCTTGGCCGTCCCGGCAGGTACAGCTACGACGTTCGCGCCGCTGGCGGCCATAACGACGGCTGTTTTGGAAACTTATTCGTTCTTTGTCTACAATTCCAGTCCCGTGGGAACCGTCGATACAATACTTGAAATTAGCGCGAACGGAACCAACTGGTTTACCGACGTAACCAGCTCGAACCTGGCTCCGGGATCTGTCGACGTACTCGTGCCTCAACGCTTTTTGAAATATACCCGCCTCTCGTATCGGGCATCAACGACGTTGGTAACGGGAACGATTGACGTCATATTCAACGCTCAAGGTTCATAAAATAGAAAACATATCCCTCTGCATAGCAGAGGGGTTGTTTTTTTCCTGGGAGGGAGGAAACCGCGTCATGCTGCTGAGTTTGAACCTGATTGTGCGTAATGAAGAGCACTTTTTGCCGTCATGCCTGGAGAGCGTCAAATCCTGGGTGGATGAAATTATCGTAGTGGATACCGGTTCTACCGATCGAACTATTCCAATAGCCGAGTCTTACGGGGCCAAGGTGTTCCGTATCGATTGGGAAAAGGATTTTTCCAAAGCTCGCAATGCGGCTGTGGTTCGAACCCGGGCAGACTGGATTCTCGTTCTTGACGCCGACGAACAAATGACAGGCGATCTGCAAGCATTCAAGAAAACCTTGAAAACCACGGAACTGGAAGCCTTCTGGCTGGACGTGGAAAATGTAACCGGTTCGCTCCCTCATGAACGGGTCTACCACCGGTCGCTGCGCCTTTTCCGGAATCGGCCGCAATACCGGTACCAAGGTCCGATTCACGAAGACATCCTCCCTTCCATCGAGAAGCGTAACGGTTCGATCACTTGCATCGGTACAAGCGGTCTGAGCCTTCTGCATTTCGGCTACTTGCCCGAGGTGCGGGAACAAAAAGAAAAGGCCAAGAGAAATTTGACCATTCTGCAGGAAGCGGTTAAGGATCAACCCAAATCCTCCTATTACCGTTACCATTTGGGCGTTTGCTACGAACAGATGGGGATGGATCGCGATGCCGTCAAGCTTTTGGAGCAAGCCCTGAAAAGTGCTCCGTCCGAAGTTTCCTACCGGCCGACCATCGTGAAAGATTTGTCCAAATTATTGATCAAAACCGCCGCCTTTCCGCAAGCGGTGAAGCTGCTTGAAAAGGAAAAGCATAAATATGAGGATTACCCCGACCTGCATTATTATTTAGGGGTTGCCTACACGGCTGTACACCAGGAAGATATGGCGCTTCGGTCGTTTCAAGCCGCCGTCGGCGCCTCCCCTTCCCGTTCCTATCTAACGGAGTCCGGCACTCATTCCTTCCGCTCTTATTTGGGGATGGGGAACATTGCCGCGAAATGGTCCGCATACAGGGACGCATTAAAATTTTATCTGGACGCGCTCAACCATTGCTTTTATTCCAAAGAAGCGTTTGTCGGCATTGCAGATGTCCTGATCGCTTTAAACAAATGCGAAGAGGAGATCGTCAAGGAGCTCCTTCATATTGTAAGCCCGAATTTCCAGCCGGATTCGCCTACCTATCCGCTTCGCGAGCTGTGCGAGATCAGCATTGGCGAAGCTCTGTTCGACGTCGGCTGCTACCGCGCCAGCCGCGAGGTGCTGAATTCTTATCTCTCCCGATCGCCGCGCATCCGGGAATGGATCGCTCTGTCCCTGATCCGCGAAGGAGAAATCCAGGAAGTGCATCGTCTGGCCGAACCGATAACGGCCTCGGAAGCGCCGGACGCCCCGCTCCTCTTTCATACGCTGCTGCTGCACAGCTTGGAGAAAGCCGTTCCCATCCCCGCTTACTTGTCGGATTGGATGACCCGCCAGCCGGAAGCAGCCTTTTACGCCCGTTTGTTCGAGCAGCTTCGAACGCATGCCGAAATATCCGAAGAAGATTTGGATTACTCGTACTTGCTGTTCGTCAAGCCACTGCTCCATCTGGCCATCCAAATGCAGTATCCGGTTGTCATCGACAGGCTGACAGGACTTACTCCGGCATTTCGCCCGTTTACGGCAAAAATGCTGTTCTACGAAGGCTTTGTGGATCAAGCAGCCGATCGCCTGCTCACGGTCATGGAGACGGAACCGCTGGATGGCGAGAGCTTTTACATTCTGGGGCTCGTTTTGTATGATCGCGGCCGATGGCAGGAAGCATCCGTGCTGTTCGAGCAGGCCTTGAGCCTTGACCCGGAAGATCGTAAAGCCAGAACAGCCGCAGCCTTATGTTATTTGCAGCAAGCCAAGAGTATTGTGCAAGAAGCTCTGGAGCGAATGCCGGAAGCCGCTCTGCTGCAAGCCAATTTACAGAAACTCAATCTTTCCATCGAGCTGGTCTCCAAGTCGGATTGGCGTCCATACTGGCGCGGCGTACAAAGGAGGAATTACCATGAAGCCTGGCAGCATTTCGCTGTGCATGATCGTTAAGAATGAAGAGCAAGCCCTGCCACGCTGCTTGGAAAGCGTCAAAGACGTCGTCTCGGAAATGATCGTGGTCGATACCGGTTCGCAGGACGAGACGATATCGATTGCCAAGTCGTTTCAGGCCCGTGTGATCGAAATGCAGTGGCAAGACGATTTTGCCGGGGCGCGGAACCTTGGCGTGGATCATGCGTCGAGCGAATGGATCTTATTTTTGGATGCGGACGAGGAGCTTGATGCGGGCAGCAAAGAGGAGCTGCTGACTTGGGCCGGCTGCGCCGAGGCGGATGCTTATTTTGTGCGAATCATCAATCATTTTGGCGATCAGGAGCTGAATGCCAGCATCAATCCCACGATCCGCATGTTTCGGAATTTGCCGGGGTACCGTTTCACCGGAAGAATCCATGAGCAGATCGCCGAAAACATTCAGCAGATAAATCCAGGAGCGCGCTTTGTCATGACCGATATCCGGGTGCATCACTACGGATACCAAGCCCATATCCGGGCGAGCAAGAACAAGACGGAGCGAAATCTGGCTTTGCTGAAAAAAGAGCTGGAAGAGCATCCCCAGCATTCGTTCCACCTGTATAACATCGGGATTGAATATTTGCAAAATAATCAGGTTGAAGAAGCATTGGATGCGTTTCAGCAATCGATCCGGTATGCGCATCCGATGGCCAACTACGCCCACCTGCTGTATAAGTGCGAAGCCCGTTGTTACGCGGCAATGAACCGGCTGAAGGAAGCGATCGACAGCTGTGACCGCGGGATTGCTCTATATCCGGACTATACCGACTTGTATCATTACAAAGGCTGTTACCAGATGACGCTTGGGGACTTTCACTCCGCCAAGCAGTCTTTCCGAAAAGCGGTTCATTACTCGGAACCCAAGGGCTACCACACGGAAGCGGGTGTCGGGTCCCATACCACCTACTACTTGCTGGGTCTCGTATGCGAGACCATGGCTCAGGACAACGAAGCGGCGCAAGCCTACCTCACCTCCTTCCAACAGCAGCCGGGTGCTCTCCGTTCCCTCTACCGCATGTTCCGTCTGTACCGGACGGCAGAGAAGCAGCATGAGCTGATGACGTTAATCCAGAAATCATTCCAGCTGCGCCTACGGCAGCAACGAGCCGATATTGCCAAGGTCCTTTATCGGACCCATTGTTACCAGACGCTGGAAAACTTGACGCAGTTGTGGGCCTTGACGGATAGAGTGGACGAGGACGAGAAACAGGCACTGTTGAATATCGCCGCAGAATGTCGTCTATTGACCGAACCGTCAGCAGGGAATCCTGAATCCGGGGAATCGTGGAGTGAAGACTTTTTCAAAAACGGGCTGCCGAACGACTGGCTTCCCCTTTTGCAGCCGGGCTCACCGCAATCGTTAAGCGAGACGGCAAAGAAAGCGCGTATTCTTCATGCTCAAAAAAAATATCCCGTCTACCACCAATTTTTGTCCCTATGGGAGGAGCAGCAGCGAACATTGGAAAAAGACTTCCAATGCGATTCGGTGCTCCAGATGGTTTACAACTTGTCTCACAATGCCGAACTTCACTTGAACCGACTGTTGCGACGGGAGCCGAAGCCGGAATTGATCAGGAGCGCTATACTGTCGCTTCCCTTCGACGAGGGATTGCCGGAGCGGGAGGGAGCAATTTCTGTCTAATCCACGCCTGTCGGTATGCATGATCGTGAAAGACGAAGAAGGGCTCTTGCCCCGCAGCTTGACTTCGGTTGCCGGAATCGCGTCGGAGATCATCGTCGTCGACACCGGCTCAACGGACCGCAGCGCGGCCATCGCCCGGGAATTCGGAGCAAGCGTCTATACCCACGAGTGGGAGGACGATTTCTCAAAAGCGCGGAATCAAGCGCTGGACGCGGCGTCGGGGGACTGGATTTTGGTGCTGGATGCTGATGAGGAGCTGGCGCCCGAATGCCTGCCGCTGCTGTCCGAGTCGTTGTGCCGATCCGACGCCTTCGCTTATGCCTTGCATTTTGTCAATTATTACGGACAGCTTACGGAATATCTCAGCTTCACCGATTCGTGCTGCCGATTGTTTCGGAATTTGCCCGATTTGCGCTACAGCGGAAAAATCCACGAAGATATCGTGCCTTCCTTGTTGAAAAGGCATTGGACCCCGATCCCAAGCCGCATTACGATTCGTCACTACGGTTATTTGGAGGACAGAGTCCGGCAGAAACGAAAACCGCAGCGCAACACGGCCCTCCTCGCCAAAGCGATCGCGGAAAACCCGGGGGATTCGAGGCTGCAGTACGCGCTGGGAACGGAATATCTTCATGCGGAGCAATATACCGAGGCCATGGGAGTGTTCTTCCTGCTGCTGAAATCACTTGAGCCTTCCTGCGGATTTTATCCCGATCTGCTGCTCAAGACAGCTCTCCTGCTCCGGGTGCAGGGAGCCAACGACGAAGCGCTTCGGCTTGTGAAGGAAGGGCTTCGCTTATTTCCCGATTTTACCGATCTGTGGGATCTCCTGGGGGACCTTTGCGTGGAGCGAACCGAGTACAGCCTCGCCCGGAAGGCTTACGAACACTCCCTCTCGCTGACGCCTCGCTCCGGGCTTTACGCAAGCCAGACGGGCTCCGGAAGCTTTGCAACGGCACACCGGCTTGGCCAATTACAGGAGAAGCTGCTGAATCGGGTCGAAGCCCTTCGCTCGTACCGTCAAGCACTGGATACGTTCCCCCGGTACGAACCGACTTGGCGGCGCTGGCTTGAGCTGACCGCCGCCGAAGGCCGCTGGGCCGAATTGCTGTACTGCCTCCGAAGCTGGCAGGCGGAACTGACGCCACAGCAATGGACGGAAGCGGTCCGCGGCCTGCTTCAATACAACGAGCTGTTGCTTGCGCAGCGAATCCGGGAGTGGGCACCCAAACCAGTCCTCGCAAGCCTGAATCCGCTGTCCCTTCGCCTCAGTCAGTGGCTGATACGTTGCAAGCAAGGAGACAAAGCCGGTGTTTTGGCCGAATTACAAGGTTTGAACGAACCGAAAGAGGGAACGCTCGATATCGAGCTGCTCCGCTGGGCTATCCAATTCGAGTTGTCCGCGGCCAAGGAGGATGACAGGCAGGAGCTTGTCCGGGACGAATCTGCTGCCGCAGATGAGCGCACCTTCCTTACCGCTTGCACCGTCTTCCTGGAAGCGGCCTGCTGGGACGGGCTAGCTTGTTACCTACGCCAATCCGGGGGAGCGCTCCGGCATCTTCCCGGTCTGCTTCGCCCGCCTTTGCTTCAGCTTGTTCTGCAGTCTCCCGATTTCGTGATTCAAGCCATTCTTTCCCGGTGTGACCGGGATCGGCTATCTCCGCAGGAGTTGTGCGCCTACGGATTGCTTTTCGGCGCGCTGCGGCGCTGGATGGAGGCTGCCGGCGCGCTGCGCCAAGTCCAAGACCGGCTTCCCGATTGGCCGCTGCCCCGGCTTATTCTGGCGCAAGCGTACCGGTCGCTCGCATTCGAGCGGCTTGGTCAACCGCTGGAAAAAGCCGAGTGGCTGAAGCTATCCTTGTGGCTATCCGCTTGAAAAGGCGACCCTCTGTCAACGGGCGGGAGGCGTCGCCTTTTTGTATGAATGGAACGTTTGTCAATTCCCCTTGTGTTTCTGTCACATCGCCTCAAACGGATAAGCATTCCTCCAGATTTTCTAGGATATGGCCTCTTCCTTCCGCAAATATTCCTTCAGCACCCGCTCCCACCGGCCGGCCCATATGTTCTTGTCGAAGCAGCGCGCAGTCTCCCGGGCCCGAATGCCCAAAGCCTTCCGCATCTCCCGATCCTCGATCAGCTCAATAAGCGCCGCAGTGATCCGCTTGGCCGAAGGCGGCACCAGCCTGCCGTTGTAGCCGTCCAGAATAAGGTCATTAAGCCCTCCGACGTTGGTCGCAACCACCGGCAGCCCGGAGCTCATCGCCTCGAGACAGGACAACGACGTTCCTTCAGAATACACGGTCGGTATGACGGCGATATCCGCGTCAGCGTAGACGAGCCTCATCTCGTCGAACGATTTGACTTCATGCGTGATTCTTGCCCGATGCGGGTGACAGGATAACCAGAACAGAAATGCCCGGCATATGTCCGCGTCCTCGATCGTTTCTCCGACGAACTGCATTTGAAGATCCGGAAACCGCTCCAACAACGCATCGGCTGCGACCATCATGGGAAGAATGCCTCTTTCATGGCTGATTCGGCGGGGGAACAGCACCTTCAAGCCTGTGCGGCCCTGTTCTTTGCGCTCCCCGGGGTAAAAGCGGCTCGTATCGACGGAATTGGGGATCAGCTCCACCTTGAGCGGATCGAAATAATGACAGACCGACCGGCAGTAGGTCAAAAAATGCGAATCGACCGACACAATGCGCCATAGTTCATTTAAAGCGCGCTGGACATTATCCGCCACTTGCGTTTTGGCGCTGGTCACCAGATCCGTCCGGTCCCAATTGATGCCGTGACAGATGCCAAGGGACCCCGGCACATAGCGGATCGGATGCCAGATGCAGCTCGCGTAAATGATCGGAGCGGCTGCTTTGTGGGACATCTCCTCAAAGATCTCCGCCACCTTCTCGATCTGTCCGCAAAACAATCCGTGCACTTTCATCCCGGCCAGCTCGGTCGTCTTAAGCCGTGTCTCGAACGGCTTGCGGAATGCCAACTGGTACACTTCCGGTTCCGCGCCCAGCTTCCGTAGGAGCAGGCACAGCTCGTAAAGGTATCTCTCAAGCCCGCCTCCGTAGATTTTATCGATACGACCGTTATACGCGTCCAAAAAGCTATGCGTCAAAATGGCGACGCTGCTCAAGACTCCTCCTCCTTCCATTTGACCAGATGGGGAGCCGCATCCAGAATCGATTCATACTGGGCTTGGCTTCCCCAGACGCCCTCCGGGTCCATCTGCTTATATCGTTCGTACTTCCTGCGGCGCTCCTCCTTACTGCCCGCCCAGCCGAGATGCTTCACCCGGATATCCGACACTAGGCCCGGAAGCGCTCCGTACGACAGAGGCACCCGGTGAACGTGATGATCATGCTGCAAGTAATAATAAGGAAAGCCCGGCAAATTGCGCAGCAGCATGATCGTATGCCGCTTGTGCAGCTGCCAGTGCTCGTCTTCGCGGTAATGCGTTCGTCCGCCCCAGAAATCGTACATCCGGAATGCAACCCAGTCGTAGCTGTCCTGGTTCATAAGCTGCCGGACCGTCCGTTTGAATTTCGATTCGAACACCTCATCGGCATCGATAGCCAGCACCCAGTCGGGTCCGTACTTACAGGTTTCTCTCCAGAGCAGGGAGCGAAGTTCCCATTCCCGGGAAAAATGCCGCTCCGCCAGGCGCACCACCTCCTTCACCTTGGGGAACGACAGGCAGATGTCTACCGTCCGGTCCGTACTCGCATCGTCTACGATGACGATATCATCTGCATACTCGCTCACGTCTTGGAGCACTTCTTCCAGAAAACGATTTTCTTCGTTACGAACCTGCATCATTGCCGTCAAGCGATTATTTTCGGTTTTGCGAACGGGCCGCATGAAGCCTCACCTCGTTTAAGAATAGGCAGCCAAAAAACGTTCCACCATCTCCAAGCGCAAGATGTTCGAAATCACCTCCTGATCGATGCAAGCCGCTTTCAAATAAAAAGAAACGGCCTGCGGCACGCAGCCTTCCTGTTCTTCCTGCTCCCCGAGCAGCAGCCACTTCTCCCGCTCCACTGCCGGCTCCTTCGGACGGTCTTGAGCAAGCAGATCCAGCGCTTTCGGATACTGGCCCGTTTCTTTGTAAAGCTGATAACGGATGGAACGGTCAAAAGGTGCAGGTTGACGTTCGAGCAGCTCCAAAGCATACGCCATATCCCCGTTCTCCCGGCAAATGTCCGCGCAAACCAGAGCATGCATCTGCTGATCGTAAGCGGCAAGCAGCCGCTGGTAGCGGGCCTTGTCTTCGGCTTGAATCGCCGTAACGCCGAAGCTGTTCAACGCGTCAGCGATCTTGTCTTGCCGGGCCTGGACCATCGCAATCCAGCGGTAAAGAGAGAGGCAGCGGCTTCCATTCGCCACGACACAGCGGCCAAAGGCTTGAAAACCGTAGTGTTCCGCTTCGCTATGCCGTCCTTCCACATACAAATAACGAGCGGCAAGCGCGAGAAGAGCTTCGTTGTGAGGGTCGCATTCGACGGCTTCAAGCAGCCCCTCCGTCCGTTCCATTCTTTTGTGCGACGCCAGCTCCCGCAAAGACCGCCCCAAATCGTGAACGTTCGCATTCGCTTTGCACAAGCCCACAAGCTCAACGTAGCGTTCGTCAAGCGACGCTCCGGCCTTGTGTGAGACATGACTAGGCGGTCCGGGCGCGTAAAAGGCCGGAATGCCCCGCAAACTCAGGTCCAGCATGGCTTCTTCCGAATCGGTCAGTAGCGCATCGCTAAGCCTATTCAGCGCCTTCCGGTAATAATCGAAGGAAGCATCCGATGAAGCCTCCGCACCGTAAGCGAGCCCGATCACGGCATGAGGCTTCCACTGCCGAAGGAAGGGCATCCAATACGGATGGGACACCACGGCCACCCCATGCGACGGTTCCAGCTCTCTAACCGCTGAAAGCGGAACATAGGAGATGCCGTTTTTCTTCCCGGACTTCTTCCCCGCAGAAACGGCAAGCACCTGGCAGTCCGGCAGCAGCGGAAACCATGCTTCCTCCTCTCTGCCGGGTTCCCCGAAAAGCACCACGTTCATACAGACCCTCCCATCGGAAAACTGGGCAAGGCATGGATATTTTTCAGGTCGTGAAGCCCTTGGGTTCCAAAACGCCGCAGCAGCCCTTGCAGATTCAACCCGGCTTGTTCGTTCAAATCGCTATAATCCATGCGCTGTGCCATCGTATAATGAAAGACTCGGGAACGAAGATCCGCCTTCGGCTTCCAGCCTTTGGGCAGCCTCAGCTCGTGATAGTAAGCGAGCAGCAAATAATCGTCCTCATAGCCCTGTTTTCCCGGCAAATCCTCCAAGCGATACCCGCCGATCGCCCGTAGAGCTTCGGATCGGTGCATGACCGGATGGACGAATCCCTCGGCCATCTCATCCCTTCTAGACTCGTTCAGCAGGGCGAGCAGCTCCGGGATCGAACTTGGAACGGCAGCGCTGCGCACGCCTTTCCCTTCGGGATGCCATTCCCCGGCGGCCGTCAATATCCCCGGACAGACGCACGGCTCCTGCGGCCGTTCCCATAGGAAAGCTTGAAGCGGCATCGTCCAGCCGGCAGGAAACAGCATATCCGGATGAATTTCGGTTAGGTATGCGCAATCCGGAATATGCTGCCAAACATACTCGAAACAAGCCTGTCTCGCCGCGGGAATGCCAACGTTCTCCCCGCTGCCGATCACATGCACATCCAGCTCAAACGAGCTTGCCGTTTCCAGCAAACGGTCGTTCGTAAGCATGCCTTGATTATGCAGCACAAGGACGGCTCTCTGTTCGGCCCGCTCCAGGCTCGACAAGCATTGGCGGAACATTTGCATGTCCGTCTCGTGCCGGATTAACGCCGGCATCGTATGCACGACCGTCGGCATCGGCCATCCGCTCCTCGATATATGGATTCATAGTCTTTCTAAACTGTATGCTTCCGGGTAGGGCAGAATGCCACTCCCGATGCCCTTTTCACGCCTTGGCCGAATAATATGGTACAATGGATACAGCCTAACGACGAAGGAGAACAAGAATGGCGCGCAATCATAGATTGGTAACCGATGCGGATTTCCAGGAAGCGATGGAACGCGAAGCATCGATCCGGGTTTTTCAAGACGATCATGTGGTCGGTTCCGGCGGGATCATCACCCGCTTCGACAACGACACGGTCGTGATTCAGTCCGGGGTCAGCGATGTGGCTTATCACAGCAGGGACTTGTGCGAATTTTTCGAGATGAGAAAAAGGTAAAACATGCGAAATAGCCCGGAACTTGAACCTCAAGTCCGGGCTGTTTCTTTTTGGGTGCTTCCGCTTCTTTAATGCTCAGGCTTGGACAGACGAATAATATCGAACACATTGACCTTGCGCCCCGTCTCGTCGTGAATGAGCGCATTCCCTTCAATCCGGTCGATGTAGAGCACCCCGTCCAGGTGGTCCATTTCATGTTGAATGCAGCGCGCAAGATACCCTTCCGCTTCGAGAACGAACGTCTCGCCTTGCCGGTTCAAGCTGCTGATCTTGACTTGGTTGGCCCGCTTCACGAACCCGGAATGCCCAGGAAACGACAGACAGCCTTCCGGCCCGATCTGCTCTCCGGACATGTCCAGCATGACCGGATTGATGAGCTCAATGAGTCCGTCGCCGCAGTCCATTACAATCACCCTACGCAAAAATCCGATCTGCGGCGCCGCAAGCCCCGCCCTGCCCTCTGCGGCATACAGCGTATCGACCATATCGTCAAGCAGCTTAAGGATTCTCGGATTTACCTCTTCCACCGGCTTGGCCTTCTTGCGAAGAACCGGGTCGCCGAACGGCAGTATTCTTTTTTCAGCCATAACGTTTACGCCTCTTTTCTTTTTATATGGATGCGCTTCTGACTTGCGACGGCGTATGCACCCACAAGTCGTTCGGAGTACAGTCCAAAGCCGTACATAGAGCGTCCAGCGTCTCGGCCTTCATCTGTTTCGGCTGGCCGGTCAGCAGGGCGCTGATCGAGGGGGCGGACAGCTCGTAGCCTGCTTTTTCCTTGAGCAGCCGGGACAATGCGGCCCCCGTTCGGATGCCCCGCTCCATCATCATCTTTCTTAACATCCACACCAGCATAAGCCTTCCCCTTTCCGAACTCAAAGATTAGGCAGCGCCTAACTTTATTAGGCAATACCTAATATATCACATCGCTTGCCAATAATAAATGGTATGGTCATGTCACCATGAAAAAAAAGAGGAACCGGCGTCAAAGCTGACGCAGATCCCTCTTCCTTGTGTTGCGCGCGATCCTTACTTTTCCCGGTTGTATCCCCGCTCGCCGTACTCCTTCCACTCGTGCTGAAGCGCCTTGTTCATCATGGTGCCGAGCAAAGCGGAATGCATCTACTCTACACGTCAGTTAGCGGCCCATCATTGGACAAACCCGCTGAAAATATAGATAATTAGGATTGCTATCCAATAATTAGCCAATCCCCCCAACTGATGGGGAATAAGAGAGGGAAATCCATGAAAAAGAAAATTGCGGTATTGTCCGCCACCCTACTCCTGATGGCCGGAGCCGTCAGCGCCTCCGGATTGAACGGGGATTACAAAGGAAATCCGATCGTGAAAGTAACGTCGAACGGGAAGCCGCTCGAAGCGGGCGAAGTGCCTGCCATGATCTATGACGGCAACACACTCGTGCCGATTTCTTTACTCCGGCAGCTCGGGGCTTCCGTGACATGGGACGGCGACGCTTATCAGGTGGATGTTAAGCTCCCCGAGCCTCCTACGGCACCTCCTGCAGCAGTGGACAAATCTGAGGTCACGATGCAGCAAAACGATGCAAAGAAGCTTAAGAAATATGCCGCTGCCGCCGAGCTATACTTGAAATTACAGACACTCGGCGAATCGCTGGATTCCGCCCGCACTACCATCCGGTTGACTGCCGATGCCATGAATGCAGGGAAAGCGGAGGCTTCCTCCTTAATTTCCATTGCCAAGACAAGCTACTTCAAAGCCAATGAAATGCTAACAAGTCTAACGAAGGACACAACGAAAAGCGTTTATGACGATTTCGATAAGTATGGTATCAATTCAAGCCAGATAATGTTCACACTAACCGATTACCAGGAGAGCGCCCGGCATTACCAGCTTGCATTGGATTATCTCGATAAGTATGTCCGGGACAAAAAAGCAAGCGATTATAACGAATATTTAAATAACATTGGAAAAGCCGACGATTACGCCAAAATCGCAAAAGAGAAATCCTCCAAAGGATACACCGAGTGGTCCAAGAGTGTACTAAACTTTTAATCCTCCGCTGTCGCATGAAATATACAAAGACCCTTTCCGGGGCTTTTTGTTATGGACCCTTTTATCGTGCATCTGGTCCCATCTCGCGATAAAATAAATTCGGATAGACCACTACGATACCGTTCGAATCGACCGTAATGCTCTCCGTAAAATTCCCGCTCTGATATCGAAATATAGACGAATCCTTCCCGCTTTCAAGCAAGGTATAGTTCTGTTTAACCTGTTTATAGTTCAAATCGGCGGCAGAAATGTAGACCACTTGGATCTCCTGCTGCTGCAATGGCTCATGCGGTAATCGGTTGATCGGAAGTGTATTCGTAAAGGGAGTGCATGAAATATCAATATCCATGCAGCCTGATAATTCGGGAATAACTTGTCCCTGTTCATTTTTCCAGATCCCATTGCCGTCGGACGAGAGACGCAAGCCTTGATCTTCTCCCAAGTAACGAACCGTGACTGCTCTGGTGACCCAGCTTTTATCGAGCACGATATCATATTTAATTCTGAAGATGTC
Source organism: Paenibacillus tyrphae (assembly GCF_000722545.1). GTDB lineage: Bacteria > Bacillota > Bacilli > Paenibacillales > NBRC-103111 > Paenibacillus_G > Paenibacillus_G tyrfis. Next base: position 13,343 of record NZ_JNVM01000003.1, read on the forward strand.
ATTGTTATTTTGACTTCCAATAACAATACTATCAATGAGAATTTGATTGTTTTCCTCTCTGACTTTAAGGTGTTCATAACCGATCCCCGTGCTCGGTCTCCAAACAATATCCGCAGGCAACATAGGTAAATCCTCCCATCGTTTGTTCACAAAGGAAGTTTATCATGTTCTTTGGACCTTGTTAAGAGCGATATTTAAAAGTTGTTCCCGTTCCGGCGAATCAAGTCAAGGACGGCTGCATCCACGGCATTGGTCAAAGAGTAGCGAGGCGCAAAGCCTTGCCGGCGAATTTTACTGTCGTTCCATAACCGGTTGACGGTGAAGCTTTTTATCGCAAAAGGGGTCAAATGAAGCTGAGCCAGCTGCTCCTCCGTCGGGCTTTCCGGAATCCGTACCGTTGCGGCAGCTTTTCCGGCGGCGCGATCGATCTCGGCTTTCAGTCCGCCCCAAGTCGTGTCGAACCCTTTCAACAGGTAAGCGTCGTCCGCTTGACCGTTCCTATCCAAGGTCCCAAGCCATACCATCGCCCGTCCGATGTCGCGCGTATCGATTAACGACACCCGGCCGGTGCCGTCTCCGATGATCGGATATTGATCGTGAGCATGCGCCCTATACAGCCTGGAAAAGAACGACGAAAGATCACGCACCCCGATCGTACTGGCTGGACGCAGCAAAATTGTCCCGATCCCGGTTCCCCTCCCGGCTTGCCGGACCACTTCCTCCCTCTTCACGGCCAGCGCTTGGATCGGATACTCCGGTACGGTCACGTAGGATTCGTCGATCGGGTCTCCTGTCCGAAAATCGTACATGACAATCGTGCTTAACTGGATAAAACGTTCGGCCCCTTGGGAAGCGGCCGCTTCGATTAGCCTCCGCGTCAGCTTGACCTCCACCTCGGCTTCCGTGTCGATCACCGTATGCAGCTTCGCATCTGCCGTACAATTATAGACGATCTCATGTGCGCGAATAGCTGCAGCAATGGACGACGGATCGGAATAATCAACCCGGACCACGTTCACCCTCAGGCTATCCAAAAAAGCCGTATCGCTCTGCTCGCGAACGGCCGCGGTCACCCGATGCCCGGCCAGCACCAACTGCTCCACCGTGTGACTCCCGATAAATCCGCTGCCTCCAAACACGACTGCCTTCATTCATGTCACCCTCTTATTTTATTAGGTTTAAACTTATGAACTTATTAATCAAAAAAAATTAGTTACTTTCCTCCACCGCGACGATCAAATCTTTAATCAGCTGCAGCGAACCGCGCAAATTTTTGCTTAAGCGATAATATTTCTCTTTGCCGCTGCGGTCGAAATCGATCAGATCGGCCTGTCTTAAAATTTTCAAATGGTGGGAAATTGCGGGCCTGGAAATATCCATACGCTCGGTAATTTGATTGACGTTCAAGCTGTTCTGCTCCAGCAGAAGCGTAATGATCTGCTGCCGGTTGACATCGCCCAAAGCTTGGAAGATCGGTGTGCTTAGCTTGAATTTTTCGAGAATAACGGGCTCTTTGCTTATTTGCTCGATTCGAAAAACCGCAAAACGATCAGCAAAATCTCGCAAAATATCTTCCAGATCACAACAGCTACCGCAAAAGCGACAACACCGTACACGAATCCCTTCGGAAGATCGTTTACCGCCTTGGCCGTGTAAAAATATCCTTCTTTAACCGTGGCCATATAGGTATTCGTCCTATAGATTTCTTCTCCGAATAGGACGGCTTTATAAGCTATTGGAATCCACCCTGTATAAAACAAAACCGTGATTAGCCGGATCGGCGGCGTCTCCCCAAACTTGAACAGTTTGTTCCACATCGCAGACTCCCTCCTATCGCCGTGAACATCACAAATCGCTGCTTGTTCAAGTCAATTTCCTTCCTTGCCAGAGGCTTCATTTCTGCTTATCCGGTATACATAGGTCAGCAGGTTCCGGTTTCGCGGATTCGTAAACTGCGCTTCCCGCTTCATTCCTAATTTTTCGGCCACCTTTTGCGAGGCAAAATGGTCGTGCGGCATATTGGCGCATACGCAGTCGAATTTCAATGGACCGAAGCCATATTCCAAGCAAGCCTTGGCCGCTTCGTACCCATAGCCTTGATGCCAGTAAGGATGGTGAATGATATAGCCCAGGTCGTTTTCGAAGCGATCTATGATTTTAGATTTCATGAAGCCGCAGTCACCGACGAACTTCCGATTCGCCTTCAGAAAGACAGCCCATCTGCCATACCCTGAATCTTGATAGCTTCGAATGCTTCGCTCCAGCCAACGATGGACTTGCTCATCGCCAAAAGGCTGCGGCCAGAAGCGCATCGTCTCAGAGTCGGAAAGCAGCATCTTGAGTTCATCGAAATCGTTTTCCTTATACTCCCGGATAAGCAATCTTTCCGTCGTAATCGTTAACATAAGCGTTCAGGCTCTCCTATGATTAGATTCTCGTTCGCAGCTGGACCGCGGCTATGTTCCAACCGTGCCCAAATACTAAACGCAATAGCAAGAGTAAAAGTTACAGAACTTAGTAAGATATGCAGTTTCTTCATCGTCTGCTGAGATCGGCAAGCTTGTTGACCGTTTCCCAATTCCTTGTCGTCGCGGTCACCTTCAGCTTCTTTTCCACAAAATTATTCGAAAATAAAGATTTCCCGTACCCCTTCCGGGATAAAATATATACTTCCCGGCTCAGCACCCGGAAATCGTCCACATCGTTGTTGTACGACTCGAAATGTTCTATCGCTTCGGCGGTCGGCTGCGATGCGAGGAAGGTTACATATACTTTTTCACCTTCCTTGAGCACCGCGACGGCAAACGGATTTCGCTTAATGACCTCATCAAGCTCGTCTCTGCTCCTGATCACGACGGGAACGTCGTACCCTAGCGCCTCGTTTAACGTGCTTTCGATCCGATCGCGAAGAACGATTGTATCCGTTTCCGTCGTCTCGAAGATGACGTTCCCGCTCTGAATGTAAGTCGTCACCTCCTGCAGCTGCATCGATTCGAAAATGCTTTTCAAGCGGTCCATTTTAATTATTTTTTGTCCGCTCACATTAATCCCGCGCAGCATCGCAACGTAAGTATTCATTGTTTAGGACCCTACTTTCTGCAATTGTTGTTCGATATAATCGATCGCCTCGTCTTTATTCTTGAACACCCATTCGATCGTTTCCAGCCCTTCATCGCTGTTGATTCCAAGCAGCAGCGTCCTGACGGCCTCCTCGCAAGGCGGGCCCACGATGACAGCCAGGGGTAGGGCCGGCTCGCAGCAGCCTGTACTGACATCTAGCGCCAACTCCAGCATATCTCCCCATTCGTACTTCAGATCGGACCAGTCCAAAATAACCGCATCCGGTTTCCAGGCTTCCAGCGCCGCCCGCCCCATCGCTTTCATATATACCGCATCGCTGTTCCCCGCCGAGCCGAAGCCGTATTCGCCCGAGTATTTTATAATCATCATATCGCGATATTCCACAGTCTTTGACGGCCCAACAAAATAATCAACTTGAATATCGCTTAATTCGGATAATTTTACTTCCCGAAAATCGGATTTCATAGCGTCCACCCTCACCACTTTTTCTAAATCATCCCATTATACCAAATATCGCGTTTAAAAGGAGGGAGTCCGTGGTGTAAGGACTACTTCTGAGCTGCCTTCATTTTTTGTTTCATCTCGTCCAGCATTCGCTGTCTGGCTATTCGGGGATCGAGTTCAGGGTTCAAGATGTATTGGAGATACTGTTTGGCGCTGCTTTCGATCTGCTCGTCCGTTGCTTGTGCCGCGCCGTACAATTTGAAATGCGGGAGCATCGTCATGCCGATTTGGTTGGCAAGGGCTTGCAAGGGCCGGGTCAGTTCGCTGATGGTGTAACCGATCAAGCCTCCTGCCTGGTAAGACGCTTCCACCCCTCCGATGGAGATGGCAAGCAAAAGTTCTTTACCTGCTACGGCCCTGCCGCCGGGTCCGAACAGCCAGGCCGTTGTGAAGACTTCATCCAGCCATTGCTTTAACAGCGACGGCGTGCTGTACCATTGAAGCGGAAATTGCAAAACAAGGCGATCATGCTCGGCTAGCAGAGCTTGCCCGCGCTCGATGTCAATGGTTTTTTCCGGATACGCTGCATACAACTCGTGCACATTCACTCGATCGGGATGCTGGCGCAATTCCGTTATCCAACGTTTGTTGACGCGCGACTGTTGCAAATTCGGATGGGCTGCGATAACCAATATTTTCATCATTTTTCATCTCCTTTTTTATGACATCGGCTGTCCGCTTGAACTTCCGCTTCAATCGTTTGTTTCATCACTTCAGCTCCCCGTTCTACGCGCATTCGGATCTCCGCTTCGAGCTCATGAGGCAAAAAGTCGGTGATCCAAACAAGCCGGCTGCGGCTATCATTCTCGGCAAAGACTTGGAACGACGCATGGTGGTGCACAAGCGGCATACGTCCTTCCACTACTGCGTACGCCAGCCGACGCACCTCGTCATCCACAGCTACGATAAGTTCACGCACGACCGCTCCGTTCGAAAAGGTGAGAATTCGGTAATCGCCATCCAGACGTGTATCCACGGTATAGCCGGGTACGAAGCGCCGATGCACCGCGCCGACATCACGCACCGCATCCCACACTTGCTCGGGTTTGGCCTCAATCATAATTTCCTTGCGAATCGTAGCCATATTCCAATCACTCTCCTTATTGCCATCATATTTTTGATTGACATATAAGTCAATAATAAAAGTAAAAAAATTTATTGAGGCTTAAACAAAGACACAGACGATTCGACCACCTGATTCAAAATCTTCTTCAACTGCTCTTTCAATGCCGTTTCCGGAATACCTTGCGCTATAAGTTCCTGCTGCACCTGATCCAGATAATTCATCCCCTGAGACACAGAACCCCAGAATTGCATAGCCATCAGATTAGCGTCACCTGGTTGAATCGTGCCCTGCCCGACTCCCCTTTCAATCGCTTGAGTCATCGGATACATGAAGCTTTTCACCCACTCGAACGGAGAAAACTCTTCCGGCGTATACAAGTGCTGTAAATCCAAACTAATCCGCATGTAAAATCGCGGTATTACAGGATCCTCCAAGACACGTTCACATACGATGTGAGCATAATTCTTAAACAGCTCAAACACAGATCCCTCTTGTTCGAAGAAGGTCTTCGTAAATTTTCTGGATTCCTCCATCATGACTTCATAAAGCTCGCGGAACAATGCCTTTTTACTCTTAAAATAATAGTAGACCAACCCATGCGCAAGCCCAGCCTGACTCGCGACATCCCCCATCTCGGATGCCGAATAGCCTTTATCGACATACACGCGGATCGCCGCCTGCAAAATTTCTTGTTTACGCTGCTTCCGAATTTCTTCGTTTTGCTCTCTGGTACGAGGAGACATGTCGCTTTTCACCTTTTCATTTGACTTTGATATTAGTCGAAATTATAGAGAATAACAATCCCGATTGTCAATCAAAAAACAAGTCGACCGGTTTCTTAGCTTCATGAAAATAAAAAAACTCCCCGTTCCAAAAGGATGGAGAGTTGTAACCTTCCTACTTGCTGCATTTCGCTTGGATGAAAGCTTGCTGTCTAGGCTTCGGCTTCGACCGGGAACCAGCCCGGGACGGTTAAGATCATCTTCCAAAGCGAATCCGGGATGGCGAGGCTTTCCTGATCGTTCTTGGACAGCGTCATACGAAGCTCCCGCTCGCGTCCTTGCGCCACTTTAGCAACCCAATCCGGCTCGATGATGAGCGCGCGGCCGATCGCGATGAGCGGAATTCCCGACTCCAGCGCCTGCACGGCGTCTTGAGCGGTGCGGATCGCTCCCACACCGATCACCGGGACCCGGGTGCCGACCAGCTCCTGAATGAGCTCCAGGCGGGTTCGGGAATCGTCCGCCCCGCGCCGGGGAACGGACCGGAAATCATTGAGCGAGATATGGAGATAATCGAGTCCACGACCCGCAAGCACCTCGACAAAAGCTAACGTATCCGCCATTGTAATCCCCGGCGTTTCTGGCTCCTCAGGTGAAAGCCGGTACCCGACGATGAACGGTTCCTTTGCATGTTCGCGTACGACCCGCTGCACCTCGTCGATCAGCTCCAGCGGGAACGTCATGCGCTTCTCCAGCGTTCCGCCCCAGCGGTCGGTGCGGCGGTTGGAGTGCGGGGAGAAAAACTGGTGAATGAGAAATCCGTTGGCCCCGTGAAGCTCGACCCCGTCGAAGCCGGCTTCGATCGCCCGTCGGGTCGCTTCGCCGAACGCCCGGATGATTCCGGTGATCTCGGAATCGGTCAGTTCGCGGGGCACGGCTGCCCCTTCTTTTTCTTCCGGGATCGCGCTTGCACTCACGAGATCTCCGCCCGGAAAGCACTTGCGTCCGCCGTGAACGATTTGCAGAATCGCCTTGGCTCCTTCGCTCTTGATGGCTGAGGCCAGGCGGCTCAGCCCGGGAATCAGCTCGTCGCGGTCGGCGAGCGCCGTCCCCGGGAAGCTCCCGTCGGCAGTGACGCCGGCTGCGGCAGTGATCAGCATGCCGACCCCGCTGGCCCGTCTTGCATAGTATTTAATTTCCACATCCGAAACGGACCCGTCCGCCAGCGAAGCGGAATGCGTCATCGGTGCCATGACGATGCGGTTTTTCAGTTCGATCCCATTCGGTAACGTGAACGGCTCGAGCATGGGTTGAACGGATTTCGTCATTTGCTGCATCTCCCTTACTGTTGATTGTGTTTAGTATAACAAACAATCACTGACAATGACTGTCAGGGAATCAGCTTCATCAAGATCGTCTCTTGCGGATACTCGGTGCGGCACCATCGATATTTCTTCAATACGCCAGGATGTACGGCAGACTCGTTCTCCACCCGTTTGTAGCCGAACCGGCTGTAGAAGGACTCCAGATGCGCGAACGGAATACAGTAGACGTGCGGAATCCCCCGCCGCCCGGCCTCCTCCACCAGCAAACCGACGATGGCGCTTGCCGCCTGCTTCCCCCGGAAGCGCTCCTGCACATAGATGCCGCCCATCTCGTAGGTATCCTGCCCCATGTTGACTAAGCGGCCGACGCCGGCCATTTCCCCGTTCCATTCGGCGAGCGCGATAATTTCGTTCCCATAATCGGATGCGGCGAATCCCACTTCCCGGTACTGCTCGTTCACCCAAGGCATGTCTTCTTCCCGTGCGGCTCTCAAGGTTAGCATGACCAAATTCCCTCCCTTCACGGTAACATTATAGCACGAGCCTGCGGGCAGGGCCTGTCCGAGAACAAGTTGCAGCTAAAGTTGCCGCGACATAAAACGCTACACCAGATCCTGCAAAAACAGCGTTGCGTTCAAATAACGTTTGGCCAGGGATTGAAAATACGAGGTCTGCACCGACACCATAGCGATAAAAATCGTATGGCTCAGCAGCTTTTTCTGCCCGTCGCTCAATCCTTCCACCGTCCCGGCATAGTCGTCGGCTTTTTGCTTGATTAACTGCTCCAGCATATGGTCATGGTTACGCAGGCCGCTGTCGTGTCCGGACAGGTCCAGCACTTGGTCATTGTTTTGGTCGAGCTCTTCAAAGATCGAGGAGTACGCGGTGTACAAGCGTAGCGGGGAAACGACATCGTCGGCATCGTCGTCCGGGCGGTTGAAGACGAGCGTCAGCAGCTTGCGGATCGACTCGAAATCAAGCGTCGCCTTCAAATCGTCGATTATGAACAAGATGGCGGTTTGATCGATCGAATATTTTTTCCCTAGCCGCGGCGAAGGAATCAGCGACTTGAAATCGCGCTTCACCCAATTTTGCACCGAAGTGACCGAATACTGCGCGTATTCGATCTGATTGCCGAGCGCAACGATATCGGTTAACGAGAAGCCTTCGCCCGTGTTTTTCATCTTGATCAGCTTCTCGAAGATCGGAGGCAGCGAGGTGGATACGAACGCCCCCAGCGTCTTGCCGTGCTCCATGTCCGACCGGTGCGATTTGGCCCAGGCCTCCTGCAGTGTAGCCAGCGGCGTCCGATCCGTCTTCCCGGTAAGAGACATCAGCAAGCCGGCCATTTGTTTTCTCGTTAAATAAAAGGTTTCCATAAGCAAGCCCCTTCGTTGCAATGAGTTCATTTGAACTAATCATAAGACTTTGTAGTGAGAATGTCAAAACGCTCATCCCGCTAAGATTGAGCTTGCTACGGCATTCTCTTTCTCGTTTCTGACGTATTTTCGCCGAGAATGCTTCAAAATAGACTTTGTTATTCAACTCAAAAGGTCGTAATATAAGTTCATAAGAACTTGTAAATTAAAAGTTCATCATGCCGCTTCTGCCGCTAAGGTAAACGGGCTACACTAGGAACGACTAGGCCGCAGCCGGCAGTAAGCGTATCAAACTCGAAAACGATGAGGAGAGCAAACGATGGGATTATGGGCTTTACTTAAAAAAGGAAATACTTCTTCCTTAATGGCGGCGCTAGGAAATACGGCGGTCGCGGCTGCCAAGGGAGTCGCCGCAGCGCTTAGCGGAAGCGGTGCGATGTTCGCGTCGGCCATGCACTCGGTAGCGGATGCGATCAACCAAGGGTTTGTTTTTGCGGGAAGCGTGCTCGCGGAAAAACAGCCGACCCGGCGGTTTCCCACCGGCTTCGGCCGTGTAATCAATCTGTTCTGTATGGTCGCGGTCATGGTCGTTTTCTTCATGGCTTACGAAACGATTCTGGAAGGCTTTCATCTGCTGGCCCACCCCGTGCAAGCTTCGAATTTCTGGCTGAACTTTGCCATCCTGCTGATCGCCATCCTGATCGACGGTGCCATCCTGTGGAAGGCGATGAAAGAAATCGTCCGCGAAGCGCGCGTGGAAGCCAAAGGACTTGCGATCATACCGGCCGCATTTCGGAATGTCGGGCGTTCCGCCCCTCCTACCCGGCTGGTCTTCTACGAAGATATCGTCGCGACGCTGGGCGCGTCTCTTGCCTTGATTGCGGTTATCGTCACGCAGCTGTCGGATTTCAAAATGCTGGACGGAATCGCCACGATCCTGATCGGATTTCTTATGGTCGGTGTGGCGTTCAAGGTCGGGTATGACAATATGGTAGGTCTGATCGGCGTAGCCGCGCCGAAGGATGTAGAGGACCGGGTCGCCGGCCTGCTGCTGGCCGACGCGGATGTCCGGGACATTAACCAGCTCCGCATCCTGCAGGAAGGCCGAACGTATCACGTCGACGGCTATGTAGAGCTCCGCGTCGGCTTGACGCTGGCGGACGCCGACGATATTAAGTTCCGCTTGAAAGCGATCCTGCTGAGCGATCCGGATATTACCGACGTTACGCTTGGCATTCTCGAAGACAACGGTGTCCGGGACTGGAGGCCGGAGCTTACTCCTTAAACGTCGCGGTACAGAATTTGGTCGATGATCCCGTAGGCCAGAGCGTCCTGCGCATTCATAAAATAATCCCGGTCAGTATCGCGTTCGACCGTATCCAAGGGCTGCCCGGTATGTGCCGCGAGCAGCCCGTTCATTTTGTCGCGAAGCTTGAGTATTCTTCGGGCGCCGATCTCGATGTCCGAAGCCTGGCCTTGAGCCCCGCCTAGGGGCTGGTGAATCATGACTTCGCTGTTCGGCAGCGCGTAGCGTTTCCCTTTCGTACCGCCGGACAGAAGAAACGCCCCCATCGATGCGGCAAGTCCGATGCACAGCGTGCTCACATCGGGCTTGACATGCCGCATGGCATCGTAGATGGCAAGGCCGGCCGCAATCGAACCGCCGGGGCTGTTGATATACAGCTTGATTTCTTTGTCCGGATCGTCCGCGTCCAGAAACAAGAGCTGGGCGATGATCGCATTTGCTGCTTCGTCCGTAACCGGTCCGGTCAAAAACACGATCCGGTCCTGCAGCAGCCTGGAATAAATGTCGTACGTCCGTTCTCCGCGGCCGGTTTGCTCGACCACATAAGGAATCAGATGCATGAAACGTACCTCCTTCGGTTATCGATGATTAAAGCTGTAATCGATGCGGTACTTTTTCTCCCAATCCTCGAAATATCCGCTTCGCGGTCGAACGATCGGCGGGACAATAACGAATTCGCGTGCTCTTTCGGCCGCTCTGTCTTGAAGCCTGCATTGCAGCGCCTTGACTCGTTCGACCACTTCCTCGTCAACCGGCCAATCTTCCGCGTCGTCCTCCACTTTTAACTCCAGTGAGATGCCTTGGACCGCACGGACCTCCGTTTCTCCATCCTTGTATTCCACAACGATTCCAAGTTCCGCCCTGCCGCAAGCTGCCGCCTCCTCGGTGTACAGTTCGAGAAATACGTCATGATCCTCCGGCGAATTCCCGAGCAGAATAATACAGAGGTCGGTTTCCGGGTAGCCGTTCAAATTCGGAGAACGATGCACGCCTAGAGGCAGGTCAACCGTCAGCCGAACATCCGTGATGCTCCCGGCCTGAGGCAGATTGAAACGGACCCACAGATGATTCATGCCTTCCTCATGCTCCATGGCTTGCTTCGCGAGCCTTGCGACGATCATGGCCGGTTCTCCCCTTTCATGACGTCCGAAACGGCGGCAATAATTTTTCGTTTCAGTTCGCCCGGGGTTTGCGGCCCCACCGTGATATACACATCGTCGCTGATTCGGCACGTCTCGTTCTCCAGTACGCGCTCCGGGCGGTACATGTCCATGCTCTCTCCGATCCGCCTTATTTCGTCCAACGGCAAACCCTTCAGCCTCTCCTGAATGGCGGCAAGCGTCTCTCCGGTCTTGGAAAGCGTCAGAACCGCGCGAAAATAATGCAGATGCTTATCCGTGTAGACACGCTTGTTGCCCGCCAGTTCAAGCGGAGGAACGATCCCGATCTGCGTGTAATAGCGCACGGTCCGAAGGTTGATCCCCGGTTCGTCCTGCTGAAGCAGCTCCGTGATTTGCTTGGCCGTATAGCCGTTCATCCGATCACCTCGTAACAGTTTAGTGTTTGTTTTACAGTTTACTGTAACATATGCAGTTGACTGTAATTATATCCGTCGGCATGCAAAATAGCAATAATCAACAAAAAAAGCGTACGAACTCGTTCACCGAGTTCATACGCTTGGGTGCGCATCGTCCGCAGGCCTGATTTTCATTGTCAATCCGCCGGAGCAATGAGATAATTATTGTCGTTCCTCATTTTGCTGACGAAAGCGCGGGATCGCACGATGGCTATGTCGTATTTTCTATTGTTCTACTTCATCATTTACATGGGCAATGCCATATACGGGACGTACATTCCTGTTTATTTTCAATCGATCGGCGCGACGCCGACCCAAATCGGGGCGCTGCTCAGCGTCGGTCCGTTCGTCGCCGTGCTGGCTCAACCGCTGTGGGGCACCGTCGGGGACCGGGCCAAGACGAAAAATGCCGTCCTCGGTTGGCTGATCGCGGGCAGCGGGGCAATGATTCTGCTGTTTCCCTTCTCCGAAGCGTTCTTGTATTTGCTTGTCGTCGTATGCTTGTTTACGTTTTTCCAAACGTCCATCTTCGCCTTGAGCGACGCCATTACGCTGGAAGAATTGGAGAAGCACAAGCGATGGTCGTTCGGCCCGATCCGGCTCGGCGGCACGATCGGCTTTGCGGTCATGTCCATCACCTTCGGCTGGATCGCCAAGGATCATATCGGCTATTTGTTTTACGCGTACGCCTTGGTCATGCTGGTGTCGCTGCTGCTGCTGGCCAAGTTCCCCAAGGTATCGGGATACCAGTCGGCCGGCAACAAAATGCAGGTGTGGGTGCTGTTCAAAAACCGCAAGCTCGTCACCTATCTGGCGATTAATCTGATATTGCAAATTACAATGGGGTATTATTATACGTTTTTCCCAGTGTACTACAAAGAAATGGGCGGCGACAGCGTGCTGCTCGGCTGGTCGATGGTTATATCGTCCCTGAGCGAAATCCCGTTTCTGCTGTTCGCTTCCAAGATTATGAAGCGCGTTCGCATGACGCATATTTTGCTTTTATCGAGTTTGGCGGCCATGGCCCGCTGGTTCATCTTCTCGTTCACGGACAACCCCTATTGGGTACTCCCTACCCAACTGCTGCACGGGCTCATCTTTATCGTGCTGACCGTCACCATGGCGATGTATATCAACCAGGAAGTGCCGAAGGAGCTCAAGGCGAGCGGCCAGACGTTGAACGGGCTGCTGAATCTCGGCCTTGCCCGGATCATCGGCAGCTTCTTGGGCGGCTATGCGAGCGAGGCATACGGCATGCGGAACGTCTTTATGTTCAACGGCTGGGTCGCCGCCGCCTGCGCCGCAGCGATCGTCATCATCGGCCTCAGGCGAGCCCGCTCGGAGCAGGCGCTTGATGCCTGACGTGTTACCCTTGCCCTCTCCAGTCCTGACCGGACGCCGTTTCGCGCCAACGGCTGCGAATCGCTTGCAGCTGCGCTTCCGGCAGGACCCCTTTCCCCGCCAGCTCTGCGTTCTGCACCCAGCGGTTCGGGTTCGCCGTGCCGACAATGGCCGTGCTCACGCCCGGAATACTCAGCGTGAACCGCAGAGCAATCTCGACCGACTGCTCCAAGTCCCCTTGCAGAAAATCGTAACGAAGCCGCTGTAACCGCTCCCAATACGGCTCATGGTAAGCCGAAACGGGCTTCTCCCCCGTCCGCCAGGCCACATTCGCGAGCGGTCTCTTGGCAATGACACCCATCCCTCGCTGGACAGCTTCCGGTATCGTAAGCTCTATGGCCTCCTGATCCGCAATGTTGACCGACGTCTGCAGCGTATCGAACGCCCCGCAGCGGATCGCATAGAGCGCCGCCTCGCGGTCGCCGCTGTAGCCGATGTAGCGCGCTTTTCCCGCCTCGCGCGCCCGCTGAAGCACCTCAATGACGTCCCCTTGCTTCAACAGCTCTTCCGAACAGCTGTGAAGCTGAATCAAGTCGATATAATCCGTCTTCAGCCGCTTCAAGCTCCGGTCGATGCTTTGGGCGAGCAGATCCGGGTCCCAGTCCGGAATGGCAAATCCGGAGGCATGTCCGCATTTCGTGAACAAATAGTAGTCCTTCCGGCGGTGACCGACCGCTTGTCCGATCAGCTCTTCACTGCCTTTATAGCATTCCGCCGTATCGATCATATTCAAGCCTGCATCCAGCGCCGAATCAAGCAATCGCTCTACGGTCGATACGGAAGCGCCTTCAAAGCCGATCTCCGCTCCGCCGAATCCAAGCATACTGAGCTGCATATCCGTATTTCCTAACTGACGTCTTTCCATGGCTTGTCACTCCTTCGCTTCGGATTAATATTATCTTAACAAATATTTACTCCTTTGTAAGCCGCAAGCGGTCAGGAATAAGAAAAGCTTCTTGTCGAAGCCCTTTCGAAGAAGATACATTCGTGTTTTAGAGGAAGCTTTTCTTGAAATGATAGAATGGTTCAGCTCCGCTGAAAACTTATACATTCTATCCTTATAACAAAAAGCCGGCCGACCCAAACGGTCGAACCGGCTTCCGTGAAGCTCATCCCTTCTGCACTCCGGTATCCGCCGCACGCATCGCAAGTCTGCCCTTCAGCGAGCTCAGCGTGAACAGCAGCAGCGCGCTCCAGATCAGGCAAAAGCTGATCAGGTGCACGGTCGTGAACGGCTCGTCGTACAAAGTGACACCCAGAATGAGGCTGATGGTCGGAGCTAAATATTGCAGGAACCCGACGGTCGTCAGCGACAGCCTTTGAGCCGCCTTGGCAAACCAAAGCAGCGGCATCGCCGTGGCCACTCCTGACGTTGCCAGCAGCAGCTGGTAGCCTGTGCTTAACGATGATGTCGTCGATTGGCCTGTCATCCCCACAACAAGCAAATAAACGGCAGCCACAGGCAGCACGACGATCGTTTCCCCGGCGAGGCTCACCATCGGCTCGAGTCGCATTTTCTTTTTGACGAGCCCGTACACTCCGAAGCTCATCGCCAGAGCCAACGATACCCAAGGTACCGATCCGTAGCTAAAGGTCAGAACGGTTACTCCAACCGTGGCAAGCGCCATGGCCATCCATTGTACCGCGCGAAGCCTTTCGCCCAAAAAACAGACTCCAAGCAGCACGCTGATCAACGGATTGATGTAATAGCCCAGGCTCGTTTCGACAACGCGGTCATGGTTGACGGCCCAGATGTAGATAAGCCAGTTGAGGCTGATCAGCAGGGAGCACCCCACCATTGGCAAAACATTTTTGCGCTCGGAAAAAGCGCTCTTCAGCGCCTTCCAACGGCCGCCGATCAACAGCAGCAGCGCAACGAATACGAAGGACCACACGACGCGGTGGCCTAATATTTCTCCTGAGGATACGGAAATAAAGGTTTTCCAAAACAACGGCAAAAGGCCCCAGGCAAGGTAAGCCAGCAGCCCGTAACCAATCCCAGCATTCACGTTTCTCTCTCCTTCTCTATTTCTATATAAGCCGAATGACTAAAGAAACCATTATACTCCCGATCCGAGTATCCGGCAAGCACGACTTTGATGAACACGACGCTTTTATCGGGACTGTCTGCGGATACTTTTATCGATAAAATAACAAAAAGCAATGAAGACGAAAGCGACCGCTAACAAGGGAAGAACCGCGCCAAATAAATCCATGGAAAGAAATCCGGCTATCGTGTGAATAAAGGTTATAACCATCCGATCAGCTCCTTTTTCTAATTAGGTCCCGGTATCGGCAATCAAATGCTTGCTCGTGATGTACCAATGGTCCGTATCTCCCCTACATTTCACCGACCTTATTTTTCGGAGTGCCTATAGTTGTGATTATATCGGAAATTCAAGTTATTGGAAACCAGTAAAAAGGAGACTTCCCATCTCCTGCTGACATGAGATGTAAGTCTCCTCATTCTTTAACCAAACACATCCGTTACAAGCGAAAGGGTTAATAACAAACCCATGATGCCGCCTGCCGCAACAGCCCACCCTCGACGGCTTCGTTCCGCCGCCGCCGTGACCGACCGGTAATACAGCACGGCCCCGAGCAAGACCAAAGCGGATTCCAGCACGATGCTGACTGTCGGGACCTGCCACAAGCCAATGCCGAGCAGCGGAAAGCCGCCTGCATTCCCCGGAAAAAGAGGCATATTGGCCCGGTGTACGAGCAGATCGAGCAGCCAGTGGCTAAATACGACCGAACCGATCGCCACACCTCCCCGGCTCCCCCACAGCTTTCCGGCTCCCCAACCGGCAAGAATCGCAAGCAGCAAGGCCCAGAGAGTGCGTGTAATCCGCGTGAATCAGGCTTTCTCCGTAGCCTTCGCCCGCGATAGGCTCCAGCGTCTCCGCACCCGACAGCAGTAAGGGCACGAAAACGACGTCCAACAGCTGCGTACTCAGCATCAGCGCCCACAACGGAACGTTCGGGGTCTTGGCCTTCACTACCGCGGCTAGTCCGAAATGACCTGCGAACATGACCTAGCCCTCCTTTTTCGGGTACGAGCTTGCTTTAGCTTTGGCTTTGGCGTCCAGCCACCCGCACCCAAGCGTGAATAAAAGCACAAAGACGATAAAGCTCATGCCGGTTTCCTCCCTCTCAAGTCGGCTTTGACTCCGCCTTTGCCCTCCGCTTCATCTCGTGCAGGCCCGCAAGAAAGGTATCGAGCAGCAGCCGGAAGCTGACGTCGAGATCGAGCGGCAGCCCGAAGCCTCCGCGCTGCTCAAGCGATGAGAAGCCGTGCAGGAGGCTGCGCAGTCCGCGTACGGCATGCAGCGCCGCATCGTCCTTCAGCTCGTACGCCTGCAGTGCGCGGACCACGAGATCGACCGTTTCGCCGGCCAATCGCCGCACCTCCTCGTCCTGCGGGTCGGGAGCGCGGAGCGTCGCATCGTACAAGCCCGGATGTGCGCGGGCAAACGCCACGTAGGCTTTGCCTAGCTCGCGTACCGCATCGTCTCCCGAGCGCCCGACAACGGCCTGCGTCATGACGTGCAGAAGCTGCTCCAGGCCGTGGACGGCCAGCTTGCTGCGCAGCCCGCTTAATCCGTTCACATGGTTATAGAGGGAAGGAGACCGAACGTCCAGCTTCTGAGCGAGCGAAGCCAGCGTGACTTCCTCCAGACCGCGGGTATCGGCGATTTCAACCGCGGCTTGCAGGATCGTAGGCAGATCGAGACCGATTCTTGGCGACATCGTTTACACGCTCCTTTTCGCGGTGATGGGCAGAGTGCGCTCGGCGTCGGCAATGGCGCGGTCGATCGCTTCTTCGGGACGGCTGAGCATGCTCCCGTGCCCTACCGCCAGCAGCGAAGGCCGATGCTCCCAAAGCTTACGGGCGCTATCCAGCGCAAGCTCCTTGCTCCAGGTTGCCATCGCCGGAAACGGAAACCAAGGCCGAACTTGGCCCGACACGGCCATGCCGCCTCTTATCTGGAACGCGTCGCCTGCGATCAATGCCCGGTTACGGGTGTCCAGGAAGGCCATCGAGCCCGGCGTATGTCCCGGGGCCGCGACAGCCAACAGCGAGCCGACCCGGTCGCCGTCCTGAAGCAGCACCTCGGCTCGCGTCCGCACGTTCTTCGGCACGCCACCGCGGACCGGAGTATCCGGCTCGCCTGGGTCCAGCGTGACATCGCCCGCCAGCAGCCGCGCATCCCGAGCGGAAATATGCACCGGAACACCGGGCAGCGCTTGCTTCAGCTTATCGAGTGCCCCGATATGATCGTCGTGCGCGTGGGTCAAGACAATGCGTGTAATCGGCTTCCCGATCGTTTGTGCCGCTTGAAGAATTCCTTTGTCACTATACGGCAGCGCCGCATCGATCAATGTCAAGCCGTCGTTCTCTTCAACAAAGTAACAATTTACCGGAAAAATCCGCGGCATAAACGTCAGTTGGTAGACGGTCAGTTCTTGTTTGATTTGCATCGTTATATCGCCCCTTAGTCAAATAACTAATATCGTTAGTTTTATATTAACTAATGTCATTAGTTTTTGCAAGCCTATTTTTCTGGCGGATGAAAAAACAAAAAAACAGTTACCTCGGAAGATAACTGTTTCCGTTTCCTTTTGACCTAAACATGGTTTCAAGCTGAGCTTTTGCGCGCCACGGCAGAACGCCCGGTCGCCCGCGCCGCTTCTCTGCCCCGTACAGCTTACTTATAAGCTTCGATCCCGTCGCG
The DNA here is from genome assembly GCF_000722545.1 of Paenibacillus tyrphae. Lineage (GTDB taxonomy): Bacteria > Bacillota > Bacilli > Paenibacillales > NBRC-103111 > Paenibacillus_G > Paenibacillus_G tyrfis. The sequence continues at coordinate 30,439 of NZ_JNVM01000003.1, forward strand.
AAACGCTTGCGGGTCGTCGTTCTCCAAGCCGAACAGCGCTTCCTGCAGCGCGAACGTCCCTTGATAAAATTTCACCCGCTCCAGCAGCCCTTCAATATCCGGATCAAGCTCGATCATATACCGCAAAAACGGCTCCCCATAAGAGGCGAGCAGCCCTGCATAATCCACCGCCGGGTCTCCCGGACCGGATGAGCCGAAATCAAGGATGCCGCTAATTTTGCGCCGCCCCGGATCGTAAAGAATGTTCGAGCCCCCAAAATCGCCGTGAACGAGCACCGTCGTTATTCGAAAATTGGACCCATTGCCAAGAAAGCCCACAAAGTGCCGCTCCGTCCATCGCTGCGCTTCCCGGTTCATGTGAGGATACAGCTTCGCCCGGATGCGCTCGAACAGCTCCGACCATTCGCGGTAACCGTCGTACTCCGGCCCGGACTCTCCCAATGCATCGGCAGGTACGCTGTGCAATTCGTTTAAAAACGCGGCAAGCTGCCGGGCAATCCCGCGAACCGTGGGGACACCTGCGCTCTCCAGTTCCCTCCACTGCCCGTCCAGTAACGGTTCCCCGGGAATTTTCGGGTAGCCGACAAACACGCTGCCGACCCGATCGGATTGGTGATTCCATTTCGCCGGGGCCGGAACCGGGATCGACACCCGCTCCTTCACGGTGTTTAGAAGCCCGACTTCGTAGCGAAGCCGATGGATACCTTCCGCATATTTGGGAAATCGGAAAATCCACTGCGCATTGACCAGCAGCACATCGTTGTTTTGACCGGACTCAATGGCCTCGACCTCGAGCAGCGGCAGCTCGGGACAATAGTGTCTGAGCGATTCCATGTACAATGCTTTATGTTCCATACGCATCAACTCCCCTGCACCGGGACGCCGCGGCCGTTCACGCTTCTGCCGGCTTCGTCGCCCGAATCGAAAACAGCATCGGGATATACTCCTTCCCCTTCATTCTCCACCAGCCGTCCTCGCCCTTCTCCATCAGCCCCGGAAACTTCTCATACATGCAGAAGGGAAACTCATGCAAGAATTCGATGCGCAGCCCGGCTTGAATCAATGCGGTTACAACGGAACCCAGCGAATGCGCCCATTCGTAGGTGACGGTATTGTCGAGCTTGGCGTTCCGGTCGGCATACGTGTCCTCGGTATCGAATACGATCGCTTCGTCTTCGAAATACGAATAAACCATGCGCAGCTCTCCATCGACGATTTCGAAAATATCGGCAAGCGGATGACCTTCGGCAATATAAAAGGTGCCGCCGGGCTTCAGCTTCTCATAGATGATTTCCGCCCACCGGGTCAGGTCCGGCAGCCAGCACAGAACGCCGTAAGACGTAAACACGATGTCGAACGTCTCCTCCGGCAGCACCTGAGGCACATCGTACACATTCGCGCATACGAACCGAGCGTCCAGCCCCAGTTTGTCATTCAGCGAGCGGGCCAGCTTGACCGCTTCTTCGGCAAAATCGACCCCGGTCACCCGCGCTCCGAGTCTGGCCCAAGACAAACTATCCTGTCCGAAATGACACTGCAGATGCAGCATCGACTTCCCCGCCACCTCGCCTAATTCGTCCAGTTCGACCGACAAGAGAGACGAACGGCCGGAAAGAAACGACGTCACGTCGTAAAATTCGGATTGCTCATGCACCGGCGCCCGGTCGTTCCAATTGTCCCGATTTTTGTTCATTCCGTATTCCATATGGTAAACCCCTTCCAAATTTACGATCTTTTCCATCCTATCGCACTTCCGAAAGAGGTGTAAATATCCAAAATTAGTTGAAGCTAAAAAATCCATCCCCGGCAGCAAACGTTCCCCGCAGCCCTAGTCGGTCAACGGATCGACTTGAACAGCCGCTTGCTTCCCGCTAAGCTGGATGCCCGTCTTCTTGCGTCCGCTCGCGGCTAGATCATTCAGCAGCGATTCGAGCAGCACTTTGGCTTGGGCCCCTTCCTTACCTTGAATCCGCACAACGAATTGGACGGTGTCTCCGGATTTCAAAATCCGCTCCGCCTGCTGCTTCTTCGTCTCGTAATCGTGTTCCTCGATCTGCGGCGTCAGACGAATTTCCTTCAGCTTCGGCGCCTGCTCGCGCTTGCGGGTTTGCTGCGCCTCCTCTTTTGCTTTCCCCGCGCGGACCAGCTTGCACGGCGGCGGACTGCTCATGAGGGACGTACATACCAAGTCGACCTTGAGCTTCCGAGCCATCGCCAGCGCCTCGGCGGTAGGGACGATGCCGAAATCTTCGCCGTCGACCCCGGTTAAATGAACTTCGGACGCTTTAATTTTTTCGTTAAGAATCATTGTGAACCCACCTGAACTTTCGATATAATGAACCCATCTTACCGCTTAAAAGGAGATTTTTCAATGAACCGCAAAGAAATCGAAGAACAAGTCATCCGCAATTATCAGCGGGACGAAAATATTATGATTCTCGCGTTCGCCCAGTGGTGCATCAACCACGGCCTCGATCCCGCCCTGCTGTATGAGCGCGCCTACCCGCAGCAGGAAGCGAACATCGCTCTTCAGCAAGCGCTGGAGCTCACCGTGCCGAAGGAGGAAGCCGGGGAAGTGCCGGACGATACGCTGCTCGGCGTGCTGTCCATGTTCGGCAACGAAGATCTGGCTTTCGTCGTTACGCAAGAAATCGCGAAGCGCCAAAAGTCCGGACGGTAGACCCGGCATCGCCGGAGCCGGAGTCATAGCTTGGGCCTGCAGCTCGCAGGCTCCCACCCGGCTTATTCCGCTCCCGACTGGCATCGAAACCTCGTCCTGAAAGCCACCCTCTAAGTGGCCGCAGGAACGAACAGCGCTCCCACTGCTATGGAAACGTGCTTCCATCCCTCCCCGACAATACCAGAGGAACGAATCCCCTCCCTTAGTCAACCGCTCCCAATCGCTTGCCGCCCACGATAGAGGAACTGCAATGCCTTATGTCACCCATTTCGCCGCTTTCAGCGCAAATAGAGGAACTGACGTTCGCTAAAACCCTCATTCCGCGGAACATGAACATTTTTCGACACGAATAAGTCATCCTGCTTCCTCTAAACCCCGACGAACAATCCAACGTTCCGCTTAACGCATCGAAATTCCTTTATTTCCCAACTTCATGTAGTTGCCAGTTGCACTCACTATCGATCGCACGCACTTGTCTTTTGCACACATTTGTCTTTTGCACACACTTATCAACTGCACATACCATTAGCCACACGCACATGTCGTCTTGCACGCACTTGTCATCCGTACGCACCATCAGCACCACCCAACTAGCGAATCATACAAACTGAAAATCCAACATATCCGCAAACCTCGAAAACCCATACATACCATAGCCGCAGCCCCGCCAAACTATTCTTAGCACACAAAAAAAGACCGGCTTCAATGGAATCCGGTCCTTGCGGTGTGTCCGCCGATGGCTGGCGGAGCGAAGGCGAATCAGCTTAAGCTTTGGTTCACTCGTTCAACAATCTGGTCGGATGTCATGCCTTGAGCATTGATAACGGAAGCTTTCGTTGTGGTTTCCGCGATGCCCAGTACGTCCTTGTCCTGTCCGGAAATAACGCAGCAGTCGCAATTTTGCAAACTCGCGTTATCGACGGATACGACTTCGTGCCCGCCTTGCTGCAGCGCGTCCTTTACATCCTGCAAGCTGTTTTCCACTGCAATTCTCGCCATGATCTTCCCTCCTTATCCAGATTGTAGTATGCCGAGCTCCGACCACTTTTATTCGCTGTCGCGGGCCCTCCCCTTCCGCTCGCCAACCTCGTCCGCATCGACCAAGCTGTCGACCAGATGGGCAAGCAGGCTTTCCATATCGCCGATATGGCTTTCATCGATTTTACGGATAAACTCGATATGTATCCGGTAAGCGCCCTTTTCATCCGAAGGCCCGCCTCCCAATTGTCCGGAACCGTCGTCCGGAACGAATTCCACCGACCTTTCGTGACGGACCCGGGCTTCCTCCGCCCACCGGTCCGCCATGGCCCGGTGGAGCTCCGCCGCGTGCTCGCAGTGGCTAAGCGGCATGTCCAGTCTTAGCGCGAGCTTGGCACCGGGCCGCTCGCCGTGTTCGATGAGCCGGAACCGTTCCCCGGCGAAGTCGGACAACACGCTGGTCATGCTGATTTCCGCTTGGCAGCAGCCTTCGTCACGTCGAATGCGCATGCTGAATATCCGTTTCATGCTGGCCAGATCGATGAAATCTTCCCGGCCGATGACCCGGATCGTTTGCTCCGCATCCAAATCGTACAAATGTCCTTCGAGCACTACTTTTAAATTATCGAAAATCGTCGGGTCAAACAAGGTAACTTCCCCTTTCGCAGCATGGCTTTACGCCTGCGGCAAATGGCGGATATCCAGCACGTCTCCCTGAGCGAACCGTCCGCCCTCCACCACGTTTATGATTCGCTCCGCCGCCTCATCCGGCGTATACAGTCCGCCCGTCTGCTTCAGCCCTACGAAGCGCTCCACCTCCGGGAACCGGTGCGGCTCCGTCCCTCGGATCAGCTCCTGCATACCCGTATCCACGACGCCGGGCGCGATCGAAACGACCTTCACCGCCTGCGGCCCGTCGCCTTGCTCCAGCCCGACGCAGCGCGTCAGCATATCCAGCCCGGCCTTGGTGACGCAGTAGCCGCTCCAGCCGGAATACGGCTTTTTCCCTGCGCCGGAAGAAATATTGACGATCGTTCTGGCCGTTGAGGCGGGCCAATCCTTCGTCGCCCGGATAAAAGCGGACATCAGCAGCATCGGGGCCAAAAGATTGACGTTCATCTGCTCCGTCAGCGTGAGGCTATCGGCCTGCTCCAGCGGCATGATCGGTTCCAGCATGCCTGCGTTATTGATCAGCGTGAGGGCGTCAAGCGGCTCCTTTTCAAGCGAACGGACGATCGTCGCGATCAGTGCCTCTATCCCGTCCACGCGTTTGAGATCGTATGCGTAATGCTCGGCTTTCCTCGGGGCAGCAGCTCCGCCCGCACGGTCGCCGGCGTCCGCCGCGGTCCGTGAAATTCCGATGACGCGGTGCCCGGCATCGAGCAAACGGCGGGTCAGAGCCAGTCCTAATCCTTTGGAAGCGCCGGTCACAACATAACCTTTCATTCAGGGTTCTCCTTCCACAAAAAACTCCCCTTCCAGCCCGACGTGATGCCGCATTGCAGCACAAGCACGTTAACCTTGAAGGGGAACCTCGCTATGGTCCTATTTCTATTGTACCATCGATTGGATTAAATTTCAGCTTTTGCTGCATGCCTCTCTGCCAGCTTGTGCCGGAGATCACTGCCGATCAAGCTTGCCGAATCCCATGTCAAATTCCGGACGAACAATCCCGCCTTTCCGGTCAGAATCAGGTTCATCCCCCATTGACGCATCCAGAACAATCCGTCCTCGGGACCGAGCCCGATGCAGTACAATGGCATGAACGACCGATGCTTCGGCCCTTCCTTTCCTTCCATCTCGGCCGCAATAATCTTCGCAAGCCGCTGCGCCTGCGGAATCGCCTCTTTGCACGTCATCGAGTCCTCTTGGCCTGTACGGGGGTCGATAATTCGCGCCCCGTCGCCAATCGCGTAAATGTCTCTTGTACCCTTAACGCGGTAATGGGCATCTACAGTTAATCTGCCGTCGGCTTCCGTCGGCAGCCCGAGCTGCTTCAACGCCGGATTCGGCTTGAGTCCCAGCGTCCACACGCATACGCCGGCAGGCAGCTTGGAGCCGTCGCTCAAATGCAGCACGCCGTCCGTATGCTTCGTGCCCCGGACGCCGTACCGTACGTTCACCCCGGCACGGCCGAGCCTGCCCTCGGCCTTGCGTCCGACAACGGCAGGGGCATTGTCCACCAGCCGCGTCCCCGAATGGACAAGATGCACCTCGGCCAAGCGAGGATCGAGCCCGCTCTGCTCCGCCTCCCGCTTCAACCAATAAGCGATTTCCGCCGAAGCCTCCATCCCCGTGATGCCGCCGCCTACGACCGCGACGGACAGCAGGCTTTTTTGCCGCGCGGGCTCCCGCTCCAACCGCGCCTGTTCCACCTTCCGCTTCAGCTCATTTCGGATTTGTTCGGCGGCCGCGACGCTTGTGAGCGGGATGCCTCCTTGCTCGAGCGGAGGCGAGACGACGATACTGCCTAGCGCAAGGATCAGCCGGTCGTAGGCCAGCGCGCCGGTCGTACCGTCCGGATAAACCACTTGAATCGTACGGTGGCTCGCCTTCACGGAAGTCAGCGCAGCGGTAATGCCGGTCACCTCATCGCCAAAATAGCAGGAGAACGGTATCCGAAGCTCCGGCTCCCCGACGGCCGCTTTAAACAGCAGCACCTTTCTCAAATGGTATGGCTCCTTATCAACCAGGATCAACCGAACCTTTTGTTTTGCATGGACATATTGCTTTTGCAGCGCCCGAACCGCATTCAGACCGGCGTAGCCTCCGCCGACGATAAGGATTGTTTTGCTTTCCATGGTGATCCACCCTCTCGCGTCTTTTTCGCATTCTACCCTTATGGCGAACGGAAGGGCCGGTTTGTGACAGCCTGCGCGAAAAAACGCAAAAAAGCCAACCGGGCAAATCCGGTTGACCTGTCGCCGGCGGCTTCCCTTGATCGGGATTCCGGCATGCATTGGGCCGCTGAGCGCGACCCGGCGGTTACGGCTTCATCAAGTCGTCTGCGGTAATCCCGTCTTCGACGGCGAATTCAAAATCGTACACGTCATACACTTGAACGGGAACCTCGGCCTGAATGATTTTCTCCATCAATTCAAGCTGGTCCGTCAAAATAGGCGCTTTCTCCCGCAGGGAGGTCAGCACGACCTCGGTTTCGATCGGATCGAACGATTCCCCGTATTGGGCATTATCAACGGCATTGATGACCATAAACGTCACATTCTCGTTAATCGGCAGCGGCGGGCTTGGGCGCCATGGGGCGGCAAGCGAACGCTCCAGCTTCTTCTTATTGAACGAGTCGTCGAAAAAGGCGATGAGCTCCCCGATTTTCGCTTTCACATGAGCATCGTCATCCGCGTCCGGCATGACCGGCTCGGGGCTGTCTTTCATCTCGTATAATTCCAATATCGTCGAATACGGAATCAAATATTCCACCGGGCGGCTTGGCGCCATGAGTTCACCATATACGGCCACAAGCACCGCCTCGATAACAAAACGCCGGGACATATTTCCAATTCCCCCCTATTGTGATGCGTCCGTTCCTAAGTCCGGCCTACATTCTTTCATATCACAATTGGGAATAAAAGTCCAACTTTGCAGACTTTCTCACGCTTTTCCGGGTTTTTCAATTCGGCTCTGTAAGAGTCGGGAATCCGGTGCTATAATAAAGCAATGTGCCTGTAACCGAACGTTATGAAATGGAGAGTTAATCTGATGAATGCTGCGAAACGTTTTCCCGTTCCTTTGCCGCTGCTGCTCGTGATCGGCATCGTCGCGATTTCTTTTTCAGCCATTTTTGTCCGCTGGTCGAATGCTTCGTCGTCGGTCATTGCAATGTACCGGCTGTTGCTGACCGCGGTCATTTTGCTGCCTTTGCTGATGCGTTACCGCCGCGAGGTGGCGCAGCTGCGTCTAAGCGACTGGGCGGGCTTGTTCTGGTCCGGCCTCGCGCTCGGCCTCCATTTCTTGTTCTGGATGGAATCTCTCAAGCTGACGACGGTCGCGAGCTCGACCGCGATCCTTTCGCTGGAGCCCGTCTTCGTCCTGATCGGCGCGTGCCTGTTCCTCGGCCAACGGACGAATATGCTGGCCGTGCTCAGCATGGCGGTCGCGATTCTGGGTGCGGCCATGATCGGTTGGGGCGACTGGGGGCTGACCGACGAAGCGCTGCTCGGCGATCTGCTGTCCCTGCTCGGAACGGCGGCGATGGCCGTGCAAATCCTGCTTGCCAAAAGCATGCTGAAGCGCATTCCCGCCTTTGTCTTCAGTTTCTTCGTCTTTGTGCTTGCCGCGCTGGTGCTCGCCGTATATAATGTGGCGGCCGGATTGCCTTTTACCGGCTACGACTCGCGAGAATGGGGCATCTTTCTGCTTCTGGCCGTCATTCCGACGCTGTTCGGCCACTATTTGTTCAACTGGCTGCTGAAATATATGCGTCCCGAATCCGTATCGATGAGCGTCCTCGGGGAGCCGCTGGGTGCAACGATTTTGGCCTATCTGCTGCTCGGCGAGAGCATCACGTGGATGCAAGCCGCAGCCGGCTTCGTCCTGTTGTCCGGCGTATGGATGTTCCTCCGCTCGAACGAACGGAAAGCCGTCGCCGCCCAGACCGGCAGAACAGAGATGACCTAATACGCAAAAAGCCGCTGCTTCCCGGAAACCCGGGGGCAGCGGCTTTTGTTCATGCGCTCGTTGGAGATTAGAGTACGCGGCGTGCCGTCGTATAGTGCTGGCTCCACCAGCCGCTGTTCAGATCGGAGATGGTAACCCCCGGCTTGCCGTACGTGTGCATAATTTTCCCGTTACCTATATAAACTGCAACGTGATGAATCGGAGAGTAGAAGAAGACCAGGTCTCCCGGCTGCAATTGGCTTCTTGGCACAAAGGTGCCGGCTTTGGATTGAGCTGCTGACGAACGTGGCAGCTTCACGCCGTATTTGCCGAAGATCGTCGCCGTGAAAGAAGAGCAGTCGAATACTTTGGTCGTACCGAGCGGCGCACCGAACTTGTAAGGGGTGTGCAGGTAGTTTTCCCCTGTGGAAATAATGCTTTGCGCTTTGGATGCGGAATACGCGTAAGCACTATTGGCCGGAGTGGCGAGCGTGCTGCCGAACAGAAAAGCCGAGCATAGGCCGATCGACAGTACCATGTTTCCCCAGCGTTTTCCAAACAGTTGTTTCATCTGTAACGTCCTCCTTGAAGTAAGGTTTGGCTGATTGCCTGTACCCACTATAGCACAGATCAAAACGCAGGTTTTTCCGCCAAACTCCGCTTAAGGCCTGCCGCCCGGCGCTCCAGAGCCGTTTATTAGAAATTCGTGAGAAAACTCTCATATTGTTTTTATTAAACCGCTGTCGAGGATGATTTTGGCAGTTTGACCGTCGCCGTCGTCCCCTCTCCTTCCTCGCTGTCCAAGCGGATCGAGCCTTGATGCAGCTCGACAATTTGCTTCGCTATCGCCAGACCCAGCCCCGATCCTCCGGTGCCCCGGCTTCTCGCCTTATCCACGCGATAGAACCGCTCGAACAGCAAAGGAAGCTCCTCGGACGGAATCCCCATCCCTTGATCCATGACTCGAATAACGACGAAGCGCTCCTCCTCCCCGCATTCGACGAGAACGTTTTTCCGGCTGTATTTGATCGCATTGTCCAGCAGAATGATCAGCAGCTGCTTCAGCCTTGCCTCATCGCCGCTGCATCGCGCCTCCTCCGAATCGATTCGAACGATTATATCTCTGCCAAACGCACGGCGCATTTGCTCGGCGGTGGAGCGGATCAGCTCCGCGATGCGGACGGGATGCAGTTCCGTCATCGCCAGGCGTTCCACCTCTGCCAGCCGCAGCAGAGCGTCGATCAGCCCTTTGAGGCGCACGGTTTCCGAATGAATCGCATTCAGCGCCTCCTGTTGGATTACTGGGTCCCGGCCTCCCCATCGGCGCAGCAGCGACGTATAGCTTTCGATGACGGTCAGCGGCGTCTTCAGCTCGTGCGAGGCATCCGCGACAAAATGCTTCTGTCTCCGGTCGTTTTCCTGCAAATGCACGATCATTTCGTTGAACGTTCGGCCGAGCTCGCCCAGCTCGTCCTTTTTCGCCGTGAACTGGGGACTAAGCAGAATAAAATCCCCCTTGCTTCGGATCGTTCGCATCGTCTCCAGCAATTGGCGGATCGGACGCACGAGCGCCTTCGTATAGAAAAAACCGACGAGCGGTGAAAACAGCAGCACGCTGCCCGTCGTCACCGTGAGTCCCGCAACCAGGAGGTCCATAAAAGCGGCGACGACGTTCAGCCCTTTTCCAAGCTCCAGCAGCCCGATTTGAACGTTATTTTTGCCGACGATCGGCACTTGAACGAACAAAATCAGCAGGCCCAGCTCGTTCTGCACATAGGTATGATACTGCGTCCGGTACGTCGCCGGGTGAGCCGACAGCTCCTCGCTTGACGACACTTGCGCACGCACGGCCCCGTCAGGTGAAATGATTCGAATGAGCGTGTCGGACTCCAAATATTGCTGCAATTGGCCGGAATTCCAATGGGATGGAGCATAAATCTCCGGATCGCGCAAAATGATTTGCGCTTTACTCCACAGCTGTCGCACTTCATTATCCGTCGTCTTCTTCAAAATATAGTAATAAATGAACCAGTTGAAAAAGATGACGATCAACAAGATCCATACGCACGACAGCAGCATCAGTCGCGTCCGCAGGCTCATGGCTCAAGGTCCGCCAGCTCGTAACCGACGCCTCGGGCGGTCTTGATCAGCTTGGGCTGATAGCCTTTGTCGACCTTCTGGCGCAAATAGCGGATATAGACGTCGACAATATTGGTATCGCCTACGAAATCGTAGCCCCACACGTCGGAAATAATTTGTTCCCTCGTCAGGACGTACCCTTTGTGCTGAATCAAATATTGCAGCAGGTCGAACTCTTTCGGCGTCAGTTCGATCAAGCTGCCTGCGCGCGTCACTTTTCGCGCCTTGAGATCGATGGTCAAATCCGCCGCGCTCAGCGTGTCGGATTCCGGCTTATGCCGGTTCGTCATCCCGATCAGGTTGCGGACGCGCGCCAGCAGCTCCTCGATCACGAACGGCTTTGTGATGTAGTCGTTCGCGCCCTGATCGAACCCGCTGACAATATCTGGCGTCCCATCGCGGGCCGTCAGCAAGATGACAGGCACTTCGGCGTTGACTTGACGAATGCGCCGCAGCACTTCCAGTCCGTTCCATTCCGGAAGCATGACATCGAGCAAAATAAGGCTCCAAGGCTTGGAAGTAGCCAGTCTCGCCCCTTCCCGGCCATCATGCGCCGTCTCGACTTCGTAGCCTTCGTGCTCAAGCTCCAGCATCAGCACGCGGGCAATATGTTTTTCGTCTTCAATGACCAGAATAGATTGCGTCATACGTTCTCCTGCAGCCGTTTGTATACAGGGTAACCATTCCAGCCGGACCGTATTCCGATTTTCGGCGCCTTGACGTCCCATGGAAAATATGCTAATTTCAGCGTAATCTGCCGCCAAAAAGGAGTCGTCGTTTATGTTTCATGCCTCTGCCTATACGGGAACGCGCGAGGAAAATTACAAGCTGCTCATTTCCCAATTGTCCGCGCTTATTGAAGATGAGCCGAACCGGATTGCCAACCTGGCCAACGCCGCCGCGCTGCTGAACCAGTTTCTGGAGCGGATCAACTGGGTCGGCTTTTATTTAATCGAGGAAGGGGAGCTGGTGCTCGGGCCTTTTCAAGGCTTGCCCGCCTGCGTGCGCATTCCGCTCGACAAGGGCGTCTGCGGCCGTGCAGCCAGCCTCCGGGAAACGGTCCGCGTCGCGGACGTTCATCAATTCCCCGGCCACATTGCTTGTGACGCCGCTTCGCAATCGGAAATTGTCGTTCCGATTCTCCATGGCGAGCGCCTGATCGGCGTGCTGGACATCGATAGCCCAGAGAAAAATCGTTTCGACGAGACGGACCAGCATTATTTGGAGCTGTTCGCGTTGAAGCTCACTGAACGGATGTAACGTAGGGCGAATTTTATCCACACGAAAAACCGGGATTTGAAACGGTTTCCCGCTCGAATTCCGGTTTGTTCTAAAACTTCCCAAATTTAACCTTCTTTATTTTGGTTCGCGGCTTCCTGCCGCTCGCTGCCGAAGGCCATAACGAGATTTTGAATTTTTTGCAGCCGGATATATTCGTTCTGCTTCAGATCGCTGCGGAAGTACGCGTATAAATACGCCCCCTCCAAAAAGCTGAGTCCGGGATAGCATACGAGATCCGAATTCGTATACGGATTATCGAGCAGCACCTGCCACTCCCCTTCGCGCTCTTCGACCGGAATGGTCTCCAGCACCGTTTGCTTGTATGCGGCAATCCGCTCGAATTCGTCCCATATGTTGACCCAGGAAGGGCTGAACGTCCCCGGCTCGGGAAACAACTGCTTAGCTTGCGCCAGCAGCTTATTCACGGCTGCAATGTCACCGTCCGAAAATTGCTTCAGACGATCTCGAAAGCCTTCGAGCAGCAGCCGGAAGGCGGTAAAGCCCTGGCTTTGAATCGATTCCCGAAAGACGGCCAGCTCCTGCTCGGTGCCCGCCGCTTTGAAATCGGCAAAAGGGTTTGTATTCATCAAAACTACCATTCCCCGTTTTTATAGTCGTTCGGAGGCGGAATGAACGGTTAGCTGGCCGTCTCCGCTCAGGCGCACCCGGCGCGACGGATCGTTCTTCAGCTTCACGTTGCAGAGCTTGACACGATCCTCTTTGATCAAAAGGATATGCCAATGATGAGGGTTATCATACCCGATGCTCTCCAGAAAAGAATGCTTGTCCGCCTCGGCCTGCCCCTCGTCCTCCCACTGTCTGACGCCGAAATAATCGAAATCGTATACGTTTTTTTGAATGCATGCGGCGATTTCGCCGGAATCGGCATGTCTTAGTACATAAGGCATCGAAACTCCTCCGAATCGGTTCTGAAAATGAAAAGGCGCAAGCTCAACGTACGAGTTTGCGCCTGAGGTTCGTGCCGGCCCTTACCTTATTACAGGTAAGGATTTTCGTGCTTCGCCTTAAGACGGCTCCAGCGGCGTTCGACTTCGTTCTCAAACGATTGCAGCGCCTCCGCGTATTCGGGCTTCGTCAGGTGCTTCGTCTTACCCATATTTTTCAGCCAGTCGCCGACCGGAATCCGCTTGTTCTTCTCTTCCGGATTGAACGTGATCGTCGTTACGCCGTTCTCCACTTCGTACAGCGGGAAGAAGCAGGAGTTGACGGCTTGATCGATGAGCGATTGCCCGATTTGTTCCTCGGACAGCCAGTTGAGCGGACAGGTGATGAGGATTTTGCCGTAAACCAAACCCTCGTTCTGCGCATAGTACTGCGCCTTGGCGGCTTTTTTCAGCAAATCCTGCGGGTTCGCTTCGGACCCGGTGAACACGTAAGGAATATTCGTCGCGGCCATAATCTGCGGCGTGTCCTTATGATGGAACAGCTTGCCGCCCTGATGCTTCCCGACGTTGGACGTGGAGGTCCGGTGGCCGAGCGGCGTCGAATAGGACAGTTGCGCGCCGGTATTCATGTAGCCTTCGTTATCGTATTCGAGAATGATCATTTTATGATTGCGTAGCGCAGCGCCGATGGCCGGGCCCATCCCGATATCCATCCCGCCGTCGCCGGTGATCATGACGAACGTGAAATCGTCCGGCAGGTCCAGATGCTCCAGCTCGCCGCGGCGTTTGCGCTCCCAGAACATTTCCACGGCACCGGAGAGCGTTGCCGCGCCGCTTTGGAACAAGTTGTGAATGTAGGTCGCTTTATGCGAAGAATAAGGATAGCCCGTCGTCACGACCATCGCGCAGCCGGTATGGAACAGCGCCACGATATCTCCTTCGATCCCTTTGAAGAACAGCTCCAGACCGGAGAAAATACCGCAGCCCGGACAGGCCCCATGCCCCGGCGCAAGCCGCTTCGGCTTCTTGGTTAGCTGGCGGATCGGCGGAACCTTCACCTTCAATTGGCCCGTCGTCTCGTCTTTGTCGACCGTAATCAATCCGGTCTTCAAATCCTCGTATTTCATCGGTTCAATGACACGCTCCGGTTTCTTGTTCGGATCGCCCGGCGTATGCCCGTAATAATCGAATGGGACGTCGACCCGGCCTTTTTGGACCGCTTCGATCGCCAATTCGAACAGATGATGACCGTCCTCGGCGTAGAAGTCTTTGCCGCCCAGCCCGTAAATCCGGCTGATGACCATCGTATCGCGGTTGCCTTCCGTGAACAGCGCCGCTTTGATCTCCATCGTCATGTTCCCGCCGTGCGCCCCATACGAATCCGCGCGGTCGCCGATCGTGACGGCTTTGACGTTTTTGAGCGCTTCGGCGATCTGCTTCTGAGGGAACGGGCGAATCATATTCGGCGCGATCGAGCCGGCTTTGATCCCTTTGGCCCGCAGCTGATCGACAACATCTTTAATGATCTCGGACGACGAGTTCATCAGGAATACCGCCACTTCGGCGTCTTCCATCCGGTACAGGTCGAGAATCGGATAATCGCGGCCCGTCAGCACCCGGTATTCTTGACGGATGCGGTCGAATACTTCCCCGGCATTGTACATGGCAACGGACTGCTGATAGCAGTTGTTGATGTAATCCGGCTCGTTCATGTAAGGTCCTACCGTAATCGGATTGTTGCGGTCAAGCACGTGCGGGAACTGCTTCGGCTGCTCGCCGATAAAGGCATGCACGTCCGATTTGTGGGCGAACGTTTGCACGCGGCGTTTTTGGTGAGAAGTGAAGTAACCGTCGGAAGCGACGATGACCGGTAGGCGAACCTCCGGATCTTCGGCCAGCTTGATGGCCATAATATTCATATCGTAGACGGCTTGCGGATCGCGGCACATCAGGATCGGCCAGCCCGTATTGAGCGCGTAGTACAGGTCCGAGTGGTCGCCATGGATGTTCAAAGGTCCGGATACCGAGCGGCAGACGAGGTTCAAAACCATCGGGAACCGGGTCCCGGATTGTACCGGCATCTGCTCCAGCATATACAAGTAACCGTTCGCGCTGGTCGCATTGAACACGCGTCCACCCGCGGTGGAAGCGCCGTAGCAAATCCCTGCCGAGCCGTGCTCGCCGTCCGCCGGAATCAGCTTGATGTCATGCTGGCCGTTCGCCTTCATCAGATCGAGAAACTGCGCAACCTCCGTTGACGGCGAAATCGGGAAGTAACCCATAATATGGTAGTTGATCTGGTGAGCCGCATAAGCCGCCATCTCGTTGCCGGATTCGTAGACCATCCGCTGCTCAACCGTACCTTGGCTGACCTCTTTGTTAATCTCAATAGCCATTCGTTTGGTTCACCTCTCCCTGCTAACAGTAATTTCTCTTACTGAGCTAAGCTAAAACGATGCGGCACGCGATGCTCTTCCGCGTAGCCCTCCGTCTCGCGGTTGGAGGACAGCGCCTCGGTCGGACAGGCGACGACGCACTTCAAACAGCCTTTGCAGTACTGATAGTCGATGCCTTGGAGGAACATTTGCGGACGTCCTTTCTTGTCCGGCTGTTCGTCCCACACGAAGCAGAAGTCGGGACAGGCGGTGTCACAGGCCGCGCAGTGAATGCATTTCTCGTCGTCAAAATGCGGCATCATCCCGCTGCGGGATATGCTGAGGTCCTTCAGGATGCTGTTCCCCGGATTCGTCACCATCCCGCCGATCGGCTGGGTCTCGTATCCGTACATCGGAATATCCCACCGCTTCGGCAGCGGCATCTCCACACCCTCTGGCAGTGCGAACGTCTGGAACTGCACCTCGTCATAGCCGCGCTGGAACGTACGCAGGGCAGGCTCAACCGCGCCGGGGTATTTTTTCTCCAGCGACTTGCGGATAATGCCTTTCATGTGTTCGAAATCGAGGAAGTCGCACAGCCGGAACAGACTGCCCAGCATCGCCATGTTGACGCGGTTTTTCTCCTCCAGCGCAATGCCGGTTGCATCGACCACCGCAATGGTGCCGCCGGTCAGCTTCATGTTCTCTTTCAGGGCTTCCGGACTTTTTGCCGAATTGACCAGAACCAGGCTGTCCTCGTAAATGCCGCTGATCACGTTGACCGTTTTCGACAAGTTCTCATGAAAAATGCCTACGACATGCGGACGTTCTACTGGAGTCGTATCGCGAATATTCGTATTTATGTCGCAAAAACGGATATGCGCTTTAACCGGCGAGCCTTTTTTCTCCGAACCGTAAGAAGAAAAGCTCACGCCGTTAAACCCGCTTCCAACGACGCCAGCCTCCGCAAGCATTTTCCCCGCCAAGTTGGCTCCCAAACCGCCGATGGATTCGAGCCGAATTTCAAAGAAGCCGAGGTCGTTCATTTTCGGTAGAACTCTCATCTGTTCAACTCCCCTCATGTTTGAAAAGTTATACTATTCCCACAATTCAGTATACCAGTTTATACCTGCCTCGCATAGGGCTTTTGGCTTGAAAGTTTCGTGTCGCAAACGCTTTCGTCAACTAAGCTTCCATTGCTCGAGCATTTGACCTGACATGATTTTAGAAGTAGTATTTATTCATACCACTACTAAAGATGAGGCAGCGTAGATGCACATCAAAGCCGATTTCGGCGGGAGCTGGCTGCAAAGTACGGTGAAAACTATGGAAAGCTGCTTGCCTAAATAATATAAAAAACAAAGGATGGGATATTGGATGACTGGAATCGATATTGCTTTTTGCACAAGACTGCTGAAGGAGGTCGGAGACGACCTGTATGCGAAATTTGCGGAGACGCGAGGAACCCCGCCGCACGATTTCGAGGAGCTTGCACAGCGGTTTCGGCAGCTTAACGACCAAGCCGAGGAGGCGATCCGCTCTGCACTGCAAACGAACTACCCGGCCATCCGCTGGTCCGACGGGGAGTTCGATCTGGAAGAGCAGCAGCACGCTATGCGTTCTGGCGACTACTGGATTTGCGATCCGATGGATGGAGCGTTTCACTTTTTCCAAGGCTTCACGTTCTGGTCTACGGCGCTCTGCTTGATCCGGGACGGCGTTCCGGTCTTTTCCGCCGTATACGACCCGTGCCACCGCGAGCTGTTTCATGCGGTGCAGGGCGAAGGCGCTTATTTAAACGGGGTGCGGATAGCCGCGGGCAAGAAGCAGGAGCTGAAGCATGCCGTCGTCGCCACCTCCCATCCTACCCAGGTTTCCAAAGACGGCACGCTGTTGCAGACGGTTCAAGGGCTTTCACGGGTCATGTCCCGTTCGATGATCACCCGGATGCTGGGCTCCGTGTCGCTTCAGCTCGCTTATGTCGCAAGCGGGAGGCTGGATGCCTACTGGGAGCACGGGAACGATACCTTCGATTGGCTGCCCGGCGCGCTGCTGGTACAGGAAGCCGGAGGTAAAGTCACGGATACGGAAGGCCGTCTGTTCGGGCAAGGTCCCGGCGGAATCGCAGCCGCCAGCCGTACGCTTCACCCGCAGTTAGTCGCCGCCTTGCAGGAGGAGGCCGTTTGACAGGCCCGCGGGAGGGGATAAATCAAAAACCAAGCCCTAACATGCCGTTGGGCTTGGTTCCCTTTTCATCAACTATTGCCACTTGCCGCCTTCGACGATAATTTCATTCGGATCTACATCCGGACCGAGCTCTGCCCTGACGTATTTGTCGTAGAGCTGCAGCAGAAATTTTTCCTTCCCCAGCGCCTCCAGCTCCTGATTGACCCATTCCCGCAGCTCGCTGTTTCCTTTTTTCACCGCCGGAGCGATCGGAGCTTCTTTCTCCAGCTTCTCGGGAAGCACGGTGAAGCCGGGGTTTTTGCGCACCCAACTCAACAAGATGAGGCTGTCCTGGGCATACGCGGGGCTCCGCCCGTCCTTCAGCGCTTGAAGCGACTCGGTATTTTTCTCGAATTTGATCAATTCGACGTCCGGCCGGTTTTTAGTCAGGAAAATATCGGCGGTCGTTCCTTTCGTAACGATCACTTTTTTCCCCTTCAAATCGGCCAGCGACTTGATGCCGCTATTGTCACGGACAATGACCTGCGTCGCCGCCTTCAAATTCGGGTTGGTGAAGTCGACCGCCTGCTTCCGCTCCTCGGTCACCGTCATGTTGGCGACGATGAGGTCGACTTTGTCGCTTTGCAGGAATGGAATGCGGCTTGCCGGTTCGACGACCACGAATTCAACTTTGCTCTCATCGCCGAGGAGATCCTTGGTAAACCGTCTCGCCAAGTCGTTGTCAAAGCCGACAAGCTTGCCCTTCTCGTCCGTAAAGCCGAACGGAGGCTTATCCGAGAAAACGCCGACGATCAGCTTACCGCGGTCTTTGATTTTTTGCAGCGCGCCTGCCGGCTTTGGATCGTTCGTCGCCTTTCCACCCGTGCCGCAGGCAGCAAGCAACCCTACTAGCAGGCTTAAAACCAATAAGGATGTTTTTCTCTTTTTTATCATCCGCTCTCTCTCCCTTTCCATGTCTCCACAAGCAAAAATTTGTCCAAAAAGTGCCTAGCCCGCTCCGTTTTCGGTTTTGTAAAAAACGTCTCCGGCGAGCCCGTCTCGCAGATTCTTCCTTCGTCCATGAAGACGATCCGGTCGGCTACCGCCCGGGCAAAACCCATTTCATGAGTGACGATCACCATCGTCATGCCCTGCTCGGCCAAACCGAGCATGACCTCCAGCACTTCCTTGACCATCTCGGGGTCGAGCGCCGCCGTGACCTCGTCGAAAAGTATGACCTCCGGGTTCATGCACAGCGCCCGCACGATGGCAATCCGCTGCTGCTGACCGCCCGAAAGCTGCCTCGGATAGGCGTGCTTCTTATCGAGCAGTCCAACGCGCTCCAGCAGCTTCTCCGCCTGAGCCTCCGCTTCCCGCTTGGACCGGCGCTGGGCTTTGACCGGGCCGAGCACGATATTGTCGAGAACGGTCAAGTGCGGGAACAGATGGTAGCTCTGAAACACCATGCCGATCTGCTGCCTGATGTGCTGCCAGCGGACGTTCCCCGAGGTCAGCTCCTGCCCGCAAAACCGGATGCTGCCGGCTTGCGCCGTTTCCAGCCCGTTCAGGCACCGCAGCAAGGTGCTTTTGCCGCAGCCGCTTGGCCCGAGGATGACGACCACCTCGCCTTTGGCAATCTGGAGATCGATCTCTCGCAGCACCCAATGCCGGTCGAACGCTTTGCTTACCTTCGTCAGTTCAAGCAAAATCCCGGACACCCGCCTCTCCTCCTTTCCGCAATTTGTTTTCCAGTTTTCTGGATAAGACGGACAGCGGATAGCACAGCACAAAATAAAGCAGGAACAGCGTGCCGTAGATCAGTACGGATTCTCCCGTCCGCTCGATAATTTGCTGCCCCGTCTTGATGATTTCCGTTACGCCGATCAGGACGGCGAGCGACGTCGTTTTGACGATGCGGGTATACACGTTGATGACGGGCGGAATCATGCGGCGCAGCGCCTGCGGAAGCAGGACGTGGACATAAAGCTGCATCGGGCTCAGGCCGATCGATTGCCCCGCTTCCTTCTGCCCCTTGGGCAGCGAGATCAGGGCGCCGCGGACTACCTCGCCGACCTCCGTCATCCCCCACAGCGACAGCACCAGAACGGCGCAGGCGAAGCCGGGCAGGTCAATGCCGAAAAAGATCGGCAGACCGAAGAAAAAGAAAAACAGCCAGACCAAAATCGGAATCGACCGGAACAGCTCCAGATACGTCCGGGTAAGCACGCCCAGCCAGCGGCTGCGGGAGGCCCGAAGCACTCCGAACACAAGGCCGCCGAGCGTGCTGCACACAATGCAGTACAGCGCGAGGATTAACGTCTGAAGCAAGCCTTTGACGAGCTGGGGAAGCGATACGATCAAGAGATCAAATCCCGAACTGGCCATGCCGGAACCTCCTTTCCACCCATGAAAGCAAGAAGGACAGCGGCAGGAAAAGCAGCACATACAGGAAGGTCATCAACAGAAGCATTTCGTAGGTTTTGTAGTAAAGCGCGATGTAGTTCGTGGTGGTGTACAAAATTTCAGGGATCGCCACTGCGGACACGACCGTCGTTTCTTTCAGCAAAAAAATAAAATTCGCAAACAAGGACGGTGTCGCAATCCGCAGCGCTTGAGGCAGAACGATCATGCGAAACAGCTGCCAGCGGGACAGGCCGAGCGCCAGCCCCGATTCCGTCTGGCTCCCGGATACGGCCTCGATCCCGGCGCGGAATACCTCCGTGAAGTACCCGCCGCCGAGAAACGTCAGCGCCAGTACCGCCGTGGCGTAATTGGATAGATGGATGCCCAGAGACGGCAGCGCAAAATAAACGAAAAACAGCTGAATCAGCAGCGGCGTATTCCGCGCAAGCTCGACGTAGGCGCGCACCACCCAGGTCAGCCCGCGCACCCGGAAAAAGATAACGGCCGAGTTCAGCGCAGCCACGAGCAGCGAAGCGACGATGGCGATTCCGGCGACGGCAAGCGTCACGAGCGCCGCGTGGCCGAAGTCGGGCAGATGGTCGAGCATGAATGCGGTATCGAGTGTCATGTCAACGGCAATCGCTCCTGTCCGCTCGCGTGGTCATCCGGCCGAAGCCAAGTCTCTCCCCGGCCGGTCAATCGCTCGCCCGGCTGCAGCACAGGCGGGGAGGCCTGAACCGTATTGGGGTATTTCACTCCGGAGCCGGTGTTCAATACGACGACGGTCTCCTCCTCCCGAATCCAACCGCTGCTCCGCAGCAAACGGGCGGCAGCGAACGCCGCAGCGCCCTCCGGGCACACAAAAGCTCCCTCCTCCCCGGCAATCCGGAGCTGCTCGCGCAGCAGGGTCCGGTCATCGACCGCCACCGCACAGCCGTCCGTACGGTAGAGCGCGTCGAGCACGAGAAAATCGCCGAGCGCCTTGGGGACGTTAATGCCGAAGGCAACAGTGGAAGAAGCGGGCCAGAACGTCGATTCGGTTTTCTTCTCCTTCCACGCTTGAACAATCGGGGCGCAGCCCTCCGCTTGGACGGCGACCAGTCTCGGAAGCTTGCCTTGAACCCAACCCAGCGCCTGAAGCTCCTGGAACGCTTTAAATATCCCGATCAAGCCGACGCCGCCTCCGGTCGGATATAGAATGACGTCGGGCAGCCGCCAGTTCAATTGCTCGGCGATTTCGAGGCCCATCGTCTTTTTGCCCTCGATCCGGTACGGCTCCTTTAACGTCGACGCATCGTACAGACCTTCTTCCGCGATCGCCTGGGCAACGATTTTGCCCGCGTCGCTAATCAGGCCATCGACCAAGTAAAGACGGGCCCCGGCGGCGGCGCATTCTTTGCGCGTGATCTCCGGAGCGTCCGTTGGCATTACGACCGTTGCCCGGATGCCGGCTCTGGCCGCATACAGCGCCCAAGCCGCTCCAGCATTGCCGTTCGTAGGCATCGCCAGTTCGCGCACGCCAAGCTCCTTCGCTTTGGAGACGCCAACGGCTGCGCCCCGGGCCTTGAACGAGCCTGTCGGAGTAATCCCCTCGTCTTTCATCAGCAGCTGAGGGATGCCCATCCCGCTGCCGAGCTTCGGCATCCGCAGGAGCGGGGTAATCCCCTCGCCTAACGTCACTACGTTGTCCGCTCGTTCTACCGGGAGTAGCTCGTGGTAACGCCAAAGACTCCGTTCTGTTCTTGCCGCCAGCTCGGAGCGGTCTAGCGACGATTTCAACTCCTCCAGACGGTAGCGGACGAGCAGCGGCGAACTGCAAGAGCATAATTGTACCGCCGCTTGAGCGGAATGCTTCGCTTCGCATTTCGGACAATACAAATGCGAGACATAGCTGAAGGTCACGATGGATTCCTGCCTTTCTACGGGATGCCGCACACGCTCGTAACAAAGGAAAAGCCCTTGCTTCGTTCCGCTTGCGCAGAATAAAACAAGGGCTTCCGTCCGTACGGTCAGCAACCTGGCACTTTTCGTTCATTTGATGTTTTTATACTATACAGAGTATTCCAATTTGTCAACTGAGATTTTGAACGGCGGTCCAATGGATTCGAACCTAACCGGAAAGCGGCCGCCTGGGCTTTTACCCGAATGCAGGATCGGCAAGCGCGAACAGCAGCTCGCGCCGTCCGGGCAAAGACGAAGCCCCGAGCAGCATTTGCGGCGAAACGGAAACCTCCCGAAAATCCAGCTCGCGAAGCCGCTCTCGAAAAGAGGCTTGAACGCCAGGAACATCAAGCTGAACCCGCCCCCGCCATCCAGCAATAAGCACCTTCAGCAGCCGGAGCGCCATGTCCGTGTCTGCCGAAACGAGAGGACCTACAACCAAGATATCATCCTTCGCCCGGGCGAAGCCATAGCCTTGTATTGCGCCGGATGAATCACGTACAGCCCATCCGCTGATTTTATGATGATCGATGGAACGAAGCACGCGCTCTCGCCGGACGCCTGCGGCTTCCCGATCCAGCTCGATCGCCTCGGGCAGCACGGCTTCATTCAGCGGTACCAGATCACCGTCAACGGAAGTCCGTTCCTGCTGCGCGCTTTCTGAAGGAACGTCGCACTGAAACCTGTGGGCATACTCAACCGTTTGAAAGCCGAGCGAAGTATACAGCGGAAACCCGGACTTAGTTGAAACGAGCGTAACTGCCGAGCCCGTCTTTTCCGCTTCCGACAGGCAATGGAGCATCAGACGTTTTCCTAGCCCCTTGCCTTGATATGCCGGATCGACGATAAGATGGCCGATGGAGGCCAGCTCTTGGCCGTACGCATAAAATCCCGCGCACGAAACCCATTTCTCCCCGTACCGGTGCCCATATACCGGGCCCGTACGCAAGTACAAATTGGGCTGCTTCGCAGAAAAGTTCCAACCGACGCTGCGGGTCAAGGCCAGCAGATGCGCGCCGTCGCCGGCATTCATCGATTCCAGGGCATAAGGTTCCTTCATCGCTCCCAATTCGTCCCTTCCACGTGATACGTCGTGAAGCCTCCGTTCTCGTCGATGACCAGACAGTTCAACTGCTGTCCGTAGACGCAGCCACCGTCGATCCCAATTTTATCGCCGCCGAACCATACGTCAGGAGAATCGTGTAGGGACGAGGTTCTCGTATGGCCGAAAATGACGGGTTTCTCGACCACGGTCGGATGGCCGTAAAACGGTTCGCGTATCCAGATCATATCCCGGGCAGGCTGTTCCTTCCAGTTGGGATACGCCGGGTTCAAGCCCGCATGGACATAAATGAACCGCTCGTCCTCGTAAAACAAAGGCAGGCTGCCTAAAAATGCCAAATGATGGCCATACTCCGATCGAACCCATTCTTTGGCGTTTTCGGTACGCTCCCGGTCGGTCCCTTCATTCGATTCAAAAGGGGCATAGTAGCTGGCAAGCGTCTGTACTCCGCCGTATTTTAAAAATTTCATCTCTTCGTTCTCTTCACACGGGCCTGTTACGACGTCGACAAAGCGTTGATCGTGATTGCCCCGCAGCGCGATGACCCCGTCCTCCCGAACCATGGTCATCACCCGTTCGACGACATCCTTACTTCTCGGTCCGCGATCCACATAATCTCCAAGCAGAATAAGCCGATCCTGACCGGCGTTATACTCCGCAGCGCGCAGCAGTGCGTCGAAGCTATCGTAGCTCCCGTGAATGTCGCTGATGACTAACGTTCTGTTCAATGCCTATCTGTCCTTCCGCTCTGGTATCCAATTCCGTAGCCGTTCTGACAATAGGTAATTTTATCACAGCCGTTTGTCTCTGGATAGTGTTCCTTTATCTGGCGGGCGGAGCTCGCGTTAAGTTATCGTTGAAAAATTAGTACGATCGTGCTAATATTAGCTCGATAGTACGAATTCATGTTATATACCGAATGGATAGAAAGGATGTTTTGAATGGGCACGTTTTATTTAGTCGCTGGAATGATTGCATTAGCCTTGGGTGGTAAGGGTTTTATTAGCGATCTTATCACAGGCTCGGAAAGTTCATTTTTTATCAAGAACTTCTTGCCGCAGCAGCTAGAGATGTATGCCAATATCGGACTCATCGTCATTGGTTTATTCCTTGCAGGAATAGGCGATCATATGCGCAAAAACAAAAAATAACTCACGCCAAAAGGTGCAGAGTATGGAATCACGGGGATAAAGGGTGTGGGAAAACGGAGGTGTATTGCTAGATTAGTACGATAGTGCTAAATTCAATACATGGATACGAATAAACAAGGTAAAAAACCAAAAGAAAAGACCTTTACGGAGAAGGCGAGAAGTAAGCAAATTATCGAGTGCACCATCGATGTCATCACCGAAATTGGGTATGCGAACACATCGATTGGAAAGATCGCACAAAAAGCAAACGTCAGTAAAGGGGTCATCACGTATCACTTTTCGGACAAAGAGGAATTGATGACGGGAGTCGTTGTCGATTTATATCAAAAAGCCGCCTTTTTCATGGAAAAGCATATGCAGAATCCGGACAATGCCATCGACATGTTACGAGCCTATATTGTATCGAATTTACTTTTTATCAAAGAGAACCGGAAGCATGTGGCGGCAGTTATAGAAATCGTGACGAACGATCGCAACGAACAAGGCGAATTGCGCTTTGCCGGGCAGGAGGAGGCCATTTATGCTCCGCTTGAAGAAATATTTCAATACGGACAAGAAGTGGAGGGTACCTTCAGAAGCTTTTCAAAAAGGTTTATGGCGGTCATGCTGCGAAGCGCAATTGACGCTGCCGGGGATCAGCTGGCCAAGAACGATCAGTTCGATATCGACCTCTACGCGGAAGAACTTGTTACGATGTATGATCGGGCAACGCGCAAATGAAAAATAAGGGCTAGCTGCTTGAGGCAGAACTCAAGCAGCCCCTCCCTTCTTTAGATGCGGAAAAGCCATGCGTCAGAGGCATCGGCACCACCACGATCTTATCCTTCATGCGGCTCCACCTT
Source organism: Paenibacillus tyrphae (assembly GCF_000722545.1). Taxonomy (GTDB): domain Bacteria; phylum Bacillota; class Bacilli; order Paenibacillales; family NBRC-103111; genus Paenibacillus_G; species Paenibacillus_G tyrfis. The sequence goes on from NZ_JNVM01000003.1 coordinate 54,977, forward strand.
TGTTTTATTGTTTGACCGCGCACCAGGCTTCGACGAAATAAGAGCCAAAATAACGGATCGGCTGGATAAATCCCGCCTCTTTCAACAGCTCGAGCACACTCGAAGAGGCAACCGGATCGGATTCCCGGCCGATGGAGGCCGTAAACCGTTCCCATTCCTCCATGGCAATGCCGTTGTCCAGCATGTGGCTCTTCCAAGCCTGCATTTGCATGCCAAATGCGGCCGTGCCCGGCTCCGCGTTGATCGAAGCGAGAAAAAAGGGCGATCCGGGCTTGAGACGCCCGGCTATTTGGCAGAGCAGCTCCTTTTTCTGCGAGAGCCCGCTTACAAAATGCAGGACCAGCATGCAAGTAGCGGCATCATAAGGGAATGCATGTCTTTCGGGAAGCTGTTGGACCGAGCCTTGGACGAACGAAACCCGATGCGAGAGCCCGGCCCGCTCTACCCTCGCCTTCGCGATTTCCAACATGCGGGCGGAAGGATCGATCCCCGTAAACAACCAATCCTGGTGCCGGCTTCCGAACGTTACAAGCTCTTGACCGCCTCCTGCGCCAACAATAAGAAGCTCCGTAGCGCGGCCCGCCTCGTTCGACTGCGTTGGTTTCAAGTGTGCCGCGATCAGGCGGTCCGTCATCTCGTACATATGAGCATAGCTCGGAATTTTCAAGGCAATGGTCTCTTCATACCGGTACACCGCCGGGTGCTCCCAGCTCATCGGGACGTCGTTGTCTTTCATCCTCATCGCTCCTTCTTACAGGGGAAGTTCTTTTCAATCCCTTCCGTGTCCTGTAAACTAATAAGTAAGAATCATTCTCAATTATAAGGACGCGGAGCGAAAGCGCCATCCCACAAATATGGGATTGTTAGCTTGTCATTTCAAGAATAGAACCGGCGTCAAAAGCCGCCGCGAGCTAATTTGACAGCTGTTTTCCCGGTGCGGCGTGAACTAGCCTTCATAAAAAGCAAAGAGCAGAATTTCGGAGCTACGCTCCGCCATTCTGCTCTCTGACTTTTTTACCTCGGCCCTCTCCTCTATGCCCGCAACTCCAGCCTGTAGCCGAGCCCCCGGATCGTGCTGATCTTGAACGAATGCCGGTCCTCAGGAAACCGTTCGCGAAGGCGGTTCACATGAACGTCGACGGTCCGCTCGCCTCCGTCATAGTCGTAGCCCCAGATGTCTTCAATCAGCTGATCGCGCGAGAACGTTTTGCCGGGATAGCTGGCCAGCTTAAACAACAGCTCGAATTCCTTGAGAGGAAGCGTGATATTCCCCTGCCCTACAGAAAGCTCATATGTAAGACGGTTCATCGTTAGTTCGCCGACCTGCAGCGTCTGCGACGAAGCGATCCGGTACCGTTTCAACAACGCCTTCACGCGGACGATCAACTCTTCCGGCTCGAACGGTTTCACGAGATAATCGTCGGTGCCGAGCTCGAAGCCCTTGACTTTCTGCTTCGTCTCGCCGATGGCCGTCAGCATGAGCAGCGGCAAATCGTAAAGCTGCCGAAGCTGACGGCACAGCTCCCAGCCGTCCATATGCGGCATCATTATATCGAGAATGACCAAATCCGCCTTGAACGATTCCAGCCTGTCGAGCGCCTCCTGCCCGTGGGCGGCTTCATGTACCGTAAAGCCTTCCTGACGCAAGCATACTTTAACCAGCTCGCGGATATGCGGATCGTCGTCGACAACCATGATTCTGCTCATCTGCTTCGTCTACCGCCCTTCTGATGTTCAACTTCCTTCAACTAGGACTTACAATACAACAGAAATATAAACTGGATATGAACGACAACGGGTTCCATACATAAGAAATCCCCGCCGGAAGGACGGGGATGCATCAACAATATTCGAATTCGGAGAAGCAGGCGGCTTGCCCAGCATAGCGGCCATCCTCATCCGTGATATTCCAAACCGTAGCCTTCTTAATATAAAATCTTCGTCCGCTGCGGGAGATGCGGATTCCGGTATAATCGTCGGCATATCCTTGCTCCTGCACCTTCTTCAACAACTGCACGCGCTGCGTGCGCTCCATCTCTTCCGCCGTATACCTTGACGGGGTACGGGTGAACGTCTCCCAATCCATTTCCCACAAATTCAGCGCCGCTTGGTTGCCGTAGTTCAACACCGGGTCGTCCTCGGTCCCATGGGACAGCACGACTATCGGCGACAGGAACAACCGCTCGGTCAAGCTTCCGGAGCTTTCCGGTCCCGGAAGCAGCTCGTTTCCCGTCAACCGGCGGTAGCTGTGGATAAGCCGCTCCGCATGGTCGGGGCCGACCCCGACGCCTCCATTCGGCAAGATCATACTTGATGCTCCTTTTTCTCCAGCATAGAGCTCATCATCTCGATCGCTTCCTCTTCGTCGGCGCCTTTCGTCTGGATCGTCAATCTTGTCCCGCGCCGGATCGGAATGAGCATCATCCCGAGGATGCTCTTGGCATCGAGCTGCATACACTCCGCTTCGAAACGGATTTTGATGTCGGAACGGTATTGGTTGGCATACTGAACGATTTGCTGCAAATATTCGGGCCGCAGATCATCGGCAATAACAATTTCGTGAACTCGCATGATACGCCTCCGGTACTTTATAATGGAAAGAGTATATAAAGTTGACTGTATTATACTGCAATTCCAAGGAGGGGAAAACGTTTGCATGCCTATTTTTTCCTTAATCGGGAAAATACGCGTGTTTCTCGTTTGTTCTTGCGGTGCATGACAAATAGCCCCGCAATCTTAAACGGAACGGAGCGTACGTTTAAGCTGCATCCCTCTTTGGCGGCTCGGCCGTCATCGCATAACTTATGCCTTAGACCCGGAGCTTTGCGTCCCCGCTTTTCAACAGGTTTGCCTTTATCAGTGAAGATGTCTTCTGCGTCCTTGCCCTGCAAGCGGCGCTTGATAAAATTGTAAGCCTTCTCACTAAAATATGTCAAGCAATTCCTTCACACCGCTCTAGAATTCCGTTTCTAACATTTGCAGCAGCGGCCCAGCCGGAATCGGATCCAGCCGGGCGTTTGATTGAGCCGGTCGGGCAGCTTTCCTATCGCTTTCTATCAACGAAATGGCGAGAAGGTTTACATTGGCTTCAGCATTTGCTTAAAAGTAAACGCCAGCTTCAAGCGAAGCAGATCGTTAATTTTTTTGTAGTCGACTTCCAGCAGTTCGCCGATCTTTTCCAGCCGGTAAGCCGCTGTGTTGCGGTGAATCAGCAGCTGCTTGGCCGTCTCGTTGACTTGCCCGTCGTTCTCGATGAACGTTTCCAGCGTACGCAGCATTTCCTGCGAATATTCCGGGTCCTTCTTCAAGAGCATCTCCAGCACCTCGTTGACATAGGTCTGCATATGCTCCCTAGGGACATGCTGAAACAAGTACGCGAGCTCGACCGACCCGAACTGCACCACGGCGTCCCGTATGTCGAGCCGGTCAGCAAGCCGGGACGTTTCCAAGCATTCTTTATACGCATCCCGCAGTTGGCCCGGCCTGCCCTTCTTATTGCTGACACAGATCCGAAGCGGAGCGCCGCAGTCCTCTTGCAGCACTCCGCGCAGACACGTACGCAGCAAGTCGGTCAGCTTCCCGTCGGCCCCCGGGGCATCAACCAGAAAGATGGAGAACAAGCCCTCTTGGATGTTAAAATGAATAACCGCCATCTCCTTGAGCTCCGGGTGATACTGCAGTTCCTCGCGGATATTCCGCAGCAGCCTCTCCTTCTCCCCGCAGCCGGCTTCCGGCGACACGAGGGCAAGCAGTCCGCGATACGCGCCTTGAAACAGCGGAATCCCCCGCCGGGCCGCTTCTTCCGTCAGCGCTTCAATCGTACCGCTCCCCCGCAAATACCGGCTCAGCAGCACCCCTAGATCGTTTTGCGCCGCGTGGTTTCGATATTCATTGAAGATCACTCCCATATGATACGATATGATCTCCGCCGTTTGCAGAAACAACTCTTCCTCCACCTTTACCGGCAGGGGATTCTCCGGGAAAATGATCATATAGCCGATACACTCCTCGTGCTCCGTAAGCGGTACACGAAAACATCGGCTCTCTTCCACAAACGACCATTGCGCTTCTTTCTCCCACGGCCAGCCATGCAGCAGCTGCGAAGCTCCGAAAGACGTCGCATTGAATACGAGTTGTCCCCGGGAACCGATAACGGCGATCGGATACCCTAAGATACTCAAAAGCTTCTGAAAAAAATGGTTTATTCGATCCGGCCTAAGTGCGAATTGCATCAGTCTCTTTTGTTTGTCGAGCACGGTGTGAAGAATTTGCGTATGATATTGCATTTCGACATGAAACAGTCCGTTCAAATTGTCGGAAAAAGAACATTCATAAGGTAATCTGATCAGAGGGAAATCGAGACGGTTGGCTTCTTCAAGGATCAGCTCGGGCACTTCGTCCCAAAAACGGCCAATCTTAATACCGAGTCCGGCCGAGCGGCGCTGGTTCAACTTGCGAAGCAGAGGAATAGCATCATCCGGAGCGTCTTTCATCAAATAAGCGGTCGTGAATACCATCTCGCCTTCCTTGATCCAATCGGCAATATCCGGCGTATCCATGACTTTAACCGACTTCACGAGGCGTGACGCACCGCTTTGTCCGGCAACAAGCTTTCCTTCGGACAACGGATAAATGGACAGCACTTGTTCGACGGTGATGTTCATTTCGTTTCTTCACCTCCTGGAATAGTCTTTTGGGCGAATCTGACTCGAATCGGACGTAATCCAATGCAACAAGCTGTATCAAGATTATGTTACATGATAAATGTGTTTTTTAAGTGTAGCTATTATATGAATCACAGCATCAGGGCAAAGTGGCCAGGAGCAAAGTCAATGGACGTACGGAGGTTTACATCCACCTCGCCTACGGATGCTGGAACTTGAGGGACAAGCATTAAAAAAGGAGCCTGATCTTTTTTCAGGCTCCAATCTCGCAAGTCCATCATTTAAAACTCGTTCGCCGCATGAGGGGACAGGCATTCCATTTAAACGCTCGTCTACCTAAACCGATCCGGTGATCTACGGTGCCTGAACGATAATAGGAACCTCATCGCTGATCCCTTTCCCAACCGTTTCCGCTGTAACCGTTAACTGCTCGCCGACGACGAGCTGATACCAATGTAGATCTATGGAAAAGTAACCGTCCGTATCGGAGATCTGGCTATGAAGCGTATCGTCCGGTCGTTTTATTGTTATTTCCGATCCGGGTTCGGCTTTCCCGTTGAGAATCCCGTTTACTGCGTCTACACGACCGATTACCACAGGCGCCTCCGTTTTCCCCACGGTCGGGATGACGGTTACCGGAATCGGGTCACTCTCCTTTTTCCCATCGGCCATGGCCGTTACATGCAGCTTTTCCATAGGGACGGTCCGCAGACTTTTAATAGAATACGAACCGTTAGTTGTCCAATCCCCCACGATAAGAGTTCCGTCTGCTTTTTTCAATTGTACGAAAACGCGCGTATTCGGTTCCGTACTGCCGTTAATCCACGGGCCATTCGAATAAACATTTCCCGACACGGTCGGTACCGAGCTTTTGGGAGAGGGTTGAACAATGGCGTAAACCGGATCACTAACCGTTTTACCATAGGTTACCGCCGTTAATTTCAGCTTTTCTCCCAATGTGTAAGAATCGATGTTCAGGTCTACGGAAAACGCTCCGTCTTCCCGAGATGACGTCACTTGAGACTCCAAGCCGCTGGCTCGTTGGATCGTTACGACGGACCCGGGCTCGGAGCGACCCTTTAACGAGCGCTCATAGACGCCTCCCGCTACGGTAGGAGCCGCCGTTTTTCCTTTTAGCGGCAAGACCGTAACCGTGACCGGGTCGCTTTCCCTTATCCCAGGGCCCACTGCTTCCGCTACCAATTGCAGCTTTTCCCCGGCGGTTATGGGATAGGACGGCTTGACTTGCATCGTATAAAAGCCGGTTTCCGTTGAAGCGCTCCCTACCACGGATCTGGAATTATTTCTCAGTGTAATATATACGAGCTTACCGGGTTCCGTTGTGCCGCTAAGCCACCCGCCGTTAGCGTAGACATTCCCCATGACGGTCGGCTTAGACGTCTGCACCGACGGCAGTACGGGGATATACACGGTATCGCTAACCGTTTTTCCCGGAGCCTGTGCCGAAAGGGCCAATTGCTCCCCGGCTTTGAGTTTCCATGCCCCCCTATAGGTGGCGTGATAGATCATGTACTCGCCGTCCCATTTGGCGGTATCCCACTTGTAGGTCCCGTCCGACCGTTCGAACGTTACTGTAGCATCCGGTTCGGACCAGCCTCTTAAATAGGGGCTATTATCATAGAGATCGCCGTCTATGGTCGGTGTTTTTGTTTTTTCGACACCGGCCGAGGCCGAGAAGGGAAAATTCGTGCTGATTAGCAAGCCTAATATAATCATGACGATAATTTGCCGATGTTGTGCTCTCAACAGCATCGTTCGCTACCTCCCGAATTTTAGCGCGAATCATACATAATAAAACTTATATGGATAATAATACTATAATATTACGAAACGAACCATCGTTTTTTTACGGAATGCAAAAAGGAGCCTGACATGTTTCAGGCTCCAATTTCTCAACTCCATAATGAACTCCCTCCAGCCACTTCTCTCTGCACAGACCGGTGATTTACGGCGCCGGCTGAACGATGAAATGAACCCTCATCACTGATCCCTTTCCCTATCGTTTCCGCCGTAAGCGTTAACCGCTCACCGGCCCTGAGCGAATGATTTCCATTCTGCAATCTTCGGCCAAATCCCGATCTGCCTCCGGCTTGGCTGCCGATTTGTTCAATCCTAGTTTTGTTCCACATTTTTGTTCGTTAGTATGTGGAAGGCGTCGATACCACGTCAGCTCCCCAACATGCACCTGTCAGCCACCGCTTCATCTCTACGTCAATTCCATTCGAAATTATCAACCTAGCTTTAAAACTAGCAAAAAATCATTTTACAAATTAAGTAATTTATACTAAAATACATGTACAGGTAAATAATTACAATAAAAGGAGTTGTTTAGTTCTTAATAAAATCATTAATGACTCGACTCGGCTTAAACCTCTACTATTTCTTATTCTGTCGGGTTCTCGTAATCATCGGACAAATTTTCGTCATTAGGAGGCCAATTGTGTGAGAAAACTGAAGCTCGTATCCGTCTCTTTGTTGTTGATGTCCTTACTTGTCCCCTCAGCATATGCGGAACCATCAAGCATTCCAATGGATCCAAATGTAAGCCCCGCCGCTATTACGAAGAATCAAGCGACGATGTCTAGCGATCCCAGTCAAGAAGTTTGCAGGTATGAGCCTCTTTCGAGTGGAGACCGAATCAAATCATGCGTGGGCCCCTGGGTTTGGAAAACCCTCAACAAAAAAATTGAAAAATACGATTCCCTTCCTCTAACCGATCAACATAAGTTAATTAGCGTAGCGAAAGGTCAAAAACAGAAGCTAGCCCAACCTTTTACGCAGTCCAAAAAAATAACCTCGATTGAACCAAACGTGACTTCGGCTTTTGAGCTTGCGTCCATCTACTCCATCCTAACCGGGAAAAATTCCGATACGATTAGTGAAACTTACGATACTTCCAAAGAATACGATGGTCCTGATCCTTCATCACCTTACAACCCAAGGGAATACTACACTGCGGTCGGTTATGATGAATATAAATTGGATATAACGCTAACCTATTTTTGGTTCATGTCGCTTCAATATTTTGTCCCGATTCTCGGTGTATGGGTAGACAAAAAAATTGAACACAATGAGTTTCACGACGACGCTAATCTGACTCATTATTTAACCATTCAATTGCCAAAAATCGTAACCTACTCTGTTGATGTAAACCGTTAGTAAGAAACAACGAGCGCTAACTTTTTAGCGCTCTTTACTTATGTCTCGCTCCCTCTGCTCTTTCGGGATGAATCAGGCATAAAAAAAGAAGCCTGATATTTTCAGGCTCCGATGAAAAAACGACTGCGTGCTCGCCGTCCTATCCTTTATGTTGGCGGATCAGCTCCATCTTCTGGTCCCAAGCTTTAGGGCTCAGGTCAACGGGATACACTTCCGGATTCAGCTTGCGCAAATATTCCGGCCAGAACAAGGTCAGCTGATTCCGGTGATGCTCGCGGATGATGTCCAGCGTGGGCAGCTCGTACACCTGCTCGCCGTCCGCAAAAATCGGACGAAGCATCGACTGCGCTTCGTATTGCTCCACCGTTTTCGAAATATACGGGTGCACCGGGTCGAACAGCTTCAGCGGCTGGCCCAGCTGCACATCGTCTTCGTCCGTCAGCGCGATATAGTCCGCCATCGCCTTGTTGGTCTCGCGATTGACGATACGGTAGACGTCCTTAATGCCCGGCGTCGTCACTTTTTCCGGATTGCCCGAAATTTTGATGACCGGTACGAAACCGTCCTCTCGCTCGCGGGCCACCAGCTTGTACACGCCGCCCAGCGCGGGCTGGTCAGCTGCCGTAATCAGCTTCGTGCCGACTCCCCAGCTGTCGATTCTCGCCCCTTGGGCTTTCAGGTTGAAAATAATGTTCTCGTCCAAATCGTTCGAAGCGACGATCTTGACATCCTGCAGCCCCGCTTCGTCCAGCATCGCGCGCGCCTTTTTTGACAGATAAGCCAAGTCCCCGCTGTCGAGCCGGATCGCGTTCATCCGTTTGCCCTGGCTTTGCAGCCATTTGGCCGTTTCGATCGCATGCGGCACGCCGCTTTTGATCGTATCGTATGTGTCAACCAGCAGCGTAACCTGGTCGGGTAGCGCGGCCGAGAATTTCTGAAACGCCTCTTCTTCCGAATCATGGTCCTGCACCCAAGCGTGCGCGTGCGTGCCCTTCGTCGGAATGCCGAACATCATGCCCGCTCTCATATTCGACGTGGCGTCGAAGCCGGCGATATAAGTCGCCCGCGCGCCCCATACCGCCGCATCCGCCTCTTGTGCCCGCCGCGTGCCGAATTCCATCAGCACATCGTCCGGGGCGACCTGCCGGATGCGCGACGCTTTGGTCGCGATCAGCGTCTGGTAGTTCATGAAGTTCAAGATCGCCGTTTCCAGCAGTTGCGCTTCAAAGACGCTCGCTTCGACCCGGATCAGCGGCTCATTCGGAAATACCAGCGATCCTTCCTCCACCGACCATAACGAACCGGTAAACCGGAACTGGCGCAGTTTTTCCAGAAAGGCCGGGTCGTAATTCTCCTCCTGCTCCGCCAAGTAGCGGATCGACGCTTCGTCGAATTGTAAGTGCTGAATATACTCGACGATGCGCTGCAGGCCGGCAAACACGGCATATCCGTTGCCGAACGGCAGCTTGCGGAAGTAAGCCTCGAACACCGCCTTGCGGTCCATCGAGCCGTTGAACCAGTGGGCGTACATCATGTTAATTTGATATTTATCCGTATGAAGTGTCAAATTGTCGCAGCTCATCGTAGTTCCCCTCTCGCTTCGTTAGACGTTTTTATCTACAGCACGGACGACTTCGGCGCCCAGTACATTCTGAAAATGAGTCAGTGCCCATTCGTGTCCGGCCGGATTGAAGCTCGCGACCGCGTCCTCATGAACAACGATTTTATACCCCTTATTATAGGCATCCACGGCGGTATGCAGCACGCAAATGTCCGTACAGACGCCGATCAGGTGCACCTCGTCGATGCCGCGGGCCCGCAGCCGCAGCTCCAGATCCGTCCCGCAGAAGGCGCTGTATCTCGTTTTGTCCATCCAATAAATGCGGTCCTGACGCGCCGAATAGACGTCGTGAAGCCGGCCGTACAGCTTGCGGCCTTCCGTACCGCGAATGTTATGCGGCGGAAACAGCTTATGTTCCGGATGATACGCGTCATTTTCCTCATGAAGGTCGACGGCCATGACGACCAGATCGCCCCCTTCGACAAACCGTTCCGTCAATTCGGCGATTCTTTGCTCCAAATCGATCGCCGGCTGCCCGCACGGCAGCTTGCCGGTAACGAAATCGACCGTATAATCGATCACAACGAGAGCTTTCATAAGGGCACCTTCCCTTTCCATACGTCGTCTGTATTAATGTAGACTGGCAACTCTATCTTTTTGATAATGTCATTATGACATATTTAAAATAAATGTCAAGCCCCATTTTCCGAGCCCCATCGCTCCAGCAGCCAAGCCGTCGTATAATCGGCGACGATCTGCAGATTGGTTCGTCCGTCCGGATTCACGAACGGCTCATGGCCGCGAAAATAATCCGGATGCCCGCCCATCAGTGCCAGGTTGATCCGATACGCTGGCGCATGCTTGAAGCGGTCGTACCGTAACCGGTCACGAAGCCCGGAGCCTCCCGTTACCCAGCCGGCCCACGAACCGAGCCGTGCAATCGGATCGCCCCCCTTCACGCCGATGCCGCGTATGTAAAGTGCTCGTTCCCGGCCTGCGGAGCTTACCGGGCATTTCGGCGAGCCGATCTGCACCGTCAGGATACCCGGCAGAGAAAGCGCCGGGCGCAGCAGCTCGGCCGCCTGCACGCCCGCCACTCCGCCTCCGCTGTGCCCGATTAGGACGGGCAAGCCGTCTCCGCAGACGCCGCGGATCGCTTCCGCCGCTCTGCGGCCTCCGATCGAGCGCGCGGCCGCCTGCGGTCTTAGCCGCAGATCCCGGTAGATTTCCAGCATCTGGGCCGCAGTTCTCCGGCTCCAGTCGCCGTAAGGGAACAGCAGCCGGTATTCCGGCCGGAATCCCTTTGCCTCCAGCCTCCGGCACAGCTGCTCTCCGAACGTGTCCATAAAATTCGGCGCCGTCGCCATTCCGGACAATAAGAAAAGCCGCGGTCTGTAAGTAATGGACATAAAACCGCTCCTCAGCCTCTGGCCAGCAAGTCGGCCGATGGGTCTGCCTGTGCCCCGGCTTCATCGGCGTCTATGATGTCGTACGGGCAAGCTTGACGGAAATAATTCGGCTTGACGATGCGATCGTCGTAGGACCGGTGGAAAATATGCGTCGCCGCCGGCGACACCGGAGGAATCAGCCAAGTCCAATCTCCGGTTAACGGGCGGCCGCTTCGTTCTTCCTGCTGCTCGAACCGCCGGAACTGCTCCGCCGCCGTATGATGATCTATGATGCTGACCCCTGCCGCCTTAAAGGAATGAAGAACCGCCGTATTCAGCTCGACCAGCGCTCTGTCCTTCCACAGGGACACGTTGGTCGACGTATCCAGCTTCAGCAGCTCGGCCACCTTCGGCAGCATATGATAACGGTCCGGATCGGCCAAATTGCGCGCGCCAATTTCCGTTCCCATGTACCAGCCATTGAACGGCGCCGCCGTATACCGGATGCCGCCAATATCCAACATCATGTCGGAAATAAACGGAACGGCATACCATTTGAGCCCCAGCCCGGCGAACGAATCGTATTCCGGGTGTTGAATGGGTACCTCAAGCACCAAATGTTCAGGAATCGGATACCACCGGGGCTGCCGCCCGTTCACTTGGATAACCAGCGGCAGCACGTCAAACGGTGTGCCCGCTCCCCTCCAGCCCAAGCTCATGCAAGCCTTCGTGAACCGGACGGAGGCCGGATCGCCGACGATCCCGCTCCCGGTTTCATACCCGGCATAGCGGATCAACTGATGGTTCCAGATGCGGATACGCCGCTCGTCCGTTTCTGCGGCAAACACCGTGATCGACGGCCTGATCATGCCGCTGTTGGTCCCATAGGCGATATGGCGGAATATCGCTTGCGCGATGTCGTCTTCCCGCTCCAGCCCTCTCTCGTCAAACACGTTTAGCGACGGCCAAAATAACCTGCCGATGCAGCGGTTGCTGTTTCGCCAAGCCATTCTCGCGCCATGCGCAAGCTCCTCATAGGTAAGCTCGTAAGTTCCGCGCCGGGAAAGCTCTTCCCGAACCTCCGCAAGCCGCCGATGCGTTTCCTCGCCGTTTTTGCCCAACTCTTCATAGCACGCCGTTACAAACGCCACCGCTTCTTCTAGTATCGCTTGATTCGTCACCATGTCTATCCTCTTCCGCTGCATTTTTTCCCTCATTATAACCCAGCCCTTTGAAAAAAGCTCGCCGCCCGCCTGCCCAAGCCGCCATTTTTCCGGTTTTGCGTGTCATTCCGTGTCGAATCTGTGGCAAAAGCCGGATTGCTCCCATCCGCCCGGTCTCCCCGACTAAAGTCCAGCTTCCGTACCGCCTTCGGTCTGTTTTACCGGACATCCAATTCGTATACAATAGAGACAAGATCTAAACGAACGAAAGACGGGTGACGACGATGAACTTGAAATGGAACATACAGACGATAGGCGGCTTCGTCCTGATGGGGATCGGCATTATCGGATTGATCGGTTGGGGCGGCATCAGCGGATTATTCGGATATATTTTTGCTCTAGCGATGATCGCCTTCGGCTACTGGCTGTGGAGAACGGCGGACACGACGCTCAAGCGCGTGTGCAGCGGCTTGGTCATGCTCGCGGGCGCGGCACTTATTATCTTCTGGCTGCCGAAGTTCATCAGCCTAATCTTGGCCGGAGCCATCATCTATTTCGGCTGGATTCTTGTGAGAATCGGCCAGTCCCAAGGATATCGGAATTGGAAATAAAACGGCGAAAGAGGCGGCCCATGTCTCCCTTCCCGCCCGGCAGGATAGCCGGATGGGGCGGACATGGTACTGCCTCTTTTGTTTTGTCCTTCTAAAGCGAATTATACTCGCGGCTTGGCACGGTTCGTCGGCAAAGCCGTGAGCGGATCGTCCGGCCATACGTGCTTCGGATAGCGACCCTTCAAATCCTTCTTCACTTCAAAATAGGCATCCTGCCAAAAGCTCGCCAAATCGCGCGTGACCTGTACCGGCCGATGTGCCGGGGAAAGCAAATGCAGCAGCAGCGGCACCTTGCCGCCCCCGATGCGTGGCGTTTCCCGCAGGCCGAACAGCTCCTGGAGCCTCACGGCCAGCACCGGCGACGCCGGATCGCTGTAATCGACCGGGATGCGCGAGCCGCTCGGCACCGTAATGTGCGTCGGCACGAAGTCGTCGAGCTGCTGGCGCTGCGGCCACGGAAGCATGCCGTCCAGAATCGCGGCCATCGAGAGCCGCTGCAGGTCATCCCGGCTTTTGAGTCCGTACAGATGCGGGCCGAGCCAATCCTCCAGCCCCGCGAGCAGCGCCTCGTCGGAAACATCGGGCCAAGCCGGGTCCACCCGGTGCATAAAGCCGATGCGCTCGCGCAGCTGCTTTGCCGCCTTGGTCCACGGCAGAATGGACAAGCCTTCGGCTGCGATGCCCTCAAGCAGCGCGTTTAGCACCTGCTCCGGGTCCGGGGCTCCCACCGGCGCCTCCCGCAAGGTAAGCGCGCCGAGCTTCTCCCGCTTGCGGGTACGAACCGCTTGAGCCGCCCGGTCCCACGCGACTGCGGTTTCCGTTTCGATGTCGTCCGCAAACACCTGGTACAGCTGCTCCTCTGAGATCGGAGCCGCCAGATCGATACGGCCGTCCGCCCCTTGATCATCCAACTCCGCTACGACCAAATATTTCTCGCCGTAGAGCGGCTGAGGACCCGAAAACGAACCTCCTCTGCCTCCGCTCAGCAGGAAGCGCCCGCTTCCTTTATTTTGCGCGATCCGGTCGGGATAGGCGAAAGCAAGCAGCATTCCGCAGGCGTTCACTTCGTCTCTTTGCTCAAGCGGCACACCCAGCGTGCGCTTCCCCTGCTCGGCCTCCGCCCCGATTCGGCGGCGGGCCGCAGGATCTGCCGCCTGCGCGGCGCCCGCTCCACGAAGCGCCTCCACGCGCAGCCGCAGGTCCGCATTGGGCGAGTCCGGCCGGGAACGCAGCAGGTCCCGGTCACTTAGCAGCGCAGCCAGCTCGCAGGCCAGCCCGCCAAGCCCGAGCGGCACCGCCCGCAGCATCATGTGCGCGAGCCGGGGCGATACGCCGAGCTCGGCCATGCGCCGGCCGTGCGGGGTAATCGCTCCGTCGTCTCCCAGTGCGCCGAGCTGCTTCAGAAGCACGACCGCCTGACCATAGGCGGCTGCAGGCGGCGGCGTCAGCCAAGCGAGCCGCGCTGGATCGGCGACGCCCCAAGCGGCAAGCTCAAGCGCCAGAGCGGCCAGATCCGCTTCCATGATCTCGGGCACCCGGTGAGGCGCCAGCCGGCGGTCCTCCTGCGCCGTCCAGAGCCGGTAGCACACACCGGGAGCCGTACGTCCGGCACGCCCGCGGCGCTGGTCCGCCGAATCCCGCGAGACGATAACCGTCTCCAGCCGCGTCATGCCTGTCCGGGGCGAGAACCGCGGCACGCGCATCCGGCCGCCGTCGACGACGATGCGCACCCCTTCTACGGTTAAGCTCGATTCGGCGATAGAGGTGGCGAGCACCACCTTGCGCTGCCCCGGCAAGCTCGGTGCAATGGCCGCGTCCTGCTCCCCTTGAGCAAGCTGCCCGTACAGCGGAGCGATCCGCACCTGCGGACCGAGTCCTGCTTCAAGCAGCAGCCGTTCCACGCGCCGAATTTCTCCTGCCCCGGGCAAAAAAGCCAACAGATCCCCTTCTTCGGCTGCCAGCGCCTGACGGATGCACGCAGCCACCGCCGGTTCCAGCTTCCCTTCCACAGGCTTGCTTAGATACCGCGTCTCCACGGGATAGCTGCGGCCCTCGCTGACCACAACCGGTGCATCGCTCATCAGCGCGGCGACCGGAGCCGCGTCCAGTGTAGCCGACATGACCAGGATACGCAGGTCGTCCCGCAGCACCGTTTGCGACTCCAGCGCAAACGCCAAGCCCAGATCCGCGTGCAAGCTTCGTTCATGGAATTCGTCAAAAATAACAACGGCCACGTCCTCAAGCGCAGGATCGGCCTGCAGCAGGCGTGTAAGCACGCCTTCCGTGATGACTTCGATGCGCGTTTTCGGTCCGACCTTCGTATCCAACCGGACCCGGTAACCCACCGTTTCGCCGACCTGTTCTCCGAGCCGGGACGCCATGTACCGGGCAGCGGCTCTCGCAGCCAGTCGGCGCGGCTCCAGCATAATAATTTTGCGTCCGGCCACCCACGGCTCTTCCAGCAGCGCAAGCGGTACGCGGGTCGTCTTGCCCGCGCCGGGCGGCGCTACCAGCACGGCATTCGTATGCTTGTCCAACTTCTCCTTCAACTGCGTTAAAACGCGATCTATCGGCAGTTCTCCCATGTTCGTTCACTCCAACTTACGGCAAATTCGGTTTTTATTGTACCACAACCGCACAAAGAAAGCCCCATAACGGGGCTGAGAGTGTTGAGAAAGTAGTCGATTGAGGTAATAGAGGTTACGAGGAAGTGGGGTATCTACTTCCGGTCACTCTTGTCTGCAGGAAATTTTCATTGGAATCTGCTTAGAAGCGGATATTTCCCGCAGACAAAGGCGAACGCTATCGCTCCTCCAGTAGATACCCCACCTCCGTATGTTTCTCTATTCCGGTCAATCAACACTCTGAGCCCCATAACGGGGCTGAGCCTGTACGATTCTGGATTTATTGAAAGAAAGCAATCCCCAGAACGCCCGAGAGGACGATCACCGCAAGCGGATGCAGGCGGTATTTGATCAGTGCGCCGAGACATACCGCCAAAATAATCATCATCCCGACCGTATGCCAGCTCATCCAATCGGCTCCGCTTCCCGGCAAGCTGAAGTGAATCGCCGCATAGACGATCATCCCGGTCACCACCGGCTTCAGCCCGTAGAACGTCGCTTTGACCCACGGCCGCTGCTGCATCCGGAAAAAGAATGCGGCGATGAGCACAATAATCGCCAGCGACGGCAGTACCATGCCAAGCGTCGACAGGATCGCTCCGGGAACGCCGGCGGCTTCGTAGCCGATCAAGGTGGCGCTGTTCGTCGCAATCGGTCCCGGAGCCATCCCCGCCAACGCGACGGTATCCGTAAACCGCCGCTCCTCCATCCAGCCGTGGAGCAGCACTTCATGCCGAATCAGCGGAATCATCGCATATCCTCCGCCGAACGAGACAAGACCGATTTTAAGAAATACCGCAAACAAGCTCCATAGCATCACCGTCACCCCGTTCTAAATCCCGTCTGCAATAAAGTAATCCGCATATTTATAGCCATTTCCGGCCGCCGGAGCTTCCTCGTCCTTAGGTTCGAACGCGCGATAGCCGAGTTTTCGCTTCATGCGGACGAGCAAATGCCCGATCACGAGTCCGATCAAAATAACAAGCATTGGATGCACATGAAAAACAAGCAGGAGCACGACCGTAAAAGCCGCCGTAGCCAGCGTCGTACGGTCCACAACGGAGCTTTTCCCCATGTTATACGCCGAAATGATGATCAAGGCGGCGATCGCCGCTTGAATGCCTTGAAAGGCCGCAGCCACTTTCGGCAGGTCATAGATCTCTCGAAACACAAGACTTAGCAAAAATACGATCAAAAAAGCCGGCAGCGTCATTCCGCCGACCGCCACCGCGGCTCCCGGCACCCCAGCCAGCCGGTAACCGATGAACGCCGCCGCATTGACGCCTACACCGCCCGGAGCCGATCCGGCTATCGACAAGACGCCGCTCATCTCGTCAGGTTCGATCCAGCGCCGTTTGCCGACGACTTCCCGTTCCATTACGGGGATCATCGCGTAGCCGCCGCCGAACGTGACCGGACTGATTTTGCAGAAAGTCCAAAAGATCGACCCCAACGGCCTCAATTTCCTCAGCCATGATTTCATCTTGCTCCCCCCGTTCCCCGTTGTCCTTTTAAGTATACCTCACTTTAATTCATTTTGAAATAATGTTTTCATCCATATTCCTCATCAATCCACAAAGTAAATGAAAGAGACCTATTGAATGGGCCGGACTTTACCGAAAATCCCTCAGTTTCAATCACAATGGAATTATGTTTATAATGTCGATCCGAATACATTGAATTTCTGAGCAAACAAGACCAACAAAAAAAGACCCGGATCGTCCCGATCCGCGTCAGAAAAATAACTCACCAGCCCGGAGGCTCGTAACCGATCCCCGTTCCCGTTCGTCCGGCAAACTTGTGCGTGTGCCTTTTGATCGATAGCACGGTCTTGTAATAGTTTTGCTTAAACTCGAACGGCTCGTCGTTCGTCAGCCCGTCGATCTCATGATAATGGGAGCCGTCCGGCAGCGTAATCGGCGGTCCTGTCATCCCGATGAGACGGTGAAAGTGGCCCATAGCCAGTTTCGTATGCCCCTGATATCTGTGCACGTGCCCGTCCGTTCCGTCTCCGTTCACGGCATAGACGAACATCTCGACTCCATGGAAATGCCCCAGCGCCACGGAGGTCCAGCCAATGAACGCGTGGGCATGCGCCGGCGGCTGTGGAACGTACGGTACCGGCGGAAGCGGACAAACAGACATAAAAGCGCTCTCCCCTTCGCTTTTTTATCGCAGACGCTACAGGATACGCAGGGAGAGGCACGATTATTTCTATTCCGGCTTTGCGGTTGCCGGAGTGACGATTTCCTTGACCCGGCCGACTTGTCCGTCCGTCAAACGCACCTTGATGCCGTGCGGATGCGTCGCCGAATTCGTCAGCAGATCCTTCACGATGCCGCGCGTCAGCTTTCCCGTCCGCTGATCCTGCTTCAGGACGATGAGCACCTCGGCACCCGGAAGAACGTTCGCTCGCTTGCGTCCGTCGCTCATCCGTACTGCTCCGGCAGCTCAAGCCAGCCCTGAAAAATAGCGTAATAGAAGACGAATGCGCTTACGAGGCCCAGAATCGTAAAGCTGATGGCAAGTCCCTTTTTTTTCTGAAACAGCCACACGAAAGCCAAGCTGAAAAACGTGCCCATTACAAGCAAGCAAACGATCAAAATGATAGTTGCCATAGCTTCTGTTCAAACCCCTTTCGAACCAACAGTATAGTTTAACCGTTTGCTTACCAAAATACCACAATTTCCAACGGAAAAACACTCCGCTGCTGCGATAACCTTGACAATTTCATGAAACGGCCGCTGCTATACCGCCTACTCTCCTCCAGGCTAGCCAGAAAAAGAGAGACGCCCGCTCGGCGGGACGCCTCTCTTCGTTTATTTTTTGGCGGACAACCATTCTGTCAATGCCTGAATCTCAGGCTCCTTCAACGTGCTTTTGTAGGAAGGCATTCCTCCGCCTCCGTTCTGAATCTTGGCCGTAATTTGTTCTTGGCTCAGCTTGACCCCCGTCTTTTGAAGATTGGGCCCGACTTTGCCCGAGAGGTCGGCCCCGTGACAGGAGACACAGTTCGCCTTGTAAATCGCCTCCGCGTTAGACGCTTCGCCGGCTGCCGATTTGGAGGGGGCGTTCGCCGGCGCACCGCTTTTGCCCCCGCCGCAAGCCGTTGTAAGTCCGGCTAACAACAGCAATCCGACCGCCAATGGGATCCAGGCTCGCTTCATGACCATTACCACCTTTGTTTTGAGGAATATTGGAGCTTGACCCGGGATACATATGAAACGATATGACCCGGAAAGGCAGGGATACGGCCGCTATGCCCAACACCGCTTGGCTTCGCCTCTTCGGCCTCGGCGCCATGATCGTCCTGGGGACTTGGTTCGGCTTCCGGCAATTCGCCGCCACCTCCCCGCAGTTCCCGCCGGTCTCGGATTTTATGGTAGAAGGCTACCGCATTCAAGTGTCGCTTCACCCAAGCCCGGCCACAGCGCTGAAGCCCGCCACGTTTACCGTCACGCTTCGCGACGCGGCGGGCCGGCCGGTGAGCGGCGCGACCGGGGCCGCCACCATCTCGATGCCGCAAATGCTATGCGGCGCGAGCCCCTTTACCCTGACGGAAACGGAGGCAGGCCGGTACGTTGGCGAAGGCATTCCGCTCATGGCGGGCTCGTCCGTTGCCGACGTGTCAATGACAGCCGGAGACAAATCGCTCCGGGTCCGGTTTCCTTTTGCCGCCGTCCGCTAATTTCCGGTTTTTCCCTTGCCTGCTTTCACTGTATCGGATCGTCCGGCGCCTGCCTATGACTCCCCCGGGCTATTTTTCACTTCATTTATGACGGTTTTGAGGACAATCCCTTACAATTTATCACCAAAGCCAGGGATGAACACTGGGAATCCATCCGGCCGCAGCCAAGCCCCGCAGTACGGACAGCACTCCGATCCAGACGGCTACGAATTGGCCGGCCATGGCGGCCTTGCTCCGCAGCCGTTTGTTCAATTTGCCCGCAAACAGCCCGACGGAAACCAGCGCAGGCACAGTGCCCAGACCGAACAGCAGCATAAGCAGCAAGCCATGCAGCGGACTTGCGCTCGCCGCCGCATTCATTTCCATCGCATAGGTCAATCCACAGGGAAGGAATCCGAGCAGCAGACCGCTTACGACCGCGGCTCCGGCCTCCTCAGCCGTCCGGTACCGCGCCGTGAGCCGCCGGACAAGCGGCAGCCGATGCGGGTCCAGCCTATGCAGCGGGAGGGCGGTACGCCGCAAAGCCCACAGCAAAATAAGACAGCCGCCCAATAAGCTCGCTGTCCCCTGCACATTCGCCAGCTTCCCCGCGCCATCAACGAACGAGCCGATCGCGCCCATAAACGCCCCGAGCGCGGCGTAAGTAACAACCCGGCCGGCATTGTAAGCCAGAACCGAGCGCAGCGGACTCGCCTTCGCTTGCAGCGCAAAGCCGGAGACGGTCGCGCCGCACATCCCAATGCAGTGCGGCGCGCCAAGCAATCCGGCAAGCCAAGCCAGCGTGAGATCATGAACGCCGATCGCCATCTTCTCTTCCCCGCCTTCTTCGCTTGGAATGAAGGGAATTACACCCGTTTCAGCCGAAGTGCGTTAATAATGACCGTCAAAGAGCTTAAAGCCATAGCCGTACAGGCCATCCACGGCGCCAAGTGGCCGCTTAAGGCAGCAGGGATCGCCAAAGCATTATAGCAAAAAGATA
This sequence comes from Paenibacillus tyrphae, assembly GCF_000722545.1. Lineage (GTDB taxonomy): Bacteria > Bacillota > Bacilli > Paenibacillales > NBRC-103111 > Paenibacillus_G > Paenibacillus_G tyrfis. The sequence continues at coordinate 74,835 of NZ_JNVM01000003.1, forward strand.
ACGCCATATTTTGGTAAATATTTGCCATCGTCTTTCGACTGATCCTCACGGCGTCGGCCATAGCTTTCAAGTCGCTTTTTAACAAGTGCACATCGGCGGCTGCCTTGGCCACATCCGTTCCGTTACCGACGGCTACGCCGATATCTGCGGCTGCGAGCGCCGGCGCATCGTTTACGCCGTCGCCGACCATGGTTACCCGCTTCCCTTGGCTCTGCAGCCGTCGGACGAGCCCGAGCTTCTGGTCCGGAAGCATATCCGCATAATACCGAACATTCCCAAGCCGTTCCGCAACCGCTTTAGCCGCTGCATCATGATCTCCGGTCACCAGCCGGATGTCCATTCCCTGCTTTTTGAGCTGCCGCAGCGCCGGTGCCGCCGTCGGCCGAACCGTATCGGCGAGAGCGACGACCCCGGCCGGAAGGCCGTCCACCGCCACATAGATCAACTGCTTCCCCTGGCTGCGCAGCGGGCCGGCAGCCTTTTCCGTTTCCGAAAAAGGGACGCCCTGCTCCTCCAGCCAACGCCGAGTCCCTGCGACGATCCCGCGTCCGTGCACCTCCGCCCGAACCCCGCAACCGGGAACGGCCAAGAAGCTGCCGCAGTCGGGCACCCGCAATCCCCGCCTCTCGGCCTCATCGACAACCGCGCGTGAGAGCGGATGCTCGGAGAGCTGTTCCGCGCCCGCAAGCTTGCTTAGCAGCGTGGCCTGCGTTTCGCCTTCAGCGGCAATCACATCGGTCACCTTGGGTGTCCCGAACGTCACCGTCCCCGTTTTATCGAACAGAAGAATGTCCGTTTGATGAAGCCGCTCCAGTGCGGCTCCTTCCATGTAAACGATGCCCTTCTGAGCCGCACGGCCCGATGCGACCAGAATGGATACCGGCGTCGCCAGTCCCAAGGCGCATGGACAAGCAATCAGCAGCACGGCAATCGCCTTCTCCAAAGCCCCGCCTGCAACACCCGGCTCGCCTAATCCGTACCAGTACAAAAAGGTACACACAGCCGTAGCGGCAATGACCGGAACAAACACCGCAGCAATTTTGTCGGCGACGCGCTGAATCGGCGCTTTCGCATTCTGCGCTTCCTCCACCATCCGAATCATCCGGGCTATCGTGCTTTGACCGGTCGTGCGCAGGACACGGATTTCCAGCACGCCGGAGCTGTTCAAGGTTCCGCCGATGACGCGGTCTCCTTTTCGCTTCTTAACCGGCATGCTTTCCCCGGTGATTAGCGATTCGTCCACCGCGGATATCCCTTGCGCGACGATGCCGTCGAGAGGCACCCGCTCGCCGGGACGGACGCGGAGCAGGTCGCCCTCCTTCAGCGTGTCCACCGGGACCCGGCGTTCGCCATCCGGGGTCAGCCTACAGGCCGTGTCCGTCTGCATCGCATAAAGCTGCGAGAGACTATCCGCCGTGCGCTTCCGGGCGGACGCTTCGATCCATCGGCCAAGCCATACGATCGTAATAATCATGGTGCTCGTATCAAAATAGAACGGGCTATGGTGCCCGTTCCCCATCATGACCTGCCCAGGATGAAACAACATATAATGACTATAAAAAAAGGCGGTTGACGTGCCCAGAACAATCAGCACATCCATATTCGCGCTTCCGTTTTTCAAAGCTTCGTAGGCCCGAATGTAAAAAGGGAGACCGAAACCGAACTGCACCGGAACGGCAAGCGCAAGCTGAAACCATGGGTTCGCCAGCAGCTCAGGCACCCAGGGCGAGGAAGAGGCCGCATGATGCGGGATCATCGCCCAGAAGAAAGGCAGCGTAAAAGCAAGCGAAAGCAGGAACATTGCCCGGCTGCGACGAATTTCCTCACCGCTATTGGCGGTTGATTTCCCATCGTCCGAATTCAGCGGACGGACGCCATATCCAAGCTGCGCGATCCGGGCTTCGATCTGCTCTGTCCGCACCCGCTTCGCATCCAGCAAGACGACCGCACGCTCCAAAGCAACATTGACGCTGACCTCCGCCACGCCTTCCATTTTGCCGACCGCCTTCTCGATGCGCGCGGCGCAAGCTGCACACGTCATACCGGTAACATGCAGCGTAATCCGGCTCAAATCCGCTTGTCCACTCATTCGCGTCTCACTCCATTCCGATCGGGGCTCCAGCAGCCGGTCATCGTTAAACTATATGGACGAGCGGCGATTTTCATGACAAAGAAACGCGGCTGCTCCCCAATGAAAAGAAACGGAGAGCAGCCGCGCTGAATCGTTTTTGAACCTTATAAATCGATCTTTATCCTTAGGTCGAGCACCTACCTCAAGTTGACCTGACTCAAAGGACTTTCCGGTGCCGAAAGCAGCTTCACGAAAAAATCCTTGTATCTTTTCACATGGTCTAAGGAAGAGGAAGCTTGATGAAAGTCGGCGCCTGCCGCAAAACCAATGATATAGTCCTTCCAGCTTGCATAAGCGATACGGGCATGTCTGACGCACATAGCGACGATTCTCCATTGGTCCTCTTCGGACAAATAGCCGCGACGATGACCGGCACAGCACAAATAGACGCACCAAGAATAGTCGAATGCCGCAATCCCCTTTGCGGGCAAACGCGTTAAATAATAGGCCGCGACGTGCAGCTTGCCCGTATGGGCTTCACCTGAAGGGAGCGACTTCAAATAGCCGCTTTGTTCCGTGTCGGCAAGCCCCGCTAACAGCATTCGGCAATCTTCGAACTCTTTCCGCACCCCGGTTTCGAACAGCCACTGAAGCTCGGTTTTCAATGCGGCGGAATCTTCAACATCCCACAGCTCTAACGCGCTTTGAAGACGCCGCTTGTTTTCGAACACTGTCTGCATATTTTTGGCCAGCGAGAAAGCCATTTGCCCTTTCATGCATAAGGAAGACATGGCGTGACCATACAGCGCCAATTGAGCGCGAACTTCGGGATCGTAATAATCCATGACGAAGCGAACGGGCCTCCTTTCTTTTCTCATACTGGGAACGTCCTAGCGAATCACGGAATAGATGAACCAGCCCAATACCCATAGGACAAGCAGGATTTTTATAAATAAAGACCGGAACTTTGCCCCTCTGCGCTGTTCCGAGAGGCGTGAAGCGGCACGCTCCGTATCTTGAGCCGGCAAATGATCGACTGATGCCGCCGGAGACGCTGGCGGGCTCGTCGTTCCGGTCTCCGGATGGCTGCCTTCGGCGAGACATACAAGCGCTTCAATATCGTTAGGCTGCTGCTCCAGCAGACGAAGGTACATGTCGCGTGCGGATGCCGGATCTCCCAGCTTTGTATAGCATTTTGCCGCAAGAGACAACGCGCCGAGATGACCCGGATTGTGCGAAAGAAAGTATGTCACATCATGAATCGCCTCGGTCAGCCGGTTGCTTTTAACATAAATTCGGGTACGATACCAATACAGCTCCGGATCGTCGGGAGTCAATGCGATACAACGGTCGATGGCAGTCACCGCACGACTCAAGCTGCCAAGCCGGAGAAAATATTCTGCTTGCAGCCGCAGTAGGTCCGGATCGTCGGGAAACAGCTCATATGCCCGGGTTAGCATCTCTTCCGCTCGCTCCATGTGATGATGTTTCAAGGCCAGCAGCGCACCTAGCCGATACGCCAAAAAAGCCTCGCAATCGATGTCACCCGCCTTGGTAAGGAAAGAAAAGCGCAAGCTCGTGGCGTAATAAGGTTCGGCAAACACGTGAAGAAACACGTTGGGAAACTGCCGGGAAAACGATTCGCGATCATCCTGCGCCCTTTCCTTCCAGCAGAAGCTGCTTTCGAGCAATTGCCAGACGTCCCTCGGCAAATAGGGGTGCCGATCCAAAAACACGGTCATTCGTTTGTAGACCTCTCGTTGAAGCTTGACATCCCACATCATATCGTCATTGAGCAGCTTCAGCCACGAGTCGATGACGATCCTTTGCGCGATGTCGCGATATACGACGGTTACTTTTTCCATGAACTCGCTTATCCGCTGTTCGGCGGTGCGTATCATAGGAGCCGGATCCGCGAACAGCTTTCGGGAAGGGACGACAACCGGATTGTCATCCCCCTCTTGTTCATCTTGCCCGGTATCGCTCTGCCCGCTCTCTATTCTCTCGACGGTGTCCTCCTCCGTCAAATCATGACTTGAATCGAGCTTAAGATTTCGTTTTGCCGCGCGAACCGCTTGATCGTAGGCTTCCCGGAGCCGCTGGTAACCTTCCGGATCGTCTTCGGGATGATGCTGCTTTAATTTCCTTGCATAAGCCTTTTTGATGATGGATAAATCATTCGTCAGTTTAATATCCAATATTTCCCACATTCGCATAGGATAGCACGCTCCCTTGAAGGCACTAGCTCAAGCTGGCCCTCCGAAAGGAATCGTTTCGCGAGAATAACAGCTTTGTCAGCAATACGCTGTTTTCGTTGATATAATCCGCATTCAAAAGATGTGATGTAAAGACGGCGCCCACGTGAAAGCTATATAGGTAGTCCTTCCAACTGGAAAAATCCTTCTTGACCATCGGGATAACCTCTTCGATATACGCCCACTTCTCCTGTTCCGTTAAATAACCCAACTTCCGTCCGGCACAGGCTCTGTATACCGCCATGGAATAATCGTGCGCCGCTATGCCGACGGTTGGCATACGCCACAAATATTGCCTGACAACGGACAGCCTATGTTTGTGTGTAGGATCGTCGGTATTGTGTCCGATCGAAGCTCGTTCGGCCTCCGAAACGGATGTTAGCCTACTGTACAGCTCCGCAAATTCCTTTCTGGCTCCTTCCGCTATCGTCCACTCCAGATTTTGTTTAAGCCCCTGCGTATCCGTGATGCTCCAAAAATTGAACAGACCGCGTATAACGCTTCGCCGCTCGAAGATCATCTCGGGATTGTGCAAAAAATAGTCACCGAATTTCCCGACGATACATAACGAAGTCATCGCCTCAACATAATCATTCAAGGCCTTCTGCGCCGCCGTGTCGGTCATAGGCATGTTCTCTCCCCGCTTATCAGTTATAGCCGAAGAACCTGCTAACTCTCCGCAGCTCCCGCAGCACCGAAATATAAAACAACCCTAAGATGAACAAATAAAAATAACTCCGCAATGGCAGGCTTGGTAGAGCCTTCTTGCTCGGCTTCGTTACAGCATAAATATATTTGTCGGACATGGGAAGCGGCTTCGAAATCCCGCTCTTCGAGCTTCGGTTTTTCCAATTTTCAATTTCCGTCTTAAGCTCGTCAGGCATGGGGCGAACGGTACCTTCGAGTTCTATCCTTCGAGAATCGTATATTTCTTTGGCCTGCTTGTAATTGCCGACTACAAGGATCACTTTTCCATCGAGATAGCCCATACAAATATGACCTGTAATGTTCGATTGGAGCCCCTGCTTCTTGGCCTCGTCCAAGGAAAGGTACTTCGTCGTTTCCTGACCGCTGTCGTCTTTAGCCTTTACTTCTTGAATAGCCATATAAGACGCATCGGCAAGCTTGACCCGCACTGCGGTCGCTTCCGGAGGAAGAAGCTCCCATTCGGACGCGGAAGATACGTTCATGATCTTCAACGGCCTCACGAGTTCGCTCCAATAGGCCGATGGCGTTTCCCCCGTATGCTTCACAAACGAACTCGATATCCAAAAATGCAGCGCCACAATGCAAATCAAGCTGAACCATTTATAGGAAACCAAAAAATAAGCCGCTTTCTTCAATTGCCCAAGAAAAGGTGTTTTTCCTAATTCCCGGTTAAGCTGCCTGATGGCCCTTCCACTGCCTTTTACACGCCGTGCTCTCAAGTCTTTTATGGTCAGCGCATTGATTTCCGCCAAGGCCAAAACCGCTTCGATATCGTTCGCATCCAAAGCAAGGATTCGTTGAAACATCTCTGTGGCCTTTTCCAGGTCATCCAGTCTTTTATAACAGGTCCCGGCCAGCGATAGCGCGAGCATGTGATCCGGAAATTGTGCAAGGATGCGCTGCAGGTCTTGAACCGCCTCAGGCAGCTTTCCGTACTGCATCATTATGCGCGAACGGTATAAATAGCCGTCTACCTGGTCGGGACACAACTGAATCAGACGATTGCTCATGGCAAGCGTCCTCTCCGACTCTCCACTGCGCCAGCCGTATTCCGCCTCCAAACGGATCACGTCCGGATCTGCATCGAAAAGCTCACCCGCTTTCTGCAGCCAATAATTTGCGGCCGGCATGTCGTTATTCATCACAGCCAACCAGGCATCCTCGCGATAATGAAGATAGGCTTCATGGTCGATCTCCCCCGCACCCAGCAGAAGGGAATACCCCATGTTTGCCGCTTCGTACGACTCCGCAAAAGCGTAACGATGTACTTTCGGGTATTGTTCCAAGAAGCTTTCCTTGTCTTCCGCAACCAGCCCATTCCAATGAAACGCGCTGTCCAGAAGCTTCCAAACCTCTTTAGGCAAAAAATAATGTTCTTCCAAAAAATCAAGCAGCCTGCTGGAAATGCCGCTTTGCAGGTTGATGTTCCATACGACGTCGGAATTCAACAGCTCGGCCCATTGGTTCGGATCGATTCGCGACGGAAATTTGCCGTAAAGATCCTCTACCCTCTCCATAAAATGCTCCGCTCGGCTTTCGGGGTCGTCTCTTTCCTTGTCCTGTTCCTGCCAAACGACCATACGGGGAATGCGCAGCGGCCCGTCGTCTTCATCATACAACTCGTCTTCCTCATGCTCTGCGATGTCTTCCGCTTCGCTCCCGTCTTCCTGCCTAACGTCTAATGTCTCGAATACTTCCGGCTCTTCATTCGATCGACTCGTCTGTTTCTGCTGCCGCTTCGCCAGCTTGATCGCCTGATCATACGCTTCCCTTAACTGCTGATAACCGGCCGGATCGTCCTCAGGATGATGGATTTTCAGCTTAGCGGCATAAGCTTTCTTAATCGCCGATACCTCATGCGTCGGGTCGATCCCCAGTATTTCCCACATCCGCATTAATAGTCACGCCACCTCTCCAAATGCTCCAGCTGCTTCCGGAGAACCGCGGAAGCTTTTTTGATTTCGTACTCATTTTGAGAGGCGAGAACCCGTTCGAACTGCTCCAGCAAAAACGCAATCTCCGACCGCTTCTCCCCGAGCGCTTCCTCGTACAATCGTTCGCCCTTGGCAAGCAGCAGCCGGTTCTCCGTTCTTTCGCGGGGATGGATTTTGATGTCTTTCAGTTGGTTCAATCTTTCCTCAATTTCCAGCTCCGACAGCTTGCCCGGATTTTTCTGAATAATCGTCTTCTTTTTCACGCCCGTACTGACCGTAGTGACTTCGACCTCCAGAATGCCGTTAATATCATACGTAAACCGGACGTCGATGGATTGCTCACCGGCTTTGTCGGGAGGCACCTCGACAAGCAGCTCGCCCAGCTTCAAGTTATTTTCCACCCGCCGGCTTTCCCCTTGATAAACGATCACGCGTATGCTTGACTGATTATCGTGAAGCGTCTGAAACGACTCTACTTTACTGACAGGAATCGGGGAGTTCCGCTCGATAATCGGGCAGAAATGACCGTCGTCAAATTTATCGTTCCCCATCCGCTTCGTGGTTTCAATACCAAGCGTATAAGGACATACGTCCGTCAGAACAACCTCTTTCAACGCTTCGTTTCTTTCCTTCAAAGCAACTTGAATGGCGGCTCCCAAGGCAACGGCCTCATCGGGATTGATTTGAGTAAATGGCAGCCGGCCGAACATTTTGCTAACCACCGATTTGATGATCGGCATCCGGGTCGCCCCTCCGATCAAAATAACCGCATCCAGATCGTCCGGGGACAAGGAAGCGTCCCGCAGCGCGCGCTCGATCGGATGACGCAGCCGCAGCATAAGCTGCCCGGCGATTTTCTCAAAATCGTTGCGGTTCAAAGTCGTCTCGTACGTACGATCTTCCAGCGTGAAGCTCATTTTCCCTTCGTTGTCCGAGCCTAAAAGCCTTTTGCATATTTCAGCCTGCTTGAACAGCGCGGAACGAGCTTTATAATCCAGCTCTTGGAAATCAATCCCATGGGTTTCGATAAAGTAAGATACAAGCAGTTGGGTAAAATCCTCTCCGCCCAAGTAATTGTCACCGGCTATCGACTGCACTTCCATCACGCTCTCGAAAAACTCCAGGATGGAAACGTCGAACGTGCCGCCGCCCAAATCGAAGACGAGAAACTTGGTATTGTCCTGCTGCTGATGAAGACCGTAGGAGATCGCCGCGGCCGTTGGTTCGCTGATCAGCCGCTCCACCTTCAAGCCGGCGAATTCAGCCGCACGCTTCGTCGCCTTACGCTGAGTATCATTGAAATAAGCCGGAACGCTGATCACGGCCTCCGTCACAGGATGGCCGAAAAAGGCCTCCGCATCCGCCTTAAGCGATTTGATGACAAACGAAGACAGCTCTTCCGGAGAAAAAGTATAGGGTCCCAGACGATATGTCTTCTCCGTTCCCATATAGCGCTTGAAGGTAGCTGCCGTAAGATCCGGATGAGTAATTAATCGTTCTTTTGCGATTTGACCGACCAGTATCTCGCCGTTTTCGTCCACACTTACTATCGAAGGGGTCAAACGCTCCCCGAGCACATTCGGAATGATCGCAGGACCGTCTTCCGTCCAATAAGCAACCAGACTGTTCGTCGTCCCCAGATCAATGCCAATCATCGTCATTCCCGGTTACCTCTTTTCCATGTGTTAATGGCTTAGAAAAACACCTTTCTTTTCCATACCATTAGTTTATCGGTCGCTCGTTCTCTTTTTTTAAATCGATATTGAAGATTTTCAAACGAAGTCGCGCCAATAAAAACGGCGGCCACTTCTTTGCGAACAAAGATAGGCCACCGCTTGAAAATGGCTAATTATGATGATGCTCCGCGGCATCGGCGTGATCCTGTCCGGCCCCCTGCTCGTCCAAATACGTGACGGAAAGCTCGGCGTAAAGCACGCCCTTCTGTACCTGAATCTTGTGCTGCAGCTCCCGAAGCCTGGACAGCAAGCCGCGAACGACAATGATTTCGAGACATTGATCATGATTCAGATGCACATGCATCGTCGAAATAATGTCGTGATGGTAATGATGCTGCAGCTCGATAAGCTGCAGAGGAAGATCGGCCGCATGGTGATCGTACACCATGACGATCGTCCCCGCTACGAGCTGATCGGCCTTCAAGCCGCCCGGCTCCAATAGCACTTTACGTACAAGATCCCGGATCGCTTCCGAGCGGTTCGTGTAGCCCTGCTCCGCAATATATTGATCAAACTGCTTGACCAGTTCCTCCGGCATGGACACGCCAAACCGGGTCAATACGTCTTTCTCCAACTATGGTTCACCTCAATCCGCACACTCTTCCGATTATTGTAGCATACCCGCCGCCCAAACTGAATTCAGCCGCAAATGAAATAGCCCCTCCACCGGCAATCGGCGAAAGAGGCTTCTTGGCAGTCATCGTTTGCTGTTTCGTATGCATAAGATCGTCAAATCGCCTCAGGGCGCAGCTTCGGGCTCCAGCTCTTTCAGTTCTTCCGTCAGTTGCTGCTTCTCCGCTTCCGACAAAGCGCCGTGTTCGTGAATCTCCTTCAATAGCGCTTCACGCTCTTCCTCATTGCACGGATCAAAAGTAAATTTCACGATATCCATACTCCGCTCCTCCTTTTCGCCAACGTTACCGATATCCAAAAGCTTCCCCGGAACCGGCGCAGTCTATCCCGCCCCAGAGCCAATGTCGGGAGCCGACGGCTGCCGGTCATAGCCCATTTCTACCTTCTTGCCGTCACGACCATCTGCAAGCCGCCCTTCGGCCGCAGCGTAACGAGCGGTTCAGGCTCTACCGGAGGATGATCAGGCGTCAGCCTAAGCGTATAACGGCTACCGATTTTCGCGAGCAGCAGGGCTGCCTCCATCAGTGCGAAGTTGTTACCGATGCATACCCGCGGACCGCCGCCGAACGGGAAATAGGCAAATGCCGGAATTTTTTTGAGCAGATCGCCCGCAAAACGTTCGGGCTTGAATCGTTCAGGCTCCTCGTAATAGTCTGGTCTGCGGTGCATGACATATTGGCTCATCATGAGCATATCTCCCGGCATGTATGTATTTCCGCCGATCTCGACCTCCTGCTGAACCTCCCGGTTGATCGCCCATGCCGCCGGGTACAGCCGCATCGATTCCGAGACGACATGCTGCGTATAGGGAAGCTTCTCCAAGTCGCTGTAGGTCGGTCTACGGCCGTCTAAGACCCGGTCCAGCTCCTCATGAAACGCCTTCTCCGCCTCCGGGTTTTGAGACAGCAAATACCACGTCCAAGAGAGCGTGTTGGCCGTCGTTTCATGACCCGCGAGAAAAATCGTCATCACTTCATCTCGTACTTGCTGGTCGCTCATCCCCGAGCCATCTTCCTCATCCCGGGCCGCAAGAAGCATGGATAGGAGATCGCCGCGGCTCGCGTCCGGATTTTTCCGGCGTTCTTCAATAATCCCGAAGATCACCTTGTCCAGCGTCGCGGCCGACTGCTTGAATTCGAGATTGCTCTTCGTCGGAAAGCTTTCCGGAATGTCGATCATGGAAGTCGCTTTATGCGTGACGTATTTCATCCCCACGTCAATCGCATGGCTGATATCGTCCACGCCATTCGTAATGCTTGTCCCAAACATCGTATGCGTAATAATATCCAGCGTCAGCTGCATCATATCGTCCGAAATGACCCGGGCTTCTCCGGATTTCCAAGACGCCAGCATTTTTTCACCGTAATCGATCATCGCCTCGGCGTAGCTGCCGATCCTATCCTTGCGGAACGATGGCTGCATCAAGCGGCGCTGCCGCATATGCTTCTCGCCCTCGCTTGTCAGGATGCCTTCGCCTACGACCGCTTTGGCCGTCTGCAAACCTTTTGCCTTGCGGAAAGCGCTTTGCTTCGTTAGCAGCACCTCTTTAATTTGCTCCGGATCGCTGATCAAGTAGACGTGCCGGGACGGGCCGAAGCGAATATGCGCCACGTCTCCGTACTGCTGTCGCGCCTTCATGAGAAACCTTAACGGATCTTTGCGGAATGCAAGCAAGTTACCGGAAAGGGGCAGGCCTTTCGGGCCGGGAATGTGAGCTGTCGATGACATCGTGCTGTGCCTCCTTGGAGTTTTTCGACTTATTATCCGGTGATTCCCCCCACATTATACCAGCCGAAACCGACAAAAAAACCGGCCTGCCTCCCCATCTGGGGCTGCACACCGGTCTTCAAGCTAACTCCATATCTGTATAATGTTGCTTACTCGCTGCAACCCGAACGGGCTACGGTTCCTTGCTCTACCGTAATCGTATCGGAGATGGTGTCTCGAATGACGCTCATGACAAGCTGAAGCAAGTAATTGATATCTTCCTGCGACTGTTTGAACTGGCTGACGATCGGGATCGAATCGAGCTGATCCTGCAGCTCGTCGATTTCCGTCTCGATTTTTTCGACCATCTTCTTATTCTCGAACGACTCGAAAGCGACGATTTCCTTCTGCTTCTTTTTGATCGCGCTAATTAGCGTCTGAATGTGATCGTTTCCGGCAATTTGGTGCTCCGCCTGCTGGAAAAACTGCACCTCGTTCGAGGTAGCCAGCAGCCCCGCCAGCTCCTTGGCTTTATCCAAAATGTCCTCGCGCACGATCATTTCCGTATTCGTATACAGCTCCATGCCGCAATTCGTAAATTTTTGCTCTGCCATTAGAATTCGTCACGCCCCTGCATTCGATTTATTGAGCCACGGCTTCTCCGACCAATTCGCCTTTGATGTAGAATGTCGGGGTTTCCGTTATTTTCACTTGGACAAACCGGCCTACCAATTCCTTCGGCCCTTCGAAATGGACGAGCTTGTTCGTGCGAGTCCGACCGGCCAATACAGCGGCATTGTTCTTGCTTTCGCCCTCGACCAGCACTTCCAGCGTCTGTCCTTTTAACCGTTCATTGCTCTGCTTGGCATAGACATTAAGCACGTCGTTCAAACGAATGAGGCGGTCCCGCTTCACCTCATAAGGCACGTTATCCTCCATGCCCGCTGCCGGCGTACCTTCCCGCGGGGAATAGATGAACGTATAGGCGCTGTCGTAGCCGACTTCCTGCACGAGCGAGATCGTTTCCTCGAACTGCTCGTCGGTCTCACCCGGAAAACCTACGATGATATCCGTCGTCAGCACGACATCCGGAATCGCCTTTTTGATTTTGGCAACCAGCTCCAAGTAATGCTCTCGCGTATATTTGCGGCTCATCCGCTTCAAAATCTCGTTGCTGCCCGACTGCACCGGCAGATGGATATGCTCCACCAGGTTGCCTTTTTCGGCCAGCACCTCGATCAAGCGATCGTCAAAATCACGCGGGTGCGACGTCGTGAAGCGAACACGCGGAATGTCGATCTTGCGCACTTCCTCCATCAAATCGCCGAGCCCGTATTTCATATCGTCGAAATCTTTGCCGTAGGCGTTTACGTTCTGGCCGAGCAGCATAATTTCTTTGAAGCCTTGACGCGCCAAGTCGCGTACTTCGGCAATCACGTCCTGCGGAAGGCGGCTGCGCTCCTTGCCCCGCGTATACGGCACGATACAGTACGTGCAGAACTTGTCGCAGCCGTACATAATGTTGACCCACGCTTTGATGCCTTCGCGCTTCTTCGGCAGGTTTTCGATGATATCGCCTTCCTTGGACCATACCTCGATCACCATTTCCTTGCTGAACATCGCTTCCTTCAACAGGAACGGAAGACGATGGATGTTATGTGTGCCGAAGATCAGATCGACGAACGGATGCTTCTTCAAAATCCGGTTCACGACCGATTCTTCCTGCGACATACAGCCGCACACGCCTAGAATGAGCGACGGCTTCTCGATCTTCAGATGCTTGAGATGGCCAAGCTCGCCGAATACTTTATCTTCGGCATTTTCCCGTACCGCACAGGTGTTGAGCAGAATGATGTCCGCTTGCTTGCGGTCATCGGTGGACTGGTAGCCCATCTGCTCCAGCAGCCCTTTGATCGTTTCGGTGTCGTGCTCGTTCATTTGACAGCCGTATGTTTGAATCAAGTAATACTTGTCCTTGCCGATCTCGCGCATCTCTTCCGGAATGTCGAAATCGTAATGCACTTGAATGTCTTCTTTCCCCCGCTTCTTCGCATCGCTGAGAGACGGCGGCTGGAAATATATCGAGTAATCTTTCTCGGATTTATTTTTTGTCGTCATGAAATGAATTCCTCCTGAAGCTTGCAGTATGCTGCAAAGATCATACCTTTCATTATATCATGCTTGCAGCCTGCATTTCAAAGAAATTCATGGGTGGGTATTAGAAGTCTCTCCGATGAAAGGAAAATCTTAATTAAAACGTTGTATCCGTCAGGAATGGATTGCCGCTCCACCGCTCTTGAAATTGAAGTTGTCATTATTTGTACCTTGCGGTTACAACTTCATTTCAAAGGCGGCCGTAAACTTTCCGCTGCAATCCCTTCCTTTGGTTATACCTTTAACAATTTATGAAAAATCCATCGAACAGACTCCTAAATTAGTATAACGCCGATATCACCGGTTTTAATTCCGGCCGCATTCGCTTCATCCGTATCTATATGCATGTCCAACGCGAATTGATCGGATACCCGGGCAATCACATGCTCAAACGTTACGCCGCGTTCTCCTTCGAAGCGCACGGTAAGCTCCTGCTTATCCGCAATGCCCCACTTGACCGCATCGTCCGTATGAAAATGAATATGACGCGCCGCTACGATCACGCCCTCTACTAGCTCCACTTCTCCGGCCGGTCCAATCACTTTAATGCCAGGCGTTCCCTCGGTATGGCCGGACTCGCGTACGGGCGGATTCACCCCGAGAGCGAACGCATCGGTACGGGATACTTCAAGCTGGGATTTGCTGCGGGCCGGTCCCAAAATGCGAACCTTATCGAAGCGGCCTTTCGGTCCGACGACCGCAACCGTTTCCTCAGCGGCGTACTGCCCCGGCTGCGACAACGGCTTCATCTCCTTTAATTCATACCCTGCGCCAAAAAGCAAAGCAATATGTTCTTTCGACAAATGAATATGTCTGGCGGAAACGCCGATCGGTACTTGTTTCATGTCCATGTGCCCCTCTCTTATGCAAAAGATTCCATGAAGCTCAAGTCTATTATACCCGCACGGCATAAAAAAAGCATACGGCCTTAGGCCGCATGCTTATGAAATTTCGGAAAATTATTTAAATTCCGCCACCAATTTTTCAAATTCTTGCTCGGTGATTTGAATATTTTGCTTCGCAAGACCTTCCGGCTTGAAGCCTGCAACCATATCCTCGTAGCTTTTTCTGCTCTTGTCTTGATAGATAAGTCCCGTCACGAGGCTGTTGGTTTCCATGATTTTCGTCATGGCTGCCACACGGTTGGAAGCATCGTAGTCCGGCGTTTCTTCCAGATCAACGATATGCTCTTTAAACCACTCGTACGTGTTCACTTTGTTGAACGTGACGCACGGGCTGAATACGTTGATGAAGGAGAAGCCTTCATGCTTCATGCCTTCTTCGATCAAGGAAGTCAGCTGTTTCAAGTTGCTGGAGAACGATTGACCGATAAACGTAGCTCCTGCAGCCAGCGCTACTTCAAGCGGCGACAATGCGGACTCGATGGAGCCGGACGGTGTCGATTTCGTCTTGAAGCCCTCAGCGCTGCGGGGCGACGTTTGGCCTTTGGTCAAGCCGTAGATTTGGTTATCCATAACAATATAGGTGATGTTGATGTTCCGGCGGATCGCATGAACCGTATGGCCCATCCCGATCGCGAAGCCGTCGCCGTCGCCGCCTGCGGCAATGACGGTCAGCTCGCGGTTAGCCATTTTGAGACCTTGCGCGATTGGCAACGAACGTCCGTGAACACCGTGGAATCCGTAAGCGTTGATGTAACCGGAAATCCGGCCGGAACAGCCGATCCCCGAGACAACCGCAAGCTGCTCCGGTTCCAGACCGACATTGGCAGCCGCTCTTTGGATAGCTGCTTGCACGGAGAAATCGCCGCAACCTGGGCACCAGTTCGGTTTGATATTGTTACGGAAATCTTTTAACGTTGCCATACAAGGTTCAACTCCTGACAGTATTTAGTGATTTCAGCAGGCAAGAACGGATTACCGTCATATTTCAACATGCTCTTAATTTTATCAGCGTAGCCAACGTTCAGCTTAATCAAGGAAGCAAGCTGACCGGTAGCATTGTTTTCAAGAACAACAACCGTTTTCGCTTTTTCCAGGTACGGCTTGATCTCTTCCACTGGGAACGGATGCAGCAAACGAACGGTAATGTGGTTCGTTTTCATACCTTTGTCAGCCAGACGGCGTCTTGCTTCATCAATCGTGCCGCCCGTGGAGCCCATACCGATGATGAGCAGATCCGGCTCTTCATGAGGAGCGTCGACCAGAATCGGATTGGTTACTTTCATGTGCTTCATTTTGCCCAAACGTTTGTCCATCATTTTCTTACGGTTGATCGGGCTTTCCGACGGACGTCCGTCTTCGGCGTGTTCAACCCCGGTTACATGGTGGATGCCGTATTTTTGACCCGGCACCGAACGCTTGGAAACGCCGTTCTCGGTGAATTCGTAGCGTTTAAACATTTGGTGCTCGGCCAGAGCAGGCAGTTCGCCGGTTTGCAGCTCGCCGCGTTTGATCTGGATTTTATTGTAATCGAGCAATTCGCTTGTTTGTTTACCCAAGGAAAGCTGCAGGTCCGTCAGCAAAATAACCGGAACTTGATATTCTTCCGCCAAGTTGAACGCTTCGATCGAATCGTAGAAGCACTCTTCGATGGTCGAAGGCGACAGAACGATTTTCGGAATTTCACCGTGCGTCCCGTGAATCATGGCAAGCACGTCGGATTGCTCCTGCTTCGTCGGAAGTCCCGTACTTGGACCACCGCGCTGCGTATCGACGATAACGACAGGCGTTTCCGTCATACCGGCCAAGCCGATCGCTTCCATCATCAAGGAAAGACCAGGGCCTGCGGAAGCCGTCAGGGCGCGAACGCCGCCGTAGTTGGCCCCAATGGCCATCGTACATGCTGCGATCTCGTCTTCGGTTTGGATAACCGTTCCGCCGAATTTCGGCAGCGTCTTGATCAGGTATTCCATAACTTCGGAAGCCGGCGTGATCGGGTAGGCAGGCATGAAGCGGCAGCCTGCGGCAACTGCGCCAAGAGCGATAGCGTCGTTACCGATCATGAACAGCTTTTGCTTGCCGTCGGCAGGTTCCAACTGGAATTCCGGCAGCGGACCGCCTGTCAATTCGAGAACGAACTCGGCAGCTTTGCGAACCGCTTCCACGTTTTTCTCCACCACGGCAGCGCCTTTGCGGCCGAACTCTTCTTCTACTGCTTTATTAAACACTTCAAGCGGCAAACCAAGCAAAGCCCAAGATGCGCCGGAAGCAGCCATATTCTTAAACAAGGAAGTGCCAAGCTCTTCCGCAATCGCCGTAATCGGCACTGCGAACAGTCTTGCTTTCACGCCTTCCGGAACGACCGGATTAACCTTTGCGTCGGCGATGATCACGCCGTTCTCGCGCAGCTCGTGCGCATTCACATCAATCGTTTCTTGGTCAAAGGCCACGAGAATGTCCAAATCGTCGGAAATGGAACGAATCGGCTTCGTGCTGATTCTGATCTTATTGTTTGTGTGGCCGCCTTTGATCCGCGAGGAAAAATGACGGTACCCGTACAAGTAGTACCCCAGTCTGGTCAATGCCGTGGAAAAGATTTTGTCGGTACTTTCCACGCCTTCCCCCTGTTGTCCTCCGACCTTCCAAGATAATTGGCTAATCAACGTTGTCCACTCCTTTTAAATTCGCTGACATGCAGCTAAACCATGAACTGTAAAGATTTCATATAAAAAAAATCTTTCAGTTGTCTCATCAAATTCTATGACTAATACACGTAAAAAGCAAGGGTTTTCGACAAAATGCATAGATAGCTTTTTTAGATCAAATCCATATCGATTAGAGAATAATTTAGTTGTCTTATATCTACAAATCAGATGTTAATTTTTAATGAATCGGCAAGTGACGATGCAGGAATGTAAACCAGTTGCGGTACATGAACCCTTTCACCAGCTCCTCCGGAAACCGTCTAAGCAAAGCTTCCGTCAGGCACGGGATCTTCCCCGCATGCTCCAGTCCAGGGATCCATTGATCGATCCCGTCAAAATCCGATCCGAACACAAGCTGGCCGCCGCCCCCGAGCGAGCAAATGTGCTCGACATGCTGCAGGACGCCGTCGATGGACGCTTGACAGCCTTGCTGCACGAACCAGGGAACGAACGTTACACCGATGCGTCCGTCCTGCCGGACAATTTCGCGGATTTGCCCGTTGTTCAAGTTTCTCGGATGTCCGCACACGGCTCTTGCATTGGAATGTGTCGCCACGAAAGGCTTGGCCGAGGCCGCCGCCAAATCCCAGAACGCCGCTTCGGACAAATGGGACGCATCCAATAGCATACCCAAATCGTTGCAGTCTTTAATAAACGTTTTGCCGCGCCGCGTAAATCCGCCCTGCCTTGGTTCAAGCACCCCATCGGCCGCCCAATTGCCGTAATTCCATGTCGTTCCGATCATTCGGACGCCCAGATGGTATAACGTCCGAAGGTATAAAGGGTTCCCTTGCAGCGCATCCGCGCCTTCAAGCGTGAGCATCGCTCCGGTCTGATTGCCCGTCAGGACCGCTTCCAAGTCGGCGCGGTTTTTAACCTGCCGCATACGCGGATCACACATCACTTTCTGATAAAAAATATTTATATATTCCAAGTAATGGTCAAATTGCGGCTGAGTTATACGTTCAGGCAAGTAAATCGCAAAAAATTGCAGTTTTACGCCCCCTTGCGCCATTTTCGCATAAGATACGTCCAATGCGCTCGCATGAGGATCGAAAAAATCAATGGCCGGGTTCTCAACCATTTTGAGCAAAGCATCACAGTGCCCGTCGATCACATACATCGGCTATCCCCTCCTCGGGAGCAGGCTTGACTGGGGCAAAATGAAATAAAACCAAAAAAAACCTGTCTACAGAAGTAAACAGGCGTTTTGGTCGTTCGGTTATAAGCTGCAAAGCCATTATCTTGGTTCTACAATCAGCTTAATGGCTGTCCGGTCTTCGCCGTCGATGACAATATCGGTAAATGCTGGTATGCAGATCAAATCAACCCCGCTGGGAGCCACAAATCCTCGCGCGATGGCTACGGCTTTGATCGCTTGGTTGAGGGCCCCTGCCCCGATGGCCTGGAGCTCAGCAGCCCCGCGTTCACGCAATACTCCAGCCAACGCGCCTGCGACGGAATTTGGGTTGGATTTTGCTGACACTTTTAATACTTCCATGAAAAGTACCTCCTCGGGAATGATGATTGCTTCCAGTACTAATCATATTCTAGGAATTTGCGGTTAATTCCTTCTACCCGAAGATGGTATTTTCTAAAATATTTGAATTGTTCGTCAATTTATTCGAACAAAATCGTGTCTTCATCCATGCGAATCAATTGAATCTTTTTTCCAAGCCCTGTCGCCGGGTCCAGCTCAATGCTGACGGCATGAAAATGCCATTTGCCTTCGTCCACGACAAAGCGGACGGGAAGCTGAGTTTTAAATTTTTGCAGCACGGCGTTCCGCTCCATTCCGAGAATACCGTCCCGCGGGCCGACCATGCCTACATCCGTCACATAAGCCGTACCTTGAGGCAGCAGCCGTTCGTCGTTCGTCTGCACGTGCGTATGCGTCCCGACAACGGCGGATACTTTACCGTCCAGATGCCAGCCCATCGCCAGCTTTTCTGAAGTCGCCTCGGCGTGAAAATCCACGAAGACGTACTTCGTTCTCTTTTTAGCCTGCTCCACTAACTCATTCGCTTTCTCAAACGGACAGTCGAGCGGAGGCAGAAAAGTGCGTCCCTGCAAATTGATGAGGGCTAGCTCGATGTCTTTTACTTTGATAAACGTCATCCCTTTTCCGGGCGTTCCCTGCGGGAAATTGGCCGGCCGGACCATCCGGTCTTCCTTGTCGATGAAATCGAAAATTTCTTTCTGGTCCCACGTATGATTGCCCATCGTGATCCCATGCACGCCAAGCTCGAAGAAGTCTTTGGCTATAGCGGCCGTGATGCCCCGCCCTGCCGCCGCGTTCTCTCCGTTCGCAATGATCCAATGCGGGTTATATTTATTTTTGAGGGTCGGTAAGCACGTTTTCAACGCTTTGCGGCCCACCGAACCGACAATATCGCCAATGAACAGTATTTTCATCGGACTCTCCCCCTACCTCTCTTTAAATTTACTGCAACTTTCCGCTGAATTAGAGAGGGAAGTGGCAAAATCGCCACTTCCCCCTGTAGTGTATGCAATTATTTGGCGTATTCTACAGCACGCGTTTCCCGAATGACCGTGACCTTGATATGGCCCGGATAATCGAGCTCGCTTTCGATTTTTTTCGTAATGTCTCTTGCCAGTCGGAATGCCTCGGTATCGTCCACCTTTTCAGGTTGAACCATTACGCGCACTTCGCGTCCGGCTTGGATCGCATACGATTTCTCGACGCCTTCGAACGATTCGGAGATCTCTTCGAGCTTCTCGAGCCTTTTGATGTACGTTTCGAGCGTTTCCCGGCGCGCGCCCGGTCTTGCTGCAGACAGCGCATCAGCCGCGCCGACCAGCATAGCGATGACCGAAGTGGCTTCACAGTCGCCGTGATGCGAAGCGATACTGTTAATGACCACCGGATGCTCCTTGTACTTCTTGGCGATCTCAACGCCGATCTCGACGTGAGAGCCTTCCACTTCGTGATCCAATGCTTTCCCGATGTCATGAAGGAGACCGGCACGTTTCGCCAATGTCACGTCTTCTCCGAGTTCTCCTGCCATCAGTCCAGCGAGGTAAGCCACTTCCATGGAATGCTTGAGCACGTTTTGACCGTAGCTTGTACGGAATTTGAGTCGGCCCAAAATTTTGATCAAGTCAGGGTGAAGGCCGTGTACGCCGGTTTCGAACGTTGCTTGCTCTCCGTATTCGCGGATCCGCTCGTCGACTTCCTTGCGGGACTTCTCGACCATTTCTTCAATGCGGGCCGGATGGATTCGTCCGTCCGCTACAAGCTTCTCAAGGGAAGTTCGAGCGATTTCCCGACGAATCGGATCAAACCCGGACAAAATGACGGCTTCCGGCGTATCGTCGATGATCAAATCGATGCCGGTGAGCGTCTCCAGCGCCCGGATATTGCGGCCTTCGCGGCCGATAATCCGGCCTTTCATCTCTTCATTCGGAAGCGCTACGACCGATACGGTCGTTTCGGCCACATGGTCAGCCGCACAGCGTTGAATAGCAAGAGTGATGATTTCTCTGGCCTTTTTGTCGCCTTCTTCTTTGGCTTGGTGTTCGATTTCCTTGATCAATTGAGCGGTTTCATGGCGAACTTCCTGCTCTACGTTGGTCAAAATAATTTGTTTGGCATCGTCCATCGTCAACGCAGAAATTCGCTCCAGCTCGGCAACTTGATCTTTATAAATCTGATCAATTTGCGTTTGGGTTTCTTCGATTCGTTTCTCCTTGTTGGCGACCTGCTCCTCTTTTTTCTCAAGAGATTCTAATTTTTTATCCAGCGATTCCTCTTTTTGCAACAATCGTCTCTCTTGTCGTTGAGTTTCATTTCGACGGTCACGAATGTCTTTTTCAGCTTCGGTTCTGAGCTTGTGAATCTCGTCTTTCGCCTCCAGAACCGCTTCTTTCTTCAGTGCTTCTGCCTCTTTACGGGCATTTTCCTTGATCTGCTCGGCAGCATGTTCAGCACTGGAAATCTTCGCCTCTGCAAGGGACTTGCGGATAAAATAACCGATCCCGAAGCATAGAGCACCAACAACGAGAACGACTATGATCCAGATGACTGTCGTAGGCATCCAGTTCACCTCCTCGTTGTTTCTCCAAGGGGTAAGCTTGGGATAATCAGGTTGTTTAATCCATTCTACAAGCGCAAGTAAAAAGTAAAAATTGGCGATTTTACTTTGTTCGAATCTCCCCCAGGCTGTTCAGGAAGATTCTGTGTATCGCGTTTACATGATTATTTTATCTTTTGACAAAGAAGCTTGTCAAGGTGTTGGGTCCGAATGAATCGATATTCCGTATGCCGCACGATTGCGTTTTCCATATTCTAGAATTGTTCGTCCTCCGGGAACATCTCTTCATCCCAATCCCCTCCCGGTCCTTTTCGAGGCAAACGTGCCAGCACCTTGCTAACGACCGTCCCCGGATAACCCCGGCGCTGCAGGAAGCCGGCAATTTTCCGCCTTGCCTTCACCGGATCTTTCTCCAGCTCCGAACGATACCGTTTCGAGGCAAGACTGTACGCCATAGCAAATTCCGTTTCTTCGTCCACCTGCTCCATCGCCGCTTGAATATGATCTTTGCGAATCCCCTTTTGCTGCAGTTCCTGCTTGATCCAATGCCGTCCTTTTTTTTGCGATTCGAGACGTTGTTTGGCCAGCTGCTCGGCAAATTGCTCGTCGTTCAAGTAGCCTTCCTTCGCCAGACGCTCGACCGTCGATGCCGTGATTTCCGGCGTGTACCCTTTTTGCTTCAGCCGGGCCTTCATCTCGTGTTCGGACCGGAGCCGACTGGACAACAGGCGGATCGCATCCAAATAAGCTTTATGCGCTTCGTCCTCGGCCAAAATCTGCTCAAGCTGCGCCGCTTCGACGGCTTCGCCTTTGAGTAGCCTGTGCTTGATCATCAAGTCCTCATGGACCGAGAACGCAAAGGTCTCGTCGATATAAATGTTATAACGGTGTGGTCCCCTGCGCTGCCGTTCCACCTTTGTAATCAGCCCCGATTGAAGCTGCGGCCTTTCCTGCTCGGTCATGAATCCAAGTACCTCCCTTGAAAATGGCAAAGGCACCTTTAATCTGGATTAAAGGTGCCGGAACGTTTATTCTTTCTCTTCAAACAGCGCCAATTCTTCGTCTTCTTCTTCGTCGTCCGTATTCGGCCCTACTACCGGAATCAGGTTGCTGTTCTCGCGAATTTTCTTCTCGATGACGTCGGCGATATGCGGGTTTTCCTTCAGGAACTGCTTCGCATTTTCACGTCCTTGGCCGAGGCGATCGTTATTGTAAGAATACCATGCGCCGCTCTTTTGGATGACATCCATCTCGGTGGCGATATCGACGATACTGCCTTCCCTGGAAATACCTTCGCCGTACATAATATCGATATCCGCTTGCTTGAACGGAGGCGCTACTTTGTTCTTGACGACTTTGATCCGGGTCCGGTTACCGACCATATCATTGCCTTGCTTGATCGTCTCTACGCGGCGTACGTCAAGCCGAACGGACGAATAAAACTTGAGCGCGCGGCCCCCTGGAGTCGTTTCCGGGTTGCCGAACATGACGCCGACCTTCTCGCGCAATTGGTTGATAAAGATAGCGATCGTTTTCGACTTGTTGATCGCCCCGGACAGCTTCCGCAGCGCCTGCGACATAAGGCGGGCTTGCAAGCCGACGTGGGAGTCCCCCATCTCGCCCTCGATCTCGGCTTTCGGTACGAGAGCCGCAACCGAGTCGATGACGATGATGTCGACCGCGCCGCTGCGTACCAGCGCTTCCGCAATTTCAAGCGCCTGCTCACCCGTATCGGGCTGGGAGAGCAGCAGCTCGTCGATGTTGATGCCGAGCTTGCTCGCATACAACGGATCCAGCGCGTGCTCCGCATCGATGAACGCCGCGGTACCGCCGGCTTTCTGAACCTCGGCGATGGCGTGAAGTGCTACTGTCGTTTTACCGGACGATTCCGGTCCGTATACCTCTATAATTCTACCTCGCGGAAATCCGCCGATGCCTAGGGCAATATCCAAGGCCAGCGATCCGCTTGGGATCGTCTCTACCTGCATATGGGTCGATTCGCCCAATTTCATGATCGAACCTTTCCCGAATTGCTTTTCAATTTGACGAAGGGCATTTTCCAAGGCTGCGCGCCGATCTGACAAAAGAATCACGTCCTTTTTGATTTATCTGCTGATACCATATTACCGTGTTTTGAATCGGCTGACAAGCATTTTTCCGAACATACATTCGCTTGCTTGGCAAAAGAAAAACCGTAACACGTTTGGTTCAAAATGTTACGGTTCTTCCGCTAACATCTATTATACTTTATTTTGGGTATTCTGGCAACTACGATTTTATCGTTTTCCACAAATGATAGAGTGCGCTTTTTGCTGCCCGCAGCTTGATCGTTTCGCGGTTGCCGGACAGCTGGAGCTTGACGGCGAAGGCTTGACCGTTCCGGTGCGCGAGACCTGCGTAGACCAAACCTACCGGCTTGCCCTCCGTCTCACCGGGCCCTGCGACGCCGGTAATTGATACGGCAACGTCCGCTTCCAGCAGACGAAGCGTATTGCGCGCAAGCTCCACCGCGGTCTCCTCGCTGACGGCGCCGGGCGCGTCCGGTCCTTCTAGCAGCTCCATCGGCACGCCGAGCAGCTTATGCTTTAACGCCGTGGAGTAACAAATGACACCGCCCAGAAACGATTGTGAGCTTCCTGGAACGGCTGTCAGCAGATCGCTGAGCAGCCCCCCCGTGCAGCTCTCGGCTACGGCAAGCTTCTGCCCGCTCTCTGCAAGCATACGCAGCACCTGCTGCTCCAGGGTGATGTCCTCTGCCGCGTAAATATGCTCCTCCAATCGGCCCCGGATTTCCGCTTCCAGCGGACGCAGTCTGGTCATCGCCTCGTCGGCCGAGGAGGCACGTGTCGTAAGCCGGATCGCCACCTCGCCCTCCTTGGCATAAGGGGCGATGGTCGGGTCCGTCTGGGCTTCGATCAAATCGATCAAGGCATGCTCCAGCGCCGACTCTCCGATCCCCGCGAACTTCAGCATGATCGAGTATAGCGGCTGCACATGGTCCAACTTGGATTCAATCCAAGGCTTGGCATACCGGTCGAACATCGGCTTCATTTCTTTGGGCGGGCCGGGAAGCAAAATGTAATGCGTACCCTCATGCGTCACCGCTACGCCTACCGCAAGCCCCGTATCGTTCGGCAGCGGATCGCTTTGCTCCAGCATCAGCGCCTGCCGCGCATTGCTTTCCACCATCGGGATGCCCCGCCGCTGGAACATCTCGACCATTTTATTCATCGAAGGCTCATGAATGACAAGCTTTTGCCCGAGCACCTCGCCCAGCACGTCCTTCGTCAAATCGTCCTGCGTCGGTCCGAGTCCGCCCGTGCAAATAATGAGATCCGCACGGCCTTTGGCGATATGCAGCGACTCTTTGATCCGCGAGACGTTGTCGCCGACGACCGTCTGGAAATAAACGCCCACGCCGATATCCGCAAGGCCTTTGGCTAAGTACTGCGCATTCGTATTTACGATTTGTCCCATCAGCAGCTCGGTGCCGACGGCTATGATCTCAGCTCTCACGGTACGCCTCCAAACAGCACAAAAACAATAGGCTGTCCCTACTGTTTTTGATCGCTAAAATTAATGACATGCTTGTTTTTGATAAAATAGTCGAAGCCCGAATAAATCGTGATGATAGCGGCAATCCAACTGGCCACGATGTCGAAGCGGAAGTTGATGAATGCAAACGGAAAATTGTTGATAAGCAGTGCGATAATTGCCGTAATCTGCGCCGCCGTCTTCCATTTCCCCCATTTGCTGGCCGCTATGACGGACCCTTCGAGCAAAGCGATTTGCCGCAAACCGGTGACGGCGAACTCGCGGCTGATGATCACAATCACGATCCAAGCGTCAACCTTGTTCATTTCAACGAGCGAGATCAATACGGCAGACACCAAAAGCTTGTCGGCCAGCGGATCGAGAAGCTTGCCAAGATTGGTGACAAGCTTCCGTTTTCTGGCGATATATCCGTCCAAACTGTCGGTGCTGGCGGCTATGATAAAGATCAGCGCCGCGATAATCTGGTTGTACGTAATGCTGAACTGCTCGATGCGAATGTGCGGAAACTTAACGTTGACGAGCAGAAATAACATGATGATCGGAACCAGAAATATTCTCGCCAGAGTGATCCGGTTGGCCAGATTCATGCCACGACCTCCCCGGATAAGTCAAACTCGAAGGAGTGGGTGATGCGAACCTTGGCAATTTCGCCGATTTTGAGCTGCCCGCCGCCGACAAACACTTCCCCGTCGATCTCAGGAGCATCGTACTGCGAACGGCCGACATATACGTCATTGCGCCCGTCGTATTTTTCGATCAAAACATCGATCACTTGACCGATCCGCTCGCCGTTGCGCTCATTTGCAATCTCGCGCTGCAGCTCCATGAGTACGTTCGAGCGGTATTCTTTGACTTCGTCCGGCACTTGGTCTGGCAGACGGGAAGCCGGCGTATCTTCCTCCTTGGAATAAGTAAACACGCCTAGACGGTCGAATTTCACTTCGCCGATAAACGATTTTAGATTCTCGAAATCTTCTTCCGTTTCCCCCGGGAAACCGACAATAATCGACGTGCGAAGCGATACGCCCGGAATCCGATCGCGGATTTTGCGGATCAGTTCCCGTGCGTCCTGCTGACGTCCCGGACGCCGCATCCGCTTCAAAATGCTATCTTCGCTATGCTGCAATGGCATATCAACGTATTTGCACACTTTAGGGTTGTTCGCGATCACGTCGATCAGTTCATCCGTAAAGAAGCCGGGATACGCATAATGCAGCCGCACCCATTCGATGCCCGGCACGGCGCTTACCCGGTTCATCAGCTCCGGCAGCATGAACGTATCGTACAGATCCGTCCCGTAGTTGGTCGAATCCTGCGCGATCAGGCTGATCTCCCGGACTCCCTGTGATGCCAGTTGGGCCACTTCGTCCAGAATCGATTCGACGGAACGGCTGCGGAACTTGCCCCGCATGATCGGAATACTGCAGAACGTACAGGCATTGTCGCAGCCCTCCGCAATTTTCACATAAGCCGTATAGCGCGGAGTCGCCATTCGTCTCGGCAGCTTCTGCTCGTAGTTGAACACCGGGTTGCCGACCATCACAGGCTTACGGCCGACCAGCGCCTGGTCGATAATGTCGTTGATATTATGGAAATCCCCGGTGCCGACGATTCCGTCGATCTCCGGCATCTCCTTCATCAATTCTTCCTTATAGCGTTGGGTCAGGCAGCCCGATACGATCAGCGCCTTGAGATTGGCCGTCTGCTTCAGCTCTGCCAAATCGAGAATCGTATTGATCGATTCCTCTTTGGCCGCATCGATAAATCCGCATGTATTCACAATAACGATGGTCGCTTCTTCTTTATCGTTAACCAGGGAATACCCGCGCTCATGCACAAGCCCGGACATGATCTCCGAGTCGACCAGGTTTTTCTCACATCCTAAGGTAACCACTTTCACTTTCTCTGTCATGTCTAAAATCCTCCACCATGGTTAGTACCTTTTATTACTGAACGGTTTGGTTCAAGTATAATATACCGCATGAAAAGGTGTCAAAAGCAGCAAAAATACCTTACGGACCCGTTTCCGTAAGGCGGCCGACCATTCTTTGGCCTTACCTGAAATTGATAAACTGAAGATCGAGCGAAATATCCGCCTTCCGAAGCAGCGCCATAACCTGCTGCAGGTCGTCTTTGCTTTTTCCGGTTACGCGAATTTGATCCCCTTGAATCTGGCTCTTCACCTTCAGCTTGGAATCGCGGATCAGCACATTGATTTTTTTGGCGTTGTCTTGATCGATCCCCTGCTTGACTTTAATCCGCTGACGCACCGTACTGCCCGCAGCAGGCTCGACTTTGCCGTATTCCAAATTTTTAAGCGATATGCCGCGCTTCGCCATCTTGGACTGCAAAATGTCCAACACGTTTTGAAGCTTGAAATCGTCGTCGGAGACGACTACCAGCTCTTCTTTCTCCAACGAGATGCTGCTCTTGCTTCCTTTGAAATCAAAGCGTGTCGCGATCTCCTTTTCCGCCTGATTAATGGCATTGTTCATCTCTTGGAGATCCAGCTTCGATACGATATCAAACGAGTTTTCACTGCTCACAAAATCCGCTCCCCTTTCATTTCTAAATTCCACGCCCTCTATTGTAACAAAAAAGACACCCTCAGCACAAAGCTTTCGCGTGTCTTGAAGCCGTATTGTTCAAATGCGCCTGAAACTGATGCATACGATGCCAAGTATTTCCGTTTTGCCGGCGTTTTAATCTATGACTTTTGAATGTCAACTTGAATTTTTTTCACGTTCGGCTGATCGCCTACGACAACCGGCGAGCCGTTAACGCTCAACTCGACCGCATTGGCTTTTCCGAAAATCAAGAAAGCCGTATCGGTCAATTCCCACGTTTTCGTTTCCCCGTTATTGAATGTCATAGAGTCGATTACCTTTTTGTTTCCGCCAGGCGGCGAATCGACTTCGATCCAGCAGGAATCCCCTGTCACTTTCATTTCGATTTTCAGTTTATCCGTACCCTTAACCGCGTAATAATCGGTTCCCCGCTCGCTTTTGACCAGCTTGACCTCCGTTGCCGGAGGCGGTGTCGGGGGCGGCGTAGGCACCTGTACCGGCTTGTTATCCGCAAGCGCTCCATTCGTTCCGTTAGCTCCATTCGCTCCGGCATTTCCGGGATTAGGCGTCTGCGTGGCGGGCTCGACCTTTTCGGTAATTTTCTTCGGCAAATCTTTGGTCGCATCATCTGTGTTGCCGGTATAGTTTTGGCTCATATAGTAGTAGATGACCCCAAGAATAAGCACGACGAAGGAAATGACCATCACATTGGACGCCCACTTTCCAAGCCGTTCCGTATTGCGGGTCGTCCGCTTGGTGCGGATCGGTTCGATTTGCTCCGGCTCCGGTTGCGGGATGACATTTTGATACATGTTCAGCACTTCGTTCGGGTCCAGCCCGACCGCTTCGGCATAGCTCTTTATAAAAGCTCGGACGTAAAAGTTCCCGGGCAGCACTTTATAGTTGCCGTCCTCAATCGCTTCCAGATACCGTTTGCGAATTTTGGTTGTTTCCTGCAGATCATCGAGAGATATTTTCTTTTCGACTCTGGCTTTTCTTAGCAATTGACCCAGATCGGACACGTGGTCACCCCTTTCCGACGCTCAGAACCTGGACAGGGCATTAATATTCGTCAAATCCGGCCGTGAACGTCTCGTATGTAATTTCTTCGTCCGGTGTATTTCTAAGCTCCACGATGCAGTCAAATTGATCGTAGGAATACTGCGATTCCCGGATGAAAATATCCGGATGCTCAATCACCTTGGTGGAAGGCATCGTCATAATTTCCTGCAGCAGCATATGATGCTTCTCGTTGGAACGGAGCGTCGAGACGATCCCGTCGATAATAAATACGTTGTTCGGATTCATTTCATCCTCGGAAAGCTGGCTGCGCACGGTCTGCCGAAGCAAAGTCGAGGAGACGAACGTCCACCGCTTGTTGGAGCAGACGCTTCCGGCGATAATCGACTCCGTCTTGCCGACGCGCGGCATCCCGCGCAACCCGACGACATGATTGCCGTCACGTTTGAACAGCTCGCCCAGAAAATCGACCAAAAGTCCCAGTTCGTCCCTAGTGAAGCGGAACGTTTTCCGGTCGTCGGAGTCCCGCTCGATATAGCGGCCGTGGCGAACGGCAAGAATATCGACCAGCTTGGGCGGACGCAATGCCGTTATAGTTATATTATCTACTTTTTTCAACATTTTACCCATTAATTCAACTTTTTCTTCATCGTTCGTCTGCAAAAGCATGCCGCGGGTACGATTATCCACCCCGTTGATGGTGACGATATTGATATCGAGCATCCCCATCAGGGAGGCGATGTCCCCGAGAAGCCCCGGACGGTTTTTATGGATTCGGTATTCCATGTACCATTGCTTGATTTCGGTTGTTTCCGCTATCATCCTTCGTTCTCCGATCCTAGATTTGTGATGGTTTACAAAAGAATTCTACAATATTCGATAAAATCCTCCCCGTTTCAGGGCATAAAGTCACAAATTTTTATTGATCTTCGCTTCGGTGTTGGAATATGTCTGAATCCCCGGCGTCCATGCTTTCTTAGCCATCATGTCTTCGATGGATGCAAGTATGCCTCCCCACTGAAGCTCAATGCCGGTGGAAGCCATGTTGATCACCGGAACCTGCATGTTCTTCAGTCTTTGCAATTGCGCCGCTTCCAGCGGAGCGAATACGGCGATCCACGCCGGCCCGTGACTGCGTACCTGGAATTGAAACTGCGTATACCAGCCGTCGGCGTCGGCCAGATTGATATAATCCGCTTCTTCGGAAGGCGCCCATTCGGACGGAATCGGGTAAGCCGAAGTCGTTACCCATTCGATCGCCCGGCCGTTATCAAGCTGCTGTCCTACCCATTCGTTCCACTCCTGCCGAAACCAGTCCTCCGGGACCAGCTTCACCATAATGTTGCTGCCGCTTACAACAGGGGATTGCCGCGCCAATTGGTCGTCCAGCATCACCCATTTGCGTTCCGGGATGTTCGCTGCGGCAGGAAGTGTGTTTTGTACTAAATTATGTCCGGCTACAAGGATATAGTCATAAGATCTGGTTTTAATTTTGCTCAGTTGTTCTTCCGTCAGCGCGGTCGTGTTGTCCATCCACTCGAAGGCCGTCTGCTTTTTATCGCGCCAATTGACGAGTGTCGTTTGCAGGGCGGCTTTTACATTGTCCGGCATTTCCTGTCCCGTTACGACGAGAATCGACGATTTTCCTTGAAGCAAGACAGGATCGATTGCCGGGATGTTTTTGCCGCAGCCGCTAAGCAAACCTAGAATGCCTATTCCTACAAACAAACGTTTCAGCTTCTTCACTTGCAGTTCAACCTCTTTCTCCCGTTCGTCTATACCAGTATATAAGAAAACCGGCTGCGAAGCCAATTCGGCAAATGGTCGCTGCCGGAAACAAGAGAAAAGCCTCCCTGAACAGGAGGCTCGTGTACAATGCCGGATAATTAATGATGTGCTTTAGCCAATTTAACCATGGCCCGTGCCATGACCTTGCGCTCCTCTTCGTCGCATACGTCCCACAGGTCCTTCAGTACGCGTTCTTCTTTATTTTCCGGATCGATTTTATCAGACAAAAATTCACCGATCTGAAAAGCGAGCTGCGAGATGGTCTCTTCCGTCATTCCTGCCCGTTCCGCTTGCTCCACACGCTCTCCCAGAAATTCTTTCCAACGATCGAACACTTTAAGCATCGTAGCCATGTATGCATCCTCCTTATCGAAATGAATGTCGTTACGACGTTAATGTTTGCATTTCGGTAAGGATTTATACGGGCCGTCAGGTCAGCCAGCCCCCGTTGGGACTGATGATTTGACCTGTGATGTAGCCGGATTCAGGAAGTGCAAGGAAATAAACGAGCGACGCGATCTCATCAGGTTTACCGAAGCGGCCGACGGGAATATCGTTCTCGATCATCTCTTTCTCCCGCTCGTCAAAGCCTGCCATCATCAACGTATCGACCGCGCCGGGAGCGACAGCATTCACGGTGACCCCGGACGGTGCAAGCTCCTTCGCCAACGCCTTCGTAAAAGCATTGATCCCGCCCTTGGCGGTCGAATAGGCGACCTCGCAGGAAGCGCCGGAGATGCCCCAAATCGAGGACACATTGATGATTCTGCCGTACTTCTGACGGATCATCGCTGGCATAAATTGACGCGTCATCAGAAACGCGCCCTTCAAGTTAATATCCATGATTTCGTCCCACTGGGTCTCCTCCAGATCGGAGAACAGGCCGTAATGCGAAATGCCCGCATTGTTGACCAAAATATCCGGAACAAGGTCGTGCTGCGTCAGCTTCTCCTGCATTCGCTCGATCTGCTCCCTCGACCGCAGGTCTGCCGTTACCGTTAACACGCGGCTCCCCAGCTTCATGCAGCTGCGGGCCGTTTCATTCGCCCCTTCGTGCGAATTCAAATAATGAATGATCACATTCATGCCCACCGAAGCGAAACGGCAGGCGATCGCGGCGCCAATCCCGCGGCTCGCCCCCGTAACGAGCACCGTTTGCTCCGGAAACGGCTTGCAATGACTAGGTTCCATTCGCTTCACTTGTCACAATGGAGGCCGCCAGACGGCTCCAATCGAAATGCGCGCGCAGCCGCTCGTTGACATCCTCCAGAGTCAGCTCTTCATACACCGGCAGAATATCGAATAAATCGATGCCCTTAAACCGGTACTTCGTAAACTCATTGGCGATCGCTTCAGGCGAATTGAGCTGGCGCAGGAAAGCGCCGATTTTTTTCTTCTTGCTGCGCTCGAAATCGGCTGAGGCAATGCCGGCCGCTTTAACCCGGTCGATTTCTTCCTGCACGCGGCCGATCAAACGCTCGGGGTCCTTCGTATCTCCGCCGATCACGGTGAACGCATAATTTTCGGCAATATTGTACTCGGAGCCGAAGCTGTCAGAAATCAGCTGCTCGTCGTACAGCTTTTGGTAAATGGCCGAGCTGGGGCTTACCAGCACGTCAAGCAGCACCTTCATGGTCAGCTCCCGCTTCAGCAGCTCGCGCCCCCGCAAAGGCTGGCCCGGCTCCTTGCAGCCGAACAAGCACTTGGGCAGCGAGACCGGCAGCACGGTCACTTTGCGCGCATCCCTCACCTGGTGCGGCTCGGCTTCAAAATAACGGTTGATCGTTCCCTGCGGCTTGAACGTTTTCCCCGCTTGGTTCCGTTTGACGAGTTCCATAATTTTCTGCGGATTGACCCCGCCTACGACAAACAAGCTCATATTGCTCGGATGATAAAACGTATGGTAGCACTCGTACAGCATTTCTTTCGTAATTTCACCGATGGATTCGATCGTTCCGGCGATATCGATATGAACCGGATGCTTATGGTACATCGTTTCGATCAGTCCGAAATACGCCCGCCAGTCCGCATTGTCCCGGTACATGTTGATCTCCTGGCCGATGATGCCCTTCTCCTTCTCGACGTTTGCATCCGTAAAATACGGATTTTGCACAAAGTTAAGCAGCGTCGATAAGTTGTCCTCGATGTGTTCGGTCGCGGAAAATAAATAAGCTGTACGGTCGAAGCTTGTGAACGCATTGGCGGAAGCCCCTTGGGCAGCGAACACGGAAAAGATGTCCCCTGTCGGCTCCTCGAACATTTTGTGCTCTAAAAAATGCGCGATGCCGTCGGGCACTTTGCGCCGCGCTTCGCCTTCGACCTGAAAATCGTTATCGATCGAACCGTATTTTGTCGTAAAGGTGGCATACGTTTTCTGGAAGCCTTCCTTCGGCAAGATAAAGACACTCAGACCGTTCGGAAGCTCTTCGGCGTACAGCGTTTCCTTCACATGCGGATAAGGGATCGTACGCATTTATTGCCCCCCTTTGTTGTCGCGTAAAAAATAAATCGTATCCAGATGCACCTGGCGGGCCATACGGCGGATCTCCTCTTTATCCGTTTGCTCCACCGCTTCAATTAGCGCCGGAACCGTACGGTCGGCGCCAGACAGACGGTTGTTGAAATCGAAAGCGATCAATTCGAAGGCCGAGTCCTGCAACTCGCGCAAATGTCCCGTAATCATCGCTTTCGTCTGCTGCAGCTCCGTGTCGTTGATCTGCCCTTCTTCCATCGCTTTCAGCTGTTCCTTAATAATCGAGACGGCTTTCTCGTAATTTGCGATTTCAATACCTGATTGGATCGTCAGAATGCCTTTGTGCCCGTCCAAGCGGGAAGAGGCGTAATAGGCCAAGCTCGCCTTTTCGCGGACGTTGGTGAACAACTTGGAATGCGGATATCCGCCCAAGATTCCGTTATATAGCAGCGCCGACGGGTACGAATCGTCCGCATACGAGGTACGCACGCGAAGCCCCATATTGAGCTTACCTTGATTAACATCCAGACGCTCGACGACTTCCTTCACTTGACCGACGCTGCGATGCTCAGCTCTGAGCGAATAATCCGGAGTACGCTCGCCCCTGGCAGCAAAATAGCGCTCGATCAACGGCTGCACCTGCTCCAGATTCGTATTGCCTACCACATAAATATCAATCGGCGACTGCCGCAGCAAGGCTTCGTACCGTTCGGTCAAAGCCTCCGCTTCGATCGAAGGGATGCGGTCAATGGAACCGAGCGGATGGAGCCGGTAAGGTTCGCTGCTGCACATTTCGGCGATGCACCGTTCCGCAGCGTAGCGGATTTTGTCGTTAACGATGGATTCCAACCGTTTCTGCAGCGTCGTTTTCTCGGAGTCGATATATTTGCGGATCAAGGTTCCGCCTTCCATCGCTGGCTGCGTAATCGCCTCGCCTAAAAATCGAATGGCTTGATCAAGCAGCGGCTGAGGACTGGAAACGAAATCGTCCTGAATGACATCCATACGGAATTGAAGCATCTGGTAATCCCCGCGCTTGTACACGTCGAACCCGAATCCGGCCCCGTACAAATCGTCCAGCTTCTCGCGGAACTGCTTCGTTTCCGGGTAGGCCTTGCTGCCGCGCCGCAGCACAAAAGGAATAAGCGCGTTAGGCGTAACCGTATCCTCTTGAAGCGGACTGCCCACATAGACCGATAATGCATAAGTTTTGAACTGCTCCGTCGGCAGCACATGCACACGCACGCCCTGCACCGTTCCCCGCTCGAATTGTATTTGCTTCAAAGACGAAACAACTCCTCTCATCATCATGGCTTCACTTCCGTCTTCCCGGGTATATTCCATTATATTCCTCTATAAACAGAAGAAGCAACCGTGAAGATGGTTACTTCTACTACATGCATTATTTGCAGAAAATATGTTTGCCAATTTGCTTGACTTGCGGACGGGACCAGATCCACTTGGACGTGGCCGTCACCGGATTGAAATAATAAATGCAGCCGCCGGAAGGGTCCGACCCGGCCAGCGCCTCTTGAACCGCCTTGCGGGACGTTTCGTTCGGTGTCAGCCATATTTGTCCGTCCGCTACGGCCGTAAACGCTCCAGGCTGGAAAATGACGCCCGAGACCGTATTCGGAAAGCTTGGCGATTTGACGCGATTGAGAATAACCGCAGCAACGGCGACTTGGCCGATATACGGCTCCCCGCGTGCTTCGCCGTGTACTGCATTGGCCATTAGGGTCAGGTCCTGCTCGGAAAGACCGAGCCGGTTGGAACGCGGGATGCCTGCGTTCGCCGGCGGCGCAGTGCTCTCGGGCGCGGGTCCGCCTGGGGCGGCTTGCCCTTGTCCGGCGCCGGTTACCCAAGGAGGCAGCTCTTCGGCTTTAGCCTTCCATGCTTTCGTTGCTTCCCACAGCTTTAGCTTCGTTTTGTCCCCGGCGATGCCGTCTACATTCAATCCGAATTCGGATTGGAACCATTTAAGCGACTTTAAGGTTTGATAGCCGAAATCGCCATCCACCTTGCCGTAATAAAACCCGAGATGCTTCAAACGACCTTGGAGCTCGTATACGTCGGCCGTGCCGGACGCTCCATAGCGGATTTCGTTCTTGCTGAACGTCTGCTGTACCTTCAGATGCTGCTTGAGCTGAAATCCCGCGAACAGAATAAACACCAGGCAAAGCGTGATCATGATCAATCGTTTATTCATTCTGGTAACCTCACCTTTCCCGCCTTCGTTGCGGCAACCTTTTTAAGGTTATTATGAGAAAGGGAGTCAGCTTCTATTCAGCCTAAACTGGGAATCGCTGGGCCCGGATAACGCATCCGAAAGCCGCTCAGGAGCTCATTCGGTTCATTTGATACTGCTCAAGCGACATCAATACCTCACGCGGCTTGCTGCCCTCGTACGGACCTACGATGCCGCGCGCTTCCATCGTATCGATCAAACGGGCGGCACGCGTATAACCGACGCGCATACGGCGCTGAAGCAGGGATACGGACGCTTGCTTCGCTTCAAGAATAATTTGGACCGCCTGATCGTACAATTCGTCCTCAAACGTTTCCGTCTCTTCTTGCTTATCTTCGACATGTGGAACCATGTCTTCCACGTATTCCGCCTGCCCCTGCGTCCGGACGAAGCCGACGACCGCTTCCACCTCATGATCGGATAGGAAGGCTCCCTGGACCCGGACAGGCTTCGAAGCGCCCATCGGCAAGTAAAGCATATCTCCGCGGCCAAGCAGCTTCTCCGCGCCTGCAGAATCAAGGATGGTGCGCGAGTCTACCTGCGAGGAGACGCCGAAAGCGATCCTCGAAGGAATGTTCGCTTTGATGACGCCGGTAATGACATCGACCGACGGCCGCTGCGTAGCGATGATGAGGTGAATGCCTGCCGCGCGCGCCATTTGGGCGAGGCGGCAGATCGCATCCTCCACGTCGTTGGCCGCAACCATCATCAGGTCAGCCAACTCGTCCACGATGACGACGATGTAAGGCAGTGGTGCTCCCGTTTGCGTTTCTACCAGCATCGAGTTGTAGCCTTCGATATTGCGCGTGCCGCTTTTGGAGAAAAGCTCGTACCGCTTCTCCATTTCTACGACGACTTTTTTGAGCGCAAGCGACGCCCGTTTCGGATCGGTAACAACCGGTGCCAGCAGGTGCGGAATTCCGTTGTAAACGTTCAGCTCGACCATCTTCGGGTCGATCATCAGAAATTTGACTTCGTCGGGCTTGGCTTTATAAAGAACGCTTGTGATGATCCCGTTAATACAAACGGATTTCCCCGAGCCGGTCGCCCCTGCGACGAGCATGTGCGGCATTCGTGCGAGATTGCCGACGATCGGCTGCCCGGAAATATCGCGTCCCAGCGTAATCGACAGTTTGGACGCCGCGTCCTGAAAGGCAGGGCTTTCCATCACTTCGCGCATCGTAACGACGGATACCTCGGTATTCGGCACCTCGATCCCGATGGCGGACTTGCCCGGAATCGGCGCTTCCATACGGATATCCTTCGCAGCCAGAGCGAGGGCAATATCATCCGTCAAGCTGACGATGCGACTTACCTTCACCCCGACATCCGGCTGAATTTCGTACCGGGTAACCGCAGGGCCGCGGACGACCTCCAGCACCTTAGCGCGTACGCCGAAGCTTTCGAGTGTCGCTTCCAGCTTGCGGGCAACCGCCTTGTAATCCAGCGAGTCGCTTCCTTTACCCGAAGCGGGCTTGGCCAGCAGCTGCAAGGAAGGCAGCTCATACGGGACCGCGAGCGGTTTATTTTTGATGTCAAAATCGTCCGCACCTGCCGCACCTTCTTGCTCATTTGCCACCGGATCGGGTTTGCGGTCTGCGGCATTCTCAGCAGAAGCGGGACTATCGGAAGTTCGTGCCGCTTCCTGATGAACCTGCTCTTGAAAATCGCGGATTACCGGGATTGCCGGTTCGTGTTCTTCTTTGTAAGGGATATTCTGCTCCGGGAAGCCGGAATCGTTGTCGTACGAATCCTGGGCCGCGGAATAAACCGTGACCTTTTCATCTTCCTCTTCTGGTTGCACCTGCCCTTTTTTCGCTTGGCCTTCCGTCTTGTTCTTCTCCGGCGCTTCAGACGGATTAAGCAGCTCGAAGAACAGGGTACGCATCTTTCCCGGCTTCCGTTCCTTGCGCTCCGGCTTCAATGTCTCTTCGTCGAACTCATCCTCCGGCGGCGGCACATAGACCGCTGCGACCGACGGCTTCTTCTTACGCTGCGCGCTCGCTGCCGCCGTCTTCGCACGGCTTCTCTCCAGCAGCTTACGCTTTATGTATTGGCCAAGCAGTGTCTCGGCAAACGGCTTGCGCCCGCTGATTTTGTTCATGATATCGCCGATCGACAATCCCGTAATAAGAATGAATCCTACGGCGAACAGCGTGTATTGAATCAGTCGGGCGCCCAAGTTGCTGAACAAAAAGTGCAGCACCGAGTAGAGCACCGCCCCGATCATTCCCCCGCCGACGCCGTCGGTCAGGATCGCCATTCCTTTTTCCGTCGGATCCAATCCGTCTACCATGCTCGCCCAAGTCTGGGACAGCACTTGGCCTTCCGTGAAATTCCCTTTCGGGTAAAGCTGCGAGAACAGGCTGATATGGCTCATCAGCAGCAGCGACAGGATGATCAGAAGCACCCCGAGCTTGCGGTGCGTCCGCCAAACCGGCCATTCCCTTTTCATCATCGCGTACAATCCGGCGTATATAAACACGAGCGGAATGAGAAAATCCCAAGTTCCGATCACAAATCGAAACAGATAGGTCAACGAACGGGCTACCGATCCTTCACGGGATAAAGCGATGATCGAAAAAATCAAAGTAACGATGCCGTACAGTTCAAATTTGAGATTTGTTTTGATTCCCTTGCCCTTTTTCCTTTTCCTGGCCAAGGCCGCTCACCCCCGAGCCTTCATTATACCATAAGCTGGGGCGAAGCTAAACGAAGAATGCGAAAATATATTCCCCTCCAGGATATGAAGAACGGGGAGAAGCACCGATCAACTGCGCAGTTCTCCTTTATTCGCCGGATTCCCGAAACATCGGCTGAAATTCGATCATTCGCCCTGGAGCGTATTGGGGATTCAAAAAATCCTGCGGGTTGCAGCTAATCAGCCGGACGATCTTCGCTTGCTGCGCGTTGATCGGCTCAACCTGCATCCTGACTCCGTTCATCACAATATCGACGGTGGACGATTTCATCTCTTCGATTCCTTCGTAGACGGTTTCCAACGGCAGTATCGAATAATGAATCATTGGATCATACCTCCTGCATTACTGGCGCGCCGCTCGTCAATCAGAGCGTTGAGCTTCCGAATGGCTTCTCCAATGCCGCCCAGCGAGTCGATAAGTCCGTAGCGGACGGCATCCGTCCCGATGACTGTCGTTCCGATGTCGCGTGTGAGCTCGCCCGTTTTGAACATTAGTTCTTTAAATTTGCTCTCGTCTACCCGGGAATGCCGGGTGACGAACCGGATGACCCTTTCCTGCATTTTGTCCAAATATTCGAAGGTTTGGGGAACGCCGATCACCAGACCGTTCAGACGGATCGGATGAATCGTCATCGTAGCGGTTTCGGCGATGATCGAATGGTTGGCCGAGACGGCAATCGGAACACCGATGCTGTGTCCGCCGCCGAGTACAAGCGTTACCGTCGGCTTGGACAACGTCGCGATCATTTCGGCGATCGCCAGCCCGGCTTCCACGTCTCCGCCTACCGTATTCAAAATAATAAGCACGCCTTCAATTTTCGCGTTCTGCTCCGCGGCCACAAGCTGCGGAATCAAATGCTCGTATTTGGTCGTTTTGTTTTGCGGCGGCAGAACGATATGACCCTCCACCTGCCCGATAATGGTCATGCAAAAAATGTTGGATTCGGTAGTAGGCGCGCCTGTCTGCCCCAGCTGTTGAATCGCGTCGACCGTTGCGTTTTTGCGTCCTTCTTCCGTTGTCGGCGCTTGCGGCGGCTGCACCGGCTGCTGCTCTTGTTTATCGTTGGATTGCATGAAGAACATCCCTCCGTTAGCTGAAATGTCCTTGTTAGTATGGTGCAGTCGAGCAAAACTATGCGGGGTACCGGGTATGGATGCACGAAAAAAAGACCGCGTAAACCAAGGGAATTTTCCCCACGGTTTACGTGGTCTTTGCACGAAAGCTGCTTTTATACACTTTACCCTAAAGTGAGTTCGTATGACTGGTGGGAAGTTTTACACTTCCATGATGATTGGCAGAATCATCGGTCTTCTTCGGGTTTGCTCATATAAAAATCGGCCGAGAGCGTCTTTGACATGGGTTTTGAGCGAAGCCCATTCATTGACATTTTCGTTCATTAAGCGATGGAGCGTGCTCGTCACGATCCGGTTCGCTTCTTCCAGCAATCCTTCCGACTCCCGTACGTATACGAAGCCGCGGGAGATGATGTCCGGACCGGACAGGATCGTCCCATCCTGCTTGCTGAGCGTTACGACGACGACCAGAATGCCGTCTTGGGACAACAGCTTGCGGTCGCGCAGCACGATGTTGCCGACATCGCCGACCCCGAGGCCGTCGATGAGAACGTTGCCTGCCGGCACTTTGGACCCTTTGCGGGCAACGCCGTCCTGAATTTCCACCGTATCGCCGTTATCCACGATAAAAATATCTTCGCGCGCGATGCCGACCGATTCGGCAAGCATCCCGTGCTGGCGAAGCATCCGGTACTCCCCGTGAATCGGGATAAAATATTTCGGACGCATAATATTCAGCATCAGCTTTAATTCTTCTTGGCTGCCGTGTCCGGATACGTGTACCCCGGTGATCGAGCCTGGCCCGTAAATGACATGCGCGCCAATGCGCATCAGTTCGTCCACCGTCCGCCCTACGTACCGCTCATTTCCGGGAATCGGCGTAGCGGCGATGATGACGGTGTCGCCGGGCAAAATGTCCATCTTGCGATGCGTAGAGCGGGCCATCCGGGTCAGTGCCGACATCGGCTCGCCCTGGGACCCTGTAGATAGAATG
This sequence comes from Paenibacillus tyrphae, assembly GCF_000722545.1. Lineage (GTDB taxonomy): Bacteria > Bacillota > Bacilli > Paenibacillales > NBRC-103111 > Paenibacillus_G > Paenibacillus_G tyrfis. The sequence goes on from NZ_JNVM01000003.1 coordinate 114,115, forward strand.
GCTACGCGATCGGCCGCGAGTTTGTTCACTTCCTCCGGTTCGATCAGCATTCCATCCGGAACACGCAAGTAGCCCAATTCGCTGGCGATACCTACTACATTCACCATGCTCCGCCCGATTACGGTCAGCTTGCGGCGGGTCGATTCGCACGCGTCAATGACCTGCTGAATCCGGTGAATGTTGGAGGCGAAGGTCGCGATAACGACACGCTGCTTCGCTTTGCGGAATACGTCTTCGATTTCCGCGCCTACGCTGCGCTCCGAACCGGTATATCCCGGACGCTCCGCATTCGTGCTATCCGATAACAGTGCAATAACGCCTCTGCGGCCAATCGCTGCCATCTGGTGAAGATCTGCGTACTGCTCGTTGACCGGCGTCTGATCGAACTTGAAGTCGCCGGTATGAACCACGTTGCCTTCCGGCGTCTCTAAGCATACCCCTACCGAGTCAGGAATACTATGGTTCGTCTTAAAGAACGTCGCGGTCATGCAGCCGAGCGTCAATTCCGAATCGGCCGTAATGACGATCCGTTTCGTTTCACCGAGCAGATTCGCTTCCTTCAGCTTCATTTCGATCAGACCCATGGTCAGCCTTGTTCCATACACCGGAACGTTCAGGTGCTTAAGAACGTAAGGCAAGCCGCCGATATGATCCTCATGGCCGTGTGTAATGACGATTCCGCGCACTTTATCGCGATTTTCCGTCAAGTAAGAAATATCGGGAATGACGATATCGATCCCGAGCATATCTTCCTCCGGAAATTTCAATCCGCAGTCTACGACTACAATATCGTTCGCATATTGAACGACATACATGTTCTTCCCGATTTCACCCACGCCGCCCAGGGCAAAAATCGTTAATTTGTCTATATTTTTCTTGGACAAGTAACTAAACCTCCTCAATGTAATTGACGACGATTTCCATATGATTATTCAAAACCAAATTTTAACCGCACCAGTCACTTGACATCATTATACATGAAAAAAATGACTCTTTACAAGTGAGCCGGTCAACTCGGCTATCCACCTTGCGTAAAGCGTATTATTCCCAAAACAAGAAAACCGATGCCACAGGGCACCGGTTGTCGTAAAGCTATGCAAAAAGCGAAGCGATAAATTGTTTTTCTTGTTCCGTGACGTTCACAAGCGGCAGGCGTACCCCACCCACATGCAGTCCTCTCAGGTTAAGCGCATGCTTGACCGGAGCCGGGCTCGGTACGCGATGAGGGCATAAGAACAGCCCGCGGAATACCGGAAGCAGTTGACCATGAAGCCTTGCCGCCTCTTTTACTTCGCCCTGCAAATAGCAGTCGATCATCGTTCTCATTTCTTTGCCGATCACATGGCTCGCAACGCTGACGATTCCCCGCGCTCCGACCGCCAAAGCAGGGAGCGTGGCGCTATCGTCGCCGCTGTAGACAAGAAAGCCCGGGGCGGCTCCGGTGATGATCTGCGTCAACTGGTCCGTATCCGTGCAATCCTTCGTCGCTACGATGTTCGGAATGTGCGACAAACGAATCGTCGTTTCCGGCTCGATATTGACCCCGGTCCGCCCGGGCACGTTATAAAGGATGATCGGTATGTTAACCGACTCGGCAATGGCTTTGTAATGCTGATACAATCCTTCTTGCGAAGGCCGATTGTAGTACGGCGCCACCAGAAGCAGCGCATCGACACCTAGCTTTTCGGCCGCTTGCGACAAATGAATGGAATGAGCGGTATCGTAGCTGCCGGTCCCTGCAATAATTTTGCAGCGGCCGCGTGCGTACTTTACGGCCCTTTGAAAACTTTCGAGCTTCTCTTCTTCAGTTAGCGTAGGAGATTCGCCGGTTGTGCCGCAGATAACGAGACTGTCGCTTTGCTGCTCCTCGATCAAGTAGTCCATCACGTTCTCAAATTGCGCCCAGTCGATGTTAAGCTTGTCATCGAACGGCGTAACCATAGCGGTTATCATTGTGCCAAAATCCACGTGTTGTCTCCTCCTAAAACATTATGCGTTATCTATGGAGCTCGAATTTGCGGTGCAGCGCACGGACGGCTTTGACCATGTCGTCGCCTTGCACCAACACCCAGATGGTCGTATTTGAGTCGGCAGATTGCAGAATTTGGATGTCCTCTTCCGTAAGCGCTTCGACAATGTGGGCCATGATGCCGGGTACTCCGTTCATTCCGGCCCCGATGATCGATACTTTCGCGCAGTTCGGCGTGATGTGCGGCGTATAGCCGAGTCCCTGAAGCGTTTCGGCTGCCCGCTCCGCTTCATGATCAAAGACCGTGTACACAACGCCGGACGGGTTGACGTTAATAAAATCGACACTGATTCGCTGCCGTGCCATCGCTTTAAACACGTTAAGCTGAAGATCGTAGCTGCCTTCCTGAGGCGCTACCCGAATTTGCGAGATATGCGCCACGTGGGCGATGCCCGTCACAAACCGGTCCTGTACGTCGCCGGATTCGCTCCGAAGCGCGTCGGCATGCGTAACAAGCGTTCCTTTATCTTTGGAAAACGTGGAGCGCACCCTTACCGGAATTCCGGCATTCATAGCGACTTCCACCGCTCTGGGATGAATGACCTTGGCACCTAAATGCGCCATGTTGCAGATTTCCATATAAGAGACGACCGAAAGCGGTTTTGCGTCTTCCACGATCCTCGGATCTGCCGTCAAAATACCGCTCACATCCGTAAAGATTTCAACGAGCTCCGCATTTAAGGCCGCTCCAAGCGCGGTAGCCGACGTGTCGCTGCCGCCCCGGCCGAGTGTCGTGAAATCGCCCGTGGCCGTCTCGCCTTGAAACCCGGCGACGATGACGACGTTGCCCTGCTCCAGCAGCTCCAGCATCCGCCCCGGCCGAATTGAGACGATTTGGGCATTGCCAAATTCATCATTCGTTAAAATTCCCGCTTGCGCGCCGGTTAAAGCAACGGCAGGAATCCCTTCAGCATTTAGTAAACTGCACAGCGTAGCGGCCGAGATGAATTCGCCGCAGCATAGCAGCATATCCCTTTCGCGCGCAGGCAAATTGTTTCCATTTTGACCAACCCAATCCAGTAGCGTGTCCGTTGCGTAAGGCTCTCCTCTGCGACCCATAGCCGAAACAACAACAACCGTTTTGTATTCTTGGTTTAATGCGTCTTGGATGTGTTCAATAACGTGTGTTCTAGCCTCGGCTGTGGAAAGAGACGTGCCTCCAAATTTTTGCACCAAGATCCTCATGTGATCTCTCCCCTTATCCATGTGCCATAGTTAATAGCAAAACTCTGGCTTCCTGAGTGTCTCAGAAAGCCAGTTTCGGTTTATTTATTGCTGCTCGATCGCGATGTATTCGGCAATTTGAACGGCGTTCCAAGCCGCTCCCTTAAGCAGGTTGTCGGATACGATCCACAGATTGAGGGCTCTCGGGTTGCTAAGATCGCGGCGAATACGGCCGACGAACGTTTCCAGCTTACCTGTCGCTTCCGTAGCCAGCGGATACAGCTGCTCGGCAGCGTTATCCTGCACCACAATCCCCGGTGCATCAGCCAGCAGACGTTTCACCTCTTCGATATCGAAATCTTGCTTAAGCTCGACATATACCGATTCGGAATGGCCGTAAACGACCGGAATGCGCACGCAAGTCGTGGTGACTTCCAGCGTTTCGTCACCCATGATTTTTTTCGTTTCGTTAATCATTTTCATTTCTTCGTAAGTAAAGCCATTGTCCACAAATTTGTCGATTTGCGGAATAGCGTTGAATGCGATTTGATGCTTGACCGGCAAAGAGCCTACCGGCAAAATTTGCGGCTCCACGACGTTTCCTTCCAGCACTTCGCGAGACTGGCGAAGCATTTCGTTAATCGCACTGGCGCCTGCGCCGGATACCGCTTGGTAAGTGGAAACGATAATGCGGGAAATGCCGTAACGGTCGTAAAGCGGCTTCAATGTCTGCACCATTTGAATCGTGGAGCAGTTCGGGTTGGCAATGACGCCTTTGTGGTCGCTGACTTTGTCGATATTTACTTCAGGCACAACAAGCGGCGTTTCCGGATCCATCCGGAACGCGCTGGTATTGTCGATACATATGGTTCCATGCTTGATCGCTTCCGGAACCAGTGCCCGGCTGACGTCGCCTCCTGCGCTGAACAGAGCAATGTCCACGCCTTTGAAGCTGTCCGGTGTTGCTTCCTCGATCGTTAGTTCACGACCTTTGAACTGGAGCTTCTTGCCTGCGGACCGGGCCGAGGACAGGAGCTTCAGCTCTTGAATGGGGAAATTCCGTTCAGCCAGCAAACGGAGGATTTGTTCTCCTACGGCACCTGTCGCGCCTACTACTGCGACGTTAAACAACTTTTGATTCGACATGTATTGTCCTCTCCCCTAAAGATGAATGATGAAAAATGCAGGATCAGTAATTAAACCGTTCAATCAGCATCGGCTGCAGCTGCTTACCCTGAAGGGCCGCCTCGCAAGCTTCCATGATCAAATCCATGCGGGCCACGAGCGAATTCGGCTTGACCGTCGGCGCATCCTGGCCGAACGGGACGAAATAAATGTTTTTGGTAATCAGAAGCTTACCGATATTCGTGGCATTTAGTCCCAATCCGTCATTTGTCGAAATCGCCAGCACGAGCGGTCTCCCGTTGCGCATCTGCGCTTTGGCCGCCATCAGCACGGGACTTTCCGTCATGGCGTTTGCAAGCTTGCTGGTCGTATTCCCGGTACAGGGAGCAATTACCATTATGTCGAGGAGTTTCGAAGGACCGAGCGGTTCTGCATCTACAATTGAAGAAATAATATCATTTCCTGTGATCTCTTTCAACTCTTTTTGCCAATTTGCCGATGTGCCGAAACGCGTATCCGTGGTCATAATTGTATTGGATACGATGGGCACGACGTTGGCTCCAGCGTGGACAAAACGCCGGATTTGCGGCATCGTTTCTTCAAACGTGCAGTGAGAGCCGGTCAAAGCGAAGCCCACCGTCAATTGATCCCAATTCATTCCCCGTTCCTCCTTCGTCTTGCGTCCTCCATGATGATGCGGGTCAGCGTGTCGGCTATGATGCGTCCGGCCGTCTTCGGGGCAACGATCCCGGGCAGCCCCGGCGCGAGCATCGCCTTCACGCCACGTTTTTCGGCATAGCGGAAATCGGTTCCGCCCGGCTTGGATGCAAGATCGATAATAATGGCGCGATGCGGGATATTGGCGATGACTTGGGCGGTGACCACCATGGCCGGAATGGTATTGAACAGCAAATCTACTTGGGAAACGTGGGAAATCAGCTCTTGCGTATAAAAAGGGTTCATTCCCATCTCGATCGCCCGGGCGTAATATTCCGGCTTGTTGACTCCCACCTTGACCTTTGCACCCATGCCTTGCAGCGTACGGGCAAGCGTTGCTCCCGTTCTGCCGAACCCAAGCACCATCGACTCCGAGCCGTGAATGGTGATATCCGTGTTCTGAATCGCCATCATCACCGCGCCTTCGGCTGTCGGAATGGAATTGTAAATCGCCACATCGTCGCGGTCGAACAATTCGATCAGTGCGATGCCTTCGTTCGAGCACAATTCGCGTAAGTAAGGTTTGGCCATGCCCGTAAAGACGATGGCATGTTTCGGCAGAGCAGCTATATGTTCATGGTTGAGTCGCAATTCTTTGGATGAAAACAGACTGTCCACATTTCCTTGATCGTCCGTCCCAACAGCAGGCAAAATGACGGCATCCAAAGCCACAAGCGCGTCGGGCGTCAATTCTGCCCTGGTAATCCCGCTTGAACCGTTCTGCAAATTATCAAAGCCGAACAAAACGACGGATGCGTCAAGTTCGGAGCATTTTTGAATCACCTCGAGCTGCCTGGCATCGCCGCCGATCAACGCTACTTGAATCCCGGTCAGCATTCATTCTCACCTCTTTCCATGTCGCTCTCGATAAATCATCTTATGCGACAGCCCAGAGATGGGTTCCAGCAGATCAAGCCCCAAACGACGGCGGCAGTATCGTTAGGCAACCAACAAAAAAGCGCTCTTCCGCCGGGCTGAATTGCCGGTCTGCGGAAAAGCGCTTAGATCGTCCGTCTTCCTTATTTTGTTCCCGTGTGTCCGAAGCCACCCGCTCCGCGTTCCGTCTCGTCCAGCTCGCTTACCTCGGTCAGCGTAATGAGAGGCACCGTTTGGAACACCATTTGCGCGATACGCTCGTTACGGTTGATGGTGAACGTTTCTTTGCCGTGATTGATCAGCAGCACCTTGACTTCGCCGCGGTAATCGGCATCGATCGTACCCGGCGTGTTCAAGGATGTGATCCCGTGTTTGAAAGCAAGCCCGCTTCGCGGACGAATTTGGGCTTCCAGCCCTGCCGGCATAGCAAGCGCAAATCCGGTCGGAATGAGCGCCCGTTCGCCCGGCCCGAGATCGACCGGCTCGCTTACGGCCGCATACAGGTCGAAGCCGCTGGCCAGCTCGGACATTTTTTGCGGCAGCGCGATATCTTCGTTCCCCGGCAGCCGTTTAATGAATACTTCGATTCGTTCAGACAAGCTGATCCCTCCTAAATCCAGCGATGGCCTCATTCGTCTGCCCGACCATAGCCAATGCGAACGGCACGGACAGCAGCTCCGCCGTCAGTGCTTGAACATGCTCCATCTCCACGCTTTCAATACGCTGTATCATTTCATCCAGATTGTAATGTCGGCCCAGCATCAACTCATTCTTCCCGATCCGGTTCATCCGGCTGCTGGTGCTCTCCAGGCTCAAAATTAAGCTGCCTTTCATCTGTTCCTTGCCCTTCTTCAGCTCGGTCGGGGTCAATCCCTTCTCCTTAATGTCGGCCAGCAGCTCAAGCGTCACCTTAAGCACTTCTTCGGTCTGCTTAGGAGCCGTACCGGTATAGACGGTAAAAAGCCCCCCGTCCTGATAGGAAGAATGATAGGAATATACCGAGTAGGCCAGCCCGCGTTTCTCGCGGATTTCCTGGAATAACCGGGAGCTCATACCGCCGCCGATCGCATTGTTCAGCAGGATCATCGCATACAGCCGGTCGTCCTTCGCAGCCAGCCCAGGCAGCGATAAACAGATATGGTTTTGCTCGGTTTTCTTCTGGTGGTACTCGGAATCGCTCCGGAACGTCAAAGGCTCAAGCGGTGCCTGCGAGCCTACATTCGCGAAGCTGCCGAAATGCTTCTCGATCAACCCGACGACATCGTCGTTAATGTTGCCGGCGATGCTGATAACCGTATTGGCAATCGTATAGTGCGACTTCATGTACTCCTTGAGCGTATCGGACGTCATCGCCGCTAGATTGCTTTGCGTGCCGATGATGGTACGTCCGAGCGAATGCCCGCCGAAAGCGGCCCGGGCAATCAGATCATGCACCATATCGTCCGGGGTATCTTCATACATCGCTATTTCTTCATAAATGACATTTTTTTCTTTTTCCAATTCCGTCCCATCGAATACCGAACCGAAAAACATATCGGAGAGCACTTCCACCGCAAGCGGCAGATGCTCGTCCAGCACCTTGCAATAATAGCATGTGTACTCCTTGGAAGTGAAGGCGTTCACGTTGCCTCCGATGCCGTCGAAAATTTCGGCGATATCTTTGGCGGAGTATTTTTCCGTGCCCTTGAAGAGCATATGCTCGATAAAATGCGAAATGCCGTTGTTCGTCTCGTTTTCGCTGCGCGATCCGGTTTTAACCCAGATGCCGAAAGCAACGGAGCGGCACGTCGGAATTTTCTCGATGACGAGCCGCAGTCCGTTGGTAAGTGTGTATTTGTCCAAACGCTTTAAGCCTCCTCGGTACGGCGAAGTCTTGATTCCCCTGCATAGGTATAACATTCTGATATTACCATTATTGTCCGGCGGACTCAACCTTCGGAACCCGCGCGGGCGAAATGACCTCGCTGACGGTGCCCAAAGACAGCCGCTTGGCCCGGATTGCGCGAATCATACCCTGCAGCGCGGCACTGCTCGAAGACGTAGGATGCATCAGGATGAGCGAGCCGGGCTCGATCCGTGTAGCTATTTTATGCACGATGGAAGACGGCTCCGGCTTTTTCCAATCTACCGTATCGATCGTCCACAAAATGGTGCGCAGGTTCATCTCGTGTGCGACGTCTACGGTCATTTGATTGTAATCGCCCGAGGGCGGGGCAAACAGACGGTTCTGCACGCCCAACTCCTGCTTCAGCATCGTCTCGGTCTTGCTGATTTCAGCAGCGGTTTGCGTCCGGCTGAGCTTGCTCATGTCCCGGTGAGAGTAGGCATGATTGGAAACCTCGTGGCCTTCCTCCATAATTTTGCGGGCGGTCGGAATATTTTTTTTCAGCCACGTCCCGTCGAAAAAAAAGGTCGCACGCACCTGCTCTTTACGGAGAACGTCCAGCATTCCCGGCAAATACTCGTCGCCCCATGCCACGTTGATCATGAGCGCTGCCATCGGCTTCGCCGGGTTGCCCTTGTAGATCGGATTCGGTCCGAGTTGATCCAGATCGACTTGAGGCGGTACTTCGCGGAATACGAGCTGCGGCGTTTCCGGAAACGACTGCCGCTCCGCCAGCTCCAACGACTTCTCGACATCGACCTCCAGCCCGTTGTATCCCGGTATGGCTTTCCAGACGCGGTCGATCTTGGCGTCCACCGGCGGGATATTGCGCTTCGCTGCCTCGGCCTTGATTCTCTCAAGCATTTTGCCCCTCCGCTCCCCCCCTTCGTCACCCCATGCCCTAAGCGACAGCAGAGAAGATAGCGTCCGTGCATCGTTTGCAGCCCATTCGGTACCGTTCTTCTCTCTGGCATGCTGTACGAATCGGTCGATCGCCGGAGAGAACTGCAGAACGAGCAGCAGCGCTCCAAAGCATAATGACGCAGCTAACCATCGTTTGCGTTTCATGCCCATTCTCCTGTCCAACCTGTTTGTCCCCATCTTATGCCATGCGGGACAGGTTTAGACCAACATATAGAGAGTGCCGCGGCTGAAATCCGGATTTTCGGGCAAACAAAAAAGAGACAGACTACTCTGGCTCTTTCTGCATGCTCGCTTGAAAACTCAAGCGTTAAATTAGGTTTGGGCTGGAACTTGCGCCGTCAATACCGCTTTACGCGACAAATTGACACGGCCTTGGTTGTCGATCTCCGTTACTTTCACGGTAATCGTATCGCCAATCTTGACGACATCTTCCACCTTGCCTACCCGCTCGGTCGACAACTGGGAAATGTGCACCAAGCCTTCTTTGCCCGGTAAAATTTCGACGAAGGCGCCGAACTTTTCGATCCGCTTCACGGTGCCGAGATACGTTTCCCCGACGATGACTTCGCGGACGATACCTTCGATGATTTGACGCGCTTTTTCGTTCATCTCGCTGTTGGACGAAGCGATGAAGACGCGGCCATCCTGCTCGATGTCGATTTTCACGCCGGTTTCTTCGATGATCTTGTTGATGATTTTGCCACCTGCTCCGATAACATCGCGGATTTTGTCCGGGTTGATCTGCATTGTGACGATTTTCGGTGCATAAGGCGACAGGTCCGATTTCGGCTGCGAAATGCGATCCAGCATTTTGTTCAAAATGTGCATGCGGCCTTTTTTCGCCTGTTCCAACGCATCCGTCAAAATGGCCCGGTCGATGCCGTCGATTTTGATATCCATCTGCAGCGCGGTAACTCCTTTGGCGGTACCGGCTACTTTAAAGTCCATATCGCCGAGATGGTCTTCCATCCCTTGGATGTCCGTCAAGATCGAGTAATGCTCTCCGTCTTTGATCAGACCCATAGCTACGCCCGCTACCGGAGCTTTGATCGGAACGCCTGCATCCATCATCGCCAGCGTGCTCGCGCAAATGCTCGCCTGCGAAGTCGAGCCGTTGGATTCCAATACCTCGGAAACCAGGCGGATCGTATACGGGAAGTCGACTTCGGAAGGAATAACCGGCTCCAGCGCACGTTCGCCGAGCGCCCCGTGTCCGATTTCGCGCCGTCCCGGCGCACGCAGCGGTCGGGCTTCGCCTACGCTGAACGGCGGGAAATTGTAATGATGCATAAACCGCTTCGATTCTTCCAGGTCGAGACCGTCGAGAATTTGCACGTCGCCAAGCGCTCCGAGCGTACATACGCTGAGTGCCTGCGTTTGGCCGCGGGTAAACAAACCGGAACCGTGCGTACGCGGCAGCAGGTTAATATCGCATTCGATCGGTCTGATTTCATCAAGTCCGCGTCCGTCCGGACGAACTTTATCGTGCGTAATCAAGCGGCGCACTTCTTCTTTTACGATATCGTACAGCGTTTCTTTGACGTCGGCCATGTTCTCCGGCGTTTCGGCGTAAACCGCGGCAAAATGCTCCTTCGCTTCGTTGTTGATCGCATCGATCGCATCTTGTCTTGCATGCTTCTCCGGAATTTTGACCGCTTCCACCAGACGGGCTTGAGCGAACTCGCGAACCGTTTGGTTCACATCGCTATCGACACTGTGAAGCTTGACTTCCATTTTTGGCTTGCCGACTTCCTGCACGAATTGTTCCTGAACGGCAACGATTTTGCGGATTTCGTCATGACCGAACATGATCGCTTCCAGCATCACTTCCTCCGGCACTTCTTCCGCACCGGCTTCAACCATCATGATGGCATCCTTCGTACCTGCCACGACGAGGTGAATATCGCTTTTTTCCGATTGCTCGAGGGTCGGGTTAATGACGAACTGTCCGTCCACCCGTCCGACAATGACTCCGCCCACCGGACCGTTAAACGGTACATCCGAGATGCTGAGCGCTGCGGAGGTTCCGATCATGGCCGCAATTTCCGGCGCGCATTCCTGATCCACACTCATGACGATCGCAACGATCTGCACGTCATTGCGGAATCCTTCCGGAAACAACGGACGAATCGGACGGTCTGTCAAACGGCTGGACAAAATCGCTTTCTCACTGGGACGTCCTTCCCTTTTAATAAAGCCTCCGGGAATTTTACCTACCGAATAAAGACGCTCCTCGTAGTTCACGGTTAGAGGAAAAAAATCCAAATCTTTCGGCTCAGCGGAAGCCGTTACCGTACAAAGCACGACGGTTTCGCCATAACGCGCAACGACAGCGCCGTTCGCCTGCTTCGCCAGACGTCCGGTTTCCAGAATCAACGGACGCCCGCCGAGATCCATCTGCACTTGCTTCTCCATATTCAACCTCCTCAATTTTCATTCAAAGCTTTTGAAATTTCATACCCGGATTTCGTTATGTACAATTAGTCGCTCGAAGCCGGGGTCCCCGTACTACCGCCATTGCCTGGCTACCGATCAGGGCAAACTTGCCTCCGGATCGCCAAAACGCCGGTCTTCCTTAACCATTCTGCATATTAGTCAGTATTTCCTGCTTTTTATGAAAATAGTAACTTAAAAGTGCAGCTTGTGGATGATCGGCAACGACAGTTCTTCCGAACACATTGCCGAGCTAAGGGCTATCCCGGATATTTTAAAAAAGCAACCCCGCAGCCCGTGCATCCGTACGCCAGGCGTTCCGGCGTGCACAAAGGACAAACGTGGTTGCTTTAGTTGTAAGGCTGAATTAACGGCGCAGACCGAGTTTTTCGATCAGAGCGCTGTAGCGTTTGACGTCCTTGTTTTTCAAGTACGTCAGAAGCTTACGGCGTTGGCCGACCATTTTGAGCAGACCGCGACGAGAATGATGATCTTTCTTGTGCGTCTTCAAGTGGCTGGTCAGGTTCACGATGTTTTCCGTAAGAATTGCAACTTGCACTTCAGGAGATCCTGTGTCGCTTTCATGCGTCTTATGCGTTTGGATCAGTTCCTGCTTGCGTTCTTGTGTCATAGCCATGATTGAGTCACCTCCGAAAATAATAAGTATATCCCCTGTGGCCCAGAGACCGATGGAGTACTCGATTCTCCATGCCAAGGTTCATGCGATGTCCTGAATTCCTCATGCGATAGCATGTTGAATCGACAACGTTTCATAGTATACCATAGTTTGTTTATAAAAGTAAAATAAAATTACGAGTTTTGAATCGTTTTTCGAGCCGCAAGGATCGAACGCGCTTGATCCGCATCTTGACCAATCTGGGAAATCAGCTCTTGAACCGATGCGAATCTCCGTTCTTCGCGAATAAACGCGAGCAGTTCCACCTGTACGTCCTCTCCGTAGATCGTTTCGTGGAAATCGAACAAATGCGCCTCCAGCGCGGGCTGCGTCAGACCGGTGACGAAGGTAGGCTTCACTCCGACATTCATAACCCCGCCTACTTTGCGGCCCCCGACAGTGACCTGTACGGCATAGACGCCATTGGCCGGAATAACGTAAGGCTGGCTCACCTCAAGATTCGCGGTCGGGAAACCGATAGTACGGCCCCGCCCGTCTCCGTGCACGACCGTCCCTTCCAGCCGGTAAGGCCGGGCAAGCAGTGCATTCGCTTCGGCAATATCGCCGCGCAGCAAGCATTCGCGAATCAACGTGCTGCTGACTTTCTCGCCGTTCCTGTGAAACGGACGAACCACCTCGACCGCAAATCTCCCTTTGGCCAAATCGCAAAGCGTATCCGGCGTTCCTGCACCCTTGTAGCCGAAGGTGAAGTCAAATCCGACGAAAACCGTACTGACCTTCATCGGCACAAGCATATGCTCGACAAACTGTTCGGGCGTTACGCGCATAAACGATTCACTGAAATCCACGACATAGGTCGTGTCGACCTGAAGCTGCCGCAGCAATTCCTGCTTGGCCGCGAGCGGCGTAAGCAGCTTGGTGTATTTGTCCATCCCGAGCACTTGTCTGGGATGCGGATGAAACGTCATGATGGCAGCCGGCAGTTGAAGCTCGGCCCCGCGTTCGACCGCCTTCCGAATCACTTCCCGGTGACCGAGGTGAACGCCGTCGAAATCTCCGATCGCCAGCACCTTGGCGGAATCGTCCGGACGAACGGCCTGCGGCAGCGGATACGATAGCTGTACCGTTTCCATGGATGTGTCCTTCACCTACATTTCTTTGGTGCGTTTGACCGTTCAAGCTCAAGAAAATATTTTGACCGGCAGCAGCATTCCCAGCTCCGAATCCCATTCAAAAAGCCCGATTAACGCATCCGTTTCTTCCGTGAAGCAGGCAACCGCCCGCTCGCCGGTGGACGAAAAGGCGTTTAATGCAGCCTTCTGCCCTTCGCTGACACGAATCTTCTGCCCCTGCAGCGCCTTCTGTGCTTGAACGGAAGAAAGCCGGACGGACGGCAAATGGGCAACTGCCTGCTCCATCGGAATCAACCGCCCGGCAAGCTCTCCGTTTTTGTGAAGAGCTTCGATCTGCTCAAGCGTCAAGCATCGTTCCGGCCCGATATGTCCGGTTGAGATTCGCACCAGCTCCGCCATAACGGCAGGAACGCCCAGAGCTTGTCCGATATCCGCACACAGCGTGCGAATATACGTTCCCTTAGAGCAATTGACGCGAAATTTGACTTGCGGATAATCTCCAGACCAGTCCGTCTCCAGCACATCGATGCCGTAAATGGTGACCTTCCGGGACTTCCGCTCCACTTGAACGCCCTGCCGCGCCAGCTCATACAATCGTTTGCCGTCCACCTTGACAGCAGAATACATCGGCGGCACCTGTTCGATGTCGCCGATAAAGCGTAAAACCGCCGCAGTCACTTGCTCAGGCGTCAACCGTTCGCCAAGACGCTCTACCCGCTCCAGCACTTCCCCTGACAAATCTTCCGTATCGGTAGCAAGTCCCAAAAGCAGAGTCGCTTCGTATGCTTTCGGCAGCTCTTGGATGTACTCGACAAGCCGGGTCGCCCTGCCGATGCAAAGCGGCAGGACGCCTGTTACTTGGGGATCGAGCGTTCCCGTATGGCCGATCCGCTTTATTCTAACAATGCGGCGCACTTTAGCCACCACATCATGGGAAGTAAAGCCTTTCGGCTTCCACACGGGCAAAATGCCTTCCAATTCCGTTGTCATGCGAGCGCCATCCCTACTTCCCGAACGACTCGTTCAACCGCTTCGGACATCGAACCGCGAATCGTACAACCGGCCGCTTTGACATGTCCGCCGCCGCCGAATTTTTGGGCAAGTGCCGCGACATCGGCCAAGCCTCCGGAACGGAAGCTGACTTTAACGATGCCGGGCTCTTTTTCCTTAAACAGCATGCCGACTTCGACGCCTTCGACATTGCGGGCATAGTTGACGAGTCCGTCCATATCTTCGCTGGATGCATCGGTAGCGGACAAATCGTCCAAAGTGACGGACAGCCAGGCAACCTTGTTGTTATGGGCAAAGGACAATGTATTGAGGCTTCGCTTCAGCAAGGATACCTGGCCGAGCGTCATCGTTTCGAGCAGCCTTTCGGCAAGCTCGTACCCTTTCACACCCCGCGCCAGCATATCTGCCGCAATCTGCATCACTTTGGGCGTCGTATTGGAATAACGGAAGCCACCCGTATCGGTCAGCAAACCGGTGTAAATACAATCGTTCAGCTCGGGCGTGAACTCCAGGTTCAGCTCCAACGCCAGATCGTACAGAACTTCCACGGTAGCCGCGGCATCGGAACGCACAAGATTCACGGTTCCGAAACCGTCATTGGTGGCATGATGATCGATGTTAAGGAGCTTCCTCTCCGGTTCGAAGCATTCGCTTACCAAGCCGATTCGTCCGAAATCCGCGCAATCGACCGAGATCACCGCCGCGAACTTGCGTTCGGGCGGATCTTTCACGTATTCGATGACCGTATGAGGGCCTGCCATATACATGAACTTATCCGGAATCCGGCCTTCGTTGATCAATGTGAACCGTTTGTTTAACGACTGCAACATCCAAGCGACCGCAAACGTGGACCCGGCGGCATCGCCGTCGGGCTGCACGTGGGCTACAACCAGAAAATCATCCTGTTCGCGGATAAACCCGGCCGCCGCTTGAAGCTGAACGGCATATTCCGCTGCAGTCATGCTTCCGCATTCCCGTCGTTAATTTGGTGAATGAGCGTTTCGATCTTACTGCCGTAATCGATCGAGGCATCGAACTTAAACAGCAGTTCCGGAATTTTACGCATCCGAATTCGTTTGCCGAGCTCGGAGCGGATAAAGCCGGTACCGCGGGCGAGTGCCTTCAGCGTTTCTTCCTTCTGTTCGTCGCTGCCAAGCACGCTCAAGTATACTTTGGCCTGGGAAAAATCATTCGTCACGTCGACGCCGGTCACGGTAATGAAACCGATGCGCGGGTCCTTCAGTTCAGATTGAATGATCTGGCTGAGTTCCTTCTTGATTTGTTCCCCGACTCTGCCCACTCGAATTTTTGCCATAGCGGATCACCTCTCTACAGTTTCCATAACGAAGGCTTCAATCGTGTCTCCCTCTTTAAGATCATTAAAACGCTCCAAAGATATACCGCATTCGTAGCCTTGCGCCACTTCTTTTGCATCATCCTTGTATCGTTTCAGCGAGTCGATCTTGCCTTCGAATACGACGATTCCGCTGCGGACAATCCGTACTTCGGCGGAGCGGACAATTTTGCCGTCCGTCACCATGCAGCCCGCAATCGTGCCGACCTTGGATACTTTAAAGATGTTGCGGACTTCAGCATGCCCGATAACGACTTCTTTATATTCCGGATCGAGAAGCCCCTTCATCGCTTGCTCGATTTCTTCCATGACTTTGTAAATGATGCTGTGCAGACGAATATCGACTTTTTCCTGCTCGGCGGTATTTTTCGCTTGCGGCTCCGGACGGACGTTAAAGCCGATGACGATCGCATTGGAAGCCGATGCCAGAATAACGTCGGACTCGGTGATAGCTCCTACGCCGCTATGCAAAATTTTAACGCGCGCGCCTTCAACGTCGATTTTCTCCAAGGAGCCTTTGAGCGCCTCGGCAGAACCTTGAACGTCCGCTTTAATGATGACGTTAAGATCCTTAACTTCGCCTTCTTTAATCTGTTTGTACAGATCGTCCAGCGTAACGCGGGCGTTTGCTCCCATCTCGGATTGACGCAGCGTGATGGCACGCTTCTCAGCAATGGCTCTCGCTTTGCGCTCGTCCTCGAAGGCAAGGAACGGATCGCCGGCTTGAGGCACTTCGGTCAACCCGGTAATTTCCACCGGCGTCGAAGGCCCAGCTTCTTTCAGCTTGCGTCCTTTGTCGTTCATCATGGCCCGTACACGTCCGAAGCAGACGCCTGCTACGAAGCTGTCGCCCACTTTAAGCGTACCGTGTTGGATCAAGACGCGCGCCACCGGCCCTTTGCCTTTGTCCAGCTCAGCTTCGATGACCGTTCCTCTGGCACGCTTGTTCGGATTAGCTTTAAGCTCCTGCACTTCGGCTACAAGCAAAATCATATCGAGCAGATTTTCCAGCCCGATCCCTTGCTTCGCGGAAATGTTGCAGAAAATCGTATCGCCACCCCACTCTTCAGGAACAAGCTCGTATTCGGTCAACTCTTGCTTAACCCGGTCCGGGTTCGCATCCGGCTTATCGATTTTGTTTACCGCAACGATAATCGGCACTTTCGCCGCTTTGGCGTGACTGATCGCCTCTACCGTTTGCGGCATGACACCGTCATCGGCAGCAACCACGATAATGGTAATATCCGTCACCTGTGCGCCGCGGGCACGCATGGACGTAAACGCTTCGTGACCCGGCGTATCGAGGAACGTAATCTTTTTGTTGTGGGTTTCTACCTGGTAAGCGCCGATATGCTGCGTGATACCGCCCGCTTCGCCTTCGGTTACGCTCGTTTTACGAATCGCATCCAACAGCGTCGTTTTTCCGTGGTCAACGTGACCCATGATGGTCACCACCGGAGGACGCTCCATCAGATCTGCTTCTTCGTCCTGCTCTTCGAATTGTTCGAATTTGTCTTCCTCGACCGGAATTTTCAATTCGACTTCCACACCGTAATCGGATGCAAGCAGTTGGATCGCATCCAAATCAAGCTCCTGATTGATGGTTGCCATGACGCCGAGGAACAGTAGCTTCTTAATGACTTCGGAAGCGTCCTTATGCAGCGCTTTGGCCATCTCGCCTACAGTCATCGTTCCACGCACGATAATTTTCTTCGGCGTATTATCGATCTTCGGTTTCGGAGGCTCCTGATTCCTACCGCCACGGCCTTGGGCTCTGCCGCGGTTTTGCGGTCCCTTGCCCCGGTTATCTTCAAAGCGTTTATTGTTATTCGGTTTTGATTTCTTCGCGCCTCTGTTAGCTGCCGAATCGTCTACATCCAGACCGATGGTGGCTGCCGTCGGTTTCGGAGGAATGGCCGTCTGGCGGTTGCCGCCACGATCGCGATCGTTATTGCGCTGCTCGAAGCCGCCGCCTCTGCGTTGATCCGGCCGCTGGCCTTGCTGACCTCCGCCTTGGCCTCCACGATTGCCGCCGCCCTGGCCTCCTTGGCCCTGGCCTTGACCACCGCGATTGCCGCCTCCTTGGCCTCCTTGGCCCTGGCCTTGACCGCCGCGATAGCCGCCGCCTTGGCCTCCTTGACCCTGGCCTTGACCGCCGCGATAGCCGCCGCCTTGGCCTCCTTGACCCTGGCCTTGACCGCCGCGATAGCCGCCGCCTTGACCTCCTTGGCCTTGACCGCCACGATAGCCGCCTTGACCTCCACGATTGCCGCCACCTTGGCCTCCTTGGCCGCCGCGATTGCGATCTTGTCCTTGGCGGGACTGGCCTTGGCCTTGACGGCCTTCGCCACCCTGACCTTGCGGTCTGTTTTGTCCCTGATCGCTGTTTTGTCCCTGATCGCTGTTTTGTTTAGGTGCAGCCGATTGTACTTGCGCCGTTTGTGGGCGCTGTTCCGGTTTCGGCTGCGACGCTACGGTTTCTTGTTTGGACTCCGGACGATTGGATGGCTTATCCCCTGTTTTGGCTCCGCCTTCGCCCCGTTTTGCTGCTGCATTGGCTTTAACATCTCTGAAAAATTTCTCTACACTCGACACCGCATCATTCTCCATTACGCTCATATGATTGTTGACCGGAATATCCAGTCTTTTTAAAATTGTGATGATCTCTTTACTGCTCATACTTAAAGATTTGGCATATTCGTACACTCTGAGTTTGTCTTTATTGTTGTCTTGTTTGGTCAATACCGTCCACCTCCGTACGATCTAACTGCTTCAACAACATCCGCGCAAATCCCGCATCGTTTACCCCGATGACGACTCGCGCTTCTTTACCGATACTGGCTCCAAGCTGATCCCGACGGCCGTACTGATGGATAGGAACTTGATAATAAATGCACTTATCGTTCACTTTCTTGAAGGTGCCTGCGGAAGCGTCCTCGGCCACGATCACAAGCTTCGTTTCGCCGCTTCGGACCGATTCGATCACCATGTCTTCACCGGTAACCAGCTTCCCCGCCCGCATGGCGAGCCCCAGATTCGAGAAAAATTTGTCACTATTCTTGTTCATTATCCACCGCGTCTTTTCCGGCAATAAATTCGTCTTCCACTTTAATAAAATCCTGCTCGAGAGCATCGTAAATATCCGGACTGACCGACGATTTCAGTGCGCGATCCAGCGCACGAGATTTCTTGGCCAGCTTGAAGCAGGATAGTTTACCGCACAAATAGGCGCCGCGTCCGGCTTTTTTTCCCGTCAAATCGATGAGCAGTTCATCATTCGGCGTTTTCACCACGCGGATTAGTTCTTTCTTAGGCATCATCTGCTGGCAGGCTACGCATTTACGCAGAGGTATTTTTCTTTGTTTCATTGGATCCATCCCCCTCCCGCATGGCCGTCAGACCGATGTCTGCGAATTAATCGATACTGACGGAATCCTGGTGCATTTCTTCAGCATATGTCTTCGGTCGGCCGTATTCCTGCTCGGCTTGCGTCTCGCTCTTAATGTCGATCTTCCAGCCGGTCAGTTTGGCGGCCAGCCGCGCATTTTGCCCTTTAATGCCGATGGCAAGCGACAGCTGATAGTCCGGCACGATAACCCGGGCCATTTTCTCGGCTTCGAACACTTGCACCTCCAGCACCTTGGACGGGCTGAGCGCGTTGGCGACATACTCCTCGACACTTTCCATCCAACGGACGATGTCGATTTTCTCGCCCTTCAGCTCGCCGACTATCGTTTGCACACGCATGCCCTTCGGTCCGACGCAAGAACCGACCGGATCGACTTCCGAATTGCGGGAGTATACGGCAATCTTGGAACGGAAACCGGCTTCGCGGGCGACGGAACGAATTTCGACGACCCCTTGGAAAATTTCCGGAACTTCCAGCTCGAACAATCGTTTCAACAGCCCCGGGTGCGTACGGGACAAAATGATCTGCGGCCCCTTGGTCGTATTTTCGACCTTGGTGATATACGCTTTAATGCGGTCCCCGTGCTTGAATTTGTCGGTGGGCATCAGCTCGTTCAGCGGCATGACCGCTTCGATTTTGCCCAAATCGATATATAGGTTGCGCGTGTCTTGACGCTGCACGATGCCGTTAACGATGTCTTCCTCTTTATCGACGTAGGCATTGTAGATCAGCCCGCGCTCCGCTTCGCGGATCCGCTGCGTGACGACCTGCTTCGCCGTCTGAGCCGCAATCCGGCCGAAATCGCGAGGAGTAACCTCAAGCTCGACGATGTCGTTCAACTGATAATTTTGGTTCATTTCTCTTGCAGCGAAGAGCGAAATTTCCAGCCGCGGATCAAGCACATCATCGACAACCGTTTTGCGGGCGTATACTTTAATGAGACCCGTATGGCGGTTAATGTCGACGCGCACGTTTTGCGCGGTATTGAAATTGCGCTTATAGCTCGAAATCAGCGCTGCCTCAATCGCGTCGATCAGCACGTCTTTGGCGATGCCTTTCTCCTTTTCGATTTCGTTTAGCGCTTCGATAAAATCCATGTTCATTTGAATGGAGTTCCCCCTCTCATAAAATGCGAACCGCCCGACGCTTTGGCAGACCGAGCCTAGAATTTGATGGCGAGCCTGGCGCCGGCCACTTTGTCAACCGGGATTTCGTGCTTTTTCTTGCCGATCTCGACGACAACCGTTTGTTCGTCGTACGATACGAGCGTGCCCTCGAATTCCTTCAAACCGTTTACCGGTTCGTACGTCGTCACGAAGACGTGCTCGCCAATCGCTTTACGGTAATCCTGAGGCTTCTTGAGCGGGCGCTCCGCCCCAGGCGACGACACTTCCAGGAAGTAAGCCGATTCGATGGGGTCCTTCTCGTCCAGCTTGGCGCTAAGATATTCGCTGATGCGGCCGCAGTCATCGATATCGATGCCGCCTTCTTTATCCACATACACCCGCAAAAACCAGTTGCCGCCTTCTTTCACATATTCGATGTCGACCAGCTCAAATCCGTTTTCGTCCAAAAAGGGGCGAACCAGCTCTTCCACAGTGGATTTGATGTTTGTGCTCAAACGTGCGTTCCTCCTTAATCTGGTAAAAAGCGATTGACAGTAGTTGGTTGGACGTTATAAAGCTTTAGACGTTAAAGCTCATTTGGTGCGGGCTGCCGGGAAATCGTAACGGCTGACCGCATAGCGCATATTTGCGCCAAACCAACGCTTCACTCGCTTTGGGGCCTTATACAAAATGTAAAGAGTGGGTTTCCCCACTCTTTGGTCACGAGATATTACGTTGCTACCGAAGAAGATTATACCATAAGTGCAGAGATCATGCAATAAGGCGTAAAAAGGCGCCTGAGGAAGCAAGGAAGACTTCTTCGGAAGTTCTAAAACAGCGAAAGCTGATTCGTCTCCGGAAGGCCGCGGAAACAGCCCATGCCGTTAAGAATTTCGACGATCGTCTTCGACGCCTTGCTTCGGGTCTGAAAGTCCTCAATCGATAAGAACGGTCCGTCGTTTTTAGCAGCCGCGATGTTCTTCGCCGCGTTCTCCCCGATCCCCGCAATGGCGGAAAACGGCGGAATAAGCGAGTCGTCCTCAATAAGAAACTTTGTCGCGTCCGATTTGTACAAATCGATCGGCTTGAACGAAAAGCCGCGGGCCGTCATCTCCAGCGCCATTTCGAGAATGGAGATCATGCTCTTCTCTTTTGGCGTCGCCTGAAACCCTTTTTCCTCAATTTCGATCAGCTTGCGCAAAATCGCGTCGTAGCCTTGGCACAGCAGCTCGATCTCGAAATCCTGAGCGCGGACGGAAAAATAGGTCGCATAGTAAGCAATAGGATAATAAAGCTTAAAGTAAGCGGTGCGCACCGCGGAAATAACGTAAGCGGAAGCATGCGCCTTCGGGAACATGTACTCGATCTTTTCGCACGAATCGATGTACCAGAGGGGAACGTTATGCTTCTTCATATCTTCTTTCCACTCGTCGGTGAGCCCTTTCCCCTTCCGCACGCTCTCGGTGATTTTAAACGCCAGTCCCGCGTCCATGCCCGCTTTATAGATCAAATACAGCATGATATCGTCGCGGCACCCAATCACCGTCTTAATCGTGCAGATGCCTTTCCGGATTAGCTCCTGCGCATTGCCTAGCCAAACGCCGGTTCCGTGGGATAGACCCGAAATTTGCAGCAAGTCCGCAAAGCTGGACGGCTTCGCTTCCTCAAGCATCTGACGCACAAACTTCGTCCCCATCTCCGGCACCCCGTAGGTCGCCACCGGCGTCCGGATCTTCTCCGGCGTTACGCCAAGCGAGTCCACGGAGTTGAACATGCTCATAACTTTCGGATCGTTCATTGGAATGGTCGTCGGGTCGACGCTGGTCAAATCCTGCAGCATCCGCATCATCGTCGGATCATCGTGTCCCAGAATATCGAGTTTCAGCAGGTTGGCGTCGAAGGCGTGATAATCAAAATGCGTCGTTTTCCAATCGGCGCTCGTATCATCGGCCGGATATTGCACCGGCGTGATATCGTCGACGTCGATGTAATCCGGTACGACTACGATCCCGCCGGGATGCTGGCCTGTGCTTCGCTTCACGCCCGTGCAGCCGGAAGCAAGCCGGTTCAGTTCCGCGCCGCGCCACTTTTGGCCCTGAGTTTCTTCGTATTTTTTTACGAAGCCGAACGCCGTTTTCTCCGCGACCGTGCCGATCGTGCCCGCCCGGAAGACGCTTTTCTCGCCAAACAGCACTTTGGTGTAGTTGTGCGCGTGCGGCTGGTATTCGCCGGAAAAGTTCAAGTCGATATCGGGAACCTTGTCGCCCTTAAAGCCGAGGAACGTTTCGAACGGAATGTCCTGGCCTTCCCCCTTCAGCTTCTCCCCGCAGTTCGGGCAGTTTTTGTCCGGCAGGTCGAAGCCGCTGGGGATCGATCCGTCGAGAATCCATTCGCTGTGCTTGCACGATTTGCAAATGTAATGTGGCGGCAGCGGATTAACCTCGGAAATGCCGAGGAACGTCGCTACGACCGAGGAACCGACCGAGCCCCGCGAACCGACGAGATAGCCGTCGGCGTTCGATTTCTTTACGAGCCGCTCGGAGATGAGATAGTTGGCCGAGAAACCGTACTTGATAATCGGCACAAGCTCCTTCTCTAGCCGCGCTATAATAACCTCAGGCAGCGGGTCTCCGTAAATCTGCTTCGCCGTATCGTAGCAGGTATTGCGGATTTCATCGTCCGCTCCTTCGATAATCGGCGTGAACAGCTTGGTCGGGAACAACTCCAATTCCTCGAACCGCTCGGCAAGCTCCGACGTATTTTTCACGACGACCTCGTAAGCCGTTTCTTTCCCTAAATATTCAAACTCTGCAAGCATTTCTTTTGTTGTGCGAAGGTGCACATCCGGTTTACGGATATCCTTAAGCGGGCTGAAGCCGGTAATCCCGTGAATGGTGATGTCACGGTATATTTTTTCCCGCGGATGCAAATAATGCACGTTGCCCGTCGCAATAATAGGCTTGCCGAGTTTGCGGCCGATTTCGACAATTTTGCGATTGGCATTCTCCAGCAGTGCCGGGCTGCCTACCAAGCCTTTGTCCACCAAGTGCATGTTTACGCCAATCGGCTGAATTTCAAGCACGTCGTAAAATTCGGCGACCATTTCCGCTTCTTCGACCGATTTGTTCAGCACCGTTTCGTAAAACTCGCCCTTTTCGCAGCCCGAAGCGATGATCAGGCCTTCTCGCATTTCCTTCAGCTTGCTCTTCGGAATGCAGGCCACCCGATGAAAATACTCCGTATGCGAAAGAGATACAAGGCTGAACAGATTTTTTTTGCCGACCATATCTTTGGCGTAAATGCAGCAATGGAACGGCCGCTGCGTTTTGAGGTTTTTGCCGACCTCGTCGTTCAAACGCGACAGCTGCTTATAACCGCGGTCCCCTGCTTCTTTCAACAGGTGAAAAAGCACATGTCCGAGCGCAATCGAATCGTCGATCGCCCGGTGATGGTTGTCCAAGCTGACCTTGAACTTATCGGAGAGCGTGTTCAGCCGGTGGTTTTTAAGCGTCGGGAACAGCAGCCGAGCAAGCTCAAGCGTATCCAGCGCGGGATTGGTCACTGCGGGCAAACCGAGCCGCTTGCAGTTCGCTTGAATGAACCCGATATCGAATCGCGCATTGTGCGCAACCAGAACGCTATCTCCTACGAACTCGATAAACTTAGGCAGCATCTCCTCAAGCTCGGGTGCACCTTTGACCATGTCGTCCGTAATGTTGGTGAGCTGCTGAATGTTATAGGGAATCCGCTCATGCGGATCGATGAATGTGGCAAAACGATCGATTTCTTTACCTTCCTTCATACGGACGCCGGCAAGCTCGATAATTTTGTTGCTGGTGACAGACAACCCTGTAGTCTCGATGTCGAAAATAACATATTCCGCATCGGCGAGGTCAATCTCCGTCGCATTCATAACGACCTGTACAGAGTCGTCCACGACGTTGGCTTCCAAACCGTAGATGACCTTGATCCCGTTTTTCTTCGCTGCTTTATACGCCTCCGGGAAGCATTGGATACCGCTGTGATCGGTTACCGCAATTGCTTTATGGCCCCATTTGGCAGCGGTTTTAATGTATTGGTCGACCGGTGTGATCCCGTCCATAGTAGACATTGCAGTATGAAGGTGAAACTCCACCCGCTTCTCTTCCGCATCGTCCTTCCGGTCCGGCGGGGCCACGATTTCATTGACGTCGGATGGAATCATCACGAGCTCGGGGATTTGCATAAACCGGTCGTACTCGACCCGGCCTCGCAGCTTCAGCCACTTGCCGTTCGTGATCAGGCTATAAATTTTAACGTCTTCTTTCGTTTTGGCAAAAGCCTTGACCATGATCGAATCGGAAAAGTCGGTAACGTTGAACATGAACAGCGTACTGCCATTCTTAAGCTCTTTCGTGTCCAAACCGAAAACCGTACCTTGTACCGTAACTTTCTTCTCTTCGTCCCTGAGGTCCTGCAGCGGAACGGCCGGATCTTTAATGTCATAACCGACCATCAGCTTCAGCTCCGCATCCTGCTGCGCATCCGCTTCGTTCTCCGCCTCAACAGCCGTCAAGATATTGATCGTTACTTCTTTCTCTTCCTGCTCGATCTGCTTCGAGAACCTCTCCAGCTCTTCTTCCCGGGAATCGCTGACCGCATACTTTACATGAAAATCGACACCGAAAAATCCGCTGAAATATCGTTGAATCAGTCCGCCGATATTTTTTTTCTTAGCCAATTCCAAACCGATCGTATCCAACAAATAAAGCGTAAGCACGTTCCCGTTCGTTTCAATTTTGGCCTTGGTCATCCAGCCGTTAATCGATGCCGCTTCCCGCTGCACCCACTCGAGAAACATGCTCCAGTATTCGTGTGCCACTTCTTCCGGCTTCACATCCGGCGTGTATTGGAGCACGAAACGAATGGCAGCGATGTGCGAGAATTTGTCCCGGATCATTTTGCAGAAGGAACGGTAAATATCTTGCGGCACCACTTGAGTTTTGACGATATGAAACGTCCATTCCCTGTTTTTGCGGCTCGTTTCCACTTTATCGATATACCCGTCCGAAAAAAAAGACCGAACCACGTCCGCCGGTACACTGGCCTGCTGCATCAGCATTTCAAAGCGGTCCCGTTTCAGCGCCGTACTGTCATTGCTCATGGTGCTCCTCCCCCGTAAAACGATGAAAGGGGCAAAAGGAGTGTTGCTTTCCCGTTGCCCCTTATGTAAAAGGTTAGGCGTTTGTTCAGCTGAGTGGAAAAGTTTGTTTCTACCGGCCGAGCGGAAAAGTATTACCACTCCACCGCTCTTGAAATCAAGTTGCCGTATTTTATAAAAACCTACAAGGAAGCAACTTGATTTCAAAGGCGGCCGTTTCACTCTCCGTGGCAATACTTTTCCTGAAGCCCTTCGAAGAAATAAGCAACTTAAACCAATTCTAAAAACAAACTCCTAATTATATGGCGTTAGTAAAAAATAGTGTTAGTAAGATTTGCCGAAAACGACGGTGTGCTTGGCGTCTTCGCCGCAGACGAGGCACTTCGGCTTGGATACGCCAGGCTCGAACGGAATGTTGCGGCTCGTTGCGCCGGCCTCTTCTTTGACCTGCGCTTCGCAGGCTGCGGAGCCACACCAACCTGATAACGCGAAACCGCGTTTTTGCTCGAGGAACGATTTCAGCTCGTCCACTGTATCCGCTTCAGTCATGCTTTCGTCGCGGAACCGCTTGGCTCGATCATACATTTCCTGCTGCGTTTCCGTCAACAATTTTTGCACTTCTTCCACAAATTGGTCCTGCTGGACGACACGCTTCTCTCCGGTAATCCGGGAGACCAAGACCACTTGCCCGTTTTCCATGTCCCGCGGTCCCAGCTCGACGCGGACCGGTACGCCGCGCATTTCGTATTCGTTAAATTTCCAGCCCGGACTTTGATCCGGACGATCGTCCACTTTCGCACGTACGCCAGCTTGCTTCAACTGGGCATACAGCTCGTCCACGCGGCCGACAACCTGCTCTCTTGTCTTCGGAGGACCGATCGGAATCATGATGACCTGAGTCGGCGCGATCTTCGGTGGCAAAGCCAAACCGCGGTCGTCGCCATGGACCATGATCAAAGCTCCGATAAGACGGGTACTTACGCCCCAAGAGGTCGTATGGCAGAATTGATGCTGGTTCTCGCGGTCCAAATATTTAATATCAAACGCCACGGCGAAGTTCGTGCCCAAATAGTGCGAAGTCCCCGCTTGCACCGCTTTGCCGTCCTTCATCATCGCTTCGATGGAATACGTATCGACAGCGCCCGCGAACTTCTCGGAAGGCGTTTTCTGGCCCATAATGACCGGAACCGCTAAGAAATCTTCAGCGAAAGAACGATAAATTTCCAGCATCTGCATCGTTTCTTTGCGTGCATCGGCTTCGTCCTCATGAGCCGTATGGCCTTCCTGCCATAAAAATTCGCTCGTGCGCAAGAACGGCAGCGTCCGCTTTTCCCAACGGACTACGTTGGCCCACTGGTTGATCAAGAGCGGCAGGTCGCGGTAGGAATTAATCCACTCCGCGTACATATGGCCGATCATCGTCTCGGACGTCGGGCGAATCGCCAGCCGCTCTTCGAGCTTCTCGCCCCCTGCTTCCGTTACCCACGGCAGCTCCGGGTTGAACCCTTCCACGTGCTCTTTTTCTTTTTGGAAAAAGCTCTCGGGAATGAACAGCGGGAAATAAGCGTTGCGGTGTCCCGTTTCCTTAAACCGGCGGTCCAGCTCCCGCTGAATATTTTCCCAAAGCTCGTACCCGTCCGGTTTAAATACGATGCATCCCCGGACCGGCGAGTAGCTCATGAGATCGGCCTTTTTAATGACATCAATATACCAGCGGGAGAAATCCTCGCCCTGCGGCGTAATCTCTTTCACAAACTGTTTGTCTTGCTTTTGGTTCGACATCGTTCTGTTTTCCCCCTACGGACGGCAATTCGTTATCCTTTAATCAAACGTAATATATCGTTATAAGTGACAGCTATCATAAGCAGCATCAGCATCGCAAAGCCGACAAAATGCACCATGCTTTCCCGGCTCGGATCAACCGGCTTGCCGCGGAGTGCCTCCAGCAGCAAAAACACCAACCGGCTTCCGTCCAGCGCCGGGATCGGCAGCAGATTGAACAGCCCCAAATAAAGACTCATAATAGCCATCCACGAGATGTATTGGGCAAACCCTGCGCTAGCCTGCTCGCTTGTAAATTCGACGATCCTCACCGGACCGCCCAAATCGTCCATTTTCACCTGAAGCGTCGCCAGCTTGCCAAAGCCGTCCATGATGATGGTCGTTGCGGATACAAGACTTTTCCAGCCTCCCGTAAATCCTTCCAGAACTGTAGCAGGCCGGGTTTCGGTCAGAAGCGAGACGCCGACGCGAATTACGCCGTCCTTGTCCATGAGCGGAGTCACTTCTTTACGGATCTGCTCCTTGTTGCGCTCAACAATCCAGATCATCGGTTTATTCGGAGATTGTTGAATTAAGTTCGTCAGCTTGCTGCGGTCGGAGCCGATTTGCACATGATCCACCTGAAGGATAATATCGCCGGACTGCAGTCCCGCTTTCTCCGCAGCGGATGCCGGAACGGTTTCCTGAATTTTCACCCGATTGGGCACTCCTGCGACGAATATGAAGGTTACAAAAAGCGCCAACGCAAGAATAAAATTCATCAGCGGTCCGGCAAAGATAGCCATCGCCCGCTGTCCTACCGTCTTACTTCCGAACTGGCGGTCCCACGGGGCAATCTGGGTTTCCTTTTCCTTGGACACCATCATGGCTTGAGGATGAATCGAATAGCGTTCCACTTCCCCGTCGACATCCAGGCGGACGAACAAATCTTTTTCAAGATCGATCTGCTCGACGACGCCTTCAATCGCATCCCGACGGCTTTCGAACTCGTTCAAGTAAATATGCGTAACCTGATTGTCCTCCAACTGCACGGCGATCCGTTGGCCCTGGTTGATCTGAACGATTTCCGGATCTTCTCCGGCCATTCGGACGAAGCCGCCGATCGGAAGAAGTCTGAGCGTATACCGGGTTTCTCCGCGCTTGAAGGAGAGCAGCTTGGGACCGAAGCCGATCGCGAATTCGCGAACGAGAATGCCTGCTCGCTTGGCAAAGTAAAAATGTCCCCACTCGTGAATCGTGACTAGAACAAAAAACAAAAGAACAATTTGAAATACGTTCTGGATGTTAGCCAATGGGTGTACGGCCTCCTTAAGTCGCAAATGTTCATATCCAAGTTATGGGCAAATGTTATTGGCTGCATGTAAAATCGTCCGAAGCCTTCCTTTAAGATTAACATTAATCCCAAAGGGAATACAAGCCAGGACTCATGATATGAACATATGAGCGGCTACGCCGAAAGATGCCCTGGCATCGCATCTTCAAACGGCCCATTTTAGTCCAAGTTTTGCGCCTCTTCCCGGGCCCACCGATCGATCTCCAGGATGGCGGACAAATCCGGGGCCGGGACTGGGGAATGCTTGTCCATTACCTTGGCAATCACCTCTTCGATAGCCAGGAATGAAATTTTCCCTTTCAAGAACCGGTCGACGGCAACTTCGTTGGCCGCATTGTACACGGTAGGCATGGAGCCGCCCGTCCGTCCGCTTTCGTACGCCATCCGCAGACACGGATACCGGTCGAAATCCATCTCGCGAAACTGCAGCTTCCCGACATCGGATAAACGCAAACGTTCGGAAGGCGTCGCCATCCGGTCTGGATAAGTCAGAGCGTACTGAATCGGCACCCGCATATCCGGCATCCCCAACTGGGCGATGATGCTGTAGTCGACGTACTCGACGAATGAATGAATAATGCTTTCGGGATGAATCAGCACTTCAATCTGGTCGTACGGCAAACCGAACAGCCAGTGGGCTTCGATTACTTCCAGCCCTTTGTTCGCCATCGTCGCCGAGTCGATCGTGATTTTCGCGCCCATCGACCAATTCGGATGCTTGAGCGCATCTTCAACCGTTACGTCAGTAAGCTCTTCCCGGGTGCGGTCGCGAAACGATCCCCCGGAAGCGGTTAGCGTAATTTTATGTATTCGGTCCCGTGATTCTCCGTTTAAGCATTGGAATATCGCGGAATGCTCGCTATCGACCGGAAGCAAAGCGACGCCGCGGCGCTGCGCCAATTCCGTCACGAGATGGCCTGCGCTCACCAACGTCTCCTTGTTGGCAAGACCAATGTGCTTGCCCGCGTCGATCGCCGCCAGCGTCGGCTTAAGTCCTTGGCTGCCCACAATAGCGGTGACGACTAGCTCGGCATCGGTGCCTGCCGCTATTTCGTGCAGCCCCTCTTCACCGTATAGCACCTGAACGTCCGATTTCGCTGCCGAACGCAGCTGCTCCGCCGCTTCCTTCGTCGCAACGGATACTTTGCGGGGACGAAAGCGCTCGATTTGCTCCAGCAGGAGCGGGATATTATAACCGCCGGCGAGCCCTTCCACCTCGAAACGTTCCGGGTAATGCGATATGACATCCAAGGTCTGGGCTCCAACGGAACCGGTCGACCCCAGAATACTGACTTTTTTCACCAACGTTCACCTCGGGGCAATAGTTATACGTGCGGGAGCAAAGCCGCTAAATGAAGGAACGGAAACACGATCAGCCAGCTATCGGTCCGATCAAGCACGCCGCCATGTCCCGGCAGGATCGTTCCCGTATCCTTAATGCCCTTCACCCGCTTATAAGCGGATTGGATCAAGTCGCCCATCTGGCCGACAATCGCAATGACGAGTCCGATCCAAATCGCTTGCGCAAAGCTAAGCAGGTCCGGACGGTACCAGGCAAAGCCGAGTGCAACGACAACGGACAACGCCGTGCCGCCGATAGCTCCCTCGACGGACTTCTTTGGACTAATGGTAGGCCAGAGCGGTGTTTTTCCAATCATCGATCCAGTAAAATACGCCCCGGAATCCGTTGACCAAATACACAGAAATACGAGCAGTGTCCAATAAAGCCCGTTCTCGGCCAACCAGCGCGTCTCCACCATGTAATGAAAGCCGATACCGACGTACACCATGCCCAAAAATGCCGTAGTCACATGATCGATCGTAATCTTGTTCTTCGAAATAACGGTAACGGCCAATAAAACAAACATAAACAACCAAATCAAGCGCTCTATCGAAATCCCTGCCTCCTGCCACGGCACGACAAGGCCAATCACTCCTAAAGAGCCTAAAAGCGAGATCGTTTTGTTCTTGTTAAGACCGTTCATCCGTAAAAACTCGTCGTATCCGATCAGCGACAAGACCAGAATTAACCCGGCAAACCAATAGCCTCCCAAATACAACAGGATGAAAAAGGCGAGCCCTGCCACGACTCCTGTGACAATTCGCTGCTTCAAATCGATTCCTCCATCGTTTATGCTGGCAGACGGACATAAGCCGAACTGCCACTACCTGTTGTCAACGGCCGCTATAAACCGCCGTATCTTCTGGCGCGGCGCTGGTATTCCCCAATAGCGTCATAGAAATGCGGCTCTGTAAACTCAGGCCAGGCCAGATCTGTAAAATAAAGTTCCGAATAGGCTAGCTGCCAAAGCATGAAGTTGCTAATCCGAAGCTCTCCGCTGGTGCGTATCAGAAGATCGGGGTCCGGGAGCGGATCGGTTAACAAATATTTGGAGAAAAGCGCCTCGTCCACTTCGTCCGCGGCCACTTTATTTTCTTTCATATCCTGTGCGAGCCGCTGAATGCCCTTGAGCATTTCTTTGCGGCTTCCGTAATTCAGCGCAAAGTTCAAAATAAGGCCGGTATTATGTTTCGTTTGATCGATCGCGTCCTGAACCGCTTTCAGCGTGTAATCAGGCAGTCCTTCCGGCCAGCCCGTCATACGGATCTGGACGTTATTCGCAATCAGTTCGCCGATTTCTTTCGGAAAAAATTCCATCGGCAGCTTCATCAAGTAGTCGACTTCTTCCTTCGGTCTTTTCCAATTTTCCGTGGAAAAAGCGTACATCGTCAGCACCTTCACACCGATGCTGTTTGCGGCCATCGTAATTTTTTTTACGTTTTTCATACCTGAATGGTGGCCTGCCACCCGCGGCAGTCCCCGCTTTTGTGCCCATCGGCCATTACCGTCCATGATGACGGCCACATGGTTCGGAATGTTGTCCGCATCCAGCTTGAGAGCGGCTTGCTCTCCTTCCGGTTTGCTTCCAAACCATTTTCTGAATGACATCATGTCTGAATCCCCCATCAGGAAAGACTAAAAGCCCCCTCGAATAAGGGGGTCTTTACCGGTTACACTTCCATGATTTCTTTTTCTTTGGCAGCCAATACTTTGTCGACTTCCGCGATATGCTTGTCCGTAAACTTCTGGATGTCGTCCTGGTGACGGCGGGACTCGTCTTCCGATATGCCCGTTTTCTCCAGTTTTTTGATATCGTCGTTCGCGTCGCGGCGGATGTTACGGATCGCCACTTTCGCTTCTTCACCGAACTTGCGCGTCATTTTGACGAGCTCGGCTCGGCGTTCTTCCGTCAATGCCGGAATGACGATACGGATCGCGCTGCCATCGTTGGAAGGCGTCAATCCGAGATCGGATTTCATAATTGCTTTTTCGATAGCGGCAACCGAGCTTTTGTCCCACGGCTGAATCATCAGCGTACGGGAATCCGGCGTATTGATGTTCGCCAGCTGGTTTACCGGTGTCATAGAGCCGTAATATTCGACTTGAACGCGATCCAGCAGAGCAGGGGTCGCCCGCCCCGCACGAAGCGAAGCCAGCTCCTTCTTCAGCGCGCCGATCGCTTTCTCCATGCGTTCTTCCGCACTTTTTTTAATGGATTGCGGCATAGATTACACACTCCCTTTTACGATCGTGCCGATCTTCTCCCCAACTACGACGCGCTTGATATTGCCGCTTTCCGTAATAGAGAAGACGACCAGCGGAATATTGTTGTCCATGCATAAGGAGGATGCGGTCGAGTCCATAACGCCAAGGTTTTTGTTAAGCACTTCGAGGTAGGTCAGCGTTTCGAATTTTTGCGCGGTAGCGTCCTTGAATGGATCGGCCGTGTAGACGCCGTCCACTTTGTTTTTCGCCATCAAGATCACTTCCGCTTCGATTTCGGCTGCTCTAAGCGCCGCGGTCGTATCCGTCGAGAAATACGGATTGCCCGTTCCTGCCGCAAAAATGACAACCCTGCCCTTTTCCAAGTGCCGGATCGCTCTTCTGCGGATGTACGGTTCTGCAACCTGCTGCATCGTGATGGACGTTTGTACTCGTGTCGGTACGCCGATCGTTTCCAGCGCATCCTGCAGCGCCAGCGAGTTCATCACCGTAGCCAGCATACCCATGTAGTCTGCGGTTGCCCGGTCAATACCTTTTGCACTTCCGGCAATGCCGCGCCAGATGTTGCCGCCGCCAACGACGATGGCGACCTCCACCTGAAGATCCACTACTTCCTTCACCTGCTGGGCGATGGACGAAATCATCTCGGAGTCGATGCCGTAACCTTGCTGTCCGGCTAACGCTTCTCCGCTTAATTTCAAAATGACTCTTTTATAAATCGGACGTTCCAAGCTCCAACCCCTCCATTTCGATCAGACCGCTAAAGCTTTCTTTTAAAAAACAAGGAACACAGCGTGTTCCTCGTTACCTTGCATTTATCATGTTGAATTACAGTTTAACTTGGGACATAACTTCTTCAGCGAAGTTTTCTTGTTTCTTCTCCAGGCCTTCTCCGAGCTCGAAACGCACGAAGCGGCGGATCGACAAGTTTTCGCCGATCGTTGCGATGTTTTCTTTCAGCACTTCTTCTACGGTTTTGTCCGGGTCTTTTACGAAAGGCTGCTCAAGCAAGCAGTATTCCTCGTAGTATTTTGCCAGACGGCCTTCGACGATTTTCTCGACGATTTTTTCCGGCTTGCCTTCGTTCAGCGCTTGGTTCGTCAAGATTTCGCGCTCTTTGTCCAGCGCTTCTTGCGGAACTTCATCACGGCGAAGGAATTTCGGGTTGGAAGCTGCGATGTGCAAAGCAACGTCGCGAACGAACGTTCTGAACTGCTCGTTTTTCGCAACGAAGTCGGTTTCGCTGTTTACTTCAACCAATACGCCGATTTTGCCACCGGCGTGAATGTAGGACTCGATCATACCTTCCGTTGCGATCCGGCCTGCTTTGTTGGCTGCCGCGGAAAGACCTTTTTCACGCAAAATTTCGGCAGCTTTTGTCAAGTCGCCGTTCGCTTCTTCCAATGCTTTTTTACAATCGAGCATGCCTGCTCCTGTTTTGTCACGCAATTCTTTTACTGCTGCTGCACTTACTGCCATGATTTGGCCTCCTTGGAATGTGATATGTATTCCCAAAAAAAGGGCGGTGAAAGGATTTTGCACCTTTAAACCACCCTTTCTCGTATTCAATGCATTAAGCTGAAGTCTCTTCGCCTTGGTGAGCTTCGATAACCGCGTCGGCAATTTTAGCCGTCAACAGTTTCACGGCACGGATTGCGTCGTCGTTACCCGGGATCACGTAGTCGATTTCGTCCGGATCGCAGTTCGTGTCTACGATACCGACGATCGGAATACCAAGCTTGCGTGCTTCCGCAACGGCAATGCGCTCTTTGCGCGGGTCGATGACGAACAGTGCGCTTGGCAGACCTTTCATATGGGAGATACCGCCCAAGAACTTCTCAAGACGATCTTTTTCTTTGCGAAGAATGATAACTTCTTTTTTCGGCAGCACTTCGAACGTGCCGTCTTGTTCCCATTTTTCCAGCTCGTGCAAACGGTTGATCCGCTTTTGGATCGTTTGGAAGTTAGTCAGCGTACCGCCGAGCCAACGTTGGTTGATGTAGTACATTCCGCAGCGCTCAGCTTCTTCTTTAACCGAATCTTGAGCTTGCTTTTTCGTACCTACGAACAAGATCGTGCCGTTCTCTGCGGCTACGGACTTGACGAAGTTATAAGCTTCCTCAACTTTTTTGACCGTTTTTTGCAGGTCGATGATGTAAATTCCGTTTCTTTCGGTGAAGATGTATCGATCCATTTTCGGGTTCCAACGACGGGTTTGGTGACCGAAGTGTACCCCAGCTTCGAGCAGCTGTTTCATGGAGATAACTGCCATCCTCACGCACCTCCTCTAAATTGGTTTTTTGTGGTTTCCTCCGTCGATCGCATCTCCCGGTAAAACTCCTTGACCAAGACGCTTAAGAAAGCATCTGTTGAAGCCAGTGGGAGCACCATTACCGGAATTAACCGACGTGTGGTTTTTAACACCGAGAAT
Organism: Paenibacillus tyrphae; assembly: GCF_000722545.1. Lineage (GTDB taxonomy): Bacteria > Bacillota > Bacilli > Paenibacillales > NBRC-103111 > Paenibacillus_G > Paenibacillus_G tyrfis. The sequence continues at coordinate 148,169 of NZ_JNVM01000003.1, forward strand.
TACTATACCATAACTGACAACCGTATGCAACACCCGCGGCAGTTCGACGGAAAAAGACAAAGTCAGACCCCGCCCGCCCGAGTCTGATCGTTTTAGGGTGTCGTTAAATTGGCGATAACTTGCGGCAGCTCTTGAGCCCCCTTGAATATATGCAAGCCGGAGATGATCTTATCGTTCATCTGCTTTTGTTTCATCGCATCTACAAAGGCGGTCCTGTCGGCAATAACGCCGCTCTGCTGCAGCAAATCGGCAACCTGGGCCGCAGTCATGCCTTTGGAGACATAAATGTATGTTTCCTTATCTGACGCGGCAGACTGCGGCTGTGCGGCTTGCTTGTCTCTCTCTTCTTTCAGCTTCTGCGCGATCATGGCATCGACCTGCGGCTGGTCGTACAGCTTTTGACTTTTGTCATACACATTAAAATAGGTAGAAGCAACTTCCTTAAGCCGGACGCGGTCCATCTCCTCGGGCGCCTGTCCTGCCGCGGGCTGCTTGGAAGCGGCGCTACTGGACGGAGCAACCGCATTCATCAGCTGAAGCAGAACGGCACCCAAAATCAAACCGGTGCCGAGCCCGTACAGAAGCGATTTGTTCTTAAGCATTCGACCGTTCCTCCTGTTTGGCAAGCTGCAGGATCAGACTGATTTCCCCTTTGTTCATGCCCAGCTTCTTGGCGATATAGTCCGTCGATTTGCCGGACTCGTACAGTCCGAACAGCTCGGCGTAGCGCTCCTTCATATTCATCGCAGCTTTGTTCGCTGCTTCCGGCTGCGTGTCGGGTACGGCGGACTCCGTATCGGCCTGCGATACCGCAGCCCCAGCGCTAGCTCCCAACGCCTCCCCCTGCTTCGACACGTTCGCTTGAAGGGACAGGCGCCGCTGCTCCTCCGAGAACGTCAGGCGGCCCAGTTCGTGCCGTAACTCCTGACATTGCTTTTCCAGCGTTTCCACACGCGAGGTCAGTTTAGCCGTATGCTCCTCGTACGTTTGTTTCGTCCCGGAGAACAGCTCGATCAGCGCTTTGTTCTGCTCCTCAAGCTCCATAGCCAAGTGATCCATCGCCTGCTCCATCTCTTTTACGATGGCGCCGTCAGGCTTGGCCGCCCCTTCGGATTTTCGCGGGATAATCTTTGCATAGACCACGATTAGAAGCCCGACCAGCACGATGTATATCCAAGGTTGGTCCAATTGCATTCACCTAGTTTCACAGCAAAATAGTTATAAGGTCAAGTCGATATGATGTCCCTTGTACGGATGCTCCGGTCCGGTGCTGCCCTGCGCCTGTTTGGCTTCCTCGGCCGACTTATTCGCCCCACCGCCGCCTCGGGGGTCCCGTTCGCCCGAACGGCCCGACTGATCGTCTTTGATCGAAGCTTGACTGGTCTCCTCCGTCTTGGCACTGACCTGACGGTCTTTTATCATCGACTTCTCGTTGGAGCTGTTCAGCATGGCCTGGTCTTCCACTCGCTTTTGCACCATTTGATGCTGCTTCAGACCGGCTTCGTCGTTCTTATGAAGCGCAAACTGCATTTCAACCGGTTTCATGCTCACCGGCATCCCCTCCTTCGAGCTGTACGCGTACGTCAGCCTTTATACGATAGGAAGCATCGCGATATCTCCGTCGATCAATTGAAACCTAACGCGGGGAGAAGTATCTTTAATGAATTTGGTATATCGGCCAATCACGATTTTCGTTCCGCTGTAGGCGTTGGAAATGACTTCGACCTTTGCTTTTTCCGAGTCTTCAAGCGATTTTTCAATTTCCAGCATTCGCTCCCTGGAGCTCGTAATTTCTTCCGTAACCTGTTTCTTGGTGTGGTTCAGCTTAACCCGCATCGCCACTTTGTCCGGCCCAAGCTGTCCCGTGGCTGCCAATTGGTCGAGAAGCACGAGCGCTTTATCCGTTTTGTCCAGGTTCTCGCTCAAGGCTCTTTGTTGAATGCGAAGCTGCTGAAGCTCATTGCGGAGCTCCGGAATGACGCCGACTTCGATGACCGTGGCCGTCGACATGGAGTTGCCGATCGTTCGGGCAATAACCACGTCGCCCGCTTGAATCATTCCTCCGACAATCAGTCCCTTGGTGCCTTTGCATACAACTTGTTTACCGGCGCGCACCTGAGAGTGCATAATGCTCTGGCTGACCAGCACTTCCTCACCCGCATAGATGTTGGCATCCTGGATGAAAGAGCTTTTTACCCGTTTTCCGGCACGGATCGTTCCTTTGTTATGCCCAAGGATTCCCGCGCTGATCTCGATGGAGCCCTCCGCCTCCAAGTCTGCGGCGTCCACGCTGCCCGTAATGCGGATATCTCCCGCCGCTTTGATGCGAAAGCCCGGCAGAACGTTGCCGCGGATGACGACGGACCCGACAAAATCAATATTTCCGACATTATAGTCGACATCCCCGTTCACTTCGAAGATCGGAAAAACATTGATTTTATCCCGGTCCGTCTTGGTAACCATTCCGTCAATGGCAGCGTAAATGGCCGTCTGCTCCGGGTCGGTCACAACATTTTTGCCGAGCTTCAAACGCGCATCCTTCCCGTCCTTCGCAAAAAGCGTTTCCCCGGTTACCGCGCGTCCCGGGACGCCTAAGGCAGCCGGAATTTTTTGGGCGATCAATTGCCCCTTTTTCACGTTATGAATCGTAGTCACTTCTTTGTAATCGACCTTGCCGTCCTCCAGCTCAGCCGGGCGCTTGGATTTGTCGTCCAAATCGTACATCAACTGGACACGCCCGTCCTGACCGTTCTTCGGCGCATCGCCTTTTGCGATTACTGTCTGGGAGAAGAAGAAAGCCTTCGGATCGTCTACGATTGCGGCGATTTTCTCCTCATCTATCCCGTATACGATGTGATACGAGGCAATCAATTCCATAAGCTGTCCTTTGGAGACGCGGAACGAATCCTCGCAATTCGCAAACTTGAGGTAAGCGAACAGCTTGTCGTCGGACAACGAAATATCCATATAATAGCTGAGCGGCATCGCCAGATCGGCCATCATTCTCCCCACTTTCCGACCCCTTAGTCATAAAATAGCTGCGACTTATGACGGCTCAAAGAACCTTTTAACCGCAGAATCGCTTTTGAGTGCAGCTGTGATATTCTGGATGGGGAAAGATTCATGACTTCGGCGATCTCGCTTAAAGACAATTCTTCGTAGTAAAAGAGGGATACGACAGTCCGCTCTTTTTCCGTCAACCGTTCGATAGCTTTAGCTAACGTTTCCTTTAAATATACTTCATTTACTTTGGATTCTGGACTTTTCGCCTTTTCGTCAATCAACAAAGAAAGCCGCGTCTCCGAATCTTCCTCCCGGATAGGATCATCGATCGAACAGACGGTCGTCACTGCGATTTCCTGGACCATCTGTTGAAACTCCTGCTCGCTGACATCCAGATAAGAGCTCATTTCGCTATCGGTTACGGAACGCAAATATTGCTGTTCGAGCTTTTGATAAGCGTCCTCGATCTTCTTGGCCTTCTCCCTCACGGAACGAGGAACCCAGTCGCCTTGACGGAGCCCGTCGATCATCGCCCCGCGAATGCGCCAGGAGGCATACGTTTCAAATTGCAGTCCCCGCTCGTAGTCGAACTTTTCGATGGCATCGATCAAGCCCATAATACCGCAGCTGGATAAGTCTTCTTTCGAAACGTTTTTAGGCAGACCGATGGAAAGACGACCCGAAACGTAATCGACCAACGGCAAATACGTTTCGATGAGCGCCTGCTTCGCTTTCAACTGTCTGTCTTCTCTCCATTGCTTCCAAACATCGATATTCGCCAAATGGGATTTTTGCGCGATCATGACAGATAGTCACCATCCTTATTCTTCAGACATTCGGCGAACCGCCTGTGCCAATTCGTCAGGAATCCCTTGTATCTTCGTTGACAGCTTCGGCGGATTCAGCGGGGAAAAATCGGTATCAGCAGTTTCCTTCGGACCCGGCGACGGTTTCAACATCTGATGCAGCTCCGCATCCTGATCGGGCGTTACAACATCGACCGCCGTCCCTTTAAGCTCATCCTCTTCTTCCAAATGCTCAGGAATCGGAGCGCCCGCGAATCCGGCAACCGTGCCAAGCAACCAGCGGAACAAAAATACGATTACAAACATCAGGACAAAGCTGTAGAAGCTGCGAATCAAGGTAGTCAGCCAAATATTGTCGGTTATCGACAATGCAAAGGTAATGACGAATGCTGCGGCTCCTACAATAAAGTTCCAACGTATCGATCCGATCATAGGTTTACAGTTCCTTCACTCCGTGTTGTACGCTGCGAATCATAAGCATACCGGATTCGCAGTCGAATTCGATGGTTCGCCCGTAATTGCCGCCGGTATCTTCGGCAATAATCGGGATCTTGAAACGTCCGAGCATTTCCTTGCAGGACTCGACATTCCGCGGTCCGATCCGCATCGTGTCCGATTGGGAGCCGAACGAGAACATTTGTGCGCCTCCGGCCATTTTGGCAACCATGTGCTTCACTTGAGCCCCTAGATCCTCCATCTGGCGAATCATTTCGGGGATCGCCGTATCGGCATATTTCGCGATGTTCAGCTTTCCTTCTCTGGCAATATCCGAGGTCGGCAGCATGACGTGGGCCATTCCGGCTACTTTGGCCTTGGCATCGAACAAGGTAACGCCCACGCAGGAACCGAGCCCCGTCGTTTTGAGCACACCGGTCAAGTGAGCGACGTTCAGGTCAGCCATTCCTACTTTAATCAGATTGTCTTGGATCATGGAGTATGCACTCCCAAAGCAACGAAAATACGTTCGAAGGACTCTGGGTCTGGGATGAGGAAGAAATGCCCTTCCACCTCGTCGCTTCCGTCGAGAAACTTCGTGTCGATCAAGAGCGCCTGATCTCCCATTTGACCGAACTGGAGCAGGCCGTAGCTCAGAATCGCTCCCGCCATATCAATCGCAAGCGAAGGAACGGTAGGCTGCATGTTCAGCTGTGTGAAATCCGCCAGCGACGATAAGTACGAGCCTGCCAAAATGTTCCCGATCTCGTTAAGCGCAGACAACTCCATTTCGGAGTACTCTTCGCCCTCCACCGCGTCCATTCCGACCAAGTTGCGAAGAAGCTTCTTAGCCGGCTCGAACTTCAGGATAAAGAATAAGTTTCCCGGCGTTTCCCCTTCGACTCTCAGAAATATAGCGATAACAGCTTGTTCGGCTCCGCCTACGCTGTCCGCGATTTCCTCAAAAGGAACCATTCGCACTTTGGGCACAAGCATATCTACAGGCTTATCGAGCAGCTGCGAGAGTGCAGTAGCCGCATGTCCGGCACCGATATTTCCGACTTCCTTCAGCACGTCCATTTGAAAATCGGCAAAAGAATTAAATGCTTCCACTAGGCCTACTCCTCTACATTCTCCAGTTGAACGATCTCGCTCTTGGTCAATACTTCCTTCAGGTTCAGCAGCACAAGCAGCCGGCTTTCACCTACCTTGGCAATCCCGTGAAGGTACTTGGCCTTAATACCGCCTACGATTTCCGGCGGATCGTCGATATGATCCGAATCCACATCGATGACGTCGTTGGCCGAATCGACGATCAGGCCGACTTCGATGTCGCCGACCGCAACGATAATGATCCGCGAGTTGTCGGTATACTCGGTTTCCGGAAAACCGAAGCGGCCGCGCAAATCGATGACGGGGGTCACAACGCCGCGCAAATTGATGACGCCTTTGACGAATTCAGGCGTTTTCGGAACACGGGTCATCGGCTGCATCCGTTCAATGGTGCGAACCTTCTCGACCTCTACCCCGTATTCTTCCTTTCCTAAAGTAAACACGATGACTTTCAATTCTTCTCCCATACTCGCAGCCTCCTTAAGTTATCGCGTGAATGTAGCCGTCTTTGCGTCCCGCTATTTAATCAAGGCATTCGTATCGATAATTAACGCGACTTGTCCGTCTCCCAGAATGGTTGCGCCGGAAACCGCAAACAGCTTGGTCAAATATTTGCCTAACGTCTTCAGCACGATCTCCTGCTGGCCAATAAATTCGTCGACGACGAGCGCGGCCATTTTGTCGCCTTTGCGTATGATGACCACTTGCGTTTCGTTCTCGGAAATATTCGTTCCTCCCGGCACATCGAACAGATCGGCCAAGGATACGAGCGGGATGACCCCGGTACGGTACTCGACCATGCGATTGCCGTGAACCGAGCGAATCTGTTCTTGACGGACAGCCATCGTTTCCACAATGGAAGAAAGCGGAATAGCGTACTTCTCGTTATTGAGCCGGATCAGCATCGCCGAGATAATCGACAGCGTCAGCGGCAGCTGAACGGAAAATTTAGAGCCTTTCCCCCACGCCGAATCGAGTTGGACTTGTCCGCCGAGACTTTGAATCTTCGTTTTCACGACATCAAGTCCGACCCCGCGGCCGGAGATGTCCGATATTTTATCCGCCGTGCTGAAGCCGGAGGCAAAAATCAACTGATTGACCTCGTCATCCGTAATGCGCGCGGCTTGTTCCTTGGTCAAAACGTTGTTTTCCAGCGCTTTTTTCAGCACTTTGTCCCGGTTAATGCCGCGTCCGTCTTCCTCGATCTCGATAAACACATGGTTTCCGCTATGATACGCGCGCAGATGAATCGTTCCGGTCTCGGGCTTTCCGAGGGAAACGCGCTCGGCAGCCGGCTCCACGCCATGGTCGACGGCATTCCGAAGCAAATGCACCAACGGATCGCCGATTTCGTCGATGACCGTCCGGTCCAATTCGGTATCGGCGCCGGTGATGATCAGATCTACCTTTTTGTCCAGATTCTTCGCGACATCCCGGATCATGCGAGGGAAACGGTTGAAGACGGTATCGATCGGCACCATGCGCAGCTTCAGTACGATATTCTGCAAATCGCTGCTGACCCGGGACATATGCTCGACGGTTTCCGTCAATTCGCTGCGGCGAATTTCACTCGCAAGCTGCTCCAACCGTACCCGATCGATCAGCAGCTCGCTGAACAGGTTCATCAGCGTATCGAGCCGCTCGATGTCGACGCGGATCGTACGCCCGGCTACAGGGGCACCGCCGGCGGCAGGCGCTTTTTTGGCTTCCTGCTTCGGCGCTTCCTGCGTCGATGCGGCGGCAGTCTCAGCTTGAGCCTGTGCCTGTGCAGTTGCAGCGTTGGACCCGGAAGGCGGAGTCATAAGCTCCGTCAGTTTAGCCTGATCCAAAACGATAACGTCCACTTTATCGATTTCGGATACGCTCGCGACTTGCTTTTGCAGCTCATCGGTATCGATTTGAGATATGTAATAAACGACAAACGATTGATCAAATCGCTCCTGCTCGATATCTTCCACAGAAGGGTTGGATTTGATGACCTCCCCGTTCTGCTCAAGCACGTTGAATACCATATAAGCGCGCGCCGCTTTCAACACGCAATCTTGACGAACGGTTACTTCGAGGCGGAGCACAGGAATGCCCGCTTCGATGGACTGCTGAAGAATCGAATATTGAAATTCGTCAAGCTCTCCCCCGGCGAAAGTTGTCTCCGCCGCTTTGGCCGTCGCGCCTCTGGCTGCGCCACCCTTGGTGTAATCGCCCGAAACGATGGACTTCAGCGCGGCGACGATTTCGGTTACGTCTGCTTGACCTGTACCGCCTTGAATGATGTCCTCCACCATGGATTCCAAGGAATCCAGACTTTTGAACAGGCAGTCGAAAATAAACGAATCCATCTTCAGCTTATGGTTGCGGACGAGGTCCAGCACATTCTCCATCTCGTGAGTCAGTGACGCCAGATCCTCGAATCCCATCGTCGCCGACATCCCTTTCAACGTATGCGCCGACCGAAAAATATTTTGCACGATCGTGATGTCTTCCGGGCTGCTCTCCAGACTGAGGATCTGTTCGTTCATCGCTTGCAAGTGATCTCTCGACTCATCGATAAACATCGAGAGGTATTGATTCATTTCCATATCTACACCTCCATCATGGTAGTTGCTCTATCAAGGCTTACCCGGAAGTCAGGGCTCGCGGGCGACGGCTTGTACCAGCTTCGCGGTAATTTCCTGCTGGGGGAGCACATGCGTTACGCAATTCAGCTCCACCGCCGCGCGGGGCATCCCGTAAACGATGCAGGTGTCCTCCGATTCGGCGATCGTCGTTACGGCTCCGGATTGCTTCAGCGCCAGCATCCCTTTGGCTCCGTCGGAGCCCATACCGGTCATGAGCACGATGTGGCGTTTAAGCTCCCTCATCGGCAGCAGCGATTCGAAAAGCACGTCCACCGACGGCCGGTGTCCACCGCGCGGATCTTCTTTTGTCAGATGGATCTTGTAAGAATGGTTCCCATTGCGGGCTACGGTCATATGATAGCCGCCAGGGGCCACATAAGCGGTGCCGCTCTCCAGAATCATGCCGGCTTCCGCCTCAACCACCCGCAGCCTCGAAACGGAATCGAGCCGCTGCGCCAGCGACTTGGTAAAGTTAGGAGGCATATGCTGGACGATAACGACGGGAGCGGGAAAGTACTCCGGGAAATCGGACAACACCTGATGCAGCGCCCGAGGCCCTCCGGTCGAGGTGCCGATGGCGACGATATGTTCGAATCCAGCCGCACCTGTAGCGGGGCGCCGTTCCATTCTTGAGGCCGGTTCCGAGAACGGCCGAGGATCTTTCGGCACCTCCGGCGCTTTAGGCGACGGTTTGCTCAACGCGGAACGCGACAGCTTGCGCATGTTCGTTTTTACCGCGATGTGCAGTTTTTCGAGCAGCAGATGCTTGACTTTATGCAAATCGAGTGAAATCGAACCCGACGGTTTTCCGACGAAATCGACAGCCCCCCATTCGAGCGCTTTGATAGTCTCCGCCGCGCCTTCTTGGGTCAGACTGCTTAACATGATGACCGGAACAGGGTGCTCATTCATGATCGCGCGAAGCGCATCCAATCCGTTCATTTCCGGCATCTCAATATCCATAGTGACAGCATGGGGGTTCAACTTTTTGACCAGCTCGACGGCTTCCTTGCCGTTTTTTGCGGTTCCTACTACCCGCAGCGCCGGGTCCCCCGATATAAGGTCGGTGATGATTTTTCTCATAAAAACCGAATCATCCACCACGAGCACATCGTAAGGCTGCATACGTTTCACTCCTCTGCGTTGTGTCTGATTCTGAAGGTCGGAGGATGTTCTCTTTTATTTAAGCAGCTTAATCATTCGGTTCAAGAAGCCTTTGACCGCCCCCGAGCTCATGTCCGCCGGCTTTTGGTTCGCAATAAAATCATCGGTCAGATCATAGATCGATTTGGATGCGCCGCTCGACGGAAAAGCTACGGTAAAAGGCACCTGCTTTTTTACGGCTTTGGACACCGCAGCATCATCAAGCACGTAGCCGATGGTTGGAATGTCCAGATTCAAAAATTGCTTGGCGACCATACTGATCTTCTCGGCAGTTTGCCTGCCCTCCCGCCAATCGGTCACCCGATTGACGACCAGCCGGAAGCGAATGTCGTAATCCATCGAATTGACCATTTTTATAATGGCATACGCATCGGTAATCGAGGTCGGCTCCGGCGTCGTCACCACGATCGTTTCTTGTGCGGCAACGATAAACTTGAGCGTTTCTTTGGACAACCCGGCCCCCGTATCGAAAATGATAAAGTCCGCATGTCCGTTCAGCTGGCCGATTTGCTCTTGAAAATAATCCAATTGTTCCTCGGACAGCCGGATCAGGTCGTTGAAACCTGAGCCTCCTGCGATAAATTGCAAATCATTATAGCCCTTATGAATGATGTCCCAAATCGTCTTTTCTTTTTTCAACAAATGATACAAATTGTACTTCGGCGTAATTCCCATGAGCACGTCGATATTGGCCAGACCGATATCGGCGTCGAAAACAAGTACCTTAAACCCTTTTTTTTGAAGCGTAAGAGCAAAATTAAGTGTAAAGTTCGATTTGCCGACCCCGCCCTTACCGCTTGTAACAGCGAGAATGCGTGTCGGCTTCTCTGCGGAGTTGGCTCGATGCCTGATCAGATTCCGAAGCTCTTGTGCCTGATCATTCATGGTTGTTATCCTCCAGAATCCAATCGATCAGCTGCCTCTCGTTCAACTCCTCGATATCGTCGGGAACGCTCTGCCCGTTGGCGATATAAGAAGTCTGCAATCCGAAATCGCGGATGAGGTTAACGACGGCACCATACGAATTGGTCTCGTCCTTTTTCGTAAACAATACTTTATCTAATTTGAACTTGCTGAAGTTGTATGTAATGGCCTTCATATCTTTATATTTAGTCGTTAAGCTGAGTACCAGGAACGTCTCGCTCTTTCCTCCGGATTGAAGCAGCGCATTCAACTCCGAAACGTACATCTCGTTGCGGAAGTTTCGACCGGCCGTATCCATAAAAATAAGATCGCAGTCTTTCAAATTCTCGAGTGCTTTGTTCAAATCCAGTGGAGAAAAGACAACCTCAAGCGGCACGTTCAAAATGGTAGCGTACGTCTTAAGCTGCTCCACCGCGGCGATGCGGTACGTATCCGAGGTGATGAACCCGACCTTGCGGCGGTGCTTCAGCACTTGTTCGGCAGCCAGCTTGGCGATCGTCGTCGTTTTGCCGACGCCCGTAGGCCCGACAAAATGAGCGATTCGGGTATCGGAAGCGATCCCTTTGCCGCCCTGCGGCTGAAGCAGCGTCTGGAGCTGCGTCCGGAGAGAACGGACCGCGAATTCTTCCGTGGCCGGAACGCCTTCGGCTTCGGCTTCCTCCGCTACCCGGGCCAAAAGCTCCTGAACCATCTGCGAGTCGATCTCCTGATCGAGCAGCCGGCGCTCCAGTTCCATGAAGACCGGATCTTGGGCTGCCTCCGGCATACGCTGTGAAGAAAGCTTCTGCATCATTTCTTTCATCTGCTTGATCTCTTCAAGAAGCGTATCTTCCTTGGCTCTGCTGCTTACGGAAGCCGGCTGTGCCCCAGCAGGTGCAACCTGAATAGGCGGGCTTGGCGGGAGCACGTCCGGCACTTCGGGAAACGACAACGCCGGCTGTGCTTCCCGCTCCCGGTCTCGCTGCATCCCGTAAGCGGTAGCCGCAGCCGGACTGTTCACAAGCGAAGTCGCCGCCGGGGCGACCGGCTTCGCTAACGTAGCGGTCGCCGACTTGCCAGAAGCCGGCTGTCCGCTTCCGGCTGCGGAATCCGTGGCAGCGATCACTTCGATCTTTTTCTTCGAAAACATGCCGAGAAATCCGCCGGAACGAATTTCTTTCGTATTGATGATGACAGCGTCTTTCCCGAGGTCCGTGCGAATTTTTTGCAGGGCATCCGGCATGGAGTCTACGACATACCGCTTCACTCTCATAGATTGACAACCCCCATGCTCTGAATTTCAACGCTCGGTTCAAGCTCGCTGTAAGATAAAACCGGAATATCCTGCATCGTACGTTCAAGCAGCTGCCTCAAGTACATCCGAATAGTGGGCGAGGTGAGAACGATAGGCTGCTGCCCGGCTTGAAGCAGCTTGGTTACTTGATCGGTGACCTTTTGATATATCACTTGGCTGGACGTCGGATCGAGCGCGAGATAACTGCCCTGATCCGATTGCTGTACCGATTCCGCAATTTTTTTTTCGAGCGTCGGCCCGACGGTAATGACTTTCAGCGATTCGCCGCCGATCGTGTACTGCTGCGTAATTTGTCTGGATAACCCCTGCCGGACATATTCCGTCAGCACTTCCGGGTCCTTCGTATACGTGCCGTAATCGGCCAGCGTCTCCAGAATGGTGACGAGATCGCGGACGGATATTTTTTCACGAAGCAGCTTGACCAGCACTTTTTGCACGTCGCCGATCGACAGCACGTTCGGGATTAAATCGTCGACCAGCGCCGGGTGATGCTCCTTGACATTCTCGATAAGCGCCTTCGTTTCCTGGCGGCCCAGCAGCTCGTGAGCATGCTTCTTAATAATTTCCGTCAAATGTGTCGCGACGACGGATGGCGGATCGACCACTGTGTAACCGGAAAGCTCGGCCCGCTCTTTGGTCGGTTCGTCAATCCATAGCGCCGGCAGCCCGAAGGCCGGCTCCAGCGTATCGATCCCCGTAATCGAATCGTCGTCGATTCCCGGACTCATCGCCAAGTAGTGACCAAGTAGCAAATCGCCGCGTGCGACCGTGTTACCTTTAATTTTAATGACATATTCGTTCGGGCGCAGTTGAATGTTATCTCGAATCCGGATCACCGGTACGACGATTCCGAGCTCAAGCGCACACTGTCTGCGGATGAGAATAACGCGATCGAGCAAGTCGCCGCCCTGCTGCGTATCGGCCAGCGGGATGAGTCCGTAACCGAATTCGAATTCGATCGGATCGACCTGCAGCAAGCCGATGACACTTTCGGGGCTTCGTACTTCTTCGATTTGCTGTTCCTCCTCAAGCTGGACTTCAGCGGCTTGCTTGCGGTTCATTGTCTGCTGCATCTTATAAGCCGCGAATGCCAGCACGGCAGCGATCGGCAATGTCGTGATCAGATGGATCGGCGTGAAAATGCCCAGCGCCGTAATCGTTCCCGCTACAATATAAAGCAGCTTCGGATAAGAAAAGATTTGCGATGTCAAGTCGTGTGCCAAGTTTCCTTCGGATGCCGCCCTTGTCACGATAATCCCCGCTGCGGTAGAGATCAGCAGCGCCGGAATTTGGCTGACAAGACCGTCCCCGATCGTCAGGATCGAATACAGCGATCCCGCGTCCTTAAGTGACATCCCTTTCATCGCCATTCCGATAATCAAGCCGCCGATGATATTGATCAGCAGCATGATAATGCCGGCGATCGCATCGCCTTTGACGAATTTGCTCGCACCGTCCATCGCGCCGTAAAAGTCGGCCTCACGCGAAATTTTCTCGCGTCGTTCTCTGGCCTGCTGTTCGTTGATCAGCCCTGCGTTCAAATCCGCGTCGATACTCATCTGTTTCCCCGGCATCGCGTCGAGCGTAAACCGTGCGGCCACCTCGGCAACCCGCTCCGAGCCTTTGGTAATGACGATAAACTGCACCAGCACCAAAATGATAAAGACCACAAAGCCGACGACAATGTTGCCCTGGGCAACGAACGATCCGAAGGTACTGACCACGTTGCCCGCATCCCCATGGGCCAAAATGTTTCTGGTTGTCGATACGTTCAGCGCAAGCCGGAACAAGGTGGTGATGAGCAGGAGCGACGGAAAGATGGAGAACTGAAGCGCGTCCTGCGTGTTCATGCCGATCAAAATGATCATGAGAGCCGCCGATATGTTAATAATCAGCAGGACATCCAGCAACCATATCGGCAGCGGGACGACCATCATCATAACGATGCCGATCACGCCGATCAGCACGACCAGGTCTTTTGCTTTCATTGCAGGGTGTCCTCCCTTCCGGAATTAGTTCGCTTTTCCTTTAACTTTGTATACGTATGCCAGCACCTCGGCTACGGCCTGAAACATATCGGCCGGTATCGATTCTCCGATCTCAACCTGCGCGTATAAAGCGCGGGCGAGCGGTTTGTTTTCCATCGTTATGATGCCGTTATCCTTGGCAATCTGCCTTATCTTCAAGGCGATGTAATCGGTCCCCTTGGCGATAACAGTAGGCGCCTGCATTTTGGAGGCATCGTATTGAAGCGCGACGGCAAAGTGCGTCGGGTTCGTGATGACGACGTCCGCTTTAGGAACGTCCTGCATCATCCGCTGCAGTGCCATACGGCGCTGCTTCTCGCGGATTTTCCCTTTAATCAGCGGATCCCCTTCCGTTTTCTTATATTCGTCTTTAATATCCTGCTTGGACATCCGCAAGCTCTTCTCATGCTCGTAACGCTGATATATGTAATCCAAAATTGCCATGACGATCAAAATCAATCCGATTTTTATCCCCAACTGCAGTGTCAAGGAGGCCGTGAAAGCGATGATTTCTTCCAGCGGAAGCCGCGCGAGCTGCAATATATTGTCCTTTTCCGCCATTAGCGTCGAATACACAACAACGCCGATGACCGTCATCTTGAGCACCGATTTGAGAAAATCGACGACGGCCCGCATAGAGAACAACCGCTTTGCCCCTTCGAGAGGGTTAATTTTGCTAAACTTCATCATGAGCGGCTCGCCCGTAAACAAAAAGCCGATCTGCACATAATTTCCGACAACGCCGATGACCATCGAGATTAAAAAAATCGGACCGAGAATTAAAAACATCTGTGTAGCGATCTTTTCGAATAACACCATACTGTTATCCATGGTGACGTTCATATTGAGAAAGTCGATGAAGATCGAGCGAAACAAACCGACGAGTCGCTCTTTCATGTAGCCTCCGAACAAGAAAAACGATAAGAAGGAGAAAAACAAGATGAAGGCAGCCGGCACTTCCATGCTTTTGGCCACTTGCCCTTTTTTGCGGGCCTCTTGTTTTTTCTTAGGCGTCGCCGCTTCCGTTTTCTCTCCCGAGAACAATTGCAAATCCAGCTTTAAACGTAATGCAGCCACGGCCTGCCTCCTCACACGCTAACTGCCAGCGAACAATCCGAAAAACTTGGCCATCGTTTCCAGCATAGTCGAGAATTTCTCTTTGTAGATCAATTCGTAACCTGGAAACAAGAGAAGCAGCAGAATAAAACCAACGATAATCTTCACCGGAATCCCGATGACGAAAATGTTGAACTGCGGGGCTACCCGAGCGAGAAGCCCAAGACCGACATCGGTCAGAAACATCGCGACGACAAGCGGCGCCGCCATTTGAAAGCTAATCGCGAATACTTGAGAGAACGTCTTCAGCATAAAGTCCGAAAGCTGACCGTTATAATTTTTAACAAATAACTCGTTATTCAAAGGAATCCATTCATAGCTTCGCATAATTCCTTCAAGCAAGTAATGATGACCGTTGAAGCTTAAAAATAACAGCATGGCGATCATGTACTTCAGGTTACCCAGAATCGGACTTTGCGCTCCTGTCAGTGGATCGATCACGTTCGCTATACCGAACCCCATTTGAAGGTCGATGAACGCACCGGAAATCTGAACGACCTGAAAGAACATATACGCTATGAAACCAAGGCTTAGTCCCACAAACACTTCCCGGAAAACGGAAAGAATATACAGCGAATCCATAGCCACCGGCGTCGTCAGCCCGATGCTGAAGAACGTTATGAAAGCAACGAAAAACGATAGCCCCACCTTCAACTGCATCGGCACATTACGGGCCGCAAATACGGGAGCGATGACAAAAAACGAAGAAATCCGACAAAAAAACAACAAAAATCCGGGAAGAACCTGCAAAACCCACTCCATTTCACCCACAACCTATCCCACGTATTTATACAGGTTATTTAACAGATTATAGGTAAAATCAACGAGCGTCGTCAGTATCCAAGGACCGAATATAAGTATCGCAAGCAGCACAACGACGATTTTCGGAACAAAGGCAAGAGTCTGCTCCTGGATTTGCGTCGTCGCTTGAAACACACTGATGATCAAGCCGACCGTCAGCGCCAGCACCATCATCGGGGCGCTGGCTTTAAGCGTGGTGTATACCGCTTCTCCGGCCAATCTGATTACAAATTCCGAGCTCAATGCGCTCTCCTCCCGGCTGGTCCGTCTATGTATTGTAACTGAGCAGAAGCGAACGAACGACGAGATACCAACCGTCCACAAGAATGAACAGCAAGATTTTGAACGGCAACGAAATCATTACCGGCGGCAGCATCATCATCCCCATCGCCATCAGCGTGCTGGCAATGACCATATCAATGACCAAAAACGGAATAAAGATCATAAAGCCCATCTGAAACGCCGTCTTTAACTCGCTAATCGCATAAGCGGGAACAAGTGAGGTAAGCGGCGTATCTTCCACTCCGCTGGGCCTTGGCGCCTTGGTGTAGTCCAAGAACAGCTTCAAGTCTTTCTCCCGGGTATGCTGAAACATGAACTTCTTGATCGAAACGGATGCTTTCTCCAACGCTGCCGTCTGTGTCAGCTCTCCCTTAAGATATGGCTGCACAGCCGTTTGATTGATGTCCCCAAGCGTTGGCGCCATGATGAAAAAGGTCAGAAATAACGCAAGACCAATCAGCATTTGGTTCGGCGGCATTTGCTGCGTACCGAGCGACGTCCGGACAAAACCAAGCACGATGACGATTCGGGTAAAGCTGGTCATCAGAATCAGAATGGCCGGAGCGATGCTGAGAATGGTAATCAGCAGCACGATAGTAACGGCGCTCGAAGCCCCCTGCGGGTTGTCGGATGTCCCGATATCGATGTTGATTCCGGGAATCGGATCGGCCGCATAGGCAGAGCTTGCGAACGAACCGCACAGAACAAGAAGAATCAGCAGGAAAATGAGCCTCTTATTGAATTTCATCATTTATCATTCAACCGATCTGAATTAGTGTCTTGCTTGAGCAGCTGCTCCATTTGTTTCTTCTGATCCGACATATGCTGGATTTTCGTGTGAAACACCTCTTGGAACGAAGCTGTCACTTCCATGTCTTCTTCGACTGCCGGCTTGTTACGAAGATTTTTGAGCCAGCCTCCGATAGAATCGAAAGCCGGGCCCGCAAAAGCCGGACCGGAGGACATCAGTTCCGTAATCAAAGCGACCTCAGTTTCGTCCTCAATCTTTTCGAGCAGCTGAATGTTCTCCCCTACTCCAACGATATAAAGCGAACGGCCGATTTCGACAACTTGAATCGATTTATTTTGTCCGAGCGGCAATCCGCCTAAGGATCGAATTGACCGCCCGGATAAAAATTTATTTTTCTGCGAAATCATCTTCACGATGACCAGAAAAATTCCGATAATAAGTAGAAGAAAAAAAAGGACTTGGAAGATCATCCAGAACGTGCCCCCTGAACTGCCTTCCGTTACAAGCCGGTCCGGTGTTCCCAGCATTCCCGCCCCGGAAGGGGCCTGGTTTTCCGATTCCGCGAAACAAACAGCAGCAGGCGATACTGCTGTTTGCATCCAAACCATGGCTACACCGGACAATAACTTGGCTATGAGTCTTCTCAACATTTCACTTTCCTTTCAATTTGCGCAAGACCCATCGTTTAACCCTTGGTTGAAATTATCCCAAGGTTTTCTTAATAGCTTCAATAACACGGTCCGCCTGGAACGGCTTCACAATGAAATCTTTGGCACCTGCCTGGATCGCATCGATAACCATAGCCTGCTGCCCCATAGCGGAGCACATAATAACCTTGGCATTTCCATCAAGCTTCTTAATTTCTTTAAGCGCATGGATACCGTCCATTTCCGGCATCGTGATATCCATCGTAACCAGATCCGGGCGAAGCTCTTTAAATTTTTCAATCGCTTGTGCGCCGTCGTTTGCTTCTCCGACAACTTCATAGCCGTTTTTCGTTAAAATATCGCGGATCATCATTCTCATAAATGCTGCGTCGTCTACAATCAAAATACGGTTTGCCATGGGTAACCATTCCTCCTATAGGATGCTTAAGTAAGCTTGTTAGTTGTTTTTTATTGTAATTTTTGAATCCGATCCCATTGATTCACTATATCCGTCACGCGGACACCGAAGTTTTCGTCAATGACGACGACTTCGCCTTTGGCGATCAATTTGTTATTGACTAAAATATCGACAGGTTCCCCGGCCAGCTTGTCCAGTTCGATGATCGATCCTTGAGACAGTTCGAGAATGTCTTTTATGACCTTATGCGTACGCCCCAGTTCAACCGTCACTTTAAGCGGGATATCGAGCAGCAGATTCAAGTTCGTATCTTCTGCAGGAGACAGCTGCGGGTGACTGAAATTGGCGAATTGAGCCGGCTGGACGTTCACTCCCCGTGCCGTCGGAACACCGTAGTTGGCCGGCTGCGGTGGATAAGCTTGTGCTGCAGGCGGAGCCATCGGCGGCTGCTGATAACCGTGCTGCGGCGGTGCTTGATGCCCTGCCGGAGGCTGCGAATAAGGATCTTGTCCGTAGGCGCTTGGCGCGGCATAGGCTGGCTGCTCCGGTGTCGGTTGGGAAACGGGCGCGGATTGTGCAGGCGCCAGTGCAGGTTCCTCTGTTGCGTCTCCACCTCCCATTAAAGTAGACACCATCTCTCTGGCGAAAGGGACCGGCAGCAGCTGCATGATTGTCGAATCAATCAGGTCGCCGATCGTCAGTCGGAAAGAGATTTTGATAAATACATCTTCTGGAGGCAGGGAGGCAGTTCCTTCCCCTGACGCTAAATTTAATATGTCGATTCCCGGTGGCGAGATATTGACAAACCGGTTGAAGATCGTCGACATCGATGTAGCGGACGAGCCCATCATTTGGTTCATCGCTTCCTGAACCGCGCTGATATGAATTTCGCTGAGCTCTTCCGTTTGTCCCGTTCCGTCTCCGCCCATCATCAAATCGGCGATGACCTGGGCATCCCGGGTTTTGATCACCAGAAGGTTGATCCCGTGAAAGCCGTCGACGTAGTTCACATGGACAGCCACGTGCGGCTTCGGAAACTCGTCGGCGAGTTCAGAATGAGCGATGATGGATACTTTCGGAGTCGTAATATCCACCTTTTTGCCAAGCAGGGTGGAAAGTGCAGTAGCCGCGCTACCGAATGTAATGTTTCCGATTTCGCCAAGCGCATCTTGCTCCAAAGAAGACAAATAATCTTCTACTTGAGGAACAAACTCGGAAATAGCGGAGGATTCGCCATCGCCCGATTGTTTCAATAGCGCATCGATCTCTTCTTGAGACAAATAATCCTTGTTATTCGTCATTCTCTTCCACTCCTTCTTCTTGGACAATCTCGCTGATTTGGACAGCCAGCTTGCCTCGCGTCGTTCCGGGACTGCCGTAAAACTTCAACTTTTCCCCTATGCGAATGTCCAACGGCTCATTCACGGATTTGCCAAGCGTAATGACATCCCCGGCATTGAGGTTCAAAAACTCCCTTACGGAAATTTGGGAAGAACCCAGTTCCGCGATAATCGGCAGTTTCGCTTTATGCAGTCTGGACTGCAGAGCCGTCAGTTCCTCTGGCGCGCTTGTTTTCTTCTGGGAAACGAACCAATGGTGCACCGACAGTCTCGGCATAATCGGTTCGATGACGACATGCGGGATACACAGGTTGATCATCCCGGTCGTGTCGCCGATCTTGGTGCTGAGCGAGATCAGCGCGATCGTTTCGTTAGGCGATACGATTTGCATAAACTGCGGATTCGTTTCTAACGCTTCCAGCCGTGGAGATAAATCGATAACCGTCTTCCAAGCCTCCTGCAAACTGTCGAAGGCCCGGCTGAAAATCCGTTCGATGACAATGGTCTCGATCTCGGTCAATGCATTGATCTTCGTTGGCGATGTCCCCGATCCGCCTAACAGCCGATCCAGCATCGCAAAGGCTACGTTCGGGTGAACCTCAAGCACCATGCGGCCTTCCAGCGGCTCCGCTTCGAAAATGTTCAGAATCGTCATCTTCGGAATGGACCGGATGAATTCGTCATAAGGCAGCTGTTCGACCTGCACTACGTTAATCTGGACAAAGGTTCTAAGCTGAGCGGAAAAATATGTCGTCAAATACCGGGCAAAGTTTTCATGAATTCGGGTTAAGCTCCGGATATGATCCTTGGAGAAACGCACGGCTCGTTTAAAATCGTAAACCCGTATTTTTTTCTGCGTTTCTTCCTTTTTAAGCTCCTCCGCATCCATTTCCCCTGAAGAAAGCGCCGCTAGCAGGGCGTCAATCTCATTCTGTGAAAGAACATCAACCATTAGCGTCACCTCCTTTGAACTGCTGCAGCATGCTTATGTAGTTATTGGAGTACGAAATCCGTAATCAAAATTTGATTCATTTTGCCCGATTGGAGAAGCGGGTTCATTTTATTCATAAGGGCGGAAGTGAGATTGTCGAAGCCTTTGCTTCCCGATACTTGCTCCGGTGTCATATCGGATAGCGTTTGAATGACAATGGCCTTCATTTGGCTGTCCAGCTTCTCAAACTCATCCTTGGCCTTCTTATTTTCCAGTTCAAAGGCAAAGCTCAATTTAATGAATTTGCCATTGCCCCCGGCCAAATTGGTAAGCACGTCTTTCATGATGACTGTATTTTGCTTGACCTCATCCGGGGTCAGCTTTTTGGCTTGTTTTACGTCGCGGGCAGAACTTTGCGCCTGCTCTTGAGGGTTCTGATTAGCTTTATCCATATAGTTCCACAGGACGAATGCAGCCGTCAATATCAATGTAATCGCAATAAGAATAGCAACAACCATTATGAAAATTCTGCTTTTAAACAACTTACGACCCCTCCGAATTCAGGCTCTTAACCGTACCGCCGACAAGACCTACGGTTTGCAAAAAGCGGTGTACGGTGTCCATTACTTCCGTCACCGGCTCGAGCACCATGATTTTTTTACCGGTCACCAGCGTGATCATCGTGTCCGGCGTTTCTTCAATTGATTCGATCAAAAGCGCGTTCAGAACGATTGCTTTCCCATTAAGCCGTGTCAGGCGGACCATCGGTTACCTCCGAAAGGATAAAGTCGGGGGAGAGCTCCTCCCCCTTGAAGCAAACTATCGTTTCAGACTGACGACTTCTTGAAGCACTTCGTCGGATGTAGTAATAATTCTCGAGTTGGACTGGAAACCGCGCTGAGCGATGATCATTTCTGTAAATTCGGACGTTAAATCTACGTTGGACATTTCAAGCTGACCGGAAACGATAGCACCTGTTCCCGTAGTCGGGTTGTTTGCCGTGGACCCGTTCGGGTCGATTGCTTCCGTATTCGAGTTTGGCGTCGTCCGGTACAGGTTTCCTCCAATTTTCTCCAACCCGCCCGGATTCGTTACTTTGGCAACAGCGATGAATTGATTGGTCGGCGTTGCAGCCCCGTCAGCTCCGATGGCGATAATTTCGCCGGACTGCGAAATCGAGAATGCGGTAACGGCTTCGTCCAACTGCACACCTTGACCGGCAGTATTCAGAACGAACATGCCGTCCGCCGTAACGAGACGACGCTGGGCATCCAGATCAAAATTGCCGGCACGTGTAAGGAGCGGCTGCCCGTTTACATCTGGAGTCGGAGATACAAGGAAGAACCCGTCCCCGTCAATACGCAAATCCGTTATTTTATTCGTCGTTTGGGCGCTGCCGGGTGTGTGGAGAGTATCGATAGCGCCAACCGTCACGCCAAGTCCGATCTGTTTGGCATTAACGCCGCCCACAGTATCCGTCGGGGCCGTTACGCCTGAAATCTTTTGGCTCATGATGTCTTTGAACGCTACGCGCCCGGCTTTGAAGCCGTACGTGTTCACGTTTGCGATGTTGTTGCCGATGACGTCAAGCTTCGTTTGAAAGCCTCTCATACCCGAAACGCCGGAATAAAGCGATCTTAACATCGTAGTTATCCTCCCATATTGCAACTGCGCATCGATGGATGGAAGCAGTTGCCAATGATGATGTAATTAACGTTAGCTACAGCAAGTTCTATAACACATTCGTTCTTCGGTTGTTTCAGTCGGTCCACAACCTCGGCCTCCGAAATTCGGGCCGGCCTATCGCTACGAAATAATCATGGCTGAGTCGATCTGGGTAAATACGTTGTCCTTCATCGATGCTCCGTCCATGGCTGTAACTACCGTGCGGTTCTTGATGTTGACGATCAGAGCGGTATCGTTGATCAGCATCAACGAATCCTTTGCCCCTTTGCTCGCGGCTTTGTCAATCGCGGTGTTAAGCTTGACAAGCTGTTCGGGCCCAAGCTGTATGCCCCGTTGCCGCAAACGTTCTTCCGCGTGATGACTGAAACGCACGAGCTGATTTTGCAGCATCGCATCGAACGAGGTTGTCTGAACCCTAGGTTCCGGATCCGTTCGTCGTACGGGCTGCGGCGCCACGGCATTCGGAAACAGGCGACCAACCGTTATTCGATCCGTCATGGAGTTACCTCCGGATTGGAAATCTGGCTGATCTGATCCATCTTCACTTCGTCGCCGTTAATTTTTGCGTACTGCTCGTCCTTCTTCATGAGGATGGACTCTACAGTTCCGGTTTTGACGATAGATTTGTTGTTTTTATCAACATAGGTGTAGGTAACCTTTTTACCAATCAAACTGGAAGCAAATCCTAGCGACTGCCGAAGCATTTTCATTTCCGAGCTCATCTTGGTAAGCTGCTCGACGGATGTAAATTGAGCCATCTGAGCGATGAATTCTTTATCCTGCATCGGCTGCGTCGGATCCTGGTTTTGCAATTGGGTCATGAGAATTTTAAGGAATTCGTCTTGTCCCAATTTCCCTTTGTCCTCGGCTTTGCCGGCGTTCTGAATATTTCCTTTGGCGTAATACGGCCATATATTCCTGGTGCTGACATTTGAATCGGGCACGGTTTCACCCCCTGCTCCATCGGTGTAAGCTTACTTAGGCCGTAACGTCAATCGATCCGGTTCCCAGACTGCCTGCGGTGCTTGAAGTCTTCGCTTCTTCCTTCAGCTCGTCTTCCATCGCGGCAATTCGGCCGCTGGCGGCTTTCTGCTGCTTGGAGGATTGTCCGGACTGCTGCTGCTGGCGTCCTTCCTGGAACATGCCGGACTGGTAGTTCTGGCTTTGGCTTACTTCGAGCTTCTCTACTTGGATGCCCTGACTTTGCAATGTTGTTCTGAGCTGCGACAACTGACTCTCCAGCATTTCCTTACCGGCCAAGCTGTCCGCTACGAACTGGGCAATAAGCTGTCCGTTATGCATAGTCAATTTAACTTCGACATGTCCGAGATGTTGAGGATACAACGAAATTTTAGCCTCGGTCATCCCGTCTGCCGAGGTTCCCATGAATATGGAACGAACGACAAACTGCGTCATGTCCTCCGAAAAAGTAGCTGCCTGCATCTGCACTACCGGCGCTTTTATCTGCGCATTATTGCCTTGCTGCTTGATGTATTCGTGCAGCGGCATCGGCTGACCTTCCGTTCCGTCTATCATTCCCGCGTTCAGCGGTTCAAACAAAGGCCCTTCGTCTGCTTTCGGCGGGTCCAGATGAAGCTGAACCATCGTTGCCTTGGCTGTAAGCGCTTCGAGCTTTTGCACTGGGCTGGAGACCACTTGAACAAGCTTCCCGGCATCTGAAGACGGAGCTGCTTCCGCTGTCGCTGCGGTCTGTATAATAGAAGAAACACGGCGTTGATCGGCGCTTGGTTTTTGCAACTCGCTTAATTTGGACGCGGCAGACATCAGTACAGCCGGCAATTCTTTCACGGTTTGCTGAAGCTTCGAATCTGTTTTCCCTTCCGCTACCAGGTCTTTCAGCTGTTTCAACAATGCGGCGGCTTCCTGCGCCGTCAGCGCTTTGGGCTGCTGAATCGCGCCAAGCTCATCGTTCTTCGTCTCCGCAGTTGTATCCACGGCAGGCGTCAAAGGAATAAACAGCAGCGGATTAAGCGCATCTGCACTCTCTTCCGGTTTGTTTCCTTCGCCTGTTGGAGCAGTCGCTTGATTGCTTTCCGGCTGATTCAAGGGAAGTGCTGCCAACAATGCTTGAAGCTGCAGCAACCAAGCTTGCAAATCCGGATTGTTCATCAGCGCGTTCGCATCCTCGCCCTTAGCCGAGTCGAGCAGTTGGATCAAGCCGTCGATTTGTTGAGCCGTTTGAGCCTGCTCCTGATCCGCCGTCTGCGGAAGCGCGGCAATTAAAGGAGCGATCAACTGAGCAAGTGCCGACAAGCCGGCGTTTCCTGCAGTGGTAGCCCCCGCTCCGGAAGCATCCCCTGTCATCATACCGCTTAGAGCCGACGAGAAGGATCCAGTCCCTCCGGCTGCATTCCCCGTACTGGCCGAAGCATTTGAGCCGGCAGCGGATGTCCCGGCAGATGCGGCCACAGGAGTTTGTGTCGAAATTTCCATCTTTTTTTCACCTCCTTTCCATTGTGATTATTGAACCAATCGGGCCGAGATCAGCGCTGCGGTTTCTTTGGACTGATCCGATATAGCCGCCAAAATTCTGGAACGCCCGCCGCTATCCATAGAGCTCAAGATGGAGATCACTTTGTCGGGATTCGATTTCTGCATTTCCATCAGGACAGTAGCCGCACTTTTGGGCGTCATATTCGAAAACGTGCTGCCCAAATCGTCCTTGCTCAGCTTGTCCGCAGGCTTCTTGCTCTGCGCCGCCAATTCTTTCAAGCGTTCCTGCAGGGCTGCAATTTCCGTATCCCTTACGTTCGTTTGGTCCTTCAGCAGAATCGAGGCGTCAGCGGCCTTCTTCGGGTCCATCTTCTCCAGCACCTTGACGCGCTCGTCCGGCTTCATCATCCCAAGTACCAGAACCAATTCTTTGGAGGTTAAGTTCTCCATAATCGGCGCTGATTTGCTCGGCGACATCTTTGCATACATGGTAGCAAGCTGTTGAATTTGATGCGCATACTCCTCATCGCTCAAAGTCTTGCTTTTTGCGCTTTCTTCCAATGTACTGTTCTTGAGCTGCAATTCCTTTATCGTCTCATCCCGCTGCTGCAGCGAGGCTTCCGCCTTTTTCAGCGCCTGCTCCATTTCCTGAAGCTTGGCCGTCGTGCCGGCATTCGCATTATCCTGTGCCGGAGCGGACGACTCGGCCCCGGCCGGTTGAGCCGTATCCGGCTTGTTTGCCGTTTCCTTCGTTTTCGGATCAGGGATGATGCTGTTCACGATAGGAATTTTATTGGCTGCCCGAAGGACGTTGTTCATCACATCATAATCGAAAATCGTCAGCAGAACGCCGAGCAGTACAGCTGTAAAAACAAAAGGGATAAGGAACCATATTAAAAACCGCTCCATAGCTCCGTAAGAGGAGGACTGCTCCGTATCTGTGTTTGCCACTTCCTCACCTCCCCGCATTTTCATTAATTACGACAGCCGTTTAAAACGATTTGTCGCCATTTCATCCAACTGATTTTGTTCTTTCTTCAAAACCTCGCTGGAAAAATGCTGAAACGCTCTTTCTTTCGCTTTCGTCCAAACTTTTTCTTCAATCATCTTACCGGTCAAATCATCCTGTTTGAGCTGCACGATCGTTTTGGCTTCTTGCACATCCCGATGCTTGAGCTGAATGCGACCGTCAATATGGTTCACGTAACTTTGCATCATGAGCAGGTTGGATACCGTTGTCACTTGGCTGGAAGACTTATGCAGCTCTTCTTGCATCTCGTGCTTGGCTTTCTCCAGCTCGGCCAGAGAAGATTCCTCCGCACGCATTTTACCGATGGCTTCGGATAGCATCCATTCCGCTTGCGTTTTCTCGTTCATCTTCAAATCAACGATTTTTTGAAAAGCGTATCGAAACCGCATGCTCCTTCTCATCCCCTGTAAAATTCTCGAATTAGCCTTTCCTGCGCTTCCGCGTATGTCAGCTTCTCCGTAACGCGCTGTCGCGTATAATCCCATATCGCTTGTATCGAATCGAGAGATTGATCAATTTCTGAATTTGATCCTCGCTGGTACGCCCCGATATTGATCAGATCCTCCGAATCTTTATACACAGATAACAATCTTTTTAAATTCTCGGCTGCAAGCTGCTGTTCGTGAGGAACAATTTCTTTCATCACCCGGCTAACGCTGGCAAGAACGTCGATAGCGGGGTAGTGCCCGCGGTTGGCTATGTTACGGTTCAACACGATATGACCATCCAGTATTCCCCGTACAGCATCCGCAATCGGCTCATTCATATCATCCCCGTCGACAAGGACCGTGTAAAAGGCTGTAATGGAACCTTTAGGTCCGGTGCCCGACCGCTCCAGCAGCTTAGGAAGCGTTGCGAAAACGGAAGGCGTATAGCCGCGAGTTGCAGGAGGTTCGCCTACCGCCAAGCCGACCTCACGCTGTGCCATGGCAAACCGGGTCACCGAGTCCATCATCATCATCACGTTCATCCCGCGATCGCGAAAAAATTCGGCGATCGTTGTAGCGATCAGCGCACCTTTGATCCGGATGAGCGCCGGTTGATCCGACGTTGCGACAATGACAACCGAACGGGCCAGCCCTTCGGGACCGAGATCGCGTTCGATAAAATCGAGTACCTCTCTGCCGCGTTCTCCGATTAGCGCAATTACATTCACATCGGCTGACGTGTTGCGGGCGACCATTCCCATCAGCGTACTTTTACCGACGCCGGACCCGGCGAAAATACCTACGCGCTGTCCCTTGCCTATCGTCAGCAGGCCGTCGATGCATCGTACACCGACGCTTATCGGGTCTAGAACGCGCGGCCGTTTTAACGGATTGTTAGGTATATTATTAGTAGAATATTGGGTCATGCGCGACGGTAAAAACGTTCCATCGAGCGGTTGCCCGAGCCCGTCCAGCACTTTGCCGAGCAGTTCGTGCCCTACCTGCACCGTCAGCGGCTTGCCGGTTCCGACTACATCGCAGCCTGGACCGATCGCATGAAGCTCGCCGAGCGGCATAAGAATAACCTTGTTGTTCTTAAAGCCGACAACTTCCGCTTTGAGCGGCTGGTTCGATTTGAACGGATAGATGTAGCATACGTCGCCGATGCTCGCATCTGGTCCCTCCGATTCGACCGTTAATCCAATGACCTGAGTGACTTTTCCGTTTACGCGCACCGGGTCGACTTGACTTAAATGCTCTATGTATTTCTGCGCGGATGGCACCTGCATGATCTAAGATCCCTCGCTTCGCAGCGCCACTTGCCGAAGCGCATTCTTGATTTCGTTCAGCTGCGTGTCGATGCGGGCGTCGATGCTTCCGAAGGAGGACCGAATGACACATCCGCGATCTTGTACCGAAGCATCCGGAATAATTTGTAGCTCCGCTTGCGAATCTAAGTGCAACAAAAGTTCTTCTCGTGCGTCTTGTATATAGGAGAATTGAGAAGGCGATACGCAAAGCGCAATAATTCCCTTTTCTCTTCGCCTCGACAGTACCTTTTGGATCAGTTCGATGACCCATTCGGATTCCAGCGTCAGCTGGCGGTCGACGATTTTCTCGGCAATCGAGCAGCTGAGTTCGATTAAGAACGGTTCGGATTCTTGAATGATCTGTTGCTTTAGTACATACGATTGTTCCAAGATTTGCGACGCTTCCTGCAGCATGCTGTCGTACTGCTGGCGAAGCTCCGCTTCGGCTCTGGCCAACCCTTCCTGGTAGCCTTGCTCGAAGCCCCGGTCCATCGCTTGCTCGATCGTTTCCTGATCCAACTGTCTGCGCTCGTCCCACCAAGCTTCAATCTCGGCTTGAGCCTGCTGTCTGATGGCTGCGGCCTCATCCATGGCGGCGCGTACTTGTTCTTCGGCAAACGATTCGGCGTCTTGAAGAATCTGGTCCTTCATCTGCATCAGGTTGTCGAGCTCAAGCTGTTGTTCCTCCGTCAGTTCGCCGTCTTGCAGCTGTTCTTGTTTAAGAACGGGAGGAGTCGGAAGCTCGACAAGCTTGCTGTCTTCCTTAGCTACATATTGAAACGATTTGATGACATTAGACAATAATATCATCTCCTCCGCCACGGGCGATGATGATTTCACCGGCTTCTTCCAAACGCCTGATCGTAGCTACGATGCGTGTTTGTGCTTCTTCGACGTCACGCAGCCGAACCGGACCCATGTATTCCATTTCTTCCCGGAACGTTTCGGCCATCCGCTTGGACATGTTTTTGAAAATGGCTTCCCGAACTTCTTCGCTGGCCACTTTAAGCGCCAGTTGGAGGTCGGCATTTTCGATGTCGCGGATAATCCGTTGGATCGAGCGGTTGTCGATGTTGACGATGTCTTCGAATACGAACATCCGCTTCTTGATTTCCTCGGCAAGCTCAGGATCCTGAATCTCGAGCGAATCGAGGATCGTACGCTCTGTCCCGCGGTCGACGCCGTTCAAAATTTGAACGACGGCTGAAATCCCGCCGGCATTCGTGTAGTCCTGCGTAACCGTGGCGGAAAGCTTCTGCTCAAGCACCCGCTCGACTTGGCTGATGACCTCCGGCGACGTGCTGTCCATCAAAGCAACCCGTTTCGCCACATCCGCCTGCTTCTCTTGCGGAAGCGAGGACAGGATAATGGAGGCTTGCTCCGGCTGCAGGTACGCGAGAACCAGAGCAATCGTTTGCGAATTTTCATTCTGGATGAAGTTCAAGATTTGAGCAGGATCGGCTTTCCGGGCAAAATCGAAAGGTCTCACTTGAAGCGTCGCCGTCAGCCGATTGATGATATCCAATGCTTTTTGAGATCCGAGCGCTTTCTCCAAAATCTCTTTCGCATAAGTGATACCGCCTTGCGATATGAATTCTTGGGCTAAGCAAATTTGATGGAACTCTGCCAAGATCGCTTCTTTTTCGGCGTTGTCAACTTTTCTGACATTGGCTATTTCCAAAGTGAGCTGCTCAATTTCTTCGTCGCGCAGATGTTTAAAAATTTGAGCGGACACTTCCGGACCCAAACTAATCAATAGAATTGCGGCTTTTTGTCGCCCCGTTAAACCCGGTTGCTGTACTTTAGCCAAGTGTTGCACACCTCTATTCGTCTACTAACCAAGTGCGAAGCAGATTAACAAATTCTTCCGGTTTTTTCTTGGCAAGCTGTTCCAGCTGCTTGCGCACTTGATTTTCATTGTTCAAGTTATCGATATCGATGGTCGGGAATTCCACCCGTGGCGACTCGTCCAAAATTTCTTCTTCTTCCTCTTGCTGCGCCTTGCGTCTGCGCATAAACCAGTAGGCGCCTCCGCCAAGCAATGCAAGAGCCAATCCGCCGAGTGCACCGTAGAGCAGCATCGAATTCGTGCTTGTTCCCTGGGTTTCATTCGTTTTAGCGAACGTGTGAGGAAACACCGTTACTTTTTTAGCTAGCTCTGCGTCCGTTATCTGTGGCTTGTTATCGGCCAAGCCTGCACGCACCACGTTGACAAGCATATTCCGAATCTCATTCACCGTCTCTGGCGTAAGCGAGTTCGGATTTTGCGGATCGGGTGGTTCAATGCCAACGTTAATGGTTAAATCTTTTACTATGTAGGGCGTCATCTCAATTTCGTTCGTAATCCGGTTGACTTCCCGATTTACCGTTTTTTGTACCTCTTCGGAATTCGTTTTTCCGTTATTGCTGCTGCCTGGATATCCCGGCACATCTGTCGCGCCCGTTCCCGGTACGCCGGACGTCCCTGCGCTGCCGTCGCTCGTATAGTTCTTTTGGATCTCTTGGATGGAAATATCGAGCCCGGTTTGGTCTACCGTATTCGGCGCAGTCACCAGTTGTTCTTTGCGCTTCGTCTGATCGAAGTTCATCGTAGAGAACACACTTACGATCACTTTGTCCCGGCCGAGAATGGAGCCGAGCATTTGCTGCACGTTGCGCTGCACGTCGTTTCTGAACTTGTTGTTGATTTCGAACTGCTGCAAAGCGAGATTGGAAGCTCCGTTCACTTTGCCGTTCGCTTTGGAGTACTCAAGCAGATCGCCGTTTTGATCGGAAATCGTAATGTTCTCGACCGGCAGCCCTTTAATGCTGTGAGAAACCAAGTTGTACATCGTATCGACCTTGGCCTGATCAAGCGTATAGCCCGGCTTGATATCAAGCACGACGGAGGCCGATGCTTTCTCCGGTTGCTCCCCCTTCCGCAAGAACAAGCTTTCCTGTGGCAAGCTGATCAATACTTTCGAGCTTGCGATCGCATTGTTCGAGTTGATGAGCTGCTGCAGCTCGCCTTGAACGGCATTGACATATTTGACATCGAATTCTCTGTCCGTAGTGCCGAAGGTGCTGCTTTGGCTGAAGGCGCCATAGCCGACGTTGCCGTTTTTGTTCAAGCCTTGCGATTCGACGGCAAGCTTGACGCTGGCGACTTGACTGCGCGGAACGCCGATGCTTTTTCCGTCTTCGCTGAGCTGATACGGGATTTTGGCGCCGTCCAAGTACGCTTTGATGGCCGCTGCGTCGCTTGGCTGCAAGTTCGTATAAGCCAAGGCGTACTCGGTTTTAGAAAAATTATAACTAATAATACCCACCGTCAGTATGACTAAAATCACAGTTGCGACAACAGTCCACTTTTGCGTTTTACTGAATTGATTCCAATATTGCTTCGTTCGGTTCCAATATTGGAGCACATTTTCGTTCACTGTTTCACCCCATCTGATAAACCCTCGTCAGGTACGTTTGAAGATTAGATTTGCGTTCTCATGATTTCTTGATAAGCCTCGATGACTTTGTTTCGCACTTGAACCGTGAGCTCTAATCCCAAGGACGCTTTTTCAGAGGCGATCATCAGTTGATGCACGTCGGAGAGTTCTCCTGTGACGAACTGGCCTTTCATTACATCGGCGGCGGACTGCTTATCATTCAAATCGGCGATGGCGTCGCTCAAAAATTTTCCGAATTGGTCCGTAGCTTCGGATGCGCTTGTTATTTTAGGCTGAACGGCGCCAGCAATCTGCTGCGGCTGCTGCAATTTCAGGGATTCGATCATGATTATTACTCCTTTTCGTTAACTATTTCCCGATTTCCAACGCTTTCCCGACCAAAGCCTTGGAAGCGTTCAGTGCGGTGACGTTCGCTTCGTAGGACCGGGTAGCCGAGATCATATCGACCATTTCTTTCAAAATGTCCACATTGGGCAAAAGTACCATGCCGTTCTCGTCCGCATCCGGATGCGTCGGGTCGTAATGCTGTCTAAAAGGAGAAGGATCTTGGATCACTTGAGTTACCCGTACGCCGTCCCCGGCTCCCGAATTTTTACCGGACATGGCATTGGCAAGCGAATCGGCGAAATTTTGCTGTTTTGGTTCGAAAGACACCAATTTGCGCGAATACGGAACCCATTTGCCGTTTACCATTCGCGCTCTTGTCGAATCCGCATTGGCGATGTTGGACGAAATGACGTCCATCCGAAAGCGCTGCGCCGTTAGCGCGGAAGAACTGATGTCAAATCCGTTAGTAAGTCTCATCCGTTACACTCTCCCGCCGATAGCAGTTCTGATTTTTTTGATTTCGCCGCTGACTTGCTGGACCATTACGTTGTATCGAAGCTGGTTTTTGGCCATGAGCGCCATTTCGTAATCGATATCGACGTTATTCAAGTTGTTGTTAATCATGGACTGGTTGTCACGAACGATTTGCGGTTCCGGTTTTGGCGGGCGGCCGATATAAAAATGTCTCGGGTCGGTCCGATACCCTTCAATCCCGGCTCCGTTCATTTCCTGCTGCAGCAGTTCTTCAAAACGAACTTCCGACCGTTTGAAAAAAGGCGTGTCGACATTTGCCACATTGTCGGCAATCACTTTTTGCCTAAGTGCGGCGGCATCCAGGGCACGCTCCAGCGTTTGAAATGAGGGTTTGTTTAAAATATCCATACGTTGACTCCCACTTTCCAAGGATGATTCTGGATTCTGAATCTAGTTATTCAACAAGATAACGTAATATCCTCCTTCCTTCGACATCTAAACATAAAAAAAATACAATACGGATTGTCGTAAAATGTAGTAAACGAGAACTACATCTATATTGAGAGATCTTGGAAGTGAATACAATATGAAAAAAGCCCTATATTTGCATATAGAGCCCTAAATGTTAAATATTTCACGTTTTTGAGAATGTTGACTACGCTTTCACGCTTTGGATTCCAGCCATCAATTGATCGTTTAAAACGCGAATGTATGTTCCCTTCATGCCAAGCGAACGCGTTTCAATGACACCGGCGCTTTCCAGCTTGCGCAGGGCATTGACAATCACCGAACGGGTAATCCCTACGCGATCCGCGATTTTGCTGGCCACAAGTAGGCCTTCCGACCCTTCAAGCTGCTCGAATATATGTTCGACCGCTTCCAGCTCGCTGAAGGATAACGAACCGACCGCCACCTGAACGACCGCTTTCCCCCGGGCTTCGATCTCAATCTGCTCCGCTTTCTCGCGCAAAATCTCCATTGCCACAACAGTAGAACCATATTCCGCCAAAATTAAATCGTCATCGATAAACATGCCGTTGCGTTTTGTGAGAACAAGCGTTCCCAAACGCTCGCCGCCACCGATAATCGGAACAATCGTCATGTAAAAGCCTGTATCATGCGAAATTTGTTGAAAGATATCGAATTCGCTGCCTGCCTCCAGGTTGGAGGACGTCTCCTCCACCTTGAGCAAAAGCTGGTTGTATTCGGACGGAAACCGGTTTTCCTGCAGCAAATTTTCGTTCACGCCAGCCTCGAATACGGGGGTTGTGAACGCGCTCCCCAGCACCTTTCCTCTCCGACTGACGACAAATATATCCGCCTGCAAAATATCGCTAAGCACCGCGGCCATATCCATAAAGCTGACCGGGTTCCCCGCTTCCTTTTGCAGCAGTTTATTCAGCCTTCTAGTTTTCATCAAAAGTGTCATTAGTCTTGCCTCCAAAGTTGACGATTACAAAATGTATTGGCTGAGATCCCGGTTCTGCACGATACCGGACAGCTTTTCCCTGACATACTCCGGTGAGATTACGATTTGCTCAAGCGTAATTTCCGGCGCTTCGAAGGACAAATCTTCCAGCAATTTCTCCAAAATGGTATGCAAACGGCGGGCGCCGATGTTGTCGGTATTCTGATTGACGTCAGCGGCAATCCGGGCAATTTCCAGAATCGCTTCGTCGGAAAACTCGACACGGATCCCTTCCGTTTCCAGCAGTGCCGTATATTGTTTGGTCAACGCATTTTTCGGCTCTTTCAATATGAGCACAAAGTCCTGCTCCGATAAACTGCTCAGCTCGACCCGAATCGGAAAACGCCCCTGAAGCTCGGGAATCAAATCCGATGGTTTCGCGATATGGAATGCCCCTGCCGCCACAAACAGGATATAATCCGTTTTTACAGGGCCGTATTTGGTCATGACGGTCGATCCCTCGACAATAGGTAAAATGTCCCGCTGTACACCTTCACGTGAGACATCCGGCCCGCTGCCGCGGCTGGAGCTGCATATCTTATCGATCTCGTCGATGAAAATGATGCCCCCTTGCTCTGCTCGCTTGACAGCTTCCTGGATCACTTCGTCCATATCCAGCAGCTTTTGGGCTTCCTCCTGAAGCAGCACTTTGCGCGCTTCTTTGATCGGGAGCTTGCGTTTTTTCGTCCGCTTCGGCATCAGGCTTCCGAACAGCTCCTGCATATTCATGCCCGCCTGATCGTTGCCCTGCCCCGCCAGCATATCGAACATCGAAGGAGAGCTATCCTCGACCTCGATTTCGATCACTTGGTTCTCAAGCTCGCCGCGCAGAAGACGCTCCTTAACTTCCTGCCTTTGGGACGCAATCGACGAATCCGTTTCCGGCTCCGTATCCGTATGGCCTGCGTTCTGCTGGCCAAACAGCATTTCCAGCGGATTGCGCTGACCCCGGTGCTTGGAAGGACTAGGTACAAGGATGGATACGATCCGGTCGTGAACCATTTGCTCCGCACGGTCCTTAAGCTTATCGGTTTTCTCTGCTTTTACCATGCGGATCGACGTTTCCACCAAGTCCCGGACCATCGACTCGACATCGCGTCCGACATATCCGACTTCCGTAAATTTGGTCGCCTCGACTTTGATAAACGGCGCATTGACCAGCTTAGCCATGCGGCGCGCGATTTCCGTTTTGCCGACGCCAGTTGGCCCGATCATTAACAGGTTCTTCGGCGCAATCTCATCGCGGAGCGATTCTTCGAGCAGGCTTCGGCGGTATCGGTTACGCAGCGCAACAGCGACGGACTTCTTGGCCTGCTTCTGTCCGACGATATACTTATCCAATTCGGCTACGATTTCTCTGGGGGTTAAGGCTATTTGCTTCAACGTCATAACCTCCTGGATCATTCGATTTCTTCAACAATGATATTATGATTCGTGAACACGCAAATCTCGGCCGCCATTGTAAGCGCGGCATGGGCGATTTCCTTCGCGCTCATCTGCGGCGCATAACGGTGCAGCGCCCGGCCGGCGGCGAGCGCAAAGCTGCCCCCGGAACCGATCGCCAGGATGCCGTCGTCCGGCTCGATGATTTCCCCGTTGCCGGACAAAAGCAGCAGACCGCTTCGGTCCATCACGATCATCATCGCTTCCAGTCTGCGCAGCACGCGATCCTGGCGCCAATCTTTGGTCAGTTCGACGGCAGAGCGCTGCAAATTGCCGTGATGCTCTTCCAGCTTCGCCTCGAACTTCTCGAATAATGTAATCGCATCGGCGACCGAACCGGCAAACCCGGCTATGACGTTGCCGCGATACAATCTTCTCACTTTTTTGGCTTGACTTTTCATGACCATGCTGTTGCCGAAGGTCACTTGTCCGTCCCCTGCAATAGCACCCTTGCCCTGATGGCGAACGGCAAAAATCGTCGTGGCGTGAAATTGCTCCATGGGCCCGATATTCCTCCTCATTGTAAAGAAAAGCTTCGGATTAAGCGCTTTTCCGCCCACAACCGCACTTGCTGCGGGCTTCCGGAACTTCGCAGATGCTGCATAAATTAGTTGTCTACAAGACGAAAACTAAGCTGTTTCAAGCTTAGTTTGGCGAAGGCTCCGTGCTGACGGAGCGAGATTATATTCGTGATCTATCGTAACACAGTACATGTTTTATTTACAAGGCGAATTGTATAGGTTTTGTGAAAAATTCTGAATTTTCTCAATTGCACGCGTGGCAATTTTTTCATACTTCAGCTTCTTATTCTTGATCTTCTCGTCAAGCGGCGCAAACAGCCCGAAATTGGCGTTCATCGGCTGAAAATGCTTGAAATCGGCCGTCGTGATGTATTGCGCCATGCTGCCAAGAGCGGTATCCGGAGGCAGTACGACCAATTCTTCGCCTTTGGCGTAGCGCGCCGCATTCATCCCAGCAAGGAGGCCCGAGGCGGCCGATTCGACGTACCCTTCGACGCCGGTCATCTGTCCCGCAAAGAATAGGCTATCCCGGTCTCTGAACTGGTACGTAGGGCGCAGCAGCCTAGGCGAATTGATGAACGTATTGCGGTGCATGACGCCGTAACGGACAAACTCCGCGTTTTCCAATCCGGGAATAAGGGAAAAGACCCGTTTCTGTTCGCCCCACTTCAAGTGGGTCTGAAAGCCTACTAAATTATAAAGCGTGCCCGCCGCGTTATCCTGTCGCAGCTGAACGACCGCGTAAGGCAGTTCGCCCGTATGCGGATTGATCAGCCCAACGGGCTTCATCGGGCCGAATAAGACGGTTTGCCGGCCGCGCTTCACCATCACTTCGATCGGCATACAGCCTTCGAAATAAATCTCTTTCTCGAACTCCTTCATCGGGGCCGTTTCTGCAGAGATCAAGGCCTCATAGAATACCGTGAATTCCTCTTCGGTCATCGGGCAGTTCAAATAGGCCGCCTCGCCCTTATCATAACGGGAGGCAAGGTAAACCTTGCTCATATCGATCGATTCTTTTTCTACAATCGGCGCTGCCGCGTCATAGAAGTATAGGTACTCCTCGCCTGTCAGCTCCTGCAAATGCTTGGAAAGCGCTGGCGAGGTCAGAGGTCCGGTCGCAACGACGACAATTCCTTCGGGAAGCGACTCCAGCTCCTCGTTGCGCACCTCGATCAGCGGATGATTGCGCAGCAAGGACGTCACCTCGCCCGAGAAGCCGTCCCGGTCGACGGCAAGCGCCCCGCCGGCCGGAACGGCATGCTTGTCGGCTGCACGCAATATCAACGAGTTCAGGATACGCATTTCTTCCTTTAATACGCCCACCGCGTTCGTCAATCCGTTCGCCCGCAGCGAATTGCTGCAGACGAGCTCGGCAAATTGATCGGAAATGTGCGCAGGCGTTTTTTTCACGGGACGCATTTCATACAAAACCACCGGCACGCCTTGGCTTGCGATTTGCCATGCAGCTTCGCTGCCAGCCAAGCCCGCGCCGATGACAGTCACTTTCGGTAAGACAGTCAACTTCCGTTCCTCCTATATGAAGCCAAATGACAAGTTAGTCCTGATCTTGCTCTTCTTTCGCTTCTTCTCTAAAGTCGCAGGATACGCATTGGATGAACGTTCCTGATTTGTTTCGTTTTTCGACGAGCATCGCGCCGCACTTCGGACACGGGTGCCCCACAGGTTTATCCCACGAGACGAAATCGCATTCCGGATAGCGGTCGCATCCGTAGAAGATGCGTCCTTTTTTGCTGCGGCGTTCGATGATTTTTCCTTCGTGGCAATTCGGACAGGTAACGCCGGTATCCTTGACGATCGGCTTCGTATTGCGGCAATCCGGGAAACCGGAGCAGGCCAAAAACTTGCCGAAGCGCCCCATCTTGTAGACGAAATGACGGCCGCATTTCTCGCAAATCTCATCGGAAACCTCGTCCTGAATCTCGACCTTCTCCATCTCTTCCTCGGCCACTTCAAGCCGCTTCTCGAACGACTCGTAAAACTCGCTCAGCACGCGAACCCAATCTTCTTTCCCTTCCTCGATGTGGTCCAGTCCCTCTTCCATGTGAGCGGTAAAATCCACATCCAGAATTTCCGGAAAAAATTCGATCATCTGCTGAATAACCAGCTCGCCGAGCTCGGTCGGCACAAATTTCTTTTCTTCTATAGCCACATAACCGCGCTTTTGGATCGTTTCGAGGGTCGGAGCATAGGTGCTCGGACGTCCGATGCCCATTTCTTCCAATGCTTTAACCAATCGGGCTTCCGTAAAACGCGGCGGAGGCTGCGTAAAATGCTGCTTCGGATCGATCTGCTGCTTTTTTACCTTGTCCCCTTCTTTCAGAGGCGGGAGCAGCTTATCGTCATCCCCTGTATCAGCCGCAGCATCGTCATTGCCTTCCACATACACCTTCATAAAGCCGTGGAACTTCACCTTCGAACCGACGGCCCGGAAAATCGTGTTGGCGGCCGTTAAATCGACAGTCATCGTATCCAGAACCGCGGAAGCCATCTGGCTTGCAACGAAGCGCTCCCAAACAAGCTTGTAGAGGCGATATTGATCGCGGCTCAAGTGCTCTTTGATCTGATCCGGCTCGCGCAGCACCGAGCTCGGACGAATCGCTTCGTGCGCATCCTGCGCGTTCGTATTTTTCTTCAAATAAACGCGCGGCGTCTCGGGATAAAAGGACTCCCCGAATTTTTGCACGATATAGTCTTTCGCTTCTTCCTGGGCCACAGGAGAAATCCGCGTCGAATCGGTACGCATATACGTAATCAAACCGACCGTACCTTCGCTGCCGAGATCGATTCCTTCATATAATTGCTGTGCAACGGACATCGTCTTGGCCGCGCGAAAGTTTAATTTCCGGGCCGCCTCCTGCTGAAGCGAGCTTGTAATGAAAGGAGGTGACGGATTGCGGAGACGTTCCTTTTCCTTGACTTCG
Organism: Paenibacillus tyrphae; assembly: GCF_000722545.1. Lineage (GTDB taxonomy): Bacteria > Bacillota > Bacilli > Paenibacillales > NBRC-103111 > Paenibacillus_G > Paenibacillus_G tyrfis. Next base: position 185,362 of record NZ_JNVM01000003.1, read on the forward strand.
CTTACAATAAAATCGGCCTTCTGTAGCGCAGCCAGGACAGCGTTCACTTCCGCTTCGTTCTTCAGTTCTTTCTTTTCGCCGTCTACGCTGTAAAACTTCGCTTCAAAATCCGCTTTTCCCGAGGACAATTTGGCCGTAATGGACCAATACTCTTCGGGCACGAACGCTTTAATCTCATTCTCGCGGTCATAGATCAGCTTTACAGCCACGGATTGCACCCGGCCGGCGGATAGCCCTTTCTTAACCTTCTTCCAAAGCAGCGGGCTGATTTTGTAGCCTACCAACCGGTCCAAGATGCGCCGGGCCTGCTGCGCGTTCACCAGATCCTGATTGATTTTGCGGGGGGTCTTGAAAGCATCTTTGACCGCCTGCTTCGTGATCTCGTTGAATACGACACGGCACGCGTCCTGATCGGAGAGCTCAAGATAATGAGCCAAGTGCCAGGCAATCGCCTCGCCTTCGCGATCAGGGTCAGCTGCGAGATATACTTTTTTGACACGCTTGCTTGCGTCTTTAAGCTCTTTGAGCACGGAGCCTTTGCCCCGGATCGTAATATATTTCGGTTCAAAGTTTTTCTGGACTTCAACTCCGATCTGGCTCTTCGGCAAATCCCGAATATGCCCCATCGATGCTTTTACAATATATTTGCTTCCTAAATATTTGCTGATCGTTTTGGCTTTTGCGGGTGACTCCACAATGACTAACGAATCGGCCATAGGGTCTTGCCCCCTTCGACAATGGAAATATGTATGACCATCAAGGTACGGCGTATACCGAACCCGGTAGTTCGACGATCCTGCGCGTCATTAGTAAATTTATCAGAACTGAATGCAAATGTCCAAAGGTAAATTGGCTTTGCGAAAGCAATTCGTCGATCGTAAGCGGTCGGAACTGAAGCATGTCAACTATTTTTTGCTCGTCTTCAGACAGGACAGGCTTCGCTTCCGTTGTATTCATAATGTATGCCTTTTGATCCAAGGATATCCGGCCTGCGTATTCCTCCAAGATATCTGCCGCTCCGGTTACCAGCTTGGCGCCCTGCTTCAAGAGAGATAGCGTGCCTTCGCTCTTGGGAGAGGAGATCGGGCCAGGAACGGCATATACATCGCGCGAAGCTTCCAGCGCCTGGTCCACCGTGATCAGGGAGCCGCTTTTTAGCGCCGCTTCAACCACAACAACTCCGAGGCTCAGGCCGGCAATAATGCGATTGCGCTGCGGAAACAAGCCGGGATGCGGCCTAGTGCCGAGCGGATATTCGGAAAGAAGCAGCCCGCATTCGGAAATTTTACGGTATAAAGCTTTGTTTTCGGGCGGATACACCGTCTCGATACTGCAGCCCAGCACGGCTACTGTGCTCCCGTGGCTGCGTAAAGCTCCTTCGTGGGCGGCGCTGTCAATTCCCCGGGCGAGCCCGCTTACCACGCATACGCCTGCTGCAGATAACGATTCGGCCAGACGCTCGGCCGTCATTTTTCCGTAAGCGGTCGGAGTGCGCGTGCCGACCATGGCAATGCACGGGCGGTTTACGATATCCAGTTGTCCCCGGTAATACAAAATCCAAGGCGGATCGGCCGTCTCCAAAAGCATCGCCGGATAACGGTCATCCCCAAGGACCACCCATTCGATATGCAGCTCCTTGTAACGGGATCGCTTGGCGTCCAGTTGAGCTTCGGTTACATGGCCGAGTCCTCTAACCATTTGTTCGGCCCGGACCGGGGTCAGGCCAAAATCAAGCCAATCGGCATAGCTGAGCGAAATGATATCGCATAACTGCGGAAACTGCCGCACCAGCCGGCCAATCGTCTTGGAACCGACACCTTCCATATGATGCAAGGCAAATAGCATGCTTCGGTTGTCCATATAGTATAGCTCACTCCTTTGGTCAGAAACAACTTTCTTCATTTGTAAGGTATAGCCAAAAATCAAAAAAGCCTCTCAAACCCGTACCTCATACGGATTTGAGAGGCTGCTTGCCATCTCGTTATTGATGCGAAAGGCTGCTTACTTCTTGGTGATGCACTTTTCGAGCAGGCCTTTTTCTTCCAATACGCTCACCAGAGTGGAGCCCATTTCGGAAGGTGTCGGCGCTACTTTGATACCGCAGCGTTCCATCGTTGCGACTTTCTCCGCTGCCGTTCCTTTGCCGCCGGAAATGATGGCGCCAGCGTGGCCCATCCGTTTTCCTGGAGGCGCCGTTTGACCGCCAATGAAGCCGACAACCGGCTTCTTCATGTTCGCCGCAATCCACTCTGCCGCTTCTTCTTCCGCGGAACCGCCGATTTCACCGATCATGATGACAGCATAGGTATCCGGATCTTCGTTGAACAGCTTCAGGATATCGATGAACTCGGAGCCTTTAACCGGGTCGCCGCCGATTCCTACGGCAGACGATTGGCCGATGCCACGAGTCGTCAGCTGATGAACCGCTTCGTAAGTCAGCGTTCCGCTTCGGGATACGACGCCGACATGACCCGGCGTATGGATGTAGCCCGGCATGATGCCGATTTTGCACTCGCCCGGAGTGATGACGCCTGGGCAGTTTGGCCCAATCAAACGGGTCTTTTTACCTTCCATGTAACGGCTGACTTTGACCATATCCAGCACCGGAATACCTTCGGTGATGCAGATGACGAGATCAAGCTCGGCGTCAACGGCTTCCATGATCGAGTCCGCAGCGAAAGCCGGCGGAACGTAAATAACCGAAGCGGTAGCACCGGTCGCATTTTTCGCTTCCAGTACGGTGTTGTAAACTGGAAGAGTTACAGTCGTACCGTTTTCCAGCGTGAAATCAACATTCGTGCCGCCTTTGCCCGGAACCGCGCCGGCTACCATTTGCGTACCGTACTCCAGGCCGCCCAGCGTATGGAACATGCCTGTCTTGCCTGTCATGTTCTGAGTGATGACCTTTGTATTTTTATCAACCAAAATAGACATGGTTAAAATTCACATCCTCTAATAGTATGGAAGAAAGGTGCTGCTTCGTAAAGAGAAATTACTTCACCAGCGCAACGATTTTTTGCGCGCCGTCGGCCATCGAATCGGCTGCTACGATGTTCAAACCGGATTCGTTCAAAATCTTTTTGCCGAGATCCACGTTCGTGCCTTCCAGACGTACGACAAGCGGACGGTCCAGACCCAGTTCCTTCGCTGCAGCCACAACGCCTTCAGCGATAATGTCGCACTTCATAATGCCGCCGAAAATGTTAACGAAAATTCCTTTTACATTCTCGTCGGACAGGATGATTTTGAACGCTTCGGTTACTTTCTCTTTCGTAGCACCGCCCCCTACATCGAGGAAGTTGGCCGGTTCGCCGCCATAGTATTTGATGATATCCATCGTCGCCATAGCCAGACCTGCACCGTTAACCATGCAGCCGATATTGCCGTCGAGGGCGATGTAGCTCAGGTCGAATTTGGAAGCTTCGATTTCTTTTGCGTCCTCTTCGTCCAAGTCGCGCAGCTCAACGATGTCTTTATGACGGAACAGCGCGTTGGAGTCGAAGTTCAGCTTCGCGTCAAGCGCCATAACGTTACCGTCACCCGTAACGACGAGCGGGTTGATTTCGGCGATGGAGCAATCTTTTTCGACGAAAGCGGTATACAAAGCGGTCATGAATTTCACGGCTTTGCCTACGAGCTCGCCCGGAATATTGATGGCATAAGCCAGCTTGCGCGCTTGAAACGCTTGCAGACCGACAGCCGGATCGATTACTTCTTTGAAGATTTTCTCCGGAGTGTGGGCGGCTACTTCTTCGATCTCCGTTCCGCCTTCTTCGGAAGCCATCATGACGACGCGGCCCGTAGCGCGGTCGACCACGAGACCGATGTAATATTCTTTCTTAATGTCGCAGCCTTGCTCGACCAGGAGGCGCTTTACTTCTTTGCCTTCTGGACCGGTTTGATGCGTAACGAGGACTTTACCCAGGATTTCCTGTGCGTATGTACGAACTTCGTCGAGGTTCTTGGCAACTTTGACACCGCCCGCTTTACCGCGGCCGCCGGCGTGAATTTGCGCTTTTACGACAACTACGGGAGTACCCAGCGATTTCGCCGCTTCCACCGCTTCGTCTACCGTGAAAGCTACTTTTCCTTCCGGTACGGCAACCCCGTACTGTTTCAGCACTGCTTTGCCTTGATACTCATGGATATTCATTTAGCAAAATCCTCCTATCAGTAATGACTTACTATATGGAATCGACCCTTCCCAAGCTCGGGACGAGTCCACTCGCTAATAAACGTCCGGTTGCCAAACATTAGCATGTCCTTAACGGCAAACCTTTATCATTGTACCACTTTTTTCGAGCGGTTTCCTTATATTTTGTGTTAAATATTTGATACATCTTTTTTATAAGCGTCGAAAAGAATAGTTATTTGGAAAATTAACCATGCGCGGCTGCGAAATATGTAAAAAGCGCATCTACCTGATACTCTACGTACCAAAATAGATGCGCCGCGCGCAATTCCTGCTAATAATAAGTCGGGTTGATCGGCGTCCCCGCCCGAGGCTCCCGCTCCGCTTGCTTTACAAAACGCATTTCGTTTCCGGTAAAGCTGCATACCATGCATTGAATGGTCGGTTCGGTTTCGTCGATGCGCTGCGGTTCGGTCACCTCTTGGACGGTTCCGGAAATCGCATCCTTGAGAAAAGATTGGGAAAAGCTCGAGATCATACTGAATTTGACCCGGTTGGAACGGCAGTTCGGACAAAAGTAAGGTTTTTCCTGCATCTCATGATCACCTCAACGAGTATTTTTGCCAATTGTTGATTTTTTATCCGAAACCGTCCTGAACCGGTACGATTCGGTTGCGCTCGACGAGGGTACATATTACAATACAGGTAAGTTAATACGGCAGATAAGGAAGCACCTTTCGCCATGAATCGACATGGGGAGAGGTGTGTTTATTTATGTATGGGAAAGTGGTAAGCGCTTGTCTGCATGGCGTGGACGGAAAGCTGGTCGAAGTCGAGGTGGATCTGAGCAACGGTTTGCCGCAGATGATGATCGTCGGGCTGCCCGACGTGGCCATCAAAGAATCGATGGAGCGCGTCCGGGCCGCGATCAAAAATTGCGGTTTTACATTTCCCTTGCAGCGGATTACGGTGAATCTGGCGCCGGCGGATTTACGCAAAGAAGGCTCGGCCTTCGACTTGGCCATCGCTCTCGGCATTCTCAAGACGAGCGGACAACTGCCGGACGAAGCGTTACATGATACGTTGATTATCGGTGAGCTTGCGTTGGACGGTTCCGTCCGGTCGGTCCCCGGCGTCTTATCGATGATCGCAACGGCCCGGGAGCACGGAATAGCGCGTGTTATCGTGCCGACGGAAAATGCGGAGGAAGCCGCTTGGATCGGAGGGTGCGAAATTCGTTGCGTTCAGCATTTGGGTCAGTTTCGGCGGTCTGAGGGGAATGCCGAAGCGGCTGTTGCCGGCGGAGCCGAGGAATTGAATGCCGGACCGATGGAATCTCTGGCAGGAAGCGGGTTATTGTCCGGTTCTAAAACGGCTGCGTCTCGGGAAACAAGAAAATCGGAGGAGGATTATGCGGACGTCAGCGGACAGCTCCATGTCAAACGGGCGCTCATGATCAGCGCGGCCGGCATGCACAATTTCATACTTATCGGTCCTCCGGGGACCGGCAAGACGATGCTGGCCAAAAGACTCCCTACCATTTTGCCGCCCATGAGCGATTCCGAGTCGCTGGACGTCACGAAAATTTACAGCGCTTCTGGAAAATTCGCCGACCGGCGGCAGCTCATCCGCGAGCGACCGTTTCGGATGCCTCACCATACGATTTCCGCTGGAGGCCTTGTGGGAGGCGGAGGCATTCCCAAGCCCGGAGAAGTAAGCTTGGCACATCGCGGGGTGCTTTTTCTGGACGAGCTTCCGGAGTTTTCCCGGGTCGCCTTGGAAGTGCTGCGCCAACCGATGGAGGACCGGTTCGTGACCATCAGCCGCGCGCGGGCCGTTTACCGGTTCTCAGCGCACTTCCTGCTCGCGGCCTCGATGAATCCGTGTCCTTGCGGGTATTGGGGGGCGGCGAGCGGTCAGCAAGGCTGTGTATACAGTCCGCTTAAAATATCGCATTATCGCGCAAAAATTTCCGGGCCGCTCTTGGACCGGATCGATCTGCACGTCGAAGTGCCGAGAATCGAGTATAAGGACTTACGCGGGTCTCAGCTGCCTTTATCGTCTGCCGAAATGCGCGCCGCCGTGGAGCGGGCGCACGAAATCCAAAAGCGTCGATACGCTGAGTCAGGCATCATGTTTAATAGCGAGCTTAACGGTAAAAAGCTGAGGGAGCATGTGATACTGGACCCTCCCTCCGCGCAGCTGCTGGAGCGGTCATTTGCAGCGCTCGGTTTGAGCGTGCGCGCACATGACCGGATTTTGAAAATCTCGCGCACGATCGCCGATCTGGAGGGGCACTCCGAGATTGGAGTTGATCATGTGGCCGAGGCGCTGCAGTATCGGGTGCTCGATAAAAAAATAAATCCGCATACGCTTTTCGGTTAAAAAGCGTTGCGGATATACTCAAGCTCCTGGACAGCGCCCGTCGGGTCCGTTTGGATCGAGATCACGTCAAAACGGACCTGCTTGTCCTGGAGCCGCTGCATATGCATGTATACTTGAGCGGTCTCCATCACCTGCCGCTGCTTGCGCGCATTGACCGACTCCTGCGGCGTGCCGAAGGTCCCGCCTATACTGCGGGTCCGTACCTCGATAAAAACCAAAATCTCGTGATCCTCGGCAATCAAGTCGATTTCGCCGGTCCGGCAGCGCCAGTTTCGGGCGCGGAGCTTCAATCCTTGCTCCTGCAAATGATCGGCCGCCGCCACTTCGCCGAGGGCTCCAAGCTCCTTGCGGCTCAGCCGGGTTTCCTTCATCGGACATCGCTCCTCCATTCCTTGGCTCGTTGATCCGAACGGTAAATATAACTGAGTACCTCGGCGACCAGTTTATAAAGCTCCGGCGGTATTTCTTGATCCAGGTCAAGCTTGGACAATACTTCGACCAGGGATGCGTCTTCCTGAATCGGAACGCCGCTTTCCTTGGCTTTCTCCATAATTTGCTCGGCGATTCTGCCCTTCCCTTTGGCGATCACCTTCGGGGCATCCGACATTTCGGGGGCGTACTTCAGGGCCACCGCTTTTTTTAACCCGACTGGTTTCTCCTTCATATCCGAATGTCCATTCCCTTATACGGTTTTTGCGAGTATGCGTTCGGCAGCCGACCGGCTCCGGGATGGTTAAGAGTCTCGGCAAAAGCCGAAACGGCTTCGTTGCCCTCCTGAACGGCTTTCGTCGGATACGGGCTGTATTTCATCGATATAAATTGATAGCCAATGGACGCAAGTCCGGCCGCAATCTCCTCTTTGTGCGCTTCCAGCAGCTCCTGCGTAAAAGGCAAATCGTTATGAACATGCAGGCTGACAATGCCGTTTACGACCTGCACATCGACCATGGTATCTCCAAGCATTTTCATGCGCAAATCGAACACAAGCCGACAGTTGCTGGCGTCCAGGCTGCCGTTTTTGCCTTTGCGCGATTGAATATGGACCGCAGCCGTCTGTTCGCCGCCGGCATGCATGATCGGCACAAACAGCGTGAGATGGGAAAGCATCGCATTCCGGTCGGCGCTTAACATGAGCTGCTGTCCGGTAATTTGCTGCACCGCCTGCTGGGCCGCGTCCTTTAAGCCTTGCGGAGCATCGGAAGCCTGCGACAGCTGCATCAGCAGGCTTTTGAGCGTGTCTGCCGATTTGGCAAAGTCGGCTTGCACACCGGCTGATGCGTGGGACAATCCCGACTGCGGAGCATCCGGCATGGTCCGCTCCAGCAACTTCATCGCCTGATGCTCATGCTCGATGCCAAGCGTTTTCATAAGGCGCCCGATCAAGTTGCCGCCCTCTTGCGGCACTTGCACCGGCTGCGCCGCTGCTTGCGC
>NZ_JNVM01000004.1 GCF_000722545.1 Paenibacillus tyrphae
CGCAGGTGGCGGGAGTGTTCAAGGGCAGTCGTTCCTGTACCTTAACAAAAAAGAAATAGGCCGCCCTGTTAGCAGAGGGATGCGACCTATTTTCTAACGATATACCTTTGAAGCCACCGCTCTTAAACGCGGCTATTGTGTGTGGGAGTGTAGATGTTACCAGCATCTGCATTCCCTTTTTTAGTACGCGCTTGACCTGCATCAGTCGTAATTGGTCTAAAATGCCTATTTAATTCGACAAATAATTCCAATAGTAGTATTATAGATTCATGAATTGAGATTGGGCGGTGTTTCTATGGAACTAATTTGGAATGTCGTTGGGATAACTCTTCTAAGTTCGACTTTATATTTATCTTTAAGAGTGCTTTTAAAAAAATCGGAATAAAACGATGCAAGAAGTGATCAACACTGCTACTTCCATTTGATTTCTTAAAATGGCTATCGGACAATAAGCGTGATTTAGACCTTACTTACGCTCCCCGCTCCTCGCGATGACTTTTCCGATTTCCGGATAACGAAGATACAATATCCCGCTCATAGCCCCGGATGAAAGTGCTATTCCCGCCCACGTCAGCCAGTCTCCGCCGCCTGTTAAACTGCCTTCAAAAATCAGTTTAATCAGTATTCTAGCGGCAAGGTAGCATATCCAGGCTATGATATATGAAGGTCCACTTTTGGAATAAAGAATCCCTTGTTTGCTGTAAACCTGTGTGCTTATTCCTTGCCATACCCCAATTACAATGGAGACGATGCACACTAGAAATAACTCCGTGTTCATCAGGATGGTCATGTCTTTGGGCAAGCTGGTGAACGCCTTGTAACCGGCAAGGATCGGAAGAACCAAAATATCTCCACGATCTACTTTTTTGGGCATCAATTTCCTAATCACTACATAAACGACAACAGCAATAATGACCAATGCTAGCATGGGCCCATGTAACAAGGAGCTGAGCCCTCCTTCGATCACGCTGGCTAAATTCCCAATCTGATGCGTCCCCATATCACTATTCCTTTCATTCTATTTGTCAAGAACCTGATCAGGTTGTTCTCCTCACCAACGGTATCACATGCTGCTTTTCCCTTCATCTATCTAAGGTTGATTTACGACGTTCGTCTATATCGATCGATGGAGGTTAGGTGTCGTCCTCATGTGATAAAATAAATAAATCATAGCATGCGAAGGAATGTCCGTATGGAAAAATCATTTTTTCAAATGATCGATCAGAACGTCAGCCATGTCATCAGTACCCTCGCCTTGTTGCTCTTGGTTTATAATCATGTCTTTTTCTATGGATTCCAAGTTTTTGGGATAAGCACGGGCATTGTTGCGGTTTACGTCTGGATGCTTTGGTCGAATCCGTCGTCATGGAATGCATCCCGATACATCCTGGTTACCGCCATATTGATTGCTGCGGCGGTTACGGTACGCGGGTTGCATACAGGATATCCCGACAATTTTTTGCTATGGCCGCTTGTTTTTCTTCTGGCAAGAGCACAACCGGCTTGGAGCCGGGTCACGACTTCTCTTGCTGTTTTAACCGGCGTTGTAATCGTTCTTCTGTCCTGTACCGATAAAATATCTTACGGGGACATACTGGCCTTAATCGGCGTTTATATTTCAATCCGCAGTCTGACGTTGCTGAAGGCAGCCAACCAGGAGAATGAGAGGCAGCTTGCAGAGTTGAAACAAGCGCATGCCGAGCTTCAAGAAGCCGCGGTCCATTCCATGCGATATGCAGCGATTTCGGAAAGGACAAGGCTGGCACGAGATATTCATGACGGTCTCGGGCATCACATGACTTCTCTGATCGTCCAACTGCAAGCGCTAAAGCTTATTTTTGGCAAAGAACCGGCAGCTGCGGAGGAAAGCGTCGAGGAACTTCTAAAGGTAGCGCGAAAAGGGATGGAGGAAATCAGAACGGCCGTTCGGGAGTGGTCGGATGACGAGAAAGGGCTCGGCATTATTGCGTTGAAAGGACTCGTATCGCAAACACAATCCAACTCGAAGCTCCAGATCGAATTTTTTCAGTGCGGCAATATTTCGGAATGGACGTTGGAGCGCAGCACCGTTCTTTATCGCATATTGCAGGAATCCCTTACGAATATATTGCGGCATGCCGATGCTGATCACGCTACCGTGACGGTCGAGGAGGCAGGTGGGCGTGTCCGACTCACGGTTGCCGACAATGGAGCCTATAATGGAAAAAAGCCTCTGGAGAGCGGCTTCGGCCTCAGTGGAATGAAGGAACGATGCGAATCCGTAAACGGGCATTGTTCGTTTTCTTTCAATACGCCGCAAGGTCTGAAGGTTGAAGCGGTCATACCGTTGACCTAAAAAGGCCGGTGACAAGGAGATGAGATTATGAAATCCATTCGTATCGTGCTTGCCGACGATCAGCCCTTTGTTCGCAAAGGGTTGCGTTATATTATCGATAGCCAGCCCGACATGCAAGTTGTGGGAGAAGCGGCGGACGGTGATGAAGCGGTGGCCGCCGCCTTGCGCACCACTCCCGATGTGGTCATTTTGGACATACAAATGCCCGGTTCAGACGGCATCTCGGCAACTAAAGAGATTGTCCAATCGTTGCCCGGCGTTAAAGTCGTCCTCCTTACAACGTTCGACGTACAGGAATATGTTTTTAACGGTATTCGCGCCGGGGCTGTTGGCTATTTGTTGAAGGATACCGAAACGGAAGCATTGCTCGAAGGCATTCGCGCCATGGATCGGGGGGCCATGATTTACAACACGACGACTGCGAAGCAAGCCTTCACTCAAATTCTGAATCCGAATTTGGAAGAAACGGCAGCCTATGACAAACTGCCTGCCAATCCGCTAACCGATCGGGAGCTAGAAGTTTTGCAATTGCTCGCCTATGGCAGGCGAAATCATGAACTGGCCGGTATCCTTCATGTCTCGGAAGGCACCATTAAAACTCACATCCACAATATCATTCAGAAGCTGGGCGTAGAGGACCGCACCCAGGCGGTAGTGATGGGCATACGCCGTAAACTCGTGAAATGAATGAAACTTCCTCAAGTTCCTGAACGGCGTTTACACATCAACATAGAGGCATTCTCTCTTACGAGGGAATGTCTTTTTTGTATGGACGATTTCGGTAGCTTCGACGCTGCGGCCGTGCGAAATGGATGTAAACTTTTGTGTACAGGCACTTCCGGGCTTTCGCCCACATACACTAATACTAATCTTTGCGCGAAGACTTCTGAGACCGTTGATCGGCAAACACCTTAGGGGGTGGCTGGAATGCCCGGATTGTTCAGTGCCGTAGCTTTATTTATTAAACAGCTTACTTTGCTCGTTTCCTACGTAAAAAACAACGCGTTTCCCCAGCCCTTGGCAGAGGATGAAGAAGACAAACATTTGAAGCTGATGGCTCAAGGCAATCAACACTCGCGCAACGTGCTCATTGAGCATAACCTTCGGCTTGTCGCGCACATCGTCAAGATGATATGAGCAAAGTCAAACGTCATAATTACTTCCTTCAGTTTAGAGCCAAAGTAAAACGGATTAGCAAAAGCCATACAAAAACCTTTGTGGACGAACCGGAAGTATCCTTGACATGATTCAGAGGCCAAAGGGCCTCTTTTTTTGTTTGGTAAAAAAGTAACATTCCTAATCATACTTTTGTAATAAAATTCACTAAGTACTAATTGCCTATTTTTATTTTCCGGTCATGAAAAATATGGTATTATTGCACTATATTCACCCGAGTTAAGCCAATTCTCGGGCCGAAATTATTCTCGATTTTGATGGCATTCATACTTTGCTTCACAATATTCTTGCATTTTGGGCAATAATTATTTTTCCATATAACGAGGTGCGAAATGGAGCTATTATATATTTATTTAAACAACTACAGAGGTGTATTTAAAGAACAACAGCTTAATTTCAGTAATGAGCTCCGTTTTAGATATAACAAGGCTTCAAAGGAACTACGGGTTGAGAGAAATGATCAGTATCTGCCCCAATTCTTTCAAATAGGTAAAGAACGCGACCCTGAGCATGGTAAGATCGTGAACGTGACAGGCATAATCGGTAAAAATGGTGCCGGCAAAACAACCATTTTGGAATACATAAAGGAGAACCTTGTCGAGGGGGCAGGAGGACTTTTAGTTAAAGCAATCGTCATTATGCGAGATGAGAAGGGGAAGGGAATAATTTTTGTTCATTCCGACCTAGGGATTGAAAAAGGTAACTTTTATGACTTTGATTTCGAAGAACCCTATTATTATGAGGAAAAAGCAGATAAAATGCTTCCGTTGTTTACTTCTGTCATAAGCGACACAACGGTTGTATTTTATTCCAACATCTTCGACGCCCGACAAGAACGCGAATGGGCGGGGATGCGTAATATTTCCACGAATTACTTAGTGAAGCAATATAAACGTGACATCGTAGAAATGGATGAGAACTTTTTAATTAGCGAAACGGAATTGTATCGGCGGGAGGAAATTCGAAAACAACTTCATTTTATCTATAGTAACCGATATGAAATGCAGGATTTACCTATCAAACTCCCAGAACGTGTGATTGTAACCGCACGGCCCACTCGTTTCGAGTTTCAGGCTGTAGATTCGAAGAACAAAAGGAAAAGAAATCTTTTTAAACTTGAGCACTTCATAAGAGATTTAGTGAATTCAAATTCAGAACAACATTGGATCGATAAAGTAAAGAAACACTTTTGGGGTTCGCTCATGAATACATTCTTTCATGAACTACAAAAAATGAAGTGGGCACTCATATTTGATAACATTACTTTAGAGTATGCATTCGATGAAAAGGTGAGTTTACATAAAAAATTAATTCTTATTCTCCAAATGATGATTCAGATGGTTAAACATGATAAATACAGTCACGATTCACTTTGCCGTTGGCTTGATTGCATCAAACAATTAATTGATTTTTTTGAAGTACATATAACCAAGGATACCGTCAGCCCTGTCGATTACTCTTTTATCATTCCACTGGACGGTTCGGAAAACGAATCCGAATCTTCTTTGAAGAAATTACTAGATTTACATTTGGAAGCGGCACGCTTTACGCCGTTTCTTGATTTTGACTGGGGAGATTTAAGCTCGGGGCAAAAAGCATTTTTAAGCTGCTATGCAAGATTTTATGCCTTAACGGACCATCAACAGATCGCAAGCAATATGCAGCTTCAGAAAAATGTATTGATTCTTATTGATGAAGGCGAACTATATTTACACCCTGAATGGCAAAAGAACTTTTTATACAATTTGATTCGTTATTTACCATCTGTCTATACCAATCGGAATATTCAAATCATTCTTACTTCCAATTCACCCATCATCATTTCCGATTTGCCCAAGTCTAACCTGATTTTTATTGATAAAGGGGAGAATGGATGCCGGGTCATTGACGGGCTGCAGGAAACCAAACAAACTTTTGCCGCTAACATTCATACGTTATTTGCTGATGCCTTTTTTATAAAGACCGGGCTTATTGGTGAATTTGCGAATCAAGTTTTATTATCGCTCATCAACACGATCAACGAAACCCCGTCCCCAGAATTGTTTAAACGACGGACGGAACTTGAATCCCTGATTGGGCAAATCGGGGAATCTGTGCTGCGAACGAAAATATCCAGTATGTTGAAAAATAAGATTCAAGAGTATGCGGACAATACTCAAGTTAACAGGCAGCTCCTCGAAACGATCAAAAAGATGCAAATCGAGATTGAGGAGTTGAAACGAGGGAAAAGTAATGATTTTAATTAATGCGGATAATCTGGTCAATATGGCGGAAGTTGAGAGTGAGCATCTGAAACATTTTAAAACAAAAATTACACGCAAGTTGGATAAGAAGATTGGAGCCAGATACGCTCGAAACAAGCCTTTTTACACCTATATTCGAGATCATATCGACGAAATCCTAATCGGTAAACCACAGGGGTTAGATCGAATCGCGAAGGAAATCAAGGGGACATATGGAATAACATTCGAAGATGAACCCTCTAGAAAAACCGCACTATGCAAGGAATTAATTAAAATATTCAATTATAAGACTTTTGTTACGAGCTATCCGCCAGCAAAATGGGGGGCCTATCAACTGGTTTCCAAGTTAAATGTAAACGTTTGCCCTTACTGCAATCGCCAATATACGTTTATGGTCATCAGCGACGACCCGGCCAACAAAGGGAAGACACGTGCGCGGCTCGACCATTTCTATGACAAAGCGACGTATCCATATCTGGCAACATCCTTATACAATCTGATTCCCTGTTGCAGCATATGCAATTCCGATCTCAAAGGAACCGATGATTTCACAATAGACACGCATTTACATCCCTATGTAGATGAGTTCGGCCAATATTTCAAATTCGGAATCGACATGGCTGACAAAAGCAAATTAAAACCGGGAGATACATCCCAGATTGATTATTTGTTTGGCAAAGGCGAAGAATTTGAAATCGTCATACGAGACACATGCACAGATCCTGTACTGAAGCAGAAAGTTAAAAATAACCTTCAGGTATTCAAAATCAAGGAGTTATATAATCATCACAAAGATCATGTGCTCGATTTGATTAAGAAAAAGGTCGTTTATTCTGAATCACAAGTTGATGAATTGTATGATCGGTATAGAGGCCTGCTCTTTTCTAGCCGTGAAGATGTGATCCAAATGATTACGTCCAACTACGTAGGACATGAAAACCAGGATAAAAAAGTATTAGCCAAAATTACACAGGATATTGTCGAAGAGTTGGAATTATATATTTGGTAAAGTTTTGCGGCCTAGACACATCTATAGCTTCCGATCCTATACCCTTGTGTTGTGTCTGGATGGAGCTCGCAGCTGTCCTCAGGAAGATGTGGGAGGCGTTTGGGGACATCAGCAATTGCTGGAAGTACTACTTGCTCCCAATCATCCAGAGCAGCGGTCGGAGAGCAAAAATCCTGTGAAGCTAACCCGCGTTTTTATGGAGAAAAGCTGAAGAGAAATGGAACGAAGACCTTTGGGGAGGGAATTCCGTGAAAACAAAATTCTACGTGGTAGTTAAAGGGCTCCAACCAGGGATTTTTAACAAATGGGATGGGGGGGCCAAACAAAACGTTGAAGGGTATAGAGGCGCCGTCTATAAATCATTTTCGAAGTTAGAGCTAGCAGAGATATGGTGGCAGCAGATGTCCCCAGAGACAAGAAGTCCTACCTACCATTTTGATCAATCAGAGATTTCCTTGGAAATTCAGTCTATCGAAACAGATGAAGAACCAGGGCCTTACTATACTTATCTTATTATTGATCCTCGAACCCAGACACCATTTTACGTCGGACAAACTCGTGATGTTGAACATAGGAAAGTCGGCCACTTGCGTGATTCTAATAAAAACAGAGCCTATAAAAAAAGGATTGCAAGTATTCGGAAGGATGGTCTCGAACCGGAATTCCTGGTCGTTGATACACAGCCAACAAACGCTGATTCCCTTCGTTCGGAAACGGAATGGGTAAAAAAGCTTGCATACCAGGGCATTCGTGTGTTAAATGGTTGGCGTGAACATAAGGAATGGATCGACTTGATCCTCAAAGAAAAAACTGAATAGAAAAGGTCGCACTGCTTAATGAAATATCACTTTGCGGCAAAATAGCGGCAATGGTATAATGTAATTATTGAGGAAGGTGATTTTATGTTCACACCCAAATATTCAATAACGGATACCATTGCCCGCAGACTGATGGATATACAGCGCGCCAGTGCCGTAGTGGATTTGCTTCCATTGCCCGCATCAATTTTGGACCTGCTCAAGAAAGAATCTATGGAAAAGACGGTCATTCTTTCAACAAAAATTGAGGGAAATACGCTCGACGAGGCAACGAAACGAAAGGTATTGTACCAAACCAGCAGTGACAATGAAGAGCAGGAAGTTTATAACTTGATGAAAGCTTTGGAATACTTGGATGAAGCCGAAAGAAGGCACCTCCCAGTCACAGAAGAGTTTATAAAGAAGCTGCATGCCATTATCAAAATATTGCACGGCCGAAGACCACGCGTTAGTGAATATCGCGAAGAGCAAAACCAAGTAGGTAGCCGTAATGCTTCCGGATTTTATCTGCCCCCGGAATGGAAAGACGTCCCTGTATTAATGGAGGATTTGGTTGCCTGGATTAACTCACCGGAATCTTACTCGGTTCCTGTTCCAATCAAAGCAGGGATTTTCATGTGGCAGTTTCTAACGATCCATCCGTATATGGACGGGAATGGCCGAACTGCCCGGATGATCACGACTTATCTTCTACGCCGAGGCGGATTTGGGCTAAAAGGATTATTCGTTCTCGAGAATTTCTACGATCGCAATTTGGCTGAATATTATCGCCGACTCCAGTTAGGACTCCACCACAATTATTATTTTGGACGTAACGAGGCTGAATTGACGCCATGGTTGGAATTCTTTATCGATGGTTTGGCTGAGGTATTTCAAGAGGCCGCTGCCATCGTAACGGAGAAATCTGCCCAAATGACGAAAATCGAACCGGATCTGATTCGAAAGCTAGATCCTCAGCAGAGAATGGTGTTCGCCCAATTAACCTTTAAACAAGATACACTGACGACGAGCGAATTGAGGGACCTGTTGCGTTTGTCGGATCGTTCGATAAGGGAAAAGGTAAGTCATTGGAGAGAAGAAGGATTTATTGAACCGCGCGATCAAGACGCCAAAAGAGTTCGTTCGATTAAATTATCAGCGGCGTACGAGAAATTGGCACAAGAAATTCGGAATGCGCCGGATAAGTTCGCCCATTTTCTAAAATGAAAGAAGCACTGCGATCTCAACCTGAGATGCCGCAGTGCTTCTTTCATATCAGAACGTACATTCGCTGACAATCTATGGTCGCTACGAACCGTCATAATGGAGAAAAGACAGACGGAAGTGAGCAAAATGAATTAACCTATACATCGCCATCACAGGAACACAGCACTACTATGGGATAACGTTTCTAAAGCCGGGTTAGATCGTTCACTTGATCAAAGACTCGAATAATCCGCATGACCATGAAGCGATTATAGTGGATATGATCCCATTAGACAAAATTGGCCACGTTGCCAACAGCACCCATACCGTACCGAAAGGTTGCCGCAGTGCCGGCCGATTTTGAACAAGTTATGCCTATTTTTAAATAACAAATACGGGGTGAAAGTATTAAGTATCTCCATAAAACGGAAAATTATGATAAATAGAGCTGAATTGCAGTTATAATAAATAACTTATCGAAAGCAAATTAGTGCCAAGTGGCGAATCGTATAATTTTTTGATGAAGAGACTTTTCAAGTCCAGTCGAAGAAATCGCAAAAACCTTCACGGGGGAATGTCTCTTTTTCTTCGAGCGGATGTAAACTTTTGTGTACAGGCACTTCCGGGCTTTCGCCCACATACACTAATACTAATCTTTGCGCGAAGACTTCTGAGACCGTTGATCGGCAAACACCTTAGGGGGTGGCTGGAATGCCCGGATTGTTCAGTGCCGTAGCTTTATTTATTAAGCAGCTTACTTTGCTCGTTTCCTACGTAAAAAACAACGCGTTTCCCCAGCCCTTGGCGGAGGATGAAGAAGACAAACATTTGAAGCTGATGGCTCAAGGCAATCAACACTCGCGCAACGTGCTCATCGAGCATAACCTCCGGCTTGTCGCGCACATCGTCAAGAAATTCGACAATACGGGGGAGGATCTGGAGGATTTGATCTCCATCGGTACGATCGGTTTGATCAAAGCGATTGAATCGTTTTCCCCCGACAAAGGGACCAAGCTGGCGACCTTCGCGGCGCGGTGTATCGAGAACGAAATTCTGATGCATCTTCGCTCGCTGAAAAAGACGCGCAAGGACGTATCGCTGCACGACCCGATTGGGACGGACAAGGAGGGAAATGAGATTACTCTTATAGATATCCTTGGCACGGACTCCGACGAGGTGGTGGATAAAGTGCAGCTCAAGATCGAGAAAAGCAAGATTTACAAAAACCTGGATATTCTCGACGACCGCGAAAAAGAAGTCGTTGTAGGGCGGTTCGGACTAGAGCATGGTGGAGAAGAGCGGACTCAGCGGGAGATCGCGAAGGAGTTAGGCATATCGCGAAGTTATGTGTCTAGGATTGAGAAAAGAGCTCTCATGAAGCTATATCATGAGTTTTATAAGGCGAAGAGATAAACACGGTAATAGCTTGCCTTGTTGCGGTCATTGACACGTTGTACCAATACGTTCAGATAATCTTTGTTTAAGAAACAATACTTTGTTGCTGTTCGATTGGGGGTGAGGGCGGGTCTACTCGATGTGCAGAAGATCGCCAACCAGCCTCTCATACAGCTGGTTGGCGACAACTTTATAGAAGTTTTAATTTCGGGGCCCCCCGCAAAGTACCTGAATCCGCTTTGAAGCCAAGACACCACTTTGAGGGGGTGTTTCTTTTTATTTCAATAAGTTGTAAACCGCTTGAGCCGCTTCTGCTCGTGTCGTGTGTTCAGCTGGTACGAACAGCCCTTCTTGGCGTCCCGTCAACAACTTCGCTTTGATTGCACTATTAACATAAGGCAAAGCCCAATCGCTGATCATTGGAGCATCAGAGATTTCCGTTGAAGCTTTTTCTAATTTTACACCCGTTCGATATTCATAAGCGCGGACAAGCATAATGGCCATCTCTTCTCTGGTAATGCTTCGATTCGGATCGAACATTTGTTGGGAAACACCTGTGATAATGCCTGCTTTATAAGCTGCGGATACTTCCTTGGCATACCATGCGTTTCCAGCCACGTCACCGAACGGAGCTGTCTCGGAAGACTTGAGACTAAGTGTCCGTACGAGAAGCGATGCGAACTCAGCACGGGAAACATCTTGGGTTGGTGCAAAGCTCGAGTTCGTCACTCCGTTCACAATATGTCGGGCAGACAGCTCTTGAATCGTCGAGTATGCCCAATGTATGCTTGTTACATCACTATAATTTTTTTCCAACGAAAGGACTGCGTAATGGCCGAGTCGGTCAATTCCGACTTCGATTGCGGTATTGCCGTTTGTAAGCGTTCCGCCCAAGTACGTAAGACTTCCGTCATCCAGAATCTTATAGATACCGGCCAGCTTCGGATTCATTCCAACCGGGATCGGGAATGTAATGGTTACAGGCTTTTTCAACTCATTCATTTCATACTGCTTCCCGGCTGCATCGGTCACGAAGATCGCGAGGTCGAATACCTTTCCGCCCAGCGTATAAAGTCCGTTATCCTTGCTGCTCGCTTCTTTTAATGTCCGGTTCGCTTGTTCTGCTGAGACCGGTTCGATTTTCACCGTAATCACAGCGGAGGCGTCAACAGATGGCAGCAAGCTGGTTGCGGATTTCAACACATCAGCAGGAACGATCAGTTTTACATCGTGTGCCTGGACATGTAATGGACGCCCATTAAGCTGATCTACCTGCGCGATTGGAATGAGAATGCGATTCTGTCCTTCCGTCAGTGCGACGGATATGGATGCAGAGTTCTTTCGCAGGTCTTCGTCCTTGATCACAGCCGAGTTACCCGGCAGCTCCGGCTTCGTTGGCGGTACTACAGCCGTTGGAGATGAATGTGACGATTCTGATGATTCCGACGAATCTGGCAATCGATGAACTAGTATCACATATTCTTTAGAAGTTCCGTTCTGTGCAGTGACAAGGACAGAGATACGATTCGAGCCGACGAGCAGGCTGCTGCCACCAGTAACAACGACTTGGGAAGTGGCATGCTCGGCGGAATAAGTTACCGCCGCTACCGTTGTGCCATAGGATACATCAACCGTATAACTCAGCTTGTCCGGTGCGAATCCGTTCAATGCGATATTATTGACACGCAAATCAAGCAGGTTAGCGTTGGACGATAGCGCTTGAGGTTGTCTGGTTATCGCGATGCTATAAATACTCTTAGTTCCGTCTTGAGCTGTTATCGTAACCGTAACCGTATTTACTCCGACAATTAATTTATCACCACCGGCAATCACAACGGTTGCAGCTGGATTTGCTGTTGAGTAAGTTATGCTTGTCACCGTAGTCTCATACGGTACCGACAATGAATAATTGAGCTTGTCTGAAGCGAATCCATCCAACGTCTTTCCGTTTACGCGCAGATCGAGCAAGGAACTGTCGGACGATAGCCCCTGAGGCTGTCTGGTAATCACGATGCTATAAATGCTCTTAGTCCCGTCTTGAGCTGTTACCGTAACCGTAACCGAATTTTTACCGACAATTAATTTATCTCCGCCAGTAACCATCACGGTTGAAGTAGGACTTGCTGTTGAATAAGTTATGCTTGTCACCGTGGTCTCATACGGTACCGATAATGAATAGTCAAACTTATCCCATGCGAAACCGCTCAACGTCACCCCGTTAACGCGCAAATCACTCAAAGAAGCAGGCGATATGTTGGCACGGTTCAGATTGATGACATACGATCTGACGTTTCCGTTCGGTGCTGTTATGGTCACTGTCACAACGTTATTGCCAACCTGAAGGTTGGAGCCGCCATTAACTACTACCGTTGCCTGAGGTTCTGAAGTCGTATAGGTAACTTTCGCATTCGTCACGGTATTCGGAACGTTCAGCGAATACTCCAATGTATTCGGTGTGAAGCCGTCTACCGAGACACCGTTAATTTTCAGATCCGTCAGGTTCGCGTTCCCGCTTGCAACCTTATCACCGGTAAAATCGATCTCGCTCATGCTTGTAAATGTTTTGGATGGATCCGTATTGTAGGTTCCGGTAACTACGAATTTTACGTAGCGGCCCTGCACAGCCTTATCCAAAGAGACAAAGTCTGTATATACGTTGCCTGTCCAAGTTTTCCCAAACGTGCCGGAGACTTTGTTGGCCGCATTGCTCAAGAAAGCAGGATCGTTTAAGTCGGCCGGGTTATCGGACGCGTACAATTCGAATGTTTTCGGAAATTCCATCGCACTTTGGTTAGGTCGGCTCTTTCTCTGAATACCATTCAGTTTATACGTGCTCTCCATATCGATAATGACCCAATGCGGGAATGGTGCAGCAGGAGCTTCCCATTTGGAATGCCAGATGGTTGTTTCTTGACCGTCCAAGATGTTGCTGGCTACAGCGTTCTCATTGTCCGCATAAGAGCTAAAAGAATGGATAGAGAAAGCCGTTTTTGGAATGAATGTATAGATGATGCCATTCTTGGCAGTTTGCAAAGCCCACATCAAATCGAGATAGGCTTGATCGATCGCAGCAGCGCTGTCGCCAGAAGTAATAGCCTTAGCGTTAGCAAGTCGAGTCTTCAGTTCATTTTGTGCCTGTACGGGAAGTGATAATCCTGTAGTTCCTTTGACATACGCAGTGAATTGTTCAGCTTCCTGAATTTTAGCTAACAATTGATTAAAGTTGTACAAAGTCGTCGACTGGTACGAATCGGATAACGCTTTGGCTTCCGTGGCGGATAGGGCGCGCTTCCATATCTTTAAGTCGTCCAGCGTAACGGTTGCTCCGCCGTTTCCTTTATTACCGTCTGCACCGATGATGACGTGATAAGGAGTATCCATACTGGACGTACCCAGTGCGGTGATATCCTTGGTCGCCTTCATGACACCGTCGACGTAAGTGGTGGCCGTCTTGTTCGTCCTGTCTACGGATATGGTGAAGTGATGCCATTCTGTCCCTACACTTTGAGCCGAATAATCGATACGATTGGTGCCGTCTGCCATGTTAAGCGTCATGTTGTTCGTAGTCGCAGGCCCAATATACCATCCGGCATTCTTACCGGAATTCCAGTCTTTGTTAGAGATTACCGTCTGGTCACCTGCCAGATTGCCGGCGTGCCAGAACGATACGGTGAAATCGCCATTACCGAACTTCAAGTCG
Source organism: Paenibacillus tyrphae (assembly GCF_000722545.1). Classification (GTDB taxonomy): domain Bacteria; phylum Bacillota; class Bacilli; order Paenibacillales; family NBRC-103111; genus Paenibacillus_G; species Paenibacillus_G tyrfis. The sequence continues at coordinate 13,862 of NZ_JNVM01000004.1, forward strand.
GATCTGTCTCCAAGATCGATATAGTTGGTATTGCCGGCCGCAATGCTGGCCGCTTGTCCGGATCTGCCTGACACATAAGTGACATTACCAGCAGAGGTGGCCAGACCTATTGCGCCGGCAGCATCATCATTCAAATTGCCGTCAAATTTCATGTCGGACACAAGCTGCTTCCACATCGTACTAGGATCGATAGGCGTCAATTCCGGTGCCGTGCCTTCCGTTCGTAAGTAAGTCTGCAAAGGTGCGCTTTTGTTGCCGTAAGCATCCACTGCCGCTATGGTAAGGACGTAGGACGTAGCCGGGCTGAGACCCGTTATCGGGATATTCATTTTGTTCGGAATCGGAGAGAAGTAAAAGTCCGATAAAACATTGTACGACTTTGCGACTTCTGCCGTACGCTGGTTATACACTTTGATTTCATAATGATGCATGGATTGATCGTCCTTGGCTTGCTTGAACGAGAGCATCGGCACGTTATTCGAACCCGGCAACACTTTAAGGTCGGGGTTCGCCGGGAATTGCGGTGCCGTTTTGTTGCGGTTGCTTGAGGTATACGTGAAATTGCTTTTTATTTCATCCTTCGTCTTGCCTATTAATTTCACTACCCATTTTTTTCCCGCTAAAGCGCCGGCACTGTTATAAGGTGTTGGGGAATTATTGCCTTGCCATTTGCCACCCAGATAAATAGAGCCTGGATCCCCGTTATACTCCATGCGTTCAATCTCTACACGGTCCTTGTATACCTCAATGAGTTGGGATTGGTTGACAGGGAATTCGAATCGCCCATCCATCAATCCTTCTTCCGTTACAGCGGAATAGCCATGATCTACCTCGATGTATGACATGGACCCAAGATTGACAGCGGTAAAATCTTTCTGATAGATCGAACGATCATCGTTAATATTCAAATGTGAATGGCCGGATAAAACAAAGACTTGCGGATAATCCTTCAAATCCGTATACAGGTTCTGATTGCTTCCTTGCTGGCCGTCCATGGCGGTGCCGGACACAGGATGATGCAAAGTAATGAAGATAGGCTTATTCAGATTCGCCGGATCGGCTGTTATTGCTGCGAGCCGACCCTTCAGCCAGTTTCTTTGTCCTGTGTCGCCGTTATAATTGTTCCCGTTCAAAAAGAAAAACGAATAGCCGCCGATTGTTTTCTCGTAATAGCCATTCGGCTGATCAGTAAACCATTCCGCCGGGTAATAGTTTTTCACTTCGGCTACGCTTGCGTCATGGTTGCCGATCGCAATCTGAACGGGCATGCCCGACCAATTTTTGCGTGCCAATTGTTCTTGCAGAACATCGCGTGCAAACAGATGATCCGGCCCTTTGCCATCACCGTTGTCATTGATGATGTCGCCCGCGATAACGATGGCATCCGGATTGGGAAAGATGGAAGAAAGAACATCGAAATTGCTGGCATACCTTGCGCGTGTCTTGGCATTCTCGGTATCCGTGCCGGGACCGACATGGATATCCGACATCGCAGCGAATTTCAGCAGCGGTTTTTCGGTTGTTTTGATGATGTAGCCGTATGTAGCGGGTTTACTCCAGGCGCCGTCTTTCAAGGCGATCACTGAGATATTCGTGGACTCCGTAAGGACAATCGGCGTTCCGTTAAACTTAAGGCTTGTTTCATCAGGCATGGTCCCGTCCAACGTGTAATAGATGTCGGCACCTGAGGTGGTGGAGCTAAGCGCAACGGTAACAGATTGCTCATAGCGTCCTGCGGGTACGGAAACGACCGGCGTGTCGACTGTAGCTGCTGCGATCGCTGCCGGTATAGAGCCTGCTCCTGTTGAAACAACAGAAGTTGCTATGGTGCAAGCAAGGAATGCGGATACAAATTTCTTGGCTGTCAACAAGTGAAGTCCTCCTTTTCACAAGCTTGAATGATGGATTGATGTAAATAGCTTCATACGTGCTTGTACCGATGACTTAGATAGGCATTCCCTCCTTTAACTATAAAACAATATAAAAACACATTAATTGGTTGCTTTTATAATTGTTTGATTGTATTTTATTTGTATTTTGTTTTTGTGAGATTAAATAGAGGTAATGTTTTTGTAAAGGAATAGTCTTCGTATTTTCTTAATAATGCGTTGATGTTGATATAACAATCAGAAGTTAAACTAAATAAAGGGAAAAACACGGCAAACAAATTATCCTAATTTAAAATTTGTTGTTTTTGTGATGATTTATTCTTGATGAGGTGGCCCGATGAGTTTTCTAAGTGATTTTCGCACAATGATGGTTGGCATTTTACTCGAATCATTTCCCTTTATTTTACTTGGTGTCGTGATTTCTGCTTTGCTCCAAACGCTGGTTAGTGATCAACTGCTACAGCGATGGATACCGAAAAAAACGATTCCCGGCATCCTTTTCGGATGTTTGCTGGGTATCATTTTTCCGCTTTGTGAATGCGGGATCATCCCTGTTGTGCACCGGTTGATTCGCAAAGGCATGCCGCCTTATATCGGCATTGTGTTTATGATGGCAGGGCCGGTCATCAATCCGGTTGTATTTGCTTCCACGTTCGTGGCCTTTCAGGCCCAACCAGAGATGGCTATCTCCCGCATGGTGCTGGCGTTTGCCGCAGCGGCCTTCATTGGGCTATGGGCTTCTCGGGGAGTACATGCTTCTGCGCTCCGTAATTCAGTGAGCAACGCTAATGAACAGGCCGCTGCAGGCAAAAAAAACATCAAGCACTTGCATTCCAACAAAGCGCCAAACGCAGCATGGAAAACGAAATTGCATGAAACGTTGGAGCATGCTGCCATTGAAATGTTTGATGTAGGCAAATATTTAGTTTTGGGCGCTACCGTCACAGCTTTGCTGCAAACCGTTGTAAGCAAGAAGTGGCTTCTTACGTTAAGTGATGGGGACTGGACCCCGCATTTGTTTATGATGGGGCTTTCCTATGTCCTTTCCATTTGCTCCACGGCAGATTCTTTTGTCGGAGCTACGTTCATTCCCGATTTTAGTTTAGGTTCAGTGCTTGCTTTTCTCGTATTTGGCGCCATGCTGGATATCAAAAGCACTTTGATGCTGCTAAAAGTCTTTCGCCTCAAAACCGTCGCTACGGTTCTGATCATTTCAGCGGTCGTTGTTCTGTTGGGGTCTGTCGCCTTCGATCAACTGTATATGCACTTATAAAATGGAGGCGGGGTCATCATGAAAATAAGTTCCGCGTTTGTACATCGAACGATTCGAGCTGCGGTCTTGATCGCATTTGTTTTTTTTATCGTCCGGATTAGCCGGTCGGATGCGTTGAGCTATTATGTGGCTCCAAGAATGGAGCTTTGGGTAAAAGGTCTTGCCTTTGGTTTGTATGTACTGGCCATGCACCAGCTTTATTTGGCGGTTCGAGATGTCTTGTCCAACAAGAAAACTGCTGCGATCACTTGTACTTGTTCATCACATAGTCACGATCAATGGAAACCAAGCGTTATTATCATGTATGCGGCTTTGATCGTTCCGCTTGTTCTTGCCTTTTTAATTCCCGATGCGGTATTAGGAAGTAAGATGGCGGCCCAAAAAGGGTTGAATTTAACCCCTTCAGGCATATTGCTTAATAGCAATTCCGGTGATGCAGCTCCAAACTTAACTCCCAATAATAAGTTACAATTGGATTCGGGACCGTCTTTTCCGTTCAATGAATACATAAGGCCCTATGCCAAACAGGCTGCGGATATGTACAATCAGCCGCTCATTACGATTAACGATGATATTTATATAGAATCGCTGACGTCGATGGACTTGTATCAAGAGCAATTTATCGGTAAAAAGGTGCAGATTAGCGGTTATGTTTACCGTCTCGACAGTATGAATAAAAACCAATTTGCCGTGGGAAGATTCGCGATGCGGTGCTGTGTCGCAGACTCCGTACCACTTGCTATCCTTGTAGAAACCGATACCTCCGAACAATGGCAAAACGATATGTATGTGGTCGTTCTCGGCACCATTGAAAAACGTCATTTTGACGGCAAAAGCGTATTGGCTATCGATGCCAAATCAATAGACACCCAAAAAGTGCCTACAAATCCTTACGTTTATGGGAATCCATATTTCGGGAATTGATGAAACAAAGATAAGGTTTGCAAAAGACTTCGTTCATCGCCTATAATACTGAATAAAAGTTCAGTATTATACCGGTGTCCACCTTGAAAAATTTGTTATCCGGAAAAGTGGTGAAGTCGATGTGAATAAAAAGAAACAGCAAACCGAGCAAACGAAGAAGAAGATCGCCGATGCGGCAAGAGCTTTATTTGCCCAAAAAGGCTATAAAGCAACATCCATAGAAGATATCGTGAAAGCGACCGGCTGCAGCGCCGGGAACATTTATTATCATTTCAAGAACAAGGAAGGGCTTTTTTTATATTTACTTGAAGAGTGGAACACGGAATGGGATAAGACATGGCTGGACAAAGAAACGCTGTACCCCACCACGATCGATAAATTATATGGCATGGCCGAACATTTGGCGCTTGATCAACTAAATCATCCGCTAACCAAGGCCTCTGATGAATTTTTCAACAACTCCGAGAAAGCTCCGGATGTAGAGGAGCGAATTCATGAAATGGTCAAAGGTTATCTTGACTTTAATCGGCAGCTGCTACAGAGGGGGATCGATAACCATGAATTCGAAACCACCAATGTTACCGGACTCGCCATTATTTTGGATAGTTTGATGCTTGGATTGAATCAACATAGCCGGAGAATGGAAAGAGAGGAAGCGCTGGAGGCGTATCGATTGGCTATGGATGTGTTTCTGCATGGCATTACCAAGCCAACCCGCTAGCTTTTTTTTGCCGTTATCCTGAATAAATATTCAGTATTTTTTTGAAGAAGTATGGAGGAATTAAGAATGGGATTATTATCAAAAAATCGGGGAGCCTTACTGATCCTCATGTTCAATCTATTTCTGGTCTTCTCGGGGATCGGGCTTGTCATCCCCATTATGCCTAAGTTCATGGAAAGCTTGGGCATCACCGGGGGGATTATCGGCCTGTTGGTTGCGGCTTTTTCACTGACGCAGCTTCTTTGTTCGCCGTTGGCCGGCCGGTTGGCCGATTCCTTCGGTAGAAAAAGGATGATTGTCATCGGCTTGGCCGTGTTCGCCTTCTCTGAAGTGCTGTTCGGGATAGCAAGTTCATCTGCTCTACTGTTTGTTTCCAGGCTGCTCGGCGGGATTAGTGCTGCGATGATTATGCCGGCCGTTATGGCTTACGCGGCAGATATCACGACAAAGGAAGAAAGGGCGGCGGGGATGGGCTACATTAACGCAGCCATTACAACAGGCTTTATTATCGGACCTGGTATTGGCGGTTATATTGCCGAATTCGGCATCCGCGTGCCCTTTTTCGCCGCGGGGGTTGCAGGGATCTTCGCCGCATGTATTACATTGTTTATTCTACGGGAATCGCTCCCTTCAAAAGAGAATATAGCCGGTACTCCATCATCTGGCGCAAGAGAATGGGGCGGTCTTCTCTCGCAATTGAGATACGCTTATAGAGAGCCGTATTTTTTAAGCTTGATCATCGTTTTTGTCATGTCGTTTGGGCTTGCTAATTTTGAAACGGTCTTTGGACTGTTTGTGGATCACAAATTTGGGTTCGGGCCTAAAGATATCGCCTTTATCATAACGTTCGGGTCGATAGCCGGCGCTGTGGTTCAGGCTACAGCTTTCAGCTGGATACTGAAGCGTTTCGGGGAGCAACGTGTCATATCGCTCTGCCTGATCTTTGCTAGCTTGTTTATTCTGCTGACGCTTTTTGTTCACACATTCTGGTTGATATTTGCCGTTACCTTCATTATATTTCTGGCAATCGATATTTTACGGCCGGCCATCAGTACGCAAATGTCAATGGTGGCAAAAGATCAGCAAGGCTATGTTGCCGGCTTAAACTCTGCCTTTACCAGTCTCGGCAATATTATAGGTCCTATCGTAGCCGGTTTTTTATTCGATCTGGACCTTAACTATCCGTATACACTGGCGTTCATAATATTGTTTATTTGTTTTGTTTTATCGGTAAAAGGTAAAAAGAACAACTCGCAGGAGGCGAATGCCGCTTCCTGATGGGGAAGAGCTGTTCCTACCGTCGACAATCGGCGGGGGAGTGGCCTTTTTCTTGCGGAGGGGCTAAAACCCTTAATCCGACAAAGCCTTCATAGACGAAAAGAAGCGGTTGATCGCAATCGATGCGGCGCCGGCAGCCGAGGAATTCATGCCCAGCTGTGCGTAGACGACGTTCATTTTTTGGCGATGGAACGAGAGGCTTTGCGAATTCAACGTTTCACGGATGGAATCTGCCATCCATTCGGATGCCAGGGACATGCGGTTCCCGATCACGATGAGCTCGGGATTAAACACATTCACCAGATTTGTGATGCCGACCCCCAGCCAGTGTCCGGTGCTTGCAAATAGATCGATGACCGGACGATGTCCCCGCTTGGCCAGGTGCAGCAAAGTGTTCAGGTTGATTTTGTCAGTCGCGTCGGCGACTTGAATTTTCTCGTCAATGAGCTGAAGGGCTTTCGCTTGATGGATGAGCGCCTTCTCCGAGGCGAACGTTTCCCAGCACCCGCGGCTGCCGCACCCGCAGAGGGGCCCATCCTGCGCCAGGGTCATATGCCCCACTTCGCCGGAGAAGCCGGAAACTCCCCGATACAAGGCGTCGTTCAGAATAATTCCCGCACCGATCCCGATCCCGACGCTGAGATAAATCATATTCGAGACGGAGCGCCCGGCGCCGAATTCCTTCTCACCCAGAGCGCCGACGTTCGCTTCGTTATCGATGGCGATCGGGAGGTTGAACTCCTGCTGCAGCATGTCTTGGAGGGGAACGTCGGTCCATCCCAGATTGGGAGCGGACAGGACGTTACCTTGATCGTCGACCAGCCCCGGTACGCCGACGCCGATTCCAATTACGCCGTACGGAGACGTAGCCGTTTTTTTGATGAGCGAATGGATGCACTTCTTGAGCTTCTCCGTCACCGTCTCCACGCTCAAATCGGTCATTTCGATTTTTTTCTCCTTGACGACGGTTCCGCCCAAATCGGTGACCATCGCCAAAATATAATTCACGCCGAGGTCGACGCCAATCGCGTAACCGGCCTGCTGGTTGAACAGCAGCATCATCGGTTTTCTTCCGCCGCTGGATTCGCCAAGCCCGATTTCGGTCACAAAGTGGCTTTCGATCAATTCGGTGACAAGGGAAGACACCGTCGTTTTATTTAAACCGGTTTTCACGGAAATGTCCGCTCTGGAAATCGGGTAATGATGACGGATCGTATCCAGAACAAGGTATTTGTTTATTTTTTTCATCAATTGCAAATCGCCGGTGATTTTCATGCCATCCTCCAAAGCCTGCTATTTCGGTTCTTTTTCTTTATCATAACACGGATTGCAAAAAATAAAAGGTGGACTTACTTTGTCTACTGGACAAACAAAGTGTCCGATGCTAACATGAGGTTAAACCATTTTTCCAACATAGGGAGGAGAATCGATATGAGTTATTTCAATACGGTCAGCAAGATTCAGTACGAGGGGAAAGATTCCAAAAATCCGTTGGCGTTCAAGCATTACAACCAATCGGAAATCGTGCTTGGTAAAACGCAAGAGGAGCATCTTCGCTTTGCCGTTGCCTACTGGCATACCTTGACGGGCGGTGGCAGCGATCCGTTCGGCGCCGATACGGCCATCCGTCCTTGGGCGAACTACACCGGGTTAGACTTGGCGAAGGTACGCGTCGAGGCGGCTTTTGAATTTTTTGAGAAGATCGGCGCTCCTTATTTTTGTTTCCATGACCGGGATATTGCGCCCGAAGGCGATTCGCTGAACGAAACGAACCGCAATCTGGATGTGATCGTGGCCTCTATCCAAGAGCACATGAAAGCGAGCGGCGTAAAGCTGCTGTGGAACACGGCCAATATGTTCACAAATCCGCGTTTCGTTCATGGCGCGGCAACGACCTCCAATGCGGACGTGTATGCGTACGCGGCGGCGCAGGTGAAGAAGGGGCTGGAAACGGCGGTAGAGCTGGGCGCGGAAAATTATGTGTTCTGGGGCGGACGCGAAGGATACGAATCGCTGCTCAATACGGATCTGGAGCTTGAGCTGGACAATTTGGCGAGATTTTATCATATGGCTGTCGCTTATGCGAAGGAAATCGGCTTTACGGGGCAATTTCTAATCGAACCGAAGCCGAAGGAGCCGACGAAGCACCAATATGATTTTGACGCCGCGACCACTATTGCATTCCTGCAAAAATACGGGCTTCAGGATCATTTTAAGCTGAACCTCGAAGCGAACCACGCGACGCTCGCCGGACACACCTTCGAGCATGAACTGCGAGTGGCCCGTTCGCATGGCATGCTCGGTTCTATCGACGCGAACCAGGGCGATCTGCTGGTTGGCTGGGATACGGATGAATTCCCGACCGATCTGTATGCGGTTACTCTTGCGATGTATGAAATTTTGAAAAACGGGGGCCTTGGATCGGGCGGCGTGAACTTCGACGCGAAGGTCAGAAGATCGTCGTTCGAACCGGAAGATTTGTTCCATGCGCATATCGCGGGAATGGATACGTTTGCCAAAGGCTTGAAGGTTGCGGCAAAATTGATGGAGGACCGCTTTTTTGAGAAAATTACGGATGAGCGCTACAGCAGCTTCAAGAGCGGTATCGGCCTTGATATCGTGTCGGGCAAAGCGGATTTCCGCCAATTGGAGCAGTATGCGCTCGGCAACCAAACGATTGGCAATAAATCCGGCAGACTTGAGCGGATTAAGGCCGAGCTGAACGAGTATATCTTTTCCGTATAAGCGGGGCGAACGATCACTCCTTGGGGAGGATAGGGCATGAAATATGTTATTGGGATTGATTTAGGCACCGGCTCCGTAAAAGCTCTTCTTGTCGATCAAGAAGGGAAGGTGCGCTGCGAGACGTCGCGAAGCTATCCGCTGCAGCACGTGCAGCCCGGATATAGCGAACAGGAGCCGGAGGCATGGGTAAATCAAACCGTGGACGGTTTGCGCGCGTTGGTGCAGGAGTCGGGAGTGGAGCCTAAGGATATCGAAGGGATCAGCTTCTCGGGACAAATGCATGGCTTGGTTCTGCTGGATGAACAAGGGCAGGTGCTTCGCCCGGTGATTTTATGGAATGACACGAGAACGACGGCGCAGTGCAGAACGATTGAAAGCAAGCTTGGGCCGAGGCTGTATCACATTACGAAAAATGCCGCCTTGGAAGGCTTCACGCTCCCGAAAATCATGTGGGTGCAGGAGCATGAACCGGAGGTATTCCGCAAAGCGGCGGTGTTCCTGCTTCCCAAAGATTATTTGCGCTACCGTCTGACAGGCAAGCTGCATATGGATATTTCTGATGCGGCGGGCACGCTGCTGCTCGATGTGATCGGGAAGCAATGGAGCCGGGAAATTTGCGGCGCCTTCGGCATCGACATGAGCCTGTGTCCGCAGCTTGCGGAATCGCTGGATTTCGTCGGCTGCTTGCTGCCGGAAATCGCGGACCGGACGGGGCTTGCGCCGGATACGAAGGTGTATGCGGGGGGAGCGGATAATGCGTGCGGCGCGGTCGGGGCCGGTATTTTAAAGAAGGGCGACGCTTTGTGCAGCATTGGAACCTCGGGAGTCATCTTGTCCTACGAGGATCAGGAGAAGGATTTCGCGGGGAACATCCACTTTTTTAACCACTCGCAGCCGGGCGGTTATTATGCGATGGGCGTCACGCTTGCGGCGGGATACAGTCTGGATTGGCTCAAGAAAACGATCGCGGCCGGGGAAAGCTATGACGCTTTTTTAGCGCAGGTTTCCGAAGTGCCGGCCGGCGCGGGAGGGCTGTTATTTACGCCGTATCTCGTCGGGGAGCGTACGCCTCATGCGGATTCGGTAATCAGAGGCAGCTTTATCGGGCTGGACGGCTCGCATCGGCGCGAGCACTTGGTTCGGGCGGTGATGGAGGGGATTACGTTCTCCCTTCGGGAGTCGGTCGAGCTGTTGAGGAAAGCGGGAGTCGAAGTAGGGACGATCGTCTCCATCGGCGGCGGGGCCAAAAATGAGGTTTGGCTGCAAATGCAGGCGGATATTTTTCAAGCTCCGGTCGTGAAGCTGACTAACGAGCAGGGCCCCGCTTTAGGAGCGGCCATGCTTGCCGCGGTCGGCTGCGGCTGGTTCGGAAGCATCGCGGAGTGCGCTGACCGGTTCGTCGGCTATGACCGGCAGTTCGAACCGGACCCGCAACGTGCGGCGGCGTATCAGGACTTATTCGGAATTTATCAATCGGTTTATGCCAGCACCCGGGATTTAAACCGGAGATTACAGGCATATCGATAACCAAAGCATCATTCAACTGCAAAAAAAGGGCGGACGAATTGGTATTCGACCTGCCCTTTTTCAGTTAGGAAATAAATGGGCCGATAAACAATTTTTATCGCTTTGCTGCCGGTGCGTACTGAATCTGCTACAATAAAGGCGGACATTTGATTTTATGGGAGGCCGGCACCATGATGAAGCGACTGTTCCATCGCTTTCAGAAGAGCCTGAGGTACAAGCTGATGCTTTTGATGGTGACGATTGCGATTATGCCGTTAATTCTGGTCACCCTTTTTGCGGCCAATACGACCAAGCAATCTTTGAGCCTGGAAGTGATCCGTTCCAACGAATCGAGAATGGACTGGGCCGCCAAATATTTGGATGAAAAATTCGATCAGCTGCAAGCGGTGAGCTACTCCCTTCTGCTTGATAACAATTTGTTTCCAAGCGGGAACGGGGGATCGGACAACGGCGTGAACAGCCCGGATGCGGCGGACTCCTATATTCAAGAGAAGCTGAGATCCTTGTATATCGCCAATAATAAAAATATCGTGCAGATTTCGCTTTATTTGAAGTCCAAGCACCGTTTATTCGTCGTCGATAAAGATGCGGTGAGTTCAACCGGGCAGCTCAACGCTCCCTTCGGAAACTGGGGAGATTTGGATCAATCGTTTGAAAGCGTTAACAGGGTGATGCATGCGGCACACAATAATTTTACCCTGGTACGTACGATGAACCGGTTTGAGAATCGGGAGGTTCTTGGCGGGATATCGCTGGATGTCCGTTGGAATATGATGAATAGCGTGCTGGACATGATCCATTCCGAACCGAACAGCCAAGTGATGATTTTGGACAATCAAGGAAATATTATGTATAACCCTTATGCGAGTTCGCAGCAGGAGGCTCTGTCCAGCGAAGTATTGAAGAAGGCTGCCGCGAATTCGGACGGGCCCGGACACATGGAGCTGAAGCAGGGGTTAATCTTTTACCAGCCCGCCGTATCGGGTCAGCTCCGTATTGTTAAATTTATTCCGATGAATTATTTGACGAAAGGTGCTTCGTCCACGCTGAGCTTCAGTTTCTTTACCGCCGTTATATTTATTGTGCTGGCTATATTGGTCGCGATTTTGACCGCCTATTATACGACGAAACCCATCATCCGGCTGACGAAATCGATGAAAGCGGTGGAATTCCAAAACTTTGACGTCAGCGTCAGCGACATACGCAGCGATGAAATCGGCACGCTGGAGCGACGGTTTAATTCCATGCTTCAAAGGATCAAAGAGCTGATCCAGATTGAATACAAAAGCAAGATCGAGAAGCGGACGGCGCAGCTGAAAGCGATGCAGGCGCAGATCAATCCGCATTTTCTGCAAAATGCGCTGCAGGCCATAGGCGGTATCGCCATCTCGCGGAACGTCCCCGAAATTTACGAGCATGTCCGCGCGATCAGCGATTTGTTCCGCTACACCATCCGAATGAAGTCGGACTTGGTCACGGTCGCGGATGAGCTGGAGCATGTCGGCAATTATTTGCAGATTCAAAAATTGCGCTTTCAGGACATGATCCGCATTCATCTGGATGTCGATGACGAATGCCGGTCCTGTCAAATTCCGAAGTTCTCCCTGCAGCCCATTGTCGAGAATTGTTTTGTTCACGGACTTGAGGGGAAAATGGCGGAATGGTCCATCACGATTACGGCGCAGAAGGTGTTGGATGAAATCGAGATCAGCATCGAGGATAACGGCGTCGGCATGGAGGAAACGCGGCTGGAAGAGCTGCGTAACCGGTTGAACGACGAGTCGGAAGACCGGGAGCTGGGCGAGAGCCTGGGCCTCGGCAATGTGCATTCCCGGATCAGGCTTATTTTCGGGGAAGAGTATGGATTATTTATCGACAGCAGGGCAGGAGCGGGTACGACGGTCAAAGTCGTCATTCCTGCCGTTCCGCAGCATGGAGAGGAGGAAGCCGTATGAAGGCTGTCGTTATTGACGACGAATTTTGGACGCGGAGCAGCATTCAGCAGCTGGCCGACTGGGCGCGTTTCGGCATCGATCGGGTCGAAGAGGCGGAGGACGGCTTAAGCGCGTTGAAAATCATCGATGAAATCAACCCGGAAATTGTCATTACGGACATGAAGATGCGCGGGATGAACGGGGTCCAGCTTTTGCAGAAGCTGACGGAGGACTACCCGTTTATCCGCAAAATTGTGATCAGCGGCTATGACGATTTTTCTTATACCAAACAGGCAATTCGATCCAAAGTCGATGAATACATTTTGAAGCCGATCCACCCGGAAGAGCTGAACATGGCGCTGGAGAAGGCTGTCCGGGAATGGCGGATCGCCCGGGGGCTCCATACCGTGCAGCCGCTGGACAAGCCAATGCTGAAGATCATCACGGAGTATAAGCGGATCATTTCCGGCCATTTTCAAGGCATGCAGGTGGAGGCCGTTCAGGGCCGGTTCAAGGAATTGGAACAAGTATTGAGCGCCCGGGAACCGTTCCAGCCCGGCTTTAACAATACGTTGTACAAGCAATTCCTCTTATTGCTCGAGGAACAGGTGTCCATGGCGGGAACGGATGCGACGTTTGCGATTCCGGCATGTGCCAATAACTTTTACGTTTCGGACGATACGCCTCTGCCGCAGTGGATCGAGGTTTTGTCCGCCGCGTACGCTGCCGTGCTGGAGGAATGGATTCACCGGAGAAGAAGCAAGAATCGGATCGACATTGACGAAGTCAGACAGTATATCGACGTTTCCTTTGCGGAATCGATCACCCTGGAATCGGTTGCCGGCCGATTTTTCGTCAGCAAGGAGCATCTGTCCCGGACGTTTAAGCAGGAAACCGGCTCGACGGTCGTGGATTACATCATTTCCAAACGGATGGAAAAAGCAAAGCAGCTGCTGCTAGATCCGGCCAATTCCATTAAAAGCGCGGCGGAAGCCGTAGGCTACTCGGATATTACTTATTTTCACCGCCTGTTCAAAAAAGTAACCGGGATTACTCCCAATCAAGTCCGTCAGGACCCTCAAGTCTAATATCAATATCGTCCAGTCCATGACGCAAATCCGGTCCAATGCGCTCAGGGCGCACTCCCGATTATACTAAACACGTAAGCGCCAATCACGAAAAAGGGAGGATACAAGCAATGAAGAAAGCACTTACAACAGCAGCAGCTATTCTCATGCTGGGGTCTACAGTCGCTTGTTCATCGGGCGGGGGAAGCGGCGATAACGCCAGCGGTTCGGGAGCGCAGGGCAACCAAGCCGCGGGGGCACCGAAAAAGGTCGAGCTGAAAATTTTCCTCGGGGGCCTGGACCGTTTCCGCGATCAATTTGACAAGTACTTTGCCCAGTTTGCCGAGAAGGAAAAGAAAGAGAAAAATATCGAAGTATCGATTAACTCCGAGTATCCGGGGGCGGAGAATGCTCCGCAAATTTTGAAAACCCGGCTGGCCACGGGGGATGTGCCGGACATCTTTTCCATCCATGCGGTGAACGAGATTCCGGATTATTACAAAGCCGGCTATTTGTCCGATTTATCCAGCCAGCCGCTGGCCAGCAAGCTGAGCGACGGGATCAAGCCCATCGTCTCCATTGACAATAAAGTAGTAGCAGTTCCGATGGAAAGCCTGGAGTGGGGCTATCTCTACAACAAAAAAATATTTAACGATTTGGGCCTGAAGCCGCCTACCACGTTCTCGGAAATGAAGACGGTTACACAGAAGCTGAAAGACAATAACGTCAAGCCTTTTCTTCTCAGCTATAAAGAAGGCTGGATTCCGCAGCTGTTCCTTTCGCTCACGATCGGCGGATTGGTCAATTCGAGCCATAAAGACTTTGTCGACAGCATGAACAAGGGACAAGGCAGCTTCGCGGATATCAAGGAGATGTTCGACATTATCGACCTTGTGAACGCGAACGGAACGGACCGCGCTTTTGAAATCGGTAACGATGACGGGGCCGCCGAGTTTGCGAGCGGCAAGGCCGCCATGTGGGTGCAAGGGCCTTGGGATTCCGACAGCATCCTGAAGATCAACGACAAGCTCGATTTTGGCGTCGCGCCGCTGCCGCTCAATGACGATCCGAATGCGACGATGATTAATGTATCCGTATCCACCTCTTTGGCGATGGCCTCGAACGGCAAAAATAAAGAGGTATCGCAGGACTTGCTGAACTATATTTTGGACGATCAAGCGTCGAACGAGCTTTATCAAAGCCTGAAGTTCAATCCCGTCTCCAAAACCCATACCTTCAAGCCGTATCCATGGGTGGAGGAAGCTTCGAGCTACGTGAACAAAGGGAAATCCTACAAGGATCCGTCGATTCCTTCTGCGGTTAAGGACGAAGGAGGCAAGGCGCTGCAGGCCTACTTCAGCAAAAAGATGTCCAAAGAAGACGTCATCAAGGATCTGGATAAAACCTGGAAGGATGCCAACACAGCCGCCAATAAAAAATAAGTGCCCGAAAGAGAGCGTCGCGCTCTGTTCCCGCAGCCAACCGTTCTGAGAACAGGGCGCGACTTCCCCCGAAGGAGGGATTGAACATCATGCTGAAACGCCTGTCCAAAGCAACGACTTCTCTGATTTTGTTCGTACTTCCTGCTTTTATTCTATATGTCATTTTCTTGGTTATTCCCGTACTGCAGGGCTCTTACTACAGCTTCACGAACTGGGACGGCTTAAATAAGTCCTACAGCTTCGTCGGGCTCCAAAATTTCGTCGAAGCCATTCGCGACGATGCCAACTTCAGAACGGCGCTTTTATTTACCGCCAAGTATGTCTTGTTTGCGGTAGTGCTGCAAAACGCCCTGGCGCTGCTGCTCGCGCTGTTGATTGAGTCGCAAAAAAGAGCGAAGGGATTTTTTCGAACGGTCTTCTTCATGCCTAATATGCTCAGCGTCATTATCAGTACGTTTATGTGGGTGTTCGTGTTTACAAAAGTGATGCCTGCCTTGTCCGAATATGCCGCTTTAAAATTTCTCGGTCAATCCTGGCTCGGCGACCCGAACGTCTCGTTCTGGAGCATCATGCTTGTCTCCGTATGGGGCGGCGTCGGCACCTTGATGATTATTTATATGTCCGCCATCCAGGGCATACCGCAGCACTTGAAGGAAGCGGCCATCATTGACGGAGCCAAGCCGTATCACATGCTTCGGTACATTACGCTGCCTTTAATCTCGCACGCGCTGACGATCTGCATCTTCCTGACCTTGAACAGCTCGTTTAAAGTGTATGACCTCATCTTTGCATTGACCGGAGGAGGTCCGGCCCGGGCTACGCAGGTGATCACGATGAATATTTTGGAGGAAGCTTATCAGCGCAACTACCGTTATGGCTATGCCAGCGCCAAGGCGATCATCCTCTTCCTGATCATTCTGGTCATTACGCTCGTTCAAGTGTCGGTGATGAAGAAACGGGAGGTGGAAGCGTGACTAGGCGCATGTATTCCGTTTTATCGCTCGTCGTGCTGTCTTTGCTGGCGGTCTACTTCCTTTTCCCGATCTATATGGCGATCATCAATTCCTTGAAATCTCCGGGCGATATGTACCGTTCCGTCTTAAGCTTCCCCACTAGTCCGCAATTTGACAACTACGTTCAGGCGTTCAAGAAAGCGAACATGCTCAGAAGCGCCTGGAATACCGTCGTGGTTACGGTGACGGGGATTACGGGAATCGTCTTTTTCAGCTCTTTGGCCGGATATAAGCTTTCCCGGACGCGGAGCAGACTAAGCAATTTTGTGTTTATGCTGTTTGTCGCTTCGATGCTGATTCCTTTCCAAACGATCATGGTCACCTTGACCAAAATGGCTAAAGGGCTGGGGCTGCAAGGTTCGCCGCTGGGGCTTGGGATCGTATGTGCGGGACTGGGCATCAATATGGCTATTTTTTTGTACCACGGCTTTGTGAAAGGCATTCCGCGCGAGCTGGACGAATCGGCTCAAATCGACGGCTGCGGCGAGTTCAGGACGTATTTTACGATTATTTTTCCGCTGCTGCTGCCGATTACGTTTACGATTGTGATCTTAAACATGCTTTGGTTGTGGAACGACTTCCTGCTTCCGGTGCTGCTGCTTACCGATTTCCGCAATTATACGCTCGTGTTGACGATCAACATGTTTTTCGGCAAGTACAGCAGGGAATGGGGTTTGATTCTGGCATCCTTGATTTTGTCTTCGATCCCGATCGTCGTCTTTTTTGCCATTTTCCAGCGCTGGATCATTCAAGGGATTACGGACGGCGCCGTAAAAGGGTAACGAATTATGAATTTGGAGGAACATAGGAGGGGTTTACTTCATGGGCAATCGCGACATTCGCTGGATTTCGAGCACGAAAGACGCTTGCTGGACGGAAAAACCGGTCTCCGGTCAGGCCAGAGGCGACGCCAACCTTACGATTACCGGCGAAGCTTTTCAAACGGTAGAGGGCTTTGGAGGCTGCTTTAACGAATTGGGCTTTACGGCATTAAGCCATTTGACTCCGGAAGAACGGAGACGCGTGCTTCACTCCTTATTTCATCCCGAAGGAGAGCTGAAGCTCGGCATCTGCCGTCTGCCGATCGGCGCCAGCGATTACGCGCTTGAATGGTATAGTCTGAACGAGACGGACGGAGATTTGGCCATGGAGCATTTCTCCATCGACCGCGATCGTCAGTATTTAATTCCGTATATCAAAGAAGCGTTAACGTATAATCCGGATTTGAAATTTTTTGCTTCCCCATGGAGTCCGCCGACTTGGATGAAGTTTCCCAAGGCCTACAATTATGGAACGCTGCGTTGGGAAAAGGACATTTTGCAGGCCTATGCGCTTTACTTCGTCAAGTTTGTAGAAGCTTATCGTCAGGAAGGCATTACGATTCATCAGATTCATGTGCAAAATGAAGTGGTCGCCGACCAGAAATTCCCGTCGTGCGTCTGGACGGGAGAGCAGCTTCGCGAGTTCATCCGCGACTATTTGGGGCCGGCCTTCGAGGAGCACGGGCTGGATACGGAAATTTGGCTGGGAACGATCAATGCGCCGGAGCCATGGCAGGAAATGCTGCACAAATCGACTTCGGATTACGATGTTTATGCCAATACCGTGTTAAGCGATCCGGAAGCTTACAAATATATTCAAGGCGTCGGTTACCAATGGGCGGGCAAATATGCGATTCAACGAACCGTGCAGAGCTATCCGGAGCTTCGCTACATGCAGACGGAAAACGAATGCGGAGACGGCCTGAATACGTGGGACTATGCGAAATATGTTTTTAATTTATATCAGCATTATTTCGTGAACGGCGTAAACAGCTATATTTATTGGAACATGGCGCTGGAGCCGAAAGGGCGAAGCACGTGGGGCTGGGAGCAAAATTCGATGATCACGGCAGATCCCGCCGCCAAGCGGGCCGTGTACAATCCCGAGTTTTTTGTGATGAAGCATTTCTCGCATTTCGTTGCTCCGGGTTCGTCGCGCATCGGGTTGAAAGGTCCGTGGGCCGGAAACGCGCTTGCTTTTGCAGCGCCGAACGGACAAAAAGCGGTGATTGTGGCTAACCCGTTCGCCGAGCCGCGGATTCTCCGACTAAGTGATGGAACGCGCACGCAAGCTTTTGAGCTTGAACCGGAATCGTTCAATACGATTATTATATGACATCGGATTCGTCGTAAGGGGAGGATGCTAATGGAGAGGGATATACAGCAGCTTATCTCGCAAATGACCATAGAGGAGAAAGCCGGATTGTGCTCCGGCTTGAACTTCTGGCAAACGAAGGCGGTGGAACGGCTTGGGATTCCGTCGATTATGCTTACAGACGGCCCTCACGGACTCCGGAAGCAGCGGGGAGGTCTGGACCACCTCGGCTTTGCCGACAGTGTACTGGCGACCTGCTTTCCTTCGGCGGCAGGCTTGGCCTGCTCGTGGGACCGCAAGCTGATGGAACAAGTCGGAATCGCTTTGGGGGAGGAATGTCAGGCCGAGGACGTTGCGATCCTGCTGGGACCGGCGGCCAACATCAAGCGTTCGCCGCTTTGCGGCAGAAATTTCGAATATTTCTCGGAAGATCCTTATTTATCGTCGGAAATGGCCACCCATCATATCAAGGGCGTCCAAAGTCAAGGTGTAGGAACGTCGCTTAAGCATTTTGCCGTGAATAACCAAGAGCATCGAAGAATGACCGTGGATGCGGTCGTGGACGAACGGACCCTGCGGGAGATTTATTTGGCAAGCTTCGAAGGAGCGGTCAAGCAGGCTCAGCCTTGGACCGTGATGTGCGCCTACAATAAGGTGAACGGTGAGTATTGCTCGGAGCATGAGGACTTGCTGACCCGTATTTTGAAGGAAGAATGGGGACATGAAGGCTTTGTTGTGTCCGACTGGGGAGCCGTGAACGACCGGGCGAAGGGATTGGCTGCCGGGTTGGAGCTGGAGATGCCGTCGAGCAACGGCCTCGGCGACCGGAAAATCGTAGACGCGGTGAAGAGCGGCAAGCTGTCCGAGGAAGTTCTGGACAAGGCCGTGGAACGACTATTGCGCGTTGTTTTCCAAGCGGTCGACCGGAAAAAGGAGCATGCTTCCTTCGATGCGGAAGCTCATCATGCGCTGGCCAGAACCGTCGCGCGCGAAAGCATGGTACTGTTAAAAAATGAACACGGCATTCTGCCCCTGAAAAAGGACGGGACGATCGCCGTGATCGGGGCGTTGGCGAAACATCCGAGGTATCAAGGCGGCGGAAGCTCCCACATCAACCCGACCCGATTGGACGATATTTATGAAGAAATCCGGCGAACGGCGGGAGCCGAAGCCAGCATCGTATACGCCGAAGGCTATCCGTTGGACATCGACGACATCGACGACCGCTTGCTTCAGGAAGCGAAGCTGGCGGCGACGCAAGCGAAGGCTGCGGTCATTTTCGCAGGCTTGCCGGAACGGTACGAATCCGAAGCGTATGACCGGCAGCATTTGCGGATTCCCGACAATCATCGGAAGCTGATCGAGGCCGTTGCAGAAGTGCAAAGCAATGTGGTCGTTGTTTTAAGCAACGGCGCTCCGGTCGAGATGCCCTGGATCGATCGCGTGAAGGGTGTGCTCGAAGGCTATCTGGGGGGTCAGGCGCTTGGAGGCGCCATTGCGGATTTGTTGTTCGGGGATGCGAATCCGTGTG
The DNA here is from genome assembly GCF_000722545.1 of Paenibacillus tyrphae. Classification (GTDB taxonomy): domain Bacteria; phylum Bacillota; class Bacilli; order Paenibacillales; family NBRC-103111; genus Paenibacillus_G; species Paenibacillus_G tyrfis. The sequence continues at coordinate 33,342 of NZ_JNVM01000004.1, forward strand.
GCAAGCTGGCCGAAACGTTCCCGAAACGACTAAGCCATAATCCTTCCCATCTGAATTTCCCGGGCGAAGGGGACAAGGTGGAGTACAAGGAAGGGCTGTTTGTCGGTTACCGCTATTACGACGCCAAGCAGATCGAGCCTCTGTTCCCGTTCGGGCACGGTTTAAGCTACACGACATTCGAATACACCGGCATGACCGTCGACAAACGGGAAATCCAGGATACCGAGACGGTCCGCATCGGCGTTCGTGTCCGAAATACGGGCGAACTCCCCGGAAAAGAAATCGTCCAGCTGTATGTGAGAGATGCTGAAGTAAGCGTGATCCGGCCGGAAAAAGAGCTTAAAGGGTTTGAGAAGGTCGAACTGGAGCCCGGTGAGGAAAAGACCGTCGAGTTCGTATTGGACAAGCGCGCATTCGCCTACTACAATCCCGAGCTGCAGGACTGGCATGTAGAGACCGGCGACTTTGAAATCTTGATCGGAAAATCGTCGGCCAAGCTCGTGCTTCAAGAGACGATTCGCGTGCAATCGACTGTCAGATTAAAGAAAACCGTTACCCGAAACTCGCTTGTAGGCGATTTGCTGGACGATCCGCAGCTATCCCCGATCTTTCGCGAGATGCTTCGAAAGTACAGCGAGAACAAGGTGATGAATGCGCTGGAAGAGGACGGTTCGGATATGATGCTGGAGTTTGTCAGGAATATGCCGCTGCGCGTTCTCGCTGCTTTTAGCCAGGGCGCCGTGACGGAAGAGATGCTGGAAGCGGATCTCCGGCGGTTAAATGAAATAGGCGAATAGAAGTGGAGAAGAAGGGAGTAATCCTTTCTTCTTTTTTTATGCCCAAGTCTGCAAAAAGTGCTCAGCATCCGATTTTACTCGTTATCTAATTTACTAAAAAATTTAGTGTGCTGTAAGGTTCAAAGCTCTTTTTTTACAAAAATGCCAGGCTAAGAGAAGCCTGACTAGGCTGTTGGTTTTGACAAAAATAGAGAAGCATACGGAGGTGGGGTATCCGCTGGAGAAGTGATAGCGGCCGCCTTTGTCTTCGGGAAATGTCCGCTACTAAGCGGCTTCCAATCAAATTTCCCGAAGACAAGAGTGGTCGGAAGTGGATACCCCGCCCCTTCGTAACCTCTATAATTCCGTTTGATCGCTTTCTCACCAAGCTCACAGGGCTACGAGAAGCCCAACATGAACTTTCTTCCCCCACATCAGCTTAAGTTAAAATATGCCCGCCTTCCACATGCAGAACGGTGCCGGTTACGAACCCGTTTTGGATCAGATAGAGCACGCTTTGCGCAACATCCTCCGCTTTGCCCACCCGTTTGACCGGGAGCTTGCCGGCCACGGTTTCGTAAAACTGGTTGCGCGCGTCCTCCGGCATTTTGCTGCGCGATGGAGTATCGATGATCCCCGGGAAAACGATATTGACCCGGATCGGAGCAAGCTCCAGCGCCAGCGTCTGGCCCAGGTTCGAGACCGCCGCGTTGATCGCGCCAAGGGCGGACGAGCCGACCATCGCCTTGTAGGCGACCACGCCGGAGAACAGGGTAATCGAACCGTTCTTTGAAATGTTCGGCGCGCCGTATTTGGCCGCATAGTATTGGCCCCAGAATTTGTTTTCGAACAATTTGCGGGCTTGGGCCGTATCGGTTTGGAGGAACGGCCCGCCCGAAGTTTCCGCGGCGCTGACGACAAGATGATCGAACGCTCCGACTTTTTCAAAAAATGCCTGTACCTGCCGCTCATCCGTCGTATCCAGCGTATAAGCCGCGGCCTTCGGTCCGAGCTGCTCTTTGGCGCTTAGCAGTTTATGCTCCGAGCGGCTGGCTATGATCACTTCCGCGCCGAGCGCAATAGCCTGTTTCGCGGTTTCCAGACCGATTCCGGAGCTGCCGTCGATAATAATGAGTTTTTGATTTTGCAACATGAGATTTCCTCCTTTTGGGTAAGCGAATTATTGATTCAATACCGATTTCAGATGGGCGTCGAGCTCGGCTGCGAACGTATCGATCTTCGGATGTTTGATGACATCGTAGCAGGCGAAGCTTTTTAAAGGCTGCAATCCAAGGAACTCTTGCGCCCGGTGCAAATGACTTAACGCTTCTTCCAGGTCGGCTCCTCTAAAAAACTGCGTCGGGTCGTTGAACGCTTCTTCCGGAGCGTTCCAAGTCGCCGAGAACATATATTTTTTGCCGGTTAACAAACCGCCTCTACCGTACTGCTCGGCGCCCTTGAAAAATAATCCGTAAGCATACACTTCATCCATATACGTTTTCAGGAGTCCGGGAACGCTGAACCAGTATACAGGCGTTTGGTAAATGATCACGTCGGCCCAAATGAATTTTTGTTGCTCTTCTTCGATGTTGTAGCCGTTTTGAATAATTGTGGTTTGGACCTCGTTATTTTGGCTTAATGTGCTTACCATTCGATCGACCAAGGTTTGATTCAGTTTCCCCTCCGCCGAACGATATTTTTGATGACCGTTAATGATCAAAACTTTCATTTTGTCTCCATCTCCTTTTATGTGTTTAACGTGCGGTCATGCTCGGCTTGCTCCACTAATTCGGCCTCCCGGTGAAGGCGGTAATCATCGGACCACCGATGGCGAACATGCTGATCAAGGGAGCGACGAGCGCCAAGGGCGGCCTGCTTCGCTGAATTTCCGTAGACATGTTGTTCACCTCCTCAGGCAGGGTGGAATGATCGGCTCACAACGATATTATATGTGTAGTAGATTCATTTACGGAAGTAGTGATATTTAATTCATATAGTTTCCGAAAGTATATTTATGTGATACAATGGGGGTAATTAAGCGAAAAAAATGTCGGGAGGGTGCTTGGATGAGTGAGCTTGAACCCGTCGTTCTGACCAAAGGAACGCCTGGCGTGCCTTGTCCCATTGCCAAGACGCTGGATGTGATCGGGACAAAATGGACCTTTTTAATTATTCGCGATCTGCTGATCGAAGGGACGATGCGATTCAGCGACCTGCTGAAATCGATGGATGGCATTAGTCCGAAAACGCTCTCGCTCCGTCTGAAAGAACTGGAAGATCACGGCATGCTGGAAAGAACGGTATATCCGGAAGTTCCTCCGCGCGTCGAATATACGTTGACGGAAAAAGGAAGGCGGTTGGAGGGCATTTTTATCGAATTAAAAAGATTTGGCATGCAGTTATAGGACTTGAATTGTTCCGCGAGGATGTCGTGAAAAGGAGGGGGGATACTCGTGGGAAATGTGATTTCCATGCCCGAAGCCCAAGAAGACATAGCGCCTTCCCTTTCCATGTCGAACGGGTTGACCTCGGTTTTTCTTGATGTTCTGGTGCTTAGCGGCTCTCGAATCGCGAACACGGACCGTGAAAAAGAACTGATCATTTGGCTTGCTCAACGCGACCAGTCGGTCGTCGGGATTGGAACGGTAGGGTTTAGTCTAGAGGAGATGCCCTGGTCGGCGGACAATTTTTCCAGTGAGAAGGCGTTTATGACCCAGACGATTCAGGGGGCTATGAAGGAATCCGGCTGGGAGAAGCTCAGCTATACTCCGAACAAGGAGATGGTCGTCGGACGATTGGCGGACTTTCAGCTCATGATCAATGCCTTTCAAGCGGAGTACCTTGATCCAAGCTATTATCTCGAATGGGCCGAGGTAGACGAGGATGATGATTCACCGACCATCCCCCGAGGGTACCCCATGTGCTCCAAGCACGCTGTCTATTTGTCCTGCCACGGATGCTTGCTGTGCAACGATGAAGGCGGCGGCTGACGTTCGTCTCCAGGCCCTCCAAATGTAATAATGCCCATAACGAAGCAGCCCGGCATGGATGTGAACGCCGCGGCTGCTTTTATTTAACTTCCGTGCTATTCCCGACAAAGGGAGAAATATTGTTTCAGGTCGTGCTGAAAATCCGTGGTCGGACGTCTGGGCTCCCGGATCTTGCATTGCTCTAAATACTCGGCGGCGAGCCCTTTGAGTTCGGGGTATGTTCTTACCGTTTCGATCAGGCAGCCGATGATTCCCAGTTGGTTGGGTTCATCTTTCTTCAGCTTATACGTGCCGCTGGAAATAAGATGTTTAAGCCAAACCCGGTACGACTCATCGCTGTCGGGAATTGGCGTATCGAAGTACCCTTGCCTAACGGCGGCCCATAACGCTAAAAGCGAATAATGAACGAGCTCGCTCGTCTCCCCGTTTTTAAAAACCGTCACGAGCGACGGAATCGCACCGGATATATTGACGCCGCTGTCCGCCAGTCTCCAGTGGATGCTGCAAATATATTGTTCGGTTGCCTGATCCATCACATAGCGCTTGCCCGCAGCGAGGATAAGCCGAATTGCTTCATCTGGAAAAGGGACTTCTGCGGCCAGCAAGGCATCGAGCAGGGCGGCAGCGCGATATTGAAGATAAAGCTCCGTATCGGTTTTCTCCGATTCTTTCCGGTCCAGATGATGAAGCCGTGCAAGGGGCGTTATGAATCCGGATAAATCCCCGCTCGCTTCAAGGCACTGGTGAACAATTTCGATCAGCGCGACAATCTGTTCCGGGTCGTTGACGTTCAGATAGGTGCCCAATTCGCCGGTCTGGTGGTCCTTTAGTGAAGCCATTGCGGAAGTCGTTATTTCTTCGATGATTTCCTTTGCCGTGCGCCTGCATTCGGCCAAATCCGTTGTTGCGTTAAGCAACTGCATCATGTGTTCTATAGTGCTAACGTTCATAGGAAGGTTCCTCCGTCGTCCGTAACTATCGGCAAATCATGATATGAATAGCAAAATTAACAGTCGAATGGATAGAAATTGAAAAGCGCTCAACTTCGGCTCAAGTACAGGACCGGAAGCTGTGCGCTGCATTCAAACGATGGCGAAGCTAGGGGAGAAGCCGTTCCTTTAAGACAAGCTTGGTAATGTCCTTCGCCTTATTCAATGTGCCGCTTTCTCCATCGACTTGGGCTGCGAAAACGAGCGTGTCCTCCTGGAGCTGGACAAATCCGACATACCAGCCGAACGGCGGGTTGCTGCTGCCTCCCGTTTTTCCGTAAAGTGTGTAGCCGGGCTGCTGCTCTTCTTCGCGTATCATCTGTTTTACCGTTTGCATGACTTTCTTGTCGAACGGCAGCGATTCCTGAACGAGCTTCGTTATAAATTCTACCTCTTCCATAGGCGAAATTTTTAGAGAGCTGTTGTTCCAGAACTTGTCGATTCCTCCACTGATATCTTTATTGCCGTAATCGATGGCGTCGAGCCATTGCTGCATGCGCTCATTTCCGATATCGCGGGCCATGGCTTGATAATACCAGACAGTGGAATGGCGCATGGCCGTAGCCAACGTATGATCTTGGTTCCAAATCTCCCGGCTTCGCTTGACTCCATCCCATCGTTTCACGGTATTTTCGTCCTGCACGGCCCCGGTCTGAAGACCGATCAGCGCATTGGCCACTTTGAAGGTCGACTGCGGCGCCTCACGCAGGGCGGCGCGGGTTTCGTTGAAAACATACGATTGGTTCGTGCGCAGGCTCCGGATGATGAACGTCCCATTGTTCGAAGGGAAAAAAGATGACAGATTCCATTCGTTCAAGCGAATCTCCTCCTTCTTCTCCGGGGATACGCCGGGAGTGGGAGTGCCTCCGGCTGCTTCCGGGGATGGCTGCGAGCATCCGGCAGCCCATAATAAAATGGACAAAGCTGCCAAGAGTTGAAATCTAGGGGACACGATGCTTTCCTCCTACGCTATAGAATGATGACAGCAGATAAGTTAACTTTGACCCACGTCCGCTGTGAGAGAACCATCATAAAAGTTAGCATAGAGGCGCGGAAATAAACATGGGTGAACGGTAATATTTGGGTGATAAAACGGATGAAACCCACGGAGCATTGCATCCGCTGCGATCCCAAAAAAAAGCTCCCGGTCCCCTTCGCAAAGGGGCGGGAGCTTCTTGTCTTTAAGCGAGCAGTTCGCGCAGCACAGCGGTAACGGCAGCCATTTCTTCGTCCGTACCGATCGAAATGCGCAGCTTGTCGGCCAGACGAGGGTGCTCGAAATGGCGGACGTAGATGTTTCGTTCCAGCAGCCTCCGGTACCACTGGCGGGCATCGGGCTTTCCGGCTCCCGCAGGAGGCGTGCACAGCACAAAGTTCGTTTGCGAAGGGATGACATCGAAGCCGAGGCTCTGAAGCTCGGCGATGAAGCTGTCGCGCGTCGCCTTGACCGCCGCTACCGTGCGTTCCGTGTATTCGCGGTCCTCCAGAGCCGCCACGGCAAGCTTCCGGCTGATGGAGTTGATGTTATAAATGTCCTTGCTCTTTTCCAGCGCGGCGATGAGAGGTTCGGCGGCGACGCAGTAGCCGACCCGGGCTCCGCACAGGGCGTAAGCCTTGGAAAACGTGCGGACGACGATGACGTTGGGATAGCGGTCCACCAGCGGGATGGCCGTTGCGCCGCGATCAGCGAAGTCGATGTAGGCTTCGTCAATGACGACGAGCCCCGGGAAGCGGCTGACCAGCCGTTCCGCTTCTTCGAGCGGCAGCAGGTGTCCGGTGGGTGCATTCGGATTGACCAGTACGATCGCATCCGCGCCGCTGTTCATCAGCAGCTCCGTATCGACGGTAAAGTCGCTGCGCGTCGGAACGGCGATGGAAGAGGCCTGATTAGATGCGGCCACCGTATGATACAGCGAGAACGACGGGTCCGGCAGGGCCAGACGCCGGTTCGGGCCGACGAAGCCTTTGACGATCAAGGAGATGATCTCGCTCGAGCCGTTCCCGCAAAAGATTTGCTCGTCCTTGACGCCGTGCAGCCGCGAAAGCGCGGCGCGCAGCTGTACGCAGCGGGCGTCGGGGTAACGGCGCAGCTCTTCTTCGCCAAGCGTGCGCAGCGCTTCCAGCACAAGCGGAGAGGGCGGGTACGGGCTTTCGTTCTGATTCAGCTTGATTGCGGCGATTCCTTCCGGCGGGAGATCGCCCAAGGCGTAAGGGGTGAGCCGTTCGATATGTGGCAAAATAAGGGTCATCGGTTTGGTTCCTCCTAACATACGGCTGACGGTCAGCTCGTGATTTTTATGATGTGATGCACGTCTTCCGCTTTGCGCAATGGGATGATAAGATGAGCATAACCGCATTTTGACATTCGAAAAATGGTCAGTTTCGTAATTTTTCAAGTGACAGTTTAATGCAAAGGAGAAGCCGGGATGATCGATTTGATGCCGAGGCTCGACGAAACGTCGGGCGAAGCGCTGTATATGCAGCTGTACCGTTATATCCGCGACGAAATCGCCGCCGGCCGCATTCCGGCGAACGTGCGGCTGCCGTCCATCCGCACGCTGTCCGCTTATCTGGGCGTAAGCCGGTCGCCCGTCGCCCTTGCCTACGAGCAGCTGCTCGCCGAGGGCTATGTGAACAGCAGACCGCGCAGCGGGCTGTATGCCGCCGAGCTGGACACGTCCGCCTCCCTGGAGGTGCAGACTGAAGCGGCGGCGGAACGTTCCGCCGTTTCACCGTCGCCGAAGCGCGCGTACCACGCGTCTCAGGATGAACCGTTTCGTTACGACTTCGGCTATGGCAGCGTCGATATCGCGAGCTTTCCGCTGGCGAAATGGCGCAGGCTGATGAACCGCTGCCTGCTGCCGGAAAACAGCCGTCTGCTGCTGTACGGCGATTTGCAGGGGGAGCCGGAGCTGCGCGCCGAAATTGCCGCCTACCTGCACCATATGCGCGGGGTACGCTGCCAGCCGGAACAGATCGTGGTCGGTGCAGGCACGTACCACTCGCTCGATTTGCTGTTTCAATTGCTGCGCGAGGACGTCGCCTGCATCGCTTCCGAAGAAGCGGTCAACGACGGGGTAAAAGCGCTGTTCGGCCAGTTCCGGTTCGATTGCCGGCCCCTTCGGCTGGAAAGCGACGGTATCTGCCTCGAAGAGCTGCAGGCCAGCGGCGCGCAGGCCGTATATGTCACCCCGTCGCATCAGTTTCCGTACGGCATGACGCTGTCGGCGGGCAAGCGGCTCAAGCTGCTCCAATGGGCGAAGGAGCGGCGAGCCTACATCGTCGAGAACGATTACGACGGCGAATTCCGCTACAGCGGCCGGCCGATTCCTTCGCTGCAGAGCCTGGACGACGACGGCCGGGTCATCTACGTCGGCACGTTCTCTCGGGCGCTGACGCCGGCGTTCCGGCTCAGCTATCTCGTGCTGCCGCCTGCGCTGCTGGCGAGGTTCCGCAGCCGCCGGCACAGCTACGACCAGCTCGCCTCGCCGATCTTCCAGATGACGCAGCAGCTGTTCATGCAATCCGGCGACTTCGGCAGACACGTACGCAAAATGCGCAGCGTCTACCACAAAAAGCGCGATGCGCTGCTGCACGCGGTACGCGACGCTTTTCCGGCGGGCGTCGAGATGATCGGCGCGGACTCGGGGCTGCACTTGCTGCTTCGGGTCCGGGGAGATAAGAACGAAGCGGAGCTTGTGCGCGCAGCCGCCCGGGAAGGAGTCGGCGTTTACCCGGCTTCGGCTTACCGGCTGCGGCCGGAGTCTGATGAGGCCCCGACCGTGCTGCTCGGCTTCGGCGGCCTGTCCGAAACGGACATCCGGGAAGGGGTAAGGCATCTGGCGCGAGCATGCATGGAAAATGGAATTTTCTCTAAATAAATGAAAGAATGTGGACGATATATCCAGTAGGATGTCATTTTTCTTTTATTTTGAAGAGGAGGGGTAACGTGAAAGTTTCTGGCGAAGGAAGCAGCGTCTTGAACTTGTACGCGATCCGCGATCAGGAGAGTAAGCCCGGCCTGAGACCAGGGACGATTGCCGGCTTGAAGCATGATACAGTCGAAATCAGTCCGATCGGCCGGCAATTGGCGGAAGGCGCAATTAAGCACCACGTGGGCAAAATTTTCGTATCGGCCCAAATCGACGAATCGCTGAACCGGCTGCTCGAAGGGAAATCGCAGGAGGTAAGCGATGCGGTGCATACGATCATCGGGTCCAATCTGCTGCCTAGCGGTTCTATTTCGGACGAAGGGGAGCGAGCCGCGTTGCGGGAAGCAGGATTGGCGCAGGCAAAATATGTGGCGGACCGTTATATGTCGGGCGGTGAATCGTCCGAGTTGATGGCGATCATGAATCAAATTGCCGTCATCGGCACGAAGGGAACGGTTGATCCGGCCACGGGAAGTGTCTCCTACAAGATGCCGCCATCCCGGCCGGTCGGGGCGCCGGAAGACTATGTGGACATCAACGAGCTGATGAAGAGGTTCGAACCGGATACCTACAAAAAGCTGAACGAAGCGGTAACCGGCAGCGGCGACTGGGGCAGCATTTTGTTTTCGTTTGTCAAAAAAATCCCGCAAAATGAGCAGTGGGTGAGCAAGTATCGCGAGGAAACGAAACAACTGCTGCACGAGTTGAAGACGACCAAGCTCGACAACCGGTTTGCAGGCGCCGATACGACCGATATGGCTTCCTTCTTGCTGGATATAAACCGTAAGCTGGAGCAGACGCCGCTTGCAAAGGCGGACGCCTTGATGCGAAACATGGATAATTTTGCAAGAATTTTCGGGTATCGGGCTTGACGAAAAGCGAGCGTGTGGCTTGGATGTGTCCTTCCGGTCGGGCCTGAGAGGATACACAATGTAAAAATGACGACCATTCCGTGATTCCGAAAAAACGCACAACATCTGGATGGCAGCCATCCGGCAAAATCCGAAAAACCGCACGCCTCCCGGCCCAATGGCTTGGAGGAGGGGCGGTTTTTTTATTGTACAAAGGACAAAAACGACAGGAGATGAAATTAATACCGTCACTGGAATAAATAAATTTCAAACCGTTCCACCCCCTCCCGGAAACCGTCGTTTTCTTCACAATTTATTCAAATATTTATTGACAAGCGAAAAAAACGGCTGTTATTATTAACATCAGTGGTGAAAATAAACGAATTAAATTTGTTCAAGGAATCATTTAAAGCGGTTCCGGACCCGACGAACCCGACTTGAAAGCGTTAGCAAAGCGGGATCCCCGGGCCACAAACCGCAGCGGAACAGCTTGAACTTCACATGCCGAAAGGAAATGAGTTACTTATGGGCTTCGAACGATTGGTGGAAGAATACCGCGGAGGCGTGCTGGAAAATGTACATATGGGCCTCGTTTGCGGAATGGACGAGAACGGCCGGATTGTGCATTCTGTCGGCGACGAACGGCATATGACGTTTTTGCGTTCGGCGGCGAAGCCGTTTCAGGCGATCCCGGTCATCAAGAACGGCATCGACGAAAAATTCAAGCTGAGCCCGAAGGAAGCGGCTTTGTTTGCCGCCTCGCACCGAGGAGAGAAGTATCATATCGAGGCGCTCGAGTCGGTTTTGCAAAAAACCGGGCTGAAGGAAGAAGACATCCTGTGCTGTCCGACGTACCCGCTCAACGAAGCACCGCGGGCGGCCTGCTACTGGGACCATTTGGAGAAGCGCAAGCTGTACCATAACTGCTCCGGCAAGCATTCCGGTTTTCTCGCGCTGTCCAAGGAGCTCGGCTACGACCTCGAAACCTACTGGAGTATCGAGCACCCGGCGCAGCAGCTCAGCTTGGAAGCAATGGCTGAAATGGCCGATTACCCGAAGGAAGACATCCGCATCGGAGTAGACGGCTGCGGCTTTCCGGTGTATGCGATGCCGCTGCACAACATCGCTCGCGCCTACCTGAAGCTGGCCTGCCCGGATCTGATCGCGAATGCCGATACGAGAGCGGCGGTGACGAAAATCGCCGGCTACATGAACGCTCACCCGGAGATCATCGCCAGCCACGATTTTATTTGCACCGCGCTTCTGACCGATCCGAACATTGTCGCCAAGGGCGGCGCCAAAGGAGTATACGGCTTCGGACTCAAAAAGGAGCGCATGAGCTTCGCCTTAAAAGTTCTGGACGGCTCGGAGCTCGTATGGCCGATTATTGTCGCTTCGATTCTGGAGCAGATCGGCTACGACAACCGCGATACGATCGACCGGTTGTACGCGCTGGCTCCGAAGGAGATCAAGAACGACAACCACATCGTCGTAGGTGAGAGAAAAACCGTATTCCGTTTATAGTTGGGCGCTTCACTGACACATGGGTAACGATCTTCCTTCTTTTGGACGAACGGCTCGTTCGTTCCGCAGGAAGATTAAGCATAAATCAATGAAAAACGGGGGGATTTTCCATGAAAAAACGTTTCGCAGCTTTTACGGCATTGGTGCTCGCCGGCGCGATGTTCGCAGGCTGTAGCGGCGGCGCAAGCAAGCCGCAGCAGCAAGGCGCAGCCGAGCAGCCGACAGCCAAGAAGGAAGGCAACGGCATCACGATTGCAGTTAATGCCAACTTCGTGACACTGGACCCGCACAACGCGGCCGATACGCTGTCCATTTCCGGCTACCGCACGATGTATCAAGGCCTGCTCGGCTTCGATCAGGATATGAAGGTCGTGCCTGTGTTGGCTGAATCTTACGAAGTGAGCCCGGACGCCAAGGTATACACCTTCAAGCTGAAAGAGAACATCAAGTTCCACGACGGCACGCCGTTCAACGCGGAAGCGGTCAAAGTCAACCTCGACCGGGTGAAAAACAAAGATAACAACCTGAAAATGGCGCGCAGCTTCGCCGCCGTAGAGAAAACCGAAGTCGTCGACGCCAAAACGGTAAAAATTACGCTGTCCCAGCCGTATTCCGCGATGCTGAACAAGCTGGCCATGCTGATGATCATCAGCCCGCAGGCGCTGGAGAAGTACGGCAAAGATATCGGCCAGCACCCGGTGGGCACCGGTCCGTTCAAGTATAAGGAATGGGTGCAGGGCGACCGGATGACGATCGAGAAGAACGCCGATTATTGGGAAAAAGGTCTGCCGAAGGTAGACACTATCACCTTCAAGCCGGTGCCGGAGAACGGTTCCCGCGTCGCGATGTTGAAAACGGGCGAAGCCGATTTCGTCTATCCGCTGCCGACCGAGCAGGTGGAGCAGGTGAATGGCAAGAACGGCATCGTCGTGGACAAAACGCCTTCGACGATTGCGCGCTACATCACGATGAACATGACGAAGAAGCCGTTCGACGACGTCCGCGTCCGTCAGGCGATCAACTACGCGATCAACAAAGACGCCTATATCAAAGTCGTCAAATCGGGCTTTGCCGAGAAGCTGGACTCGACCATGTCATCCAAAACGCAATTCTATGCGAAGCAAACGCCGTATGACGGCAACGTGGAGAAAGCGAAAGCGCTCCTGAAGGAAGCCGGCCTCGAAAACGGGTTCAAAGCCGAAATCTGGGGCAGCTCCGACTCCGAAACGGTCAAAGGTATGCAGTTCGTGCAGCAGCAGCTGGCGGCCGTAGGCATCACGCTCGACGTGAAGCCGATGGAAGAAGGCACGCTGTCCAACGAGATCAACTCGGCCAAAACGCCGCAGGAATCCAAGGTGCAAATGTGGTACGTCAGCTGGTCCCCATCCTCGGCCGACGCCGATGCGGCGACACGCCCGCTCTTCGCGAGCGAAATGTACCCTCCGAACGGATCGAACACCGCTTACTACAAAAACGACAAAGTAGACGAGCTGATCGCAAAAGCGAACAAGCTGTCTAGCGCCGACGAGCAAAAAGCCGTTTACGCCGATATTCAAGCGCAAATCTACAAAGACGCTCCGTGGGTGTTCCTTGCCGTCGACCAGATCGTATCCGGCAAGAAAAACTACCTCGAAGGCGTGAAAGTATATCCGGACGGCTCGATCAACGTCCGCGAAGCCGAAATCAAGAAGTAAGTCCTGACCTGATGCTGTGTTGACCCGCCCTCCGGTGCGGTGCTCACCACAGCATCTCGCCTAATGGCAGGTTTTCAGAGGAGGAGTGTAAAAGCTTGGCTCAGTATGTGCTTAAACGATTGGTTGCCGTCATTCCGATTCTTTTTATCGTTTCCGTCTTGATCTTTCTGTTCATCCACTTGATTCCCGGCGATCCGGCGCGGCTCGTGGCCGGCAAGGAAGCTACGCTCGAAGACATCAGCCGCATCCAGGCTGAGCTCGGCCTCGACAAGCCGCTCTGGGAGCAATATTTCATCTATATGTCGCATCTGCTGCAGGGAGATCTGGGCCGTTCGCTCAAAACCGGCCAGCCGGTAACGGAAATGCTTGCCTCGCGCATGATGCCGACAATCTGGCTGACGATTTTCAGCATGGGCTGGGCGCTTCTGTTCGGAATCGTGATCGGCGTCATCTCGGCGACGAAACGCAACCGCTGGCCGGACTATTTGAGTATGCTGACCGCGGTCTCGGGCATTTCGGTGCCGCCGTTCTGGCTCGGGCTGCTGCTCATCCAGCTGTTCTCCGTCCAGCTCGGCTGGCTGCCGACCGGAGGCGTCGATACGTGGCAGGGCTACGTGCTTCCGTCGATTACGCTCGGAGCGGGCATCATGTCGATGCTGGCGCGCTTCTCCCGTGCTTCCCTGCTGGAGTCGCTGAAGCAGGACTACATCCGGACCGGCCGTGCCAAAGGCTTGAACGAACGCACGGTCGTCTGGGGGCATGCGATGAAAAACTCGATGATCTCCGTCATTACTGTGGCCGGGCTTCAGTTCGGCTTTCTGCTCGGCGGCTCGGTCATTGTCGAGACGGTGTTCAGTATCCCCGGGCTCGGTCGGCTGCTGATCGATTCGATCGCCTTCCGCGATTATACGGTCATTCAGGCGGAGCTGCTGCTGTTTGCCGTCGAATTCATTCTGGTCAACTTGCTCGTTGACGTCCTGTATGGCGTGCTCAATCCTAAAATTCGCCTGTCGGGCCAGAACTGAGGAGGACCACCATGAGTCAAAACATCGTCATCGACCACGCTGCGGACACGGCCGTTCCGTTTACTAAAAGCAGTCCGCTCCGCGATTTTTGGATCAAAATGAAAAAGCAAAAGCTCGCGTTCGCCGCAGGCTTGTTTATCTTATTGCTCGTCGTCGTCGCGATCGTCGGTCCCGCGCTTGCGCCTTACGATCCGTCCGTGCCGGATTACGACAACATTTTGTCCGGTCCGTCGGCGAAGCATTTGGCCGGTACGGACGAGTACGGCCGCGATATTTTCAGCCGCATTCTCGTCGGCACCCGGCTGTCGCTGTCCGTCGGCCTCAGCGCCGTGCTGATCGGGGCGGCCATCGGCACGCTGCTCGGGCTGATCAGCGGCTATTACGGCGGCTGGCTCGACCGGCTGATCATGCGGAGCAGCGACGTCATGTTCTCGTTCCCCGATCTGCTGCTCGCAATCGGGATCGTCGCGATCCTCGGACCGGGGCTGATGAACGTCGTCGTCGCCGTTGCGATCTTCGGCATTCCGTCGTTCGCGAGGCTGATCCGCAGCGCCACCCTGGAAACGAAGGAATCGCTGTATGTGGAAGCGGCCCGTTCCATCGGGGCGAACAACGTGCGGATTATTGCCCGTCACATTTTTCCCGAAACCGTTCCGAGTCTGATCGTTTACTTCACGATGCGGATCGGGACGACCGTTTTGGCCGCATCGGGCCTGAGCTTTCTCGGCCTCGGGGCGAAGCCTTCGGACCCGGACTGGGGGGCCATGCTGAGCATGGGCCGCGATTACCTCAGCATCGCGCCGCATGTCGTTTATTTTCCGGGAGCCGCCATTTTCCTGACGGTTCTCGCCTTCAACATACTGGGAGACGGTTTGAGAGACGCGCTCGATCCGAAGATCAAGAATTAGAACAGGAGTAACGCGAATGACTCAAAAACTACTTGACGTGAAAGGCCTCAAGACACAGTTCACCCGGGATCAAGGCAAAGTCAACGCGATTGACGGCGTCGATTTCCATGTGAACAAAGGCGAAGTGCTCGGTCTGGTCGGAGAATCCGGCTGCGGCAAAAGCGTCACGTCCTTGTCCGTCATGCGGCTGCTGCACGGCACGCCGGGGAGCATTGTCGGGGGTACGGTCCGTTTTCAGGAGAAGGATCTGGTCGCGCTGTCCGAAAGTGAGATGCGCTCGATCCGAGGGAAAGACATCGCGATGATTTTCCAGGAGCCGATGACGTCGCTCAATCCGGTACTCAAGATCGGCAAGCAGCTTGTGGAAGCGATCCGCCTGCACATGAAATACGATAAAAGCAAGGCGCGGGAGCACGCCGTTCATATGCTGAAGCTGGTCGGCATTCCGCGCGCCGAGGATGTCATCGACGAATATCCGCACCAGCTCTCGGGCGGTATGCGGCAGCGAGTCATGATCGCCATGGCGATGTCCTGTAACCCGCAGCTCCTTATTGCCGACGAGCCGACCACCGCGCTGGACGTGACGATCCAGGCGCAAATTTTGGACCTGATGAAGAAGCTGAAGGACGAGAACGACATGTCCATCATGCTGATCACTCACGACTTGGGCGTGGTGGCCGAAATGTGCGATCGCGTCATCGTCATGTACGCGGGACGTGTCGTCGAGGAAGGGAACGTGCTGGATATTTTCGACGACCCGCAGCATCCGTATACGAAGGGGCTTATTCATTCGGTCCCGAAGCTGCGCCAGAATCACCGGCGGCTCGAATCGATTCCCGGCAACGTGCCGGACTTGACGAACATGCCGGCCGGCTGCAAGTTCGCTCCCCGCTGCTCGGCGGTGATGGACATCTGCCGCGAGCGGGAGCCGCAGTTGGTGCAGACCACCGGCGGCCGAAAGTGCCGCTGCTGGCTATTTGAGAACGATAGCGCGAAGGGAGAAGGGGAAGCGTGACGAAACCGCTGGTGGAAGTGAAAAACCTGCGTAAAGTGTTTCCGATCAAGAAAGGGTGGTTCGGGAAGCCGGTTTTGCTGCAGGCGGTGGATAACGTATCTTTCTCCATCCGCAAGGGCGAGACGTTCAGCATCGTCGGCGAGAGCGGCTGCGGCAAGTCGACGACGGGCCGCCTGATTACACGGCTGCTGGCGCCGAGTGAAGGCGAGATTTGGTTCGACGGGCAGGAGATCGGGAAGCTGGACGAGGCCCGCATCCGTCCGCTGCGCCGGCAGATGCAGATGGTGTTCCAGGACCCGTACGCGTCGCTTAATCCGCGCATGAAGATCAAGGATATCATCGCCGAGCCGCTGCTTATTCACGAGAAAATGTCGGCGGCGGAGCGGGAAAAGGACGTGCAGCGGCTGCTTGAGGTCGTCGGCTTAAGCTCGTTCCATGGTGAGCGCTACCCGCACGAGTTCAGCGGCGGTCAACGGCAGCGTGTTGGCATCGCCCGCGCTTTGGCGGTGAAGCCGAGCCTGATCGTGGCCGACGAGCCGGTATCCGCGCTCGACGTGTCCATCCAGTCGCAGGTGCTGAACCTGCTGCAGGATTTGCAGGAGGAGCTCGGGCTAACGTACTTGTTTATTTCCCACGATCTGAGCGTCGTCGAGCATATCAGCGACCGGATCGGCGTCATGTATCTCGGTTCGATGGTCGAGCTGGCGGATAAGGACGCGATGTATGAAAAGCCGCTGCATCCGTACACGCAGGCGCTCTTTTCTTCCGTGCCTGTGCCGGACCCGCGGCTGAAGCGCGAGAAAATCGTGCTGAAAGGCGATCTGCCCAGCCCGGTCAACCCGCCGTCCGGCTGCCGGTTTCATACCCGCTGCCCGGCGGCAATGGACGTCTGCCGGACGAAGGCGCCCGTGTTCCAGGAGCAGGAACCGGGCCATTACGTGGCTTGCCACTTGTATGGGGAGAGCAAAGGATGAAGATCACGACAGGATTCGTTCAAACGGCGGATGTCACCGTTTATCTGTGCCCGGAGCACGCCGGACAGCCGGTTCCGCAGTTGGAGCTGCGGCCGGGGATGAAAGCCCGCGGCGCGGTCACTTGGTTTTACGGGCGCGGCGAAGAGGCGCACGTGCTGATCGTCGGACTCGAGCCGGAGGCGAATGCGGAGCGGGTACGTGAAGCGGCCGGGAATGCGGCCAGAGCGGTTCACAAGGAAGGCTTCACAACCGTGACCGTCATGCTGGAATCGTTCGTCCGGACGCTGAGCGGCGCGCTTTCTGAGGAAGAGGCGGTGCGGGCCTGGACGGAGGGCTGGCTGCTCGGCTCGTATGCGTTCGACAAATACAAGTCTCGCAAGGAAGCCCGTACGGTGGAGCGTCTGCACCTTGTATGCGCCGGCGACGCTTCCTATGAGGAAGCGCTGGAGCAAACGGCGATTCGTGCGGAAGGGGCTATGTTTGCGCGCGACCTGTGCAACGAGCCGCCGAATGTGCTGCACCCGGAATCGCTCGTCGAGATCGTTCGGGAGCGGTTTGCGGAGCGGCCGGTGAACGTTCGTATCTATGGGGAGCTGGAACTCGCGGATCTGGGGATGAACGGGCTATTGACCGTCGCGCAGGGAAGCCGGTACAAGCCTGCGCTCATCGAGCTGACGTTCTGCACCGATCCGTCGCAGCCGCTACTGGCACTCGTGGGTAAAGGCATTACATTCGATATGGGCGGCATGAACGTCAAGTCCGGACGGGATATCAGCGACGCGCGGTTCGATATGGGCGGCGCCTGCGCCGTGCTTGGCGCGATGGACATGATCAGCCGCTCGGACCTGCAGGCGAACATCGTCGCGCTGATCGCGGTCGCAGACAATATGCCTGACGCGGCGGCGTTCGTGCCGTCTACGGTGGTCACGTATCCGAACGGCCTTTCCGTGCAGGTCGGCAATACCGACGCGGAAGGCCGGCTCGTGCTGGCCGATGCGCTGCTGCACGCCGGGCGTCTCGGCGCCCGGGAGGTGATCGACATCGCGACGCTCACGGGCAACGTCGGCGAGGCGCTCGGGCTGGGCCTCGCCGGAGCGTGGGGCGACCGCCAGCTCGTCGACACACTGGCGGCCATCGGCGAGCATTGCGGAGACCGGCTGTGGCCGATGCCGCTGGTCGACGACTACGAGGAGCTGCTGCGCAGCGATTATGCCGACATGAACAACATTCCGCCGATTTCGTACGGCGGAGCGATTGTAGCGGCGCTGTTCCTGCGCCGCTTCGTGGCCGATGCGATGCGCTGGGTGCACATCGACATGGCAAACACCGTGCAGGCCAAGACTGCGCGCGGTTATTACCCGGCCGGCGCGACCGGCTACGGCGCGCGGCTGCTGGCCGACTTTGCGGCCGGTCGGGCCGACGCGAACCGGAGCGCCGGGGGCGGCGAGGCTTGATGCCAGCTGTCGGCTTGGCGTGGACAGACAGGCTTGAGGCGAGTTGAATGGGGTACTGATAAGAGATCGTTCCAGAGGCAAATGTTTTGCCGAGGGGCGGTCTCTTTTTTTATTCGAAGGATGCCCGGGGTCCAGGATTTGTGGTGGCCTGCTTGGTGTCGGCGGCGGGTTGAAGAGGTTGCATGCCCCAATTCGAGTATAGAGGAACTGCGGTGCGCTAATGAAGCTTTTGACGCTCGGTCCCATGAATAGAGGAACTGGGATGACTTAATCGTGTCGAAAAATATTCATTTCCCTGATTCGGAGGCGTTTACGCACTACAGGTTCGTTATTTTGTGTAGACGGGCCTATTGCTTTGAAATAGATGTAGTTTCGTTCCGCTAATTTTAGCGAGTGCCTTGCGGAAATCGAATGAGGGTGCTAAATCCAAATTTGTAAAAACGAGGGGTCCATATCCATCTGCCGTAATCCTAAATAGGTTAGCATGATATGGAAAGACGCTGCCAAGGCTTTTTGGTTATGATGAAGGCAGCCGCTATAAAATCTTTCGTTCTCGAAACCATCACGGAAGGAGTCTTTGGTATGACGGATTCAATAACGAAGCGTGTCGCGGGATTGGATTGGCCTTCGATCCAACAAGCGTTGGACGAGCAAGGCTTTGCCGCGTTTCCGCCTTTGCTGCGGAACGAGGAGTGCCGCGAACTCATAAGCATGTATGAGGTGGAATCGCATTTCCGGACCCGGATCGATATGGCCCGGTACCGATTCGGCATCGGAGAATACCAATATTTTCAGGCTCCGCTGCCGGCGCTGCTGCAGGAGCTGCGCGTCTCGTTTTATCCCCGGCTGGCCGAAGCGGCGAATCGTTGGCAGATGCAGCTTGGTCAGGAAGCCGAGTACCCTCCCGAGCTGGCGCAATTTCTGGAACGTTGCCATGAGCACGGACAGACCCGTCCGACGCCGCTGCTTTTGAAGTACGAAGCAGGGGGGTATAACTGCTTGCATCAAGATATGTACGGGGATGTATTTTTCCCGTTTCAGGTCGTCTTTGTTTTGAATCAGCGTGAAAAGGAATATGCGGGCGGCGAATTTTTGCTGGTCGAGCAGAGGCCGAGAGCGCAGTCCAGAGGCCATGCGATTGCGCTGGAGCAAGGAGCCGGGCTTATTTTTCCGACGCAGCATCGTCCGGTGCAGGGCACACGCGGGACATACCGGACGACGCTACGTCACGGCGTAAGCACGATTACATCGGGCACGCGCTACAGTCTGGGGCTTATTTTTCATGATGCCCAATGACGAGTCCTCGCGCTTAAGGTGGGGGGATATCCCCACCTCTATTTGTCTGAGATATTCTACTTCCAGGGTTTCTCCACACGCTGCCCTTGCTCCTTGCGCTTTAGGCGCAAGGTTTTTTTATTCGGAAATAAAATTTCATGTCACTATTTACAAAATGAAATAATATTTTATAATATGAGTATGAAGAATGACAGCGTTTACAAAAATGTTGACTTAGAAAGAGAGGCGGCGATGGAGAGATGACCGATCCAAAGAAATGGGACGCGGTTGACCGGTTGATCCGGCGCTGGGTGAAGGAAAAGGCGATTCCCGGAGCTGTTGTGGATATCTCGCTGGGGGCTGACGTTCGATGGAGCCAAGCTTACGGGTCCTATTCGGACGGCACCGCCGAGCGTCAGGTGACCGAGCGCACGATGTTCGACGTCGCTTCGTTAACGAAAGTCACGGTGACCTTGCCGGTCATCTTGGCGCTGGCGGAACGGGGAAGGCTCCGGCTGGACGATCCCGTCCAGGCGTATATTCCCGGCTTCCGCCATCCGAACGTGACGCTGCGCCACCTGCTGATGCATACGTCCGGGCTTTCTCCCGAGCTTCCTTATGCCAAGCGGACGGAGCGCCGCGACGTCATTCCTCTCGTGCTGAAGCAGGAGCTGGTGACAGTGCCCGGGGAGCAGGCGGTGTACAGCGACCTCGGGATGATTTTGCTCGGCGAGGTCGCCGCCGTCGTATCCGGGCAATCGCTGGAATCGTGCGCGCGCCGGTACGTGTTCAACCCGCTGGGGATGGCCGATTCGATGTTCAATCCGCGGCCCGAGCTGCTTGGACGAATCGCCGCCACGGAACCGCTGGACGACGGTACCGGGTATGTGCACGGAGTCGTTCATGACGAAAAGTGCTATCATCTCGGAGGCGTCAGCGGCAGCGCAGGACTGTTCACAACGGCGGACAACCTGCACAAGTATGCCCAGGCATGGCTTGACCCGGACGGCGGCGGGCTGCTGAACAGGGAAATCATCGGCGCTTGCTTCCGCAATCCGTATCAAGGCCGGGCGCTCGGCTGGGAACTATGGCACGGTCAGGAGCGGGCGCCGGCTTGCGGAGCGTCTTGGCCGCACGGCAGCTTCGGGCATACCGGCTTTACCGGAACGAGCCTGTGGATTGATCCGCACCACGAGCTGATTGTCGTGTTTTTGACGAACGCGGTGCATTTCGGACGAAGTCCGATCATGCGGGAGCTGCGGCCGATTTTGCATACGACGGTTTATACCTCGCTCATCGAGGATAAATAACGAATCATCATCCTAGGGAGGGCTTAAGTATGAAGGGGACAAAGACCATGAAATCGGCAATCGCGCTCGCTGCGGCCATATCGCTTATCGCAACGGGCTGCAGCAGCCCGTCGAAGGACGGGGCTAAAGAAACGCCGGCGGCAAACGGCGGCGGAGGACAGAAGACGGAAGCTCAGAAGGTCAAGCTGTCAATGGGCAGCTGGCGGACGGAAGACAAGGAAGTATACGAGAAGATCATCAAAGCGTTCAACAAGACGAACCCCGACATTGAGATCGAATTCAAGCCGACCAAAAACACCGAATACAACACGGTGCTGAATACGGCGCTGCAAACCGGCAGCGGCCCCGACATCATCCACCTCCGGCCGTATGCCGCCGGTATCGCGCTCGCCGACGCCAAATACTTGGAGCCGCTCGACAGCGTCAAGGGGCTCGAAACGATTCCGAAGGAAGCGAAGATGGCCGCCACCGGCAAGGACGGCAAAGTATACGGCGTGCCGACGGTCTACAGCTCGACGCAAATTTTCTATAACAAAAAACTGTTCAAAAAGTTTAACCTGTCCGAGCCGAAAACCTGGGACGAGCTGATGAAGGCGGCCGATACGCTGAAGCAGAACAAGATTGCGCCGTTTGCCTTCGGCTCCAAGGAAGGCTGGATTTTGTCCCTGACGCACGGCGCGCTCGGCCCGCAATTTTACGGCGGCACCGAGTTTGTCAATAACCTGCTCGCAGGCAAAACGAACTTCAAAAGCAAAGAGTTCACTGATTCGATCACGATGCTTCAAGATTTGACAAAATATTTCCCGGAAAATTATACGGGTCTCGGCATGGATGACATGCGCAATTTGTTCGTCACCGAGCAGGCGGGTATGATCGTGATGGGCGATTGGGAAATTGCGGTCATGAAAAAGATGAACCCGGACCTCGATCTGGATCTGTTCCCGGTTCCTCCGGTGAAAGCGGACGGCAAGGCCAGCGTGACCAACTGGGTGGACGGTTCGTTCGCCGTCAACGCTGCTTCCAAGCATAAAGAGGCGGCCATGAAGTTTATCGAGTTCATGACGACGAAGGAATTTGGCAAGATGGTAGCCGACGATCTGAAGAAGCCGAGCACGATTCCGGGCGTGGAATCCTCCGACCCGCTCGTCGCGAAAATGATCCAGCTCGCTGCTGCCAATTCGACGCCGTATGCAATGGTCGTGCATTTCAGCGCTGGCAATCCGACGACCAAGTCTACGCTGGAGACGGCTCTCCAAGGAATGTTCCTGGGCAAGGAAAAAACGGACACGGTGACGGATATCGTGCAGAAGAGCGCCGATTCCTGGTTCAAGCCCGCGGCCAAATAAACCGCCGGTCGACACAAACTTTATAGAAAGGGCGGGGCGCAATGAATCGAGAAGTGGCGGTATGGGACCGCACTAGCAAAAGGCAGCCGGGTTTGAACTGGAAACGAGGGATCATCCACCTGTTCCCGGTTCCTGCCCTCGCCGTCTACGCGCTGTTTGTCGTGTATCCGATCGTAGCGGCTTTCAGCTACAGCTTGTTCGACTGGAAGGGCCTTCAGAAAGGCGCTTTTGTTGGCATCGACAATTTCGTCAAGCTGTTCACGACGGAGCCGTTCAACGGGCTGTTCTGGAACGCGTTCGGGCATAACGTTTACTATTTTATACTGGAAATGATCGTGCAAAATGGCATCGCTTTCATTTTGGCGTACATTATTTACACGAAAGTAAAGGGCGCGGAGCTGTTCAAAATGGCCTACTTCGTGCCGCGGCTGCTGTCGGTCATCGTCGTCGGCTTCCTGTGGAAGCTGATGCTGAACCCGAATTCCGGCGTCGTAAACTTCGCGCTCAAGAACATCGGTCTCGCCGAATGGGCGAGGCCGTGGCTGGGCGAGCCGGGCACGGCGCTGACGGCGATCATTCTCGCGAACAGCTGGTTCGGCGTCGGCTTCGCGGTGCTGATTCTGCTTGCAGGCTTGCAGTCGATCTCCCAAGAGGTGATCGAGGCGTCGAGGCTGGACGGGGTACAGGGCTTCCGCCTGATCCGTTCGATCATTTTGCCCATGATGACGCAGTCCATTGTCATTCTGACCGTATTTACGTTCATCCACGCGTTCGAAGCGTTCGAGCTTGTGTATGCGATGCAGGGCTCGCAGGGGGAACCGTATCATTCGACGGATACGCTGGCCGTTTTCTTTTACCGTACGGCTTTCGGCGGATCGTCGGGCGACGGCGTTGCGGTCGGTCTCGGCTCGGCGCTGGCGGTCGTGCTGTTCTTGATCATCGCGACCTTGTCGGCATTGTTTATGGCCTATGTTCGCAAGCGGGACATGGAGTATTAGAAAGGGGGTAGACGCTTCGTGAAAACAAACCCGGCATTACGCGCATCGCATTACATTATCGCCAGTCTGTTCGCGCTCCTCAGCCTCTATCCGATCGTTCTGATGCTCTTGTCTTCGTTCAAGACGAACATCGACATTTTCAAAAATCCGATCGGGCTGCCGAAGGCTTGGAGCATGGCCGCCTATAAGAAGCTGCTGGACCAGCTGCCTTACTTTGATTATTTCTGGAACAGCCTGACGGTCAGCGTCGTATCCGTTGCCCTGATTCTGCTGTTCGGGTCGCTTGCTTCGTTCTATATTGCCAGATACCCGTTCCGCTGGAATCCGGCGCTGTTCTTCTTCTTCCTGCTCGGCATGATGATTCCGGTCAAGCTCGGTATCGTCCCGCTGTTCATGCTGATGAAAAATTTAGGGCTAATGAACACGGTTACTTCGCTGATCCTGATGTATACGGCCATCGGTATCCCGATGTCGGTCCTGATTTTGACCGGATTTTTTCGGACGCTGCCGAAGGAGCTAGAGGAGGCGGGCCGGATCGACGGCTGCTCGGATATCCGCCTGTTGCTGAGCATCGTGGCGCCCTTGATGCGACCGGCGCTCGGAACGGTCATGATCATGAATTTTATCACGGTGTGGAACGATTTCTTCTTCCCGCTGATCTTCATCCAAGACGAAGTGAAAAAGACGATTCCCGTCGGCATGCTGACGTTGTTCAGCGAATATTCCACCGATTGGAGCGTGCTGTTCGCGGGCCTGACCTTGTCGTCGCTGCCGATGATCGTGCTGTTCGCCCTCTCCTCCAGGCAGTTTATGGACGGCATGACGGCAGGTGCGGTCAAGTAAGACGGGACGGGAAAGGCAGCTATGGCGATCAGGGAGCCGAGAAGGGAAGGAGATTTTATGACGCATAACGAACAACGGCAGCCGGTTACGGAGCAGCGCAACGCCAAGTCTGTCCATTTGGACCGGATGAGCGTGCGGGAAGTCATCGAGACGATCAACAGCGAGGACGGTACGATTGCCGCTTCCGTGCAAACTGCGCTGCCGCAAATCGAAGAAGCGATCACCGCGATTGCAGCGCGGTTGAAGCAGGGAGGCAAGCTTTATTACATCGGGGCCGGTACGAGCGGACGGCTCGGCATTCTCGACGCGTCCGAATGTCCTCCGACGTTCGGGGTCGATTCGTCGCTTGTGCGCGGCATGATTGCCGGGGGCGAGACGGCGATGGTGAACCCCGTAGAAAATGCCGAGGACGACATCGACGCCGGGGCGGCGGATATCGCGCGCCATGCGACGGCAGCGGACGCGGTCGTCGGTCTTACGGCGAGCGGCCGGACGCCGTATGTGCTAGGGGCGATTCGCGAGGCCAACCGCATCGGCGCCTTGACCGTCGGCATCTCGTGCAACACGGGTACTGAGCTTAGCCGGGCGGCGGCACACGGCATCGAGGTGCCGGTCGGACCCGAGGTGGTTACCGGTTCAACGCGTATGAAGGCCGGCACCGCGCAAAAGATGGTGCTGAACATGATCAGCACAACCGTTATGGTTCAGCTCGGCAAAGTGTACGGCAACCTGATGGTGAACGTGCAGGCGACGAACGCCAAGCTGCGCGACCGAGTCGTGCGCATTATTGGCGAAGCGACCGGAGCGGACCGGGCTGCGGCGGAGGAGCTGGCCCGGCGGGCCGAAGGTGATGCGCGCCTGGCGATTCTGATGCACCGGTTCGGCATTGACAGGCAGGAAGCGTCGGCTGCTTTAGCGCGGTCGGGCGACCATTTCGGAGAGGCGGTCCGTTGGCTGGAAGGTCAACGGATCGGATAATAGAGCTTCCCGTGAACCGCCGAAAGCGGCTTGCGGGAAGTTTTTTTAGTTGACCCGCACGCGCGAATCTTTACATAAAATTAGCACAATCTTAATTTGAAGATCATGGTAAAGCGTTACGATGGTTTCATCGTCCTGGACGAAGTCTTCCATCGTATTCCAAAAAACGCTGTCTCTTCAAGGAGATCCAACCATGAAACGGAAAGAAAAATTCGCCTCCATGCTGTCCGGCTGGAAATTGTTCCTGTTCGTGATCGTCACTTACACCGTCCTCTTTTTGATCGCCTTCCAAGGGTACATTATCAGCAAGCAGTCCACGTCCGCCATCGAGAAGCAGTATAACCAGATCATTTTCGACAAAATGGATGCGCTGTCGGTCAACATGATCAATTATTTGAATTATATCGACGACTTTGCCCGCACCCTATCCGTCAAACCGGATTTAAAGAGCATGATCCGCGAAAATCGCGACGGAACGAGAGAAGCCGTGGAAGGGGCCTTGAATTACTTCCGCTTGCGGTTCCCCTTATACATCCAGATTCTTACGGCGCAGGACCGCGTGTTTGCTTACCCTCCCGTCGAGCAAAAGGAAGAGGAGCAGTTTAAAACGACGCTCGCTTCCTTCCCCTGGTACGGTCAGCGGCTGGTTCTGGACAACAGCTACCCCCGTGCGGATGTTGCCGCCGACTTTCACTTCAGCGCTTTCCCGAACGCCTTGTACGTCAGCAAAAACATCGTGCAGGATGACCGCTCGCTCGGTACGCTGACGATCAAGATGAACGGTACGTTAATCGAAACGATGCTGGATACGGTGCGGATCAACGAGGCCAACGCCGTGTTCATCCTGTCCCCGGAAGGCCGCATTTTGTTTCGGAACGAACCGTCCTCCGCCTTTTCCGGTGATCTGGCATCGCTCGGAACAAACGGAATCGACGGGCTCATCCGGAGAAATGGGGAAGATTCCGGCTCGGGGCAGATCCGTATCGCCGAACAAGACTGCTACTTCATTTATAAACTGATCCCTTCCACGAACTGGGAAATATTGTCGATCGTTCCCCTTCGTTCGTTGAACGCGGAGAGTGTTGGCGTGTGGCAGACGACGGCCATGACGACCGCCTTTTCCGTCCTGCTTATCGTCACCTCCTTCTGGATTCTGTATATCAAGCTTACGCTGCCGCTGCAGCGGATGTCCCGGATCGTACGGATGGCCTCGGAAGGCGCAACGCCGGAGCCGTATGAGTACAGAGGCTTCAAGGAGCTTGAAACGTTAAACCGCGGGATGTACCGGTTTTTCGAGCAAATTCAGCTGCATATCCGCACAATCCGCCAGAGCGAGAGCGAGAAGCGGCAGCTTGAGATGCATGTGCTGCAGGCGCAAATGCGGCCGCATTTTTGGCACAATTCGCTGAACGCGCTGCGCTTCATGGCGCTGCTGCACGGCGATTCCACAATGGCCGACGCCATTCTCGCGTTGACCCGGATGCTCGACTATACGCTGAAAAATACAGGTGTGCTGTTCGGGATGGTCGAGGAGGAGAAGGACTACGCGATCCAATATATCCGCTTCCACGAAATCCGTTCCATGCAGAAAATCGACGTCAAGCTGGACTTGGACGAACGCTCGCTCCAGGCCCGGATTCCGAAGTTCACGCTGCAGCCTTTGCTGGAAAATGCCGTCACGCACGGCTTTCGCGCTCCTTTCGCCAAAGTGCCGAGCCTCGCCATCACCACGCGGCTTGCGGACGGCACGCTTACGATTTGCATCGCCGACAACGGCAACGGGATGGACGACGATACGCGCCGGCTGCTGCTTCTTCCTCGTGCCCAAGAAGGAGGAGGAAGGCAAACGTCCGGCATCAGCCTGCTTAATTTGCAGGAGCGTATCCGGCTGGAATACGGAGAGCCTTACGGCATCCGGGTCGTTAGCGGGCTTGGGGAAGGCACGGAAGTCGTCGTGACGCTTCCCTGGATTACAGATGCTAAGAAGGAGGGCGAATTGTCATGAAAGTCATGATTGTCGAAGACGAAGTGCTGGTCCGGCTCGGGCTGAAAAAAGCCGTTCCGTGGTCGACGCTCGGTATGGAGCTGGTATGCGAGGCCGCAGACGGCGCCGAGGCCTATGAAATGTTCGTGCGGCATCTTCCGGATATCGTGCTTGTCGACATCGAGCTGCCGAAGATGGACGGGCTGTCCTTCATCCATTACGCGAAGACGCGCCGCCCGGACGCCAAATTTATCATTTTGACCTGCCAGCAGGACATGAGCTACGCACGCAGCGCCATCCAATTGCAGGTGGCCGATTTTTTGCTGAAATCGACGCTGGACATTAAAGAACTTTGCGATATTTTGCAAAACCTGTCGCTGGAATTGCGGCAGAAACGGCACGAAGCGGAGGCGTCCGGTGTGGAGGACCTGAACCGGGGCCGGCGTAGGAGACGCTTTTTCCAAAGCTGGCTCGACGGCGTTCTGCCTGTTCCCGATCCGGACCGGTTCGACGTCCAGCTCCAGGAATTTTCCCCTGCCCTGAAGGCGGAACGGTTTCAGGCGTGGGTCGTCCAGCTGCACAGCGCTTCGCTGACCGAGGAAGAAACGGAGAGCGTCGGCGAAGAGATCGAGCGTCTGACCGCCCGGCAATTCGGAAGCCGGTATTTGGGCGGGACCCCGGAACCGTTAAAGCGCAGATGGCACTTGATCTTTTCCGGCTCTGCGCCGGCATCCGACGCAGTGCGGTGGAAGGAGGCGGTCGGGCAGGCCCGCGGACTTGAGCTTGCGGTTGCGGTGAGCGCGCCGTTCGCCGATCCTTACGAGTGGCGGACGTTCGACCGCCAAGCCGCCGATCTGCTGCAAGCGGAATTTTACGGCCGGGTCGGCGAAGTTTACGCGAAGGACGACCTGATCAGCGAAACGATAAGCGAAGCCGTTCTGAAGCTGAAAAGAGACATGTACGAACGGGCAGGCTCCCTGCAATTCGAGGAAATGAAACGACTCGTCGGCGATCTGTGCGGCGCGCTGAAGCAGCCCCCGTACCTTCATCCGCCCATTGTCAAAAATATGTTCACGGAGTTTCTATTCCGCATCTGGTCTGCCTGCGAAGAGGTCGCTTCCGGCTCCGTGTCGGCGAACCACCGGTTGGTCGACCGGTTTTACGCTTCCGGGCGGCTTGACGAGCTCGCAGAGCTGCTGCTCGACGAGCTGGCCCGGGCCGGAGAAGAGGTGCGCTCCCATTCGCAGGACGACAAAACGAAGACGATTTTGCAAATCAAGCAGTATATCAAAACGCATTTGCACCGGGAGCTTTCCCTGCAGGAAACCGCCGACGCGTTCTATATGAACAGCTCGTATTTGAGCCGATTGTTCCGGGAGGTGACGGATCAGAGCTTTACGGAATATGTGCTGCGCGAAAAAACGGAGCTGGCCGTAGCCCTGATGAAGAACGGGATGCACTTGACGCAAATTTCTGAAAAGCTCGGCTATCAGAACCTCAGCTCCTTTACCCGCATGTTCAAAAAGGTACGCGGCGTCTCTCCTTCTCGTTACATGGACCGAACTTGATAACTAATCGGACAAAACCGGATAAACCGTCCGTCCGCTTATTCGTTTTTTTACTTGATTTTTATATTGGCGCGAGGCTTAGGCTTCTTTCGTCCGCTCCATGCTGAAAGGATAAACGAACGGTCAAGCCGTGTGATGTCCAATCGGCGGCGCGCCTTTTATACTAAGCGTGAACGGGATGTTAGCCGATTCGACCATCGGACAGAAGAGGAGAGACGATCATGCAAAAGCACTTGAAATGGCTGCTGCCGCCGTTGGCCGGGATGACGCTGCTTGCGGGCTGCGGCAAGCCGGCGGCTCCGGCGGCAAGCGAAAAACCGGCAGCGCCTGCGGTATCCGCGGCACAGGCAAGCCAGACGGACAAGCCTGCGGCGGCGAACGAAGCCGTCGAGCTGACCTTTTATTATCCGGTCAATGTCGGCGGTCCGGTCATGAAAGTCATTGACGGGATGACGAACAAGTTTATGGAGAAGCATCCGAACATTAAAGTCAAGCCGGTGTACACGGGAAATTACGGGGACAACACCATTAAAATTCAATCGGGCATTCAAGCGAAGCAGCCGCCCGATGTCGCGGTCATGATGTCGACGGAGCTGTACAGCATGCTGGATACGAATGCGATCATTCCGCTCGACGATTTTATGGCCAAAGATCCGGGCGTCAATATGAGCGATTTTTACCCTGCTTTCGTCGAAGACACGCAAACGGGCGGCAAAACCTACAGCATCCCGTTCCAGCGCAGCACGATCGTGCTGTATTACAACAAAGACATGTTCAAGGAAGCGGGGCTTGACCCCGAGAAGCCGCCGAAAACTTGGGACGAGCTGATCGAGTACGGCAAGAAGCTGAAGAAAGAAGGGCGGGCGGGCCTCGAAATTCCCGGCAACGACGATTCGTATTGGATGCTTCAGCTGTTTGCGCTGCAAAACCATACGGACCCGAAGCAAAACCTGATGATGGCAGACGGCAAAAAAGTGATGTTCGATACGCCGGAAAACCTGGAAGCTCTGCAGTACTGGCTGGATTTGTCCCGCAAGCATAAAATCATGCCGGAAGGCGTCATCGACTGGGCTACGGTGCCAACCGACTTCATTCAAGGCAAAACGGCGATGATGATCCATACGAGCGGCAACCTGACCAACGTGAAAAACAATGCCAAATTCGATTTCGGTGTCGCCTTCCCGCCGATGAAGAAGCAGTACGGCTCGCCGACGGGCGGCGGCAATCTGTACATCTTCAAGGACACGAGTCCGAAGAAGCAGGCGGCGGCCTGGGAATTCGTCAAGTTCATGACGGAGGCGGAGCAGGCGGCGCAGTTCAGCGTGGCTACGGGCTATGTGGGCGTACGCAAATCGGCGTTCGATACGGAGACGATGAAAAGCTACGCGGCATCGTTCCCGCAGGCGCTCGTTGCCCGCGATCAATTGCAGTACGCGCATGCGGAGCTGTCGACGCACAACCACGGCAAAGTGTCGAGCGCGCTGACGAATCAGATTCAGGCGGCGCTGGCGGGGACGATCGATCCGGCCGGGGCGTTGAAGAAGGCGCAGGAAGAAGCTGAACGCGCGTTGGCGCCGTTTAACAAATAGGAGAATGCCCGCATGAACGCCATTTGGAGCGAAAGGCTCAAAAGGAACGGATTGGCTTGGGGACTGCTGCTCCCCTCGCTGTTGTTCCTCGGTTTGTTTACGTATTACCCGATCTGGAAGACCGCCGTGCTCAGCTTGTATCAGCAGGATTTGGCGACGCCGGAGCCGCGTTTTGTCGGGCTGGGCAATTATGTGTCGATGCTGGCGGACCCTGTGTTTCAAAAAGTGTTCGGCAACAACCTGTGGTTTGCCCTCGGAACCGTACCGACCTCGATGGCGCTGGCCTTCGCGATGGCGTTGTTTGCCGATAAGGCGCTCCAAGGGCGTAGCTTCGTCCGGACCGCGTATTTTTATCCGAACATGATTCCGATGATCGCTGTCGCGAACATCTGGCTGTTTCTGTACACGCCGAAGTTTGGCCTGCTGGCTCGTTTGGCGGCCTGGGTCAGCCAGAGCGAAGCCCCGCTGCTGGGCCAGCCGAATACGGTGATGGCGGCGATGATCGTCATGATGATCTGGAAGGAGGCCGGGTACTTCATGATTTTTTACCTGGCCGGCTTGCAGCAGATCCCGAAGGACTTGTACGAATCGGCCGCCGTCGACGGCATCGGCATCTGGCAATCGCTGCGGCGCATTACGATCCCACTGACGATGCCGACTACGCTGTTTGTGGCCGTCGTTTCCGTAACGAACGCGTTCAAGCTGGTCGATCATCTGTGGATTATGACGCGGGGAGGACCGGACAATGCAAGCAGTCTGCTTTTGTACTACATCTATGATACGGCGTTCGGCTATTACGATCAGGGGATGGCGGCGGCGATGACCGTCGTGATGGTTGCGGTGCTGCTGCTTGTGTCGTCGGTGCAGTTTTTCGGCTGGGACCGCAGCATCCATTACGAATAGGAGGGAGCCCATGAGTCATCAAGCAGGGCTGCCGCTTCGGCAGGAACGAACGAAGCGGCGCAGGCCGCTGGCGGGCGGGGAAATGCTGTTCGCGCGTTTACGCCGCCAATCCGCGCAAGCGCTGTGGCACGCCGTCATGCTCGCGCTCGGGATGGCGTGGCTCGTCCCGCTCGCTTGGGTCGTATGGACGGCCTTTCGCCCGAAGGGAGCGGCTCTTGGGAGCGGCTGGACTTGGGAGTGGACGCTGGACAATTTTGCCTCCGTATGGCATACAGCGCCGTTTGCGCAGTATTACCTCAATACGCTGCTGATTACGAGCGGCGTGCTGACCGTCCAGTTGGTCAGTTTGACGCTGGCAGCTTATGCGTTCGCAAGGGTTCGGTTTTTCGGGCGGGACACGCTGTTCATGCTGTTTTTGGTCCAAATCATGGTGCCCCCGGACGTGCTGATCTTTTCCAACTACCGCGTGCTGCAGGAGCTGGGGCTGCTGGATACGAAGCTCGGCATTATGCTTCCTTACTTTGCGTCTGCGTTCGGTATCTTTTTGCTGCGGCAGTCGTTCAAGCAGCTGCCCCGGGAGCTGGACGAAGCCGCCCGCGTCGAAGGCTGCTCGCGACTGCGCGCTTTATGGCAGATTTACGTGCCGCTCTCCAGGCCCGTCTATGTTTCGTTTGCCATCGTTTCGGTCAGCTATCACTGGAACAACTTCTTGTGGCCGTTGATCGTTACCAATTCGGCGGACAACCGCCCTTTGACCGTAGGATTGGCGCTTTTTGCGAAATCGACGGAGTCGGGCGGGCAGTGGGCCGAGGTGAGCGCGGCTACGCTGCTTGTGGCGGCGCCGATGATGCTCGGATTTTTATTGTTCCAGCGGCAGTTCGTCAGCAGCTTCATGCACTCGGGCATCAAGGGATAACGGGTCGGATAAGCGAACCGGCTCTCGGCAAAGAAACAGGGCTGGAAGATCGAGTAGGGGATTGGGAGGAACGATTCATGAAATTAGCCATTTTCGGCGATCTGCACTATCCGATGACGTTCATTAACCGTCCGGATGTGCTGGAAGCGCGGGATGCATTCTTTGAGCATTTTTTGACGGCATTTCTGGAAACGGAGGCCGACTATCACATTTCGCTCGGGGATTTGACCAACGCCGGGGAAATTGCGGAATTCGAGTATATTTTCCAAAAGGTGCGCGGCTATGGCGACCGGCTTCGCTTCCTTCATGTGCTTGGCAATCACGATACGTACACGCATCCCAAGGCCAAGCTGTTATCCTTGACCGGACAGCGGCGATACGGCCTATGGGAAGAGGCGGAAGCGCTCGTCGTCGTGCTGGATACGGCCCGGGAAACGCGGCAGGACTGGAGCGGATTTATCGATGCCGAGCAGTTGGAATGGCTGGAATCGGTGGTGCGCAAGCCTTCGGACAAGCCGCTTCTCGTGTTTGCCCATCATCCGCTTTACGGGTCCACTGCGCGCTCGACGGAAGCGATGATGTCTCTGGACCCGTCCCTCGACATCCGTAGAATTCTCGGCCGGTGGGCCGGAACCGGCTTGTACTTTAACGGTCACAATCACGAAAACTCCGTCGTCCGCGAGGGTCAGTGGCATTTTATCCAGACGGCCGCTCCGATGGACGTTCCCGCGTTCCGCATCGTAACGGTCGAGGGCGGCGAGGTGCGCGTGGAGCTCCATCGCCTGGAAAGCGAAACGCTCACGAAATGGGCGCGAACGGTCGGGGAAAATATGCCTTACTACGAGCCTTACCCGTCGGCCGAGGGGAACGGGGCTTCGGAGAAGCTTTCCGTCTTGTTGACACGGTAGGCGGCAGACGGCAGGCAGGGCAAACGAAACAGGGAGCGGAGGGAAGAAGGAATGGGGCGTCAACCTGTGCGTCTTGCGATCGTCGGAGCGAATCGGGGGAGCGGTATTTCCCGGGTGCTCCAGTCATTTGAGGATCGCGTTCGGCTGACGGCGGTTTGCGATAAGAACGAAGAATTGCTGAAGCCATGGCAAGAACGATGCCCGGACGTTCGTACGTACGGGGACTTCCACCGGTTGCTTGAGGATCCGTTCGTCGATGCCGTATATATCGCCAGTCCGATGCACCTTCACGCCAGACAGTCTATCGAAGCGCTGCTTGCGGGGAAGCACGTATTATGCGAGGTGCCGGCTGCGCAAACCTTGGAGGACGCATGGGAGCTGGTAGAGACGGTCGAACGAACCGGACTTCATTATATGATGGCGGAAAATTATTGCTTTTCGCGTTCGGCGCTAGCCGTCAAGTCGATTGCCGAACAGGGGCTGTTTGGGGAAATCACGTATATGGAGGGCGGCTACATTCACGACTGCCGTCATCTCGTTCATGGGCCGGACGGGTCCTTAACCTGGCGGGGCGAGCTGCATCGCGACTTCAACGGAATGAATTATCCTACGCATTCGCTAGGCCCGGTCTCGCAATGGATCGGCTCAAGCCGGCCGGACGGAGACGAATTGAAGAGCATCGCCGTGTTCGTGTCCAAGGCGAGATCGCTGCAGCGCTATTTTGACGAACGTTACGGCAGCAGTCATCCGGGGGCCCGGGACGGCTATTGGCGCCAAGGCGATTCGGCGGTTGCGGTTGTGCAGACGAGGAAGAACGTGCTGATTACGCTGCGCGTGGACTGGACGTCGGCGAGGCCTCCGAATTCGACCCATTATGCGGTTCAGGGAACCGAGGGCGCTTATGTGTCGGGACGTTACGAGGGCGAAGACGATCTCATCTGGCTGCAGCGCTGGTCTCCCAAAGCGGAGGACGGCCAGCCCGTCACATGGGAACCGCTCAAGCGGTACCAGCCCGAGCCCGATCATCCGTTATGGAAGCGGTGGGGACATGAAGCGTCCCGGTTCCGGCACGGCGGCGGCGACTTTCTCGTTTTTGCGGAGTTTTTTTCGGCGATTGCCGAAGGCCGCACTCCGGGCGTGGACGTGTACGATGCGGCAGCTTGGAGCTCCGTGTTCGCGCTGTCGATGGAATCCGTCGCTGCCGGCGGGAAGACGATCCCGTTTCCGGATTTTAAGCGGAAGAATAGAGGATGAGCATGGACAAACCGTATCCTAAATTGGTCATGCGCAAAGAAAGCCTTGCGGATTTGCCCGCATTGTCTTGTCCGGCAGGCTACACGATCCGCAGCTTTCAGCCGGGCGACGAAAGCCGTTGGGAATCGATCATTCGGCAATCGTTTGAAAGAGAGATCGCGTTTGGACACAAAATCGGCGATCTGCCTTATTTTCAGCCGGAGCGGGTGCTGTTTATATGTTCCGGCGATATTCCCGCAGCTACGGCGACCGCATGGGAAACGGAGCTTCCGGGCGAGCGATGCGGATATTTGCATATGGTGGGCGCTCTTCCCGGCCATTCCGGGCGGGGGCTCGGTTATGCGGCCAGCTTGGCGGCTCTGCACAGGATGAGAGCCGAGGGGCAGACCCAAGCGTTCCTGGAAACGGACGATTTCCGGCTTCCCGCCATCAAAATATATTTAAGACTTGGCTTTACCCCCGTGTATCTTCATGAACTTCATAGACCGAGGTGGGAGCGCGTCCTTCGGCTGGTCCGTCCGGCCGATTGATGTGCCGTCATGCGGGAGCTTGAGCTTTAAAAGCTCTTCATTTCATAAACAGGAGGAGAAAAAAATGAAAGCTTTGAAGAAGGTTGGCCTGATCGCGGCAGGAACGATGTTGGTGTACTCTTTATCTTTTGCCGGTATGGCGTCTGCGGCAGCGAAGGGAGAAGAAGCGGCGGTTTCGGCCGTGACTGCGGGCACCGAGTCGTGGCGTCAGACGTCCAGCCAGACGTACTGGCTGCTTGACGCTTTCGAGCGCGGGCAGGGCGTGGCTACCGACGGCAATTCGTGGATTTTCAACTCGAATTACGGACTTCTCCGCACGAGTCTCGACGGCAAGACTGTTCAAGCAAGAAACGGGCTGGCGATCCCGGACGAAATCTCCAAGCAAGGCGGGAACCACATCGGAGACATCAGTTATTACAACGGCAAAATCTACGCTCCGATCGAGGACGGCAGCAGCTACCAGCATCCGTACATCGCCTTGTTCGACGCGAATACGCTGAGTTACACGGGCACGGCCTACGCACTGCCGTTGAACCTGCACAAAGGCGGCGTGCCGTGGGTGGCGGTGGATGCCGGGCGCGGCCAGGTTTACACGGCCGAGTGGAGCAACGCTTCCGTGCTGAACGTTTTCGACCTGAACGACATGCACCTGATCAAGACCGTGCCGCTCAGCCAAAGCATCGATCGTATTCAGGGCGCCGAAATGTACAACGGCTCGCTGTACGCGTCCAGCGACAACGGCACCCAATCTGTCTACCGCATCGATCCCGATACCGGCAGCGTGGCGGTGGCCTTCGACCGGAACCTGCCGAGCGGCTCGGAAGCGCAGGGCATCGCCGTTCTTCCGACTTCGGACGGCGCCGTTCTGCACATTCTGGACGTAGGCTCCGCCCGCATCAATGTCAACTTCCGCCATTACGCCAAGTAAGACATATCCGCTTGCAAAATACCGGGAAACGGCACCATGCCGTTTCCTTTCTTTTTTTGTACCGGCGGTCGTTTAGGATTTCACGGAAATCATTCGTTGTGACCCGGACGAATCTGTGATACACTCGGAAAGTAATTAAAGAACTTTAATAAGTTGGCGGTGAATGCCATGAAGCTTCCTTTCGTTCAACCCAAAATGATGGGGGAAATGATTCGTCGGCAAATTCGTGCGGTGCTGTATCGCGATTCGGTATCGAACACGGCCGAGGTTGTGCAGAAAACGGGCATCAGTTTTCCGACGATTAGCAAAATGCTGGATGAAATGAACGACCAAGGAGAGGTTGTGTTAACGGGGCTGGGAGCATCCAGCGGAGGCCGGCGTCCGAAGCAATACCGGCTCAATGCCGATCACATGGCGGGGCTCGCTGTGGCGCTCGAAAAGGATTATTCCTCCTATGCGGTCCTGAATTATGTGGGCGAGGTGGTTGGGCGGGAGAAGCTTCCCGGCGTTTTGCACGACGGACCCGAGCGGTTGACCGAGCAGATCGGAACCTTCGTGCAGCGTTATCCTCATTTGCGCGCACTGACCTTGGGAGTCCCGGGAGCGGTCAATAACGGGCGGGTCTTTCATATTCCCGATTACGAAAAGTTCAAGAACCTCGATTTCAAAGGCTTGTACGAGGAACGCTTTTCGCTCCGGGTCCAGGTGGAAAATGATATGAACGCCACCGTTCTCGGTTATCATGACCGCTCGGGAGACGACCAAAACCGCTCCCTTGTGTACCTGTATCTGGGGCAGAACGGTCCCGGCGCGGGGATTATGGTGAACGGCGACGTTGTAAGAGGGAGCAGCTTTTTTTCGGGCGAAGTTTCCTTTTTGCCGCTTTACGATTCGCACAATTTTTCCCAAGCCGTTCAAGAGCCGACTTCCGCGCAGGACGGCACGGAGAGGCGTGCGAAGTTG
Source organism: Paenibacillus tyrphae (assembly GCF_000722545.1). GTDB lineage: Bacteria > Bacillota > Bacilli > Paenibacillales > NBRC-103111 > Paenibacillus_G > Paenibacillus_G tyrfis. The sequence goes on from NZ_JNVM01000004.1 coordinate 69,767, forward strand.
ATCGACGCGATGAGCCGTTTGGTTGCCGTGTTTACGGCCACCCTGAATCCGCATACCGTCATTTTTTGCAGTACGGATATGGCCGAACGCGATCTTGCCGATGTCCGGAAAGGAAGCGCGCCCTATGTTCCGGCAGCTAACTTGCCGTCCCTTCTTGTCCGGAATTGGGAGGAAGATTACTTCCACGGGCTAAATCAACTTACGATCAGAACGATGCTGGGTCTCGGAATCGATTGATTGCGCAGCCGGCTTCAAAAGGAGAATTGGCATGGAACATTCGCTAAGCAGCCGCCAAATTCAACTATGGCGCATCGCCATTTATTTTATTTTTGGTCTGCCCGGTTTTGCGCTTGCCACCTGGGTTTCGCGCACTCCCGCGATCCGGGATTCGTTAGGTGCTACCACCGCCGAGATGGGATGGATTATTTTTGGCTTGGCCGTCGGTTCCATCATCGGATTGTTAAGCGCAAGTCATCTTATTGCAAGCCGCGGGGGGCGCTTTGTCATGATGGCCGGATTGGTGGTCAGCTCGGCAGGACTCGGAATCGTGGCACTGAGCGGAGTTTGGCTTACCGGCGGCATTGTGGTGTTTCTGGGACTGGCCGTCTTCGGCTTCGGAAACGGAATATGCGACGTGGCGATGAATGTCGAGGGGACGGCCGTCGAGCGTGCCGCCCAGAAATCGCTTCTGACCGGCTTTCATGCCGCATTCAGCGTAGGTAATCTGGTGGGTGCCGTTGCGGGCTCGGCAGCGATTGGGGCCGGACTGTCCGTCTTTGTTCATTTGTTGCTCGCCGCGGTCGTCGTGGTGTTGTGCGCCGTCTATTTTTACCGTTTCGTCCCCGCCGGAACCGGGCAAGAACGTGCCGCGGAGTCGGGCGAACCGCCCATGACCGCGCGGGAGCGTATGGCCGTGTGGAAAGAGCCGCGCACGATTTTGATCGGGATCGTCGTCTTGGGAATGGCGTTTGCGGAAGGCTCTGCGAACGACTGGCTTCCGCTGGTCATTGTGGACGGTTACCATGTCTCCCCGGCGACGGGCTCGTTTGCCTTCGGCTTATTTGTAGCCGCGATGACCATTTGCCGCGCAGCAGGCGGGATGCTGCTCGACCGGTTCGGCAGAGTCGCCGTCCTGCGGGCTTCCGCGCTATCCGCGATTGCGGGACTGCTCATCGTCATTTGGGGACAAAGCTTCACGGCTGCCGCCATCGGCGTTGTGCTGTGGGGCTTCGGGTCGGCCTTCGGATTTCCCGTAGGCTTGTCCGCCGCAGGAGACGATCCCCGCGGGGTCGCTGCGAGGGTGAGCGCCGTGTCGACGGCCGGATACCTCGCTTTCCTTGTCGGTCCGCCGATCCTGGGGGTAATTGGCGATTCCGTCGGCTTGCTTCGCGCCTTAATTGTCGTGCTGATCGGCGTTGTGGTGGCCGGATTGTTGTGTCATGCCGCAAGGCCAATCGGAGCGCAGACAGAGGATACGAACATCAAGGCTTAGAGCCGATGTGGAGCTTTTCGCTGCCAAATGGCGGTGAAATGTTGGAAAACAAGCCGGAGCCCGGGGATAATGCAAAGCCGTTCCTTCCGGGGAACGGTTTTTGCCTTCTTCTTTTTTACATATTTTGAGACCTAGCGTCGTTCCATTCGATGAGTTGATTCCAAAATCATCCGGATAAAGTCATAGGTGCCCCCGTTCGTCTGCTGCAAAAACGTCTCTTTCCGCACAAATCCTATAAAAAGAATAAGGCTCCTCGTACTGCCAACCGGCGATCTCTTCGGCTTCTTCCCGAGTCATGGGGCGAAATTGAAAATTCATCGCGTCTCCTTTACCTGCTAGATGGAATTTATGGTATTGGGTGGCAGGCGGGTCGAGCATAGCTTGCATTCGAACGGAAGTTAAGACCGGTAAGCTTGAAGCGGTTCATTGCTTCGCGAACGGTTTCGCAACGAAAAAACAACAGCAAAGTCCGAGCCACATCGCCGCCGCACCCCAATAAACGGCAGGATACCCCGCCTGCTGCACTACCCAGAACGAAAGGGCCGGACCGAGCGCTGCCCCCACATCCAGCGTAACGGAATAGGACGTCATGACGGTTCTTCGGTTGTGCAGGCTTAGCGTGCCGGAGACGGAGCCGGCCAAGGCATCCATAAGCGTCGTCGTACAGGTCGATGTCATCAATAGCCCCACCGCCGCAACGATCCAGCCCCACGTCGGCAAAGGCAGCGGAAACAAAAACAGCAGGGCGGCTGCTATGCCCATCGTCCACGTCAGCAGGCGGGCTTTATTGGACTGCCGATCCGACAGGCTGCCGATGAACGGCGACAGGAAGGGGCCCCAGCCCCACCGCAGCGCCTGCAGCCCCCCGGCGATAAACGCGCCGCCGAGCGTAAAGCCGAGGACCGTCATCGAGGCGTGTCTCGTTTCGGCATAATTGCTGAGCGTGGAGGTCAGCATCCCTTCGTAAATCATAGCCGAGCCCAAAGCGGCGGCAAGCAGCCAAGGGACGTCCTTGGTTTTCAGCATGGTCATGAATGCGGCTGTTCCGGAGCGCTTCTGCGGAATCGGAACGGAAGCCTCCTCCGTCTGCCGGACGGAGTTCTTTTTCACATCATCGATTCGAAGGCCCCGCAGCAGGAAAGGGACGCCACAAACGGTCGCCGCACTAAGCAGCCATGCTATGGCACGAAGCCCCAGCATCTCGGCAAGGGTACCTCCGAGCAGCATCCCGACGAGGCTTCCCAGCCGGTAGTGACCGTTATACAGGCCGAACAACCGGCCTTCATTGCGATCCCGGCAAAGCTCCAAGATCGCGTAATAGGCGCCAAGCCTTAAAAACGACCAAGCCAGACCCCAGACGCACCGCGCTGCAATCCAGAGGGGGAACGTGTCGATGAACCCATAGGAAGCGGTCGTCAGGATCGCAAGCATGACCGCTGCCAGCATGCCTTGCCGCAGGCTGATATGACGGTAAATCCGGCTGACGATAGGGTTCAAGGGCAGCCGAACCAGTCGGTTGACGGACAAAAGAATGCCGACCTGAACGAGCGAGTCCAGACCGGCTTCTTTCCAGTACAAAGGCAGCACGATGTACAGCATCGAGTCCCCCGTCAGACAAAGCGCCGTAATCCATGAGATCCGCAGCACTTCCTTTTTCCCGCGAAGCGTTGACTTATCCATTGCGCATTCACTCTTTTCTACAATTGGTGCTTTAACGTAAGCCGATCATCCTAAAAATAGTCCACCTCCTCGCAAAAAACTAATATATAATGATAACCAACCGATAAGTTATACTTATGAATTCCGCGCGAACGGAGGAATAGCTATGAATTTGCATGCGCTTAAAGTATTTCATGCCGTAGCCCAGAGCGGCCATGTAACCCAAGCGGCAGAGGAGCTTCGCATCAGTCAGCCTGCCGTCACCCAGCATCTAAGAAATCTGGAAAAAGAAATCGGCCTAAAGCTGGTTCGGCCGGAGGGTAGAGGCATTGCTCTGACGTATGCGGGCCGGGAGCTGTATGCTTTATCCGGCAAGCTGTTCGCTGCGGAGCGCGAAATCGAGAACCGGATGAGCGACATTGCGGCGGGAAAACGGGGGGAGCTGACGCTTGCCGTTACCAACCTCCCCGGAACGGTGCTGCTTCCGAGATGGATCGCGTATTTCAAAACCCGGCATGAAGACGTTGCTATCAACGTCATCACCGTCAATACCCGCGAAGCGTTTGCTCTCCTGAGCGAGCACCGGGCAGACGTGGCCGTTATTGCGGGAGGCTGGGAACAGCCCCGGATGAAATGGGAGTATCTGTTCGACGACGAGCTGTGGTTTATCGTTCCGGCCAGGCATCCTATGGCGAACCGGGAAGCCTCTTTAAAGGAAATGATGGAAGAAACGTTCGTTATTCGGGAGGAGGGAAGCTCGACCCGAGAAAGGTTCCTGTCGATGTGCCGAACCTATAACGTCAGACAGCCGAAGATCGGGATGCAGTTTAACGGGGTGCATGAGACGATAAGAGCGGTCAGAGCGGGGTATGGGGCAAATCTCATCTCGGCTATGGCGGCACGCGAATATATCGAGCGGGGCGAAGTAGCCCGAGTGTATGTCCGGGATGTCGAGCTGAAACGGCCGATTGCGATATGCACAGCCGAAGATCATACGTTAACGCCGGTCGCAGAATCGTTTATCCGGCTTGTTCGGAAAAAATTAAGAGAAGAAGCAGTCTAGTTAGGATCATCCGTTTAGCGGACAATATTCGTTCAGGTCAACCGTTCCTTCCGGGGAGCGGTTTTCTTTTTTTGCTGAACGGTATCACTCGATAATTTGACAGTAACTATTAAAAGACATATATTATCATTATATTGTTACTATCAAAATAATTTGTTATCTGAAAAAGGGGCTGCGGGCATGAATAACGATCCGAATTGGGGAAGAGCGCTGGTCATTGGAGGCAGTATGGCGGGAATGCTGGCCGCACGGGTGCTGGCGGAGTATTATGACGAGGTTCTCGTCGTGGACAAGGACGACTTTCCGGGTACGCCCGGGAACCGTCCCGGCACGCCTCAGGCGTATCACCCGCACCGGCTGCTGCCGCGCGGCAAGCTCATTCTGGAGAGCTTGTTCCCCGGCTGGCTGGACGATTTGCTGGCGCAAGGGGCTTTCCCGAAAGAGGGCAAGCGCATCCGGTCCGTCAGCGTTTACGGAACACTCGAAGTGATTGACCGAAAAGATGCGGGTGCCAGCCGGGCTTTGCTGGAATGGGTCATTCGCCGGCGCCTACAAGCGCTCCCCAATGTGCGGTTTGCGAACGGATGCGAAGCGACGGGGCTGCAGATGGCTTTGGACGGCGCAACAGTTACAGGCGTTACGGTTCGGGAACGGGGTAAGACGGTGCAGTCCACGACGCTCGAAGCCGATCTGGTACTGGATGCTAGCGGACGGTCCTCCAAGCTGGTAAAATGGCTTCAGGCTCTCGGCTATCACGTGCCGGAACCGGAACGTCTAAAAGCTTCGCTCGGTTACAGCACGCGCTATTACAGAATCCCTCCGCACATTGCGGAGCAATGGAGCGTAGTCGTCACGGAAGGCGTTCCGGCCAAAGGAGTCGGCACCGCTGTATTCGGACCGGTTGAGCAGGATACGGCCGAAGTCGTACTATATTACGCGGGCGGTCAGCGTTACCCGACGACCGATGCCGGGCTATACGAACAGGAGCTGGCCGCTCTGCTGGACCCTTCGATTGCGGGGCTGCTGCAAGCGTGCGAGCCGCTGGGGCCGCCGCGCGGGTACCGAGTGCCGGAATGCTTCCGGCAGCGCTTCGAGCGGATGGAGCGGTGGCCGTCCGGGCTGCTTGTGATGGGGGACGCACTCTGCAACTTCGATCCGATTTACGGTCAAGGAATTACCGTCGCTGCCATCGAAGCGGAATTGCTGGCCGCTCAATTGCGCGAACGGCGTACCCGGCCGAAGCCGTTCTTCGAACGCGAGGCATTGAGGCGAATGCAGGAGGCAATCGATCCCGCCTGGTGGCTCACGGCCGTTGCCGACCTGTGCTGGCCCGGCGTGGAATACACGGGATCGCATTCGCGGGAAGGGATCGCCTTCGCCCAAAAATATTTTGAACTGTACCGCAAGCAAGCCGTCGGCAAGCCTGATATGGAATTATTCGGTAAATACATGATGATGAACGGCTTGCTCTTATCGCCGCGGGAATTATTGAACGCGGAAGCGGTCCGCGCCGTGCTGAACGCCGATGGATCGGGCGAGGGAGAGCGGCTGTTAGCCGAATTTGCGATGGAGGATCGGGATCATCAGCTGGAGCAATTTCTGGAGCGGACCATCCCGGCGGGAAGCTATAAATAAAACAAGATCGGAGAGTGTACAGGATGCCACCGGACGATAAACGAACCATGGGGCTGCGCGAGCGCAAAAAAGCAAAGACCATGGCAGCGGTTCAAATGCACGCGCTGCGGCTGTTCCGCGAGCTGGGCTATAACGCCACGACGGTGGAGCAGATTACGGAGGCAGCGGAGATTTCGCCCAGCACTTTTTTTCGGTATTTTCCCACCAAGGAGGACGTGCTGCTAAGTGACAATTACGATCCCGTTCTCGTTGACGCCTTTGAAGCTCAGCCGTCAGATCTGAGTCCTCTACAGGCGTTGCGCGGGGCCATGGTTTCGGCAATTGCCGACATGTCTGCCGATGAGCTCGCCACGATGCGTGAACGAAATCAGCTCATCATGACGGTGCCGGAGCTGCGGGCCGCAGCGCTGAACAACCTGACCCAGACGATGCAGCTGATCGCGGAGCTGGCAGCCAAGCGCACCGGCCGAGAGCCGGACGACGCAGCCGTGCGAACCTTCGCCGGAGCGGTCATCGGCGTCAACATCTCGGTGATGCTTCACTATGCGAAACATCCGGATGCGGACTTCGCCGGATTGCTGGACGAAGCGCTGAGTAAGCTGGAAGCGGGCCTACCGTTGTGAAAAGCAAAAACCGTTATCGTCGACCATCGATAACGGTCAGATTGTTGAGAATGAGTTTTAACAAAAATAGAGAACCATACGGAGGTGGGGTATCTACTGGAGGAGCGATAGCGTTCGCCTTTGTCTGCGGGAAATACCCGCTGCTAAGCAGCTTCCAATAAAAATTTCCTGCAGACAAGAGCGACCGGAAGTAGATACCCCACCCCCTCGTACACTCTATATTGCTCAACAAGCTCACCGTTACCGTCATCGTTCGATAACGGTTTTTTGCTTATTCAACGCGAATGAAGCGGGCACATCCAAGCGGTAGCCTATGCCCCAGACCGTGCGAAGCATCGAGGCGGCAGGCGGCGAGACGGCGTGCATTTTTTCCCGGATGCGCCGGATATGGGAGTCCACCGTCCGAAAATCCACGATCACCTCGTACTTCCATACTTCCTTCAGCAGCTCCTCGCGAGTCAACGTCTTATTCTCGTTCAATGCAAAATAACGCAGCAGCTCGTACTCCTTCAAAGTCAGAGCGATCTCGTGACCGTCGATCAGCACGCGCCGGGCCAGGTGCTCAATGACTAAATGCGGCAGCACGATGTCGTGGCGCGATTTGTTTTCCAGCCGGAGCCGTCCCGGAGCGGTGCGCTTCAGAATCGCATGGATGCGGCAGATCAGCTCGCGCGGACTGAACGGCTTCAGCACATAATCGTCCGCTCCGGCTTCGAAGCCGAGGAGGCGGTCGCTTTCGTCCGCTTTGGCCGTCAGCAGGATTACCGGCGTCGTCTTGACCTGTTTGAGCAGCCGGCAAATCTCGGGACCGTTCAGTCCGGGCATCATCCAATCGAGCAGCAAAATATCGTAATCGCGGTCCAAAGCCATTTGCAGCGCCTGCGTTCCGTCTCCGGTTTCGTCCACGGCGGCGCCGTCTTTATTCAAATACAGGTTCAATATGCGGCGGATCCGGTCCTCGTCGTCAGCGATAAGCATCTTGTAAGCTAAGGTCATGACAGTTCCTCCTTCACGCTTCTCATTGTAGTCTTAGAATGCCCTGAGGGCATGCCTCGAATGAGTCATTTCGTCGTCGGTCCGGTGAACAAAGCTTGTCTCCTTTGTGACAGCGAGATGGCCCTTTCGTGTCATAGGAACCGGGGGCGAAATTAGGTAAGATGGAGGGGATGCCAGGAGACGAAGAAGTAAAGGAGGCTTTGAGCTTGGACTTTCAGTTGATGATGGAAACGTACGGATTCCGGGTAGTGTGGGGGCCGGAGATGTTTCTGACGGTTGCGCTGGCGGCCGTATTTTACATGCGCTACAAGGGCGGCACGGTGTCCGGACGGCAGATGGCGAGCTTTTTTGTCGGGCTGTTCCTGCTGTACATTGCGCTCGGAGGGCCGCTGAATCTGGGCGGGCACTTCTGGTTCAGCATCCATATGCTTCAGCAGTCCGTGATGTACCTGATCGTTCCGCCGCTGCTGCTCCGGGGGATGCCGGAAGGCTTTTTCCGGGCGCTCAGCGACAATCCGTGGAGCCGGAGGGTGATCCTTGTTTTCGGCAACCCGATCTTTGCGATGTTTTTGTTCAACGGCGCTTTTTCTTTCTATCACATCCCAATGATCTTCGATGCGGCGATGTCGAATTATGCGCTTCATAATGCGCTGCATTTGCTTCTGTTCTTCTCGGCGTTCGCTCTATGGTGGTCCTTGTTCAGTCCCGCCGGGGCGATCTATGCGATGAGCGAGCTAAAAAAAATGGGGTATATTTTCATAAACGGCATTTTGCTGACGCCGGCATGCGCGCTCATCATTTTTGCCAAAGCGCCGATGTACGAGACCTACACCGCCGGGGCGCATCTGCTTTGCCTGCCGTTCTATGCGATTCCGGTGGAGCCGGTGTCGTTCTCAAGCCCATGGCTTACGCCGCTGTCCGACCAGCAGCTGGGAGGCGTGATCATGAAGATTATGCAGGAAATTTCGTACGGCTGCCTGCTTGGCCTCGTGTTCTTCCAATGGTACCGGAGAGAAAAAGACAAAGCAGAGGACCTTCCCGATCCCCTGCTTGAGCCGACGCTGTAAGCGTTATTTTGATCCGGCGATTTGCCGGATCATTTTTAGAATCTCGTCGTTGTCCATCTCTTCGCCCATCGTATAAATTTTGCGGATTTGGCCTTCCTGGTCGACCAGGAACAGCGAAGTGACCGTATGTACGAACCCGCCGTCCTTCATCTTTTGCACCATCACGCCAAAATCTTTCGCGACGTCCGCCGTTTGTTTCTCCGTCCCGGTTAGCAGCGTCCAGCCGCTGTAATCCATCCCCATTTTGTCTCCGTACGTTTTAAACGCTTGAGGCGTATCGCGCTCGGGATCGAAGGTGACCGACAGGAAATGGACCTTATTTCCCCACATGCCGTCTTTCTTTAATTCGTTCTGCAGCTTAACCATGTTGTACGTCGTTGCCGGGCACACGTCCGGGCAATTGGTGAACAGGAATTCGACCAGACGCACTTTGCCTTTCGTATCGCTTAAAGATACCTTCCCGCCGTCCAGCCCGCTCAGCTCAAAGTTCGGCGCCTGCTTCAAGACCGGCAGGGGCGGCCCTTGGTTGAACCAGGTAAATAGGGAGATCGCAAGGGCGACCAGCAGGAGGGTGACCGTCAATTTAAACCCGTTCTTTTGAATCCATGGCTTCATCCGTGAATTGTTTAACCTCCGGTTTCGTTATCTTTTCGCCGTTCGTCTCGTATTTCGTATTCCGTGCGCGTTATTTCTTTTCGGCCAGCCAGCGGGCGACGTTGGCAATCTCCTCGTCCTTCAGGCTGCTCTTGAATGCCGGCATGCCTCCGCGTCCGTTCTGGATCACTTTGTACAACTGCTCGGCCGACAGCTTGTCGCCGACCTTTTGCAGATTCGGTCCCATTTTGCCTTCCAGGTCGTTGCCGTGACAGGCGATGCAGGATTGCTTGTAGACGGCTTCGGCGGCCTGGGCGTTCAGCGGAGCATCGGGAAGGGCCGGAGCGGCCGCCTCCTGCTTGGCCTCGCTCGAATGCCGCTGCACCTCGGCGAACAAAAATCCCATGCCCAGAACGCAGGCAATTCCGCACAGGGATACCATAATCCATCGATGCATACATGCGCCTCCTTTCATTTCCAGGATAATCCTAGCACTTTCGTTTCCGGCTTGTATATAGCACTTTGGAGTCAGACTGAAGCGCTTCCTCCTTGGATTTGTCACGAAATTGTCGATCGTCCGGCGGGAAATAGCCCGACTGAGTCATGGGGGTTTGCGGGAGGGTATGGTTAGATGGAATCACAGGAGTACGATCGTTGATCCGGACGGCGAGAAGATGCGAAACGAGCGCAGCCGGTAAGGAAAGAGAGGGGATTCCATTCCATGAGTCAACCGATTCGAATTATGCTGGCTGACGACCATGCGCATGCGCGCCAGGCGATGCGGGAAATTATTCAAGCGGACCCGGAGTTCGAGATCATATGCGAGGCGACGAACGGAAAAGAAGCGGTGATGCTGGCGGAGCAGTGGATGCCCGATGTCATTCTGATGGATATCCGCATGCCCGAATTGGACGGCCTGGAAGCGACCAAGCTGATCAAAGAACGGTTCCCGTATGTCAAAATTGTCATGGTTACGGTATCGGACGATATTACGCATTTGTTCGAGGCGCTGAAGAAAGGGGCTCAGGGCTATTTGCTGAAAAACCTTCATCCTGCGTCCTGGCACGAATATTTAAGGGCCGTCGCCATCGACGAAGCCCCGATGTCCCGGGAAATCGCCGTGCGTCTGCTTCAGGAGTTTTCCTCCGTCAGGCAGAGCATTCCCGATCATTCGCCGCTCACCGGACGGGAAAAGGAAATTTTGGAGTGCGTGGCCAAAGGGAACTCCAACCGGGAAATTTCGGAAATTTTATCCATCTCCGAACATACGGTGAAAAACCATCTGAAAAATATTTTGCATAAGCTGCATTTGGACAACCGGGTGCAATTGATGCGCTATGCCTATGAGAAGGGCTGGATCAGGGGATAGGAAGCTCGACTAAGCGGAAAAAACAATTTAAATCATTTAAGTGGTTGATCCTTTTTTAAAGGGTATGGTAAGTTGAGGATGTTGTTATAAAAAATTTCAGAAATGAGTGAGGTATATGAGAAAAACAGGAGCAGTCCAAACCCAAACGAAAAAAACTTGGAGGGCAACGCTTCGTTAACCCTCCAAATCATTGGAGGAAAGCGACTTGAATACTCGGTTCAAGAAATTTTTATCTTATTACAAGCCTTATTTAGGTTTGTTATTTGCGGATTTGGCTTGCGCGTTTGTGGTATCCGCCGTTACTCTGGCACTTCCCTTATGCGTCAGATACATCACCGTAAACGTTTTGGAAGAAGGCGGACCCCGTGCGCTGGAGCAAATCTACGCGATGGGTGCGGTCATGCTGGTTCTGGTCGCCTTGCATACGCTTTGCGAGATGTTCGTTTCCTATCAAGGGCATATGATGGGGGCGAAGATGGAGAGCGACATGCGAACCGAATTTTTCGATCATTTGCAAAAGCTGTCGTTTCGTTTCTACGACGAGCAAAAAACAGGCCAACTCATGACCCGGGCGACAAACGATATTTTCTCCATGACGGAATTATTCCATCACGGTCCGGAAGATATCCTCATCTCGGTCCTGAAGTTTGTCGGCGCCTTCATCATCCTGTTCCATATCGACGCTAAGCTTACCCTCTTCGTCTTTCTCTTCCTGCCCGTGATGGGTGTTTACGCGTGGTTTTTCAATAAGAAAATGAACAGGGCGCTAAGAAGAAGCAGGGATCGGATCGGCGATATTAACGTGCAGCTTGAAGATACGTTATCGGGAATTCGAGTCGTACAATCCTTTACCAACGAATCGGTGGAAAAGAAGAAGTTCGCTTACGAAAACAAACGGTTTGTTCAAAGCCGAAGCGACGGCTATAAAAGCGAGACCTGGTTTCACGCAGGGTTGATTGCGTTCACGCAGCTTATTACCGTCGCCCTGGTGGTCTTTGGCGGAGCTGCGATCGTCAACGCTTCTTTGGCGCTGGCCGATTTGCTTACCTTTTTTCTATTTATCGGGATCCTCATCGATCCGATTCAACGATTCGTGAATTTCGCCAGGCTTTATCAAGAAGGCATTACCGGCTTCGACCGGTTCATGGATATTTTGGAAGTGGAACCGGATATCCGAGATGTGGACAATGCCGAGGAGCTGACGCATGTTCGGGGAAACGTGGAGTTTAAAAATGTGAGCTTCAAGTACAAAGAAGACCAAGACCACGTGCTCAAGGACGTTTCTCTGCATATCAAGGCCGGAGAATACATTGCGTTGGTCGGGCCTTCGGGCGCCGGCAAAACGACCCTCTGCTCACTGATTCCCCGCTTTTACGAAGTCAGTGCGGGGCAAATTTTGCTTGACGGGACGAATATCAATGAGGTCAGCATGCGTTCGCTCAGGAGGAACATCGGCATCGTCCAGCAGGATGTCTACTTGTTCACCGGAACCGTCGCAGACAATATCCGCTACGGAAAAATCGACGCAAGCAGGGAAGAGATCATTGAGGCCGCCAAAAAGGCGAATGCGCATGATTTTATCATGTCGCTGCCGGACGGTTACGATACGGATATCGGTCAACGCGGCGTGAAATTATCCGGGGGACAAAAGCAGAGGCTGAGCATTGCGCGCGTTTTCCTGAAAAACCCGCCTGTTATCATTTTTGATGAAGCGACCAGCGCCCTGGATAATGAAAGCGAGAAGGCCGTGCAAGATTCCTTGGAGAAGCTGGCGGACAATCGCACGACCATCGTCATCGCCCACCGGTTGTCCACCGTCAGAAATGCACAAAGAATTATCGTGTTAACGGACCGGGGGATGGAGGAGCAGGGAACACATGAAGAGTTAATCGCATCGAGCGGTACCTATGCGAATTTATATAACATGCAATTAAAAATCTGACGGATTACGGTCAGGGAATAAATAAAGCGGCAGTCCGGGCCTTCATGTTACGCCCGAGGCTGTCGCTTTTATTTATGCTGACTTGCCATAGGCACTCGGAATTCTTCAAAATGTAAACAAAACCATATTTTAGGTTGATCAATCAATTGAAGGCCGTTTATAATGGAATTACAGCTTGTGTAAACGTTATCATTTGATGCTGCTTTGGAACCGAAGCTTTGATCCGAAAATGAGGAGGGAATTTCATGTTGAAAAGAGGAAAGCTGCTAAGTTTTTTTCTGCTGTTTACTCTCCTGGTCGCCTTAGTGCCCATCGGCCATGCGGATGCGGCCCCGAACTGGAATCTGGTCTGGAGCGACGAATTTAACGGCAATGCTTTAAATTCCGCCAACTGGTCTGCGGAGATCGGCACGGGCCAGAACGGGTGGGGAAACAATGAGCTGCAGTATTATACAAACCGGCCCGAAAATGTGCGGGTTGCAGACGGGAATCTCGTGATTACGGCGCGCAAGGAGTCTTATGGCGGCATGAATTACACCTCTGCGCGGATCAAAACCCAAAATTTGAAAAGCTTTACTTACGGGAAAATCGAAGCGCGCATCAAGCTGCCCTCCGGTCAGGGGCTGTGGCCGGCATTTTGGATGCTGGGCTCGAACATCAATGCGGTAGGCTGGCCTAAATGCGGCGAGATCGACATTATGGAACGGGTCAATAACAACCCGCATATCAACGGCACCGTACACTGGGATGCGGGGGGACACGCCGATTACGGGCGGGTTTCCGGCAATCTCGATTTTTCTCAGTATCACGTGTACAGCATCGAGTGGGACTCCAAATATATTAGGTGGTTTGTGGACGGCCAGGAGTACAACGCTTTTTATATTGAAAATGGCACCGGGAACACGGAGGAGTTTCAGCAGCCGTTCTTCCTCCTGCTGAATCTTGCCGTGGGCGGCAATTGGCCCGGCAGCCCCGATCCTTCCACACCGTTCCCAGCGCAAATGCTGGTGGATTACGTGCGCGTGTACCAAGCCTCGCCGGGCATTGTTAACGGAGGCATTTATACGATAGCCTCCAAAGCCAGCGGCAAGGTGATGGATGTTGTGGACGTGTCGACGCAGAGCGGGGCCAAAATACAACAATGGACCAACTATGTCGCCAATAACCAGAAGTTCAAAGTGGAGAGCACCGGGGACGGCTATTACAAGCTCACAGCCGTTCACAGCGGAAAAGTGCTGGATGTGCCTAACTCGTCGACTTCCAGCGGCGTGCAGCTGCAGCAATGGGACGATAACGGCAGCGCTGCGCAAAGATGGAGTATCGTCGATGTAGGAGGCGGCTATTTCAAGCTTGTTTCCAAAGCGAGCGGACTGATCGCGGATGTATCCGGCTCCTCGACCGCTGACGGCGCGGCGGTCCAGCAGTGGAGCGACAATGGAACGGATGCGCAAAAGTGGTCGTTTGTCAAAGTGAACTGACCCGTCAGCGCTAAGCCAGCAGCACTAAAGCAGCCTTCTTTCGTCAAAGGCTGCGACGACAAAGAAACCGTCTCTTGTCCAATGGGGATCATGCCTCCATTGGGCAAAGAAACGGTTTCTTTTTTTACGATTTACGAAGCGGGGAGCCGTAAGCCGTTCTATGCCTTACGGGCGCTCCATGCGGGCTACGCTTTGGCGCAGCGCGCCCTGAACTGTTCGGCGGCAGCGACCATGTTGCGCAGGGAAGCGACCGTTTCTTCGATGCCTCTCGTCTTGAGCCCGCAATCCGGGTTGATCCAGAACAGCTCCGGCTCCAAAACGGACAGCGCGCGTTCGATCGTGCGGACCATCTCGTCGACGGCCGGCACCCTCGGGCTGTGAATGTCGTACACGCCCAGACCGATGCCCTGATCGTAGGTGTGCTCGTCGAAGCTCTGCATCAGCTCGCCGTGGCTGCGCGACGTTTCGATGGAAATGACGTCCGCATCGAGAGCGCGGATCGCGTCGATAATGTCATGAAACTCGCAGTAGCACATATGCGTGTGAATTTGCGTTGTGTCTTTCACAGCGGCGGAGGTCAAGCGGAAAGCGTGCACCGACCAGTCCAGGTAATGCTGCCAATCCTGCTGTTTCAACGGCAAGCCTTCGCGCAGCGCGGGCTCGTCGATCTGGATCATGCCGATGCCAGCCGTTTCCAGCGCCTCCACCTCCTGGCGCAGCGCCAAGGCGATCTGGTAGGAGACTTGCTCCCGGGAGATATCGTCGCGGACGAACGACCAGTTCAGGATGGTGACCGGACCGGTAAGCATGCCCTTGACCGGCTTGCACGTCAGCGATTGCGCATAGACTGTTTCTTCCACCGTCATCGGCTGGACGAATTCGACATCGCCGTAGATGACCGGCGGCTTAACGCAGCGGGAGCCGTACGATTGAACCCAGCCGTTCCGGGTGAACAGGAAGCCGTCCAGCTTCTCGCCGAAAAACTCCACCATGTCCGTCCGTTCGAACTCGCCGTGCACCAGCACGTCCAAGCCAAGCTCTTCCTGAATCTTGATCCACGCTTGAATTTGCTCCTGAATGAAGGTCCGGTACTGCGCTTCGTTCCATTCCCCGGTTCTCCAGCGTTTGCGCGCTTGTCTCACTTCCGGCGTCTGCGGGAAGCTGCCGATCGTCGTTGTCGGCAGGAGCGGGAGCTGGAATTTATTTTGCTGGAGAATATGGCGCACGGAATAAGAGCTTTGTCTGGCCGATGGACCTCCGGCAATATGCCGGGTGGCCGCGCGCACAGTTGCCCGGTTGCGGAACGGAGAATCGTTCAGTTCCCGGACAAGCCGTGCGCTTGCTTCCAGTCCGGACCGTACGGCGTCCGTTCGTTCCCCGGCCGCCGCCTTGCTCAGCAGAACGACTTCGTCCAGCTTCTCGTCGGCGAAGGCCAGGAAGGGCAGCAGTTCGGCGTTCGCCTGTTCTTCTGTCCGGGTCGTCACCGGGACGTGCAGCAGGCTGCAGGAAGGCTGAACAATCAACGTCCCCGACGGGACGAGAGCGGACACTTCATCCAGCAGTTGCAGCTTGGCTTCGAGGTCGGCCAGCCATACGTTGCGCCCGTCGATCAATCCGATGCCCAGCGCCTTGTCGGCCGGGAACCCATGCGTCCGCAGGGCGGCGATATTCCGCTCCGCTCCGTGGACGAAATCGAGTCCGATGCCTTGAACCGGCAGGGCGACCGTCCGCTCGAAGTGCTCGACCGAATCGAAATACGTCTGCAGCATCAGCTTCAGACCGGGAGCGGCTGCATGAAGCTGCGAATAAATGTCTGCGATTCGCTCCATATCGGTCTCGGATAAGGACGTAACCAGAATCGGCTCGTCGATCTGCACCCATGCCGCGCCTTCCTGCTCCAGTTCGGTCAAAATTTGTTTGTACAGCGGCAGGAACAATTCGATCAAGGCGTCCAGCTGCTCCGGCGCATAGCCTTTGGACAGCTTCAGGAACGTATACGGTCCGATCAGAACCGGCTTCCCGTCGATCCCGAGCTTGCGCTTCGCTTCGCGGTAAGCCTCCAGCGGCTTGTTCACGGTCAATGCCGGAGTCAGACCGTTCAACTCGGGCACGATGTAGTGGTAGTTCGTGTTGAACCATTTGGTCATCTCGCACGCCGGAGCGCCTTGGGTTCCGCGCGCCATAGCATAATAGGTTTGAAGCGGGACAGGCCCACCGTCATAAGCAAAGCGTTTCGGAACGAGCCCGAACATCGCCGCCGTATCGAGCATATGGTCGTATAACGAAAAATCGCCTACCGGAATGAGCTCGATTCCTTTTTCCTGCTGAACCTTGAGATGCGCCAAGCGGAGCGTTTCGAGCCCGCTTACAAATTGCTCCTCCGGCAATTTGCCCGCCCAGAACGATTCCAGAAGCTTTTTCCATTCCCGTTGTGCCCCGATACGCGGGTATCCGATATTGCTGCTTACGATCCGACTCATGTTTAAAAGCCTCCTCAGGTTTTATTTTTTCTGCTATTTAAATCCTCAAAATGAAAAAAAGGCATCTTTATCCTAAAGCGAAAAAGGATAAAGATGCCCCTCGTTGAATACGCACGGCGGCTGCCATCTTTAACACCTCCCTATCTCCCGTAGGTAAAGCAGTGCTGTCAGAACAGGCAGGTCTCCTGGCTCCGGAATCATGGTTTTGCGCCGGCCTTCCCAATCCGCAGATCAGTGGCTAAGTATGGCGTAAAACTCCTCCGTTACAGT
This sequence comes from Paenibacillus tyrphae, assembly GCF_000722545.1. Taxonomy (GTDB): domain Bacteria; phylum Bacillota; class Bacilli; order Paenibacillales; family NBRC-103111; genus Paenibacillus_G; species Paenibacillus_G tyrfis. The sequence continues at coordinate 86,435 of NZ_JNVM01000004.1, forward strand.
GGCGGGACCGCGCCGGTTTTTCACCGGCTTCCCTTTTAAGCTCCGATACGCGAACGTAGGGGAGCACCTGTTCCCACAATATTCAGTTATGATTCTGTATCAATATACAACTAAACCGATAGATTATACAAGTATAATTTTTAAACAGCGATAGTTCCAGAGAAGCGGAACCGCTTGGTTCGCTGCTAAAGAGCGCTTGCGGCCATATAGCCGGTTTGCAAAAAAGCTTTCATCGCTTCGACGCTGCGGGGCGGGGCATGGCTTTTGCGGACGGCGGCCGGGAGCGCTTGCCAAAGCTCCAGCAGCATCGGCGGTTCCAACCCGAGCGAGCGCAGCTTCTCTTCGTCGGCGAACACTTCGTGCGGCGGTCCCGCCATACAGCATGCGCCCTGGTCCATGACCAGCACCCAATCGGCCCAAGCGTAGGCCAGATTCATATCGTGGGTTGCCATCGCAACCGTAATTCCTTGCTCCTGGGCAAGGTCCAGCTCCTCCAGCAGCTGCCGCTCGGACAGGCGGTCGAGGTAAGCCGTCGGCTCGTCCAGCAGCAGAAGCTCAGGCTCCAGCACGAGCACGCCCGCCAGCGCGACGCGCTTCTTTTGCCCCAGACTCAACTGGTGGATCGGGGTGTCGGCGAGAGGCTTCAGCCCCATGGAGAGCAGCATCCGCTCCGTTCGGACGGCAATCTCGTCCTCCGGGAGTCCGGCATTGCGCAGACCGTAGGAGACGTCTTCGTATGGCGTATTCAAAATCAACTGCTGCTCCGGGTCCTGGAATACAAGACCGACCTGCCGGCGAAGCCGCAGCAGGTCGTCGCGGCGGTACGATAGAGGCGCGCCCTTCAACTTCAGCTGTCCCGAAGCGGGGCGGTGGATGCCGATCGCATGCAGGAAAAAGGTCGATTTGCCGGACCCGTTGTGGCCGCAGATCGCCGTCTTTTTTCCTTGCGGTATCGTTAAGGTCAAGCTGCACAGCGCCTCCTCCCGGGTGCCGGGATAGCTGTACCGGAGGTCTAGCGCTTCCAATATCGGTTTCATACGATTCCCCTCCAGCGGAGCCAACACTCCAGCAGCAATAATATCGCGACGCCGATGCCGCTTTCGAGGCGGTATCGAACAGGAACCGAACCGGCCCGGTAAGGGGCAAGACGGATTTCTTCGGTAAATCCTCTGGAAACGAGACCGTGCGACAATCCTTTGTAGCGGTGCATCGTCTTGACGAACAGCCGGACGATCAGCATCGCCGTATCGTTCAGCCTGCCGCGAAAGCCGTTGTGTCCTCCACGTGCCCGCTGCGCGGTATACAGATCGTGCGCCGTCTCCGTCAAAATAAACAGGAAACGGTACGTGATCAACATCAGCTCAAGCACCAGAGCCGGAACCCGCAGCCGTTTCATTACTTGAAACAGCTCGGCCACCGGCGTCGTGAACATGATGAACGAAACGGCCGACAAGCAAGCCGCCGCCCGCATGAACAACGCCTCAGCCGTATGCAGTCCTGTCTCGGTGACGAATACGGACCCGTACGGCCGGGACCACAGAACGAACATAGAGGAGCCGGGAGCGACGGCGCTTCCCGGCTGGATCTCGATGAGCAGGGCCGGCACACTGGCGATAAAAAACAAGCAAGCCGTTCCCAGCATGACCATATGGGCTTTCAGCGGAATTCGGGCATACCGGACGACCCACACGATCATCCAGGCGAAGATCGCCGCTTGGACGGGAGGATGCGACCCGTACGACAAAATGAACAGCGCGGCTGCGAAGCCGCATTTCCACATCGGGGACATGCCGCGCAGCCGGTTGCTGTAGGACAGCGAATCGATCAGCCGGATCATTGCGATTTCGACTTGGACGCCTTGCCCCGGAACAGGCCGATCACGTACCCGATAAATCCGGCTCCGATGGCGGCCTGCAGCGCGAACAGCATGCTTTCGGTTTCGGCCGGCGGCTCCAGCAGCGACGAGAACCAGGGCTCGTAGGACGGCTGGATCGTCTTGATCAATTGTTCGGCGGCATCGTCCGCACCGCCAAACTCCGCCTTCACGAAGAGCAGCGGCAGTACGGCCAGCAGGACGACGGCGACAAGCAGCAGGATGTTTTTGGTTCCGGTTTTCACAACTCGCGCGCTCCTTTCATTTTACGCTGCAGCAGCGACAGCTCTTCCGAGCTGTAGGCCTGCAGCCAGTTCCAGATTAATACGGTCAGCAGACCTTCGCTGATGGCCAGCGGAATTTGCGTGATGGCGAAAATACCGCCGAATTTGAGGAATGAGGCCGCCACGCCGCCTTGCTCGGCCGGAAAAGCGAGCGCCAGCTGAAGCGACGTTACGATATAAGTGGACAGATCGGCGAGCGCCGCTGCCGTGAAGATGGACAGCTTCTGCTTGCCGGTCGACTTCATCATTCCTTTGTACACCATGTAACCAACGAACGGACCCGCGACGGCCATGGAGAACGCGTTGGCTCCGAGGGTCGTCAGCCCGCCGTGGGCAAGCAGCAGAGCTTGAAACAGCAGCACGATGGAACCCAGCACGCTCATCGGCAGCGGACCGAACATGACCGCTCCGAGCCCCGTGCCCGTCGGATGCGAGCTGCTTCCCGTCACGGACGGAATTTTCAGCGCCGACAGCACGAAGGTAAAGGCGCCGGCCAGACCGAGCATAATTTTCAGTTCCGGCGTTTCCTTCGTTATTTTCCGGAGCGCCCGCAGCCCGAGAATGAAGAAGGGCAGAAAGGCGGCCCACCAGAAAACGGCCCAGCCGATCGGCAGAAATCCTTCCATAATATGCATGGCGTAAGCGGATTCGGGCGCGTTCAACGATAAATACAACGTTAAACCGCTTACCAAAAGCAGGGTGCCGATTGTCTTTTTCTTTTTCATGATAATTCCTCCTGAATGATACTTGTAAACCAAAAAAAAGACCGATCCTGTAGGATGGGTCTTGGGTACGCGCGCCGACAAACGACAATGCACACAGGTCATTGTCCGGCTATGTTCGTACACCTCTCCTTTCCGCGAAGGCTTTGGGGTGCATCCATAAGGTAGGTCTCCTGGCTCTCGGATCGTCGTGTTCTTTCGCCTTCCCCGACGGGTGAATCGAGTGACGTCATGGAAAGAAACTCCCCGAATACAGTGGCGGGACCGCTCGGGATTTGAACCCGATTCCCTGTTACCCTTTGCTCCACGCAAAGGCACCTTATCGATTTCGTTATGTGGTTGTATCGATGCTTGCAGAATAAATGGTTCGCTACAAAACTATTCGATACAAACAGGTCATTTCCTTTCGAATGTTCGAAAATTTTTACTGGTAATATCCTTCAGTCGATTTGCGGAACGTTTTGAATTGATTCGCATCATGCCCGAACCACACTTGGGAGTTCGTTCGGTTAGCCAGCGTGCGGATTTTCTCCACCGCGTTCCGGTAACCGAGCGAATCGTACAAAATGCCCGGCGGCTTGACCGGAGGGCCGAAGCTTTCCGCCGTATAGATCGCATCGGAAGCGAGGATGATCCCGCCCGTTTCCGGCATGTCGACGTGCAAGCCTATCATGCCCCAGGCATGGCCGCTTCCAAAATTAAGAATCTTGATCCCTTCGGCCAGATCCAGGTTATCTTCAGTGCGCTTGACCGTCTTCCACTGCAAATGGTTTTTGATCCACGCATCGATGTCCGCCCAAATATAGCCGCCTTCTTTTTGGTTGCGTGCGTAGGACTGTAGGGCGCCATTCAGCTCGTCCTCGTGGACGATAATCGTCGCGTTCGTGAACATCTCCAGGCATCCCGCATGGTCCAGATGAAGATGGGAGGCTATCACGTACTTGATGTCCTCGGGTCTTACTTTCAGCTGCTCCAGCCGGTTATGCAGGTAGCATTCCTCGCTTGCCACCCAGGGGAACGCCTGCTGGGTCGCTTGGGTCCAGCGTCCTTGGGCGCCCATCGAGTTCGGGTTGCAGGACGTATCGAACAAAATTTTCCCTTCCGGATGATCGATCAATACGGTGTAAATCGGAAATTCCACGAACTGCGTCTGCGCATTCGGGTTGCTGACCGTCGCCGGATTGTGCATGGCGATCAGCCAGTTTTTGTCCATGCTCATCCGGCCGTTGTCCATCACATACAGCTTGGGCCGGGCTTTTATTAGATTTGACATGTTCATTCCTCCCATTAGTAAACAAATATATTCGCTTGTACGCTCGCTCATGCTCCGGATTTCAACTTTGGCGGGCGGTATAGACATACCATAGTATATAAACTAAAATTACATAAGTAGGCACTTTTTGGTGTCCTGGGTACTTCCAGGTGTATAGGAGGGAGATCATTTGACATCTTTACCCGAAACAAGACCATTCGGAAACTCGCCGGCGACTTGCGGCTACAGCAGAGTTCTTGAATTGATATCCGACAAATGGACGGCGCTCGTCATGTACACCCTGGAAGACGGGAGTGTCCGCTACGGGGAAATGGGAAGAAGAATCGACGGGATTTCCAAAAAAATGCTGACGCAAACGGTCCGGAAGCTTGAGCGGGACGGGCTGGTGCGACGCCATGTTACGCCAACCGTGCCCCCAACCGTCGACTATTCGCTAACCCCGCTGGGCGAAACGCTGCTTCAACCGATGAAAGAGCTAAGGCAATGGGCAAGAGTAAATTACCCGCATGTCGAGGCGGCGAGAGCCGACTACGATTTAGCGTATGACGGAAATTCCCAATCGCCAGCGGATTAAGGCTTGCTGGAAGCGCTGCTGAAGGCTCGCGCGATGAAGTGATGACCAAGAGCATGATGGCGTTCCGCAGCTTTCGGAACCTCATCATGCTTGATTTTTATGAGCTAAGGGGAGAGACGGGGTTGGATACGGCAAAGGCGCAATTGCTGAATTATGAGGGGGGAAACAAGTGGTTGATATTATTGTTAAACGGAAATTTACAGTTATCGGCAAGATGGGGGAGGGACTTGCCACAGAAGGTGCTGTTTGGATACCGCCATTATGGAAAGAGGCAAACAGTAAATTTGCTGAAATAAGCAATCTTGCAAAATTGAATTCTGACGGTAGTATTGTTGGGGTTTGGGGAGCTATGAGTGATGTGGATGGAAAGTTCGAAAGGTGGAAAAATGAGGGGAAATACTTAGCGGGGTGTGAGGTTCTAGACGATGCTGAAGCCCCGCATGGCTGGGTTAAATGGGTCATTCCATCATTTAAATATGTTGTGGTTAAGTGTAATCTAAATTCCTATAAAGAAACATTTAATCATATGACTACTTACCGAATAATGGATACACATTGGTTGGAGCAGTTCATGAATTTTATGACCCTAAAGATAATAACGGTAAATTGTCTTTATTTTTCCCTATCGAGAAGATATTCAATTGATCGCTTCTCAACAAGCGCAGGCAATCGTTCACGCGGTTGCCTTTTTGCATAGGCCGTTTCCGATAATTTTTCAAAAAAGCCTTGACTGACACAGCCTTGTTGTCTAATATAGTTTAAGATTGTTCATTAAGAATGATTCTCAATATCGTTTCATTGATAATGAAAATCATTATCGAATTATTTACTACTAAACTATTGTTAGGAAATGTTATGAGAAAAACTTATTTGGTCCTTGCCCTGATTGTTTTATCCGTTGCTTCTTTATTCATCGGCGCGAAAGATTTGACGCTGACCGATATCGTGCAGTGGAACGAGGAGAAGGTCGAGGTGCTGATGATCAGCCGGTTCCCGCGCTTGATCAGCATCTTGATCGCGGGCATGAGCATGAGCATCGTGGGCCTCATTATGCAGCAGCTCAGCCGCAACAAATTCGTCTCCCCGTCGACCGCGGGCACGATGGATTCGGCCAGTCTGGGCATCCTGGTCGCCCTGCTGATCTTCACAGAGGCGACTCCGATGCAGAAGATGTCCGTCGCCTTTATATTTTCGCTGGCCGGTACATACGTGTTTATGAAAATTCTCGACCGGGTGAAATTCAAGGATGCGATCTTCATCCCGCTCGTCGGACTCATGCTCGGCAATCTCATCGAATCGATGACGACCTTTTTCGCCTATAAATACGATCTCATTCAAAGCATGTCGTCGTGGCTGCACGGGGACTTCTCGGTTGTGCTGAAAGGCCGCTACGAGCTGCTGTACATCAGCATTCCTGCCACGGTGCTGGCTTACCTGTTCGCCAATAAGTTTACGGTCGCGGGGATGGGCGAGGATTTTTCCGTCAATCTCGGATTGAATTACAGGCAGGTGGTCAACCTTGGACTCGTAATTGCGGCCCTGGTGACCTCGGTTGTCGTGCTGACGGTCGGCATGATTCCGTTTCTGGGCTTGATCATTCCGAACATCGTCACGATTTATCAAGGGGATAACTTGAAAAAAAATCTTCCCCATACCGCCTTGCTCGGAGCCGTCTTCCTTCTGGCCTGCGACATTTTCGGGCGGGTGATCATTTATCCGTATGAAATTTCGATCGGATTGACCGTGGGGGTTATCGGAAGCGGGATTTTTCTGTACCTGCTTATGAGGAGAAAGAAATATGAGCAATAAAGTCAAGTTAATCTTGCTTGCCGTCATAGCGGTGGCTTTGGTTGTGCTGTTTATGGTCATCCAGTCGGGCGGCAATTGGGATTACATCCTTCCCCGGCGGGGCAAAAAGGTGCTCGCGCTGCTGCTTACCGGCTTTTGTATCGCCTTCTCGACCATGATATTTCAGACGATTACGAACAACCGGATTTTGACGCCCAGCATGATCGGGCTCGATTGGCTCTATATGCTGATCCAAACCGCCATCGTCTTTATTTTCGGCGCAACCAGCCTGACGACGATCAGCAATCAATGGAATTTCGCGCTGTCCGTCGGAATGATGGTGCTGTTCGCGCTCCTGCTCCATAAGCTGATGTTCCGCAAAGAAGGAACGAACATTTATTATTTGCTGCTCGTCGGACTTGTTCTAGGAACGCTGTTTCAAAGCTCGTCCTCGTTCATGCAGATGCTGATCAATCCTAACGCGTTCATGGTTTTGCAGAGCAAGCTGTTTGCCAGCTTCAGCAGCGTCAACTCGGATCTTTTGACGATTTCGGTCGTCGCTGTGCTGATCATTACGCTGTATTTTAAGAAGCTGCTTACCTATCTGGATGTCATTTCGCTGGGCAAGGAGCATGCGATCAATCTGGGCGTGCCTTACGACAGCATCGTGAAAAGGCTGCTGATCGTCGTCGCGATTCTGGCGTCGATCGCTACCGCTCTGGTCGGACCGATTACGTTCTTCGGGCTGCTTGTCGCCAACGTCACGCACCAATTTTTGCGCACGTATCGGCACAGCCAGCTTATTCTCGGAGCGGTCCTGATCGGGATGATCGCCTTGGTCGGCGGTCAATTGATGGTGGAACGGGTGTTTACCTTTACGACCACGCTCAGCGTCATCGTGAATTTCATCGGCGGGTCTTACTTTCTATATCTTTTGTTGAAGGAGAACAAATCGTGGTAGAAGTACGCAACGTAACGAAAACCTACGGGAATAAGCGCGTCGTCGATCAAGTCTCCGTCAAGGTCAACAAAGGGAGCATCACCGCTTTTATCGGGCCGAACGGCGCCGGCAAAAGCACGCTGCTGTCCATGATGAGCCGCCTTCTGACGAGGAACGAGGGAGAAGTGTGGATCGAAGGCAAAGAAATCGGGCAGTACAAGAGCAGCGAGCTGGCCAAAAAGATCTCGATTCTGAAGCAGTCCAACCATATCGGCATCCGCTTGACGGTGCGCGAGCTTGTCAGCTTCGGCCGCTTTCCTTATTCGCAGGGCAAGCTAACGAAGGACGATTGGGTGTACGTCGACGAAGCCATCCGCTACATGGAGCTCGAAGACATGCAGCACAAGTATATCGATCAATTGAGCGGCGGCCAGCGGCAGCGGGCTTACATCGCCATGGTCATCGCGCAAAATACCGAGTACATTTTGCTGGATGAGCCGCTCAACAATCTGGATATGAAGCATTCGGTCCAGATTATGAAGGTGCTGCGGCGGCTGGTCGACGAGCTGGGCAAGACGATTGTCATCGTGATCCACGACATCAATTTTGCCTCCTGCCATGCCGATTACATCGTGGCGCTCAAGGACGGGAAGCTGGTCCGCGAAGGCCCGACGGCGGAGATCATCGAGGAGTCCGTGCTCAAGGACATTTACGACATGGATATCCATATCGAGGATATCAACGAGAACAAGATTTGCGTGTATTTTACTTAGCCGATTGTCCAAGGGACGCCATGCCGTCCTTTGCAATAAATATTACGATTATCGAGGTGGTCAAAGATGAAAAAAATGTCATGGATGCTCATGATCGTGCTGCTGGCCGTTATGGTTGCGGCGTGCGGAACGAACGGTTCGGGCAGCTCCAATAATGCGGCAGGGGGCGCCAACAGCGGCGATGCGAAGAACGCGAACACGGCCGCACCGAAAGACGGCGAAGAGCTGACGATTAAACATAAGCTTGGGGAAACGAAAGTTAAAAAGAACCCGAAAAAGGTCGTTGTGTTCGACTTCGGCACGCTGGATTCGCTGGATAAACTGGGCGTTGAAGTGGCCGGCGTTCCGTCGAAAAACCTGCCTTCCTATTTGTCCAAATACAAAGACAGCAAGTATGCGAACGTAGGCGGCCTGATGGAGCCGGACTTCGAGAAGATCAACCAGCTCAAGCCCGATCTGATCATCATCTCCGCACGGCAATCGGCCAAATACGATGAGTTCAAAGCGATCGCTCCGACGATCTTTATGGGCATAGACGACAAAAGCTACATGAAATCGTTCGAAGAAAATGTGAAGCTGCTCGGCCAAATTTTCGGCAAGGAAGCGGCAGCGGATAAGGAGTTCGCCGCCATCGGCGACTCCATTAAGAAGCTGAAAGAAAAAGCGTCCGCAGGCGGCAAAACCGCATTGGTCATCTTGACGACCGGCGGCAAAACCAGCGCTTACGGCCAAGGCTCGCGCTTCGGCATTATCCACGACGAATTCGGCTTCACGCCTGCAGACAAAGATATCAAGGTTGAGACGCACGGCCAAAGCATCACGTTTGAATACGTCGCTCAGAAAGATCCGGACTACCTGTTTGTCGTCGACCGCGACGCCGTTGTCGGCAACGGTACGCCGGCGAAGCAAATCGTGGAAAATGAGCTGACGAAGAAGACGAAAGCCTACAAAAACGGCAAAATCATTTATCTGGATTCGAACTATTGGTATCTGTCCGGCGGCGGCTTGCTTTCCGTGGCCGAGATGGTGAAAGAAGCGGAAAAAGCGGTGCAATAATCGCGCCGTCATAGCGCTGCAATCATGAACAAGCTCCCTGCATTGCCGAGCCGGCGATAAGGGAGCTTGTTTTGTTAAATGAATAATTATCGCGCCGGCCGTCAACCCTATCTTCATCTTAACGGGTGGAGGTTTGGCGATGGACTTGGAAGAAGAAAACGAAGGGTATTTCGAACATTTTACGAATAACAGCATTACGACGCCTCCGGATCAGGAGGATAGGGCAGCGACCGATGGAATCAGCAAATTCGTAGAGCGGGTGATGGATGGCCTCGCCGGGGAAGCGGACGATTCCGGTTCGGAGCAGGCGCGCTCTTCGTCGGAGCAGCATTAATTCAATACACGTCCGAGAAGCGGTTTTTCCCGAAAAGGGAGGAGCCGCTTTTTTGCGTTGTATCGCGGGTTTGGAGCATAGGGCAAAGCCTGTTTCGCATGTTCTGTTATAAAACAGTGAAAAAATTTAAAAAACAGTATTGAACAGTTTGGAATGTTGTTATATAATAACCTCATCGAAACAAAACACTGTACTATAATAAAAACAAATGGAGGTAGTTCACATGAATTGTCCGATATGTCACGGTCATGGTGAAATTGAATCCCCTAACTTTCATTCCGGCGGCGTATCTGCGAACGACGAAAAGCAAACTCCGGAATACCGGGACGCTTTAGGCAAGAAGGTTACCATCTGCTTCTGGTGCTGCGGCAACGGCTACGTAGAAAGCCACGAGTAGTCCGCATAGATCTCCAATCGTTTATCACATCGTAATCACTCATATTACTCATAACCAATTTCAGGAGGGAAAAAGGGATGACAACCAATAATCGTAAAGCGCAATCGGAACAGCTTAAGCAAAAATGGAATTCCAAACGGTTCGAAGGGGTACGGCGCCCTTACAGTCCGGAAGACGTACTTCGCCTGCGGGGCTCGGTACTGATCGAGCACACGCTGGCGCAGCGGGGAGCGGAGAAGCTGTGGAAGCTGGTTCATACGGAAGATTACGTTCATGCCCTGGGCGCCCTGACAGGCAATCAAGCTCTCCAGCAGGCGAAGGCGGGACTGAAGGCCATTTATCTCAGCGGCTGGCAGGTGGCGGCGGACGCCAACCTGAGCGGCCAAATGTATCCGGACCAAAGCTTGTATCCCGCGAACAGCGTACCTGCCGTAGTCAAGCGGATCAATCAGACGCTGCAAAGAGCGGATCAAATCCAGCACGCGGAAGGGAAAGAGCACATCGATTTTTTCCTGCCGATCGTGGCTGACGCCGAAGCGGGCTTCGGCGGACCGCTCAACGTCTTCGAATTAATGAAAGCGATGATCGAAGCGGGAGCGGCCGCTGTTCACTTCGAGGATCAGCTCTCCTCGGAGAAAAAATGCGGACATATGGGCGGCAAGGTGCTGCTGCCTACCCGGCAGGCGGTCCGCCATCTGATCGCCGCCAGACTCGCTGCTGACGTCATGGGCGTCGATACGCTGATCATCGCCAGAACGGATGCGAACGCAGCTAAGCTGCTGACCAGCGATATCGACGATAACGACAAGGCGTTCCTCACAGGCGAGCGCTCGCCGGAAGGCTTCTATTATGTCAAAGACGGCCTGGACCAAGCGATTTCCCGCGGTCTTGCATATGCTCCCTATGCCGATATGGTCTGGTGCGAAACGGCCGAGCCGAATCTGGAGGAAGCGCGGCGGTTTGCGGAAACGATCCATGCGAAGTACCCCGGCAAGCTGCTGGCGTACAACTGCTCGCCTTCGTTCAACTGGAAGCGGAAGCTGGACGATGCCACGATCGCGGCGTTCCAACGGGAATTAGGAAAGATGGGCTATAAATTCCAATTCGTGACGCTGGCCGGTTTCCATTCGTTGAACTACGGCATGTTCGAATTGGCCAGAGGGTACCGTGACCGGGGCATGGCCGCCTACTCGGAGCTGCAGCAGTCGGAGTTCACCAGCGAACGCTACGGCTACGAAGCGACCCGGCACCAGCGCGAGGTCGGAACCGGCTACTTCGATGAAGTATCGCTTGTCCTGTCCGGAGGCGATTCCGTGACGACGGCGCTCAAGGATTCTACCGAAGCGGAACAGTTTGCAGGCTAAGGAGGCCAGGGCAATGACTTATCATGCGGTTTCACAAGGCGTGCTGCTGAAGGGCCGAATGCATAACCCGGCTTATTTTGAAATCTTGACTCCCGGCGCGCTGGAATTTATAGCGGAACTGGAGAAGAAATTCGGTCATCGGCGTCTCTCCTTGCTGAAACAGCGGGAAGAGCGGCAGGAGCGGATTGATGCGGGGGAGCTGCCTGATTTTTTGAAGGAGACGGCGGACGTTCGCAGCGGGGATTGGCGCATTGCGCCAATCCCGCCCGATCTGGCCGACCGCAGGGTCGAGATCACCGGGCCTGCCGGCGACCGGAAAATGGTCATCAACGCGCTGAACTCCGGCGCGAAACTGTATATGGCGGATTTTGAAGACGCGAATTCGCCGCAGTGGAGCAATTGCATCGAAGGACAAATCAACATGCGGGACGCTGTGCAGCGAACGATCCGCTATGAGTCTCCGGAAGGCAAGACGTATGCGCTGAACGAGCAGACGGCCGTACTGAAAGTCCGCCCCCGGGGCTGGCATTTGGAAGAAAAGCACGTATGGATCGATCAGCGTCCGATGTCGGCGGGACTATTCGATTTCGGCCTGTTCTTCTTCCACAACGCGCAAGAACTGCTGGATCGGGGGAGCGCCCCGTACTTCTACTTGCCGAAGCTGGAAAGCCATCTGGAAGCGAGATTGTGGAACGATGTCTTCTTCTTTGCCGAGGAGAAGCTGGGCATCCCCGCAGGCACGATCAAAGCGACGGTGCTGATCGAGACGATTTTGGCGGCATTTGAAATGGACGAAATTTTGTATGAGCTGCGGGAGCATAGCGCAGGCCTCAACTGCGGCCGCTGGGACTATATTTTCAGCTATATTAAAAAGCTCAGAAACCAGGAGCATGTTATTTTGCCGGACCGCGGCTTGGTGACGATGGAATCGCCGTTCATGCGGGCTTATTCGCTGCTGGCGATCCAGACGTGTCACAAGCGGGGAGCGCCCTGCATCGGCGGCATGGCCGCGCAAATTCCGATTAAGGACGATCCCGAAGCCAACGAGGAGGCGATGCGGAAGGTCCGTGCGGATAAGACGCGCGAAGCGACGCAAGGGCATGACGGAACGTGGGTCGCTCATCCGGGCCTGGTGCCGGTTGCCCGGGATGTATTCGACCGCCTGATGCCGGCGCCCAATCAGATCGACCGGCAGCTGACGGGCATCGAGGTGACCGCCGCCGACCTGCTCGAAGTTCCGCAGGGACCGATTACGGAAGCCGGCGTTCGCACGAACATTCACGTCGGGCTTCACTATTTGGAAGCGTGGCTGCGGGGCTACGGCGCGGTGCCGATCCGCAACCTGATGGAGGACGTAGCTACCGCGGAAATTTCGCGGGCGCAGCTGTGGCAGTGGATTCACCATCCGAAGGGCGTTCTGGAGGACGGGCGCAAAGTAACGGCTGAGCTGTTCGGAGAACTGCTCGAAGAAGAACTGAAGGCAATTCGGGAGCGCGTTGGCGCCGACCGGTTCGAACAAGGACAATATATGCTGGGGAAGACGCTGTTTAGCGATATGACGACGTCCGCGACATTCGAGGACTTTTTGACCATCCCAAGCTACGCGCATTTATAAGGAATGGAGGAGAAGAAATATGCTTCAATCACCGACGAAGTTTTACGAGCAGCTTCCGGCCAAGTGCTGCAGCCGCTGCGGCGAAACGGTAGAGGAGATGGCGGACTGCTATCATACGGAGTGCTATAAATGCTCGGAAACGGTATTTTATCCGCTGTCGCCCATCTTTCTGAGCATGTACAATACGGCGATTCAAGAATAGCGGGCCACAGCGGCGCACACAAAACAGCTCCTTTCCTGCGCGGAAGGGAGCTGTAAATTTTTGGACGGCTATTTTAGTTATTCATGTCCTGCCGCTGCGTAGGACTCGGCTGCCGCGGTCAGATAATACGCCAATCCGGTTTGCTGGCCTTCCAGCATGCGAAGATGAAAGTCGTCGCCGAGGAAAAAGCGCGTTTGGGCTGCAAAATTCGCAGCGGTGACGGTATGCCCGTGCTTGTTCATAAAGACAAGGTGGTCCCGGATCAGCCGCTGAATTTCCGCGTCGCTGTGCTTGATCCCCGTACGCAAAGCTTCTGCGATATGATTCATAAATGCCGCCGCCTCTTGAGCCTGCTCATTCATGCTTTGCGCATCGATTTCTGCGGAATCGAGCATGTCGTAGCCGTAGGCGTCCTTCAAGTGCTGATTTTGCTCCTCCAATGCCTGTTCCCACTCCTGCGCGCTTTCGAACCCTTTGAACATATCTTGGCTATTCATGATTTCTCCCTTCTCCATGCTGGCCATGGATTGCTGTAACGTTTCAATGATCGTTTCCAGCCTTTGCTTGCGGAGCAGAAGCAGCTCCTCCTGCTGCGCGAGAATCGAGTGCCGCTCAGGCTCCTCTTCAAGCAGCCGCGCGATTTCCTTCAAAGGAAAATCCAATTCCCGGTAAAACAAAATGTGCTGCAGACGTTCCAGCTCTTTCATCCCGTATAACCGGTATCCCGCCTCGCTGACCGCGCACGGCAGCAAAAGCCCGATTTTATGGTAATGATGCAGTGTCTTGACGGTTACGCCGGACAAGGAAGATATTTCTTTGACCGTATAGAGGATGTCGTTTCCCTCCCTTCTGCATTTAGTGTACAGACTCCTCTAAGGGGAGGGTCAAGAAAAACTTATCTCAGCATATAACGTAGTGCGGATAACAATAACAAAGCCGCAATTCCGAAGCAAAGGCGCATAAGCCATTTTTCCTGCCGATCAAAGGCATTCAAGACGTTTCCCCCTTCACGTACTTGGCACTGAATAAAAACAGTCTGAGCAGCAGCACAAGCGCCGGAATCAAAAGCACGAGACCTGCTACGAACGAGACGATTAACGCCCGCCCCATGGTTGGATTCGTGACACTGCTTGAAAGCGTTAAATACGGATAAAGCAAATAAGGAAGATGCGAAATCCCGTAACCGAAAAATGCAAATGCAAACTGCAGCATCACCATCACAAAAGCCGTACCGTAGTTTTTCCGCCGCCAAATCAGCCAGATGGAAGTTACATAGCTTCCAAAAGACAAAGCGAACATCCACCATACCTTAAGCGTATTTTGGAAATGCTCCGGGTTATGATTGCGAAGGGCAATAAAGACAAAGAGACTGGAAATAATCGTCGGTATGCCTCCCCATAAAGCAAAATAGCGAAGCCACTCAAGCGCCCTTTTATCTTCCGCATGATCGGCGTAATATGTCAAGAAAGCTGAACTGATAAATAGAACACTTGAAACGGCAAGAAGGACAACAGCCCAAGAATAGGAGCTGAAGAACAGCTCCTCCATCAGCAGCGTAACGGTGTTTCCGCTGACGGACAAAAAGCCTCCTTCCGAAATGGTAAATACGGTTGATAAAGCGGCCGGTATAAGCAGTCCCGTCGATCCGTAGGCAAGCAGATAAAGATTACTTTTCTTTGCGCCATAATTGGCAAAGGCATAGAAAGATCCCCGTACGGCGAGCAGGATGAGCGCTATGCTTCCGGGAAGCAGCAAGGCGGTTCCGTAATAGTAGGCCGTCTCCGGAAAAAAGCCGACAATGCCGACGAAAAAGAAGACGAGGAAAACATTCGTAACTTCCCACACCGGCGATAAGTATCTGGAAATGACGGGCCCAATAACGTTTTCGATTCCGATGACCTTGCCGTAATAAGCGTAAAACCCGGCACCGAAATCGATGGACGCAACAATCAAGTAACCATAAAGGAATATCCACAGAACCGTAATTCCAATTTGTTCCAATTGCATGTTGATGTCCTCCTACAAAATAATTCGCCTTTCCTCCAGCTCATACTCAGCCGGTTTATTGCGGAACAATCGGCTGAGCACGAGCAGGCAAACTATGCCTAGCAGGAGGTACAAAGCAGCGAACAGCCAAAAGGTGATTCCGACATGAGGATTCGTCGTCGCCGCATCGGACACACGCATGTATCCCCTTAAAATCCACGGTTGTCTGCCCACTTCCGCGTAAAACCAACCAAGCTCGATGGCGAGCAAGGAAAAGGGCCCCCCGGCAAAAATGGCCCAAAGCATCCAGCGGTTATAAGCATTCCGGCGTTTCATTCGGGTCATGATGAGGAAGATGACGGGAACGGCCAGCAAGTAAAAGCCGATGCCTGCCATGGCATCAAACAAATAGTGCACATAAAGCGGGGGCCACTGGTCTTCCGGAAATTCGTTTAAGCCGACCACCGTTCCGTTTGGATCGTTAGTTGCGAGAACGCTAAGCGCCCAAGGAATTTTTATCGCCCCCGTGATCTCGTTCGTGACCGGATTCAGTTGACCGCCGATCACAAGCGAAGCACGATTGCTTGTTTCGAAATGCCATTCCGCCGCGGCAAGTTTCTCAGGCTGCTTTTCGGCCAAAAATTTGGCGGAAGCGTCTCCTATCCAAATTGTGGCTGCCGCAAGAATAAGTCCGGTCATCATATTAAGCCGGATCGACTTTTTGTAATAATCGTTGTTTCGTCCCCGCAGCATAGAAAATGCAGCAATCATCCCTAACAGAAATGCAGCGGTCAAATAAGCGGAAGACAGCACGTGGGCCACTTTTGAAGGTGTCGCTGGATTCAACATGGCCGCGAGCGGATCAAGATTCGTCAGCTTGCCATTTTCAATCGTAAACCCTTGCGGCGTATTCATAAAACCATTAACCATCGTAATAAACAACGCTGAAGCGGAGGAACCGATGACGATGGGAAGGGTTAGCAGCCAGTGAAGGTACGGATTGCTGAACCGATTCCATGTGTACAGATAGATACCAAGAAAAATAGCTTCGAAGAAAAATGCAAAGGTTTCCAAAAAAAGCGGCAAGCTGATCACATTGCCTGCAAATCGCATAAATTCCGGCCATAGCAGGCTGAGCTGAAGACCGATACACGTTCCGGTAACGACACCTACGGCTACCGTAATGACAAAGCCTCGCGTCCATCTTCTTGCCATGAGGGAATAGTGGGGGTCCTTTTTCCTGATCCCTATCCATTCGGCGATGGAGATGAAGATCGGTATGCCGACGCCAACGGTGGCGAACAGTATGTGAAAGGCAAGTGTCATTTCCGTCAAGCCGCGGCTCCAATTCAACGCATTCATCTTAAACCCTCCTTGCTTACGATCATCAAACCCCTGGCGGTATCTTTGAGTTCCATCGATTAATATTCCTGTCTTTTCCAAAAAGTATACAAGGAAGCCGCGGCAGCTTTGATTTTAGAAAACAATAAAAAAAAGCCGCGAGATTCGCGACTTTGAAAGAAAATATTTTGTAGCTATGCCATACCTTCTTCTTCCGTTTGTGGGGCTCGAAAATAAAGATAAACGCCAATTCCTAATGAAAGAATAACGATCGTTGCCGATGTCCATTGTGCCGCCGTCCAATGAAATAAATACCTTTGGGAATCGCCGCGCAGCATTTCCAACAGGAACCGTCCGATATTGTAGAAGATATTGTAAGCAAGAAACAGATAGCCGCGTTTTAATTTTTTTCTCAAAAGAATCATGAGCAGGGCAAAAATGATAATGTCCATTTGTCCTTCCCATACTTCGGCAGGCCATAGCGGTTGATCGCCATAGGTGGCTCTTGCGTTGGTGCCTTCGGGATACAAAATGCCAAAATTGCCGCCTGTCGGATCTCCGAAAGCATCGCCGTTCATCAAGTTGGCATCGCGGCCGATGCTTTGGGCAAGAATGAGACCCGGAGCGCATAAGTCCGCCAGTTCCCAAAACGATATTTTGTGCTTTCGCACATACCAAATTCCTACCAGAATGGCCCCGATCACTCCACCCTGAATTGACAAACCGCCATGCCATATCGCGATAATCTCTTCCGGATGCTTGGAGTAAAACTCCCAATCAAAGAAAAATACCGTCCAAAATCTTGAACCGATAATGGCTCCGATCATCATCGGCACAATCAAGTTCATCAAATGCTCTGCCAAATGATCTTTTTTTTGCAGTTTGGCTAACGTGATCGTAAATCCAACGCCAAGGATAATCGCCAAAACAAACAAGATGCTGTACGAACGAATGGGAAAAGAACCTATGTGTGCAATATACTGATGCAATCAGGCCACTTCTTTCTGCGTTAGTTTGATAATGAAAATAATAATTTAGTCCGCTATGTCTTTTCAAGTATGGAAGTGATGAAACCAGTTGACTTAGTTATAAAATGAATAGTAATATTATAACTATGAAAAAGACGAATACAATCCAACGTTCCCCTCTAGCCCTAGCCATCCTTGCGCTTCTTGCGGAAGAGCCGATGCACCCGTACCGAATGCAGCAGCTGCTTAAAGAAAGAGGAAAGGATGAAGTGATTAACGTACGCCAACGTACGAGTATTTATCAAACGATCGATCGCCTGCTGCGCGACGGATTGATCGCTGTTCGTGAAACGTTGAAAGAACCCGGAAAACCCGACCGTACGGTTTACGAATCCGCGGAGGACGGTCGGAAGCTGTTTCGGGAATGGCTTCGGGATATGCTGTCCGTGCCTTCTCAGGAGTTCCCCGATTTTCCCGTTGCCGTATCGTTCCTGTCTCTATTGACGCCGGATGACGTCTTGAAGCAGTTGGAACGAAGATCGCTTCTTCTTGAAAAAGAAATTGAACGCGTAAGCTCGGATCTGCAAACCTACAAGGATATCATTCCCAGACTGTTCATGCTTGAAACCGAGTATAAACAGGCCGTGCTGACGGCCGAATGGCAGTGGGTGCGCTCCATCAGCGACGATTTGCGGAATGGGGATCTCGACTGGGACGAGGAGTGGCTGCGTGAAATTACGCTGCGCCTCAATAGCAAAGAGTAGCTGTCGTACACCATCATCACTCATACGCGGAAGAGGAGAGGTAGTATGCCGACGAACCGTAAAGCAAAAAAAGCGCTGATCATCGGAGGCGGTCTTGCCGGACCGGCGCTCGCCCTGTTTCTGAAACGAGCAGGTATTGAGGCGGAGATTTACGAAGCCCGAACATCTTCCGAAGGCTTCTCGCTTACTTTATCGTGCAATGGGCTGGCTGTCCTGCAGGAGCTCGGACTTGACCAAGCGGTCTTGAAGGAAGGATCTGCCGTAAGTAAATGGAAGATGTGGAATGGAAGGGGGAAGTATTTGGGCGGAGGCGTCTTGGCAGGAGGAGGCTTGAAAAGCGTCTTTATTAAGCGCGTTCCTCTAGGCAGCATCATCTCGGATGAAGTCGAACGCCAGGGCATCCCCATCTTTCGCGGCAAAAAGCTGGAAGATATTAAGGCAGCCGTGGAAGGAGGAGCAGTTGCGACTTTCCAGGACGGCACCAGCGTCTCCGGAGACTACCTGATCGGCTGCGACGGCGTTCATTCGCGTACCCGTCAGATCATCGACCCGGGATTTCAAGGCCCCGCCTTTACGGGGCTAATCAACAGCGGCGGATATACCTCAGGTGTCGAAGTTCCCGGCGAACCGGAAACGATTCATTTCATTTTCTGCAAACGGGCCTTTTTCGGATATCACGTCAGCCCTAGCGGTTTCATTTATTGGTTTACGAATTGGCCGCAAGCGAATGAACCCGCTAGAGATGCATTCAAAGACATTACCGATGTAGAGCGCAAAAAGATGATGCTGGACATTTACAAAGACGACCAGCCCTTTATCGGGAAAATCATTGAGGGAGCGGAAACGGCGTTTCCATTTTTCCCATCCTACGATCTTCCCCAGCAGCCTTCCCATTGGCACAAGGGACCGATTGCTCTGGTCGGCGATGCGGCGCACGCGATTTCCCCCAGCTCCGGTCAAGGAGCCTCGATGGCGCTGGAGGATGCCATGGTTCTGGCAAAATGTTTGCGGGACATCCCTAACGCAGAGCATGCCTTCGCAACCTACGAGCAGCTCAGGCGGGAGCGCACCGTCAAAATGTACGACGTGGGGCGGCACGGCGATTCCGGCAAGCATGTAACGGGTTCACTCCAACAGTGGTTCCGGGATATGACGACGCCGCTGTTCCTCAAGCTATTCGCGAATCCGAAGGCATCCGACTGGATGTACTCGTACAGAGTCGATTGGGAGAAGAACGTATCGGCAAGCCGGTACAAGAATTAATGCCAGTCACACTTGTCGTCATTCGGGGCTCTGTTTTTGTGTATCCGCTTATAGTATAATTGTTAAAGATTATTACCGTTGTAAACTAGGCGGGTGAAGCGATGCAGGAAGAAACGCTGACCAAGCACGAGCAGATCATTCGATATATCGAGGAATTGAGCGTAGGAACGCACATCTCTGTCCGTAAAATTGCCCAGGCCCTCGAAGTGAGCGAGGGAACGGCCTACCGCGCGATGAAGGAAGCGGAAAGTCTGGGCTATGTCAGCACGAAGGACCGTACGGGCACGGTGCGGGTGGAGAAAAAAGAACCGCAGCCGATCGACAAGCTGACGTTCGCCGAGGTGGTCAACATTGTGGACGGCGAGGTGCTCGGCGGCGCGAGTGGCCTTCATAAGTCTTTGAATAAATTCGTGATCGGGGCGATGCAGCTCGAAGCGATGAAACGCTACATCGAGCCGGGCAATCTGCTGATTGTCGGCAACCGCACCCAGGCGCATCTTTATGCGTTGGGGCAGGGTGCTGGTATACTCGTGACGGGCGGCTTCCAGACGCTGGACGAGGCCAAGGAGCTGGCCGACGAGCTCGAGCTGCCGATTATCAGCACCAGCTACGATACGTTTACCGTGGCGACGAAGATCAACCGCGCGATTTACGACCAGCTGATCAAGAAAAAAATTATGCTCGTCCGCGACATTATCCGGGCTGATGCCCGGGTCTATTCGCTCCGCGCCGAGGATACCGTCTCGGACATACGCCATTGGATGGATGAAACCGGACATACCCGCTTCCCGGTCGTGGACGAACGGAACAAGCCGATCGGCATGGTGACGGCGAAGGACGTCGTCGGAGCCGAAGCCGGACAGCCGATTCACCAGCTCATGACGCTGGACCCGCTTACCGTAAGCGACCAGGCGCCCGTTGCCTCGGTCAGCCATACGATGGTGTGGGAGGGCATCGAACTGCTGCCCGTGGTCGGCAAGGACGGGAGAATGGTCGGCGTAATCAGCCGGGACGATGTGCTCAAAGCGATGCAGTATTTGCAAACGCAGCCGCAGCACGGGGAAACCCTCGAGGATCAAATATGGTCCGGCATGGAGAAGGTGCGGGGCAAGGACGGCGAATTTTATTACCAGGGAACCGTTACCGCCCAGATGACCAATCCGGTCGGGACGGTGTCGGAAGGTATTTTGACGACCCTGATGAGTCAGGTCGCGATCCGCACGATCCGGGAACAAAAAAGAGGCGATTTGATCGTGGACAGCTCCTCGAATTATTTTTTGCTGCCGATCCCGATCGATAGCGTGATCGAATGCGTGCCGAACGTGCTGGAGATGAGCCGCAAGTACGGGAAGATCGAAGTGGACATTTTCTGCGACGGGAAACGAATGGCGAAGTCGACGTTTACTTGCCGTTTGACGGATTAGATTTGAAAAGGCAAGCCCCTTGATCGTATTTCAGGTTAAGGGGCTTCGCTTGTTGAGAAAGTGGTCAAATGAGGTAATAGAGGTTACGAAGGGGTGGGGTATCCACTTCCGACCGCTCTTGTCATCAGGAAATTTGATTGGAAGCCGCTTAGTAGCGGACATTTCCCGATGACAAAGGCGGCCGCTATCGCTTCTCCTGTGGACACCCCACCTCCGTTTGCATCTCTATTTTTGTTTAGACCACATTCTCAACTTTGAAGCCCCTTGACCGTATTTAAGGTTAAGGGGCTTGCATTTTTGTAGTAGAATAGGTCTTTAAGCCAGCACTTTCTTGAACTCTTGGGTGAGCAGTGGGACGATCTCGAACAGATCGCCGACGATGCCGTAATCGGCGATTTTGAAGATCGGCGCTTCCGGGTCTTTATTGATCGCGATAATGACGCGCGATTGGCTCATCCCGGCCAAGTGCTGAATGGCGCCGCTGATGCCGCAGGCGATATAGACCTCCGGCGTCACGACTTTGCCGGTCTGTCCGATCTGCAGCGCGTAGTCGCAGTAGCCTGCGTCGCACGCGCCGCGGGAGGCGCCGATGGCGGCGTTCAATGCTTCGGCCAGCGGCTCGAGCGTGCGGAACCCGTCGGCGCTCTTCACACCCCGGCCGCCGGATATAACGATTTTTGCTTCCGTCAGATCGACCTTGCCAGACGCTTTGTGCACCACGTCCTTTACGACGGAACGCAGGTCGGCAGCGGGGGAGAAAGGAGTGGCGGCGATTTCCGCTTGCGAGCCGGAGACGGCTTCGGCGGCGGGCACGTTATTCGGCCGGATCGTGATCACCATCGGGCTTTGGGTAAACCGCTTCTTCTCGAACGCTTTGCCCGCGTAAAGCGGACGCGTGAAGGACAGGCCGTCGCCCGTCTTCTCCAGCGCGATGACGTCGGAAATTTGTCCCGCCTGCAGGTGAGCGGCGATCTTGGGGGCCAAGTCTCGGCCGATGGCGGTATGGCCGAACAGAACGGCGTGCGGATTCGCTGCGTCAAGAATGCCCTTCAATGCGGAGAAATACGTCTCCGGATTATAGTGAGCGAGCTCCGCATGGTCGACGGACACGACCTGATCGACGCCGTAGCCCGACAGCTCCTGGGCAAACGCGGACAGTCCGTGGCCGAGAAGCGCCGCCACGATCCGGTCGCCGTCGTCTTTGACCAGCCTGGCCGCTTGAATCGTTTCGAAGGTAACTTGACGGAGCTTGCCGCCCCGGATTTCCGCAAAGATCACATAGGTTTTGCTCATATCGATTCCCTCCCTTTGGCATTAAAGCGCTTTGGCTTCCGTACGAAGCAGATGAACGAGCTGCGAGACTTGCTGCTGCGGATCGCCCTGCAGCACTTGTCCCGCTTTGCGCTCCGGCGGGAGCGAGAGGGTGTCGCGCGCCGTTTTCGGGGCGATATCCGCTGCGGTTAAGCCCAAGTCATCCAGCGTCAGCTGCTGGAACGGCTTTTTCTTCGCTTTCATGATGCCGGGCAAGGAAGGATAGCGGGGCTCATTCAAGCCTTGCTGCGCCGTGAACAAGACCGGCAGCGCGACCTCCAGCGTCTCGGTGTCCCCTTCGGCGTCGCGCTGCGCCGTCGCTTGGCTGCCGCTCAGCTCCAGCTTCACGATGGACGATACGTGTGGGATGTTCAGCAGGTGGGCGACGCGGATCGCGACCTGCCCTGCGCCGTGATCGACGGAGAAATTGCCGCCGAGCACGAGATCGTACGAATGCTTCCCGAGGTAAGCGGCAAGCACTTTGGACACGGCGAACTCGTCGCCGGAGATGCGCTCGTCCGAGATCAAGACGGCTTCGTCCGCGCCCATTGCCAGCGCGGTCCGCAGCGCTTCGGCGCAGCGCTCTGGGCCGATCGAGACGACGACAATGCTGCCGCCATGCTCTTCCTTCAGCCGGATCGCTTCCTCTACGGCATATTCGTCGTACGGATTGATGACGAATTTCGCCCCGTCCTCCGATACCTCTCCGTCACGGATGACGATTTTCTCCTCCGTATCGAACGTTTGCTTCGTCAGTACATAAATGTTCATAAGTCCAATACCCCTCCCATACAAAATAAAGACAATAATAAATAACGTATTAAGCCTTCAACCCTTGTATGAAAAACTCTACGGTTTTCTCGACCTGCGCCGCGAGCGAATATTTGCGGCCGGCGATCAACCATGAAGTGACTACCTCGTCCATGGAGCCGAACACGAGCAGGCGCGTCAGCTTGACGTCCAGGTTAGCCCGGAAGATGCCTTCTTCGATGCCTTGGTGCAGCACCTTTTCGATCAGCTCGATATACGTCTTGACGACAAGGCCGATTTCCTTGCGCAGCTCCAGCGAGCTTTGGCGCAGCTCGATTTGGGTGACGAACGCCAGATCGACGTTTTGCTCCAGCATCGTGTAGTGGATCTCGCAAATTTTGCGGAGCGCTTCGTCTGCGGAGTCCGTCTCGTTGATGCTGCTGTGAAATTGACCGACCAGGTCGCCCAATTTTTTTTGGAAGAGAGAAATAAGAATGTCTTCCTTGTTTTTAAAATATAAATAGATCGTTCCGTCTGCTACGCCGGCTTCCTTGGCAATCCGGGAAACCTGCGCGTTGTGATAGCCGTTTTCGGCGATGACTTTCAGTGCCGCATCCAGTATCAAATTGTATTTCTCCATTTTTTTGCTTGCCATCCAATCACCACCATGTTATTATTCAATCAGAAACTGAATGAGCATTCATTCATTTCAATTTCATCTTATGAGAAACGCTGCTACTTGTCAATGTGTTTTGCTCATAAGATTTTTATGGGGGCCTAATGTTATCGCTTTCAAACAAGCCTGCCACAGCTTGGACCTAATTGGACGGAAAGGATGGATGTAACAAATGATGTGGCTCATCGTGAATCTGCTCGCCTTTCTTGCTGTAACAGCATACGCAATCCGCCTGTTTTGGAAAGCCGTGTCTCACCGTTACGCGTATATGAAGCTCGGACAGCCCGTAGATTTCCGGCAGCAGAGCAAGGAGCGGCTGGGCGAGTTTATGGCCGAGATCTTCGGCCAGAAGAAGCTGCTGAAGGACAAAAAAAGCGGAATCATGCACGTCGTTATTTTTTACGGCTTCATCATCCTGCAGTTCGGCGCTCTGGATCTGATCGTGAAAGGGCTGCGCGGAGGGGAGAGCGTATCGTTCCCCGGGTACGCCGTCTTCGGTCTGCTGCAGGAGATTACGGTATTCTCGATCCTCGTGGCGATGGGGTATGCGGTCTACCGCCGCTATGTGGAGAACCTGCCCCGCCTGAAAAAGGGCTGGAAGCCGAGCATCGTCGCCTTCTTTATTTTCGGCTTGATGCTGTCCGTGCTGCTGTCGCTCGCCTTTGAACGGCTCTGGCTTGGCTCGCATACTAGCGCAGCCTACGCTCCGATCTCCTCCGCGATTGCGGCGGCGTTCGAAGGCATATCCGGCCAGACGGCGGCGGCGCTGTTCTATGTATGCTGGTGGCTTCACCTGCTGATCCTGCTCGCATTTCTTGTGTACGTGCCGCAATCGAAGCATTTTCATATTTTGACCGCGCCTATCAATATATGGTTCCGCCGCAAGGAGCCGGTAGGACGGCTGAAAAAGCTGGATCTGGAAGACGAAGAAGCCGAATCGTTCGGCGTCGGCAAGATCGAGGATTTTACGCAAAAGCAAATGCTCGATTTCTACGCCTGCGTCGAATGCGGACGCTGCACGAGTGTATGCCCGGCCTCGAACACCGGCAAGACGCTGTCGCCGATGCACCTGATCGTTAAACTGCGCGACCATCTGACGGAAAAAGGCACCGCCGTGACGTCCAAATCCCCTTGGGTGCCGGAGTTCGCGTTCTCCGCAGCAGGGGCCCATTCGATGGAGGCGGCGGCCGAGCCGGGCGTCCGGTGGAAGACCGAAGGGATCACGGATATTCGTCCAACGCTGGCATGGCAGAAGAACGCTTGGAAGGTGCAGGAGAAGCCGGCGGAGGAAGCCGAGCTGATCGGCGACGTGATGACGGAGGACGAGATCTGGTCCTGTACGACGTGCCGCAACTGCGAAGACCAATGTCCGGTCGGCAACGAGCACGTGGACAAAATTGTCGATCTGCGCCGGCATCTCGTCCTGATGCAGGGCAGCATGCCGCACGAGGGTCAGCGCGCGATGCAAAATATCGAGCGGCAGGGCAATCCGTGGGGACTCAGCCGCAGCGACCGGGTGAAGTGGACCGGCGAGATCGACGGCATCACGGTCCCGACGGTCAAGGAAAACCCGGATTTCGAGTACTTGTTCTTCGTCGGCTCGATGGGCTCTTACGATCTGCGCAGCCGCAAAGTATCGCGGGCATTTGCCCGGCTGCTTCACGAGGCCGGCGTCAGCTTCGCGATTCTCGGCAACGAAGAGAAAAATTCCGGCGACACGCCGCGCAGGCTCGGCAACGAAATGTTGTTCCAGCAGCTGTGCGCGGAAAATATCGCCGTTTTCGAGAAATATGGCGTCAAAAAAATCGTCACCGCTTGTCCGCATACGTACAACACGCTCAAAAACGAGTACCCGGACTTCGGGCTGGAGGGCGTGGAGGTGCTTCACCATACGGAGCTGCTGGACCGGCTTATCCGGTCGGGCAAGCTGACGCCGCGCCATGCGGTGAACGAGCGGATCACGTATCACGATTCGTGTTACCTGGGCCGCTACAACAACGTTTACGAGCAGCCGCGCAATGTACTGCGCGCGATCCCCGGCGTCGAGCTCGTCGAGATGGAGCGCACCCGCGAGAACGGGATGTGCTGCGGCGCGGGCGGCGGTATGATGTGGATGGAGGAAACGTCGGGCAAGCGCGTCAATCTGGCGCGGACCGAGCAGGCGCTCGAAACGAACCCGACGGTCATCAGCAGCGCGTGCCCGTACTGCCTGACCATGATGGAGGACGGCACGAAGATGAAGGAAGCGGAAGACCGCGTCAAGACGAGAGATATCGCTGAAATACTGGAGCAATCCGTATTCGGCGAATCCCATATACAACCGGCGAACGATGCAATCGGCGTGGGCGGATCGTAAGAACGGCCCCGCCGCCCCCGTAAGGCGAAGGCTTGGCGGGGGCCGGCGAGTGCCGACATGTTACGCAATGAGATTCGCCCGCCCGGCTGCAAGACGCCGCCGAATGCTTTTTACTCACACGTTTGTTTAAGCAATTTATATCAAAAACGTATTGGGAGGTAAGCAATATCATGATGAGATCGATACGCAAAGCAGCCGTCATCGGGTCGGGTGTCATGGGCTCCGGCATTGCCGCTCATCTGGCGAGTGCCGGGATTCCCTGCCTGTTGCTCGACATCGTTCCGAAGCAGCTGACGGAAGAGGAAGCGGCCAAAGGGCTCACCTTGGAGCATCCGGCCGTGCGCAGCCGGCTGGCCGTCCAAGCGATAGCCAAGCTGAAAAAGACGAAGCCTGCGCCGCTGTACGACGATACTTTCGCGGGGCGCATTACGCCCGGCAATCTGGAGGATCATTTGGCGCAAATTGCGGACGTTGACTGGGTCATCGAAGTGATCGTCGAAAATTTGGACGCCAAAAAACAGCTCCTTAGCAAGATTGAAGCGCACTGGAAAGAAGGCACCATCGTCAGCTCGAATACGTCCGGCATTTCGATCAATGCCATGTCCGCCGATTGCGGCGAAGCGTTCAAGCGCCATTTTCTCGGCACGCACTTTTTCAATCCTCCGCGTTATATGAAGCTGCTTGAGGTGATTCCGGGCGAGCATACCGACCCGGCCATCGTCAGCGGCATGAAGCAGTTCTGCGAAAACCGCCTCGGCAAAGGCGTCGTACTGGCTAAAGATACGCCGAACTTCATCGCCAACCGCATCGGCACGTACGGGCTGCTCGTCACGCTGCAGGAAATGCAGGAGAAGGGGTACCGCGTCGAAGAGGTGGACGCCGTGACAGGTCCGGCGCTCGGCCGCCCGAAAAGCGCGACGTTCCGGACACTCGATCTCGTCGGACTCGACACGTTCGTGCATGTGGCGAATAACGTATATGAGAACGTCTCGGACGAAACCGAGAAGGCCGTGTTTGCCGAATCGCCTGTACTGCGCGGCATGGTGGACAAAGGCTGGCTCGGCGAGAAGTCGGGACAAGGCTTTTATTTGAAGAAAAAAGGGCCGAACGGCACCGAAATTTTGTCGCTCGACTTCTCGACCATGGACTATGTGCCGCAGAAAAAAGCAGCCTCCGTTTCGCTGGAAGCGGCGAAGCTGGCGAAGGGCGCGCGGGAGAAAACGAAGGCGCTGCTCGGAGCGGGCGACCGTTACTCCGAGCTGGCGTGGAACATTTTGAAGAAGGTGCTTGTGTACTCGGCCGCCAAGCTCGGCGAAATTGCCGATTCGATCCGCGAGATCGACGAAGCGATGAAATGGGGCTTCGGCTGGGAGCTCGGCCCGTTCGAAACATGGGACGCCATCGGACTGGTCCGGTCGGTGGGGCGGATGGAAGCGGAAGGCACGGCCGTTCCCGGCTGGGTGAAGGAGTGGATCGCGCAGGGCAATACGTCGTTCTACAAGAAGCAGGACGGCGCCGCGTTCTACGTGCACGGCGGGCAGTATAAGGAGCTGGAAACGGCGCCGGAAGTCATCTCGCTGCGCAGCCTGAAGGAGCAGAACCGCGTCGTGAAATCCAACAGCGGTGCAAGCCTCATCGACCTTGGCGACGGGGTCGCGTGCCTCGAATTCCATTCGCCGAACAATGCGATCGGGGCGGACATTCTGACGATGATCCAGCAAAGCTTGGACGAAGTGCGGAGCAACTACGACGGGCTCGTCATCGCCAACCAGGGGCGGAACTTCTGCGTGGGCGCAAATCTGATGATTTTGCTCATGGAAGCGCAGGACGAGGAATGGGACGAAATCGACGGCATCATCCGCCTGTTCCAGAACACGATGTACAAAGTCAAGCGCTTCGAAAAGCCGGTCGTGGCGGCGCCGCACCGGATGGCGCTTGGCGGCGGCGTGGAAGCGTGCATGCCGGCGGACCAAATCGTCGCTGCGGCGGAAACGTACTTCGGCCTGGTGGAGGTCGGCGTCGGCCTGATTCCGGCCGGGGGCGGCTGCAAGGAGATGGCGCTTCGCGTAAGCGAGCTTGCCGCGCATCCGGACGCTAATCTGCAGCCGTACTTGAACCAGGCGTTTGAGACGATCGGCACGGCGAAGGTATCGGCCAGCGGCCACGATGCGTTCAAGCTGGGGCTGTTTAAGCCGACGGACCGGATTGTCATCAATCAGGACCACTTGATTCACGAAGCGAAGCAGTCCGTGCTGCGCATGGTGAAAGCCGGCTACGAGCCGATTCGCGAAGAAAAAATCCGCGTCGCCGGAGCCGAAGGCAAAGCGGTTATGCAGCTCGGCGCTTATTCGATGCGGCAGAGCGGCTATATCAGCGATCACGATGTGAAAATTGCCAATAAGCTGGCGCATGTGCTGGCCGGCGGCGATGTGCCTGCAGGCTCGCTGGTGACGGAGCAGTACATGCTCGATCTGGAGCGCGAGGCGTTCCTGAGCTTGTGCGGCGAGTCGAAAACGCAGCAGCGCATGCAGCACATGCTGTCCAAAGGCAAAGCGCTGCGCAATTAATAATCCCGGGAGAGGTGAAACCCATGAGAGAAGCTGTAATCGTATCGGTCGCCCGCACCGCGGTCGGCAAAGCGAAAAAAGGCCGCTTGGCCCAAACGCGCGCGGAGGATATGGGCAAGACCGTGCTCGAAGCCGCTGTGGAGCGGGCGCCCGGTCTGAAGAAAGAGGATGTTGAAGATATCATCATCGGCTGCGCGATGCCAGAAGGCGAGCAGGGGCTTAACTTCGCCCGCATCATGTCGCTCTATGCCGGTTTTCCGGTGACCGTGCCGGCGCTCACGATCAACCGTTTTTGCTCATCCGGCCTGCAATCGATCGCTTTCGCGGCGGAGCGGATTATGCTCGGTTCGGCCGACGTGATCGTCGCCGGCGGCGTCGAGAGCATGAGCCACGTGCCGATGACCGGATTCAAGCTGTCGCCGAATCCGAAGATTGTGGAGCAAATGCCGGAGGTCTATATCGGCATGGGCCATACGGCCGAAAATGTCGCCGATCGGTTCGGCATTTCCCGTGAGGATCAGGACCGGTTCTCCGCGCGTTCCCACGAAAAAGCGGCGGCTGCGATCCGCGACGGGAAATTCCGCGACGAAATCGTTCCGCTGAAGACGCAATGGACGCAGGTGGACGACAGCGGGAAGGTCAAGAGCGAGTCGTTCGCGTTCGATACGGACGAAGGCGTGCGCGCCGAGACGACGGCCCAGGTACTGGGCAAGCTGAAGCCGTCCTTCAAGCTGAGCGGCACGGTAACGGCGGGCAACTCGTCCCAAATGAGCGACGGCGCAGCCGCAGCCGTGCTGATGAGCAAGGAGCGCGCGGAAGCGCTCGGCTTAAAGCCGCTCGCGACGTTCCGTTCGTTCGCGCTGGCCGGGGTCGATCCGGAAATTATGGGCGTCGGGCCGGTGGAGGCCATTCCGAAAGCGCTCCGTATGGCCGGGCTTTCGATCGGCGATGTCGATTTGTTCGAAATTAACGAAGCGTTCGCGTCCCAATGCGTGCACATCATCCGTGAGCTCGGATTGGACGAAGAGAAGGTCAATGTGAACGGCGGCGCGATCGCGCTCGGCCATCCGCTCGGATGCACGGGGACGAAGCTGACTACGACGCTGATTCACGAGCTGCGCCGTAGAGGCGGCGGCATCGGTGTCGTCTCGATGTGCATCGGCGGCGGCATGGGCGCGGCCGGTGTGTTCGAGGTTCATGCGGGCTAAAACCATGTGAAAAAAAGCGGAGGGAGCGGAATCATTCTGGAGAAGCGTCAGCGCTCGCCTTTGTTCCCGGATTCTAACCACTAAATGGGTTATATAATCAAAGACTCCGGGGACAACAGCGATCGGAAGAATGATCCGCTCATGCAGCATTCTTTTTCACCCATCCCAAATAAACGAAGGAGAGATTCGGACATGAGCAAAATGATGAGCAAAGTGGTCGGCGGAAGCTTTATTATCGAAGATATCGATTTTACCCGGGTCGTGACCCCGGAGGACTTTACGGAAGAGCATCGCATGATCGCGAAGACGACGGAAGACTTCGTCGCCGGCGACATCGCTCCGCACGACGAAGAGATCGAGAAGCTCGATTACGAGCTGTCCGTGAAAATGCTGCGCAAGGCCGGGGAGCTCGGCCTGCTCGGCGCGGAAGTACCGGAAGCGTACGGCGGGCTCGGCCTTGACAAGGTCAGCTCGACGCTGATCAACGAGCGGCTGACCAAGGCTTCCGCCTTCGCGCTGACCGTGGGCGCGCACGTCGGGATCGGCACGCTGCCGATCGTGTATTTCGGCACCGAAGCGCAGAAGAAAAAATATTTGCCGCTGCTTGCGACCGGCCAGAAAGTCGCTGCCTACTGCCTGACCGAGCCGTCCTCCGGCTCCGACGCGTTGGGCGCGAAAGCGACGGCGGTCTTGTCCGAGGACGGCACCCATTATATTCTTAACGGTACAAAGCAGTTTATTACGAACGCCGGCTTTGCCGACGTGTTCATCGTGTACGCCAAAGTGAACGGAACCGACTTCAGCACGTTCATCGTCGAACGGACGATGGAAGGCGTAAGCATCGGGCCGGAAGAGAAGAAAATGGGCATCAAAGGCTCGTCCACGTGCCCGCTTATTCTGGAAGACGTGAAGGTGCCGGTGGAGAACTTGCTGTGGGAGGTTGGCAAGGGCCACCTGATTGCCTTCAACATCCTGAACATCGGCCGCTTCAAGCTTGCCGCAGGCTGCGTCGGAGCCGCCAAGGATGCGATTGAGCTTTCGGCCAAATATGCCAACGAGCGTACGCAATTCGGACGCAAAATTTCGTCCTTCCCGCTCATCGGAGCCAAGCTGGCCGACATGAACATCCGCACGTATGTGCTGGAAAGCATGGTGTACCGGACCGCAGGCTTGTTCGACGAAGGCTTGAACGAAGTCGATCACGGCAGCGCCAACGTCGGGCAGCAATCGGCCAAAGCGATCGCCGAGTATGCGCTCGAATGCTCGATCAACAAAGTGTTCGGCTCCGAAACGCTGGACTTCGTGGCCGACGAGGGCGTGCAGATTCACGGCGGCTACGGGTTTACTCAGGAATACCGGATCGAGCGCATTTACCGGGATTCCCGCATTAACCGCATTTTCGAAGGCACGAACGAAATTAACCGGCTTCTGATCCCCGGAACGCTGATCAAGCGCGCCATGAAGGGGGAGCTGCCTTTGATGCAAAAAGCGATGGGACTGCAATCCGAGCTGCTCTCGCTGGTGCCGGGGCAAACGTTCGAAGGAACGCTGGAGCAGGAGAACCATTTGCTGGCTATGGCGAAAAAAATATTTCTTATGGTCGGTGCGCAAGCGGTGCAAAAATATCAAACGAAGCTGGACCAGGAGCAGGAAATTTTGAGCCACTTGGCCGACATCATGATTTCCGTCTTCGGGATGGAAAGCGCGCTGCTGCGCGCGAAGAAGCAGATCGCCGCAGGCGGCGAAGGCAAAGCCCTGAACGCCACGGACATGACGACCGTTTTCATCCACGAATCGTTCGCGCGGATCGAGGAATGGGCGAAAGAAGCGCTGGCCGCGATGGAATCCGGCGATATGCTGCGTACCCAATTGTCTGTCCTGAAAAAACTGACTCGCAAAACCCCGATCAATGCGATCGAAATCAAGCGTGAGATCGCTTCTCGCGTCATCGAAGCCGAAAAATACGTAGTTTAAGCTGAAACCTGACAAATGGGGTGGTCGAACTTGTCCGACAAGCCATGGTTAAGACATTATCCTGTCGAAGTGCCATCGACCTGCGAATACCCGAAGCAAAACTTAGCGCATTTTTTGGTACAAACGGCTTCGGACTATCCGAACCATACGGCCTTATACTTTTTGGGCAAAAAAATAACGTATCGTCAATTGCTTCATTCCGCTTACCGCTTTGCGAACGCCCTTGCGAACCTGGGCGTTCGCAGGGGGGACCGGGTCGCGGTGATGCTGCCTAACTGCCCGCAGGCGGTGATTGCCTATTACGGGACGCTGCTCATGGGCGGCATCGTCGTCATGACCAATCCGATGTATATGCCGCGGGAGCTGGAATACCAGATGAAGGACTCCGGGGCCCATGTGATCGTCACGCTCGATCTGCTGTACGAGCGCGTCGCGAAGGTGGTCCCGCTGACCGGGATCAAGCAAGTGATCGTTACTTCCATCAAAGATTATCTTCCTTTTCCCAAGAATGTGCTTTATCCGTTAAAGGCCAAGAAAGACAATTTGAAACGAGACGTTGTCTACGGAAACGGCGTCGCTTCGTTTATGGAGCTGCTGGAGCAGGCGACGGCAACGCCGCACGAGGCGACGGTCGAGGCCGACCGCGATCTGGCGCTGCTTCAATATACGGGCGGCACGACCGGCATTCCGAAGGGCGTCATGCTGACACATACGAATCTGATCGCCAATACGATGCAAAGCAGGCTTTGGTCGTACCGCTCGCAAATTGCGAAGGAAACGTATTTGGCGGTCCTGCCTTTTTTTCATGTGTTCGGGATGACGGTGCTGCTCAATCAAGCCGTGTATACGGCAGGCACGTTGATTTTGATTCCCCGCTACGAGGTGAATCAAGTGCTGCAAACGATCGACAAGCTGAAGCCGACCGTTTTTCCCGGCGCGCCGACGATGTATATTTCGCTCATTCACCATCAGAACATCAAGCGTTTCGACTTGTCGTCCATCCAGTTCTGTATCAGCGGCTCGGCATCTCTGCCGCTGGAAGTACAGGAATCGTTCGAATCGATTACGGGCGGCAAGCTGATCGAAGGGTACGGCTTGACCGAAGCGTCCCCCGTGACGCATGCCAATAACATTTGGGAGAAGCGCAAGCTCGGCTCCATCGGGATCCCGTTCCCCGATACGGATGCCCGGATCGTGAACCCGGAGACGGGCGAGGAAATGCGGCTCGGCGAAATCGGAGAGCTGACGGTCCGCGGTCCGCAAGTCATGAAGGGCTATTGGAACAAGCCGGAGGAAACCGGGAAAGTATTGAAGGACGGCTGGCTCTATACGGGTGACTTGGCCCGAATGGACGAGGAAGGGTACTTTTACATTTTGGACCGGCGCAAGGACATGATTATTGCGAGCGGTTACAACATTTATCCGCGCGAGGTCGAAGAAGTATTGTACGAGCATCCCGATGTGGAGGAGGCCGTCGTCGCAGGAATCATCGATACCTATCGCGGAGAAACGGTCAAGGCGTATATCGTACTGAAGCCGGGGGCGAAGGGTGATGCCGATTCGTTCAAGGCTTGGTGCAAGGAGCGGCTTGCGGCGTACAAGGTGCCGAAGCAGTATGAGTTCCGGGACAGCTTGCCAAAAACGATGGTAGGGAAAGTGCTTCGCCACAAGCTGGCGGAGGAAGAAGCGGAGAAGCTCAAGAAAAACGGCTAGGACGCTTACATTTTATTTCCGGGAGGGCCTGGTATGGACAATCAAGCATCGGCATTTATCAAACGCCTGGAACAAGCGGCACGCGGATCGTTCTGGGAACATATCGGAGCCCGGATCGATACGTTCGCTCCGGATCGGGCGTCCGTATCGCTGAGCATCCAGCCGCATCATCATAATCTGATCGGCATCGTGCACGGCGGCGTCCACGCTACGCTGCTCGACTCCGCCATGGGGCTTGTCGCCATGGCTGCGAAGCCGAACGAGAACGTCGTCACGACGAACCTGAATCTGCATTATATGGCCCCGATTGCCAAGGGGGAGATGAAAGTCACCGCCGAGATCATACACAGCTCCGGGCGTATGATCACCGCGCAAGGACATGTGTATAACGAAGAAGGGCAGTTGTGCGCCTTCGGCACCGGAACGTTCCGCATCGTCGAATGGCGGGGGAATCCATAAACCGGGTTGACGCGGCACTATCGTGAGGAGGAAGGAGGGAAGGACGGCAAATGACGGTTAAGGAAAGTTTACAGGAGTTGGTGGAGCGGATGCAGGAGAATCCGGAGCCGATCCGGCCGCTTCATTACGTATATCAGTTCGATTTAGACGAAAACGAGCCGTTTCAGGTCCGCTTCGATTCCGGCACCGTCGAGGTGCTGGAAGGAACGCCCCATCCGGCCGACTGCACGCTCAAGCTGTCGGCGTCCAATTTCGTTAAGCTGCTTCGCAACGATTTGAACACGACGATGGCGTTCATGCTCGGCTCGCTCAAAGTGGACGGGCGTGTAGGCCTGGCTTTGAAGCTTCAGGAAATTTTGAAGGCGTATTGAATCGGCGGCCGCCCCCGGCATTTTACCGGGAGGCGGCTTTCGCTCGTCTAGACTGCCATTCAAATTTGAAAGAAGAGGCCCTGTGGATGTTCACGCCGACCGGCGTCGTTCAGCCAGCCGCTCTGCTCTTGCTTTTATTGCCAAGCTCGCTTTGCACAAGCTGACTCAAATAAGCCAAGAGCTGCGGGCGCAGCTCCTCTCTCTGCAGTCCAATCTCCATCATCGCCCGGATATACCCGAATTTGTCTCCGATGTCGTAGCGCGTCCCCTGCAGTTCCAGCGCAAGCAGGCCTTCCTGGCGGCACGCTAGTTGCAGTGCGTCCGTGAGCTGAAACTCGTTCCCCGCTCCCCTCGTGATCGTTCGCAGAAAGGAAAAAATCGAGGGCTTCAATACGTATCTTCCCATAATTGCCAATTGGGATGGGGCCGACTCCGGAGCAGGCTTTTCCACAAGATTTCCCACCTTGAAAACTCCGTTTTGCTGCTCCACAGGCGCAACGATCCCGTACTTGTTGACCTCCTCCCGAGGAACCGGCTTGACGCCGACGACCTGCTGGTCGCAAACGTCAAATACATGCATCAACTGCTTTATTGCCGGAGGGTCGGACACCATGATGTCATCGCCAAGCAGCACGGCAAACGGTTCCTCCCCGACAAACGGCTCCGCGCACAAAACGGCATGCCCCAGCCCGAGCGGCTCCTTTTGGCGAACGTAGTGGATATTCGCGAGCCCGCTGATCTTTTGAACCTGAGTCAGCAGCTCCCATTTTCCTTTTTCCTCCAGCGATTGTTCCAGCTCGAACGACTTATCAAAATGATCCTGAATAGACGTTTTGTTTCGTCCCGTGACGATGAGAATGCTCTCAATGCCAGCTTGAACGGCCTCCTCGACAATATACTGGATCGCCGGTTTATCGACGACCGGCAGCATTTCCTTGGGCTGCGCCTTCGTCGCAGGCAAAATCCGGGTACCCAAACCGGCTGCAGGAATTACGGCTTTTTTGACTTTCATGCGGACTCACTCCTTTGGATCAGATTCGCCGGTCCCGATGCGGCAAACACCCAGAATCGGCTCCCTAAATAATTGACGATCATTCCTGCGCCCATCGCGCCTAACTTGCTAACCGGCATTGGCAACTGCTTGTACTCGTGCAACCAGACCAGCAAAGCCGTGCTCATAGAAAAAATCAACAGGTTGAGCGCGCAAAATTTCATCCATTCCGCCGGACGGGACTTTCCTTTTTGGCCGAAGGTCCATGTCCGGTTCATGAAGTAGCTATTCAGCAGCCCGCAGACGAAAGCGGCGCCCTGCGCGGCCAGGTAGGGCATGCTGCTCAATGTAAGCACGGTAAATACCGTCAGATCGATTCCCGTATTGATCGCACCGGTCACACAAAACCTTACGATTGAAACCCACTTCCTGTTCATATCAACCAATGCCCTTCAGTTTTTTTGCTTTCTTTTCCAAGCCGTAGCATTCCCGTACAATATATAGCGGACGGTCCCTGGCTTCGTCGTAAATACGTCCGATGTATTCGCCAAGCATACCGAACATGATGAGCATAAAACCGGTCAAAAACAGCTGTAAAATCGCAAGCACATGCCATCCGGCGATCGCTTTGCCGTCAAATAATTTGAAGTAAAGCACAACTGCCAAGTAGAGCAGGCCGGAGAGCGACAGAAGCCCTCCTGCGTAACCTGCCAATTTCAACGGTTTAAAGGAAAACGAAGTCAGCCCGTCCATGGAAAGCTTGATCATCTTTTTGAGCGAATATTTCGTTTCTCCCGCCAGACGCTCGTCGCGGACATATTCGACGGCGGTTTGCCGAAAGCCGACCCAACTCACCAGTCCGCGGACAAACCGGCTTTTCTCCGGCAGCCGCTTCATTTCGTCGCACACTTTCCGGTCGATGAGGCGGAAATCCCCCGTGTCCAACGGAATCGAAATATCCGTGGCCGCCCGTAGCACGCGATAGAACAGGCGCGCCGTTTGCTTTTTGAAAAAGGTTTCGCCTTTCCGTTCCAGCCGCTTCGCGTACACGACGTCGTAGCCTTCCTGCCACTTGGCGATCATCTCCAGGATCAGCTCGGGCGGGTCCTGAAGATCGGCATCGATGACGATGACCGCTTCCCCGGACGCGTAGTCCATACCGGCAGTGATCGCGATCTGATGGCCGAAATTTCGCGAGAAATTAATGAGCTTCACCGTCTCGTCCCAAGCGCTGACTTCCTTGATAATCGCCCCGCTTCGATCCCGGCTGCCGTCATTTACGAACAATAGCTCATAAGACTCGTTTGTATGGCTCATGACCTGCTTGAGCCGCCGGTACGTTTCACGCAGAACGGCTTCCTCGTTGTATACGGGAATAATAACGGAATAAGTGATCATCTCCAGTTCCTCCTATTCTAGGATTGGATTTCATAAAGCGCCATCGCACCGCCCGGACCTTTGCCCATAGGCGATTCTGCGGCCTCGTCCGTGCCGGACTGCCACTGCTCTTTCGCTATTTCCTTGCCGTGCTCCCGAATCCAGCTCAGAACCTCGGTGCTTCCGCCCATGTCTCCTCCGATCCGGAAGCCGGAGTCGGAGCCGGACGGAATCAAGAAATATTTCACTTCTTTGTCGTCGACCAGCTTTTGCAGCTTGCTGACGGTCAGAATCGGGTCCGAGCCCGAGAACCCGCCCATGGCCATGACCGCCTTACCGGTCTGGATAATGTAGGGCGCCGCGGAAGTGGCGCTTGTTGTGGCAAACAAGTAGGTTTCTCCCGTATTGTTCTTCGTCACGTAGTCCAGCAGCTTGGCATCGGTTCTGCTTTCCGTCATCCCCATACGCGGCATACCGTTTTTAGTCCCCGAACGGCTCAACTGCGGCCCCGCTTCAGGCAGCACACTGTTCCCGCCATACAGGAGCGGCGTGACCGCCCAGTAAAGCGGCGCGACCAGTAGAACGAGGATGCCGGTTACAGCCGCGATCGAGGCGAGTTTTTCTCTCATCCCGTACAGGAATAACAGAAGCGATACCACCACGCCCGCCGCTCCGATGCCGGCCAGCCAGCCTATGCCGATTTGCGAACTGTACGGCTGTAGCACGACGAGCTCAAATGCGGTCGTCGCCAAGAGACCTGCGGGCAAAAGCCAGCGTTTCCACCCTTCGCGGAGGCGATAGAACTGCCAAAGCGTCACCCAGCCGCTTCCGGACAGCGCCGCAATCGGCGCAGCCAGCATAATGAGATAATATTGATGGAAAAAGCCCGCTACGCTGAAAAATGCCATTGCCGGAAGCAGCCAGGACAGCCAAAACAACGTTTCCTGTTCCCGTTCCGTCAGTCGCTTCCGTCTGCGAATACCTGCGAGCAGGCCGACGGTGCCGAACGCTGCAAAAGGCAGCAGCCAGCTGATCTGACCCGAAAGCTCGGTTTGGAAGAGCCGCAGCGGACCCGGTTGCCCGGTGTTAAACATGCCGCCGCCCTTTTGGCCAAAAGGCCCTTCGCCATTCATCCCCGGGGGCCGCAGCGGATTGCCGTCTCCTCCGGGCATAGATCCAGGGCCTGGGCCCACCGAACCGCTTTGCTCCGCGGACCTGCCACCGGACATGTGCCGATCCTGCGTCGGCCCCTCGCCTTGGAATGGCTCTCTGGCTTTGTCATCCGGGCCCCGGTTCATGCCGGTCAATCGGGATACTCCGTTATACCCGAGAGCCAGCTCAATTACCGAATTCGTCTGGCTGCTTCCGATGTAGGGGCGGCTATCGGGAGAAACGGTATCGACAATGAGCGCCCAAGAAAGCGAGAGCATAACCATAACGGCGGTGGCGCCGGCCAGGACGGTCAGCTTCTTTTTCCATTCTGCCTTGTAGGCGAGAAGATAAAGCACGACAAACGCAGGGACGACCATGTAGGCCTGAAGCATTTTCTCATTAAAGCCTATTCCGATGACGCCAAATGCCCCCACCGCCCAAAACCAGCTTTCCCGGCGAATGGCCCGGAACAGCATCCAGGTGCCGAGCAGAAGCGTAAATACCAAGAGGCTGTCGACATTGTTGGTCCGGCTTACTGCGGCGGCAATTGGCGTACAAGCGAAGATCAGACTCGCCAAGCGCGCAGCCGGACGGCCGAACGAAGGCTTCACCAGTGCATACACCAACAGCACGGAACCGATCCCCGCCAAAGCCTGCGGCAAAATCACACTCCAGCCGTGCAGCCCGAAGAGATAAGCGTTGACGGTTTGAATCCAGAACGTCACAGGCGGTTTGTCGACCGTGACGTAGCCGGCCGGATCGAAGGAAGCGTAAAAGAAGTTATGGAAGCTTTGCAGCATGCTCGCGACAGCTGAAGTATAGTAGGCGTTCGCATACTGGTCTTTCCAAATGTTGAACAGATTCAAAAAAGCGGATATCAAGGCAATACCGATAAGAGCCGGATCGATACGCCGTATAGGATGTTGTCTCATAGGTCATTTACTCACTCCTGCCGTCATTGATTTCTTAGTTCAAATCTTAAGGTTCGAATCTTAAAGGAACATGAGTGGCAGCTAAGCTTTACTTGAGGATTCGCTGAATATTTGCTGAAAATGGAGCCGTATGAAGCTTCATCTGGATAAAAAGGAAAATATTCGATGCAGCTGTGGAGGAGCCTAAGGCTTCGCCGAGCTGGTAAACCGCGAGGTGACGGATCAAGGCATTACGCTTAAGGTCAAGGAAGTGGTGAACGACGTCTTCCGCCTGTCGATTGTGTACGGACTGGAAAAGGACGGGAAGCCGCTGGATACCGACCTGTTGTTCGAGAA
Organism: Paenibacillus tyrphae; assembly: GCF_000722545.1. Classification (GTDB taxonomy): domain Bacteria; phylum Bacillota; class Bacilli; order Paenibacillales; family NBRC-103111; genus Paenibacillus_G; species Paenibacillus_G tyrfis. Next base: position 125,549 of record NZ_JNVM01000004.1, read on the forward strand.
CTTTACGCCGACCGATCCCGAGCAAGACCCGTACGTGAACGAATATACGTTTACGGATGAGAACGGGAAGGAGTTAAATCTTAGCCGGCATTGGCAAAAAGTCGGGAACGACAGGATGCTTTACCTTTCGCTGGATGATGTCGCGCCCGGGAAAGAAGTGAAGTCCTTGACCGACCTTCCGAACAAGCTTTTCATCGATTTCAATATCAATCAAATCGGAGAAACGGCGGGGAAATGGCATCTGAACGTGCCGGTCGATCTGTCCAAGGCGAAGGCGTCGACCATGGTCATCCCGCTGAACAAACGGTATGAGTCGCCGTTCGGATTCAGTCTCGACTTCCTTCAGCTCCGCCACGGACCGAGCAAGTCGGAGATGCTTGTTCAAGTCAATGAAACGCAGAAGTGGAAACGATCGTATCAAGTCGACCCTTCCTTCCGTTATCAGATTAAGGACGGACAAGGCCGCGTGATTGCAGCGGAGGATTTTTTACCGTTGCATGACCTGGCCATCGAAAGCAAAAACGCCATCCCGCAATTTGCAATCGGGCAGGGCACCAGCGGAAAAATGCGCTATTGGCATGCGTTCCTGCCCTTCCAAGAAGCCAAAAACTTGAAGCTGGAATTAACGACGCTGTACACGGAGGAGCGAATGGCTAAGGATTTCTCCGTCTCGTTTGACCCGAAGGAAGTTATGAAGCAGCCTCTGACGAAAGAGATCGAGGGCAAAGAGATGGCCTTTACGGCGCGTATGAAAACGGAGGAAGCCAAGGAGCGCTTGTCCGACGGCCGCGAAGCGTTCCAGGGGAAAGGGTGGGTCATTGAAGCCGACCAGCAGCTTGGCGCGGATACGCTTGATTTGAAGTGGGCGCTGCAAGACAGCCAAGGCAGCGAAATGACTCCCGGGCAACAAGTGGCTTTGCTATCGCAGGACGAGCAGGGCAATTACCGCAACCGAACGCTGTTTTTCTTCCAGGACGACGCTGCCGTTCCCGATCGTGTGACGATGACCTACAACCGGTATACGAAGGCCAATCCGGTAAGCTGGAGCATTCCGCTCGAACCGTCGTCCGATCCGGCGCTGCCGGAAGTGCCCAAAGTATACGATATGACCATAGAGGACCTGAACAAACCCGAAATCGTAGCCAAAGCAGAGAAAGCCGTGCGTGAGCTTGTTCCGGGCGAGCCTGTCGAAATGTACGGGGTGACGGAGCTGGACGACCGGTGGTTCCTCCATTTGAAGGGGGAAGATGCCGGCATGGCCATCGTAGATAAAGCAACAGGCGAGCCGTTTATTCTTCGCCGCCATTATACGTACGACAAGCTGGACGGGGCGCTGCGGCAAAAGGCGGAGCAGGCGATGCGGGAGCTGGACTCTGGACAGAACCGGTGGTTCGAATGGGGAGAGCGGCTCAAGATGAAGGACCACAACGAGTGGATCATTTCCGGAGAGCGTGCCGAAGTCGTTATCGATGCGGTCACGGGAGCCGTGACGAAAGCTGCCTTAAAATATTCTCCCAAGGAGGTGAACGAGCAAATTAAAACAGCCGCCGGGCAAGCATACGCAGCGCTGTCGAACGGCAAGGAGATGCGCATAGGAAGTGTGGAGCGGGTAAAAACACCGCTGAAAGACGTCTGGGAACTCGCTGTCCTGGGGAACCGTTTCAACGTAAGTATTGGAGCGGTAACCCGTCAAGTGACATCGGCTGGCTTCACCTATAAAGACGATACATTCGGAGACGAGGCGAAAGCCCGGACGCTCTTCGCGACCCCGTACTATACGGCGGAGAAAGCTCTGGGAGCTGTCGGTCCGGAGGTGAAGAAGCTGTTCGGAATCGATCTGGGGGGCTATCGGGCCAGTGCTCAACTGAACGAGTACACGTTTACGAAGCAAGGAGCGGCGACCGTAAAAGCAAAGGTCAATGCCAAAGGCGACTTTTGGGAATACCGAGTTGAATCCGAGCAAGGCAAGAGCGAATAAGGAGGAGGACTTTTCTATGAAAACAACAAAAAAATTACTCGCACCGATGCTTGCTTTAAGCATCCTTTCCGCCACACCGGCAATCGCCGCAAATGTGGAGGAACCTTACCGCGATCCCGGACTTATCCAGATCGCAAAAGTGGACCAGCGCTATGTGACGACAGCCCAAAAAGCCGTCGAGCAATACGGCAACGGCAAATCGTTCCAACTGGAAGAGGCGTTAAAGGACGAATATTTTGTAGATGATACTACGAAAATAGTACGCTGGGTCATTCAGTCGAAAACCCGCGATGCGATTGTCACGGTCGACGCCGACTCGAACAAAGTGCTGACGGTCAGCGTGAACTTCGAGCTTGCCGAAATGACGGGGAAGTACGCCAAATATTTGCCGACGGCGGAAGCGGCCGTTCGGCAATTGTACGAGAATGCGGATGTGAAGTTCGAGAAGGCTCACTTTTTCAGGGATGAGACGCTGGGTACGAACGACTTCCATTTTTCCACGAACGACCGCCAATTTGTAAGGGTGGATGCCGTGAAGAATGAAGCGACAGCCGTCTTCCTCCAATATAAGCTGGCGGATGTCGATCCGCAGGCCGTTTCGACGGCCGGGCAGGCGCTGAGGCTTCTATCGAAGGCGGATGATTAGCCTTTCACCGATGCCGAGTTCCAGCGTGACGATGAAAGAGAAGTGTGGGAATTGAAGCGGCTTGTGGTCGGAAATGACAAAGCATTAGGCATTGATGAAGACGGCAAGCAGCTGGTGGCGTCTGCAACGATCGGCGCCAAGGCGAGAAAAGTGTACCGGGTGGAATTCCTGAAGGCACTGGCCGACAAAACGAAACAATCGTTGACCGAGGCACAAGCTACGGCTATCGTACAGGCTGCCGTTCAACAAATTTACGGAACCGATCTGACAGGCTATACGCTAACCGTAGATAACGATTGGGGAGACTATAAGTTCAGCAGCGAGGGCAAGGATACTGTCATAGCTAACTTTACGAGTGGCGGTCAGTTGTACAGATTGTCTTTGAATACGGAGTTTGGAAAGCAGAATTAGGCTTATTAAAAAGGGTTAAAAGGAAAGGTTCCGGTCTCGGGAAATCATGGCTTGAGCCGGACATTTTTGACCTATTATTGGTCGACTATAGGCAAAACGGTTGAATATTTAATTTCTCTTAACGCCAGGCTCGTTTGGATTCGCGCGATGCCGAGCTTATTCAGCTTTCGGATAAAGCCCTCCAATTCCTTACGGTCTTTGTTCGCTACCTTTAAAAGATAGTCATACTCTCCCGTTAAACAATGACACTCCAATACTTCAGGTATGGAGCTTAATGCCTTCTCCAGCACTTCCAGTTGTTCGGCTTGATGGATATTCGTACTCATAAAAATAAAGCACAATAAATCAAAGCCAAGCTTTTCCTGGTTTAAGATCGCGACTTGGCGTTCGATAAACCCTTCGCTTTCCAACCGTTTCACCCTCGCATGCGTAGCCGGCGGAGACAAGTTTACCCGCCTTGCCAGCTCGGCATTGCTTAACTGCGCTTCTTTTTGCATCAGATCTAAAATTTGAATATCCACTTCATCCAGAACTTTTCTTACAAAAGATTCCATGCGATCTTCTCTCCCTTTACAATATTCGGAAAACAGGACGGTTTCCAACTGGAAAACGAATATAATTCAACAAGACGACATTCTTAACTTATATTATTTTGATTTATCTATATCTTACAAAATGATCTACAGTCCGATCAATAAAAATGATATGATCGTTAGTGAACTCGAAGTAAATGTCATTGTGCACAATGGCTTCCACTTTTCGCTGTCACGGCGAAAAAGTAAAGGAGCTAATGACATGCCGAATAGGTACGTTTTGTTGCTGTTATTAACAAGCTTGCTGTGGGGAGGAAATTTTGTAGTTGGCAAATCGCTTGTCGATCATGCTTCTCCGATGACGTTGACGAGCATTAGATGGATCATTGCCGTTTTGTGTCTGTTCCCCATCGTCTGGCGGAAAGAAAAAACGATACTCCCTTCACGAGCTGCCCTACTTCCGTTGTTTTTAATGGGAATTACAGGCGTCGTTCTATTTAATCTATTTCAATTTATGGCATTGGAACGGACAACGGCGACAAATGTCGGATTAATTTCCGCATTGAATACGATTTCGATTTCCGTTTGCTCCTTTTTGTTTCTAAAAGAAAGAATCAATATGCCGCAAATATTTTCTATGGTTTTTTCGCTGGTTGGCGTGATTCTTGTTCTTTCCAAAGGAAATGCCGATCTGCTGCTGTCTTTTCGTTTTAATACGGGCGATTTATGGATGATGGGCTCCGTGTGCGTGTGGGGAATTTATTCCGTTTGCAGCAGATGGGCCATGAAGAACAACACATCACCCATGAAGTCTACGCTTTATTCCGGGATATTTGGGCTTATTATTCTTCTTCCGTTTAATCTCTCTGACTTCACTGTGTCCAATATGAATGGTTCGTTCATCCAATCGATTTTATATACAGGTGTTATCTCTACCGTGGTCTGTATCGTGTTTTGGAATATCGGAGTCCAAAAATTAGGTGCGACGACAGCGGGGATGTTTTTGAATTTTAATCCGGTATTCACGGCGATTTTAGCGTTTTTATTTTTAGGGGAACAAATGACGTGGCTTCAAGCGATCGGGGGCTGCGTGGTGATCATCGGATGCTATTTGTTCTCGACCTTCAAGACAAAAGCGGTTACGGCAAGCAATCAACGGCACGTTCTTGCTCATTGGCGAAGTAGGATTTAAGATGTTGAGGAGCCATGTAAACGATAATCATAGTTAGAGGTGCTAAATCTGATGAAAACCATAGGTCTTATTGGCGGTATGAGCTGGGAGTCGTCCTTGCTCTACTACCAAATCATCAATCAGCGTGTGAAAGAAAAGCTAGGCGGGCATCATTCCGCCAAAAGTCTCATGTATTCGGTAAATTTCCAAGAAATCAAGACGCTTCAGCATCAAGGGAAATGGGATGAAGCTACCAACATCATGATCGATTCGGCACGTAAACTGGAAGCTGCCGGAGCCGATGTCATCGTCATATGCACGAATACGATGCACAAGATGGCCCAAGAAGTGGCGGAATCGGTTTCGATCCCATTGCTTCATATCGCGGATGCAACGGGACAAGAAATCGTGAAGGATGGCATGAAGAAAGTCGCTTTGCTGGGGACTTCTTTTACGATGGAACAAGATTTTTACAAAGGCCGACTCATGGAAAAGTTCGGGCTTGAAGTTATCGTGCCCAATGAAACGGATAGAAAGATTGTACATGACATCATCTATCAAGAGCTTTGTCTTGGAATCGTGAACGAAGCATCCAAGAAATCTTACTTAAGGATCATGGATAGTCTTGGGCAACAAGGAGCGGAAGCCGTCATTCTTGGATGTACGGAAATCACGATGCTGGTATCGCAGGAGGATTGCCGTATCCCACTGTACGATACAACCCGAATCCATGCGGAATGTGCCGTCGACTTTGCTTTAAGCAAGGACTTAGCCGCAACGCCGTAACCAATCGGTCCGGTTCCCTTATCGGGGATCCGGATCGATTTTTTTATCTGCAAAAAAATTTCGTCGTTTCGAAGCCAAATGCATCCGTTCATTGTCTAATAATATGAAGTGGCAATGAACAGGAGGCGCACCATGGATCGTACGGATGAATTCAGCTTGATGAAAAAGGTTAGAACAGGAGATACGAAGGCGTTCCGGGAGCTGGTTCGTCCGTACGAGCAACGGGCCTTCAGCACGGCGCTGGCGATTCTGGGCTCGCAGCCGTTGGCCGAGGAAGCGGTGCAGCGCGTATTCGTCGAGACGTACCGGACGCTTAAGCGAAAGGACATTCGCGCGTTCCGCACCTGGCTGGACGACAGGATCGCCTGCTCCGTCCTCGACGCCGCCGGGAAGCAGCTGCGGCAGGAGATGTTGACCGACGCCGACAGTGTGCTTCCGGGTCATAGCGACTTGCTGCGGTCCGTCATGACGCTGGAGCTGCCGTACCGTATCGTCATGGCGCTTATGTATTGCCAGCAGCTCACAATCCCGCAGATCGCCTCGCTCTTGAACGTCGAGGAGGGCGAAGTGAGGAGCCGGCTTTACCACGCCCGGATGAAGCTGCTTCAAGGATCGTGTCCGCTCCCGGCATGACCGGAATCCTACGAAATAAAATAAGAGGCTCCGGTCTTAGGCATCCGCGCTTAGGGCCGGGGCCTTTTGACAACTTCCATGATTTACAAACAAATATTGACAAATGAAAAATCCATGCTATGATTCAATTATTAACACCGATGGATTAATTATAGAAGTCCAATTAATTTTAACCGCTTTCAGTTTGGCGGTCCACATTTTTATGTCTTGCAATGACTTGGTAGTTGAGCTTGGTAAGACTCTAATTAACATGGGTGGAATAAAGAGGTTTTGGCGTATGAAAAAAATTGTGAAGCACGATCAAGATGTCATCCGGCAGCATAACAAGCAGATGATCCTTGATATTATTAAGGAAAAGCGGCCCATTTCGCGGGCGGAAATCACGAAAATTACGAAGCTCAGTCCGACCTCCGTCGGGCGCATTGTCGCCGAGCTGTGCGAGCAGGGGCTCGTCCGGGAAACGGAGCTTTCGTCCGGCGGCGTCGGGCGCAAGGCCATTATGCTCGATATCGATCCGCAGGCCGTCTTTTCGATCGGCGTCGATATCGGCAAGAAGATCGTACGCTTCGGCGTGATGGAGTTCAGCGGCAAACTGCTGTACGAGCTTCCGGTCGGGCATACCGCCATCGAAACGGAAGCCGACCGCACGATCGATCTCATTGCTGACACGATCAACCGGCTGGTGAAGGAGCAGGGCCTGGACAGCTCGAAGCTGATCGGCATCGGCATCGGCGTGCCCGGCGTTATCGACCACGAGCGTGGGGTTGTTCAGTATTCGTCGACGCTGGGCTGGAGAAACGTGCCGCTCGCCGCCCAAATTAAGGAGCGGACGGGGATCGATACGGTGATAGACAACGACCTGAAGGTCAAAATATTGGCCGAGTACTTGTGCGGCTCCGCTCGGGGCTCGAAGAAAACGGCGTTGATCGAGCTTGGCACCGGGGTCGGCTCCTCGCTTATCATCGACGGGGAGATTTTTCGCGGCGGCTCCAACAGCGCCGGAGAGCTCGGACATACGACACTCGATCCGAACGGCAATTTATGCGAATGCGGGAAGCGGGGCTGTCTGCAGACGTATATCGACGAATCGGCGATTTTACACGAGGCGAATCGGATCGTCGAGATCGGCGATATCGGACAGCTGTTCGAAGCGGCCCGCAGCGACGAGAGCTGGGCGAAGGAGATTATTTCGCGGACCTCGCTGTATATCGGCATTGCGATCAACAATATCGTGTGCATGTATAACCCCGACGCTGTCATCCTGAGCGGCAACATGGTGGAAAATTACAGCGACATCGTCCCTCTGATCGAGGAGCAGTGCGCACAGGTCGTTTGGGAGCCGTTCCGCGGCGGATTCAAGATCCTCGCTTCCGATTTGAAGGAGCAATCCATCGTCATCGGCGCGGCATCGCTCGTGCTGAACAATTACGTAAATCAAAGCTGAGCGCCGCCTCCCGCAAAGGAAATTAAAGAAGGCAAAATATCCGCTTTACTTTCGCAGGCCGGAGCCTTATAATTACTTTAAAATGTTGCCCCAGCACAAAAATGATGTGCCAATACAAAAATGAAAATCATTCTCACTTCCATGCTGTTCCCTTATTAGGGAACAGCATGAGTCATTTTTAGGGGAATAAAAACGATAGTCATTCTCAACGAAAAAGGAGTTGCTGAACATGGTCCACTCGGCAGATACTGCTCAACCTATCGACAAACCGGAAGTAAAGATGAAGAAAGGTACGATCGCTTCCGTGCTGTCGCGTTACGGCGAAGCGATCGCAGCTTTGGCAAGCGGCGTCTTGATTGCGGCCGCCTGGGTCGCGGGACACTCGTCCCCGACCTTCTCGATATGGCTTTATTGCTTCGCTTTTCTTATTGGAGGATTCGTCAAGGCCAAGGAAGGATGGCTCACGCTTGTCCGTGAAAAGGATCTGGATGTCAACCTGCTCATGATCGTCGCGGCCATCGGCGCTGCCAGCATCGGTTACTGGACGGAAGGTGCCGTATTGATCTTTATCTTCTCGCTCAGCGGCGCTTTGGAGACGTTCACGATGGAGAAGAGCTCCAGAGACATTTCGTCCTTAATGGATTTGAAGCCGGAAACGGCCATCGTATGGGAAGAAGGGGCGGAAAAGCGGGTTCCCGTCGAACAGCTGCGGGTTGGCGATCTGGTGCTGGTCAAACCGGGTGAGCGCCTTCCCGCCGACGGGATCGTACAGGAAGGAAGCTCGGCCGTCAACCAGGCTTCGATTACCGGTGAGAGCATTCCGGTGGATAAAGCGGCGGGGGACGAAGTGTTCGCCGGCACCCTGAACGGTCAGGGCGCGTTGTTCGTGCAAGTGACGAAATCCAGCGAGTCGACGCTTTTCTCGAAGATCATCCGCCTGGTTCAAGAAGCGCAAAGCGAAATGCCGAAATCCCAGCGGTTTATCGAACGGTTCGAACGCATTTATGCCAGAGCCATTATTTTGGCGACGCTGCTTCTCATCGCGCTCCCGCCGTTGTTGTTCGGATGGAGCTGGAACGATACGCTTTACCGGGCGATGGTGTTTTTGGTCGTAGCCTCGCCGTGCGCGCTTGTGGCTTCCATCATGCCGGCGATGCTCTCCGCCATATCCAACAGTGCGAGAAAAGGGCTGCTCTTTAAAGGCGGCGCCCACTTGGAACGTGCATCGCACATTCGCGCTATCGCGTTCGACAAAACCGGCACCTTGACGTACGGCAAACCGTCGGTGACGGATTTCCTGACTTACCAGGCTTGGAGCGAAGAGGCGCTGCTGCGGATAGCGGCTTCCGTCGAAAGCTTATCCACGCATCCGATCGCCAAAGCGATTGTAGACAGGGCCGAAGAATTATCGTTGGAGCTGGAGCGGCCTTCCGATTTTCAGGCGCTGGCCGGGTGGGGCGTTCAAGCCGGGTTAGCCGGGGAATTCTGGAAAATCGGAAAGCCGGGCTTCTTTGAAGAAACCGGGATTGGCGAGCAGATTTTCTCCGATGTCCGCAAGCTTGAGCAGGAAGGCAAAACCGTCATTTTAATTCAAAACGCCGCCGGCATTGCCGGGATGATCGCTCTTCAGGACGCCATCAGGCCGCAAGCCAGGGAGACCGTCGCCAAGCTGAAGGAGCTGGGCGTGCAAGTCGTCATGCTGACGGGAGACCAACGGCTGACGGCCGAGGCGATTGCCAGAGAGGCCGGCATCGATCAGGTGTATGCCGGGCTGCTTCCGGAAGACAAGTTGAACATCGTCAAAACCTTGAAAGAGAAATATACCCACGTTGCCATGGTTGGGGATGGAATCAACGACGCTCCGGCCTTGGCCGCGGCATCCGTCGGCATCGCGATGGGGGCGGCAGGCAGCGATGCGGCGTTGGAAACGGCCGATTTGGTACTGATGAACGACGATTTGGACAAAATCAAGGAAGCGATTGTTTTGGGAAGACGCACGACCCGGATCATCAAGCAGAACATTGCTTTTGCCGTTACGGTAATCGCCTTCCTGATCGCCGCCAATTTTTTCAAAGGAATTCCGCTGCCGCTTGGGGTCGTAGGCCATGAAGGAAGCACGATTCTGGTCATTTTGAACGGACTCCGGCTGCTTCGCTCCTAAGCGGCTGTATAACATACCGTTCCGGCTGCGGCCGGATTCGTCGCCCCCGCGAAAGACGGGGGCTTTTTTATTGCGTTCCGAGGGAATTCCCTGCCTTCTTTCCGGCGGTCATAAAAAACCATTGTAATTTCGTAAAAATACGTTACAATAATGATAATGATTATCATTTTTACAAAGGGAAGACAAGGGAGAGAAAAGGATGGATCTGTTACTTCCGATTACTACGGTCGTCTTAGTTATCTTGGGAAGCGTCTGCTTGTTCATATCCATTGAAAATGACCGGCGCGTTCGCGAATTCAACTCGAAAGGCCTCTCCTCGCAGCGGACGCGGGAATCGGACGATTCTTCCAAACGCAGTACCGAGAGCTTCGCTTAAATCGGCCAGAAACGGTTTTGACCATAGAACAACAATAAATCGCCTGCCACCGGGAAAACCGGTGGTTTTTTGCGTTGGTCCCAGAGCCGAGAAAGCGATTCACTGCGGGAATTTTGTGGATTTGTATAATTTTTCTAAAGTTAAGGGCGATTCTCAACGATAATATTACTAAACGACAGCGCTGCTCCGCACGGTAGATACGGCGGGCCAGAGCAGTATAGTTTAACGGATGAAGGAGTGCTTGTTATGAGAAATCGCAGTTTAGTCGTCAAAGCCGGATTGGTGTTGGTGATCCTGCTGATAGCCATGTCGGCCGCATTTACCTCGATGTCGTATCTTCGGGAAAGAGCTATGTATTTCGAATCGTTATTGCATATTGAAGAGGCGATGGACGCTCAACTGGAGCTGCAGAGCGCGGATATCCAGGCGGCCGGACAAAAGATGTCGCTCAGCTACGACAAGTATATGGCCGACCCGGCGAACGTTCGTATTCAGGCGCAGCTGGAGAAGATGCTCACAAGCAATATCGTCACCAACAGCTACTTGATGTCAACCGAGATGACGACGAAGGACAATAAGCACTATGCGAAGATGATGCAGGCCAATCGGACCTTGAACGAACACGGAGCGAGGGTTTTGGAGGATTACGAGCTGTCGGCTCAGTTTCAGCGGGCGTATGAGGATGCGTTGAAAAAGGGGACGGGCATGACCGACGTGTATACGGATGCCTCGGGCACGTGGATATCCATTTTGAGCTCCATTCGCACGGATAAGGGCGAGACGGTCGCCGTGTTCGGCCTCGACTTCAACTACGGCTCGATTCAGTCGGATTTGAACCACGCGCTGTTGCTCAATATTTTGATCGGTCTTGTCATTGGCGGTCTGTTTATCGGGCTGATGATTTGGCTGTTGATTCGAACGGTCCGTCCGCTCAAACGGATGGCGGAGGTGTCGAAGCTTGCCGCCGAAGGGGATTTGTCCGTTTCCGTGCCGGTGAACGGACGCGACGAGATCGGTCTTGTCTCCGAGAACTTCAACCATATGGTCGAAAGTATCCGCAAGCTGGTGGGCAGTATTAAAACCCATTCTGACGAAGTGGCGGAATCGTCCGATCTGCTGACCGTCAGCGCGAAGCAAACGGCCGAGGCGACCGGCGAAGCGGCCCGTGCGGTCGAAGAGGTTGCCGCCGGTGCGGAGAATCAGCTGCAGAGCGCCGAGGAATGCAAGCGGGCGATGGTGGAGATGGCCACAGGTATCGAACGGATTGCCGAATCGGCGGGCGTCGTCGCCGATCTGTCCGCTGAGACGTCGCGGGATGCGGCGCAGGGCAACGAGGTGGTACAGCAGATGATCGCGCAGATGAACCGCATCGAGTCGGTCATGACCGAGACCGGCGGCGTTATCCACGAGCTGCGGACCCGCTCGGAGGAAGTCGGCGAGATTATGACGCTGATTGCCGATATCGCGAATCAGACGAATCTGCTGGCGCTCAATGCGTCCATCGAAGCGGCCCGGGCAGGAGAGCACGGCAAAGGGTTCGCGGTGGTCGCCGTTGAGGTGAGGAAGCTTGCGGAGAAGTCCAAGGAATCGTCCGAGCATATTGCCGCTCTGCTGCGGGAGATCGAAGCCAACACGAAGCGGGCGGTCGCCTCGATGGACGCAGGCGTGAACGAAACGTCCAAAGGTACGACGGCCGCGGGGCAAGCCGGCGAAGTGTTCGGACGCATCCTGCATGCTATTCAGCAGGTGGCCGGTCAAGTGCAGGAGGTGTCGGCGGCATCCGAGGAAATGTCGGCAGGTACCGAAGAAGTCGCGGCTTCCCTGGAAGAGCTGTCCCGTATCGCCCAAGAGGCCGCGGACAATACGCAGAATGTGGCGGCATCCTCGGAGGAACAACTGGCGGCCATGGAGGAGATTTCCAGTGCCTCGGGCCATTTGAAGGAAATGTCCATTCTGCTGCAGCGGCAGGTGAATGCCTTCAAGCTTTGATATGCTTCTAAAGCCCCGTTTCCCCGAATAAGCTGTAGTATGGATATTCGGAAACGGGGGAGGAACGAAAATGAAGCGAGTTACGGCACGGCGGATCGGATGGGTCATCTTTGGCTGCATGTTGGCCTCCGCCGCCGTGTTGCTATATCTGCAAATCGTAGGCGAGCTGATGCTTGGCATCGCGCTCGTGGGCATAACGTTTGCGCTATCTATGGGCCTGTTATGGATGTCCGAGCTTGAGGACGAGGCGGCCGAACGGGAGAAGAAAGATAGGCGAATAAGCCGATTCGAGCGGTTGAGGTAAAAATTGAGATGGCCTACTCCGATGACAGCGCTTGCAATATCGAGTGATTTGTTTTACAATTCAAATATGAACACCAATAAAAAAATAGCATGAAGGCAACGGTGCCTTTGGATCGGAGAATGCGTTCGCGCGTTCTTCAGTCCGGGGCGCCTTTTTGTCGTCTTTTGATGTACGCAGCGGAGGTGAACCAAGTGAAGCAGCCGATTCGAGCCGTGCCGCTGGCCGTCCGCATCATTCCGAATGTGGACGCGGAGTTGGCCCGGAAGCTGGAGCTGAAGCCGGACATCCGGAGTTTGGGGATGTTAACGTCGAGTATCGACGACGTCGGCTATACGGCGCTGGACGAGGCGACCAAGAAGGCGGCGGTGGAAGTGGTGTATGCCCGTTCCTTTTACGCAGGGTCGGCGCATGCCTCGGGCCCGCTGTCGGGGGAATTTATCGGGATGCTCGGCGGCCGGACGCCGGCCGAAGTGAAAAGCGGGTTGGACGCGGCTATTGCTTTGATGGAGAACGGCGCGTGCTTTTATTCCCTGAACAGCGAGGGCACGCACGCGTATTACGCTCATGTCATTTCGAGAACGGGTTCTTACTTGTCCCAAGTGGCAGGCATCGCCGAAGGCGAGCCGCTCGCGTATTTGATCGCACCGCCGCTCGAAGCGGTGTACGGCTTGGATGCCGCATTGAAGGCGGCGGACGTCAGGCTGTGCCAATTTTACGGCCCGCCGACGGAGACGAACTTCGGCGGCGGCTTGCTGACGGGCAGCCAGTCCGCTTGTACCGCGGCGGCGAGCGCTTTTGCCGATGCCGTTCTCAGCGTCGCGCGGGAGCCGAAATAATCTGGTTAACGAAAGCGGGTGATGGAGATGACACAGTCGATGACAGCGCTGGGACTTATCGAGACGATCGGCGTACCCGCCTTGATCGCTGCGGCCGATGCTGCGGCGAAGACGGCGGACGTCCGGGTCATGACGTATGAAAAAGCGGATGCCGGACTTATTACCGTATATATCGTAGGGGATGTCGCCTCTGTCCGTGCGGCGGTGGAGGCAGGCGGAGAGGAAGCCCGCAGAGTAGGCAAGCTGGTCGGGACGCATGTGATTCCGCGGCCGGATCTTTCCGTTTCGGCGATGCTGGAAAGCATATGGCGGAAGGAAGCCCCGGCGGAGCCGAAGCCGTCTGTGGAGCCGACTGCTTCCGAGGCGGCAGCGGACGAAGCGGCGAGCCTTTCCGGCGGGGACTCCGCTGAGGCGCTGGCCAAGCTTTCGCTTCAGCAATTGCGCGAGCTGGCCCGCACCACCCCCGGATTCCCGCTGAACGCTTCCGGCATCAACACGGCGGCGAAGGCCGAGCTGATCCGGCTGCTTACGGAGAAGAAGGACTGAAGGGAGTGAGAACCCGATATGAAGCTGGACGCCGATTTGCAGGCGATACAGGAAGTGCGTAGCCTTCTGCAGGAAGCGGGTCAAGCCCAGAAGCTGCTGGAAAAAATGACCCAGTCGCAGATTGACGACATCGTTGCTGCGATGGCCCGGGCGGCCGAGGTGGAAGCCGTACGGCTGGCCGAAATGGCCGTGGAAGAGACCGGGTACGGCAAAGTTGCCGATAAGACGGCTAAAAATCTTTTCGTCGCCCGAAACGTTTACGAGTCGATGAAAGACATGAAGACAGTCGGGATCGTCCGCAAGGACGATGAGCGCAAGGTGTGGGAGGTGGCGCAGCCGGTCGGCGTCGTTGCCGCGATCATCCCGTCGACCAATCCGACATCGACCGTCATGTTCAAGTGCATGATCGCGCTGAAGGCTCGCAATGCGATCGTCATCAGCCCGCATCCGTCGGCGCTGCGCTGCTCGCTAGAAGCGGCCAAGGTGATGCGGCAGGCGGCAGAGAAGGCGGGGGCTCCCGCCGGCTTGATCCACTGCTTGTCGAAGCCCTCGGTTGAGGCGAGCAATGAGCTCATGAGGCACAAGCGGACGGACGTGATCCTGGCGACCGGCGGCACGGCGATGGTCAAGGCCGCTTACAGCTCGGGCAAGCCCGCGTATGGCGTCGGGCCGGGCAACGTCCCGGTGTACGTGCACCACAGCGCAAACCTGTCCCGCGCGGTCAGTTTGATTTTACAAAGCAAGACGTTCGATTACGGCACGATTTGCGCTTCGGAACAGGCGATCGTCGCCGACGCGTCGATCAAGCCGCAGCTCGTCGAAGAGCTGAAGCGGCAGGGCGCTTATTTTCTGGATGAGGAGCAGAAGCGCAAGGTCGGCTCGATTCTGACGATCGGCAAAGGGTTGAACCCGAAGGTCGTCGGCCGGTCGCCGCAGGTCATTGCGGAGATGGCGGGCTTTACTGTTCCGCCGGAGGCGCGGGTATTGATTGCGGAAGAAACGGGCGTCGGACACGCGTATCCGTTCTCCGTAGAGAAGCTAAGCCCGGTGTTGGCGCTCTACACCGTAAAAGATTGGCTGGAGGGCTGCAGCCGCTGTATGGAGCTGCTGGAGCTCGGCGGACTCGGACATACGCTCGGCATTCACTGCGAGAACGAATCCGTCATCGAGGCGTTCGGGCTGGAGAAGCCGGCCTCGCGCATCGTCGTCAACTCGGGCACGACGTTCGGTGGCATCGGCGCCACGACGGGCATTACGCCGTCGTTTACACTGGGCTGCGGCTCATTCGGCAACAATATTACGTCGGACAACATTGGTCCGCAGCATCTGCTCAACATCAAGCGCGTTGCCTTCGGCATCCGCGAGATGGATATCGCCCCCGCGGCGGCGCAGGCGGTAGAGCGGACGATGGAGAAGCTGCCGCCGGAAGCCTCCGGCAATCCGGGGATTTCGCGGGAGGATGTTCTGCAGATCGTCCGCAGCGTGCTATCCGAATTGCAGCTCGAAGCCAAATAAGTTTAATTCAGTAAATTTAATCCGATAAATTCAATTTTGAATCATCAACTAAACTTTTATTCCAGGGAGGAATAGACAATGGCAGGAGAATTGGCAGCACTCGGAATGGTAGAAACGAAAGGACTCGTAGGATCGATCGAAGCGGCGGATGCCATGGTTAAAGCGGCAAATGTCAAGCTGATCGGAAAAGTGCATGTCGGCGGCGGTTTGGTAACGGTCATGGTGCGCGGCGATGTAGGCGCAGTGAAAGCGGCTACAGATGCCGGCGCGGCAGCTGCGGAAAAAATCGGGGAGCTGGTCTCCGTACACGTCATTCCGCGTCCTCACACAGATATTGAATTCATTCTGCCGAAGCTTGAAGGCTAATCCCTATGGCGCTGATTACGGAAACGAGTCTGCGCAGCCGGCTGGCGCAGGGGCTCCCGAATCCGTATCCGATTGCGGCCGGGGACCTGCTGACGCCGGCGGCCAATGATTTTCTGAAAAGCCGGGGCATCGCCATTCAGCGTCTGAAGGCCGAAGCTCCGGCGGCCTTGCCTGTGGAGCCGGCGCCCAAAGCGCCGCTCCTTCCCGTCGGCGTCTCGGGCCGGCACGTGCATCTGTCGCCGGAGCATGTCGAGGCGCTGTTCGGCGAAGGCTACCAGCTTACCCCGCTGAAGGAGCTGTCGCAGCCCGGACAATTTGCCGCACAGGAAACGGTTACGCTGATCGGTCCGAAGGGTGTTCTGCAGAACGTGCGCATTCTCGGACCTTCGCGCGGGGTGTCCCAGGTGGAGATATCCCGGACGGACGGCTTTGCGCTCGGCGTGAAGCCTCCTGTCCGGCTGTCGGGCGATCTGGAAGGTACGCCCGGCATTACGATGGCCGGCCCGAAGGGCGCGGTCGTGCTGACCCAGGGCTTGATCGTCGCCAAAAACCATGTCCATATGTCGCCTGACGACGCTCAGAGGCTTGAGGTGTCCGACGGGGACCGCATCATCCTGCAAACCCGCGGCGACCGGCCGCTGGCGTTTATGGATGTTGTGGTCCGGGTGAATCCGCGCTATGCGCTTGACGTTCATCTCGATACGGACGAAGCGAACGCCGCTCAATTGAACACCGGAGATACGGTGCAAATGATCGGCAAAAACGGCGTCTTCACGCGTGCGGAAAGGGGGTAGCGAAAGTTGGAGATCAAACCGATGATCGAATCGATCGTCCGTGAGCTTGTGCAGGCGATGCAGGCGGAGCAGGCGAAAAAGCCCAAAGTGCTGTATCTGTTTTGCGACAGCACCGCGCACGAGGCGTTCACGGACCATTTTATATTGCTCAAAAACAGCGGAATCTGCTACGATATGCTGTTTCTCGACGGAGAAACATCTTCATGGCTCGGCCTGCATAAAATCGAATGCGCCGGTCCGGGCAAAATCATTGCCGCCGACGAATATGCGCCCGCGCCGCTGGAGCTGCCGCTCGAATACGACGGCATCGTCATTCCCGAGATCGATGTGGACAATGCCGCGCGGGCCGCGCAGGGGCTGAAAGGGACCGTGAAGGCGGAGATTTTGTTTTCCGCGCTCGTCCTGAATAAGTTCGTGCTGATCGGGGACGATATACCCGGATTGAAACGGGCGGACCGGCGTACGCTGAAAACGCTGACGCTGCCGAAGCCTTACATCAAGCTGTTCGAGCGCTATAAGCGCGAGCTTGCGGCCCTCGGCGCGGAGTTCGCTCCGCAGAAGCTGCTGGCGGAAGCGGTCGTGCGCAAATGCGGCGTGGCGCAGCACCAGACGGGTAACGAGGCGCCGGCTCGCGGTACATCGTCGCCGGAAGCGGCCGGTGGTGCTCATTCCGAAGTCGCTAACGTCAGTACGACAGCGGCAGGCAGCTCCGTGTTCGAAGGTAAGCTGCTGACCGCCGAATGGGTGAAGCGGCAGACGGATACCGCGCCGGACGTGCGGAAGCTGATCCTTGGTAAGGGAACGATCGTTTCGCCGCTGGCGGCGGACTTGCTGAAGGAGAAAGACGTCGCGGTCCAGTATGCGGAGTAAAGGGTGAAGTCCTATGTTTATGGGGAAAGTGATCGGCAGCGTGTGGGCCACGCAGAAGGAAGAAGGCATGGACAACCTGAAGCTTATGGTCGTCCAGCCGATCGATTTCAAGGACCGCGAAGCGGGGCAGCCGGTTATCGCCGCAGACCGCATCGGAGCGGGCGTCGGCGAGAATGTGATCGTGTCCCGGGGAAGTCCGGCCCGCGTGCTGTTCAGCGGTAAAATGGTGCCCATCGACGCCATGATCGTCGGCATTGTAGACAGCTTCGAAGTCGGCGACGACAGCGGCGGTTAGGAGGAGCGTATGGAACAGGAGAAACAGCGGGTCATTCAGGAATATGTGCCCGGCAAACAACTTACGCTCGCGCATGTTATCGCCAACCCCGATCCCGTACTGTATACGAAACTCGGGATCGAGAAGGCGAGCGCGATCGGCATTCTGACGTTGACGCCGACGGAAACGGCGATCATCGCGGCGGATATTGCCACGAAAGCGGCGAACGTCGATATCGGCTATTTGGACCGCTTCACCGGCTCTCTGGTCATCGTAGGCGACGTATCCGCGGTCGAAATGGCCATCGAATCGGTCAACGAATTTTTACACGAGAAGCTGAAATTTTCAATCGCTCCTTTGACGAGGTCGTAAGCGATGCGTAAAGTCATGATCATCGGCGCTGTGGGCGCCGGCAAATCGACGTTGGTCAAAGCGCTCATGGGCGAGCAGGCAGCGGCGGTCAAAACGCAAAGCCTCGTATTCCACGACTGGCTGATCGATACGCCGGGCGAATACAGCGAGAATCCGCTCTACTATCGTTCGCTGATGGCGACATCGCATCAAGCGGCGGCGATTTTGCTCATACAGGACGCGACCCGCGAGCGGAACTATTTTCCGCCCGGGTTTGCAGGGGGCTTTCCGATTCCGGCCATCGGGGCCGTTACGAAAATCGATCACCCGAAGGCCGATCCGGACCGGGCAGTCTCGCTGCTCCGGTCATCGCTGCCTCAAGGCGAGATCCTTTTGACGTCGGCGGCCGGCGGCGAAGGCATCGCAGAGCTGAAGGAGCTGCTGCTGGGCATCGTGAACCGATAGCTTCGAGCGTGTAGCAATGGGTACGAAAGGGAAACCTACCGGGAAGCGCAGGATAGAGGAAGAAATTCACTTGTGTAAGGGCTTTCTTCGCAGCGCGGTTTGTGTGACAATAAAATCGATGCATGTACAAATCGATACGTCGTGAGGGATTGCTTATGCCATCGATTGCCGAACTGTGCGCGGAGCGCACCCTTTTATCTGAAGAAGAAGTGGAAGTTATTATAGATTTATCGCGACATTTGCAATTGTTCGCCGACGTGTTCCAGTCGGACGTGTTCATCGACTGTCCGCTTGCGGATCAAGGCACGGCGCTCGTCGTTGCCGAGGCCCAGCCGACGACGGCTCCGTCGCTCTACCGCTCGTCGGTGGTCGGCATGCACGCTTATGCGCACAACGAGCCGGCCGTCATGTTTTGCCTGCTGTCCGGCCAGCCGGTCATCGGTTCCCGCGGGATATCTCAGGAGCAGATCGCCATGCGGCAAAATGTCGTCCCGATCCGGGCCAAAAACGGCCGCGTGATCGGCGTGCTGATCATGGAGCAGGACATTTCGGAGATTGTCGAGCAGGAAAAAAACGTGGAGCGGCTGCGCGAAACGACGGAGCAGCTCAGCGAAACACTGCTTGCGGTCGCTTTATCGGAAAGCAGCGTCCAATCGCTCATGCATGAGGGCATCGTGCTGTTCGACGGGCAGGCGCATATCACCTATACGAACCCGCGAGCCCGGGAAATGCTGCAGGAGATCGGGCACAGCGGCGTGCCGGAAGGCTCAA
Organism: Paenibacillus tyrphae; assembly: GCF_000722545.1. Taxonomy (GTDB): domain Bacteria; phylum Bacillota; class Bacilli; order Paenibacillales; family NBRC-103111; genus Paenibacillus_G; species Paenibacillus_G tyrfis. The sequence goes on from NZ_JNVM01000004.1 coordinate 144,769, forward strand.
GTCTGGTCGAGCTGTTTTACGGCAAGCTTGATCGCGCTTCATTGCTCGCGCCGACCGGAATCGTCCGTCAGGAGCTTGTGATCGGGCATGTCGCGTTAGAGCTGAAAACCGTCTCGATTAACCGGCAGCAGCAGGGAGCCCTTGGGCTGATGCTGATCCGGGATATTTCGGACTTGAAGGAAAAAGAGAAGCAGCTCGTCATTAAATCGGCTGTCATCAAGGAGATTCACCACAGGGTCAAAAACAATCTGCAGACCGTCTCCAGCCTGCTCCGGCTGCAAATGCGCCGCACGAAGCTGGACGAGGTCGAGAAAATATACCGCGACAGCATCAACCGCATCAACAGCATCGCCGTCATCCACGAGATGCTGGCCTACGACGGGCTGGAAACGATCCAATTCAACGACGTGCTGGATCGCATCGCTAAAAATGTCGTCTCCTCCACGGCCAAACCGGATCAAGCGATACGCATCTCCATTTCGGGGGATACCCTGACGCTGCCGTCCGACATGGCCACCACGCTGGCGCTCGTCTCCAACGAGCTCGTGCAAAATTGCGTGACGCATGCGTTCATCGACCGCGAGCAGGGAGACATTCGGATCTCGCTGTATTGCAGCGGTCAAATCGTCCGCATGGAGGTAGCGGATAACGGCATCGGGCTGCCCGTAGCGGGCGATACCGCCCGCAAAGGCCATCTCGGGTTGAAAATAACGGAAACGCTCGTGCGCGAAAATCTCGGAGGCCTCCTGCAGATGGCTTCCACCGGGGAAGGCACACAGGTTACGATTACGTTCCCGCTTTTCCCGGCCGAGCCGAAACCGATCTAAACGTCGCTGATCAAGCGGCGTCATATTCGTCGGACTTATGAGGAGGTGTCAGGATGAAGAACTCGATCGTCGTCGTGGATGACGACCCGATCATTCGAATGGATATCCGTGAAATGCTGGAGGAAGAAGGCTATGCGGTGGCAGGGGAAGCGAAGAACGGCGAGGAAGCGATCGAGCTCGTCGCCGCGCTCAAGCCCGACCTGGTCATTATGGATGTGAAAATGCCGGTGATGAACGGCATCAAAGCGTCCCGCATCATTCGCAGTCTGCATGACACGGAAACATCCGTCCTGCTGCTGACGGCGTACAGCCAGAAAGAGCTGGTGCAGGACGCTCGCAGTGCGGGGGTTGCCGCTTATTTGGTCAAACCGGTATCGGAGGAGGATTTGATCCCGGCGGTCGAAATTGCGCTCAGTCAGAAGGAAAGGATCGACTCGCTCAAAAAAGACCTGGAGCAGCTCAAGCAGTCGATCGAGGAGCGGAAACGGATCGAAAAAGCGAAAGGGATCGTCATGAAAACCTTCGCGCTGGATGAAGAAGAAGCGTACCGGAAAATGCGCGCCGCCTCAATGGCGGAAAGCATGCCGCTGATCAAGCTGGCGGATGGAATATTGAAGGACGGACCGCAGCGCTGGTTCGGTCCTTGAAAGAGCGGTGAGCGGACGCATGGAGCCACAATGGATTACCAGCGTAGGCATCGATATCGGCACGAGCACGACCAAAATGATCGTCAGCCGTCTGAAGCTGGTGCGGACGTCAGGCGCGCTCAGTCTTCCCCGCTTTGATATCGCGCAGCGGGAATTGATCTACGCGAGCCCGATCCACAGCACGCCGCTGCTCGGCGAAGACGAGGTGGATGCGGAGCGGATCTGGGTCATTCTGACCGAAGAGTACGAGCAGGCAGGCGTCCGGCCGGAAGAGTTGAAATCGGGCGCGGTGATCATCACCGGCGAGACGGCGACGAAAGCGAACGCGCGCCGGATCGTGCACCTGCTGGCCGAGCGGTCCGGGGATTTCGTCGTCGCGACGGCCGGAGCCGACCTCGAAGGACTGCTGGCCGGCAAAGGCGCCGGAGCGGATCGCCGCTCGCTGGAGGTGCGCGGCGCCGTCGCCAATATCGATATCGGCGGAGGGACGGCCAATGCGGCTGTGTTTTACCGAGGAAAAGCGGTCGGCACGGTGACGTATCATATCGGCGGACGCCTAATCGAGCTGAACGCCGGGGGGACGGTGACGAGTGTCTCGCCGTCGATCCGCCCATGGCTGGAGGCTGCCGGATACCGGCTGGAGCCGGGGCATACCGTCAGCTACGCGCTACTTGAGGACCTGTGCCGGGCGATGAGCCTCGCCATGCTCGACGATTTGGCGGGCATGACGGCTCCCGAAGAGCGCGATGCGGTTCGCAAGCTGACGCTGGGTGCTCCGCTGCCGCAAGTGCAGCCGATCGAAGAATGGACGGTATCCGGCGGTATCGGACGCCTGATGGAGGAAGCGAAGCCGCAGAGCTTGGCCGAAGCCGCCAAGCACGGCGATATCGGACCGCTGCTGGCGCATACGCTTAAAGCATGCGCCGCGCGGTATCCGATCCGGCTGGCGGTGCCCGAGCAGACCGTCCGGGCGACGGTTATCGGAGCGGGCATGCAGAGCACGGAGATCAGTGGAGCTACCGTTCATCTGGACCCTACGCTGCTGCCGATCCGCAACCTCCCGGTGTGCAAGCTGGAGCTGACGCTTTCGCTGCTCGAACAGCCGGCCTCGCTTGCCGCGGCCGTCGGGCAGACGATGCAGAGCGGCGCAGCCTTGTTTGAGCGGGACGCTTCGCCGCCGTTTGCGCTGGCTTTGGCCGGGCTCGAACATTGCGGCTACGCCTCACTGCAGCGGTTGGCCGACCGGCTGAGCGAAAGCTTCGCCGATTATTTTCCGGACAGCCGGGTGATGGTCGTCGTTTGCGACACCGATATCGCCAAGGCGCTCGGCCAATCGCTCGAAAAACGGTTAAAAGAACGGACGAAGATTGTGTGCATCGATCAGATCAAGGTCGAGCACGGTGACTATATCGATTTAGGGGAACCGATTGCGGGCATTATGATTCCCGTGGTCGTCAAGACGCTGGCGTTTCATGGCAGAGAGGGGGACCGACATTGAAGCTGAAAACCGCTTTACTCGGCAAAACATTTCAATTTCGCGATTTAAAAGACGTGATGGCCAAGGCTAACGAAGAAAAATCCGGAGATCAGCTTGCCGGGATTGCGGCCGAGGATGCTAAGGAACGGATGGCGGCCAAGCTGGTGCTGTCCGAGCTGACGTTGGCCGACATTCGCAACCATCCGCTGCTGCCGCCGGAAACCGATGAAGTATCACGAATCATCGAGGAAGGCGTCAACGAGAAAATCTACGCGGAAATCCACAACTGGACCGTAGCCGAGCTGCGCGAAACGCTGCTGCGGCACGAGACGGGCAATTCCGAAATACGCCGCATCAGCCGGGGGCTTACCAGCGAAATGGTAGCGGCCGCCGCCAAGCTGATGAGCAACCTCGATTTGATGCAGGCGGCGTCCAAGATGGAAGTGACGACCCACTGCAACATTACGATCGGGCAGAAGGGCGTGCTCGCGGGTCGGGCCCAGCCGAATCACCCGACGGATAACATCCAAGGCATGAAAGCGTCTTTGTTCGAAGCGCTAAGCTACGGAATCGGGGATGCCGTCCTTGGCATCAATCCCGTCATCGATTCGGCGGATAGCGTGAAGGAGCTGTTGAACGCGACCAAAGAAGTGATGACCAAGTGGCAGATTCCGACCCAAAACTGCGTGCTCGCGCATGTGAAAACGCAGATGCGGGCGATCCGGCAGGGCGCTCCCGCCGATATGGTGTTCCAAAGCTTGGCGGGCACCGAAGCCGGCAACAAAGCGTTCGGCATCGATGTCGCCCTGCTCGACGAGGCGGACGACCTGATCCGGCGCGACGGGACGGGAACCGGGCCGAATCTGTGGTATTTCGAGACGGGGCAGGGCTCCGAGCTGTCCGCCGAGGCGCATTACGGCATCGACCAGGTGACGCTCGAATCGCGGTGCTACGCGCTTGCCAGGAAATATAACCCGTTCATGGTCAACACGGTTGTCGGCTTCATCGGGCCGGAATATTTGTACGATTCGAAGCAGGTTATCCGCGCCGGACTGGAAGATCATTTCATGGGCAAGCTGCAGCAGCTGCCGATGGGCGTGGACGTCTGCTACACGAACCATATGAAAGCGGACCAGAACGATATGGACAATTTGTCCGTGCTGCTGACCTCCGCCGGCGTCAACTTCGTCATCGGCGTGGCGATGGCGGACGACTGCATGCTGAATTACCAGTCCACGAGCTTTCACGATATCGCCACGCTGCGGGAAATGATGGGGCGCCGCCCCGCGCCGGAATTCGAGCGCTGGTTGGTCAAGATGGGCATTATGGAAAACGGCCGCCTGACCCCGCTGGCTGGGGACCCGACATTGTTTATGTAATCATTCGTACAGCGCTGCGAGAGGAGGAGAGAAGCGATGACCATTTCATTGGACCGGCTCGTCGAGCAAGTGATGGCGGAGCTGGAGAAGAAGCTTGGAGCGAATGCGAACGGCTTGTCAGGCGAAAAAGAGCCGTCAACTCCTAAAGGCACAGCGGGCGCAGGCGATTCAAAGCAAAGCACGGCCTCAAGCACGGGGGGCGGAAGCCAGGAGCATACACGCCAATCTTCTGCGATGGACGCCGGGTCCCATGCGGAGGAGCCCAGTATCCTCGGCTTCGGTGAAGAGGCAGCGCATAATGTCCCGAATCCGAAGTGGGCCGAGGGCATGAACGAGCTGCTGGCCAACACGCCCGCGCGGATTGGCGTATGGCGGGCGGGAACGCGGCCGCTGACCCGGGAAATGCTCAAATTCCGCTGCGATCACGCCGCCGCCGTCGATTCCATTTACGGTGAGGCTAATCAGGCGGTGCTCGACGAATTCGGCATGTTTACCGTGGAGACGCGCTACGGGAACACCGAAAATTATTTGAAGCGCCCGGACATGGGCCGGATCGTGACGGACGAGGGCGTAGAGCTGATCCGCAAGCAGTGCGTTATGAAGCCGCAGGTGCAGGTGGTCGTCTCGGACGGCTTGAGCGCCAACGCGGTCGATGCCAATTTGCGCGACGTCTATCCGTCCTTGCTGGATTCGCTCGAGGCCTACGGCTTGAAAACCGGCACCCCGTTTTTCGTGCGCGGCGGACGCGTTGCCGTTATGGACCAGATCGGCGAGCTGCTGCAGCCGGAGGTGCTCGTGCTCTTGATCGGCGAGCGGCCCGGACTCGTGTCGTCGAAATCGATGAGCGCTTATATGTGCTTCCGTCCCCGGCAGGGAACGGTGGAAAGCGACCGCACCGTCGTCTCCAACATTCACCGCGGCGGCACGCCTCCGGTCGAAGCGGGAGCCCACATCGGCACGATCCTGAAAAAAATGATTGAACAGCAAGCAAGCGGGGTCCGGTTGGAAATCTAATAGGAAAACGCTTGCAAAAAAAGACATGTTCGCAGACGAACCCGCATAACCGTGAAAGAGAGCTTGCCAATCCAATGCGCCGGGGAGGGAGGTGAGACTGCATGGCTATGACGATCGGAATCGTATTGATCGCCGTCACTTGCTTGTTTGCTTTGTGGATTGTCCGGCTTGCCGGAAACAGCATTCGGACCTATGACGAAAGCGAGCATGAAAGCTTCCTCGGAAAATAAGCCGACCGGACCGGACCGGACCTTCCACTCTCATCCTGTTGTTATCCTTATGAAGGAGGCTGGGAACCATGAGCGAACATCTCCATCATCACGACAAGGACAAACAAGACTTGAACAAGTTCGGCTACGCGCAGGAGCTGCTGCGCAGTATGGGCGGTTTTTCCAACTTTGCGATTTCGTTCTCGATCATCTCCATCTTGACCGGCGCGGTATCTTTATACGGTCACGGCTTAACGTACGGCGGGCCGGGCATGATGGGCTTCGGCTGGCCAATCGTTGCGCTGTTCGTCATGTTCGTAGCTGCGGCTATGGCGGAGCTCGCTTCCGCAATTCCGACGGCCGGGGCGCTGTACCACTGGGCGGCCATCCTCAAAAACAAGCGCTGGGGCTGGTACACGGCGTGGATCAATCTGATCGGTCAGATCGGCATCGTTGCCGGGATCGACTACTCCGTCGCGCTCTTCGCCGATCCGCTGCTTGGCGGCGTGTTCGGCTACACCTCCAACAATACGACCGTCCTCATCGCCTTCACGGTCATTTTGCTTACCCACGGTATTCTCAATCACATCGGTATCCGCATCGTCGCCAAGCTCAATGATTTTTCCGCCTGGTACCACATTATCATCGTCGCAGTACTTGTCGTCTCCCTGGCTTTCTTTACAAAAAACGGTTTGAACAGCGTCGATTATTTGTTCAAAGTGGGCGAGACGTTCTCCGACAAGCCTTACCTGTTCGCTTTTCTGATCGGGCTGCTGCAAGCACAGTGGACCTTCACGGGCTACGACGCCTCCGCCCATACGATCGAAGAGACGATCAATCCCCGCGTCCGCGCGCCTTGGGGCATCTTCACCTCGGTTGCGTATTCGTTTGCCATCGGATTCCTGATGCTCGCCTTCGTCACGCTCTCGATCAAGGATGCCGCCGCCGCTGCCGGCTCCGAGAACGCGTTTATTTATGTAATCAGCCAGGCGTTAGGCGGTACGTTCGGTTCCGTCGTGCTGTGGCTCGTTACCGCCGCGATGTGGTTTTGCGGCTTGTCCTCCATTACTTCGTTTTCCCGGATGATGTACGCCTTCTCGCGCGACAAAGGTATGCCGTTCAGCGGCCAATGGGCGCAAATCTCCAAAAAATTCCGCACGCCGGCCAAAGCGATCTGGCTTGCGATTATTCTTTCGTTCCTGCTGGCATTCGTCGATTATATTATCAAGACGGTTAACCCAGACGCGGCCTATACGACGATCGCGTTTCTGACTGCCGTTAGCGTCGTCGGCTTATACGTGGCCTACGGCATCCCGATTTGGCTCAAGCTCCGGGCGAAGGCGCTAGGACGGTTTCAGGAAAAGCATCTCGGCCCGTGGAACCTCGGCAAATACAGCGATTTCGTGTCCGTGGTGGCCTTGATCTGGATCGTCTTCATCTGCATCGTGATGGTGATTCCGCCTAACGAAACGGCCGGCTATGCGCTCGCCGCCATGCTCCTCCTGCTCGTGATCATGGATGTGGCCTATTACAAAAATCATTTCCCCGGTCCGCTGGCTGCGCTGAATACGTCGATGGAAGACATTTTGCGCCGCGAACGGGAATTGGAGCAAGCGGGAAGCCCCGGCACCGGCTCAGGATTTTCGCACAAAGCTTGATATAACATAAGATGCCCAAAAAGCCTCATGCCCGGCGCTATTACCGGTATGAGGCTTTTGAGCTTGCGCGCACGCTATTAACCTGCATACTCTTCGTAGGACCAATCCTTCGCATGTCTCAGTGTGATTTCGATAAACGCGGTCAAAGCCGGGGAGAGCCATTTGTTTTTGTGATAAATCATTTGTGAGAACACCTTTCTGAAGCTTCCTTCGAACGGAATGAGCCTGAGTTTATGATCGCGCAGCTCTTCCATTACGGCCAGCAAGGGCAGGCAGGCGAAGCCTAAGCCGCTGGCGACGCAGCGTTTCATCGCTTCGATGCTCCAGAGCTCCATAATGTGTGAGGGGGTAATGTGCCTGTCTCGCAAATACTCTTCAAACATCGTCCGGTAGCTGCAATCCCTCTCGTTGGCAATGAGGCATTCCTCCAGCGTCCGGTTGTGATAACGGCTGTCCAAGGCGGTGATCGGATGATCGGGACTTCCGATGACGACAATCGGCTCTTCCGCTAACGGATGCACGACCAGATCGCTCTCCTGAAGCTCCGGAACGATGAGAAAGGCGACATCCGCATCCCCGCTCAGCAGCGCTCTTTTGTTGGCTCCGCATGTCGCGTTGCTCAGCTTGATGCTGACGTGAGGGAATCGTTTTCGGTACTCTCTTAAAACCGGCTCCAGGCGATAGACGGTCAGCGATTCCGGAGCGGCAATCCGCAGCTCACCTTTCAGATCTCCCGTTTCGTTAGCCATATTTTCGATTTTCTCATACGTTTTCAACATTTCCTGCGAATACTGCAAAAGGCGGCTGCCGGTTTCCGTCAAGTGGATTTTTCGTCCCAGCCGGTCGAATAAAGGGGCGCCCAAATGGGTTTCCAGCGCTTGAATGTGCGAGGTGACGGTGGATTGGGTGTATCCCAATTGCTCGGCTGCATGGGTGAAGCTGCCGCATTCGATAATTTTTTTGAATGTGATAAAATGACGTATTTCCATGATTACACCAGCCTTACGGTTAGGTCTGGTTCCATACTATCATAAAAATCAATGGATTGGTTCGATAATTTCAATTTTACCGATGCTGCGAATTGTCGTATCGTAATAATACCCTGCAAAGGGGGTAACGGTAGAACGCATTTTGTTGACAAGGAGGGTGGATGATGATGAAAAGCGGATCGGAACCATCCAAAATGTATTATGGGTGGGTCGTCGTACTAATCGTGTTCGTGACCTTGCTAGTATCGGCGGGAATCCGCTCCGTGCCGAGCCTTTTTATGCTGCCTTTTCAAGAAGAGTTTGGCTGGAGCCGCTCCGATATATCGACGGTCGTGGCGACCAATATTCTCTTGTACGGCTTGATCGGACCTTTTGCGGCGGCATGGATGGAAAAGCTGGGGGTTCGCCGGACGATGGCGATCTCGCTGCTGCTGCTGGCCGCGAGCCTGTCATTGACCCCTTTCATGACTTCCTTGTGGCAGTTTGAGCTTGTATGGGGCATCGTGGCGGGCATCGGAACGGGTACCCTAGCTAACGTGCTTGGCGTAACGGTAGCCAATCGGTGGTTTGTCAAACGAAAAGGGCTGGTCGTGGGGATGCTTACCGCAAGCGCGGCTACGGGACAGCTGCTGTTCCTGCCCTTGCTTGCCAAAATTACGGAAGAGCTCGGCTGGCGGTATTCCGCTTATGCGGCAGTGGCCGCCCTCTTGATATTGCTGCCGGTTGTCGTCATCTGGATGCGGAATCATCCGTATGAGGTGGGCGCCGCGCCTTACGGCGAGGAACAATTGGTGAAGCCGAGTTCGTTTCGTGGAAACTTGTTTCTGGAGCCGCTGATCTCGCTTCGTTTGGCTTCCCGGAGCTTAACCTTCTGGCTGCTGGCGGGCACGTTCTTTTTTTGCGGCTTCACGACGAACGGCTTGATCGGGACGCACCTGATCCCAGCCTGTGGCGATTTCGACATCTCGATGGTGACCGGGGCCGGACTGCTCGCGCTGATGGGCGTTTTTGATCTGGTGGGCACCACGCTGTCGGGCTGGCTCTCCGACCGTTTCGACAACCGGTGGCTGCTGTTCTGGTATTACGCGCTGCGGGGCCTTTCGCTTATTTACTTGCCGCAGGCGCTGGGGCTAGGTCCGACGCATCTGCTTGTGTTCGCCGTGTTTTACGGCCTCGATTGGATCGCGACTGTCCCGCCGACGGTGAAGCTCACGACAGATGCTTTTGGCAAAGAGCGCGCGGGCATGATTTTCGGCTGGGTTGTGGTCGCCCACCAGATCGGCGCGTCGACAGCGGCCTATTCGGCGGGAGTTTTGCGCGATTGGCTGGGCAGCTATACGCTGCCGTTTATGTTGGCAGGAGTGACTTGCTTCATCGCGGCTTTGATGTCCGTCAGGATTCAAGCCGCCAGCCGGCGGAAAATCGCCGCGGCCAGCTGACGATGGAACAGGTTCGGCGTAAACGCAGGTTTTGCAGGACGCCGGAGGCGGGGAGCTATCCGGCGTCCTGCATTTGCTGCGGATGAAAAAGATTCGGCATCGCGTCCGTTTCTTTTCGATCGTTTCGATAGACAATACAACGGATTATGCAATATTGTACAAATGAGCAAAAATAAGTTCGGTTCAGAATAGCAAGCCTTGCTCGATTTTGCCGACCATGCCTTCGATCCACCGCAGCTCGGCTTCCAGCCGCGCCGAGAAGAGTCGTAAATTTTCGCTTAAATAATGCGGAGAATTGGCGGGAAAAAGGTTGAAATCGGCGGTGGCTTTAAAGCTCTCGATATCAGCGCGGAGCAGGTTGATTCGATGACGGAAGGCGCCGAGCAGATGATCCTTCGAAAAGCGGTTCATGAACATCAGCGCGATGTGGAACGAATCGAACTCCGGCTTGTATTCCCATATGGCCTTGTCCAGCATCCGCTCGAATTCCTGCCTTCCCTTCTCGGTTACTTGGTAAGCGATTCGGGCAGGCCCTTTTTTATTTTCGATGATTTTCTCCGAAGAGGCCGTTTCCGCAAGTCCTTCGGAAGCCATTTTATTCAGCGCAAAATAGATGGACCCGTAAGCGATGTTCGCCCACTTGCCGGCATGCCAAATTTCCAGCTCCTTACGCACATCGTATCCGTGAATCGGTTGACGTTTGAGCAGAACGCCCAAAATAAGCAGACGGGTTGACGACATGATCTGTGTCCCTCCCGAATGGATATGATCGAATTACACTTATTGATCATAAGGCAAAATGATTGTTATTGCAAAATTTTCCCAGATGCAAATCTATTGAAAGCAACATGTTCATGGACAATCATTTTTAGGCACAAGAGCCGCCCCCTCAAAGAGCTCGTTTGGCGCACAGGAGGGGGCAGCTTTTGTTTTGGCGGATCTTTATCGTTTGATGCCGTGCCGCTTCTCCAGATGCTCAGCATGGGTGCGCAAATACGAGTGCGGCCCGAAAAACTTGTCGTAATAGTCCAAATCGAGATGATGCGTCTGCAAATACATCAGCGAGTACACCGACGGCACGGTGGCCGGGAATTTGCCGAACGTGTCGTACACATACTGCGCGATATGCGCCACGGCGGCGCGGAACTGCTCATCGTGCACCTGCGCGCTGCTTCTTACGTTGCGCGGGGCCTTCCACGGTCCCGGCGTGTCCGGATGGAACGGGCCGTTCGGGCCGAACTTGCGCTCGCAGAACGCGTCAACGGCGGCGCGCATGTCTTTGAAGTGCGGCGGCGTGTACGAGATGAATACGCCTTCGAGCCCGGTCGGATTCGGCAGCGGCCAGCGCTCGTCCGTATCGTACCGGAAGCCGAGCCCGGGCACCTCCGGGTCCCCGCTTGCGCCCAGCACCGTCAGCCGATCGATGCCGTCGAACATCCAGCCTCCGAGCCCGAGCGCCTGCTGCATCAGCATGCCCGCGTAGGTGGCCGTGGATAATTCAGCCGACAACTCGGCCAGCGAATATTGGTCGAGAAACGTCAGCGGCAGCGGATTTTCCACGTCGATGATGTCGGCGAATTGCTCGAGTCCCGGGATTTTCCGGTTGTTCACGTCGTCGTAGATGCTCAGCCCGTTCTGCACGTAGAAGCACAGGTTGGCAATCGTATGCTGCGCCAGATCGCCGACGGGAAACGCAAGGAACGTGCCGGGCCGATTGGCGACCCAGGAATTGTGCCCCTCCATGTAGGGCTCGTAGTTCGGAATGTGCAGCCGCTTGTCCGAAATTTTGCGGATGCGCTTTTTGTACTTGTCGATGAGTTCGACGATGCTGTGTCGGCTGTCTTCGCCACGCTCCGCTTCCGGTTTGGCGTCTCTCGTCTGGAAAATATACGTTCCCGTATCGTCCGTGAAAAAGATTTCCGACGTATGGAAGCCGGCGGCCGAAGGAAACGTCCTTCCCGAAGCCGATCCGGAATAATTGGACAAATGCGGTTTATACCGGTCGTGCCGGGTAACGGAATGGTGCCACCCGGTGACGCCTCCGACCGCAAGCAAAATGAGCAGCTTCTCAAGATTGTCGAGCGGCAGCGGCTCGTGCTTGGATTTATAAGCGAGCGTTCCGTCCGGAATTTCCGCTCCCCGGAAAAAACGCCGGGAACGGCGGCCGAACAGCGCCTCCACCAAGGGAAACTCGGCGATTTCCTTTAACCATTGCTCGTCGATTTCGATGTTGTCCAGTGACATGCTAATCCCTCCGCAGCAGATGAAATAAATGAGCTCATTAAAAAAAGACATCAAGGCACCAAGCGCCGAAGTGAAACAAGCTTCGAAGGCATGGCACAATCATGTCTCTCCAGTGGACTGGTCGATGATTAATAATTTCGATGGAAATACTAGGAATATGAATCATATGTATCATAAGCCGGGCTTGTTTTCGTTGTCAATGCCGAATTTGCTGAGCCCGTTTACAGACTGGGGCGGTCAAAAGGATATTGACCGGAAGTTGAGAGCTGTGCTAGTATGAATTTCAAAATAACCGACTAAATCGATTGGAATTTAAAAAGCGACCGGACAACCGGAGATGTAGTTTGCGCCTTGGGGCGAGCTGCATCTTTTTTTTGTGCTTTTTTTGTTCTCGAGATGTCTTGGAGGCGATGGGATGACAACGGCGGGTTCGCTTGTGGATGTACCCGGCACGAAGGTGGGACATGCGCATGATCCCCGGGCATGGACGGGCTGTACGGCCATTGTATGGGAGAAGGGGGCGCTGTGCAGTGTCGATGTGCGCGGCTCGGCGCCCGGTACGCGGGAGACCGATTTGCTGGACCCGACCTGCCTGGTGGACCGCGTGCACGCGATCTGTCTTAGCGGAGGCTCCGGCTTCGGCTTGGATGCGGCGACAGGCGTAGCCGTCTATTTGGAGGAGCGGGGCATCGGCGCTGACGTCGGTTACGGCATCGTGCCGATCGTACCGGCCGCCGTGCTGTTCGATTTGTCCGTCGGCGATCCGAAAGTCCGGCCCGACAAAGCGATGGGCTATGCGGCGGCGAGCCGCGCTACGGACGCTCCGGTGCAGGAGGGTAATGTCGGCGCAGGCTGCGGCGCTTCGGTCGGGAAGATCGGCGGGTTCGCCAAAGCGATGAAGTCCGGGCTCGGCTCGGCCTCCGTCCGGCTGCCCGGCGGGCTGGTGATCGGGGCCGTCGTCGCCGTAAATGCGCTTGGCGAAGTGCGGGATCCCGCAACCCGCGAAGTACTGGCGGGTCCGCTGAATGCGGACGGCCGTCTGGAGGATAGCCACGAGCTGCTTATCCGCAAGCCCTTCTCGTTCACAGAGGTGCCAAAGGGTACTAACACGACGCTGGCCGTCGTCGCAAGCAACGCCAACCTGACGAAAGCAGAGCTGAAGAAGGTGGCCGAGATGACGCACGACGGCTTTGCCCGCACGATCTATCCGGTACATACGATGTACGACGGCGATGCCGTATTCGCGGCTTCAACCGGGGGGGTAGACACTTCGGTCGACGTCGTCGGGGCGATGTCGGCGCAGGTGGTTGCGGAAGCGATCGCACGTGCCGTCCGGTTGGCGGAGGGCGGAGGCGGCTTGCTGTCACACCGCGATCTCAAAAACGTACGACAGGGAGACGGAATTAAGCCATGACGAATCGGATACCAATAGACAAAATCATCGCGGAAAAACAGGTTCCCGTCCCGATGCGCGACGGCGTGATGCTGTACGCCGACATTTACCGGCCGGATTCATCGGAGCGGTATCCCGTGCTGCTGATGCGGACCCCGTACAATAAGGCCGACGCGCAGACGATGAATTACGCGCATCCGTCTTGGTACGCTCAGTACGGCTATGTCGTGATCGTGCAGGACACCCGCGGGCGGTGGGAGTCGGAAGGCGAATTTCAGCCTTACCGGACGGAAGCGGAAGACGGATACGACACCATCGAATGGGCGGCCGGGCTGCCCTATGCGATCCCGAAGGTCGGGATGTACGGCTTCTCGTACGTCGCCGCCGTGCAGTGGCTGGCGGCGGCCAGCCGGCCTCCGCATTTGACCTGTATTGCGCCCGCGATGATCGGGTCCGATTCGTATCAAGGAAAAACGTACCGCAGCGGCGCGTTCGCCTTGGCCAGCATCCAGTCGTGGGTGCTGTTCGTCGCACAGGACACCGCGCTGCGGAAGGGCCGGACCGATTGGGCCGCCGAGCTCGCGGCAAGTCTGGCCGGCATCCACGGCGTGTACCGTTCCTTGCCGCTGAAGCGGACGGCGGCGATCCGGGAGGAGCTGGCGCCTTATTACCGGGAATGGCTGGAGCATCCCGTCCGCGGCCCGTATTGGACGGCCCACTCGCTGCGAGAACGGTACGGCGCGATTGAAGTGCCTGCACTGCATGTCGGCGGCTGGTACGATCTGTTCGTCGACGGCACGATTGAAAATTTTAACGGCGTGCGGGCGCAGGGAGCGACGGCTCAGGCGCGGGACAACCAGTACCTGGTCGTCGAGCCTTGGTACCATATGCCGTGGTCGAGGTTCGTGGGAGAGCTTGATTTCGGGCCGGAGGCGGCCAACTGGATCGACCGGCTGCAGCTCGAATGGTTCGGCCGTTGGCTGAAGGGAGACGCTTCGCAATGGAGCGGCGTTGCTCCGGTTCAATATTTCGTTATGGGTGACAACCGCTGGAAGCAGGCGGAGCAGTGGCCGCCGCAGCCTGCGGCGGAAACGCCCTTTTATTTGCGCAGCGCAAGCCGGGCCAACTCGATGAGCGGCGACGGCGCGTTAAGCGCAGAGCCGCCCGAAGCCGAGCATCCGGACACGTTCGTCTACCATCCGTCGATTCCGGTGCCTGCGCTCGGAGGGCGGTCGGGCGCCGTACCGGAACTGACCCCGATGGGGCCGAAAAACCAGCTGCCCATCGAGGTGCGCAACGACGTCCTGGTCTATACGTCGGAGGCGCTTGAGGAAGAGGTTGCTATCGAAGGAAACATAACGGCCGTCCTATATGCGGCGACGACGGCGGAGGACACCGATTTTGTCGTGAAGCTGGTCGACGTTCACCCGGACGGCCGGGCGTACAACGTGGTGGAGGGAATCGTGCGAGCCAGCTTCCGCCATTCGCTGGAGCATCCGCAGCCGGTAACGCCGGGAGAAATCGTCCGCTACGAAATTCCGCTTGGTCCGACGGCGATCGTGTTCAAGAAGCGTCATGCGATCCGCGTGGACGTGACCAGCTCGCTGTTCCCGACATTCGATCGGAATCCGAACCGGTTTATGACGCCGGGGGAAGCGACGGAGGTGGATTTCGCGACCGCGACGCAAACGATCTATCACGACCGGCTGCATCCTTCGCACGTGCTGCTGCCGATCGTCTGGGCGGCACAAGAAACGGAATAAATGTAGAAGAGCTTTATACATCATCGGGAGGAACGCATGGGCAAATCGTTCGTTTGGTTCGATCTGGGCTATACGCTCGTTTATCAGCAAAGGGAGGAGGTCTATCGGCAGTTTGTGCAGGAGCAGGGGGCGGACGTTCCGTTAAAAGAGGTGGAGCGGGCGTATCACTTGACCGACAAGCTGTTCATGCGGGAATATCCGGGGGCGCTGGGCAAAGAAGCGCAGACGTTTTTTCCTTGGTATTTGGGTATCGTGAACTACCGGCTCGGCTTTCACTTCGACCTGCATAGGCAGTGCGGGCGAATGCGCGAAATTCAGAGCTTGTCGCAGCGGAAATGGCTGTCGTTCCCTTATACAAGCACGGTGCTGGACCGGCTCAAAAAGCATGCCGTCGGCGTAGGGCTCATCAGCAATTGGGACGCGACCGCACGGCACGTGCTGGAGGACAACGGGCTGATCGGCTATTTCGACCACATCGTCATATCGTCCGAGGTCGGCTCGGAGAAGCCGGGTAAAGAAATTTTCCTGCACGCCCTGAAGACGGCGGACGTCTCACCTAACGATTGTTTGTACGTTGGGGACAACTATTACGACGATGTCGTCGGCAGCTCCCGGGTCGGCATGGAAGCGGTGCTCATCAACCGGTTCGGCCGGCTCGGGATCGAGGAGTTTGCCCACGAGCCGACGATCGCTTCCATCGAAGTGGTACCGGATATCGTGCATGGGTAAAAAGGCCGGAGTGGCGGATCATCAAAATGAGGCAAGAACGAGCAGGGGGACATGCACAATGAAACGTCAGCGAAATAATAGAAAGCTTTATACGGCCATTACCGGTTTGGCGATCGTGGCTCTGCTAGCCGCATGCAGCGGCGGCAGCGGTAAGCCTGCAGCGGGTTCGGGCGGAGGAACCGCGCAGCCGGCCAAGGCGGCCGGGGCTGGGGAAAAAGTTAACGGAGGCAGCATCGTCGTCATCGTTCCTCAAGACCCCGACTATCTGGACCCGCATCTGGCGGTAGCCGCCGGCACGTCGGAAATGATGTTCAATGTCTACGAAGGTCTGTTGAAGCCGAACGAAAAAGGCGAGATTTACCCGGCCATCGCCAAGTCCTACGACATTGCGCCGGACGGGCTGACCTACACGTTCAAGCTGCGGGAGGGCGTCAAGTTTCACAACGGAAACGCGGTGACGGCGGAGGACGTCAAGTATTCCTACGAACGGCTGGCCGGCAAAGAGACGGGCAAGCCGCTTTCGCCCGCGTTTGCCAGCGTGCAGTCGATCGAAGCGCCGGATGCGGCGACGGTCGTGATCAAGCTCAAGGAAAACAATGCGTCGTTCCTGACCTCGCTGACGGCATTCGTCATTCCGAAGGGCTATCAGGACAGCAACAAAAAGCCGGTCGGCACCGGCCCGTTCAAATTCGTCGAATATTTGCCGGGACAGCGCCTCGTCATCGAGAGAAACAAAGACTATTACGTCAAAGACGTGCCGTCCTTGGATAAGGTCGAATTCCGCATCATCCCGGATCAGGAAGCGGCGCTTGCGGCCTTGAAGTCGGGTGAAGCGGACATCTTCCCCCGCATCGGCACAGAGAAGCTGGACGGGCTCGGCCCCGAATTTCAAACCGTCAGCGCACCGCAAAACCTCGTGCAGCTGATGACTTACAATATTGCGAGGAAGCCGTTCAATGATATCCGGGTGCGGCAGGCGATCAACTACGCGGTCGACCGGGACGAGATCATCAAGGGCGTCGCGCTTGGCAAAGGCACGAAACTCGGCTCGAACATGAGTCCGATCATGACCCAATATTATTTGGACGGTCTGCAGGATACGTACAAGTACAGCACGGAGAAAGCGAAGAGTCTCCTCGCCGAGGCCGGCTACAAGGACGGTTTCTCCGCGACGCTGTCCGTGCCGTCCAACTACCAGTTCCATGTCGATACGGCGCAGGTGGTCGCGCAGCAGCTCGGCAAAGTCGGTATCAAGCTGAAGATCGAGCCGGTCGAGTGGGCGGTATGGCTGGACCGCGTGTACAAGGGCCGGGACTACGATCTGACGATTATCGGGCTGGACGGAAAGCTCGATCCGAACGACATTTTGAACAAATACGCATCGGATTCCAAAAACAATTTCTTCAATTACAAAAGCTCGGAATTCGACAAAGCGTTAAAGCAAGGATTGACCGAGCTTGATCCGAACAAGCGGGCGGAGGCGTACAAGCAGGCGCAGACGATTCTGACCAAAGAGGCTGCGGCCGTCTACATCATGGACCCGAACCTCAATGTCGCGCTCAAGAAGACGCTGTCCGGCTATAAGCAGTATCCGTTGTATGTGCAGGACATGTCGTCGGTTTATTTGACCCGGTAGCAGGGGAGCGCGCCGATGGACTACATATACTTGACGCGCCGGATCATGACGCTGCTTTTAACCGTCGTATTTGTCATTTTGCTGACGTTCTCCGCATTTCGGATCATTCCCGGCAATCCGGCGCTGGCGATCCTGGGGACGGAAGCGACCCCGGAGCAGGTGGAGGCGCTGCAGGCCAAGCTGGGCGCGGACCTGCCACTGTTCGAGCAGCTTGCGCGCTGGCTCAAGGGCGTCGCGGTGCTCGATTTCGGGGAGTCGCTGCGCTTCGCCACGCCGGTGCTCGACTTGATCGGCGGGCGCATCCCCGTCACCTTGTCGCTGGCGCTAATGTCGCTTGCGATGACGGTCGTCGTCTCGATCCCGCTAGGGATTGCAGCGGCGCGGGCGCGGGGAAAAGCGGCGGATCTGATCGTCTCGATCGGGACGCAACTCGGGCTGGCCGTGCCGTCATTCTGGTCGGGCATCGTTCTCATTTTGCTGTTCGGCCTGACGTTAAAATGGGTGTCCGTGAGTCGCTTCGTCCCTTGGTCGGAGGACCCGTGGCTTGCATTCAAGTCGCTGCTGCTGCCCGCCGTGGCCGTCGCGATTCCGCAAATCGCCATCGTGGTGCGTTATTTGCGGACGACGATGCTGGAGCAGCTCGGCCTCGATTACGTGCGGACCGCTTACAGCAAAGGACTGACGGAGTTTACGATCCATTACAAGCACGTGCTGAAAAATGCGCTGATCCCGGTCATTACCGTCGTCGGCATGAATTTCGGCGAAATTCTCGCGGGGAGCCTGGTGATCGAGCAGGTATTCACGCTCCCCGGGGTGGGCCGGCTTCTCATTTCGGCGATCGGCAACCGGGATTATCCGCTCATTCAAGGCATGGTCGTGCTGATTGCGTTTGCCGTCATCTCGATTAATTTTCTCGTCGATCTGTCCTACCGCTGGTTGGACCCCAAAATTCGCTTAAAGTAGAGGGTCGCATGAACAAAAGAAACCGCATCACGTTATGGCTCGGCGTGACGCTCGTCGCTTCCTTGCTGCTGCTTATGCTCGTCAGCCTGGCGTATGTCCCTTACGGCGTCAACGAGATGGATATCGCCGGGCGGCTGCAGGCTCCGGGGCCCGAGCACCTGCTGGGCACGGATCAGTTCGGCCGGGACATTCTGAGCCGGGTGATGGAAGGGACGCAGACCGCGTTCGCCGTCGGCGCCGTATCCGTCGCTATCGGTTTGGCCGGCGGGTTCCTGATCGGATCACTCGCCGGCTATTTGGGCCAATGGACAGACGAGCTGCTGATGCGCCTCGTCGACGCCCTGATGGCGTTTCCGGGCATTTTGCTGGCGCTGATTTTCGTTTCGATCTTCAAGCCGAGCTTGTTTCAAACGATGATCGCCATCGGCATCTTGTCCGTGCCGTCGTTCGCCCGCGTGATCCGTAGCGGCTTCCTCCAGCTCAAGGAAGCCGAATTCGTCAAGGCGGCACGGGGGATGGGGGCCGGACACGCATCCGTGATCGTCCGCCACATTGTGCCGAACATGCTGTCGTCCGTCATCGTGACGGCTTCGCTCAGCTTTTCCACGGCGATTCTGGTGGAAGCAGCGCTGAGCTACCTTGGTCTCGGCGTCCAGCCGCCGGACCCGAGCTGGGGGCGCATGCTGAACGAATCCCAGAGCTACATCGGCAAAGCCCCGTGGTTTACGCTCGCCCCAGGCATGTTAATTACGGCCACCGTGCTCGGCTTCAATCTGCTCGGGGACGGCATCCGGGACTTGCGGGACCGCCGGGCTTAGAAAGGAGATGGCGCATGCCGAACTTACTGTTAGAGCAGAAGCCCTTGCTTGACATTCGGGATCTGCATGTAGAATTGACTCCCTCTGGTAGGAAGGATGCGGCGCTGCCGGTGCTTACCGGCATTTCGCTTGCTGTTTATCCGGGCGAAGTGATAGGGATTGTCGGAGAATCAGGCTGCGGAAAAAGCGCGCTGTCCTTGTCCGTCGTCGGGCTGCTGCCCCGTGCGATGCGCATCGGGCAAGGGGAAATCTGGTATCAATCCGCACCGGTCCACCGGCTCGGTCCAGAAGAGACGCGCCGTCTGCGCGGCAAAGAAATCGCGATGGTGTTCCAGGATCCGATGACGTCGCTCAATCCCGCCTTGACCGTCGGCGAGCAGCTGACGGAAATGCTGCGGCTGCATCTGGGGCTGACGCGGCGGGAAGCCGAGGTCCGGGCGGTGGACCTGCTGCGGAACGTCGGGCTGCCGCGCCCCGAGGCGCTGCTGTCCGAGTACCCGCATCGGCTCTCCGGTGGGATGCGCCAGCGGGTCATGATTGCGATGGCGCTCTCGTGCCGTCCGCAGCTGCTGATCGCCGACGAGCCGACGACGGCGCTCGATGTGACCATTCAAGCGCAAATCTTGGAGCTGCTGAAGCGGATCAGCGCCGAGGAACGGACGGCGATCATGCTCGTTTCCCACGATCTCGGCGTCATTGCCGACATGTGCGACCGGATTGCCGTCATGTACGCGGGACAAATCGTGGAGGAAGGACCGGTGGAGGACATTTTCGATGCGCCCCGCCATCCGTATACGATCGGGCTGCTGAATTCGATCCCTTCGCCGGCGAAGAAAAAAGAGCGGCTGTATTCGATTCCCGGCACCGTTCCCGCGCTTCACGAGCGGGGCGGCGGCTGTCGGTTTTATTCCCGCTGCCCGCAAGCCTCGGACCGCTGTCTGGCCGAGCCGCTGCGGCTGACCGACCTGAACGGCCGGCATGCCGTTCGCTGCCTGCTCGCCGTGCCGGAAGGGGGTGCTTCCCATGCCGCCGGTTGAGCCTTTGGTGGAAATCGAGCAGTTCGTGAAGCATTACGTCCAGGGCGGCTTATGGGGACGCAGGCAGGTGCTGCGCGCCGTCGACGGCGTATCGCTGTCGATCCGCAAAGGCGAGACGCTCGGGCTTGTCGGCGAGAGCGGCTGCGGTAAATCGACGACCGGGCAGCTGGCGGCCCGGCTGCTTGCACCGACCGGGGGGGTGATGCGGTTCAAGGGGACCGACATCCGGGAGCTTCGCGGCGGCGCGGCGAAGGAGCTGCGCAAGCAGATTCAGTACGTGTTCCAAGACCCGTACACGTCGCTGAACCCGAGGCATCCGGTTGCCGCGCTCCTTGAGGAGCCGCTTCGGATTCACGGCATCGGCAGCCGCCGGGAGCGGCGGGGGCAGGTGCGCGAGATGCTGCGGACGATCGGGCTCGGCGAGCCGTACGAGCAGGCTTATCCGCATGAGCTGAGCGGCGGGCAGCGGCAGCGGGTCGGCATTGCGCGGGGGCTGATGCTAAATCCGGAATTTTTGATCCTGGATGAGCCGGTCTCCGCGCTGGACGTCTCCGTGCAGTCGCAAATTTTAAATTTGCTGAAAGACTTGCAGCAGCGGCTCGCGCTTACCTATTTATTCATTTCCCACGACCTTCACGTCGTGCATTATATGAGCGACCGGGTGGCGGTCATGTACCTGGGCAAGATCGTCGAGCTGTCGGACGTTGACCGGATTTACGAGCAGCCGCTTCATCCTTACACGCAGGCTTTGCTGTCGGCGATTCCGTCGGAGCATCGGGGGCGGAAACGGGAGCGGATCGTGCTGGAGGGTGAGCTTCCGAGTCCGCTATCGGCGCCGCAGGGCTGCGCGTTTCATACGCGCTGCCCGCATGCGGAAGAACGATGCCGGACGGCGGCGCCTTCGCTGCGCACGGTCGAGCGGGGGCATGAGGTCAGCTGTCACCTGGTTTAGCGACATCAGGAGACGGATCATGAGAATTGGAATTATATCGGATTTGCATGTGGACAAAAACAATATCGACGGCCAGACTTCCGTGCAGGAAGCGGTCAGCCGGATCGCTCTGGAACAGGAAACGGACCTGCTGATCGTAGCCGGAGACGTTTCGAACGATTACCGGTATACGCTGGACGTGCTGCAGGAGATCGAGCACCGGACGGGCAAGCCGTGCTTGTTCGTTCCGGGAAACCACGATATTTGGAATATCGGTCATCCGCTGGAGAACGCCTGGCACGCGTACGAAGCGCTGCAGCGGTACGACAGCAATCTGACGAACGCGCCGTATCCGCTCGGTCCCGATTGGATCGTGATCTGCGATATCGGCTGGTACGACTATTCGTTCGGAAGTCCGGCTTTTACCGTTGACGATTACGGGAGGATGGAATAGGCGGCAGGGTGTGGAAAGACAAGCTGTACGCCAAGTGGGACCGCGACCCGGTTCAAGTCCATGAGCTGTTTTACCGCCGCCTCCAAGGGCAGCTCGAACGCTTCAAGAGCAAACGGATCATTTTGGTGACGCATGTCGTGCCGCACGAGCATTTTATCGTCCCGACGCCGCACCCGCAGTGGGACTACTTCAACGCGTTTCTCGGCAGCCGGCAGTACGGCGAGCTGATCGAAGCTTACGGCGGCGCGGTGCAATACGCGGTGTTCGGTCACGTGCATTACCGGAAGCGGGCGCGCCTCGGTAAGACGGAATTCGTCTGCGGCTGCCTGGGAGACCGGGAGGAGTGGCGGCATCCGGACGACGTCGGGCGGGAGCTGCCGCACGCTTTTACGACGATTGAGATCGGCTGAGTTTGCAAAAAAACTTGAGTCTGCGCCCGTTTCCCAGTATATTGGGGATATCCATATTTCACGGGGGTAGAACATGAGTCGAAACGACGAACTGACCGGGTATGGCCGCCATCATCTCCAGATGGAATCGTACGGAGCGGCCGCCTTTTGCTTTTATCGGGCTATAAAAGAAAACGAATTCAACGGAAATGCGTGGAACGGACTTATTCTTTCGCTCAGTCTGATGCGCAGGGAGGAGGAGATCCGCACGACGCTCGCCCGCTTCGCCTTGCAGCCGGGGCTGGATTTCGACCGCGACCTGCTGACCTTCGTCTTCATGATGTGGCAGCAAAATCCGCGCGCTTTGGCCGAATGGCTGCGCCGGGTCGTGCAATTCAACGGCATCCCCGAAAAGGACCAGCTGGCGTTCACGGAAATTGCGGAGGACGCGGAACGGGCGTACGAGGATCTGGTCGTGAAGTACGGCGCGGAATCGCTGCACAGCCGCGGCATGCTGACGCTGGAAGAGTACGCGGCGCGTCCGATCCAATTGGACTGGCTGCTGGAAGCGCCGGTCGATACGATTTACGAGCAGCTGCAGTGGTGGCTCGAGGATAAGGACTCGGCGCTCTCGGCGGTGCGCCTGCTCTGTATGCTGCCCGACACGCGAAGCGAAAAGCTGCTGCGCCGCGTCTGCCGGAACGTCGCCATCGAGCCGAAGGTGCGGACGCACGCGCTGCTGGCGCTCCGCTGGCTTGGCGTCCGCGGCAATGCAAAGCTGTATAAGTTCAACGAGTCGTTCGTCATCGACTTGGACAACCCGAAGCCGGAGCTGACCATTTCCGTTCCGGCTGTTTACAAGCCCGCGCTGGACCGCGTGAAGCTGTGGGCGGCCAAGGAGAAGGGGCTCGTGTCGCCGGAAGTGTACGAGCAGTACGCTTCGACGGACGAGGTCCAGCTGCCGCCCGAAATCGTCGAGAAGCTGGACGAGGCGGAGGTTCCGCCGCTGCTGCAAGAAGTGTCGCATGCGCTCATTCGCGCCGCTCATGACGAGTATTACCCGCTTGTGCCGACAATCAGCGGCACGCGCCAATGGAGCGCCGCGCTGCTCATGCTGATGAAGGACTATGCCGTCGGCATCGGGGAAGAGTGGCCGTACGGCGAGCCGGAGCAGGACGAAACGGCGAAGCAGCACCGCAACTGGCTGCTGAGCGCGAGCCCGGATTTTTATCCGAGCATCGAGGAAGTGCGCAAGTTAAAAGAAAGCTGATTCCAGCGGCCGTGTTCGTCGCTGATGTGCGGCGTCGTCACATGCGACCTGTTGCCGCGGAAGAAACGCGGTTAGGAGACTGACCGCCGAGTGCAAAAGACTGGCGCTGTCATTGGAACGCAGCTCCGCCAAGCGCCGAGAGGGGCATAGTGGTGCTGCATGGCAGTTGGTCTGACGGGGACACGCGGCCTTGTTCAGCCTAAGCTGGGATAATAAAGGAACTGCGATGCGTTAAGCAGAGCGTTTGGAGTGCTCGTCGGTGTATAGAGGAAGCAGGATGCTTTATCCTTGTCGAAAAACATACGTTCGATCTAAGTTTGGTCCGATAGCGCACCTGGAGTTCCGCTAATCGATTCGGACCAGACTGCTCGAACGGATTAACGCATCCGTGTTCCGCTATTTTTCGAATCGCTTTATACTGTGAAAAACGCCAGCCGCTAAACGGTTGGCGTTTTTGCGTTGGCGGATGGAAGAACGTCCGACAGTTAAGACGAAACGGAAGCGCCCAAATCCACTTCTATCAAATCTCGGCCCACCGTAATTGGTCCGGCATAAATCTCGCTCATGCCCCGGATATATGCGGCTTCCGCTTCCGGCGTTTTGGCCGGGGCCGGAATATGGTGGGTGAGCAGCAGATGCTTGACGTTTGCCTGTCGGGCAATTTCGGCCGCTTGCAGCGTCGTCGTATGGTATTTCGCCGGATTGCCGAGGCCTGTCGCCTGCTCCGGATACATGGCGATCAGAGCGTCGAGCCACTCCTTGTTGTAAGCCTCGTGAACGAGCAGGTCGGCTCCTTGGGCGTAACGAACCATATTGTCTACCGGAAGCGTATCTCCCGAGATGACGGCCGCTTGCCCGTTGTATTCGAATTTGTAGGCGACAGCCGGGTATACCGGACGATGGTCGACCTCAAAGGCCGTAATCCGGATGCCGTCCCGATCGTATACGACGCCTTCGTTGCACTCGTGATACTCGATTCTCGAACCGCCCAAGTCGGATTTGTTGTAATTGATTCGCAGATCGACGTCGAAGGCGAACGATGCTTCCATTTTTCCGATAATGTCCCGGGTCGTTTCCGGGCCGTACACCTGCATCGGCACCGTGCGGTTCTCGTAGACGGCGCCCGGGACGACATGCGTTCTCCAACTGCTGATGAACACGTCGAAAAATCCGGAGTTATGATCGCTGTGGTGATGCGTGAACAGCACGTCCGAAATGCGCTGGGGCATGATGCCGGCCAGAAGCAGTTGGCCGACGGTTCCGGCTCCGCAATCGACGAGAAATACTTTGCTGCCGGCGAGCACGGCCACCCCCGGTTTGGCGACCCCGTAGACCGCCCGCGGCGATCCGGTCCCGAGTAAAATGACTTTTAAATGCTCATGAAAATCGGGCACGAGTTTTTCCTGCCCTTGAATGTGCTTGGCGAGGTCTGTCAATCGAAAAAGCCCCTTCCCGTGTGTGAAATGCGAGCCTGGCTTCCTGTCGTAAATCTATTATAGAGCATGAGGCACGAGCTTACCATACAAATCATTTTGGAATAGTCGGAATAAAAGGGGGCTTTCTGTCAGGCTGGCTTTCGGCGCTGCTGTCATACCGATGACAGCGCCTGGACAAGCTTTCGTTTATTTGTCCGTCAGGTGTGCTATACTTGTTATGTTGCCTGCTATTGATTTCCGAAAGGATGGTTACCATGTTTACAAGAATATTGGTTGCGTACGACGGTTCCGAACTGTCTCAAAGAGCCTTGGCCAAAGCGAAAGAACTGGCGGGAGAGTCGAACGCCAAGCTTGACGTCATTCATGTGCTGCATCATCCCGTTGTCGTCATCGGCGAAGCGGTCGTATCTCCTCCGCGAAGCTATGAAGAAGAGTACATACAGCATGCGCAGTCTCTCATCGACCAAGCGAACCGCGAAATCGCCGGGCTTCCGGACGCAAAAGCCAGCTTGCGGCAAGGTCAGCCTGCGGACTCCGTGCTGGATTATGCAGGGGAGATCGGTGCGGATCTTATCGTGATCGGAAGCCGGGGCTTGTCCGGCCTCAACGAATGGGTGCTCGGAAGCGTGAGCCATCATGTCGTGCAGCACGCCCGGATTCCCGTCCTTGTCATAAAATAGGTTCGAAGCGCGTTCATGGCCGGCAGTTTTTGAAATAAAGCGGTTGACCGACCGAGATCATGCAGATACGCCGTGCTCATATCAAATTTATCGGAATTGTTTCGCATCTATCGGATCACCGGAGACCGAAGCCTGAGATTTTTGGGCTGTCAGGTCTCTTTTTTTATTCAGGGGTAGGAGGCCGGGAAGCTGGCGGCAGACCGTCGGCTGGGGACGGGGAGGCCAGGATGGCCATCGCGGATACGACGCCGTTCATCGACCGCTGCCCCGGTTGTGGGGAGACCGCCTTCGTTCTCGGAGCGGTTGTGAAAAAACGGTAAATAAAAAGGACGTGCGCCAGAACCGCAATCGCCTTGGGCGATCGTTCCGCGTACGTCCTTTTTAAATTGCGCAGCTCCGCCCTCGGTGCCGCGCATTTCGCTCACTCGCTATTCTTCCTGAAACAAGTCGGTCGACAAGTAGCGCTCGCCCGAATCCGGCAGCAGCACGACGATCGTTTTCCCCTCATTCTCGGGTCGAATCGCCAGCTCCGTAGCGGCAAAGGCCGCGGCGCCCGACGACATGCCGACCAGCAATCCTTCCTGCTGCCCCAGCAGCCTGGAGGTTCGGTAAGCGTCGTCCGTGCGCACTTTGACGATCTCGTCGATGACGGACCGGTCGAACACTTCCGGCACGAAGCCCGCACCGAGCCCCTGGATGCGGTTAGGCCCCGGCTTGCCGCCGGACAGCACAGGCGAATCGTGCGGCTCCACCGCAACGATGCGTACAGCCGGATTGTGGCGCTTCAGCACTTCGCCGACCCCCGTTACCGTTCCGCCGGTCCCGACGCCTGCGACAAAAATATCGACTTTGCCGTCAGTATCCGCCCATATTTCTTCCGCCGTCGTCTTCCGGTGGATCGCCGGATTGGCCGGGTTATTAAACTGCTGGGGGATGAACGAATGCGGCGTTTCCGCCGCCAACTCGTCCGCTTTGCGGATCGCGCCCAGCATCCCTTCGCCGCCTGGCGTCAGCACGACCTCCGCGCCGAACGCCTTCAGCAGATTGATCCGTTCCCGGCTCATCGTATCCGGCATGGTCAGGATCAGCTTATAGCCCCGTGCAGCTGCTACGGAAGCAAGGGCGATACCGGTATTGCCGCTTGTCGGCTCGATGATGACGGACTCCTGCGGACGAATGAGACCCCGCTCTTCCGCGTCGATGATCATGGCGTAGCCGATCCGGTCTTTGACGCTCCCGGCAGGGTTAAAAAATTCCAGCTTGGCCAACAGCGTTGCTTTTAATTCTTGTTTTTTATGATAATTGGACAGTTCTAGCAAAGGGGTATTCCCGATCAGATCCGTTAAGTTTTTCGCGATACGGCTCATCTGTATTCCTCCATTCATTCCGATTAACCCTATTCTTTTAATTCCAATATATCATAATACTGCAACAACGATCGCGAGGTCAAACGACGCCCGGATGGCCAAGGCTGCTGCAGCATACAAAGACGAATAAACGATAGGTTCAAACTATGATTATGATACGAATAATTGAATTGAACGATAAACAAGGCGAGCTTATACTGGACTCCGTAAGTATACCATCCAGAGAGAAAGAAAGGGAATCTTCATGATCGACCAGCGGGGGCGCTTGGGTACGGGTCCGGCACTTGTCGATGGGCATGTCCGGCGATTTTGAAGTCGCGATTGAAGAAGGCGCTACCTGGCTCAGGCTTGGCTCCGTTCTGTGCAAGCAGGAAGACCAAGCCTGACGCAAAAACGGCAAAAGCGGCAAAAACAGCAAAAGCGGCAACCCCGCAGGGCACCAGCATCGTCACGCCCTCGGAGTTACCGCTATATTTTTCAGCGCGTTGGGTTATCCCAAATGAAGCTCCTTCATTTTGTTGTATAGGGTTCCCCGGGAAATACCTAGCAGCTTGGCTGCGGCGCTCTTGTTGCCGAGCGTCTTGGCCAAGGCGTCTTCGATTAACGATTTTTCTTCTTCTTCGGTATTCCGCGTTTTCAAGATTCTCAATTGCTGGTCGGGCTGCTCCGCTTTGGGCTTGTCCAACTGCGGCTGCTCTTTTTGCAAATGCGGGGGGAGATCGGTCATCGTAATGCGTTCGTTTTCGCTGAGAATCAGGCATCGCTCCACAACGCTCATCAGCTCGTTAATATTCCCCGGCCAATCGTAATTGGAGAACGCGAGCATAACTTCGGGATCAAGCTGCGGAACGGGCTTTTGATACTGCAGCGCGAATTGTCTGACGAATGTTTGAACCAGTGAAGGGATGTCTTCCTTTCGCTCGCGAAGCGCAGGCAGCGCGATGGAAATGCCATTCAGCGCGTAATATAAATCGGACCGGAACAGCTGCTTTTCGACCATCTTCTGGAGATCCTGATCAGTCGCCGCGATGATGCGGGCGTGCACCGGAATCGGCGTTGTCCCGCCTGTCCGGACGATCGTTTGCGTCTGAATATACTGCGATAGCTTCGCTTGAATATCGAGCGGCAGCCGGTCGATCTCGTTCAGAAACAGCGTGCCTTGATCGGCCAATTCCAATTTACCGGCGCTGCCGGTCGGATTCCCCGAGAAGGCGCCCCCCTGAAAGCCGAAAAGCTCTGTTTCCAGCAATCCGGCGGGAACGGAACCGCAATGCAGCGTCATGAACGGATTTTCGGCCCGCGTACTGGCTTGATGGATTACTTGGGCGAGCTGTTCCTTGCCCACCCCGGATTCCCCGATGACGAGCAAAGGATTTTCGGCCCCAGCCACTTTTCGCGCCAGCCGGATCGCATTGCCGATTAATTCGCCTTTGCCCTTGATGAAGGAAAAGGGGTCTTCTTGGCTCGACTGTTCATCGAAGCGCGCCATATGGGTCGAAGAAAGCTCGTCGTTCAGACGGACCAATTGGGTGATGTCCTGCTCCGTGGCAATCCCGCCGATAATATGGCCGTTATAATCCACAACGGGAGAAGCGTTAACGAGCACGTGATTGCCGGGACGCGGACGGTGATACGTATTCCGGATCATCCGGCCTTCATCCAGCATTCGGAGCACCATAAGCGCTTCCGGCTGGAAATGCTCGCCGATGCGTCTTCCCAATATATCTTTCTTGGCGATGCCGTACGTCTCTTCGGCGACGGTATTCCAGCAGATCACCGTGCCGGTTTGGTCGACGACCGTGACCGCATCGGTTACCGTTTCGGCCAGCGTGAAGAAGTAGGAGGCAAGCCGCTGCTGTTCTTTATATACAAAAGTCAGCAGCTCGGCCATATAGCTGTAGCCGACCACGGTTCCGTCCGCTTCCCGGAAAACGACAGGCCGCTGGGTCGCGGCAGGCAGCCGTAAGAAGCTTTCATAGTTTCCGGCGGCAGCCTCCGAATAGGGGAGAACGGCTGACAGCAGATTCGGGCTGCCGGGCAATTCGTCGACCGTTTTGTCGTGCCCGTGCTCGAAAAGCCAAAGGTCCCCGGCGGTAAACAAGTAAGCGCCGTGATCCTTCAGGATGCAGACGGCGGCGTCCTGCCGCAGGCATGTCGAAATTTCGTCGATTGTCGAATGAAGAGGAAGCATATGCAGTTGTCGATGAATAGGTAATTGTTCAGCATTGAACATAGGCGGCCTCGCATGAGTTTTATAATTAAATTAACATGAAAGAGAACGGGTTACAACTGAATGCAAGCGGTCTTTTGGATTATTTATGATGCAAAACATGTTCATTTTTGGACATAAATGATGAATAATAAAAGTTTTTTTGTCAATAGTATGTACAAGTTTGAGATAAGTATGTATAATTTGATGCATAAAAGATGAAAAAAATGATAATTAAGGGAAATTAAGAGAGAAATAAAGCGATTTTGCAGAACTGTGCCGTCTCATAAAAGAATCCCTGCAAGCTTTAACTACACACCATGCATCTGATTTGAAACTTCATCGCAAGCAGTCCACTACACTCCATCGATTGAACCCTACTTCTCTCCGACACCATGCTGTTCATCAAGGCATTCATGCTTTGTTGTTCATAATTGATATATCCATTCGCTTTAACATTGCGACGCTTTGCTATATGGCGGTAACGAAGGCTTGCTGAGAATCCCATACAAAAGGTCTGTGAAAGCGATTACTTTGTCGCTTTATAAAATTATAAATTCGGGAGGTCGTCTGACAGGATGAAAAAGCAAACGGCAATTGGAATCGGTGCGGTTATGTTAAGCATGTTAGCGATTACGGCTTGTGGAGGGAATCCCGACGGAGCGAAGCCTGTGACAGGTTCGGCGGAAGGATCGGCCTCGGGCAAGGAAATTAAAATCGGGATGATGTCCGCGCTAAGCGGCAACGAGGCCAAAATGGGCCAGGACATGAAGCAGGCGGCGGAACTGGCGGCCGAGGAGATCAACGCCGCCGGCGGGATTAACGGCAGCAAAATCAAGCTTGTTGCCCAAGATGATGCCTGCGATCCGCAGACCGCTACGGCTGCCGCCAACAAGCTCGTCTCCGAAGGCGTAACTGCCGTCGTCGGCAGCTATTGCTCCGGCGCCGCGATCCCGGCCACCGGCGTATTCCATCAAAACGGTATCCCGACGGTCATTACGGCGGCCAACTCGCAAAAAATCGCCGATCAGAAATTTCCGGAAATTTTTATGATCAACGGCACCGGGCTGCACCAGGCGCAGATGGCGACGGAATATATGGTCAAACAAAAACAAGCGAAAAAAGTTGCGATTATTCACGATAACTCCGCTTTTGCCAAAGACTTGGCGGAAGTGACGAAGAAGCAGGTGGAGAGCGCCGGTTCGAAAGTCGTCGTATTCGACGCCGTGAACCCGGACGAAACCGACTTCTCCTCGCTGGTGTCCAAGCTGAAGCAAGCACAGCCGGACGCGACGTACTGGACGGCGTACTACAAGGGCGGCGGCCTGTTCATTAAGCAGTTCAAGCAGCAAGGCGTTTCCGGCATCATCGGAGTCGGCGACGGAGCGAACGACAAGATGCTGATCGACATTGCCGGTAAAGATGCGGCAGAAGGCACGTTCATCACCAACAGTCCGACGGCGGAATTCCTGCCGGATGCCAAGAAATTCATCGACGGCTATAAGAAAAAGTATTCGCAGGAGCCGGGTCCTTACTCTGCTCTTCAATATGACGGCATTAAGGTTCTGGCCGATGCCATTACGCGCGCAGGCTCCGCCGACAAGAAGGCGATTACCGAAGCGTTGGCCAAATCCGATTTAAAAACGCTCACCGGACAAGTTTCCTTCGGCCCGCAGGGCACGCTGAAGAAATCCAACTTTGTCGTACTGCAAGTCAAAGGAGGCACATTTGCTCCTTCGAAGTAAGTACTCGAACGCGCGGCATGTGAGGAGCGTGCCGTGTATTTTTTTCAAAAAGGAGCGGTCCGATGGAATTTCAGCTTACCACCGACATTTTTGTGCAGCAGTTGATTAACGCTTTGATCGTAGGCTCCTTTTATGCCTTAATTGCGCTCGGTTATTCGATGGTATACGGCATCATCAAGCTGCTTAATTTTGCCCATGGCGATTTGTTCATGGTTGGCGCTTTCGTCGGCTACACGGTATTGGCCAAGCTTACCGGCACGGGGGAAAGTTTGCTGGGGATGGGATTGGCTTTTGTCATCGCGATGATCATCACCGGATTTTTGGGGATGGGAATCGAGCGGATCGCCTACAGGCCGCTGCTGAAGGCTCCCCGTTTGTCGATATTGATTACTGCGGTAGGCATGTCGCTGGTGCTTGAAAATACGATTATGGCAGCTTATGGCGCCAAGCCGTATATTATGCCCGTGACGCTGCCGACGACCGGGTTCTCGCTGCTCGGCGCCAAAATTACGTATGCCCAGATCGGAATCATCGCCGTCTCGGCATTATTAATGTTCGCTTTGCAGCTGTTCGTCCACCGGACGATTTACGGCAAGGCGATGCGGGCGATTGCGATCGATCCGACGGCCAGCAGTCTGGTCGGTATCAACGTGACGAAAGTGATTTCGTTGACGTTCTTCGTCGGCTCTTTTCTGGCCGCCGCCGCCGGCATGATGAATGCGAGCTATTACGGCAGCCTTACGTTTACGATGGGCTTTATTTTTGGCATGAAGGCCTTTACGGCCGCCGTCATCGGCGGAATCGGCAGCATTCGCGGGGCGATGCTCGGCGGCTTGACGCTGGGCGTGCTGGAGACGATCGGCACGTATCAATTCGGCGGCGAATGGAAGGATGTTTTTGCGTTCTTCATTCTCATCGCCTTGCTAGTGGTCAAACCGACGGGCATTTTAGGCCAAAAAGTGACGGAGAGGATGTAGCCTATGGAAAATGCGACGAAGCAAACCGTTGTTTTAAACCGCCCAAAAATGAATGCCAAATCTTCGGCGCTCGCGGCGCTGATGGTGCTGGCCGCGTTTTTCCCTTTCTTCGCCGGGCCTTATTGGCTGGATGTCGGCTTTCTTGCCGTGTTCTATATCGTTCTGGGGCTTGGACTGAATGTCGTTGTCGGCTACGCCGGGCTGCTCGACCTCGGGTATTCCGCGTTTTTCGCGGTCGGCGCTTATACGACGGGCATTTTCATGACGCAGTTTCAAATGAACTTTTTCCTGGCTCTTGTGCTTAGCGGAATATTCGCCGCCGTGGCCGGCCTCATTATTGGGGCGCCGACCCTCCGGCTGCGCAGCGACTATCTGGCGATCGTCACATTGGGTTTCGGCGAAATTGTCAAAATATCGGCCAAAAATCTCGAATTTACCGGCGGAGCGTCCGGCATTTACGGCATCCTGAGCCCGTTTCCCACTCCAACGACCTTCATGGGCGTTACGATCAACAACCTGACGTATTGCTATTGGGCGATACTGATTTTAGCGGTCGTTACGATCGTGGCTTCCAAGCGGCTCGGGCAATCGAGAATCGGGCGCTCCTGGGCTTACATCCGGGAGGATGAGGATGCGGCGGAAGCGATGGGCATTAACCGGGTCCGCAGCAAGCTGGCCGCTTATTCGGTGGGAGCTTTTTTCGGTGGCTTGGCCGGTGCGGTGTTTGCGGTCAAAATGACGGCGATCGCGCCCGAAAGCTTCAACTTCATGCAGTCGGTCATGATTTTGCTGGCCGTGGTCTTGGGCGGTCTGGGCCGGATTTCCGGCGTCGTGATCGGCGCGATCATCGTCATTGTACTTCCCGAGTCGCTTCGGGATCTGAATAAGCTCATTCATTTGGATGTCGATATCGAACGCTACCGCTTCCTTGTTTTCGGGGTCGCGCTGGTGATCCTGATGATTTTCCGCCCGCAAGGGCTCGTTCCTGAGAGCCGGGGGAAAGAATAAGCAATCCGAGGTGATCTAAATGGCGAACATGCGAATCTCCAATCTGCATCTCCAATTCGGCGGATTGACGGCCGTGAACAACTTGAGCTTTTACATTCCGGACAATGCCGTGATGAGCGTCATCGGGCCGAACGGGGCCGGGAAAACATCCTTGTTTAATATGATTACGGGCTTTTACCGGCCGACACGCGGCGAAATTTTATTCGACGGTGTGAATATCGTCGGGAAGAAGCCGAGCCGGATTACGTCGATGGGCATGGCCCGCACCTTTCAGAACCTGCGCGTATTTCCGAACCTGACCGTGCTGGAGAACGTGATGGCCGGTATGCACTCCAGAACGAAGCAAGGGCTGCTGGGAGCGCTGCTGCGCACACCCGGTCACCGCAAGGAGGAAGCCTGGATTCGGCAGGTGGCGGAGGAGTGCATTCGTTTTGTCGGGATTGAAACGTACACCGACAGGTTGGCCAAGAACCTGCCTTATGGCGCCCAGCGCTATCTGGAAATTGCGCGCGCCTTGGCGATCCAGCCGAAAATTCTTTTTCTGGACGAGCCGGCGGCGGGCTTCAATTTCAGTGAAAAGCGGGATTTGATCGGTCTGATCGGTCGAATTCGCGAGACTTACCGCATTCCCGTCGTCCTGATCGAGCACGATATGGGACTGATCAATAAAGTGTCCGATCACATTATGGTGCTGAATTACGGGCAAAAGCTAGCGGAAGGCACGCCGCTGGACGTGCTGAACGATCCCCGGGTGATCGAAGCGTATCTGGGCAAAGAAGAGGAGGATGAGGCAGGATGAGCACCCTTCTCGAAGTGAAGCGCATGGAAACCTTTTACGGCAAAATTCAGTCGGTCCGCGGTGTCGATTTTACGGTGAAGCAAGGTGAAATCGTCGCGCTGCTCGGGGCCAACGGCGCCGGCAAAAGCACGATTCTGAAAACGATATCCGGGCTGATCCGTCCGGCTCAAGGCAGCATCGCGCTTATGGGCGAAGACCTGACGAAAAAAGAGCCTCATACGATCGTGGAAATGGGCGTCGTGCACGTGCCGGAGGGGCGGAGGGTGTTCGGAGGCCTCGCGGTGACGGAAAACCTGGAGCTTGGCTTTTTCATCAAGAAGAGGGACAAGGCGAAGCTGGCGCAAAATCTGGACATGGTCTTTCAAATGTTTCCCCGGCTGGCCGAGCGCCGCAAGCAAATGGCGGGAACGTTAAGCGGCGGGGAGCAGCAGATGCTGGCCACCGGCCGGGCACTCATGTCGGAGCCCAAGCTGCTGATGCTGGACGAGCCTTCCATGGGGCTTGCCCCGATCGTCGTCATCGATATTATGAAGATCATCAAACAGATCAATCAACAGCGGGGCACGACGATTTTGCTGGTTGAGCAGAACGCGAAGGCGGCGCTCAAATTGGCGCATCGCGGCTACGTGCTGGAAACGGGCTCCATTACGATGGAAGACAGCGCCGGCAACCTGCTTGCGGACGATAACGTGGTCAAGGCTTACCTCGGGGTTCATTGACGGCTCGTATCATGGCCGCATTGCTGTTATTTGTGTTTAATGTGTTCAATCATTATACACTTACGGAGTATATGCCAACGGACTGGGGCATTTTCGTGCTGCTGGCGCTGATCCCTGCCGTGATGGGGCAGATGCTGTTCATAGCCTATGTAAACGCGACGACGGTGTCCATGGCGGTCATCGGGGAACCGGTATTGGCGATCATTTTGGCTTATCTGTTATTAAACGAACAGCCTACCTGGCTTCAGGCGGCCGGGGGGCTTTTAACCATGCTTGGCGTAGGGATTTATTTTCGAATCAAGCCCAAAAGTGTTCAAAAATAGACAAGTTAATTAAAATAAACAAAATTATTGTAAAATATGTGTACAATTTCGTCTTTTGATTGTATAGTGTAAATACAGACAACGCTTTCATACGGCAACAATGGATGGTTTTAGAAGGAGGATTCGGTGTCCATGGAAGTGCTCATGCGGAATATGTTTCAAGCGATAGGAAAGAACCGCTCCGCGAATCAATTGGCGAAAAGATACGGATTGCGCTTCGGCGCGGCTCGCTTCGTAGCAGGTGAAACGATCGGGCATTCGATCGAAGTGGTTCGCAAGCTGAATCAGTCCGGCCGGGTCGTCACGTTGGACCATTTGGGCGAATTTATTTCCACCGAGGCCGAGGCCATGGAATCGACCGAAATGTGTCTGCGCACGTTAGATGCGATCGCGGAATCGGGCGTTCAATCCAATCTTTCTCTAAAGATGACTTCGCTTGGACTGGATATCGACAAAGAGCTGTGCATGAGCAATATGCGCAGAATTTTGGACAGAGCCAAGGAATATGGTAATTTCGTGCGCATCGATATGGAGGATTACGCCCACTGCCAAGTGTCGCTCGATATTTACCGCGAGCTTCGTCAGACCTACGACAATGTCGGCATCGTCATTCAGGCGTACTTGTTCCGCACGGAGCAGGATATTAAGGATTTGAACGAGCTGCGGGCCAATCTGCGCCTGGTGAAGGGAGCCTATAAGGAGTCTCCGAAGGTAGCCTTCCCGGAAAAGAAAGACGTTGATGAAAATTACAAGAAGATCATCAAGATGCACCTGCTGAACGGAAACTATACGGCGGTTGCCAGCCATGACGAGAACATGATCACGTTTACCAAGCAGCTGGTCAAAGAGCACGGCATCCCGAACGACCGCTTCGAGTTCCAGATGCTCTACGGTATTTGCGAGGAGCTGCAAAACCGGCTGGTTGCCGAAGGCTACAAGGTGCGCGTCTACGTTCCGTACGGCATCGATTGGTTCGGTTACTTCATGCGGCGGCTGGCGGAACGTCCGGCGAATGTATGGTTTGTGCTGAAAAATATGTTTAAATAATCCATTGATATTATTGAGAGGGGACTAATCGATGAATACGTTGACCAATGTTAAGCCTTTTGTAAATGAGCCGTTTACGGATTTCAGCAAGGAAGAGAACAAGCAGGCGATGGAAGCGGCAATCGCCAAGATCAAGGCCGAGCTTGGCCGGGAATACCCGCTGCATATCGGCAGCAAAAAAGTGATGACTGAAGCGCGCATCGTATCAATAAACCCGGGGGACAAGGATGAAGTGATTGGCCACGTCAGCAAAGCCGACCAGGCTTTGGCCGAAGAGGCGATGCAGACTGCTTTGCAGGCGTTCGAATCGTGGAAACGAGTACCGGCTGCGGAGCGCGCGGACTATTTGTTCAAAGCGGCCGAGCTGATGCGTCAGCGCAAGCATGAGTTTTCCGCGCTCATGATTCTGGAATCCGGCAAAAACTACGCTGAGGCCGATGCCGATACTGCGGAAGCGATCGATTTCATCGAGTTTTATGCCCGGGAAATGCTGCGCCTGAGCCGCACAAACGAAAACCAGCCTTTGACGAAAATCGCGGGCGAGACGAATAACCTGACGTACATTCCGCTTGGCGTCGGCGTCGTGATTCCTCCGTGGAACTTCCCGCTGGCGATTTGTGTAGGCATGACGACGGCCGCCGTCGTATCCGGCAACACCGTTCTGCTCAAGCCAGCGTCCACGACGCCGATCATCGCTCATAAATTCGTGGCGTTGATGGAAGAAGTGGGACTGCCTGCCGGCGTCATTAACTATATTCCGGGCAGCGGCGCGGAAGTCGGCGATTACTTGACGACGCATCCGAAAACGCGCTTCGTCAGCTTCACCGGCTCCAAGGAAATCGGACTGCGCATCAACCGTTTGGCGGCGGAGACGGCTCCAGGCCAAATCTGGATCAAGCGCGTCGTTGCGGAAATGGGTGGAAAAGACGGAATTGTAGTTGACGAAACGGCCGATCTTCAAGCGGCGGCCCAAGCGATTGTCGCTTCGGCTTTCGGCTTCCAAGGCCAGAAATGCTCGGCCGGCTCGCGCGCGTTTATCGTCGAGTCCGTGTACGACGAAGTGGTCGAGAAGGTTGCCGAATTGACGAAAGCCCTGCAAGTCGGGCTGCCGGAAACGAATGCCCCGGTAGGACCGGTTATCGATCAAGGCTCCTACGATAAAATTTTGAATTACATCGAGATCGGTAAAACGGAAGGCAAGCTGCTTGCTGGCGGCGGCAAGGCGGAAGGCAACGGCTATTATATCGAGCCGACGGTATTTGCCGACGTGGACGGCAAAGCGCGGATCATGCAAGAGGAGATTTTCGGGCCGGTGCTCGCCATCGGCAAAGCGAAGGACTGGAAAGAAGCGATTGCGCTGTATAACGATACCGAATTCGGTTTGACGGGCGCATTCTTCTCCTCGGACGAAGACCGGATCGAGGAAGCGCTGGAAACGATGCACTGCGGCAATCTGTACATCAACCGCAAGTGTACTGGTGCCTTGGTCGGCGCACATCCGTTCGGCGGGTTCAACATGTCCGGCACGGACTCCAAAGCGGGCGGCTACGATTATTTGCTGCTGTTTACGCAAGCCAAATTAACCTCCCGTAAAAACTGATCGCCTGCCGACGAACGTACGTGCAGGTTGTGAGACAAACGAAGCCCGGTACCGATTTAAGGTGCCGGGTTTCGCTTGTTGAGAAAGTGGTCAAACGGGATTATAGAGGTAACGAAGGGGCGGGGTATCCACTTCCGACCACTCTTGTCTTCGGGAAATTTGATTGGAGGCCGCCTAGTAGCGGACATTTCCCGCAGACAAAGGCGGCCGCTATCGCTTCTCCAGTGGATACCCCACCTCCGTATACTTCTCTATTTTTGTAAAAGCCCACTTTTTCAACACTGTGAGCCAAGTACCTTTTTAGGTGCCGGGCATTTTTTTATTAAATGACGTGGCCACCGCTCGTAAGCCAGGGAAAAAAGCAATCAGGCCGCCGTGATGTCGGCAGCCTATATCGCTATCTCTCTCTTACCTGGAGCCGGCCCTTGACGGGTCTTTGTGTTGGCGGATGCCCCAGAGGGTAAACAAAATTCCGACCACCGTCACCAGAGCGGCGGCGTATGGAACGGCGCGAAGCCCTCCGCCAAGCTGCATGTCGATGACCACGCCCCCCAGATAAGCGCCGAAGGCGTTGCCGAGGTTAAAGGCTGCGATGTTCAGCGTAGACGCCAGAGTAGGTGCCTCTTTAGCCGTATTCAGCATATGAAGCTGCAGCCCCGGCACAGTCCCGAATGCGGCTACGCCAAAAACAAATATCGTGATCAACGTCAAGATCTTAACATGATCCGTCAGCCCTAACAGGACGAGAACGACTGCGAGCAGGACGAGAATCCCGGTGAGCGAGGGCAGCAGGTTCCGGTCCGCCAATTTTCCTCCATAAATATTGCCTATCGTAATCCCGAGGCCGAACAAAACAAGAATGTAAGATACAGAGCCTGGCGAAAATCCAGTGATGTCCACCAAAATAGGCGTAATGTAAGTGAAGGCTGTAAACACGCCTCCAAAGCCAAACACCGTCATCAGCAGCGCAACATGAACCGCAGGCCGGCGCAGCACGCCAAGCTCTTGCCCCAAGCTCGACGGGGCCGCTTTCACCCTGGGCACCAACAGAATGACGCCAAGCAGTGCCACGAAGCCGATCGCGGTAATGGCCCAGAACGGCGAGCGTCATCCGTACGCTTGACCCAGGAATGTCCCGATCGGGACACCCAGGATGTTCGCCAAGGTCAGCCCGGTAAACATGATGGCGATAGCGCCGGCGCGCTTTTCCTTGGGGACCAGCTCGGCTGCGACGACGGAACCGACCCCGAAAAAGGAGCCGTGCGTCAACGCAGCCACAATGCGGGCGACCATCAGCACCGCGTAATTCGGCGCAAGCGCGGCGAGCGCGTTCCCGGCGATAAAGATGGCCATGAGCAGCAGCAGAAGCGCTTTGCGCTGCATCTTGTGCGTAGCCATCGTAATAAACGGAGCGCCTAAGGCGACTCCAAGGGCGTAGCCGGTAATGAGCAGGCCGGCCGACGGAATCGAGACTTGAAGGTCCGCCGCCACCTCCGGCAGCAGCCCCATGATGACGAATTCCGTCATTCCGATGGCAAATGCACCCACCGTTAATGCGTATAAAGCTAGGGTCGAGCCTTTGCTCGACACCGCTCTTGATGGATTAGTTAAACTATGCGATCTCAAGAAAAGTCCCTCCCTACAAGTAAGGAAGGCGATTTTGCAGGTGTCCGCCTTCCTCCCGATTGAAATCGATAGTCTACATTTTAAATCCAAAGCAGGCATAAAACAAATTATGAAATTGCGCTTCATTCATAAATTTATTTATAGATCGCTTTCGCGGATAAGCTGCATCAGCTCCTGAATTTCAGGCAGATGCTTATGCTTCATATTATAGGCGAAAAACAGCTCGTTTTTTACGGACAAATCCCCATAGATCACTTTGGTTCGCTCGTTCATCGATTTTTCCAACAGGTAGGTAGGCATCATGCTTAAACCTTCGCCGATTTCGATCGCCTTTAAAATGATATGTAAATTAGGAATGACGTGGATCGGTTTAATCAGCGGCCGTTTTTTAAAATGCTCTCGCCAAAACCTTCGGATAATCGGCAGCTCCAAGCCGTAGCTGATCCATTTTTGGGCGGCAAGCCACTGTTCTCTCCGCTTCAGACTATCCGTTTCAGGCACTTCCAGCCGGGCAGGGGCGACAACGACAAAGTGTTCGTCGTACAGCTTCGCATACTCAATTCCCGGCGTCACATATTTTTTGGACGTAATGATTATATCCGTTTTATCTTCCTTCAGCAGCTCCAGCAATTGATCGGCCGTTCCGAAAGTGGAAATGGTGCACGTTTTGAGCTGAGGCAGCAGAGGAACGACTTTTTCCATATAAAACTCATGCGCCGACCCGATTCGGATCGTTCGAAGACTGGGCAGGGAAGCGGATTTGAACGCCATCGTCGTTTCCTCCAGCGATTCGATCAGAGGCGCCAGCTGCGAGTATAGCTGCTTTCCTCGTTCCGTCGGGATGATTTTTCTTGAAGTTCTTATAAATAAAGCTTCCCCGACCTCCGCTTCCAGAGAAGCCAAATGCTGACTCATGGCCGGCTGCGTCATCATGCGGGATTTCGCGGCTTCCGACACCGAGTTATGCTTGTAAATCGCAACAAAGCTTCGATACCATTCAAAATCGACCATAGTACAAGCTCCACCTGACTTTCGTCCTAAATTCCATACCTATCATTGTAACCAATATCAAGCAAAGGCGCGCTAGAAAAAAAGTTAACCATTCAAAAAAAATATCCGTACCGATCGTATTGCGTTCATTCGCTGAATACGAATAGTAGTAACATGCTTCACAAAGGAGAAAGACGATGATTACTTATGTCGTTCAGCGGGGGGATTCCCTCTATTCGATTGCCCAAAAGTTCGGGGTCACGGCAGACTCGCTGCTGAAAGAGAACAGGTTGACCTCGAACGCCATTTATGTGGGGCAGACGTTGGCCATGCCGATGTTCAGGCAAAGGACTTACACGGTACGGGCCGGCGATTCACTCTATTCGATTGCTCAAAGATTCGGGACGACGTATCAGGCGATCATGATTTTGAACGGATTGACTTCAACGGCTTTGCAGGTCGGACAAAGGCTGCATATTCCCGTCTATACGGAGGCCATTGTCAACGCGAACACGGCGAACGTCCGCAAGTATCCGGGAACGACATCGCCTCTCATTGACCAGATGGACCGGGGAGCCAGACTGCCGGTGACCGGAATCGAAGGCGATTGGGTGCAGGTGCGGCTGTACGACGGACGGATCGGCTGGGTGCTCCGGGACCTCGTCCGGATCGTTCCTCATGGCGGGGAACGCCCGGTGCAGCAGGTGCTGGGCTTTTACACGGAAAGGGAAGGACCGACGCTTCCCAGCTCGCACCAAGTGTTTGTGGAGCATACCGCGCAGCTGTCCGCCGTAGGCATGTTTCATTTTCGCATCAACCGGGCCCATCCGACGGAAATCGAGAAATTTCCGGCAACGTTCACCGACGTTTACATGCGGCAGGTCGTGGATTACGGACATCGCCATAATGTGAAAATGCTGCCGACGGTACATAATTTGTTGTACGAAAGAGGGCATCAGGAGGTCAACAAGGAAGTCATCCACGGGATGCTGGCCACACCGGATACGCGCAGGGCGTTCATCTCGAGCGTGATCGCGCTGATCCAGCGTTACAACTTCGACGGGGTCAACATTGACTTCGAGGATGTCCGTTACGACGACAGGGAGCGCCTTTCGGCCTTCTACCGGGAACTCGGCAAAGCTTTGCACGATCATGGGTATTTTTATTCCGT
The DNA here is from genome assembly GCF_000722545.1 of Paenibacillus tyrphae. Classification (GTDB taxonomy): domain Bacteria; phylum Bacillota; class Bacilli; order Paenibacillales; family NBRC-103111; genus Paenibacillus_G; species Paenibacillus_G tyrfis. Next base: position 185,732 of record NZ_JNVM01000004.1, read on the forward strand.
CGATACGCCTTCGCGCACCTCGGACGAACCGACGAACCCGTTCTCTGCGCCGTTCAACTATTCCATACTGGGCCAAGCGGTCAACGAGCTCGTGCTAATGCTTTATAACGAGCACGGCTGGCCGGGAAGCGGGCCGGGGCCCGTCGTCTCGATCGGCTGGATGGAAAGCGTGGTCAAATATGCGCTGACCAAAATGCCTGCCTCCAAAATTACGGCCGCCGTGTCGGTGTTCGGCTTCGATTTCAACTTGACGACGGGGCGCAACACGTATGCGACCTATTCCATGGCGATGAATTTAGCAAAAAAATACAACAAAGAAGTGATTTTCGACGCGAAAACGCAGACGCCGATGTTCGCTTATACGGATGAGTCCGGCAATAAGCACGAGGTTTGGTTTGAAAATGCGGCCAGCATCCGGTCGAAAATGCAGCTCGCCCATCGTCTGGGCATCCGGGGCATCGCTTTGTGGAGACTCGGTATGGAAGATCCCGGCATCTGGACGATGATGGAGAACGAATTCGTCATTCGCAAGAGCGTGACATAAACATATCGGAAGCCTAAGAACAAAACAAACCCGCCTTCGGGTCAGTCCGGACAGACTGAAGCAAAGGCGGGTTTTACCGTTCTCTGGGGAATCAGGACTTGGCGCGGCGTTGGCGCAGAAGCTCGACCAACTGTGCGGGCTCGTTCGTAATAATGCTGTCGACGCCGAGCTTCAGCATGCGGTTCATCGTCTTTATGTCGTTGACGGTCCAGACGAACACCTGCTTGCGATGCTGCGCGGCGAGACGCATAAACTCTTCGTCGACCAAAGGATAAGCGGCGCTGAGCACTTCGTAGTTACGGTCCGTAAACAGCGCTTCGCGATTTGCGGATTTTTGCCCTATGATCAAGCCGGTTCGAATGCTTGCATTGAGCTGCTTGACTTTGCGCAATAGCGCCGGATCGAACGAAGTTACCGTACAATCCGCCGTGAATTTGCGGCGCTCGATAATGTTGACGGTTTCCTCGGCCAGCCGCTTTTGATGGCCGTTATTTTTAAGCTCGATGTTGAGCTTGATTTTGCCTTGGGCGATCTCGATAATTTCTTCCAATGTCGGGACGCGTTCTTGGCGAAATTGCGGGTGAAACCAGTCGCCGGCGCTCGCCTGGCGCAGCTCGCCGTACGGGATTTCCCACATAGGCTTGTTGATTCCCGTCGTCCGTTTGGCGCTATCGTCGTGCATCAGCACGATTACCCCGTCAACCGTCTCTTGAACGTCAAGCTCGGCGTAACCCGCGCCGTCCTTGATCGCTTGGCGTATCGAGCTCGCCGTGTTCTCGGGCGCGGTGTGCGAGCTGCCGCGGTGCGCGGTAACGAGGCCGCTATTGTCTGCGCGCGTAGCAGGCGTCGAGCCTGTGGCGGTAAAGTTGACGGCGAATACAACGGCAAGCACCAGCATGAATTTTTGCATAAAGCAGCCTCCTGATGAAAATAAAGTGCTCGGACGGCGCGAAGCTCCGAATCGGGCATCGCCTAGCGCCCTCTATCATAGACGATCCGGATTCGACAAATTCCTCAGATCCGGGCAAAAAAAATTTTAGCAAATTTCGGTTAGATAAAAATTAGCTTGTCCCGGCGATTTGAACCGCATGCGCTAACGGTTTCTTAACAATTGCGGAAGGAAGGGGCGGGAGGAACAGAAAAAAGGGGCCGCCAGCGAACGAATTTATATCCGGTTGTGAGAGATGTAGAAATGCGATCATATGTTTGGTATAATGGGAAAGCTCTTGACCGGGCCGCGACAACACAGAATAACGAGGAGGATTTAAGAATGCTGCAAAAAACGCACAGCGTCGCCGGTTTGCTGGCCGCGGAAGGGGTGCTGCTGCACTTCCAAGTGCCGCTTCTGTCTTGGGAAACCGCCGCTGCGCTTCTGCTTGGCTGCTTGGCAGGGCCTTTGGCTGACATCGACAAACCGGGATCGACGATGGCCAAAGTATTTTTTCCGCTGTCCTTTGTGCTACGGCTCATAAACGTCCGGCACCGGACGCTGACGCACTCCGTCTTGTTCCTGTGCGGCATTGCCGCGCTGCTGCTGCCGCTTCCGGAACCGCTGTTCTGGAGCTTTCTGCTCGCTTACGCGTCCCACGCCTTCATCGATTTGTTCAACGAGCAGGGAGTCGAGCTGCTGTGGCCGATCAAGCTCAAATTCCGGCTGCTGCCGAAATTTATGGCGATCGAAACGGGTTCGTTCATGGAAACCGGATTCCGCTACATACTGACGCTGCTCTGCATTGCACTTCCGGTCCGTTACTATTGGGATACCGTCTCGGGGCTATTCTGAAATTGGGAGGGGAGATGTATCCATGAAACAAAACAAGTATGATGATGTGAATTTCTTTTCCGCCTATGAAAAAATGCAAAGGTCGGTCAACGGACTTGAAGCAGCGGGAGAGTGGCATGTATTAAAAGCGTTAATACCGGATTTGCGCAAAAAAAGTGTACTTGATTTGGGCTGCGGTTTTGGTTGGCATTGCCGATATTCCCGCGAGCAACAAGCAAGTTCGGTGATCGGTGTGGATATATCGGACAAAATGCTTCAAAAAGCTCGTGAAATGACGGACGACCCTTTGATATCGTATATCAAAATGCCTATTGAAGACATCGATTTTTCAGACGCTCAATTTGATGTGGTTATCAGCTCGTTAGCTTTCCACTATATTAAGTCGTTTGAAGCCATCTGCAAAAAGGTTTACGATTGTTTAAAACCTGGAGGAGTATTCATTTTCTCGGTTGAACATCCCATCTTTACTTCTCGAAACGAACAAGATTGGTATTACGACGACCAAGGGAATCGTCTGCATTGGGCAGTTGACGATTATCAATCGGAAGGTGTGCGTGAAACGACATTTTTAACGGAGAACGTAATAAAATATCATCGTACGTTTTCGACCTATATCAACGACTTAATTCATGCAGGTTTTATGATAAGAACAGTCAAGGAACCGATTCCTTCCGAAGAAATGTTAAAGCGTGAGCCAGACATGCAAGACGAGCTTCGAAGACCTATGTTTTTAATCATCTCAGCAGAAAAGCAGAAAAAATGAAGCGACTTTCTGAACAAGCTAAAGGGCCCTAAAAAGGGCCCTTGGCTTTTTCTGTCTAGAAATCAGTCGCCCCCACCGCCGCCGCAGCCGGAAGAACAGCTGGACGAAGAGGAGCAGCTTGAGGAGGATGAGCAGCTCGAGGACGAACAGCTTGAAGACGAGCAGCTTCCGGACGAGCAGCTGCCGGATGAGCCGCCGTCGTCGCTGTCGCTGTCGGACCAGATGCCGCTGCCGCAGCCGCTGGAGGCGCAGGAGGACGAATCTCCCGATTGCTGTCCTGCCTCGCGTTTGGCTTCCTCCTCGGTCAGCAGCTCTTGCATCTGTTCGTTGAAGCCGGTAAATTCCGTTATTGAGTAGAACAGCATGGCGCCGGCCAGATACGGCATTAAGGAAGGGCCGTGCGATTCGGAAGGCCGCTCCGCATAGGTCGGATTAACCGCAGCCTGCCGCAGCTGATCTTTCGCTTGCTCAATTAACCACCGGACCGTTTGCCCGATTTCAGAGAATTGGGCCGCCGCCTTCCGGTTGAACCACAGCTGCTCAAGCTCCTCCTCGCTCTCCGAGCTCAGACGGTCGATCCGCTGCCGATCGAGCGGATAGCGGAAAAAGCTGCCCCAGATTTGCCCCGTAAACGGCGTGGACGTAAACAAGTGGGCGTATACCCAATCGAACCAGGCGCGCCCGCCCGGGTCCGGCGTGCCGTCCGTATGCGGCGCATGGTGAATCGTCGCGCCGAGCAGCGTTTCCCCGAAACGCTGGTACTCCCGGGTAAACATCAGCATCTCGTGCCAGATGTCGTCGACCGCTTCACTGAACATCGGCACTTCTTTCAGTACGGCGGTCATCAAAAAGTATCGTTTCAGCTCCAGCAGCTTCCATTCGTATTCGGCCTCGCTCATGGATGGATATTTGCCGAGCACCCGCTTCCGCAGCCGGTCACCGTATTCCGCTTGCAGCGCTTGCTCCAGCCGGTCTGCAGCCGGCTTCAGTGGGACGCCGGGCTGAAGTCCGAGTCCGGACGGCAGCGGCTCGCTCCGGTAATCCGGTTTTGCCGGCGTTCGCGCAGGCAGCTTCGTCCTATGGACCGGCCCGGGCCGCCGCTGGTTCGTTCTTCCGGATTTGGAAGAAGAGGCAGCGATCAATACTACGATAACAACAAGGACTAGGATAAAGACAAAGGTCATATCGTACCTCCCAAGCGCGTGATGACCATATTATACCATAGCCGGCCCCTGAACTTCTCCTTCGGAGGTCCTGATTACGGAAGCTTCCTCCGCCGATAACTCTCCCGATTGCAGCTGGTACATTTGGTAATACCTCCCACCCAGCCGCATCAGCTCGTTGTGCGTCCCGCTTTCCTTAATTTCGCCCCGGTCGAGGACGAGGATCTGATCCGCGGCTTTGATGGTCGACAGCCGGTGCGCGATGATGAAGGTGGTCCGGCCTTTCTTCAGCACCTCCAGCGCCGCTTGAATAACGGCTTCCGTTTCCGTGTCGATGCTGGCGGTCGCTTCGTCCAGGATGAGAATCGCCGGGTCGAACGCCAGTGCCCGGGCGAACGAAACAAGCTGCCGCTGACCGGCGGAAAGCGTGCTGCCTTTCTCGATGACGGGCTCGTCGATACCTCCGGGCAGGGCGGCAAACATCTCGTACGCTCCGACATCGCGAAGCGCTCGCTCCACCTGCTCCCGTGTAATGGAAGGATCATCCAGACTGACATTCGAGGCGATCGTACCGGTGAACAGGAACGGGTCCTGCAGCACGATCCCCATATGCTGGCGGAGCAACTGCTGCGGAATGTCCCGGATATCCCGGCCGTCGATCAGAATTCGTCCTTCCCGGACCTCATAGAACCGGAACAGCAGGTTCAGGATCGAGCTTTTGCCGGAGCCGGTATGGCCTACGAGCGCCACAGTCTCGCCTGAGCGGGCGTGGAACGTAATGCTTTTGAGCACGTCCTCGCCGGGCTTGTAGGCGAACGAGACGTTCTCGAAGGCGACGTTTCCTTTGTAACGCTCCAGCTTGCCGTCGGCTACCTCGGTGCCTTTCTCGTCCAGCAGCTCGAACACGCGCTCCGCCGACACAAGGGCCGTTTCCAGGTTGCTGAGCTGGTTTACAATGCCGACGATCGGTTGGAACATCCGGTTCATGTAATCCACGAAGGCGTACAGCACTCCGACCGTGACGAGCGTACCGAGCCAGCCGCCGCCGAACATCCAGATGACGGTGAGAAAAATTACGTTCCGGACGACGCCCACCAGGTTGTGCGAGGTAATCGCATTTAAGCTGAGCAGCTTGTTTTGGAACGTAAAATGCTGCTCGTTGAGCTGCTCGAACTCTGCAAGCGTCTCCTTTTGCCGGCGGAACGCCCGGATGATCGGCATGCCTTGAATCGCTTCGTTGATCATCCCGTTGATGTCGCTGAGTCTGGACCGGATTGCATGATTGTATTTGGAAGCGAAACGGCGGTACACGACGATCCATACGTAGAGGATCGGCACCAGGGGCAGCGCGATCAGCGCCAGCCTCACGTCGAGAAAGAACAGCGCGCCGAGAATGGCCGCCATGTAGACGATACCGGAGAAAAAGTTCGCCAGCACGTTGACGTACAGCTCGCGGATCGATTCCGTATCGTTCGTAATGCGCGAGACGACTTTGCCCGCGGGCAGGTTGTCGAAATATTGGACGGGCAGCCGTCCGACTTGAGCGAACACGTCTTTGCGGATCGTCTGAATGATCCGGTTGGCGGACGTCTGCAGCAGGTATTTCTCCCCGTAAGCGAACAGGGCGCTCAGCACGATCAAGCCGAAATAACAGGCCGCCAGCACGACGAGCCGTCCGAATTCCGGTTCGTAAAAGGCGTAGAGCTGCGGTGTCGTCAGCTCCCGCACCGGATAGACGGCCTGCCTGCCGTCGCTGGCCACTGTCAGTTCGTTCCCTTGCACGCTGCGCTGACCGTCGAAGCGGAGCGGGCCGTCGACGAAATAGTAGCTGCGTCCAATCTGCAGCACGCGGACCTCGCGTCCCTTCGTTTCGCCTTCCACCCAGCGGTCTTGTCGTTTGTACGTTTTGCCGTCGTAGACGACGGTGTCTTTGCCTCCTGCGTCGGCTTCATACCAGGGATATTCCACGCCGAGAATATGGCGGTCGATCATTTGTCTGGCGACAAGCGGTCCGGCCAGCTCCGCGCAGACGGCTGCGGTCAGCAGGACGAGCGCAATAAGGATCGGCCGCTTGAATAACGCCGCATAGCGGTATAACCGGATACCGGTTTGTTTCATGAGGAATCACCTTCGTTTCCGCTGTGCGGACGGATCGCTGTTTCTGTGCGTTTCCGTCCGCTAGGCTTATTTTGAACGGGGATCTACACCCCGATGTTCGCTTCGAGCTGCTGGCGGTCGTACTGCTCTTTGTACCAGCCTCCGGCCTGAAGCAGCTGTTCGTGGGTGCCTTCTTCCGCGATCCGGCCTTCGTCCAGTACGACGATCCAATCGGCATGCTGGACGGCGGACAGCCGGTGGGTGACGATCAGGGTCGTCTTGCCTGCGCGTTCCCGGCGAATGCCCGTGATGATTTCCGCCTCCGTCTTGGCGTCGACAGCGGACAGCGCATCGTCGAGCATGAGAATTTCCGGATCGACGATCAAGGCGCGGGCGATGGACACGCGCTGCTTCTGACCGCCGGATAAGGCCACGCCCTTTTCACCGACCATCGTCTCCAGACCTTCGGGCAGGAAGTGCACGTCCTTGGCGAACGAGGCCAGCTCCAGCGCCCGCTGCACTTCCGTTTCGTCCGCATGGCTGCGGCCGAACGCCACATTTTCGCGGATCGACCGCGAGAACAAGATCGGCTGCTGCGGCACATAGCCGATCCAGCCTTGGAGCGTATCGGGATCGATCCAATCCGCGGGCACGCCGGACAGCCGGACCGCTCCCTGGCCGGAAGGGTATTCGCGCAGAAGCTGCTTGAGCAGCGTTGTTTTGCCGCTTCCCGTCCGGCCTACGATTCCGAGCGTCTGACCGCGTTCCAGCTTGAACGAGATATCGACGAGATTATCGATCGGCGAAGAAGGATAGCGGAACGTCACGCGGTCGAACACGATGCTTTTCGGCACGTCGACCGGGACCGGATTCGCCGGGCTTTCCACATCCGGCTCGTAGGCGAGCGTTTCGTTGACCCGATCCAGCGAAGCGTTGCCCCGCTGCATGAGGTTAATGAGCTCGCCGATCGCGAACATCGGCCAAATCAGCATGCCGAGGAACACGTTGAACGAAACCAGCTCGCCGAGTGTAATTTCGTTATGGAACACCAGATAAGCGCCGTAGCATAACCCGATCAAATAGCTGATGCCGACCAAAATTTTCACCGTCGGATCGAACAGCGCATCGACGCGGGCGACAGCGATGTTTTTGCGGAATACGTCGTCTGAAGTACGGTGGAACCGTTCCTCGCTGGCCTTCTCCTGCACGAACGCGCGGATGACCCGAACGCCGCCGATCGTCTCCAGCACCTGGTCGTTCAATTGACCAAACGCGTCCTGCGCGCTCGTGAAGCGCTCGTGGATCCGCTTGCCGAAACTGCCCATCAGCAGCGCCATAATCGGCAGGGGCAGCAGGGAAGCGAGCGTCAGCTTCCAACTGATAAACGCCGCCATCATCGTCAAGATCGTCAACATGTACAGGCTGGAGTCGATCAGGGTCAATATCCCGAAGCCTGCGGTCGCCGAGACGGCATGCAGATCGTTCGTCGCCCGGGCCATCAAATCGCCCGTCCGGTTTCGTTCGTAGAAGGTCGGCGTCATTTTGGCGAAGTGGCGCATCAGACGCGAGCGGAGCAGCCGCTCCAGCACAAAGGCGCCGCCGAACAGCTGATACATCCAGACGTAAGTGATGGCGTAACACAACAGAGCCGCTGCGGCCCAAAAACCAAGCACCTGATAAAACTGAGCGTCGGTCAGCGTCCCTTGATGAATGCCGTCGATCGAATAGCCGATCAGCTTCGGGGGAATGACCTCCAGAATTCCGGCGATTAGCAGCAACAGGACCGCGGAACTGTATCGCTTCCAATGCATGGCGAAAAACCAGCGCAGCTTTTTCAATACGATAAACATGCGAGTGTACTCCTTTCCGGTCCTCTAAAAAATGGTTATGCGGCAGCGCCTGGAAAACGACGCCAAAAAAGGCATACCGCTCGTAAGCGATATGCCTTAGCGCATCCCTATCCAAGGATGCTTATCTGTTCGCAACAAACACCATAAGCGGGTTCTAACTGCTGCGGACCGATAAAAAAGGCGCACGATTACGAGGGTGCGTAACCATGCGCCGCGTGTACGGAAGAAATTCGCGGAACGGCGAACGAGCCGTTACGATTCCAGCGCGGAGTGGCTGCACCGAACAATCCGGTTGTATTGAAGATGTGCGCGAAACTTTCGGTCTCTGGCGAGCAGCATCATTTGGCAGCCATCCTTTCTTTGGAAATAATCTACAAATGTCACTGTACCATTGGGCGGCTCGTACTGTCAACGGGAAAAAACGATTATAATCAATCGGGCCGAAGGGATCAAAAAAAGACAGGATAGAGTCCGAGTTGAGACTTGAGATTCCGGCCGTCCTGAATTACATTGGGAATAAGAAGTGAATTCCACACTTTGTAAAAAAAGGATGGTGCGACGATGCCGCTGCTGGATATGCCGCTGGACCAACTGAAAACGTACCAAGGATGCAATCCGCGTCCCAACGATCTGGACGAATACTGGGAAGCGGCGCTGCAGGAAATGCGGGCGACCGATCCTCAGGTCGAGCTAGTACCGTCGGAGTTCACGACGCCGTTCGCGGAATGCTTCGACTTGTATTTTACCGGCGTCCGGGGCGCGCGGATTCACGCTAAATATGTGCGCCCGACCCGAACCGACGGTCCGCATCCGGCCCTGCTCCAATTCCACGGCTATACGGGAAATTCCGGCGATTGGCAGGATAAGCTGCAGTATGCGGCGCTGGGCTACTCCGTTGCGGCCATGGACGCGCGCGGCCAAGGCGGCTTGTCGGAGGATACGGGCGGGGTGAAGGGAACGACGCATCACGGCCATTTTATCCGCGGTCTGGACGGCGAGCCGGACAATTTGCTGTTCCGCCATATTTTCCTGGATACGGCGCAGCTGGCTTCCATTGTGATGAGCTTTCCGGAGGTGGATGAGAACCGGGTAGGGGCGTCGGGCTGGTCCCAGGGCGGCGCCTTGACGATGGCCTGCGCGGCGCTGGAGCCGCGGATTCGTAAGGCTGCGCCGGTATATCCGTTCCTGAGCGACTACAAGCGGGTATGGGAGATGGATTTAGCCAAAGACGCCTATGCCGAGCTGCGCACGTATTTCCGCCATTTTGATCCGCAGCATAAACGGGAAGAGGAGATTTTTACCAAGCTCGGCTACATCGATATCCAGCATTTGGCGCACCGCATTCGGGCGGAGCTGCTGATCGGCATCGGGCTGATGGACCCGATTTGCCCGCCTTCCACACAGTTTGCCGCGATCAACAAAGTCACGTCGCCGGTGCAGCTGGAAATTTACCCGGACTTCGGACACGAAGGGCTTCCGGGAATGCAGGACAAGATTTATCAATTTATGAAAAGCCTATAACAGCAAAAGAAGAGCGTCCGGCCCATCGCCGGGCGCTTTTTGCCGTTTACGCTCAGGAAGAAGCTGCGCCCGTTTTGCGGACGGCGAGACGGCCGCCTACGGCGATTCCGCCCAGATACAAGACGGCGCTTACGCCGAACAGCAGCGGAATGCTTTCTCCGACAAAAAGGAGCGATCCGAGCATCGGGCCTGCCGCCATGCCCAGATAGCGGACAAAATTGTAGACGCCGACGGCGGTCGCGCGGTCATCGGGGAACATTTCCGTAAGGAGCGTGGCCGGCATCGACATGGTAAGTCCCATCGTCAGGCCGAACAGGCAGAACACGGCAGTCAGCACGGGCAGCGACAGCCCGGCCGTGAAAGCGAACAGCAGCACGGTCGCGGCATTGGCCGCGCAGCCCCATAAATAGCCGCTCTCTCCGGGGAACCGGCTTTGGACCCATCCTCCAGCCTTGACTCCAATCATAGAGCAGAGCGCCATGAGCAGCATCAGCGTTCCCGTCTGCGCCGGCTCGTAGCCGTAGCGGTGATGGGCGATGATCGGAATGTAAACGAGAAAGACGAAGTAGACCAAAAACTGCACGAACCCGACAGTCAGCAGGGCAGCCGCCCGGGGATGGCGGGCCAGACGGACAAACGAGCTCCAACCGACGCTTTTACGCACGGCTGTTGCTTTCGGCCGGGTTTCAGGGAGCAGGAAAGCGTTGGCTGCAAGCAGGATCAGCGATATGGCGCCCAGCAGCAAAAACGCGCTTCCATAGCCGTAACGGCCGCCGATCAGTCCGCCGACCCACGGGCCGACGGCCGGAGACAATCCGAGCATCAGCTGGTAAGTTGCCATCCCTTGGGCCCGCTCCTTTCCTTCGAACACATCGCCGATTACGGCTGCCGCCACGACCGGAACGGCCGCCGCACCGATGCCCTGAAGCAGACGGAAGACGAGCAGCGCATCAACCGAGGCGGCGTAGGCGCAGCCAAGTGAGGCCAGCGTATAGACGCCGATGGCCGGGAGCAGGACGATTTTGCGGCCCTTACGGTCCGACAGCGGACCGAAGACAAGCTGCATGACCGCGAGCGCTACGGTAAATACGGTGACGGTCAGGTTGACCATCGCCTGCGTCGTGTGCAGCTTTTCCTGAACCTCCACCAGCAGCGGAGAGTACAAATTTTGCGCCAAAGACGCCACAAAGGCGCTGAAGCCGATCAAATACAAGATGATGCGGGATTTCATGAGATCACTCCTTTTTACTTTTGACTGACTCCCAGTCAATTAAGTACATTACGCATTATAGTTGATTGACCGATCGTCAGTCAATAAGTAAAATGAAATTATGGAGATTACCCTAAAACGAGAAGCGTGCATTTCTCTCAATTAGCAAAGGAGTGCGACTTATGGCCAGAATAACGAAGGACCCTGAAGTGCGCAGGAACGAGCTGTTGGACGCGGCCGTGCAATTGTTCGGCGATAAAGGCGTCGAGCGGACGTCCGTCAGCGACATCGTCAAACAGGTGGGGGTCGCTCAAGGGACGTTTTATTACTATTTCAAAACGAAGGACGACGTCATCCTCGCCCTGATCGAGCGTTCGCTGTCAGAGCAAATGGAATATGTGAATTCGGTTGCCGGGCAGCCCGGGGTGGCTGCGGACCGGAAGCTGGTGGCGGCGCTGCTCGAGCGTCCGGCCGTCCTGCCGAATTACCGGGATTTTTTGCAGGTGCTGCACCACGAGAGCAACGCTATGATCCATCAGCGGTTCGTGTCCGGGAAAATTTCCGCGATGGTGCTGCCGATCGCACATATCCTTGAGCAGGGCGTAAAGGAAGGCGTGTTTCAGGTCGAGCATCCGGCGGAAACGGCCGAATTCATGCTCACGGCGATTTTGTTCATGTTCGACCCGGGCTTTTTTGACCGGACCGAGGAGGAGATCCGCGCCAAAGCCGGCACGATCGTCGGCATCATGGGGAAGCTGCTCGGTGCGGAACTCCCGCCGCCGGATCAGACAAGAAGCTTGTTTGCACTTTAAGCCGCGCGGATTGTTCGTTGACGGCTAGAATTCCCTGCGACTAAAATAGGAATGGAACGTTTTCATTAAACGTCTGCGGAGCCGGAAACCGGTTCCGTGTACCGATCGGAATTTGATAAAATGGACGGAGGATGGACATGAATAGATTAGATGCCGTCGCCATCGGCGAGCTGCTGATCGATTTTACGCCCGCAGGGGTATCCGAGCAGGGGCTGCCGCGTTACGAGCAAAACCCCGGCGGCGCACCGGCCAATGTGATGGCGGGGCTGACCAAGCTGGGCAAACGGACGGCATTTATCGGCAAGGTCGGCGAGGATGCCTTCGGCCGTTTTTTGACGGGGGAGCTGGAGAAGCACGGGGTGGATACGGGCGGCATGGTATTTACCGGAGAAGCCGGTACGACGCTGGCCTTTGTCAGCCTTGATGCCAGCGGAGACCGTTCTTTCAGCTTCTACCGCAACCCAGGGGCGGACATGCTCCTACAGGAGTCAGAGATCGACTGGAAGCGCATCGAGGAAGCCGCCTTGTTTCACTTCGGCTCCGTCTCGATGACGCACGAGCCCTCGGCTTCGGCGACGCTGCGCGCGGCTGCCTATGCTCGCCGGGAAGGCAAGCTCGTCTCCTTCGATCCGAATCTGCGTCCGCTGCTGTGGCCGGATTTGGACCGTGCAAAGCGGCTGATTCTGGAAGGGCTGACTTACAGCGACGTCCTGAAGCTTTCCGAGGAGGAGCTGCATTTTCTGACCGGCGAGCGGGATTTGGAGGCGGGTACCCGGCAGCTCCAGGAGCAGTACGGTACTCCGCTGATCTTCGTGACGCTGGGGCCGGACGGCAGCTTTTACCGTCAGGGCGAGCGGACGGGCCGGGTGCCGGGCTTTGCAGTGAAAGCCGTTGATACGACCGGCGCGGGCGACGCATTCTTCTCCGGTGCGCTATTCCGCTTGATGGAATCCGGGAAGCGCCCTGACGAGCTGACGGAAGAAGAGCTCGGCGAGGTTTGCCGCTCGGGCAATGCGGCTGGCGCGCTTACGACGACCCGGAAGGGAGCCATTCCCGCCCTGCCGTCCCGGGAGGAGCTGGACCAATGGATTCGCGGAAATTGACGGGCCAAGCATGGAAACGTTTTATTTCTGATGTCAAGCCCTTTCAACCAATGGTAAATTGAGATACAATAACGTATGGAGATGACATTCCTTGTAAGATCATCCCATTGCAAGTTATCGCAGCCACAAAGGGGAGACAGGTCATGACCAGCGCACAATATCGGGTGGAAAAAGACTTTTTGGGCACGAAGGAAGTACCGGTCCATGCTTATTATGGAGTTCAAACGATGCGGGCCGTGGAAAACTTTCCGATTACCGGATACCGGATTCATAAAGAGCTGATTGTCGCCATGGCAACGGTCAAAAAAGCGGCGGCTGTCGCCAATATGGAGATCGGACAGCTGAATCCGAACCTTGGCAAGGTCATCGTTCAGGCGGCCGAAGAAATCATCGCCGGACAATGGCACGATCAATTTATTGTAGACCCGATTCAAGGCGGGGCAGGCACGTCGATCAACATGAACACGAACGAAGTCATTGCCAACCGAGGCATCGAGCTGCTCGGGGGCGAGAAGGGTAATTACTTTACCCTTAGTCCCAATACCCATGTGAACATGGCGCAGTCGACGAACGACGCTTTCCCGACGGCGATTCATATTTCCGTTCTGACGCTGCTCGATCAACTGCTTGAGGTGATGAACGAGCTGCACGAAGGCTTTGAGGCCAAAGCGAAAGAATTCGACGGCGTGATCAAAATGGGCCGGACGCACCTGCAGGATGGTGTACCGATCCGCCTCGGCCAGGAGTTTGAAGCTTACCGCCGGGTGCTCGCGAGAGACATCAAGCGGATTACCCAGACGCGTCAGCATTTGTACGAGATCAATATGGGTGCGACGGCTGTCGGCACCGGCTTGAACGCCGATCCGCGCTACATTAAGCGCGTGGCGGAGCTGCTGGCCGAATTGACCGGCTTCCCGCTGGTTAGCGCGGAGCACCTCGTCGATGCGACGCAGAACACCGACGCCTATACGGAAGTGTCTGCGGCATTGAAGGTGTGCATGATCAACATGTCGAAGGTGGCGAACGACCTGCGGCTGATGGCTTCGGGTCCGCGTACCGGCTTGTCCGAGATCAATCTGCCGGCGCGTCAGCCGGGCTCTTCGATCATGCCGGGTAAAGTGAACCCGGTTATGTGCGAGGTCGTCAACCAGGTGGCGTTCCAGGTGATCGGCAACGACCATACCATTTGCTTGGCTTCCGAAGCGGGACAGCTCGAACTGAACGTCATGGAGCCGGTGCTGGTGTTCAACCTGCTGCAATCGCTCAGCATGATGAGCCAAGTGTTCAAGGTGTTCAAAAAATACTGCCTCGACGGCATCCAAGCGAATATCGACCGCTGCAAAGAGTACGTCGAGCGGAGCGTCGGCATCATTACCGCGCTGAACCCGCATCTGGGCTACGAGCCGGTGGCGAGAATCGCCCGCGAAGCGATCGAAACCGGCCGCTCGGTCCGCGAGCTTTGCCTCTTGTACGATGTGCTGCGCGAAGACGAGCTGAACTTGATTTTGGACCCGTATGAAATGACGAATCCGGGCATTGCGGGCGCATCGCTGCTCGAAACGCACCGCGACGAAGAGAAAAAATAACGGCCGAACGCTTCCATCTGGCCGGTTAGGCGACAAGCGCCGCTGTCTCAAGAGACGGTGGCGTTTGTTTTTTGATTCGTAGGGGCTTTTTTCAAAGCCAATAATAAAATCATCCCGATGATGCAAGACGTGCCGATCCACTGAAAATATCCAAACGGCTCTTTCAGCCAAAGAACCGTGGTTAACACAGCCGCCAGCGGCTCCAGACTGCCAACGAGGCTCGATTCTTTGGGGGAAAGACTTTGCAAGCTTTCGATATAAAACCAAAAGGCGAGCATGGTGCCGAATACGATCACGAATACCAGGTATAAACAGGCTTCCAGCGGCATATCGGCAAAGTTCGCCTGCCAAGGCGGGTGGATAAAGCTTAAGGCGGCGCCCCCGATGATCATCGCCCAGCCGACGATGACAAGCGAATCGTATTGCTTCAATAGAGGAACCGCATATACCGTATAAAACGCTAACGTTACCCCGGATAACACTCCCCAAACGATGGCAGGCGTCGGCACCGATAGCTGGGAGATAGAGCCATTGGTTAATAATAAAAAGCAGCCGACTAAAGCGAGAGAAACGGTTACTAGATCTTGTACGGTGAAAACCGTCTGTTTTCTCAGGACGAGATAAATAATAATCATGACCGGCGCCAAATATTGCAGCAGCGTAGCGACGGCGGCATTGCCGTGCTGGATCGAAGCCATATACGTATATTGAACCGCGAGCGTGCCAAATAACGCGAAAATAACCAGTTTAAAGGCCGCCCTTCGGTTTTTCCAGACACTGGTGATTTGGGAACGGTCTTTTGTAAAAAATTGCACGGTTAAGAGTAAAATGCCGGCGATGAGCAATCGGGTCGTGACCAGCCAATCGACCTCGATGGCGTAATGTTGAAACAGCTTTTTGGCGACGGTGCCGCTGATTCCCCATAATACCGCTCCGGTGATCACGAGAATTAATCCTCTTCTTCTAGCAGGTCTGTCCATAAACGAGTCTCCACCTTAAAATATAATAATAGTGTTATAATAGGAGAAATCGGGCTTTGAAGATATTAGAATCGGATAAATAAATATAAGGATTTTGAGGTCGGAGTCATCATGCAAATCAAAAATTTCAAGATTGACCCAAGCTTAAAGGAACTGACCGAACACCGGACGGTCGTGCTGCCGATGGCATGCTACGAAACCACAATTAATCAAAATATACACGGCTATATCCCGCTTCATTGGCATGAGGAAATTCAACTGGTGCTGATTGTAAAAGGAGAAGCGCTTTTTCAAATCAACGAAGATCGTGTAACGGTTCGGGAGGGCGAGGGGCTGTTTATCAATAGCGGCTGCCTGCACACGGCGGAAGAGAAGGATCAATCGGGCTGCGTCTACATTTGCTTGAATGTTTCTCCCCATTTCGTATTATCGCAAGAGCTTTACACGACCTTTGTATATCCTTATATTCAAGCGACAAATCTTTCATACTTACATTTGCATCCTAGTGACCCTTGGCGGAAAAATAGTTTGGATGCCATCCTGAGCATCCATCGATTGCTTCGGCAAAAACCGCCGTTCTATGAAATCAGTATCACCGTGCAGCTGACGTTAATTTGGCAAACCCTCATTATGAATGGCTTTCAGCCGGAATACGACCGGACGGAAATGCAGAAGAATCAGCGAATCAAGCAAATGCTGCAATGGATTCATACCCATTATGCCGAGAAAATCAAGCTGGATGACATCGCCAGAGCCGGCCAATTGAGCCGCTCCGAATGCTGCCGCTATTTCAAACGAATTCTGAAGACGACGCCGCTAAGCTACGTAACGGAATATCGAATCCAAAAAAGCTTAGTCCTCCTGCAGCAAGCGGAATCGAATGTGACGGAAGTCGCCTACCAAGTAGGGTTTAATAGTACAAGCTACTTTATCGATCAATTCCGCAAGTCCATGAGGATTACACCGCTAGCTTACAAGAGATCTAAAATGGATGACGGCTCATAAAACGGGACAGGAACAAAGTCCCCGCACAGTCCGGACGACGGCTCCTTGTCTCCGGCTTTTTTCGTTCCCTGATAAGCTCATAATGTTCGAATAAAATGATTGAAAAAATCAAAATTATGATTTATATTATCATTAATAAGACGAAAGGGGTAATATTGTGAAGCCATTCGGTCAAT
The DNA here is from genome assembly GCF_000722545.1 of Paenibacillus tyrphae. Taxonomy (GTDB): domain Bacteria; phylum Bacillota; class Bacilli; order Paenibacillales; family NBRC-103111; genus Paenibacillus_G; species Paenibacillus_G tyrfis. The sequence goes on from NZ_JNVM01000004.1 coordinate 202,325, forward strand.
ATACGTATCCTGAAATTTCGGCACAGGCGGAGGCGCTGAAAGCGGCGCTGGCACAGCTTCAGCAGCAGGGAGATTGGGTTCAAAAGCATCTCCTCGATTCGGAAACGGACGAGACGGTGTTCATCGGCAGCGGTTCATCCTATTATCAAGCACTAGCGATGGCGTCCGTCTACCGGACATGGCTGGGTAAAAGCGCAACGGCTTATCCTTCCTCGGAGGTGTTCCTGTTCCGCGAGCAGACGCTCCCTCCGAACCGCAATTATTTGGTTATCGGCGTATCGAGATCGGGCGAATCGACGGAAGTGCTGCTGGCGCTGGAAGCCGTGAAGCCGCTTCCTAACGTGAAGGTCGCGGGTATCACCTGCTACGAAGAGAGCAGCATGGCGAAGCTGGCGGATTGCCTGGTGTCCCCGCTCGGGAAAGAAACGAGCACCGTTATGACGAAATCGTTCAGCAGTATGACGTTTTTGATGCACGCGGCGATCGCCAAGGCGGCGGGCAAGCAGGATCAATTCGAACAGCTTGCTTCGGTCGCTCAAACGGACGATCAAGTCGTCAAAGCCGCCGACGCTTTCATTAAACCTTTGGTCGACACGAACGATTTTCAAAAGGTCATTTACCTTGGCATGGGCACGTACTACGGCATTGCGCTGGAAGCGAGCTTGAAAATCAAAGAAATGTCCTACGTCTGGACGGAAGCGTACGGTACGCTGGAGTTCCGCCACGGTCCCAAGTCGATTGTGGAGCCGGGTACGCTCGTCTGCCTGCTGCTGTCCGAGAAAGCGCGCGATTACGAGCTGAAGGTCGCCAAGGAAATGCAGGAGTACGGCGCATTCGTGCTGCTCGTCACGGCGAAGGCCGGGGAAGACACCACGTTCGCGGATGCGGTATTCGAAGTCGGCGGAGCGGAGATGAGCGACGATGCCCGGACGGTGCTTTATTTGCCGGCGCTGCAATATTTGGGCTTCTATACGGCCATGAAACGCAACGTGGACCCGGATATGCCCCGCAACCTGACGCAAGTGGTCAAAATTTAGCCGGAAGCGAGATGACATCGATATGCCATTAGTATCATCCACCTCATTGCTGGAAGCGGCCCGCGCGGGCGGCTACGGAATCGGCGCATTCAACGTGCATACGCTGGAGATGCTGCAAGCGGTCGTCGACGCCGCAGAAGAAACCGGATCGCCTTTAATTCTTCAATCGACGGTAGGGACGGTCAAGCATCTCGGTCCCGATTATATCGCGGCGGCAGCCACGGTTGCGGCCAACCGTTCCCGGGTGCCGATCGCGCTTCATCTGGACCATTGTACGGACTTTGCAACGATCGTGCAGTGCATCCGAGCCGGATATACGTCGGTGATGATCGACGCTTCGATGCTGCCTTTCGAAGAAAACGTACGCTTGACGAAGCAAGTCGTTGAAGTGGCGAGCGCAGCCGGCGTCAACGTCGAAGCCGAGCTCGGCAAAGTGGGCGGCGTGGAAGACGATATCGTCGTGGCCGAGCACGAAGCGCTGATGGCCGACCCGCAGGAATGCGCCGAATTCGTCGAGCGGACCGGCGTTCATACGCTGGCGCCTGCGATCGGTACGGCTCACGGCATTTACAAAGGCGAGCCGAAGATCGATTTCGACCGCATCCGGCGCATTGCCGAGGTCGTCTCGGTACCGCTCGTGCTGCACGGCGGCTCCGGCATTCCGGAAGAGCAGGTGAAGCGCTGCGTCTCGCTCGGCATGGCCAAAATGAACATTGCCACCGAGATCCGTATCGTTTTCTCCGACGCGATCAAGGCCGTGTTTGCGAACAATCCGCAGGAGAACGACCCGCGCAAATATATGATTCCGGCCAAGAAGGCCGTAAAAGAAGCGGCGATTGAAAAAATGCGCATGGTCGGCTGCATCGGCAAAGCCGGAAACCTCCGATGATTGTCACCGTCACCTTGAATGCGGCCATCGATAAGACCTATCATTTGCCTGCGCTGGCCGCAGGGCAGGTCTCCCGGGTGGACCGGGTATACGCGGAGCCGGGAGGCAAAGGGATCAACGTCGCCCGCGTCGTCGCGCTGCAAGGCGTTCCCGTGCTGGCGACCGGATTTGCCGGCGGCAGCAACGGGGATTTTATCGAACGCGGATTGACGCGGCAGGGCATTGTGCATGACTTCGTGAAGATCGAGGGCGAATCCCGCATCTGTCTGAACATCATGGATCAAGACGGCGTGTCGACGGAGCTGCTGGAGCCGGGACCGACGATCGCCGGGCAGGAGATGGAGGCCATGCGGCAAAAGCTTGCGCTGCTTGCCGCGCGGGCGAAGGTCGTCGCTTTCAGCGGCTCGCTTCCCGCCGGCGTGCCAAAGTCCTTTTATGCGGAATTGATCGAGATCGCTCAAAGGCAGGGCGCCGTCGTATTTTTGGATACGAGCGGGGAAGCGTTGCTGCGGGGGGCAGAAGCGAAGCCTTACTTCATCAAGCCGAACGAGGATGAAGTCGCGCAATGGCTCGGCCATTCGATCGAGGACGAAAATGCGCTCAAGCAAGGCTTGCTTCGGCTGAACGAGACCGGCATTCCGTGCATCAGCGTATCGATGGGAGCGCAAGGCTCGCTGGCCGCTTTTCACGGCGTTTGCTACCGGGTGCACGCCCCAAAGGTCGAAGCGGTGAATGCCGTCGGCTGTGGGGATGCTTACGTGGCGGGGATGGCTATCGGCACAGCGCAAGGGCTTCCCGTCGAGGAGTGCCTCAGACTGGCGACCGCTTCCGGGACAGCCAATGCATTGACGGCCCGAGCGGGCTACGTCGAGCCGGAGGACGTCAAGCGGCTGCTCGGCGAAGTCGTCGTGGAACGGATCGGGTAGCGCAACTATAAAAAGGGCAGCACCGACAACTGGCGGCCTGGCCTCTACTATTCGTGGGAGTCACTCTATGTGGCTCCCTTTTTGCATGGACTCGTAAGGATGAGGACCCCGTTACTTCGAGGCGGAATACAGCTGCTCCAGCCAGTAAATCCCCGCGGGCTGCCGCTCTTTATCCGCCGTCTCGACCAGACCGACGCTCGGGCTGATACTCAAGCTTCGCAGCGAATCGCCGCTGGCCCGGCCTTCGATTTCGGTGATGTGGAACTTCACGAATCTGGGGTTCTCTTCGAGCAGCGACAAATCTTTGCTGTCGTCTCCAAACCAGGCAACCGTATATTCCTCACCATCTGCCGTTGTTCTGATTGCATAAGCCTGGGAAATCTTGCGATCGGAAGATAAGCGTACTACTTCGTAACAAACGATGAGCCAATCCGGGCCCCGACAGCCTATAGTCAGGATATACCCGAACGCTGACAGGAGGCGGTTACTCATGAGTTTGTTAACCCAAGAAGAGGTTTCGTTTTATGCCGAGAACGGCTATCTGCTGCACCACAAGCCGTTGTTTTCGAAAGAAAAGCTGGAGGAACTGACCTCGATCTTCGAGGAGCAGCTGGCGCAAAAGGGAAGCAAGCTGTCCGACGAGCTGGATACGCCGCATTTTCGCGAGGAGCGGCTGCTGAAATTTTTGCTTGCGGATGAGGTGCTGGACCTGGTGGAGCCGCTGATCGGTCCGAATATCGGGCTGTGGTCCAGCCATTTTATATGCAAGGATGCATACACCGGCCGGGCGACGCCGTGGCACGAAGATTCGGCCTATTGGAACGGGCGGCTCAGCGGCTATGACAAAATCGTTACCGTCTGGCTGGCCATAGACCGCAGCAACCGCGACAATGGCTGCATGCGCGTCATTCCCGGCACGCACCGGAACGGATTTTCCGAGTATGAGACGGTGGACGGCGGACGGAACTTGTTTCCGACGCAAATTAAACAAATTGACGACCGGAATGCAGTATACTTCGAGCTGGAGCGGGGCGAATGCTCGCTGCACGATTCGCGGATTATTCACGGTGCCGCCCCGAATACAAGTCCGCACCGCCGCTGCGGCTACACGATGCGTTATTTTTCCACGGAATTGAAGGTGCTGCCCGAGAAAAATCCGAACTTCAAAATATGGCTGGCGCGCGGCAAAGACATCGCAGGAAACCCGTTCGTTCCTGTATAATGGGACTTATCCAATGAACTCTTAGATGAGAGCGGGAGGGCCGTCATGGGACCCAAACAACCGGAGCGGTTGCGGAGCGTGCACTATGTGGCGCCGAACGCTCCTTTTCATGTTTACCGTCAATCGGTTGCCGGACGCGTCGACCTGCATTGGCACGAATTTTACGAGCTGTGCTTCGTCCGGTCCGGCCGCGGAACCAACATCGTGAATGGAGAGCCGCATGGGCTTGAACCCGGCAGCATGTTTCTGCTGACGCCCGCAGACTTTCATGAAATCGAGCTGGCTCCCGGAGAAACGATGGAAATTCTCAACCTCGTTTTTCTGGAGGAGGTGCTGACGGACGAACTGCGCGAGCTGCTGTTTCCCGGTATCCTGAAGCTTCAGACAAGGCTCGACGCTGCGGAGGCAAGCGGCATGCAGGCAGAATTTGATCGTGTCCTTGCGGAATTCAACGATTCGCGGCCGGGCGGAAGCTTGATGATTAAAGCGACGCTGACGCGCATGCTGGTCGGGCTTGCGAGGCAGTGCCGGCAGGATCGCGGGTCGTCGGATTCGGGCATTCGAGAGGCTTTACGATCGGCGCACCCGGGCATGCAGAAAGCGCTTATGTACGTTCACCATCATTTCCGGGAAGCGCTGACGCTGGAGGAAGTCGCCCGGCAGGCGAAGCTGACGCCCAATTATTTCAGCCATACGTTCCGCAAGCTGAGCGGCATTTCGTTTCAGAGCTACCTGCAGGAGCTGCGTCTGACGTTTGCCAAATCGCTGCTGGCCGCAAGCGACCTGCCGGTGACGGAAGTATGCCACGCTTCAGGCTTTAACACGCTGACGCATTTCGAACGAGCTTTCAAGAAAAGATTTGGCTGCCCGCCCTCCGGCTTGCGTAAAGGCAGCCTGCATTGACGCTCGCTACGATGTTACGCAAATAAAACAAATGTCTAAATGAATTCTAACATTTATCTAATAATGATTTGATACCATCAATTATCATAAGGAGTTTCCTGGATAAGGATGGTGTATATGGAAACCGCTAACCGGACGACGCCGGAAGCCGCTCATCACATTCCGCAGTTTTTGTCGGGTGAAAACATGGAACGGCTCACACAAATCATGTACCCGAAAAAAGCGGCGGAGGGCGAGTATTTGTTTTGGGAAGGGGATACGGCGGACAGGCTGTACTATGTTCATAAGGGTACGGTGAAGCTGAGCAAATCGACGGAGGACGGCAAAGCGCTCATTCTGCAAGTGGCGCAGCCCGGCGATCTGTTCGGCGAGTTCGGAAGCTGCGAACCGCAGTCTTACGGATATGACGGCATTGTGATGGAAGATGCGTCGCTTGGCGTCATTCTGATCAAAGACTTGGAAATCCTCATCTGGAAGCACGGCGATATGGCGCTGCAGCTATTCAAATGGATGAGTCAGATGCAGCGATTCATGCAGACCAAATTCCGGGATTTGCTGCTGTTCGGCAAGAACGGCGCGCTCGCCTCCACCTTGATCCGCTTGACCCACTCTTATGGCGAAAAGGATGAACGGGGGATTCGCATCACGATCAAATTGACGCATACGGATCTGGCGAACATGATCGGTTCGACCCGGGAGGTAGTAAACCGGATGCTTAGCGAATATAAAGCAGCCGGGGCCATCGAATCGGAGAACGGAAGATTCGTGGTCACGAATCTATCCTTCTTCCAGGCGATGGTTCGCTGTGCCGAGTGTCCGCTTGACGTATGCCGGATCTGACGGACGCCGGGAACGGTTTAAACGGGTGAATAGGCGGCTTGCGCGTTGGAGCACACTAAAACGGCGTGTGACTTCATCACGAAAGAGTAAGGATGATGGCTGTTGAGAATATCCCTTTTTCTCCTGATGCTTTTATTCGGCGTCTGGCCGGCAGGAAGCGTACTGGGAGCGGACCCGGCGCCTTCCACAGGGACGTCGCCCCCGGCCGGTTTAGAGGAGGAAGGCGTATATTTGTTGATCGATAAATCGGAGAACCGGCTGACCGTCATCGTGAACGGGAGGGCGGCATACGGCTTTGCCGTTGCGACAGGACGGACGAAGGACATGACGCCGACGGGGACGTTCCATATTGTGACCAAAATCGTGAAGCCGTGGTACGTACGGAAGCAAATTCCTGGCGGTGACCCGCGAAATCCGCTGGGGACGCGCTGGATGGGAATCAACGTTCCGGGCTCGGGAGGGTATCGTTATGGCATTCACGGAACGAACCGGCCGTACTCGATCGGCAGCAACGCTTCGTCGGGCTGCGTCCGCATGCACAATCGAGACGTCGAGTGGCTGTACCGCCACATCCCGCTCGGTACGGTGGTTATCGTACGGGATTGAACGGGCATGAAACCGACTTTTTTTTAAAGCATGGAATAAAAAAGTCGCAGGCGGGACATGCTACAATCAACGGTGAAAAGAGAGGTGTGGTTCCGTTGAACCGTTCAACGAGAAATACCGGGGAAGTTGCTTCCGAATCGAGATAGAAGCGGAGGGATGTGCCAAAGACACGTTAGAGTAGTACACGTACTGCGATCGTGAATGAGGTAAGACCCGAGCTTTAGGCGAGGTTCAAGGCAAAATACCAAAAATCGTTCACCGTTGGAAAGGACTCCGCAAGGGGTCCTTTTTCCTAGTTACCCGTCCGATAGAAAACGCGGAATTTCGCGGCGCTCCATGACTGTCCGTTACCTTTGGCGCTGCTCTTGCATTTACTAAAGCAGAAACAAAAACAAACACCTGACGGCTAACCACCAACGGCCGCTGCAGGCGTTCGCCCTCCTTGCATACCAAAAAGCTTCCCGCCCTTAGGGTTCAGGAAGCTTTTTGTCATCCTGTTTGCCCGGGATTCCTACGATCAGGAAGATCATGGAAAACAAAGATTCCAACCTTGTCTGACGTATGCAAAAGACGGCCCCTGCGCCGCGCAGAAGACCGTCTCTTATGATAATCGAAGAACCGATATTAGGCCGCAGGGTCCGGCTTGCCGAGAAACTTCCAGAATACGCCGCCGAGCAGATCCTCGATATCGCGGCGGATTTCCTCTTCCTCCAGCCGCCAGCCGGCGTCGAACAGGTCGCTGTATTTATCGCAGAGCACTTTGCCGATAATCGCGCGCGAGTGATCCCATTTGTACAAGAGCTGATCCAGAATACGACAATCCGAGTGCTGCGGAATGACGCTGCCGCCAAGCAGCTCAAGCCGCATCCGCGTAATCTCCTCGATCAGACTCGGGTTGTTCAGAAACCACCAGCAGCCGAACACGAGCAGATTGCGGTTTTTCCGCGCGGTGACGGCGAGCTCGTGCTGGTTTTCCCGGGACAGCATCGTAACCAGAAATTTCACGTCCTGATACTTGCTGACGATTCGCTCGACCGCGCCGATGTCGCTTTTGCCAAGGCTGTCGCCCGCATCCTTCAGGGACGGGTTGACTTTGCGCTTCACGCCGATCATCATCGCAAACGGAATTCCCGCTTCCCGTGCAACCGGCACGATACACTCGTCGATGATGCGGACGCGTGCGGAATCCTCCGGATACGCAAAATCGTTTGGCAGCGAAACGGCCATATACAGCGGATTCATTCGGGCAATCCAATCCTTAAGGAAGCGGCGGATTTCGGCGAGCGTGCCGCCGGACAAGTCGGCGCTGACCTCATAGCCCTGCTCTTTGAGCTTGCTCCAAGAGCTGTCCCACAGATTAAGCAGCGGATCAATCCGCAGCGCAGCCAGGAAGCGGGGATCCTGGCTTGTGCCGGACTCCCATTTCCCGCGTTCGTAAGCATCGAACGGATCGTTGGTCATCACGACTGTCTTCACGTTCGCGAGCTTCAAAATACGGTCGATGTAGTCGCTGGCGCTGACGCTGCGGAAATACGCGCGGTACTCCTCCAGGTCGCGCTTCGCCAGATCGAAGCCGAGCCGGTTCAATACCGTGACGACGCCGCGGCACGCTTCGCTGTAAGGCGAATGATCGATAAACAGCGTCCGCCAGATCAAGTCGGCCTGCTCTTGCTTGGATAGCTGCCAGAAAGCGTCGTAAGACAAATCCGGACGGAAACGGAACGTTTCGGCGATCAGATAATGGTACGTCAGCAGCTCGTCTACTCCCCACAGCAGCAGGTCTCCGAACGATTCGGCAAACAGATGGGTATGAATATCGGTGACCGGGGTGGTGCGCACCGTTTCGGTCACAAAGGCGGTCAACTGCTCCTTGGTTGCAATCGTCATGATATCGGTAGTCCTCCCGAAAATCGATTAATGTTCACGTGAACAATGCTAATATTATAGCACTTATTTTCACTTTAGGATAGAGATGGGCTTTTGTCCGTGCCATTTATTTTAACCGGGCATAGCATGAAGGGACGATTGCAAACCATCCGGATAGGGGCGATGCCGATGGGATTGTTCACTCCCTTGCTGCTCATTCTGATCTTATTTATTTTGCTGCTGATCGTTTTGATGGTGTTGGCCTGATGCAAACCGCTGTACATGAGCACCGGCGCGGGAATACAAAGCGCAGTAAAAACAGCCCGGGAGCCGTTTGGGAGAAACGGACCGGGCTGTTTTTGTCATGCCTTAAAACCCTTTATATTGGGGCTCCTCGTTCTCGAGCTGCTGCACACGCGAGCTGACTTGGTCAACGATTTGCTGCGTTTGCTGCGCGCAATTTTGGAACAGCGTCTTGGCTTCCTGATTTTGCGTGCCCAGCGCGAACGTTTCCAAGCTGGCTTGTGCGCTTTTCAGCGAAGCTAGCGTCGTTTTCACTTGGCTTGCCACGGTCATCATTATCACCTCCACAAATGATAATGTGCGCGATTATGGGGATGCTGATGAATGTCAATAACTACCTGCCATAACTCTTCCGTTTCGGCAAATAATTTAATTGATCTCGTTACACCAAGAAAGCTAAGCTCGCGCGGAAAAGGAGAGGGATTCGTTGCAGGATTGGATGCACATTTTTTTTCGGGCGCTTTTGACGATCGCGATCTTGTTTTTGATGACCCGAATCTTGGGGAAAAAGCAAATATCTCAATTGACCTTCTTCGAATACATAACGGGAATTACCCTTGGCGAGGTTGCGGGCTTTATGTCCACCGACGTCGAAGCGAACTACATGCACGGCTTTATCGCCTTGCTGCTCTGGTTCGCGGTTCCGCTGCTGCTGGAGATGCTGACGCTGAAAAGCAAGCGGCTGCGGGACTGGTTCGAGGGAAAAGGAACGGTGTTCATCAAGGAAGGCAAAATTCTCGAGGACAATTTGAAGAAGGAACGCTATACCGCCGACGAGCTGCTGGAGCAGCTGCGGGCCAAAAGCGTATTTAACGTGGCCGACGTGGAGTTTGCCATGCTGGAACCGAGCGGGGAAGTCAGCGTGCTGCTGAAAAAAGAAAATCAACCGCTCACGGCGAAGCATCTCGGAATCAAAACGGCGCCCGAACGCGAGTCGCAAGCGGTCATTATCGACGGCAACATAATGGACGAGCCGCTGGCCACCGCAGGACTAAGCCGGGAATGGCTCTTCACGGAGCTGGAAAAAATAGGCGTGACCTTGGAGAACGTGTTTCTCGGTCAAGTGGATGCATACGGGGGGCTGCACGTCGATTTGTACGACGACATGCTTCTAGTGCCTGACGATGTGTCAAAGCCGCTGTTGTTTGCAACGCTCAAGAAATGCGAAGCGGATTTGTCGTTGTACGCTCTGGCGGTTAAGAACGAGGGCGCGAAGCGCGTGTACGAGAGCTGCGCGAAGGAGATGAACCGGATCTTGGAGCAGGCCGAACCTCTGTTGAAGCGATAAAAACCATGCGGGAGGAACAGCGAGCATGACCACAAAGTCCAAAATGAAAAAATTGACCTGGACCCAGCAGGAATATCAGGAACTTGCGAAAAAGAGAGAGCCGGCGCGTCCGGTGCTCCAAAACTGCTTTCGCGCTTTTATTGTGGGCGGGTTCATCTGTCTGATCGGACAATTCGTGACCCAATTTTTTATTTACTGGTTCGGATTTACCGAAAAAACGGCGGGGAATCCGACGGTAGCGGTCATGATCTTCCTATCTGTCGTTCTGACCTGCCTCGGCGTATACGACAAAATCGCCCAATGGGCGGGGGCGGGCTCCGCCGTCCCCGTAACCGGATTTGCCAACTCGATGTGCTCCGCGGCGCTGGAGCATAAAAGCGAAGGCTACGTGCTGGGCGTCGGAGGTAACATGTTCAAGCTGGCAGGCCCGGTTATCGTCTACGGGACGGTATCCGCATTTGTGATCGGGCTCATTCACTGGCTGTTCGGATTGGGGGTCAAATGAGATGCTGAAGGGAGCCCAAAGCTGGGAATTCAAGAAGCGGCCGGTCATCCGGGGGACGGCTACGATCGTCGGACCGGACGAGGGCAGCGGACCGCTCGGCAACGAATTCGACATTGTGCACGCGGATACGACGATCGGCCAGGACAGCTGGGAGAAGGCCGAGAAAAATATGCTGGAGGAAGCGGCGAAGCTGGCGATCGAAAATGCGTGCTTGACCAAAGAGCATATCCAGTTCTATGTCGGGGGCGACCTGCTGAACCAGATTATCAGCAACAGCTTTGCGGTCCGGACGATGCAAATCCCGTACCTCGGCATCTTCGGCGCTTGCTCGACTTCGATGGAGGGACTTGCCGTCGCGTCGCTGATCGTAGATTCCGGCTTCGGCCACCATGTCATGGCCGGCACCTGCAGCCATAACTCCACGGCGGAGAAGCAGTTCCGCTATCCGACGGAATACGGCTCGCAGAAGCCGCCGACCGCGCAGTATACAGTAACGGGCGCAGCTTGCGCCGTTGTGGGGAACCACGGCAAGGGTCCGGTCGTGACCGGGGCGACGATCGGCCGTGTCATCGACATGGGCATCAAGGACCCGTTCAATATGGGGGCTGCGATGGCCCCGGCGGCGGTCGATACGCTGCAGGCGCATTTTCGCGATTTTCAGCGGGAGCCGGGTTATTACGATCTGATCGTGACCGGCGATTTGGCGAAGGTCGGCTACGAAATCGCCTGCGAGCTGCTGGAGAAGCACAAGGTGCCGATCCATCAAACGTCCTATAAAGACTGCGGCCTGATGATTTTCGACCGGGAGAAACAGAACGTGCAGGCCGGCGGCAGCGGGTGCGCCTGCTCTGCCGTCGTCACCTACGGTCATATTTTGAAGCGCGTGAAAAAGGGGGAGCTGAAGCGGGTGCTTGTGGTGGCGACAGGAGCGCTGCTGTCTCCGCTTTCCTTCCAGCAAGGAGAAAGCATTCCCTGCATCGCCCATGCGGTAGCGATCGAAAGCGAGGTGCGTTAGACTATGGATTGGATGCAGTTTGTTTGGGCGTTTATCGTTGGCGGGGCCATCTGCGTAATCGGGCAGCTGCTGATTGACGTCATGCGGCTGTCACCCGCGCATACGATGAGCACGCTGGTCGTCGCAGGAGCGATTGTCGACGGCATTCCGATCGGCAATAAGAGCCTGTACGACCGGTTTATCGAGTTTGCCGGGGCGGGGGCGACCGTACCGATCACAAGCTTCGGCAATTCGCTCGTCCACGGCGCCTTAGCCGAGCTTAAATTGCACGGGGTGGTCGGCATTATTACCGGCATCTTCGAGGTGACGAGTGCGGGCATCTCGGCGGCCATCATCTTTTCGTTTCTTGCGGCGCTCGTGTTCAGACCGCAAGGCTGAGCGGACCTGTGTCACGGCCCGTCCGAGCGTGCCCCGGCGATTTTCCGGGGCTTTTTTTGCATTTCACCGAACAATTTCATCGGTTTTATCCGTATACGCCGTTTTTTGAATCCTGTACAATAAAAGAATAGACTTTGCTTCCTTGCTCGTTAACCGAACCCGTGAGAGGGATCATTCCGAATTTGTTACATTTTGTTGCAATTTGACGTTATTTTCCCCATATGGAACCATTTTTGACAACTTTATTTCCCGTTCATACGTATATACTTTGTACGATAACATTTCGAGGAGGCCCGGACGATGGAAACGATGATACGAGAAGATATTCAAGCCTTGAAGCGCATACAAGCGAATTTGGCATCCTGCATCCTCGGCAAAACGGACGAGATTGTGCTGCTGATGACCGCCATGCTGGCAGGAGGCCATGTGCTGCTTGAGGATGTGCCCGGCACCGGCAAGACGGTGCTGATCAAAGCGCTTGCCAAATCGATCCGCGGCCAGTTCCGCCGTATTCAATGCAATCCCGACCTTCTACCGACCGATATTACGGGGGTTTCGATCTATCATCCGAAGGACGAGGTATTTATTTTCCGTCCCGGACCGATTATGACGCATATTTTGCTGGCGGACGAAATTAACCGGGCGACGACCAAGACGCAATCCGCGCTGCTCGAAGCGATGGAGGAGCGCCATGTAACGGTCGACGGGGAAACGTATGACCTGCCGAAGCCGTTCCTGCTGCTGGCAACGCAAAATCCGATTGACTTCGAGGGCACGTACATTTTGCCGGAAGCCCAGCTGGACCGGTTTATGATGAAGTTCAGTCTCGGCTACCCGGATGCGGATACGGAAACGAAGATGATTTTGGCGCAAAGCGTCGTCCATCCGCTTGAAGAGTTGGAGCCGGTCGTGGACAGCGAGCAGATTTTGGCGATCCAGAAGCAGGTCAAGCAGGTGCATCTCGACGAAGCGGTTGCCGCTTATCTGGTCGCCGTCACCCGCCTGACGCGCGAGCATGGCTCGATCTATCTCGGCGCCAGCCCGCGGGCGACGCTTGCACTCGTGCAGGCCTCCAAAGCGCTTGCGTTAATTCAGGAACGGGACTATGTCATCCCGGACGATATTAAATTTTTGGTGCCGTACGTGCTCGGCCACCGGATTTTGCTGACGGCCGAAGCCCGGATGGAGGGGGCTACGGTGCAATCCGTCCTGCAATCGGTCGTGCAGCAGGTGAAAGTGCCGGTACGTTGGGAGAAGTGAGCATGATGAAACCTTCCTTCGCTCACAGGCTCCCGTTCAGGCCGCGGTTCAGCCGCAAATTTTGGGCGGTGGCGACGGCTTTTGCAGGAAGTCTCGGCTTCTTGCTGTTTCAGGGCGGCAAGCTCGCTTTAATGCTGTTCGTGATGATGACGATTCTGAGCGTTTATTTGCTGCTGGGGCAGTGGAGCGGCATTAAGCGGACCCAAGGCGTACGCACGCTGTCCAGCGGCGATTATGGTTCTTTGCTGCCGGCGGGCAGCTCGCTCGGCGTAACGATTCAGCTGCAAATTCCGGGCATATGGCCGATCCCCTATTTGTTTATCAAGGACCGCTTGGTTCACAAAAGCGGGCGCGAGCTGACGTTCGAAGCGACGGTCGTTCCCGACTGGCGGCGGCGCGCGGAATGGGAATACCGGACCCCGGCTATGCGCCGGGGGCGCTATACGTTCGGACAGACGGAATGCGTGACGGAGGACGTCTTCGGCTTGTTCGAGCACAAGGGCGGTCTGGAGCTGCCCCAGAGCATCGCCGTGCTGCCGCAGACCGTGCCGATCCGGGAATGGCAGCAGAACAACCAAATGATGAAAGGAACGAGCCACCACTCGTCCACGACCCGGGCGGTCCGGGAGACGACGCAGATCAACGGGGTTCGCGAGTATATTTACGGAGACCGCCTCTCCCGCATTCATTGGAATGCGACCGCCAAGACCGGCACCTGGAAATCGAAGGAATTCGAGCGCGAATCGCTGCCCAAAACGTACTTGATTCTCGACCGGGCGGGGCAAGCCTACGATGACCCCGATCAGTTCGAATTGGCCGTATCCGTAGCCGCGTCCTTGTTTCAATACGGCTCGGAACGGGGGCTTGCGCTCGGGCTTGTCTCTACAGGCGCAGACGACGTCTATCTTGAGCCCAAGACCGGGCAAGCGCTGTATCAGGCGGCGCAGAAGCATTTCATCGATGTGGAAGCCGACGGCGACCATGATATCCGCCATGTGCTCAAAACCAAAGTGCATCAGTTGGTACCCGGCGGCTTCGTTACGCTGATCAGCCCGATGTCCGGTGAACCGATGCTGCAGGTGCTTGCCTGGCTGAAGCAGCAGCAGATGAATCCTTGCCACCTCTGGATCGGCGCCGCCCGGGAAAAAGAGATTTGGGTGAAGGATTTGCATACGCGGGGCATTCCCTGTTATGCCGTAAGGCAGCTGTCGGAGCTGCCCGGGCTGTTGGGAGGTCGGAAGGGATGAAGCAGCAGCGAATGTGGCTTAAGCGTCTGCTGTGGGACGAATGGCCCCACCGCTTGTCGGTGCTGTTATCTGGCTTGATTTTGCTCCAGTTCGTATACTGGTTCGCCAAAGAAGACGGCTTCTGGCTTCCGGAGACGGTCGTCATCGTGAAGCTGACGCTTCTGGCGATCTTTGCGTTCGAGCATTTGACGCGGTTGCATTGGATCGTTCGCGGCATTTTGCAACTGGTCTCCGTCGTGGTCATCAACGTGCTCGTGCTCGAGCAATTTGAAGAGATCGAGCCGATCAAGGCGTCCAGCTTTTTGAGCTCGAAGCTGTTCTTGAATCTGTACGAGCTTACGCCGTATTTGTGGTTCGGCATGGGTGCCTGGGTCGTGTACGTGACGGTTATTTGGTGGGTGGAGGTAAAGTGGCGGGTATATATCCTGCTGGTGGTCAGCGTGCTTGCGCTCTGCATCCGCGACTCGTTCTCGTCCATCTATCTGTGGCCGCAAGTGGCCGCAATCGTCGGCTGCGGGCTGCTGCTGCTCATTCTCAATCATTTCGCGCAGCTGCGGCACAAAGATCCGACCGCTTGGCGGCATTTGGCGGAATATCCGGCTTCCATCGCCATGACGGTCGCCTCCTTAATCGGGGTGACGGTGCTCGCCGGATCGCTCATGCCCGAGGTCGGACCGATGGTGACCGACCCGTATACCGCTTGGCGCGCATCCCGGGGAGAGCCGATGGCTTTCACCACAGGGAAGGGCGTCACCGTCCCTCCCAGCGAAGCGATGGATTCCTCGTCGGGCTACAGCCGGAGCGATTCGAATCTGGGAGGCGGCTTTCGGTTTGACTATACGCCGGTCATGAAGATAGAAACGGATCACCGCGCTTATTGGCGGGGTGAGACGCGTTCGCACTATACCGGCAAAGGCTGGGAGGAAAGCGACAGCGAACGGCGCGGGCCGTGGAACGCGATCAGGCCCGAAGCTACGCTTCCGGCGGACGCCCGGTTAGCCGGCTCCAAGGCGAAGACGGTGGAGGTGAAGCAGACCGTCACGCTGATGTCGGAGCAGCCGTATCCCGTATTGTTCGGTGCTTTCTCCATCCAGAAGGTGATGGGGTTGAACGGCGCCAAAAACGGCTTCGACCCGCTGCAATGGTCGGCTCCGCAATCCGAGATCCGCTACAGCGAGCGACAGCCGTACCCGCAAACGTATACGATCGTGTCGCAAATGCCGGTTGTAAACGAGGAAGCGCTGCGGAAGCTGCCTGTTGCGCCGCTGAGGCAGGATATGGCGGAATTCTTCCAGCTGCCGAGCAGCGTGCCGGAGCGGGTCCGCAAGCTGGCCGCGGATCTGACGAAGGATGCGGCTACTCCGTACGACAAAGCGAAGAAGCTTGAGCAATACTTGCAGACGAGCTTCCCGTATACGAATAAACCCGACGTCAGCAAGGGCCAGAGCCGGGATTTTGTCGACCGGTTCCTGTTTGAGATTAAGGAAGGCTACTGCGATTATTACTCTACCGCGATGGTGGTGCTGTCTCGCTCGATCGGGCTGCCAGCGCGCTGGGTCAAAGGCTATGCGTCGGGGACGCCGGATTTTCAGCAGACGGAGCTGCAAGGCTTCGCCCCCAACGAGCTGCTGATGGACCCGGATGGCGGCGGGGTTTACACGGTGCGCAACTCCGACGCCCACTCCTGGGTCGAGGTTTATTTCGACGGCTACGGTTGGATTCCGTTCGAGCCGACAGCGGGCTTCGCGATGCCGCGCGCCGTGCTGCTGGAAGAAACGACCGCTTCGCCGGTGGTGCCGCAAACTGCTCCAAAGCCGGAGACGAAGCCGGCAGAGCCAACCGTCGAAACGCATCATGCGGCAGCTTGGAGTATTGCCGCCGCCGTGATCGCCGTTGCCGCATTCTTCGCCTGGAAGCTGCAGGTGGTTGAGCTGCTGAAGGAACGCGCGCGTCGCCGCCGGGCTTCGCTGCTGAAGCAGAAGGTCATCGTCGAATGCGAACGTCTGCTGCGCATTTTCCGGCGCAACGGGTATGTGCGCGAGGAGCACGAGACGCTACGCGAAGCGGTGCGCCGCTGGTCCCGTCAGAGCCGGTGGATGAGCGACGAGCTGGAGGCTGTGCTTCACGTATTCGAGAAGGCGAAGTACGGAAAAGCGGAAATCACGGAGGAAGACTGGAAAAAAACAAATCAAATCGTCGAACGCTTGCGTTCGCAGATGTAATGGTAAACGATCGGCAAACCGCGCCTTTGCGGAGGGCGGTTTGCTTTTTTTGTTCGCCATTTTGCAACAAAATGGACAGTTATGGTATAGTTTGACGTATACAGCCTAATGTCTTTCGAGGTGAACGCTTTGCTGAAAAAGCTAATTCCGCGTCAACAAGTCAACACGATATTTGACATAGATCTTCAAGCGTTATGGGAGCAGGGATACCGCGGCATCATAACGGACTTGGACAATACGCTGGTAGGAGCCAAAGCGCCTCTTGCCACGCCGGAGCTGCTGGATTGGCTGAAAGTCGTGGGGCAAATCGGCTTTCAGGTCGTCATCGTGTCGAACAACCAGCGCAACCGGGTTACCAAGTTCGCCGAGCCGCTGTCCCTGCCTTTCATTTATCGCGCCCGTAAGCCGACAAGCGCAGCGTTCCGGAGAGCCATGAGCATCATGAATCTGCGGGCGCAGCAGACGGTGGTCATCGGGGATCAAATGCTGACCGACGTGCTGGGAGGCAACCGGATGGGGCTTTACACCATCCTCGTCAAGCCGATTTCTCTTGCGGACGAGGGCTTTTTTACGAAGGTAAACCGAAGGATCGAAAAGGCCGCATTAACTATAATGAAAAGGTAGGGAACGTATGACGGCCCACAATCAACATTCCGAAACGAACCACTGCGCGGGCTGCGGTGTATCGCTCCAAACGGAGCAGCCGGATCAGCTCGGCTATGTCCCGGCTCAAGCGCTTGAGCGCACGCCGATCATTTGCCAGCGGTGTTTCCGCATCAAGAATTACAATGAAGCTTCGGGCATTACGCTCAACCAGGACGACTTTCTGCGGCTGCTCACCCATGTAGGGGGAACAGACTCGCTGGTCGTGAACATTGTCGATATTTTCGATTTCGAGGGCAGTATGATTTCCGGTCTGGCGCGCTTTGTCGGCACTAACCCGGTCATTCTGGTCGTGAACAAAATCGATCTGCTCCCCAAAGTGACGAACTACAACCGGATCGTAAACTGGGTGCAGAGACAGGCGAAGGAAGCGGGCCTTCGGGTCGTGGAAGTCGTTCTGTGCTCGGCGAAAAAAAATATGGGCTTCGAACGGGTCATCGAAGCGTTGGAGCTGCACCGCAAAGGGCGCGACATTTATGTCGTCGGGGCGACGAACGTCGGCAAATCGACGCTCATCAACCGGCTTATTCGCGATTACAGCGATTTGGACGCCGAGTTGACGGTTTCGCAATATCCGGGCACGACGCTTGACCTTGTACGCATTCCGCTGGACGACGGCGCCTCGATCATCGATACGCCGGGCATCGTGTACAAGCATCGTCTGACGGAGCTCGTCAGCAAGAAAGATTTGATGAAGGTGATGCCGGACAGGCCGATCAAGCCGCTGGTGTTCCAATTGAACGATCAACAGACGATCTTCTTCGGCAGCTTCGCGCGCTTTGATTTCGTGCAGGGCGAACGGCAGTCGTTCACGTTCTACGTTTCCAACGCGCTCCAGGCCCACCGGACGAAGCTGGAACGGGCGGACGAGCTGTACGAGGAGCACCGGGGCGTGCTTTTGTCGCCGCCAAGCCTGGAAGAGCTGGAGGAGCTGCCTAAGCTGACCAAGCATCCGATCCGCATTCCGAAGAACGCGAATCTGGACGTCTCGGTCTCGGGCCTCGGCTGGATCAAAGTAAACGGCACGGCGGGAGCGGATCTGGTCATTCACGTGCCTAAAGGCGTGAAGGTCGCCGTTCGGGAATCGGTCATTTAGCGGGGAGCGGGAGGAACGGGATTCAATGAGCAAGCATAAACTGGACAGCCACACGATTTTGTACGGGGTATTCGGCGATCCGATCCGGCATTCCAAATCGCCGATCATGCTGAACCGGGCATTCGAAGCGGCGGGAATCAATGCGGCGTACGGAGCGTTTCACATCCTGCCCGGCACGCTGAAGGACGCGGTGGCCGGCATCCGGGCGCTGCAATTCCGCGGGGTCAACGTGACGATTCCGCACAAGGTCGAGGTCATGTCCTATTTGGACGAGATCGACGAAGGAGCCCGCGCCATCGGAGCGGTGAACACCATCGTCAACGAAGGCGGCCGGCTGATCGGCTACAATACCGACGGCATCGGCTATATGCGTTCGCTCCGCGAAGAGACGGGCATCTCGCTGAAGGGTCGCAAGGTGCTGATGATCGGCGCAGGGGGAGCGGCTCGCGGCGTCGGCTACGCATTAGCCCGCGAAGGCGCGGAGCATATCTACATCGCGAACCGCACGAAGGAGAAGGCGCTGGACCTCGCTTCGTCGATGAGCGAATTCGGCAGCGTATCCGGGTACGGCCTGGACGAGATTCCGAAGCTGGCCGGAGAGGCCGCTTTGATCGTCAACAATACGCTGCTCGGCATGCATCCGAACGTAGACGAGGTGCCGATGGACATTTCGCTGATTCGTCCCGAGACGGTCGTCAGCGATCTGGTGTACAACCCGCTGATCACCCGTTTCCTGCGCGAAGCCCGCGATCAGCGCGGCGCCGTCATTCACAGCGGCCTCGGCATGTTCATTTACCAAGGCGCCTACGCCTTCGAATATTGGACCGGCGAACCCGCTCCGATCGCCGCCATGCGCGAAGTGGTGGAACAATCTTTTTCGGTATCGGAGCATTGATTTTGAACACATTAAGTATGGATTAGGCACGGATTTGGGTTTGGATTTTGGCTTTTGGGGTTTGAGATGTTGCCGTCCAGGGCGCTTCATGACAAGGTCATGAGCCCCTGACGCCTCGGTTTGCGCCTTGCGCCGAACAAGAGCTTCATGACAGCGTCATGAGGCGGCTCCTTCCCCGCAATAAATGAAAAAACGCACGACGCAACGCAGCGCACCCTGGGCATAACGTATGGAGAGAACACCGCATGTGAGCGTGTCCCGAAGGGACGAAAGCGTTCCTACGCCGCTGTTCCTTCAACGCCGGCCCCGCAGCAGGCACGCCCCTTTCGGGTGTCCAGAGGGCGCAGCCCTTTGGGGTCCTCCCTACCAGGGAGGATTTAGGAGGGTGCTACTTAAGGAGGATAACAACCACCATGTTAACAGGCAAACAAAAACGGTATTTGCGCTCATTGGCGCATCATATGAACCCGATCTTTCAGGTCGGCAAAGGCGGAGTAAACGATCATCTGATCCGGCACATCAGCGAGGCGCTGGAAGTCCGCGAGCTGATCAAAGTAACGGTGCTCAACAACTGTATGGAGGACCGGAGCGAAGTGGCCGAGCAGTTGTCACAAGGCGCCGGCGCAGAGCTGGTTCAAGTGATCGGCAAAATCATCGTGCTCTACAAGGAATCCCGCGAGCATAAAACGATCGAGCTTCCGGTTTAAGCCTACAGCGCTAGAAGTGGCATTTCAGCTAAAAAGAGGGGGATGCCGAATGAAGGTCGGTTTGATGGGCGGCACCTTCGATCCCGTTCATATCGGGCATCTGATTGCCGCCCAAAGCGTCTGCGAGAGGCTCGAACTCGACGAAGTATGGTTTATGCCGACGAACGTTCCTCCGCATAAAGAACAGGCACCCGGAGCTTCCCCACGGCAGCGGCTGGAGATGGTTAAGCTTGCCGTTGAAGGGCACCCGCACTTCCGGGCATCGGATATGGAGCTGCGCAAAGGCGGCGTATCGTACAGCATCGAGACGGTAACGATGCTTCGGGCGCAGCATCCCGGTGATCGGTTTACTTATATTATCGGGGCCGATATGGTTCGATATTTGCCGAAGTGGTATAAGATCGACGAGCTGGCCCGGCTGGTTACTTTCGCTGGATTGCAGCGGCCGGGCTATGATACGGGGTACGAGGGGCTTCCCGATGCCATTCGGCAATCGGTGAAGCTTGTGCCGATGCCGCAAATCGAGCTGTCGTCCACGTTGATCCGGCAGCGCCGGGCTTCGGGACGGTCAGTGCGTTACATGGTCCCGGATCGGGTAAATCATTATATCGAGGTGAACCGTCTGTATGAAGCGTGAGGAAATGATCGAATCGGTTCGCTCCCAGATGCCGGAGAAGCGCTGGAACCATACGCTTGGCGTCATGGAAACGGCGGTGCGGCTGGCGGAGCGCTATGGGGCGGACCCGGACAAAGCCGAGCTGGCGGCCATTCTCCATGATGTCTGTAAATATTGGCGTGTGGACGAGCAAGCGCGCATCATCCGCGAGAACGGACTGCCTCAGGATTTGCTCGATTACGACAAAGAACTGTGGCATGCCCACGCGGGCGCGTGGATCGCCCGGGAGCAGTACGGCGTAAGCGACGAGGAAGTATTGGATGCGATACGTTATCACACCTCGGGTCGCGCACGGATGACGCTGCTTGACAAGGTCGTTTGTCTGGCGGATTACATGGAGCCGGGCCGGGATTTTCCGGGCGTGCATAATATTCGCCAAAACGCCGAACATAGTTTAGAGAAGGCACTTATAACTGGATTTGACGGAACGATCCGTTTTTTATTAGATAAAGGCAAGCGAATTTATCCGCTGACCTTCGAAGCTCGCAACGGATTGATCCGGGAGCTGGAGCAGCGGGGAGAAACGGTATGATTTACTTACAGGAGGAAACGATATGACCATTCAACCGGATGAGCTTATGAAGCTCGTGGTCGATGCGGCCGAAGACAAGAAAGCGATGGATGTAACGGCATTGAACCTGCGCGGGATTTCTTTGATTGCGGATTACTTCGTCATTTGCCACGGTAATTCCGAAACGCAGGTGCAGGCGATCGCGACCGAGATCAAGAAACGTTCGGAAGAGCGCGGCGCACGAATCCGCGGCCTCGAAGGCATGGACACGGCCCGCTGGGTACTTGTCGACTTGGGCGACGTCGTCGTTCACGTGTTTCACCGCGACGACCGCGAATATTACAACATCGAGCGGCTGTGGTCCGACGCGAAAGTGGTCGAACGGGTATGAGGCTGGAAGCCGGAACGATTCGACGTTTGGACGTGGCGAGGGAAGTATCGCCGCACGGCTATTTTTTAACGGACGGCACGCAGGACGTGCTGCTCCATTACAGCGAAGCCGCCGGGGAAGTGAAGCCGGGGGGGCAGGTCGAGGTATTCTTGTTTCACGACACCGAGGATCGGCTGGCGGCGACGATGCGCAAGCCGCTCGTCACGCTTGGAGAAGTCGCGCTTCTGGAAGTGGTCGACCTCCATCCGCGCTTCGGCTGTTTTCTCGAAATGGGGCTCGGACGTCATTTGCTGCTTCCTTTTAAAGAGCTGCCTGAGCTTAAGGAGCTGCGTCCTGAAGTCGGAGACCGCGTATTCGTCGTACTCGCTCACGACCGGCAAGGACGGCTCGTCGCCAAAGTGGCCGGAGAAGACCGGCTTAAGCGGCTGTGCTTCGACGCTCCGGCAAGCTGGCGCAACACCTGGGTCGACGCCCGCGTCTACAAGCCGCTGCAAATGGGTTCGTTCGTCGTTTGCGACGGCGGCGTGGTCGGGTTCGGCGTCATCGGCTTTATTCATACGTCTGAAAGAACCCGGCTGCTGCGTCTCGGCGAACAGGTGAAGGTGCGCGTCTCGTTCGTACGCGAGGATGGCAACGTCAACTGCTCAATGCGCGAGCGCAAGGAAGTCGGACGCGACACCGATTCGGAGAAGCTTCTGGCCTTCCTGAAAGAGCGCCCGAATCAGGCGATGCCGTATTCGGACGAAACCCCGGCTGATTTGATCAGTCAGCGGTTCGGCATGAGCAAGTCCGCCTTCAAACGCGCCATCGGGAAGCTGATGAAGGAAGGTCTGGTTTATCAGGAAGGCAGCTGGACCTATTTGAAAAAAGAAGCGGCATCGCAGCCGGCATCCGAATGAAAGTCGTTCGGAGCCGGCCTTTGTCTGTTCGGTGAAGGAGGAGCAAGCTGTGGCTTACGAACAATTTTCCCATCTGTATGACCGGCTGATGGAGGACATGCCCTATGACGACTGGCTTCACTTTGCGCACCAGTGCTGGGACAAGCACGGAGCACCCCGAAGCGTGGTCGATCTGGGCTGCGGTACCGGAAGCATAGCAGTCCCGCTGGCGCAGCTCGGCTACGAAGTCGTCGGCATCGACCTGTCGGAGGATATGCTGTCCATGGCCAGTCAAAAAGCGGAAAGCGCACAGCGGAGCAAGCCTTTTCCTGCGGGCGGAGGCGTGATGTGGCTGCAGCAGGACATGCGCGAATGGGAGCTTGGCCGCCCGGTCGATGCGGTCATTTCGTTTTGCGATTGCTTGAACTATTTGCTGGAGGAAGAAGACATCGAGCGGACATTCAAACAGGTATACGACGGGCTTGCTCCGGGCGGTGTGTTCGTGTTCGACATGCATACGCAGAGCCAGCTTCAGAGCTATGCGGAATCGCAGCCGTTTTTCCTGAACGACGACGATGTCGCCTACATCTGGACCTGCGATTTTGATCCGGGCCGCTGCGAAATCGAGCATGAGTTGACCTTGTTCGTGCGGGAAGGGGACACATGGGCGGAAGGGTCTGACGACGCCATTACGGAGCGGTATCACCGGATCGAGGAGCTGCATGTGCAGCGGGCGTATTCGCTCGATTGGGTGCAGGAGCGGCTGCGTGCGGCCGGATTTTCCGAGACGGCATGCTATGCCGACTTTTCGTTCGAAGCGCCGACGGACGATACGCAGCGGGCGTTTTTTGTGGCCGTGAAGCCGCGGGATTGAGCTTGAAGTGGGGCAAACGGATACGGGCGCATCTCGTTAACGTGTTAAATGGATAATCAGCTGCAGCAGGCACAGGATCATCCCCCATAGCGGGAGCGACAGCATGACCCCGTTGACGAATCCTTTCATAAGGCTCATCCTCCGTAATAAGCTTCGAATAGAAAACATTTATTACAAAGTATGGCCAAGTTAAGGAGAATGTAACCGGGACGGACCCGTTTGCGATGAGGCCGGCGGCGTATTATCCCGCAGCTTCGGGAAAATCGGGAGCCCGGCTTGACACGGAGGAATCGTTTTTCATATAATGAAACCTAATTGGAGCATATATGCAAAAGGCCGTGACAAGAACTAGTAACTGCAGCGCTTTCTTTCAGAGAGCCGGTGGCGGGTGGGAACCGGTAGAAGCAGGCAGCGAACTCATCTTCGAGCCGTTTGGCCAAAAGACCGCAACCGAGCGCAAGCTTCGCCGGTCAGAGCCATAAACGTACCCCGCGTTAAGGGGAGAGTGGGCCCAGGCAAAGCATGCTTGAGTCAACTAGGGTGGTACCACGGGAAATAAGCCTCTCGTCCCTAGCGTTGCGCTAGCGATGAGGGCTTTTTTGTTTGAATCGAAGGAGGTCTACACAAATATGGCACAGGAAACTAGAGAACAGCAAGGGTACAATCCCTTGGCGATTGAACCGAAATGGCAGCAATATTGGGAGAAAAACAAAACGTTCAAGGTGCTGGACGACGAGAGCAAGCCGAAGTTTTACGCGCTTGACATGTTCCCGTATCCTTCCGGCGCAGGTCTTCACGTCGGGCACCCGGAAGGCTACACGGCGACGGACATCGTATCCCGCTATAAAAGGCTGCGCGGCTATAACGTTCTGCATCCGATGGGATGGGACGCCTTCGGCTTGCCGGCGGAGCAGCATGCGCTCGATACGGGACAGCATCCGCGCGACATCACGTTCCGCAATATCGATAATTTCCGCAGACAGATCAAGTCGCTCGGCTTCTCTTACGATTGGGACCGCGAATTCAGCACGACCGATCCCGAATATTATAAATGGACGCAATGGATTTTCGTTCAACTGTATAAAAAAGGTCTCGCCTACGTGGACGAGGTGCCGGTCAACTGGTGTCCGGCGCTCGGAACGGTGCTGGCCAACGAAGAAGTCATCGACGGCTTGAGCGAGCGTGGCGGCCATCCGGTCATCCGCAAGCCGATGCGCCAATGGGTGCTCAAGATTACCGAGTACGCGGAGCGCCTGCTGGAGGATCTTGAAGAGCTCGATTGGTCCGAAAGCATTAAGGATATGCAGCGCAACTGGATCGGCAAGTCTACGGGCGCCGAAGTGACGTTTGCCATCGACGGACACGGGAACGATAGCCTGAAGGTATTCACGACCCGTCCGGATACACTGTTTGGGGCCACCTATTGCGTATTGGCGCCTGAGCATGAGCTCGTAGCCCGTATTACGACGCCGGAGCAAGCCCAAGCGGTGAAAGACTATCAGGAACGCGCAGCCCGCAAAAGCGATTTGGAGCGCACCGATCTTGCCAAGGAAAAAACAGGCGTCTTTACCGGCGCTTACGCGGTTAATCCGGTCAACGGTAACAAGGTGCCGATCTGGATTGCCGACTATGTGCTGGCCGGATACGGAACAGGCGCGATCATGGCGGTGCCGGGGCACGACCCGCGCGACTGGGAATTTGCGAAGCAGTTCGATCTTCCGATTGTGGAAGTGGTGCAGGGCGGCGATGTAAACAAAGAAGCGTATGCCGGCGACGGCCCGCACGTCAATTCCGATTTCCTGAACGGCTTGAATAACGAGCAATCCATCGCGCGGATGATCGAGCACCTCGAAGCCAATGGCAAAGGTCAAGGCAAAGTAACCTATCGTCTCCGCGACTGGCTGTTCAGCCGTCAACGTTACTGGGGCGAGCCGATTCCGATCCTTCATCTGGAGGACGGTACGATGAAAACCGTTCCGGAAGATCAGCTGCCGCTGCTTCTGCCGGAAGTGGACGAAATCAAGCCTTCCGGCACGGGCGAATCGCCGCTTGCCAATGTGACGGATTGGGTGAACACAGTAGATCCGGAGACCGGCCTCAAAGCGCGCCGCGAGACGAACACGATGCCGCAATGGGCGGGAAGCTGCTGGTACTACCTGCGTTTTATCGATCCGAAGAACAATGACGAGATCTGCTCCAAGGAGCTGCAGCGCAAATGGCTGCCGGTCGATCTGTACATCGGAGGCGCGGAGCATGCCGTGCTTCACTTGCTGTATGCCCGTTTCTGGCACAAGGTACTGTACGATCTCGGCGTTGTAGAAACGAAAGAGCCTTTCTACAAGCTGGTCAACCAAGGCATGATTCTCGGCGAGAACATGGAGAAAATGAGCAAATCGCGCGGCAACGTCATCAACCCGGACGAAATCGTCGGCGAGTACGGCGCGGATACGCTGCGCATGTACGAAATGTTCATGGGGCCGCTGGAAGCGACGAAGCCTTGGAACACGAACGGCGTAGAAGGCACATTCCGCTTCCTGAGCCGCGTTTGGCGCTTGTTCGTCGGCGAAGACGGTGGGCTGAGCGCGAAAATTACTGAGGATGGCGATGCGGGCAGCGAAGCGTTCAAACGGACCTGGCACCGCACGATTAAGAAAGTCACCGAAGACTATGAGGCGCTGCGTTTCAATACGGCAATCAGCCAGCTGATGATCTTCGTCAACGAAGCATACAAGACGGACAGTTTGCCGAAAGCGGCGATGGAAAACTTCGTGCAAATGCTGTCTCCGATCGCGCCGCACTTGGCGGAAGAGCTGTGGGAGAAGCTCGGTCATTCCGGTACCGTTGCTTATGACGCATGGCCTGTGTACGACGAAGCGTGGACGGTCGACAATGAAGTGGAAATCGTGATCCAAGTGAACGGCAAAATCGCCGACCGTGCTACAATCGCGGCGGATGCCGACGAAGCGACGATGCAGGAGCTGGCGCTTGGCTTGGATAAAGTCAAAGAAGCGATGGCGGGTAAAACCGTCCGCAAGGTGATTGCCGTCAAAGGCAAGCTTGTCAATATCGTCGTAGGGTAAGAAGCGGCGTCGGGAAAACAAAAAACCGCACTCCGGAATCGGAGCACGGCGGTTCATATCGGAAAAGGACGTGAAAGCATCGCGTTCTGTTCGGCCTACGGGCCGAAAAACCGGGCCTTCACCTTTTCCACATCTTCATCGTATTTAGCATGAGTTGTGCGGATCAGGTCGTCAAAGACCCCGTACAGCTCTTTTTGCATTATGCGGAGTCCTTCCGCGGTAATGCCGCCGGGAACGGATACCCGCTGCTGCAGGGAAGCGGGCGTAAAGCCTCCGGTAGTCAGCAGCCTACCGGTGCCGAGCGTCATCTCGGCTGCAAGCTGCGTAGCCTCCGTCTCGGAGATGCCGGTGGCGGCAACGGCGGCATCGACGAATTTTTGCACGAAAAAGGCCAGAAACGCCGGGCCGCAGCTTGTAATGTCCGAAGAGACGCGCGTATGCTCCTCGCGGATGCGGATGGGGGCGCTAATGTGGGAGAGCAGCAGCTCCAGCCGCGCTTGATCCTCGTCGGTCATCCGGTCTCCGTAAATGCACAGTGTCGCACCGCTGAGCACATAGTTGGTAATGCTCGGAATGACCTTGGCGATTTTGCAGGGGAGCAGTTTTTCCAAATGACGAATCTGCACCGGGCTTGTAATGGAGACAACGACCGTGTCGGGGGCGACAACATCCCGGATATCATCGATGACCGCTTTGAATTCCATAGGTTTGACGCACAGAAAAAGAAGCTGGGCCCCCGATGCAGCTTCCTTATTAGAACGGGCTGTTTGCAGGCCCGGGTAGCTTTCCGCTAACTGCTCCGCTTTGCGGGCGGTGCGATTGGTCACAACAAGATGATCCGGGCTGACTGCGCCGGATTGAATGAACGCTTCGATGAGAATACTGCCCATGCTGCCTGTTCCGATAAATCCGATTTGCATGACCATCCCCCCCTGATTGGATTGCAGCCTTTTTCATGTATATGAGACGGAGCGCAAGACCATGCATTCGATTTTTCGATCAAGATTCGATGAAGAAACGAGGTGGAGCAATGCCCCATTTTTCGGAAAAAGCTTTGGTTCGATTTGCCGGCCTAGTGCTCGCCGCTGGCGTTGTCATTGTACTGCTGTTTTGGCGTCCTTGGACATCGGACGGGGTACCGGCGGGCTTTAAGGCGGCGGACGAGGAAATGAGAAAATTGCTTCAGGAGCAGAACGAAGCAAGACAGGCGAATGGGCTTCCGGGCGAGGCGAAGGTAGCAAAGGGTGAAAAGAACCCTGCGGCGGAGCCGAAAGGGAACCCGGTCGCGGAGAAGGCTGCCGCAGAGTCATCTCCTAAGCCTGCTGCAGCGGACAGTCCGCCGGAAGAAGCTTCTGCCGCCGGGGCGGCTTCCGAATCGGCGAAGGCCGCTGCCGGGAAGCCGGTTGAGAGCGCTCCCGGTAAAATCAATTTGAACACGGCTACCGCCAAACAGCTCGACGAGCTCCCGGGAATCGGGGCCAGCCGGGCGCAAGCGATCGTCGAGCTTCGCAAGAAGCTGGGCGGTTCGTTCAAATCCGTAGACCAGCTGCTGGAAGTGAAGGGAATCGGCGAAAAAATGCTGAAAAAAATAAAGCCTCTCGTCACTTTGGAGCCTTGAGTCGGCCAGGCCATGTAATTATGTCTGAAATGTTTTGCGGAGAAAGCTTTCGTTTTGCTGCGGAATGTGCGAAAATAGGTACGATTATCCATCATTTCTGTTGATTATAAGGAGGATGCAGTATGTCAGAAGAGCGCAAGCTTTCTTTGGAAACGTTGGCCGTTCACGCAGGACAGGAAATTGACCCAACGACGATGTCCCGAGCAGTTCCTTTGTACCAGACGACGTCCTATGGATTTCGCGATACGGATCACGCCGCCGATTTATTTGCTCTCAAAGAGTTCGGCAACATCTATACGCGCATTATGAATCCGACGACCGATGTGTTCGAAAAACGCGTTGCTGCGCTCGAAGGCGGAGCTGCGGCTCTGGCGACGGCATCCGGCCAAGCGGCCATCACATACTCAATACTTAACATTGCCGGAGCGGGCGATGAGATCGTATCCTCGTCCACCTTGTACGGCGGTACTTACAATCTGTTTGCCAACACACTGGCGAAAATCGGCATTAAAGTGCATTTCGTCGATGCAAGCGATCCGGAAAACTTCCGGAAGGCCATTACGCCGAAGACGAAAGCCGTGTTCGCGGAAGCGATCGGCAATCCTAAGGGCGACGTGCTCGACATTGCTGCCGTAGCGGCTATTGCGCATGAGAACGGCATTCCGTTGATTATCGACAATACGTTCCCGAGCCCATATCTTTGCCGTCCGATCGAACACGGAGCGGACATTGTCGTACATTCGGCGACCAAATTTATCGGCGGGCACGGCACTTCGATCGGGGGCATTATTGTCGACGGCGGCCGTTTCGATTGGAAAGCCAGCGGCAAATTTGCCGGTCTGACCGATCCGGATCCGAGCTATCACGGAGTTGTGTATACCGACGCCGTCGGCCCGATCGCTTACATTATCAAGGCTCGCGTGCAGCTTCTGCGCGACATGGGCGCTTCGATCTCGCCGTTCAACGCGTTCCTTCTGCTGCAAGGGCTCGAAACGCTTCATCTTCGCATGGAGCGCCACAGCTTCAATGCGCAGAAGGTTGCTGAATTCCTGGAGAAGAACGAAGCCGTGGATTGGGTGAGCTACGCCGGCCTTCCGAGCCATTCGTCGCATGAGCTGGCGAAAAAGTATTTGCCTAAAGGCCAAGGCGCGATCATGACGTTCGGCATCAAAGGCGGTGTAGAAGCAGGGCGCAAAGTGATCAATGCGGTAAAGCTGTTCTCCCATTTGGCGAACGTCGGCGATTCGAAGTCGCTCATCATCCATCCGGCCAGCACCACGCATCAGCAGCTTAGCGAGCAGGAGCAGGCGGCGGCGGGCGTAACGCCGGGGATGATTCGTCTGTCCATCGGGACCGAAGCGATCGACGACATTATTTACGATTTGGATCAAGCGATCCAAGCAAGCCAGAAATAGAGCCGGAAAACATAAAGGAGCTTGAATCAGCATGATGGCACGTAAAGATTGGGATACGTATTTTATGGATATCGCCTATATGGCTTCCACCCGCTCCCAATGCAGCCGAAGGCACGTTGGAGCCGTCCTGGTGCAGGGGAAGAAGCTGCTCGGCACGGCGTACAACGGTGCTCCGATGGGCGTGCCGGATTGCTCGGAAGCGGGCTGCATGCTCGTGGAAGAGTACGAATTGGTCGCATCGGACGGCAAGGAGCAGGTGATCAAGAAGCAGCGCTGCATCCGGACGATCCATGCGGAGCAAAACCTGCTGTTATTTACGGACCGCGAGGACCGTGAAGGGTCTGTCGTTTATGTCACCGACCAGCCGTGCTGGACGTGTGCGAATATGCTCGCGAACAGCGGCGTGTCGGAAATCGTGTTCCACAGGCCGTATCCAAAAGACGACGACAAGGTGCGGGCGCTGATGGAGCAGCGCGGAATGACGTTCCGGCAGCTTGAAAACTACGAGCCTCCGGCCGGAACGGTCAGCGAAGTGAAAAATTAGAACGATCCAAAGCTTAAGAGGAAGAACCTCTTTTGGGGCGTGCGTCAGGCATGCGTCCGGAAGAGGTTCTTTTTTGTTGCTGGAAGGAGGAGCGGATGGCTCAAAGACCGATCGTAGCGTTCGCGGTATGTTGGGGGATAGGCTATGCCGTTGCGGTGATCGTGCGGCTGCCATGGATGAATCTGTGGCTGGCTATGGCTGCAGGAATGCTGTATTGCGCTGCGATGATCGTGAGACCAAAGGGGACCGTTTGGCTCCGCAGTCTGTTGATCGTCGCGGCAGCGGCGGGCGTATACGGCGACCATGATGCCCGAAACCGGAGCTTGGTCGAATTACAAACCGATGAAGTAAGCGGCGTGCATTTTCAAGGGAGGATCGTGACGCCGGTTTCGGTAGACGGGGACCGCGTTTCCTTTCAAGCGGAAGCTGAATCCGTAACAATTCTCGAACATGTGGTACCGGAGAATGGCGGCAAAGGCGAGCTGATGCAGTTTTCGATCCGTTTGCTTGCTCGGGAGGAGCAGGAGACGGCCAGACGCTGGGAGCGGGGCGACCGGATCGAGCTGGACGGAACGCTGCGCCGCCCGGCGGAAGCTCGCAATTTCGGCGGCTTCGACTACCGGAACTATTTGCGGCTGCAGCATATTCATTGGCAGATGACGGCAAAAGGGACAGCGGGACTCGCCGTAACGCCACCGGAATCCGGCGTATGGGGCGGCTGGTTTGCCATGCGCGGCATCGACCGCTTTCGGGACCGGCTGGCTGCGCAGGTAGACCGGTTGTTCCCTCCGGATCAAAGCGGCTTTATGAAAGGGATGCTGATCGGCCTGACGGATGAGATCGAGCCGCAGCAATTCGAGCGGTTTTCCCGGCTGGGCCTGACCCATATTATCGCGATCTCCGGCTTGAATGTCGCTATTTTTCTGGCATGCTTGATCTGGCTGCTGCGCCGCTTCGGACTGACACGGGAAACGTATCTGCTTACCGCGCTTGCGCTCATGCCGCTGTATATCGCCGTCACCGGGGCTTCGCCTTCGATCGTCCGCGCCGGCCTGATGGCGATGATCGGCTTGTATGCCGCTTATCGGAACCGGCTTAAGGACGGGCTCCACATCGCGCTGATCGCGGGAGTCGGCATGCTCGTCTGGAATCCGTATTACTTGCTGGACGTCAGCTTCCAGCTTTCGTTTCTGGTTACGCTCGGACTCATTCTCGGCGTTCCGCAAATGAACAAGCTGCTACCGGTAAAGCATGTGAAACTAAGAGACGCGCTGTCGATTACCGTAGTCGCGCAGCTGATCTCGTTTCCGCTGTCGATTTATTATTTCAACCAATTTTCCCTGCTTTCGTTTGCTGCCAATTTTGCGCTGGTTCCTGCTTTTAGCGCATGGGTGATGCCGGGCGGAACGGCGGCCATGCTGCTTGGATTCGTCTGGGGGACCGGAGCGGGCTGGCTTGGGTGGCTGATTGCCAAGACAAACGAGCTTCTGTTTTACGTGGTGGAACAAGCCAGCAAGCCGGATGCGGTTCAAACGATTTGGCCAAGCCCTTCACCGGTATGGATCTTGGCTTATTACGGACTGCTGTGCGCGGCGCTTGTGCTGCTGCAGTCGTTCGCGGCCAAGGACGAAGGGGCTGCCCCCGAGCCGATGCTTTACGGGGTAAAAACGAACAAGCTGCCGTTTCTAAACCGGCAAACGATGAACCGATACGTCCTGCTGCCCGCGAGCTTACTAGGTTTTGCCGGACTGCTCTGGTACGGCTACGATCCGGAACGCGGAACAGCGGAGGGACGCGTGCAGTTTCTGGATGTGGGACAGGGGGATAGCATCTTGATCCAGACGCTCCCGGGAGGCCATACGATCTTGGTGGACGGAGGCGGAACGGTCTCCTTCCGTAAACCGGGGGATGCGTGGAAGGAGCGGAGAGACCCTTATGAAGTGGGCCGGAAAATGCTCGTGCCGCTGCTCAAAAAACGCGGCGTGCAGCAAATCGATGAGCTTATTCTGACGCATCAGGATGCCGACCATTTCGGCGGCTTGCAGGCGGTGCTTGAGCACATTCCGGTACGTCGTTTTTTGTTCAACGGGACGTTGAAGCCGCTGCCGGCTGTGAAAAAGCTGTTTCAAACCGCACTGGAAAAGGGGACGGAGCTAGTCGAAGTGGAGGCGGGAGATACGCTGCAGGTCGACGCCGGCACGGCGCTTCATTTCTTGTATCCGCTGCCGGAGGGAGCGCGGGAGGGTGTGCGTGTGGAGCAGGATCAAAACCCGAGCTCCGTCGTGTTTTTAATGGAGATGGCGGGCACTCGTTGGCTGTTCACAGGCGATATCGGACAGGCCGAGGAGCGAAAGCTGCTCGACCGTTGGTCGACGGTAACGCCGGGACTTACTCAAGGGGAGGCGCTGGCTCCTGCCGTTCGTGAAGCTGTGTCGTCATCGGGGGATGCCGCACAGGTATCGGCAGTATATCAGCCCGTCGATGTGCTGAAGGTCGCCCATCACGGGAGCAAGTCGTCTACGGCCGAAGAGTGGCTGAACGCTTGGCAGCCGAAGCACGCGGTCATCTCCGCCGGGGCGAACAACATTTATGGGCATCCGAACCGGCAGGTGCTGGAGCGGCTGACGTCGCACGGTATAAGTGTGCAGCGGACGGACAGGGACGGGGAGGTGCAGATGACCGTGCGTGACGGAAAGATTTATACGCGAACGAAGCTCCGGCCTTAAAGGTATGGCGGGAACGGCCGCGCCAACTGCACGCCATAACGCGGCGAAAGCCGCCCGGTCCATACGATGATGGGCCAAGCGGCTTTCGCGAAGTGGAAACGCAGGTGAAGGTGCAGTCTGCGTTAAGAGGCGGCATTCACCGAAGCGGCGGTGCGGGAGTGTCTGCGGATATAAGCATATACGGTAAGGACGACGATCAGCTCCGAAAGCGGGATAGCGAGCCAAATTCCAGTCGTTCCCATGACATGGGGCAGGGTGAACAGCAGGGCGACCATGATCAGCATTTCGCGCGCTACGGTAATCCAAGTCGCCATTTTGACTTGGTCGGTCGATTGAAAGTACGTCATCATGACAAAGTTGACGCCCATGAACAAATAGCCGACGAAAAACAGGCGTATACCGGAAGCGGCCAGCTCCTGAACCTCCCGGGTAAACGAACCGAATAAGGAGACGATGCCGTCGGCTGTAAGCAAACCGATCAGAAACACGCCCAGCCCGATGCCGATCGACGTTTTTACGGCGATGCGGATCGTTTCCCGCTCCCGGGCATGCTGCTTCGCGCCCCGATAGTAGCTGATCAGCGGCTGAATGCCCGATCCCATGCCGATGAACAACATCAGCACCACGCTGTGTACGTAATTTAGAATGGAGAAGGCCGATACGCCTAACGTGCCCGCCCACCGGACCATAGCCATGTTGTAGCCTGCCGTAAAGACAGCGATACCCAATTCCGCGACGAAGCTCGGAAAGCCGATCGTGAACGTGCTTTTGGCCAGCTTCCACGACAAACGCAGCTTAACGAAGCGGAGCGTGCTGTCCTTGCGCAGAAAATGCGTGAACAGCACGCACGCCCCGATGGCGGATGCGCCGATGAGTGCCCATGCGGACCCGGCTACACCGAAGTCGAGCACAAACAGAAGCACGTAATTTAGCCCGATATTGCATACGGCGGTGACGAGCAGCGAAATCATCGCCAGATTCGGATTGGCGTCGTTGCGTACAAAGATGCTGAACGCATTTTGCACAGTGACGACAAAGCCGAAGCTCAGCAGCACGGTCATAAATTCCATCGCGTAAGGCATCGTCTCGTTATTGGCCCCGAGAAACACCGCCAGCTTTTCCCGGAACAAATAAGCAATTCCCGCCAGCGCGAGCGTCAAGCTGAAAATGAGCGTAAGCGAATGAGTAAAGATCGAGCGTGCCTGCTCGGCATCTTTGGCGCCTAGCGATCTGGAATACAGAGCCGCGCCGCCGATACCGACCCACAGCGATATGGCAAAATAAATCGAAAATACCGGAAAGGCGACGTTGACCCCCGCCAACGCCACCTCGCCGAGCCGCTGCCCGACGAAAATGCCGTCAATTACGACGTTAATGGACATCATAAACATACCGACAACCGACGGAACCAAATAACGGACGAATACTTTGCCTACGGAATCGGATTCCAAGGCTGTCAGCTTGTTATTTTCAAGTTGCATCATACACCTCTAGCTATCTTCTCTATAAAGTATTCCTTTCCATAATAAGGAAAAGGTTGTATCGGCCGCTTGGATAAAATAATCCGGGCTGCCGAAAATCAGTTTGGCGGTCAAGCCTTCGTAAATCGTATGCACGGCGAGCGCGCCTTCCTTCGGATTGACCTGAGTGGTCGAATCGAGCTGAAAAGCAAGCTCCAACAGATGAAGCAAATGGTGCGAATACAATTCGTACATGGTGATGCACAGTTCCTGCAGCGGCTCCGGAGGCATGAACGCCATCAGAAACATCAGCTTCACATTCCGGTTGGTCGCGTAGCGGTCTTTCATCTCTTCAACGAAGGTGCGCAGCAGCGTCTGCAGCGGCTCCCCCTTATGCTCGTGAAAAAACGTGGTCAAGTAGGCGATTTCCTGCTTCGTTGCGTCCTCGTGGATTTCGACGACCAAATCTTTCTTGTTCTCAAAATGAGCGTACATCGACTGCTTTTTAATCCCTACCTCTTGGGCAATATCCGCCAGCTTCGTGCCTTCATAACCGTATTGCAGCAGATGCCCTATGGCGGCTTTCTTGATCTCTTCTCTTCGGCTCATCGTACCCACCTTGGCTCTATGACTCATTTACCTTACCGTAGTCAGGTAAACATATTAGTAATATTATCACAATTTAAGCTGTTTTCAAACAGAAAACTTACTTCAGTCAGTTCATTATAAAAAACAAGTCTTGAAACTCGGCTCAGAGTTTGCTATATTTTTTGTTTGTGGGGCTTTCGGTTTTAACGGCCGGAGCTACCGCGGGTGGGTGAGGGTTAACTAGAACCGAGGATCGGTTATGATATTTTCGCAGCGATTCAAAGCTAGCTTGTTGGTACTGACCGGCGCTGCATCGTACGGGATACTGTCCACTTGCGTCAAACTGGCGTATAAGGACGGTTTTTCGCCCGCCGAAGTGACGGGCAGCCAAGTGTTGTTCGGCTTTGTGGCTTTGTGGCTTCTGAGCATCCGTTGCTGGGGCTACATGAAGAAGATGCCGAGGATGGTCTTTCTGAAGCTGCTCGGCAGCGGGGTGTTTACGGGGCTTACCGGCGTGTTTTACTACTACGCGCTGCAAACGTTGAGCGCATCGTTCGCGGTGCTGCTGCTGTTCCAGTTCACCTGGATGGGGCTGCTCGCGGATTGGCTGCTGCAAAAAAAAGCGCCCAACCGGTTTCAGCTCATCGGCGTTGTCATCGTGCTGGCCGGCACGCTGTTCGCCTCCGGTTTTCTCGAAGGCAGCGTGCCTCAGTTCAACTGGACCGGTATCGGGCTCGGGCTGCTTGCGGCCGCAAGCTATACGCTGACCGTCTATTTCAGCGGTAGGGTTGCGACAGACGTGCCTGCGATTTTGCGCAGCTCGTGGATGCTGACGGGAGCGGTCATCGTCGTGTCGCTTATTTATCCGCCGACGTTTCTGTGGAGCGGCGCGCTGACGAACGGCTTGTGGGGATGGGCGGTCATTCTCAGCCTGTTCGGCATGATCCTTCCGCCGTACTTGTATACTAAGGGTGCCCCGCACCTCAGTACCGGCGTAGCCTCCATCATCGGGGCGATCGAGCTGCCCGTCGTCATTGTGTGCTCCAGCCTGCTGCTTCATGAGCGGACCGGCTTGCTCCAGTGGCTCGGCATCGGACTTATTTTTGCCGGCATCGTCGTATCCGAATGGAAAAGCAAGCGTGCGAGCCAAAGCGAACGGAACCTTGCGGAGCCCCAAACGGACAGGCCGCGATAAGCGACCGGCAGCAGCAGTTTTATGTAAATTAAAAAGAGGCATTCTTCCGAGTAGACGTGAATCTGCTTGGAAGAAGCCTCTTTTTTATATGCCGGGTACGATCATCCTTCTCGGAATTGACTTAGTCGCTGCAGCGTCCCGGCTGCTTCGCTCATCAGCTCGCCGATCAGCTTGCCTGCGGGCTGAGTCCTATTCAAGCGCAGCGCTTGTCCGCACCAGAGCGACATATACTGCGGGTTGTTTGCGTTCGCCGCAGCCTTGCGGATGTCTTGCGTTAATTTATTTTGGATAGGGTACTCGGGAATGGATCCCGGATATTGCTCCATATCCGAAATAAATTCATTTTTGATTCCCCGGGCTGCTTTTCCCGAAAAGGCAACGGTCACCGTCGTGTCCTCTTCGCTGCTTTGAAGGATGGTCCGCTTATGCTGCTCGTGGGCTCCGCTTTCGTCGCAGGTCAGAAAAGCGGTGCCCATCTGCACGCCGGAAGCGCCTAGCGCCAGGCTGGCAACGATTCCGCGGCCATCCATAATGCCTCCCGAGGCGATGACGGGAGTGCGGACTTGGGCGACGATTTGAGGCACAAGCGCCATCGTTCCCACCAGTCCGTCCTCGTAACGGCCCAAGAACGTGCCGCGGTGTCCGCCGGCTTCGCTGCCTTGGGCGACGATAAGGTCGATTCCCGCCGCCTCAAGCGCCAGCGCTTCGCGAACCGTTGTCGCGGTCCCGACGAGCTTAATGCCTTCGCTTTTCAGCTTGCCGATGAGCTCCGGCGAAGGAATGCCGAAGGTAAAGCTGAACACGGGCACGCGTTCGTCCAGAACGACTTGAAGCTGCTCTTCGAACGTTTCTTGAAACTTAGCGGGCATAGCCCCGGGCGCAAGATTAAACCGTTCCCGATAACGGTTTAACCATTCGTTCATTCGCGCTGCGATCTCATCGGGCGGACCGAATGTTTCAGGGGAAAACAAATTGACGGCAAAAGGGCGATCCGTCAGACGGCGGACATCCTCGATGGCGCGTTTGATTTGCTCGGGCGTGAGATATGCGGCGCCAATCGTCCCCAGACCGCCGGCTTCCGACACGGCGGCTACGAGCTCCGGAGTCGTCGGCCCCCCGGCCATGCCGGCTTGTATGATGGGATAGGAACATCCGACGATGTCTGTCATGGGAGTAGAAAGCATGGTACAGCACTCCTTCCAATACTTGGAGGTATATCCAAACCTGCTATGTTCTCATCATAAGCAATCCGCTTCGTCGAGTAAAATCGCAATAGCAGATACTGGCCATCTTAAATTATGATGGCTCGCCGGAGCCGCCCGGTAAGAGGAAACGGTTCTTGATCTCATGGAGAAACAGCTTGTAGGCTTGCGTCATATAGGCGTCTTTCCGGCGGATAAATACCGTTTGAACCCGTCCGTACCGTTCCGGGATCGGATAGGATCGGACGAGGCTTTCCTTGGTTTTGCTCCGCACGATCGATTCGGGAAGCAGGGAGACGCCAAGTCCGGCGGCAACGCATCCGATAATCGTTTCCAAGGTGCCGAATTCCATAATTTTGACGGGCATGACGCCTTCCTCCTGAAGCCAGCCAAGCAGCTTGGCCCGGTAGGAGCAGCCGGAACGAAACACGAGAACGGTCCGGTCCGTCAATTCCTTCGGAAAATCAAGACGCGGGTGCAATGTGTCCGTGACAAGGACAAGATCTTCCTCGAAGACGGAATCCTGCAGCAGCTCCGGATGTTCCACGGGTCCCATGACAAACGCTCCGTCCAAGCTGTAATCAAGCACCGCCTGAATCAACTGCTGCGACGGTCCCGTCACGAAAGACAAATCGACCTCCGGGCACATCCGGTGATAGTCTGCCAGCAGGTGGGGCAGCCGGACGGCAGCGGTCGTTTCCATCGACCCGATCGACAACGGCCCGATCGGCGTCGATGCATCTTGAACCGCTTTGCGCGCCTCCTCCAATAAACGCAGCGCTTTGTCGGCGTACTCAAGCAGCGTTTTGCCCGCAGGAGTCAGCGTGATACCCCGGTTATGCCGGTAAAAGAGCGGGGCACCAAGCTCTTTTTCGAGCTGCTTGATTTTCGTGGTGACGTTGGATTGCGCGTAGTTTAGCAGCTGCGCGGCCTTGGAGACGCTGCCGCTCCGCGCGGCGGCTTGAAATACTTGAAGAGCTGCGGTATCCAGCGGCATGATCGGTGCCTCCTTTGGTATATGAAATAATGATACGTATTATCAAAAACATTTTATTTACATGATATCAAATTGCGTCTACGATAAACAAGACAATAAGTTTTTGTTGAACGAGACAGCGGAGGGATCGGGATGAACGAGCAAAAAAAGCGTTCGCTATTATTGGTCGGCGGGGGGATCGCTTCTCTTTTTATCGCAATGGGGGTCGGGAGGTTCGCTTATACGCCGATTCTTCCATTAATGCTAAAGCAGCAGTTGTTTTCCGAGGCGGGCGCCGGCGCGCTGGCATCGTCGAATTATGCGGGTTATTTGGCCGGTGCGATTATGACCGCCCTGGGGGCTCGGAAGGAGAGCAGATTGAGCCGGTTGAAGCTGGCGCTTATCGTCAGTGTAGCGACGACGGCATGGATGGGGATCGCGGGCAGCTATGCGCTGTGGCTGGCGCTGCGCTTTGTCTCCGGCTTCGCAAGCGCCGTGATCTTCGTCTACGTGTCCGGATTGGTCATGGACGGCTTGGCGGGGCTGTCGAAGCCTCATCATGCGGTAGGGCTCTTTTACAGCGGCGTCGGCCTTGGCATTACTGCGACCGGCTTTGCGGTCCCTTGGCTGCATGCGCAGTACGGCTGGCGCGGCACGTGGCTTGGCATGGCGCTGATATGCGCCGTTTTGCTGGCGCTGGCGTGGACGAAGCTTCGGGAACCGGCGGATTCAGCGGCTGCGGAGGCCCGCACCATTTCATCCGTTCCCGAGGATCGCAGCTCGCTGACAAGCTTCAAAATACGGCTGCTGATCGTCTACGGACTGGAAGGGCTCGGCTACATCGTGACCGGTACGTTTCTCGTCGCTTACGTGCAGCAGCTTCCGGCGATGCAGTCTTTTTCAGCCTGGAGCTGGATTTTGGTCGGCGCAACGGCCATTCCTTCCTGCTGGTTATGGTCTCTGCTTGCGGGCTGGATCGGAAGCAGGTCGGCTTTATTTGCGGCCTTGGTACTCCAAGCGGCCGGAATCGCGCTTCCCGTTATTTATCCGGCATGGCCGGGCGTGCTGCTGGGAGCCGTGCTGTTCGGCTTGACGTTCATGGGCATCACGACGCTGACCATTTCGTGGACGCGGCAGCGGATGCCGGCCGATTCCGGAAGATTTGTCGGCGTCCTCACCGCCGTTTACGGCACCGGGCAGGTGATAGGTCCGATCGTCGCAGGCTGGATGGTATCGGGCAGCGGGCATTACCAAGGGGCTTTAATCGGCGCAGCTTCGATCGTATGCGCCGGAGCGCTCGCCACGATCTTTCCTGCGGGACGGAAAGCTTCTTTTGGAAAGACGGCCCGAATATCGGCAGCCAAACGGTGACATAGACCGGGAGCAACACATTTGCTTTATACTTAAGCCTATCATCGGATTCTTAACGATTCTCCGAGCACGAGCCTTAAACGGGCAGCGTCAGCCGGGGAACCGCGGGGAATCCGATCTTTTTTTGCTACGAAACAAAAAAGCTCTGTACACGTATAATTGAACGATATGAATCGGCTGTTCAAGCTTGGGAACTTCTATATACCTCGAAGTCAAAATTTGATATGCTGATAGAGTTGTGTTCCGGGTGCAACATTTTGCCCGACGCACTCGTTTATAAGGTTGCAAGAGAGGGGGATCCCAGTGGTAGCGCCTGAAGTTATCAAGGCTGCCCAGTCGGGCGATCGCGACGCTCTAATTACCCTATTGCGCGAAATTGAAAACCACGTCTACCGTACCGCTTATTACATTTTGAACAACGAGCAGGATGCGATGGACGCTGCCCAAGAAGCGTTAATCCGAATTTATACGAAGATCAACTCCTATGAAGAAAAGGCTCAGTTTAAAACGTGGGTGCAGCGCATCGTGACCAACTTGTGTATCGATAAATTCCGCCGGGCCAAGCCTACGGTTTCGATCGAGCAGCACGATTTGAGCTTTACCGACCATAAAACGGTGGAAGACGAAGTGATGTCTACGTATATCGCTCAGGACATCCGAGATGCCATCGACAAGCTCCCCGAGCACCATCGGTCCGTCGTGGTGCTTCGATACTTGCAGGATTTTTCCTACAATGAGATAGCGGAATCGCTCGACTTGCCGATCAATACGGTGAAATCTTATTTGTTCCGGGCAAGACAGCAGCTCCAAACCATCCTGAGGGAGTACAAAAAGCCTAGCGGCGACGCGGTTCGAGGGTAAGCGGCGCAGCATGAAGAGGATATACGAATCGTTACGGAAAGGTAGTGTACGGGGATGATGTGTCAAGAGGTGATCGAACTGATGCAGAGATACCTGGACCGGGATCTCGATGAAACGGAGTACGGCCGGATGCTTCAGCATCTGCAGCAGTGTCCGGATTGCACGGAATTGTTCGAACGTCTTGTTAATTTATCGAACGAGCTGGAGAGCTTGCCCAAGGTAACGCCGCCATTCAGCTTGGTCGATGCCATATTGCCGAAGCTGGAGCAGCTTGAGGCGGCGGGGGCTGTACCGGATACCACTTACGCCGCTTCCGACAAGATCGAGCGCGAGACGGAAGCGCTGCGGGCTAAGGCCGCCGCTGATCCGGCGGACGAACGTCCGACCTGGGGAAGCTGGCGCAAAAATGTGCGGGAATGGATTTCCTTCCCCGTGTTCGGCGGCGTCGTAGCGGCCGGGCTCGTGTTCGGATTTTTCCTGTTCCAGCACCAGACCAAACCCGATGGGGATGCGGGAAGATTGCTGCTCTCGATGACGGATAAGAAAGCGGAAAATGCTGCGGCCGGTCAAGCAACCGATGCGGCGAAAAGCCAGCCGGCGGCGCAGGCGGGGGTCAAAGCGGATAAGTCTCTTCCCGCAGGTGGCTCCGATAACAAATCGGCGACCGAGGAGCACAAGCCCCAAACTTCGTCTGCAGGAAGCGGCGATGCCGACAAAGAAGCTACTATCCAATCGAGAAGCCCCGAGGCAACGGATGCGGACCGGAACCAGACTGCCGTACCCCGGCAGCAGACGTCTGGAGGCGGGAACACGGCGGCGGAACCGGAGCAGCCCATTCAGGAGAAGCTGCCGAAGGCTCCGGCGGAGAGACGCGATAGTATAGCGGTGCCTTCCCAGCAGCCTGCGTCTCCTCCGGAACAGGAAAAAGGGGGTTCGTCCGGGGACCGGGGCGGTCAACAGACGGTAGTGCCGAAGAACGGCAGCGGCGAGCAAGCCAAGGGCTTCAACGCTTTGGGGCCATCCGAAACTTCGGAAGAAGCGGCTACCTCCGAGTCGGCCGATACGGGCGGTGCCGAAGCGATGGATCAGCCGCCGTTGGAAGGCTCCGCTCAAGGCAGCTCGCATATGGGCATTGCCGCCAAGCCGGACTCGAAGCCCGCAGCTCATGAGCTTGCATCCTCGGACGGGAAGTATAAGGCATCGGTCCGGGAAGAGAAAATTGTTATTTTTGACAAAGACGGCAAGGAGCTGTATGCGTCCAGCTACAATTGGAAGGGCGCGGATCGCATCGAGCTTGTGGAATGGTCCGGCGACGGGAAATTGACGTACCGGGTCAACATGGCTGAACAGTCCAAGACGTTCGTCATCGATCTGAAAGCCAAAAACGAAACGGAAGTCAAACCGAGCAAGCCGTAACCGGAAGCCGGGTTTCAACAAGTTCATGAAAGTTTAACATATTGGTAAAGAGAACTGTTGCACCTCGCGGCGTACATTCACGTATATATACAATAGATTAGGACGGAAGACGATTCACGTCGTATGACCATCTGCGGGCCGGTTTCTAGAGCCTGCCCGGCGGGTGTTTATATAGATGGGTTTCGGGCAAAGGGATTAGGTCGGGCCTTAGGGTTTTGACGTAATCCCTTTGTTGTTGGTATCATGAAGGACGTAAGCAGAGCGGGAAGGAACGGTGGGCGGCACGATGGATTACAAAACGGCGATGAAGCACATCAGCAAGGGGCAGTTTAAGCCCGTATACATAGCCTACGGGGCGGAAAGCTATCTGATTCAGGAGCTGATCGCCCGCTTGACGGACAAGCTGATCGAGCCGGAGCATAAAGCGTTTGCCGTATCGCGGTACGATCTGACGGAAACGCCGGTCGATGCCATCATCGAGGAGGCGGAGACGCTGCCTTTTATGGTGCCGAGCAAGCTGGTCGTCGCAACGAATGCGCTGTTTCTGACAGGCGCCAAGGAAAGCGGCAAAGTGGAGCATTCGCTCGAACGGCTTGCGGACTATTTGAAAGCCCCGACGGATTTCTCCATCATCGTTTTTACGGTCGAGGCGGACAAGCTGGACGAGCGCAAAAAGATCGTCAAGGCGCTGAAGGAAGCCGATGCGCTTGTCCCGTGCGCCATGCTGTCTGCGGACGAACTGACGGGATGGGTCAATCAGGAAGCGGGTAAAGCCGGGTTTTCGTTCGGTCCCGGGGTTGCGGAGCAGTTTATTTTGTACACGGGCACCAGCCTTCAGGCGCTCATAAAGGAAGTGGAGAAATGCGCCCTCTACGTCGGTCAAGGGGGGACGCTTCAAGCCGAAGATTTGGAGCAGCTTGTCACAAGAAGCATCGAGCAGAACATCTTCCTGCTGATCGAGCATATCGTTCAGGTCAAGCTGGATCAGGCGTTTACGATGCTAGGCGAGCTCATCCGCCGCAAGGAGGAGCCGATCAAAATCGTAATGTTGATCGCCCGGCAGTTCCGCATTATGTTTCAAGTGAAGGATTTGATGCAACAGGGCTATTCGCAGCAGCAAATCGCCGGCCAGCTTGGGCTGCATCCGTATGGCGTGAAGGTTGCGGCCGGTCAGGCGAACAAGTTCGAATTGAAGCAGCTGGCGGACATTTTGCGGCAGCTGGCGGATCTCGATTATCGGATGAAGAGCGGGAAAATCGACAAGGTGCTGGGCTTGGAAATGTTTCTGCTGCGGCTGGCGTCCTGACGATACAAGAAAAGAGCATGATCGTTCCGGGAAGGGACGGCCATGCTCTTGTCATTTTTGCTTAACAAAACTCAAGTCTTTATTATCATATAATCAAATATTCGGATTCTGCGTTTCCATAGCGGTGTATCGAGAAAAATAATGGTGTCTGCCATATCAAATAAACATTGATACGATTCCCGGTCCGTTCCTTCGAATATCCATGCTCCGCTTTTATCAATATTCCTAATAACCTCGACCTGCTCATCCGCTGTACGTTTATACCGCCCGGCCGCCGTTTGAGGATGAACGATATCATCCAACTCATACCAAGGAACATTCATCTTTTGGGATAAGCGCTTCGCCAACGTCGTTTTACCGCTGGCTACAATTCCAACGATGAGAACCTTCTTCATACGATCTCCTTCATGTAAATAAAAAAGACCGACAGGACGAATGGCCTGAAGGTCTTTCTTTATCGCATGTATGTTGTTGACAACGGGTACGGAGACAAAGTCTCGTACCTGCTGCAACACCGCTTAAAGTGCCTTACGATTGTGCGGAAAGCGCGTTAAGTCTTTTCGCGAGACGGGACTTTTTGCGGGCAGC
Source organism: Paenibacillus tyrphae (assembly GCF_000722545.1). GTDB lineage: Bacteria > Bacillota > Bacilli > Paenibacillales > NBRC-103111 > Paenibacillus_G > Paenibacillus_G tyrfis. The sequence goes on from NZ_JNVM01000004.1 coordinate 245,869, forward strand.
GGCATTTTTATGGATTAATCCTTTGGTCACTGCTTTGTCCAACTTTTTGCTGGCAGCGATCAGAGCGGCTTTAGCCGTTTCCACGTTGGTGCCTGCGATTGCAGTTTCAGCTGTTTTTACAGCCGTGCGGAGCGCGGATTTGTGCGAAGCGTTGCGAAGACGGCGCTTCTCGCTTACTTTCACGCGTTTAATCGCGGATTTAATGTTTGGCATGACGTTCACCTCCTACCACAACTTGCAAAAAAACATAGGTCATGTTTTGTTGACAACTCTTAATATTCTAACATGGGCCATATGAAAATGCAATAGAAACGCCGGACTGAGCCTGTAAAACTTTTGCATAACGGATTTGGCTTTTTCACACAATAACTGGGCGAGCCAGAATGAAAGGAGACGAGAGCATGGGATTGGATTTGAGCGCTTACTCCGTACGCACGGATCTCGCCCTTGAGGCGCACGACTTGGCATCGGCCGGCGGAATGACGATACCGGGCATTGAGCGGACGCAGTACGAGGAGGAAGGCGTCCGGGTCAGCGTGATCGATATTACTTCCCAGGAGGGCTCCCAGGCGGTCGGGAAGCTTCCGGGTCATTATATAACGTTGGACGTGCCGGCGCTGCGTCAAAAAGACAGCGATCTGCAGGACCGGGTAGCCACGATATTCGCGCAGGAGTTCGAGAAATTTTTGCACAAGCTGAATATTGGGCCGAAGGCGAGCGTATTGATCATCGGACTCGGCAACTGGAACGTGACGCCAGATGCGCTGGGACCGATGGTCGTGGAAAATGTTATGGTGACCCGCCATTATTTCGAGCTGATGCCGGATCAGGTCAGCCCTGGCTATCGTCCGGTCAGCTCCGTGGCGCCGGGCGTGCTTGGGACGACCGGGATCGAAACGAGCCAGATCGTGCAGGGAATCGTGGAGCAGGCGAAGCCCGATCTGGTCATCGCCATCGACGCGCTGGCGTCCCGTTCGCTCGAACGCGTCAACACGACGATCCAGATCGCGGACACGGGCATTCATCCCGGGTCAGGCATCGGCAACAAGCGCAGAGGCTTGACGCTGGATACGCTTGGAGTGCCTGTCATCGCCATCGGCGTGCCGACCGTCGTCTTCGCCTCGACGATTGTGAATAATGCGTTCGACATGATGCATAACCATTTTCGCAAGCAGACGGCGAACACCGGACATATTCTCGGTCTTCTCGACAATATGCAGGAGCAGGAGCGGCTGCAACTGGTGCAGGAAGTGCTGAACCCGCTCGGCCACGATCTGCTCGTTACGCCGAAGGAAATCGACCAGTTCATCGAAGATATCGCCAACATTATTGCCAGCGGGCTGAATGCCGCGCTGCATGAGGCAGTCGATACAAGCAACGTATCTGCGTATACGCATTAAGCTGAACGAACGTCCGGGAATGGCAGGATGACGATCCTCCGACTCGGGCGTTTTTGATTATGCCGGCAAATTTCTCACGGTCTATGATTTTCAGGTTCTATCTTCTAGCGCGGCTTCATAGAGTTGGTAGTAGAGAAGCAGACTTACCTGCCGGCGGCAAAAAAGTGCCGGGGTGCCTGCTCAGCCGAAGATGCACCAGAAGCCGAACAAGGAGGAATGGAACATGAAGTGGCCGGCCGTAACCGTCAATTTAAGCAGGTACCGGAAAATGGGACAAGCCATCGGCATGTACTCAAGGACGTTTACCATCCTGATGACAGGATGTCTGTTGTTTTTTATAGCCATCGGATTGCTGGGGTATGTGCATTCGACCGTCTCGAATCCTTCCCCTTCCACGTCGATGAAGGGATTGGCAGCATCCGTGTCCAGCCGTTTCTTCATGGATATGATGGGGATGGAGGTGCCGGGCTTGCAGCAGGACCGCAAGTCGTTTACGTTTTCGCAATCGAACGTGTCAGGCTTCCTGTTCTCGCTGTTTACCGATCTGAATCCGAAGGATCCGAAAACGCTCATTTCCCGGGAGGTGCCTGGGCTGTCGCAGGAGCGCTCCATACTGCTGAGCGGCGCCGACGGCTTCGTCGTCGATTCTCCCGAGGACTACGGCCCCAAATCGGACGTGTTCCAGCGTGGGGACCTGGGGGAAGCGGGCTCGATCACGGCCAATCCCCGAGCGAAATCGGTCGACGACGGAAAAGTGCAGGGACCGGCCATCCCGCTGCCTGCGGCCGAGGGACCGCGAATGGCGGGCAAGAACGTCGCCTTCGTCTATCAATCGCACAATCAGGAATCGTATTTGCCGGAGCTGCCCGGCGTCAGAGATCCGGACAAGGCGTACGACCCGAAACGGAACGTGACGCAGGTCGGGCTGCGGCTCGCCCAAATGTTGGAAAAGGAAGGCATCGGCGCCGTGCATTCCGATAAAAACTATCCGGCCATCGAAAAAAGCTTCAACTATTACTACTCCTACAAATATTCGTTCAAAACGTTGGAAGAGGCCGTATTCGGGCACCCGGACTTGAAATTTTATTTTGACATTCACCGCGACTCACAGCGCCGCGACAAGACGACGGCGACGATCAACGGAAAAGATTACGCGCAAATCTACTTTATCATCGGCGGTAAAAATCCGAATTGGAAGCAAAATTACCAATTCGCCGAACAAATCGACCGCGTGCTCGAAGTGAAGTATCCCGGCCTCTCCAAAGGGATTCATGCCAAAAACGGCGAGGGCAACGGCGTCTACAATCAGACCTTCTCTCCGAACAGCGTGCTGATCGAAGTCGGCGGGGTGGACAACAGCCTGGAGGAATGCTATCGCACCGTGGATGCGCTGGCCAAAGCGGTTTCCGAAATAATCCTGAATGCGGAGAAGGTCGATGCGCCGGTTACGGACGGGAAAGACGGGAAAAAGTAACGGCCGGTACCGGACCCCCGGCGAGAAAGAGAGGAGAGCACGGTGAGAGGAAATACGTTCGTCAAAGTCGGCGCCGTAGGATTGGCGATGGCCTTCTGCATCTTTTTCGGAGTTGCGCTTGCCACGCAGGGAACCGAGCGGATTCACGGCCCGCTGAACAAGCCGCAGTCTGGGGCTGCGGAGGCGAAGCAGCACGCGTATACCTCCGCGCCTGCGGGGAAACCGGGCGCCGCGCCTCCGGCGGGTGCGAATGCAGCGGGGCCGGTGCCCAAGCCGCATGCGCAGCGACCTGCGGAGGCTAAAGCGAAGCCGGCCATGCCGGAAGATCCGGCTGCGTACACGGGCATCAACCGTGTCGGGAACAAAACGGGGGAGCTGCTGCAGATTACGGCGTATTACGGCATCCGTTTCGTCGTTTCCATATTTGAAGCGATAAGTCCATAATGCCGACCTCGGCAATGGGATGGACATGGAAGTTTAGGGGTGTCCATTGCTGCCCGCCGTCACAACTGCTATAATTAGAAGTATTGTAAATTTGCAGGTTAGTGAGGGTAAAGCTGCCGATGGATATCCAAGCCAGACAAAAGAAAATAAGAAATTTTTGTATCATCGCCCATATCGACCACGGGAAATCGACGCTTGCCGACCGCATCCTCGAATATACCGGCGCGCTGACGTCGCGTGAAATGCAGGAGCAGGTGCTTGACCAGATGGATCTGGAGCGCGAGCGGGGCATCACGATTAAGCTGCAGGCGGTTCGCCTTAGCTACCGGGCCGACGACGGTGAAGAATATATATTGAATTTGATCGATACCCCGGGACACGTCGACTTTACGTACGAGGTTTCCCGCAGTCTTGCCGCCTGTGAAGGCGCGTTGCTCGTCGTGGACGCGGCGCAGGGGATTGAAGCGCAGACGCTTGCCAACGTTTACTTGGCTTTGGACAACAATCTGGAAATTTTGCCGGTCATCAACAAAATCGATCTCCCCAGCGCCGAGCCGGAACGGGTGAAGCAGGAAGTCGAGGACGTGATCGGACTTGATGCCAGCGATGCGGTACTGGCTTCCGCCAAAGCCGGGATCGGCATTAAGGAAATTCTCGAGCAGGTCGTACAGAAGGTGCCCGCACCGACGGGCAATCCGGACAACCCGCTCAAGGCGCTCATTTTCGACTCGCACTACGATCCGTACAAGGGCGTTATCGTGTATGTCCGCGTCATCGACGGCTCGATCAAAGCGGGCTCGAAAATCAAATTCATGGCGACGGACAAAACGTTCGAGGTCATCGAGGTCGGCGCATTCAAACCGCGTATGGGCTCGGTTCCTTCGCTGGAGGTCGGGGATGTCGGCTTCATCGTCGCCGGGGTCAAGAACGTCGGCGATACCCGGGTCGGGGATACGGTAACGGACGCCAAAAATCCGACGCTCGAGCCACTGCCGGGTTACCGTAAAATCAACCCGATGGTATTCTGCGGACTGTATCCGATCGAAACGAGCGATTACAACGATCTGCGCGAAGCGCTTGAGAAGCTGCAGCTAAACGACGCGTCGCTCAGCTTCGAGCCGGAGACGTCCACGGCGCTCGGGTTCGGCTTCCGCTGCGGATTTTTGGGGCTGCTCCACATGGAGATCATTCAGGAGCGGATCGAGCGCGAATTCAACATTCCGCTCATTACGACCGCGCCGAGCGTGGTGTTCCGCGTGACGCAGACGAACGGCACCGTGCTGAATATCGAAAACCCGTCGCTGTTCCCGGAGCCGGGCAAAATCGACTTCGTCGAAGAGCCTTACGTCAAGGCGTCCGTCATCGTCCCGAACGATTATGTCGGCGCCATCATGGAGCTGTGCCAATCCAAGCGCGGCGAATATATCAATATGGAATATCTCGACACGACTCGTGTAACGCTCACTTACGATATTCCGCTGTCGGAGATCGTTTACGATTTCTTCGACCAATTGAAATCGAGCACCAAAGGCTACGCTTCGTTCGATTACGAACTGTCGGGCTACAAGAGTTCCAATCTGGTGAAAATGGACATTCTGCTGAACGGGGAGCAGGTGGATGCGCTCTCGTTCATCGTGCACCGCGACCGGGCGTTCCACCGCGGTCGCATCATTTGCGAGAAGCTGAAGGAGCTCATTCCGCGCCAAATGTTCGAGGTGCCGGTACAGGCGGCGATCGGCCAGAAGGTCATCGCGCGCGAGACGGTGAAGGCGATGCGCAAAAACGTCCTTGCCAAGTGCTACGGCGGCGACATTTCGCGGAAGCGGAAGCTGCTGGAGAAGCAAAAGGAAGGCAAAAAGCGCATGAAGCAGGTCGGCAGCGTGGAAGTGCCGCAGGAAGCGTTCATGGCCGTATTGAAGATCGACGATAACTAAGAAAAAAAGCAGGCAGGTGCTTCGGAGTTCCGAACGCCTGCTTTTGCCATTAGGGGGAACCTAAATGCTGCAGCGAACCCAGACACCCCAAGCGGTGTATATTCATATTCCTTTTTGCACGAACAAATGCCATTATTGCGATTTCAATTCCTACGTGCTGAAAGGCCAGCCCGTGATGGATTACTTGGACGCGCTTGAGCGCGAAATGGAACGGACGGTGCAGGCGGTTCCGCCGGGGGAGATCGAGACGATCTTCGTCGGGGGCGGCACGCCGACGGTGTTGACGCCGGAGCAGATGGAAGTGTTTTTGCGCCGCGTCCGCGCTTATTTCCCGGACTGGTCGCCGCAGCTGGAATTCACGATGGAGGCGAATCCGGGCACAACCGACCTGGAGAAGCTGCAAGCGATGAAAGAAGGAGGCGTCAACCGGATCAGCTTTGGGGTGCAGTCTTTTGATAACGGGCTACTTGAAGGTATCGGGCGCATCCACAATACCGACGACGTGTACCGGAGCTTGGAGAACGCGCGGAAGGCCGGGTTTACGAATCTGTCCATCGACCTGATGTTCGGCCTGCCGAAGCAGACCAAGGCCGTAATGGAAGCGACACTGAAAGAAGCGCTCGCGCTGGACCTGCCGCACTACTCGATCTACAGCTTAAAGGTCGAAGAGAACACGTTGTTCCACACGCTCTATGAGCGCGGACAGCTGCCCCTGCCCGAAGAGGATGAGGAAATCGGCATGTTTCTGCTGATTATGGAGCGGCTGCGCGCGGCTGGCTACGGGCAGTATGAAATCAGCAACTTCGCCAGAGTCGGATACGAGAGCCGGCATAACGCAATGTACTGGCGCAATCAAAGCTATTACGGCCTAGGCGCCGGGGCTCACGGCTACGTTCACGGTCAGCGGCATGTGAATATAAAAGGCGTCCAGCCTTATATCGACGCGACGCGCAGCGGGCTGCCGCTGCTGGAGAAGAACGCGGTGGAAATCCATGAAGCGATGGAAGATTTCATGATGGTCGGGCTGCGGATGCTCGGCGGCGTGCGCAAGGCGGATTTTAACGAACAGTTCGGCATAGAGCTGGACGACGTGTTCGGGCATGTACTGCAGCGGCAATGCAGCCTCGGACTGCTGGAGGCGAGCACCGGGGGCTACAAGCTGACGGAGCGGGGCGTGCTGCTCGGAAACGAAGTGTTCGGCGAATTTTTGGGAGCCGTAAAAAATAGTCAAAAATAGGTTGATCCTTTATACGTCTTGTTGTATATTTATTCATATCATTTTCTACATGAGATACTACTAGGCGATGGGTGGGAACCGCTATGACGACAACGTTGACCTGCAGAAAAGCGACCGCGCAGGACATTGACACTTTATACGACATTATTCAAGGTTATGCTGAAAAAGGAATTATGCTCCCGCGTACCAAGGAGACGCTGTCTGTGCAGCTCGATACGTTCGTCGTAGCGGAGATCGACGGCCAGCTTGTAGGCTGCGGCTCGCTCACAAGGCTCGGGCAGGATCTGGTCGAGATCCGGTCGCTCGGCGTTTCGGACGGATACAAAGGTCAAGGCATCGGCAAGGCGCTCGTCAACTCGCTGCTGCACGAAGCGAAGCAGCAGGGCATCCCGAAAGTGATGGCGCTGACCTACGAGGTGGCGTTCTTCGAAAGAAACGGTTTTACCGTTGTCGAGAAGGAGATCTTCCCCGAGAAAGTATGGCGCGACTGCGTCCACTGTAAAAAGCAGCATTGCTGCGACGAAATCGCCGTCCTGAAACGGCTCGACTGACTTGACACAGACCCTCTGGGTCTGTTATTTTTGTATTAGCTTAGCACTCACTAGCACGGAGTGCTAACGAAAGAGCGGTTTGAATAATTGGGAAACAAGGCGAGCAAGGTATGCCTTGGTTTACTTCTTTTAATGTATTTGTTTTTCGGTAAAAAGCTTTTGACGGAGGAAAGAACTGCAGTCGGGGCCTATGCTTCCGAAGTCGTTTTCCTAAAGGAAAACGCTCAGTCTACGTGCCGCCTTTGAATTCGGGTTCTTACCGACAGGTAAGTTCAATTGGAACCCGAGTTCAGCAGCGGCCGGAGGTTGCAGTTTCTTTCACGCAGTCAATTCCCTTTTCTCCCGAAAAACCTCCAAAGCAAGGGGGGACTTGGTGTGCTAACCGAACGTCAGCGTCATATTTTAAGCGCCATAGTCGATGATTACATCCGTTCTGCAGAGCCGATCGGCTCCCGCAGCATATCCAAGCGCGGCAATGTGGGATTCAGCCCCGCCACCATCCGTAACGAAATGTCCGACCTGGAGGAGATGGGCTTTCTGGAGCAGCCGCACACGTCGGCCGGCCGGATTCCTTCCCACAAGGGCTACCGATATTATGTCGATCATCTGATGCATTATAACCAGCTTCCTGTTCAGGATGTCGACATGCTTAAGCAGTTTTTTGCCGAAAAAATGCAGGAAATGGAACGTACCATCCAGCATGTGGCGCAAATTTTGTCCCAGCTGACGAACTACACGTCCATTGTCATGGGACCGGAGATGCTGGGTACGACGATGAAGCATTTGCAGATCGTTCCGCTTAATGAACGGACGGCTGTCGCGATTATCGTGACCAACACCGGACAGGTGGAGAACAAGACCGTCACGATTCCCGAAGGCGTTCCGATGTCGGAGATCGAGAAGTTCGTCAACGTGCTCAACGCCCGGCTCAAGAATGTGCCGCTGCTTCATTTCAAGTCGAAGCTGTACACGGAGATCGCCTCGGAGCTGAGCAGCTACGTCTCCGGTTACGAAGAGCTGCTGCTCATGCTGGATCATGTCATGGACCGCGGGGAAGAAGAGCGGATTTTCCTTGGCGGCACGACGAACATGCTGACGCAGCCCGAGTTCAAGGATGTCGATAAGGTGAAAAGCATTCTGGACTTGCTCGCCGAAGGACCGAAGCTGGTGCAGCTGTTTGACGGAACCGGCGAAACGGACGGGATACAGGTGCGGATCGGCAGCGAGAACAAGCTGGAAGCCGTGAACGATTGCAGTCTGATCACCGCTTCGTATTCGCTGGACGGGCAATTGCTCGGGACGATCGGCATCCTCGGACCGACACGAATGGATTACGGTAAAGTCATCAAGCTGCTCGATCATTTGACCAAAGATTTGAATCAGTTGATGGGACGTTGGTACAAATGAGCCAAATGAAGCCGATAGGCCAAGAAGGCGAAGAGGCGTTTGCAACGCTGCGGAACAACGCGAATGCGATCCGCGCCATTTGCTCGGCGGTGGAAGGGACCCTCGGACCGAAGGGGCTCGATACGATGCTGGTCGGGACGCAGGGGGAAGTCGTCATTACGAATGACGGCGTGACCATTTTGGAAAAGATGGACGTTACCCACCCTGCCGCAAGATTGCTCATTCAAGTCGCCCGTTCCCAGCAGCATCAGGTCGGGGACGGTACGACGACGGCCACCGTGCTGGCGGGCGCATTGGTCGCCGAAGGCGTAGCGCAGGTCACACGGGGCGTACCGGTAGCGAAGGTCGTCCGCGGGGTGCAGGACGGCGTGGCCGCGGGGCTGGAGTCGCTGGCCCGCCGGGCGCGCCCGCTGGAAGGGATGAACGATCCGCTGCTGTACCGGATCGCGTACATTGCGGGGCGGGAGCACGCCGACCTCGCCAAGCTGATTGTCGAAGGGGCAAAGCGTCTTGGCCCGGCGAAGCTGCAGGAGCCGCACTTCCGCTTCTCCGACGTCGTGATGTCGCACGGAAAAGCGGCGAATGAAGTATGGCCGGGCCTGTTGATTAACAAAAAGCCGGCCAATGCGCAGCTTGATTTTCCGCCGGATACGGCGCAGGTGCTGCTGTTCCAGGATGCGTTCGAGCCGGAGACGGTCGATGAGGAAGCGCTCATGACCGATGCCGGCTTCCACAAGCAGACGCAGCTGCGAGAGCAGTTCCGCGCCCTCTTGGAGAAGCTCGTCGAGCTGCGCGTCGGCTTCGTGGCCTCGGAGCGAGGCGTCGATCCCGAGGCGGAGCAGTTCTGCACCGACCATGGGATCATGGTGCTGCAGCGTCTGCCGCGCGCGGAGCTGCGCCGCGTCGCGGAATATACCGGCGCGCGGCCGATTCGCCGCAGCGGACTGCGCAAGCCCGCCTCGGAGCTGGCGGGCTATCTCGGGTTCGCCGGGCACGTCGCTTACGACGAGCGGCTGGAGAGCGTGCGGATGGCCGAAGGCAAAGGCCGCACGCAAGTATCCATCGTCGTGGGCGCCAGCACGAGCGAGGTGGTCGGCGAGCGGCTGCGCATCGCCCGCGACGCCGCCTCAAGCGTGCAGGCCGCGCTGCGCGGCGGCTGCTTGCCCGGCGGCGGGGCGGCTGAAATGGCCGTCGCCCACGAGCTTGACCGGCACCGCGAGACGGTGCAGGGCATGGAAGGCTTCGGCATTGCCGCCGTCGCGCAGGCACTGCGCAAGCCGCTGGCCCAAATCGTCGTGAACGCGGGTTACAACCCTCTCGAGAAGGTCGAAGAGGTGAAGGCGGCGCAGATCGCTTCCGGTAACGATGCGCTCGGCATCGATTGCGATACCGGAAGCGTCGCGGATATGACGACCGCCGGCGTCGTCGACCCGGCGGAGGTGAAGCTGCACGCGCTGCAGGCTGCCGGCGAGGTGGCATGCGCGGTGCTTCGCATCCACACGGTCATTAAGATGCGCCCGCGCACGGAAGAGTAGGGCTCAAGCATGCCGGGCGTTTCCCGGCTGCAAGGGATGGTTACAATAAGTAAAGATAGAGAGCCGGACGGCTGATTCGGTTAAGGAGGTGACACAATTGAACGCGGAACAAAAAGAGCAAGCAAACGGACGCCCGGAGACGGACGTTGAAACCAACGAGCAAGAAGCCGGAGCTACATATGGCGCCGGAGCATCGGCCGAAGGCGCTGCCGACACGGAACAGGCAACCGGCCAATCGGAGGCTCAGGAGGCAGTCCATCCGGAAGTGGAAGAACTCAAAAAACAAGCGGAGGAAAATCACCAGCGTTTTTTGAGGGCGCAAGCCGATTTTGACAACTTCAGACGCCGCACACAAAAGGAAAAAGAAGAATTCGCCAAATACGCTTCGTTCAAGCTGATCGAGCAGCTGCTTCCGGTAGTCGACAACTTCGACCGGGCGCTTGCCGCCAGCAAAGGCAGCAACGATTACGAAGCCTTGGCGAAAGGGATCGATATGATTTTCCGCCAGATGGAGCAAGTGCTGACGAGCGAAGGCTTGCAAAAGATGGAGGCGGTCGGTCAACCTTTCAATCCCGAGTACCATCAAGCCATCATGCAGGTGGAATCCGAGGAGTACGAGGAAGGCATCGTCGTGGAAGAAGTGCAAAAGGGCTACCTGCTGAAAGACAAAGTCATCCGACCTGCCATGGTCAAAGTGAGCTCATAAAGCATAAATTATGAACGCGATAAGCGTATACCCATACAATGCACAGCGAAATTAAGGAGGCTAACCCTCATGAGTAAAGTAATCGGTATCGACCTTGGGACGACCAACTCCTGCGTAGCCGTCATGGAGGGCGGCGAGGCCGTCGTTATCCCGAACCCGGAAGGCAACCGTACGACTCCTTCCGTCGTAGGCTTCAAGAAAGACGGCGAGCGCGTCGTCGGCGAAACGGCGAAACGCCAAGCCATTACGAACCCTGACCGTACGATCATCTCCATCAAGCGTCATATGGGGACGAACCACAAAGAAGTCATCGACGGCAAAGAGTACACGCCGCAAGAAATTTCGGCGATCATTCTGCAAAAGCTGAAAGCCGATGCGGAAGCTTACCTCGGCCAGACGGTCACGCAAGCCGTTATTACCGTGCCGGCCTATTTCAACGACAGCCAACGTCAAGCGACGAAGGACGCAGGTAAAATTGCGGGCCTTGAAGTGCTGCGGATCGTCAACGAGCCGACGGCAGCCGCTCTCGCTTACGGGCTGGAGAAAAGCGAAGACCAAACGATTCTCGTATACGACCTTGGCGGCGGTACGTTCGACGTCTCCATTCTGGAGCTTGGCGACGGCTTCTTCGAAGTTAAAGCGACCAGTGGAGACAACCGTCTGGGCGGCGACGATTTCGACCAAGTCGTCATCGACCACCTCGTGGCCGAGTTCAAAAAAGAGCAAGGCATCGATTTGAGCAAAGACAAAGCGGCGGTTCAACGTCTGAAAGACGCGGCCGAAAAAGCGAAAAAAGAGCTTTCCGGCGTTCTGACATCGACGATCTCCCTTCCGTTTATTACGGTTGTGGACGGCGTGCCGCAGCACTTGGAGATGAACCTGACCCGCGCCAAATTCGAAGAGCTTTCCGCCGAGCTGGTGGAAAGAACGATGGGACCGACCCGTCAAGCTCTGAGCGATGCGGGCCTTAGCGCGAACCAAATCGACAAAATCGTATTGGTCGGCGGTTCCACGCGGATTCCGGCCGTTCAAGAAGCCGTTAAACGCCTGACGGGCAAAGAGCCGCACAAAGGTGTTAACCCGGACGAAGTCGTCGCGCTCGGCGCTGCCGTTCAAGCGGGCGTACTCACTGGCGACGTTAAAGACGTCGTATTGCTCGACGTGACTCCGCTGTCCCTGGGGATCGAAACCGCAGGTGGCGTATTTACGAAAATGATCGACCGCAACACGACGATTCCGACAACGAAATCGCAGGTGTTCTCCACTTACGCGGACAGCCAGCCGAGCGTGGAAATCCACGTTCTGCAAGGGGAGCGCTCGATGGCAGCCGATAACAAAACGCTGGGCCGCTTCATCCTGGGTGATATTCCGCTCGCGCCGCGCGGTGTGCCGCAAATCGAAGTTACGTTCGACATCGATGCCAACGGTATCGTCAACGTAAGCGCACTGGATAAAGGCACCGGCAAAAGCCAAAAAATTACGATTACCTCTTCCAGCGGTCTGTCCGACGAGGAAATCGACCGCATGATGAAAGACGCGGAATCGCATGCCGACGAAGACCGTAAGCGCAAGGATCTTGTTGAAGCCCGCAATCAGGCGGATCAGCTCGTCTATTCCGTCGACAAAACGATTAAAGATCTGGGCGACAAAGTCGACCAGGCTGAAATCGACAAAGCGAATGCGGCGAAAGACAAAGTGAAAAAAGCGCTTGAAGGTGACAACCTTGACGAGATCAAAGCAGCCACCGAGGAGCTGACGCAAGTCGTTCAGCAGCTTTCCACGAAGCTGTATGAGCAAGCGGCGCAGCAGGCTCAAGCGGCCGGCGGCGCAGACGCCGAAGGCTCGCAAGGCGCAGCCAAAGGCAAAGACAACGTGGTAGACGCGGATTACGAAGTGGTCGACGAGAACAAGAAGTAATAACCCTTGCGGTTAGCAGGAAGTCAAAGCCGGCATTCGGCTTTGACTTTCCGTTTGTCGCCCGGGGAGTGGGAGTGGAACGATGAGTAAACGCGATTACTATGAAGTGCTTGGAGTAGGTAAGGACGCTTCCCAAGAGGATATCAAGAAAGCTTACCGCAGTCTCGCTCGCCAATACCACCCGGACGTGAACAAGGCGGACGATGCCGAGTCCAAGTTCAAAGAAGCGAAGGAAGCGTACGACGTACTGAGCGACGATCAGAAGAAAGCGCAGTACGACCGCTTCGGCCATGTCGACCCGAATCAGGGCATGGGCGGCGGCTTTAACGGCGCGGACTTCGGCGGCTTTGGCGATATCTTCGACATGTTCTTCGGCGGCGGCCAGCGGCGCAATCCGAACGCGCCGCAGCGGGGCGGCGACCTGCAATATACGCTGACCATTGAATTCAAGGAAGCGGTATTCGGCAAAAAGACCGACATCCACATTCCTCGTACGGAAACGTGCGATACGTGTCAAGGCAGCGGCGCGAAGCCGGGAACGAAGCCTGAAACGTGCGGCGTCTGTCACGGGTCCGGGCAGCAGGAGGTCGTGCAAAATACGGCCTTCGGGCGAATCGTCAACCGCCGGGTATGCTCCGCTTGTCAAGGACAGGGAAGAATTGTCAAAGACAAATGCGGAACGTGCCATGGCTCGGGGAAAGTCAAGAAGCAGCGCACGATCAGCCTGAACATTCCGGCAGGCGTCGATGACGGGGCGCAGCTTCGCGTGACGGGAGAAGGCGAAGCCGGGACGCGGGGAGGTCCTCCGGGAGACCTGTACGTCGTGATTCGCGTGAAATCGCATGAATTTTTCGAGCGGGAAGGCGACGACATTTATTGCGAAGTACCTCTGACGTTCGCGCAAGCGGCGCTTGGGGACGAAATCGAAATTCCGACGCTGACCGAGAAGGTGAAGCTGAAAATTCCGGCCGGTACACAGACGGATACGTATTTCCGCCTGAAAGGCAAAGGCGTTCCGCGGCTTCGCGGGTACGGGCAAGGCGACCAGCACGTGAAGGTGGTCGTCGTGACGCCGACCAACATGAATGACGAGCAGCGGGAGCTGCTGCGCGAATTCGCACGGCTCAGCGGCGAGCATACGCACGAGCAAAATCAATCGATTTTCGAGCGGATGAAAAAAGCCTTTTTAGGTGATTAAGCAGATCAAGTGGCTTACGAAAGCACGGCGGCGATTTTTCGCTGCGGTGCTTTTTTGCATATTTTCCTTAAGATTGGCGGACAATACAGGAGGTGGTTATCTAACTGTATAGACTACGTGAAGGAGGAAACTGACATGAGCGAAAATGAACGTCAGGCCAATCAAGCGAATCGGCAGCTTCCCATCGCCACAAACGAAGACGTTGAATTTACTTCCGAATTGGCAGACCAAGCGGACGTCGCAGCGCGCGAGCGTGCGGCGGATGCCGATGAGAGACAGCAAGGGCAAGCGTAGGGAAGCGGGGTAATTCTCATGGCTGAAAAAAGCATCTTGGCTTATTTCCAGTCCAGGCAGCAAGCGGAGAGCTGCGTGCCGAAGCTGAAAGCCTTGCGTGCCGCCGATATTCAAATCGATCAATTCGGGGAGTATCCGGGGCATGGCGTGGAGGAAACGTTCAATCCTTTAAGCAATAGCGATTTTCCGGGATTGGCCTATTTAACGCTCGGCGGGTCCGGTATGAGTCAGGATGCGCGGATATTGACCGCCGTCGATGTGGATGCCAGCGGCATGGCCGACGGCAGCAGAGAGCTGCTGGCGCCGGACCCGGAGGATATGACGCGCCGGGACATTCTGCTGACGGTCGTCCTGGATGAAGTGACCTACGACCAAGCGATGCGGGTCATCCGCGAGGCGGGCGGCAACATCTAAAACCCGGCAAAGCCGGCATTCGCTACCGGTGATAACGGTTCTTTGCATGTCCGACATGCGGGGAACCGTTTTTCGCATGCGGCAGCGCCGTTTTACCCGCGCCCGTAATTGTTGTATACTAAGATTTACGTGTGCTTGCATAAGCAAAATATGGGAGGGAATACCCGGTGCGTTGGCATGAATTAACGGTACATACGACAGAAGAAGCAATCGAGATGATTTCGAATTTTATACACGAGTTTGGGGCAGGCGGGGTGTCGATCGAGGAGTCCGGGACGCTCAACAAGAAGAGGGATACGTCGCTCGGACAATGGTATGAGCTGCCGCTGAACGATATTCCGGAAGGCCGGGCCGTCATCAAAGGCTACTTCGCCGAAGGAACCGACATGGATGCGATTCTGGAGGAGCTGAAGCGATCCGTCGATCAGCTTGCAGAATACGATATTGATACCGGCAATCCCGCCTACGAGTTGAAGGATGTGGACGACGAGGATTGGGCGAACGCGTGGAAGCAGTACTTCAAGCCGCTGCGCGTGACGGACCGGCTAACGATTAAGCCGACTTGGGAGGAGTATACGCCGGAAGCGGACGAGCTGATTCTGGAGCTGGACCCCGGAATGGCCTTCGGCACGGGCACGCATGCGACGACGTCGCTTTGCTTGCGTACTCTGGAGAAGTTCGTGCAAGGCGGCGAAGACGTGATCGACGTCGGCACGGGCTCAGGTATTTTGGCCATTGCGGCTGCCAAGCTGGGCGCGAAGCATGTGCTGGCGCTTGACCTTGATCCGGTGGCCGTGTCCAGTGCCACGGAGAACGTGCATCTGAACGGGCTGGATCAGCAGATCACGGTGAAGCTGAGCGACCTGCTGCAGGTGCTGAACGAGCATAAAGCGGAAGCGGCCGGAAGCGGCGCGCTCGGCGTCAAGCTGCCCGTACAGGTCGTTGTAGCGAACATTTTGGCCGAAATTATACTGCTGTTCGTACAAGACGTGTACGAAGTGCTGGAGCCGGGTGGACGCTATATCGTATCCGGCGTTATCAAGAGCAAGCAGCAAGCGGTAGAAGAAGCGCTGACCGCGGCCGGTTTCGAGTTGATCGAGCAAACCGAGGAGCAGGATTGGGTTGTGCTTGTTGCCAGAAAGCCGTAGGTGAGCCGAGATGAGCTGGAATTTTTTCGCCTACCCGCTGGAGGAAATGCCGTTTGTTTTCCTTGTGCTGTTGATCAGCTTTACCGTGCACGAATTCGCGCACGCTTATTTTGCCGACCGGTTCGGCGATCCGACGCCGCGGTCGATGGGGCGGCTTACGCTGAATCCGCGCGTACACCTCGATCTGCTGGGGATGATCTTTTTTCTGATCGTCGGCATCGGGTGGGCGAAGCCGGTTCTGGTCAACCGCAGCCATTTCAAAAAGCCCCGGCTGATGGGGATCATCGTATCGTTGGCCGGGCCGCTCAGCAACTTGGTGCTTGCTTTCGTTAGCTTGATCCTGTTCTATGCCCTGATCCGTATGGGCGTGTTAACCGGAACGTCGCAAGGGGTAAGCCTGGCGATTCAGCTGTTTTTCACCCGGATGGTCCTGATGAATATTTTCTTGTTCATACTCAACTTGATTCCATTCCCTCCGCTGGACGGCTACCGCATTGTGGAGGATCTGCTGCCGCGCAGAATCATGATGAAGATCAAGCCTTACGAGCAGTGGCTGTTTTACGCGATTTTGCTGATGTTCTTCATCCCGCCGATCCGGCAGATTACGCTCGGGCCGATCTTTGCCCTGCAAGGACCGATTTTTGCAGCGTTCGATTCCGTGGCGAAGCTGATGTTCGGGGTAGGCATCCGGATGTGATCGTTTCCGGTAAAATTGGTTAATTTTCTTCGGAAACTGGCGTTTAGAGTGAAAAAAGTGTATGATGGAGGATGACCGTTTCTACGTCTCGTATAAGCGGTCAACCTATTTTTGTGGAAGCGAAGGATACGGAATGCAGCGATATTTCATTCATCCGAACGAATTTGCGGATGCTGTGGTTACGATAACCGGGGACGATGCGCATCATTTGATTCGCGTGATGCGGGCGAAGCCGGGAGATACGTGTATAGTGAGCGACGGCGTGAGCCGGGAGGCGCTTGTGCGCATTCGTTCGTTGGAGGACCGGCAGGTGACGGCGGATATTGTGGACCGTCTGCCGATGGAGAACGAAGCGGCGGTTGACGTATGGATCGCTCAAAGCCTGCCCAAAGGGGACAAGATGGAGCTTGTCATCCAGAAAGGGACGGAAATCGGCGCCGTCCGTTTTTTGCCGTTCGTTTCGGAGCGTACGGTCGTTCAATTGGACGGCAAAAAGGAAGGCAAGCGGCTCGAACGCTGGCAGAAAATCGCCAAAGAAGCAGCCGAGCAGGCGCACCGCAACCGCGTTCCCGCGGTCGATTCCGTGCTTTCCTGGAAAGAGCTGCTGCGGACGGCTTCGGAGGCGGATGCCGCCTGGATCTGCTATGAGAAGCAGGACGCGCAGCAGCTTCGCCGGGCGATACGAGAAGCAGTGACCAAAGGAAGCGACCGGACCGGCGGAAGCCGCGTCAAGCTGATGCTGATCGTCGGACCCGAGGGCGGGTTCAGCGAGCGGGAAGTTTCGGAGGCGGAGGCGGTCGGCTGCGTTGCGGTCGGCTTGGGCAAACGAATTTTACGAACGGAGACGGCCGCCATGGTCGGACTCACATGCATTTTATACGAATCCGGAGAGATGGGGGGAGAACAATAAATGGCAACCGTCGCTTTTCATACGCTCGGATGCAAAGTCAACTTCTACGATACGGAAGCGATCTGGCAGCTGTTTAAACAGGAAGGCTACGAGCAGGTTGATTTCGAATCGACGGCCGATGTCTATGTCGTCAATACCTGTACGGTGACCAATACGGGGGATAAAAAAAGCCGCCAGATGATTCGGCGCGCCATTCGCAGAAACCCGGAAGCGATCGTCGCGGTGACCGGCTGCTACGCGCAAACGTCGCCGGCCGAAATCATGGCGATTCCGGGCGTCGATCTGGTCATCGGAACGCAGGACCGGGACAAAATCATGCCTTACGTGAAACAGCTGGAGCAGGAGCGTCAGCCGATCAACGCCGTGCGCAATATTATGAAAACACGCGCGTTCGAAGAGCTGGACGTGCCGGACTTTTCGGATCGTACGCGTGCTTTCCTGAAAATTCAGGAGGGCTGCAATAACTTCTGCACCTTCTGCATTATTCCGTGGTCGCGCGGCCTCATGCGCAGCCGCGAGCCGCAAAGCGTGCTGAATCAAGCCCGTATGCTCGTCGACGCAGGTTATCAGGAGATCGTGCTGACAGGGATTCATACCGGCGGCTACGGGGAGGATATGGAGGATTACAGCCTCGCCAAGCTGCTGTGGGATCTGGACAAGGTCGACGGCCTGAAGCGGATTCGCATCAGCTCGATCGAGGCGAGCCAAATTACGGACGAAGTGCTTGAGGTGCTGCAAGCCTCGGACAAAATGTGCCGTCATCTGCACATTCCGCTGCAAGCCGGAGACGACGAAGTGCTCAAGCGGATGCGCCGGAAATATACGACGGAGCAATTTGCCCGCAAAATCGAGCACATCCATCGGATTATGCCGGGCGTCGCGATTACGACGGACGTTATCGTCGGTTTCCCGGGGGAGACGGATGAGATGTTCCGCCGCGGCTACCAGTTTATGGAGCAGATGAAATTTTCGGAAATGCACGTATTCCCGTATTCCAAACGGACCGGTACGCCGGCCGCACGGATGGAGGATCAGATTGACGAGGAAATTAAAAACGCCCGCGTACACGAACTGATCGATTTGTCCGAAAGGATGCAGCTCAGCTACGCGGAGACGTTTGTCGGGCAAGTGCTGGAGATCATTCCGGAGCGGGACTATAAGGGTCAGCCGGGAAGCGGCTTGCTCATGGGCTATTCGGACAACTACCTGCAGCTCGTGTTCGAAGGCAGCGAGGACTGGATCGGCCAAGTATGCCGGGTGAAGGTCACCGAAGCCGGAGTCAACGAGTGCCGCGGCCAGCTTGTCCGTGCCCCCGAAGCGGGAGCCGTTCACCCGCCGTCCAGAGCGACAGGCACGGGCGGTTCGGCCGAGACGATTCCGGGACAAGCGGCTAAAGCGATCGTATAAGCTGAAAAACGAAGGATTTCATTCGACGATAGGCAGCGCGTCTTTCCTGCGGCATCCATGATTCGAGCCGCCGGCAGGACCGCTTGCGTCCCGCCGGGTGAAGTCCTTTCGATTTCCAATAGGAAAGGGTGATGTCGATGAAGGAAATTTCGGCAGGTGGCGTGGTGTTTCGCAAGATCGGAAACGACGTGCAGGTGCAAATGATCCAGGACCGGTACGGCAAAATTACGCTGCCGAAAGGCAAGATGGAAGCCGGGGAAACGATAGAGCAAACGGCGCTGCGCGAAATTCTCGAAGAAACGGGAATTACGGGAACCATTGTGCATCCGCTGGAGACGATCACGTACCAATTCGCCATGAACGGCGGAGTCATCGACAAAGAGGTCCACTATTTTCTGGTGGAAGCGACCGGAGGCACTCTGCAGGCGCAGGTCGAGGAAATCCGCGGCGTCGAATGGCTTCATCCGCTTGAGGCATGGCATCAGCAGAAGCATTCCGGATACGGGAACAACGATTCCGTTCTTCAAAAGGCGCTGAATGCGCTGGGCTATGAAGTGAACGGACAATGACCGGATTTGACCTGAAACGGGGGCTCAGCGGCACCTCGTCGTACTAAACATTGGGAGGACTTCGGCCATGGCTGTCGTTGTATTGCAGAAAAAAAGAAAAAAACGATTGGAAGAAGGTCACCCATGGGTGTACCGCTCGGAAATCGAGCGCGTGGAGGGCGAAGTGCCGCCTGGAGGGCTCGTATCCGTACATACGCACGCCGGTCAATATTTGGCGACCGGGTATTATAATCCGGCTTCCCAATTGACCGTGCGGATTGTTTCCTACGAACCGATGGAAGAAATGACACACGCCTACTTTGTCCGCCGGATTCAAGAATGCAAGGAGCACCGGGAACGGTTTTTGCCGAACGCCGGGTCGTATCGGCTCGTTTACGGCGAGTCGGATTTCTTGCCGGGACTGATCGTGGACAAATTTGAGGACGTGCTGGTGGTACAGATTTTGACGCTTGGCATGGAGCAGGTGCGGGAGGCGGTCGTTTCCGCGTTGGTCGAGGTGATGCGTCCGGCCGGCATTTACGAGCGCAGCGACGTCTCTGTGCGGCAGCTCGAAGGCCTGGAGCAACGGACCGGCGTGCTGTACGGCGAATGCCCGCAGCATGTTACGATCCGCGAGAACGGAATCGTTCTGGAAGTGGATATTGCGCAGGGGCAGAAGACCGGTTATTTTTTCGACCAGCGGGAAAACCGGGCCGCTTTGGAACCGCTCATGAAGGGCTGGGGCAAGCGGAGCGGCATTGAGCTGCAAGATCGGGTGCTGGATGACGGAACGGTAAAGCGCATGCCGGTCAACCGGAACGGTAGCGAAGTGACGTTTCCTTATTGGGACGGCGCGACGGTGCTGGAATGCTTCTCGCATACCGGCAGCTTTACGCTTCATGCGTGCCAATTCGGCGCCAAAAAAGTAACGTGCCTCGACATTTCCGAGCATGCCGTCGAAACAGCCAAGCGGAACGTGGAGCTGAACGGCTTCAGCGACCGGGTAGAGTTCGTCGTCGCCGACGCGTTCGATTACCTGCGCGAGCAGGCCCGCGGCTTGGATCTGCGGCAGGAGCGGGGAAAAGCGGGCGACCGGAAGGTCGATACATCGGTGCCTCTTGCCGCAAAAGGCAGAACGTGGGACGTGGTCATTTTGGACCCGCCGGCTTTCGCCAAGTCGCGGAGCGCAGTAGAAGGGGCGTGCCGGGGCTACAAGGATATTAACCTGCACGGCATGAAGCTGGTGAACGAAGGCGGATATTTGGTGACGGCGAGCTGCTCCTACCATATGAAGCCGGAGCTGTTCCTTGAAACGATCCACGCGGCCGCTTACGATGCAGGTAAAACGCTGCGTCTGGTCGAATTCCGCAATGCCGGCAAGGATCATCCCCGCATTCTCGGGGTGGAGGAAGGCAACTATTTGAAGTTCGCTATTTTTGAGGTTCGCAGCAGACGATAACAGAATCAGCAAGAAACAAGCCTTAGTTCGGTACGCAGCCGCACTAAGGTTTTTTGATTCCTTGTAGATAGATTTGACGGCGGGCAGACCGTTATATTATGATCCATGCGGTAGCTTCTTTCATAGGATGATTTCGGAGGTGCAGATTTGATGAATTCGAACATGTCGTTAACTGAGGCGATTCGCGGTCGAAGAAGCGTAGGGCGCGTCAAGAGCGACCCCATCTCGCGGGAGCTGATCGAGCAGCTGCTGGAAGCGGGCAACTGGGCGCCCAGCCACCATGCGACCGAGCCATGGCGCTTTTATGTGATGACCGGTGGCGGCCGGCAAGCGTTGGCTGACGCGTATGCGGATATTGCAGCCGAAGGGGTGGCAGGCGTGTCCGGGCAAGAGCTGGAGGAGCTGCGGGCAAAGCAGTCGGCCAAAGCGTTCCGTGCGCCGGTGGTGATCGCCGTTGTCATGTCTCCCTCGCCGGCGAAAGGGGTCAGCCGTATCGAGGAGTTTGCCGCAGCGCACGCCGCCGTGCAAAATATGCTGCTCATGGCACATGCGCTCGGACTCGGGGCGATCTGGCGGACCGGTGAACCGGCTTATCATCCGCGGATGAAGCAAGCGTTCGCTCTAGGCGAAGCCGATGCGATTGTAGGACTGGTGTACGTCGGCATTCCGGAGACGACGCCATCCGAAGGCAAGCGCCGTCCGGCCGCGGACAAAACGGTATGGATGACCGGCGAAGCCGCCAGCAGGCCGTAACCTGCTTCTCAAGCCGTCGCTGGGGCTATTCCGAATCCGTCTGACTTCGGGCTTGGACGGACCGGGCGTATTCGGAAGGGCTCATGCCGGCCGATTTTTTGAACGCTTTGGAAAAATAATGCGGCCCGCTGAAGCCGAGCATCGCGGCAATTTCGGAAAAGTTGTACGTCTTCTCCCGAATCAGCGATTTGGCCCGGCCGATCTTTAATTGATTGTAATAAGACATGATGGATAGCCCGGTCTGCCGCTTGAATTGTTCTTTCAGCCGGGTTTTGGCCACATGCAGCGCCTCGCTAATTTCCCCGAGCGACACGTTTCCTTCCACATGGTCCTCCAAGTAACCGATGACCCTTCGGGCCAACGCTTCGTTATCCTTTTCCCTTGCCGTAAACGAAAGCGGTTTGCTCGTCTCCGCATGTCCCATCCTGCGCAGAAGGCGGATCAAGAATGTCTGCAAATACAGCTGGATCAGCTGCTCGCTTCCGACAGGCGCATCTTGCCGCCGTTTGAGCGGGTACCGAAACGGGAACTCGAACGCATGCTTTCCCTCCTTGACGATCTCCGCCAGAAGATTCCGCTCCGTATCCTCCAAGTAGACAATTTGCCGCGCAAACCGCTTCATCGCTTCAGACCGGCAGTCGAACGTCAGAACGATAATGTTCGGCGCGGTGCCTTCACAGGCGTAAAAGCTGTGAAATTCGTCGGGCTCATGAAACACGACCATCCCTTGACGAAGCCGATGCTGTGTCGTGCCCGCCGTTACCTTGACCTCGCCCTTGTCGACATAAACCAATTCCCAGAAATCGTGCTGCTCGCCCGGGAATACATAGTTTTTGGCAAATTCGAAATAGTACATCGTGATGATGTTGTCAATCACAATTGTCGGCTTTAAGCGCGTTCGTTGATAGCTCATCCGGTCCTTCGTCTCCCGCTTCGTTCTTATCTCCATCATACCTTGGCTCCGGGCTTCTGAAAAGCGGCCCCGCGTTGAGGGACGGGCTCATTTTGCAAAAAATGCGGCTTCGAAGACAAAGCCACGGCCGCTCAGGCTTTTCTATAATGGGGGTAAGTGAACCTAACCCATTAACATACGGATTGCCTGGAGGAGGAGTCAGACATGAGATTGGCTGTCATTGGCTATGGAGCGAGAATACGCGGGGTGCTGAAATATGTGCAGCAGGCCAACCCCGAATGCAAGGTTACGGCGGTTGTCGACATCCGCAAGGATAAGGTGCTGAACGATACGGAAGGATCGGGCGAAATCCGGCTGTTTGAGACGCCCGAGGAGATGCTTGAGCAGGAGAAGCCGGACGGCGTCCTGATCGGCCCGCGCTGCTCCTTGCATACGGAGATGGCTCTGAAGGTGCTGCCGAGCGGAATTCCGCTGTATCTCGAAAAGCCGGTCGCTACGACGATGGAGGATGCGCTGCGCTTGAAGCGCGGCTTCGAGGCCTGTCCGTCGCCGGTGATCGTCTCTTTCCCGCTGCGCGTCACGTCCATCGTGAAGCTGGTGAAGGAAATTATCGATTCCGGCAAAATCGGGACGGTCGAGCATGTCCAAGCAGTCAACAACGTTCCGTACGGCGGCGTCTATTTTCACAATTGGTACCGGGACGAGAACGAAACGGGGGGCTTGTTTTTGCAAAAGGCGACCCACGATTTCGACTATATTAACCATGTGCTCGGGCTTCGTCCGGTCAGCGTCTGCGCGATGACGTCCAAACAAATTTTCAAGGGCACGAAGCCTGCGGGGCTCCGGTGTCTCGATTGCGGGGAAAACAAAACGTGCGCCGAGAGCACGGTCGGCACGCCAATGGAGCAGGAATGGCCTTACTGCGCCTTTGCCGAAGATACGGGCAATGAAGACTCGGGCAGCGCATTGATCCGTTACGAGACCGGGATGCATGTGTCGTACTCGCAGAACTTTTTCGCCCGGCAAAAAGCGGGCTCCCGCGGCGCGCGGTTCCTCGGCTACAAAGGAACGGTCGAGTTCGACTTTACGACCGGTGTCGTCAAGGTATTCATGCATCACACGCCGCGGGTAGAAACGTACGAGATCGATGCGGCGGAAGACCATTTTGGCGGCGACGCGGCGCTTGCGGAAAATTTCGTCAATATGATCCGCGGCACCGAGGAGTCGGTCAGCACGCTGGACGATGGCTTGCTAAGCGCGCTCCTTTGCCTGAAAGCGCGGGAGTCGGCGCTCACCGGCACGTTCCAGACGATCGACTGGACGTAGCGGACTAAAGGGCTTCGCCGGATTGTTCCGGCGGCAGCCGTTTCATCAGCTGTTTGCGGGCCCGGGCGGCGGCTCTGCGGACCGCTGGCGACACATTCTGCTCCAGCTTGGTGAAGCCGGGCGCGAGCAGGTCCCAATGCTCAGCCGCTGCGGCTGAAGCATACATATTCGCCGCGTGGATGCGGACCGCCTCGTTCGCGCTGGCGATCCATACGTCAAGCCGTGCAGCTGTTTCCTCCGGATACGAAGCGAGAAGCCCCTCACCGAGCGTGAGCGGGCTTTTTGCTTTTCCGGCGGGGAACGGGACGCCCGACATCAGCTGCTCGGTTAAATCCAGCAGCGGCCCGCTCCATGCCGGGTTGCGGGTTTTGGCCGCGATCCGGATAGCGTTGGCGACGGCTGCGATCTCGTGCGGCAGAGGCGAGGCTGACCAAGCGGCCAGCTGTGGATAAAACGTGTGAAATTGCTTGACCAGTAGCGTTCCGCAGGCCTCGCCCGTCCAGCGCCGGACGGTGGCGTGCGGGCTGTCCGCCAAGAAACGCAGCCGTTCGGCCGTCTCGTCGGGAGCGGCTGTGTAATGGCCGGACAAAAGAAAGACGGCAAGCTCCTGCGCCGTTTCGTCCCCAGTTTGCGCAAGTCCGGAAGCCAGGCGGACGAGCCGCTTCGGATCGGACAGAGCGGCTTCGATCACTTGCAGCGCTTGGTGCTTGACGGCGCGCGCCTGTTTATCGGGCAGCGTGCCGAGGACCGGGCCCAGGGCAGCCGTTAAGGCGGAGGCCGAGCCACGGGAGGCGGCGTCCGCCGCATCACGCTTCCAGTCTTGTTCGGCAAGCGGCATCATATCAAATTCCTCCGTTTCAAACGTTACGTTGTTATATCTTCCCACAATCTTACCAAACATACGTTCTGCGAGCAAGGCATTTGTCCCAGTGCAAGCCGGAGCTGATCCGAAATCCGGCACTCTCCCGGCAGAGGAGCAGACCAATTCGTAGTTTACAGACAGGCGGGATAGAGGTATATTATTTTTGAACACATGAATACTTGTATACAAGTACACAATATTTATCGAGGTGATAATTTATGAAACTTGGGATGATCGGACTTGGAAAAATGGGGTTTAACCTCGTGCAAAATTTGCTTCAGCAGCAGCATGAGGTAGTGGTGTACGACGTCAATCCCGAACCGGGAAAGAAATTGCAAGAACGCGGCGCAGAGCTTTCCGCTTCCGTCAACGAGCTGGTGGAGAAGCTGGAAGCTCCCCGCATCGTCTGGGTTATGGTTCCGGCCGGTCCGATTGTGGATCAGGTGATCGACACGGTTAGTCCGTTGCTGGAGCAAGGAGATATCGTGATTGACGGCGGGAACTCCCACTACAAGCAATCGGTGGCCCGGGCGGATAAGCTGAAGGAGCGGGGCATCCATTTTTTCGACGTGGGAACATCGGGAGGCACGGAGGGCGCGGCCCATGGCGGCTGTTTTATGATCGGCGGAGACCAAGACGCGTTTGCAACCATTGAGCCGCTGTTTCAAGGCATCGCGGTCGACAAAGGCTATTTGTATGCCGGCGGCCACGGCAGCGGGCACTTTCTCAAGATGGTCCATAACGGCATTGAGTACGGCATGATGCAATCGATTGCAGAAGGATTTGAGATTTTATCGAAAAGCCAATTTGATTTCAATTACGAAGAGGTCGCGCGGGTGTGGGCGAACGGTTCGGTAATTCGGGGATGGCTGATGGAGCTGACCCAAAACGCGTTTTCTAAAGATCCTAAGCTGGACGGGATTCGGGGAATCATGAAAAGCTCCGGAGAAGGGAAATGGACGGTTCAGACGGCGCTCGATATGGAAATCAGCACGCCTGTCATCGCGCTGTCCCTGCTGATGCGGTACCGGTCCATGGAAGACGATACGTTCCACGGCAAGGTAGTGGCTGCTCTGCGCAATGAATTTGGCGGTCATGAAGTCGTAAGAAATTCGTAAGATCGATTTACCTGATGGATTCGTTTCATAACTATGTGATAAAATCTAAAAATACTTGTCTACGATACCTTATCGCAGTTATCGAAAAACGGTCTGTATGGGAGAGTTGTTCATGCGTTATCCTGCTGTATGGTTGCAAGGGTTATCTTTGGGAGAAAGTATGGCTTGCGATTTAAGATTGCAAATTATCGCCGGGAACATAAAGCCGGGCGAAGTCATATCGGAAAATAAGGTGGCCGCGGAATTCGGAACAAGCCGGTCGCCGGTCAGGGAAGCGTTGAAAACGTTGTCAAACGAAGGTCTGATTCGTCTGGAAAGAATGGGCGCCGTCGTGAACGGTCTAAGCTCACAGGATGTCGAAGAGCTATATGACGTCCGGTTTTTGATCGAGAGCTTTGCGCAGCAGCGATTGGCCGAAGGAAACCATGAGTCGCTGCTCTCCAATCTGAAACGGAACATCGACAAAATGGATTTGGCTATGAAGCACCGCGATATCGAGGAATTTTCGTATTTGGACTTTTCCTTTCACGAATCGATCATCGTGGAGGCCAAACATGCAAGGATCTTGCATTTGTGGAAAAGCATCCGCCAAATCGTGTTGACCGTCATGTACCTTACGACGGCGGAGGTATTCTCCAAAGGCGAGAACAAACTCAAGTCCGTCATCGATAAGCACCGGTCGATTGTAGCCGGGCTCGAATCGAAGGACGTTACCGTCATTCAATCCGTCGTTCAGCAATATTTTGCGGATTCGCATAAAACGCTTCATAGCAGATTTCCTTAAAAGGGCGCTGCTATGTGGCTTTCACTGCCCATACTTGTCGACAAGTATACATGTATAAATTCATTGCCATTCTATAAATTGGGCATACTCTGGATACCGAACCATGCTCGCATGAATATAAGGAGAACTGCTTATGAATCGAATTTTTGGTCTTGATCACAACTTGACCTTGATCATCTGGGCGTTACTTGCCATCGTTTTTCTTGTCGTTCTGATCGCCAGATTCAAATGGAATCCTTTTGTGACGCTTTTGATTTCTTCGTTGCTTTTAGGTTTTTTGGCCGGCATGAAACCTGAGGACATCATTAAAGCGGTTACAGGTGGGCTTGGCGGCACGCTCGGAACGATTGCAATCGTCATCGGGCTCGGAACGATGCTCGGCAAAATGATGGCGGAGTCCGGAGGCGCCGAGCGGATCGCAACCACGCTGATCGACCGGTTCGGCGAAAAACGCGTTCACTGGGCGATGATGATCGTCGGATTTATTGTAGGGATTCCCGTGTTTTTCGAGGTTGGGGTTATCCTGTTGATTCCTATCGTATTTATCGTGGCGCGCAAGACGAAAATGTCATTATTGCAAATCGGCATTCCGCTGCTGGCCGGGCTTTCCACCGTGCATGGGCTTGTTCCGCCTCATCCGGCGCCGATGATTGCCATTGCCGCTTATAATGCCGATCTGGGGAAGACGATTCTGTATTCCATTCTGGTCGGGCTGCCGACGGCCATTATTGCCGGCCCTCTGTTTGGCAAATTTATCGGCAAACGCTTGGCGGTAGAGCCGCCGGCCGATTTGGCCGAGCAATTCGCGGCGAAGGATAACCGCGGCCTTCCCGGGTTCGGGATCACACTGTTCACGATTTTATTGCCCGTCCTTCTCATGCTGATCGGATCGATCGCCACCATTATCGACCCGAAAGCGACGAGCGGCCTCACCCGGTTTAGCACATTTATCGGCCATGAAATTATCGCCCTGCTTATCGCGGTCGTCTTCTCCTTCTTTTCGCTCGGCTTTGCGAGGGGCTTTAAGAAAGAGGATATTTCCCGCTTTGCCAGCGAATGCTTAGCCCCGACCGCAACGATCATTCTGATCATCGGGGCCGGCGGAGCCTTTAAGCAGGTATTGATTAACAGCGGGGTAGGCGGCGCTATTGCCGCGATGGCCACTCAGGCGCATGTGAACATTATCTTTTTCGCATGGTTTGTCGCCGCTCTCATCCGTGTCGCGACAGGGTCGGCCACGGTTGCGATGACGACGGCCGCAGGCATCGTCGCTCCCGTCCTTGCGCTGAATCCGGGCGTGAATGTGGAACTGGTCGTGCTGGCTACGGGCGCAGGATCGCTTGTATTGTCCCACGTGAATGACGCGGGCTTTTGGATGGTCAAAGAGTTTTTTAACATGAGCGTATCGCAAACTTTAAAATCATGGACGGCGATGGAGACGATTTTATCCGTGGTGGGACTGGTTTTCATTCTTCTCCTTAGCGTCGTGGTTTAAGAATAAGAAAGGGGGTTATTTCATTGAGCCAGCCTACTTATATGATTGGCGTTGATATCGGAACGACCAGCACGAAAGCCGTCTTATTCGAGGAAAACGGGAAAGTCGTCACCAAGGCGGACGAGGAATACCCTTTGTATATGCCTACTTCGTCTATAGCCGAGCAGGACCCGGACCGCATATTCCGCGCAGTGATTCAAACGTTGAAGCGCGTAATGGTGCAAAGCGCCGCGAGGCCGGAGCAAGTCCTGTTTGTCTCCTTCAGCTCGGCCATGCACAGCGTCATCGTGGTTGATGCCGAAGGCAAGCCGCTAACGCGCTGCATTACCTGGGGGGATAACCGAAGTGCCGCCTGGGCGGAACGCTTGAAGCGGGACATGAACGGGCATGAGATCTATTTGCGAACGGGGACGCCCATCCATCCGATGTCGCCGCTTTCCAAGCTGCTGTGGCTTCGCCACGATCATCAGGTGCTGTTTCAAAACGCCGGCAAATTCATCTCGATCAAGGAATATGTGTTTGCCAAGCTGTTCGACGAATACGTGGTCGATTATTCCATCGCCTCGGCGACCGGTCTAATGAATTTGCAGAAGCTGGACTGGGACGAGGAAGCGCTGGACGTTGCCGGGGTATCGAGAGATCAATTGTCCAGACTTGTCCCGACGACGTATGCGCTGAAAGGAATAAAAGCCGTTTTCGCGGAAGAAACGGGCCTTGCCGGATCGACCCCGTTTATTGTCGGCGCGAGCGACGGCGTGCTTTCCAACCTTGGCATGAATGCGATCGAGCCCGGAGTTGTGGCGGCGACCATCGGCACCAGCGGCGCGATCCGCACCGTGATCGACCAGCCTTCAACCGATCCGAAGGGGAGAATCTTCTGTTATGCCCTGACGGAAAAGCATTGGGTCATCGGCGGAGCGGTCAACAATGGCGGCATGCTGTTCCGGTGGGCGAGGGACGAGTTTGCCGCATCGGAGGTCGAAACGGCCAAGCGTCTCGGAATCGACGCCTACGACCTGTTGACGCAAATTGTGGAGAAGGTGAGCCCGGGCTCCGACGGCTTGATTTTTCATCCATATATGACCGGGGAACGCGCTCCTTTATGGAATGCGAATGCAAGAGGCTCCTTTTTCGGCTTGACGATGCACCATCGCAAGGAGCATATGATCCGCGCCGTACTGGAAGGGGTTATTTTTAATCTGTACACCGTCTTGCTGGCGATGGGGGAGCGGATCGGGCGGCCCAAAAAAATTCAAGCCACGGGCGGCTTTGCCCGCTCCTCTCTCTGGCGCCAGATCATGGCGGATATTTTCGATCAGGAAGTGGTCGTCCCCCAAAGCTTCGAAAGCTCTTGTCTCGGAGCTGTCGTGCTTGGTTTATATGCGACGGGGAGAGCGGATTCGCTGCATATCGTTTCTCGGATGGTCGGCGCAACGCATGTGCATAAGCCGATACGGGAGCATGCCGAAATCTACCATGAGCTTCTGCCCATCTACATTAAAATCGCGAGAAACATGCAGGAGGAATACGAGGCGATCGCCCGTTTTCAACAAAAGCGGGAACGTTTCTAGAAAACTTCAAGCTTCAATCACGCGGAAAAAGCCGGGAAAAGTGCGCTGTCTTATAGGGCAGCCCTTTTCCCGGCTTTTTCCTATTTTGCCGAGCCGATACCGCAGCCAAAGGATAAGCTGAGGCGGAACGGGTGTTCCGGTGTATTCGATTGTGCTATACTATACCAAAACCTGTCTTTTCCGCAATGTCCGACATTTTGGTAGAATAGTAGAGTTACGTGAATTGAAGCGAAATTTGGAGGAGCGACTATGGCTTTTCAATTTGTGCTCGGCCGTGCGGGCAGCGGCAAAACGACGTTTTGCCTGAGCGCGATCAAACAAAAGCTGCTGGAGCAGCCGGACGGTGCGCCGCTGATCTGGCTCGTGCCGGAGCAGGCAAGCTTTCAGACGGAATATGCGTTGGTGTCCTCCCCGGAGCTCGGAGGCACGCTGCGCGCTCAAGTGCTCAGCTTCCGGCGGCTTGCTTGGCGTGTCATGCAGGAGGTGGGCGGCACCTCGCGCCTGCCGATCGATGAAACAGGTAAAAAACTGCTGCTTCACCGCATTTTACATAAACAAAAAGAACGTCTGCGCCGTTTTCAAGCATCGGCGGGACAAACGGGCTTTCTGGATAAATTGAACGAGCTATTTGCCGAGCTGAAACGGTATTGCATCAGTCCTGATCAGCTTGAGCAGTTTTATTCGTCGCGTTTCGTTTCCGGCGGTGATGCTTCCGGCACACTTCCGGAGAAGCTGCACGATTTGCAGCTTCTGTACGGCGAATTCGAGGCGGAATTGTCCAAGCTGTACTTGGATGGGGAAGATTATTTGACGCTGCTGGCCCGCCAAGTCGGCGAATCGGCGTATCTGCGGGGTGCAGAAATATGGGTCGACGGATTTCACGGGTTCACGCCTCAGGAGCTCGCCGTCCTGGAGCAGCTTGCCCTGCACGCCGGCCGGGTCACGATGACGCTCTGCCTGAACCGTCCGTACGCGGGCGGGGAGCAGCCACACGAGCTGGATTTGTTCCATCCGACCGCCCGTACGATGAAGACGCTCCGGGAGCGGCTGGATGCCTTGGAAGTGGAAACCGAAGCCTCGATCATCCTGCCGTCTTCGCCTCCGGCAAGGTTCCGGGAGGCGCCGTCGCTCGGCTTTTTGGAGGCGCAATGGGAGGAGCGGGTGAAAAAGCCGTTCCGACCCGAGCCGGGGGATAACCGGCCGCCGGCCGTGCGCATATCGGCGGCGGCCAGCCGCAGGGCGGAGGTGGAGGCGCTGGCCCGGGACGTCGTCAAGCTCGTCCGCGACGAAGGGCTTAGATGGCGCGACATCGCCGTGTCGGTCCGCAACATGGAATCGTATGGCGAGCTGATCTCCGGCACGTTTGCCGACTACGGCATCCCGCACTTTTTGGATCATAAGCGGCCGGTTGTGCATCACCCGCTCGTCGAATTGATTCGTTCCGCGCTCGAAACGGTCAACCATTATTTGAAATACGAAGCGGTTTTTCGTGCGGTCAAAACCGGATTTTTTCTACCGTTCGGCGAGGCCAAAGAGCGGGAGGATGGTTTGATCATCGACCGGCATGCGATGGACCAGCTCGAAAACTATGTGCTGGCCTTCGGCATTCAAGGACACAAATGGATGAAGGATTGGAAGTATTCGTACCGGACCACGCTAGAACAGGACGAGACGCAGGCGAGCGAGGCGGACGAGGCGTTTCTGCGCAAGCTCAACGCCTGCCGCAGGCTGGTGGCCGAACCGCTCGGGGCGCTGCAGGAGCGTATGCGCCGGAAAGCGACGGTGCTTCAGCAGGTGGAGGCGCTGTATAGCCTGCTGGAGCAGTTGCGGGTGCCGGAGCGGCTGGAGGCTTGGAGCCAGGCGTCCCTCGCGCAGGGACAAGCGGAGAAAGCGCGGGAGCACGCCCAAGTGTGGGAGCGTGTCGTCGATATGTTCGATCAGCTCGCGGAGCTGATGGGAGACGAGACGATGACTTCGGAGACGTTCGCGGAGCTGGTGGACACGGGACTCGAAAGCATCAAGCTCGGCCATGTCCCGCCTACCCTCGATCAGGTGCTGGTCGGCAGCATGGACCGGACCCGTTCCGGCCAGGTCAAGCACATGTTCGTGCTTGGCGTAAGCGAGGGGGTCATGCCCGCCAAAATGCCCGAAAGCGGCGTCCTGTCGGAAGCGGAGCGCGAGCAGTTGGCCGGAAACGGGCTGCAGACCGCCGAAGGGAGCCGGAGGCGGCTGCTTGACGAGTCGTTCCTGATCTACTGCGCGTTTTGCGCGCCTTCGCACGGATTATGGCTCAGCTATCCGCTGGCAGACGAGGAAGGGAGGTCGCTTCTGCCTTCGGACGTGATCCGGCAGGTGAAGCGGATGTTTCCGTCGCTGCAGGAGCGGCTGCTGTTGAACGATCCGACGCCTGACAGCCACGCCGGCGAACAAATGGAATATGTCGCCCGCCCGGACAAAGCCTTGTCCCTGCTGATCGTGCAGCTAAAGCAGTGGATGGGCGGGGCTCCGATGAACGCCGTCTGGTGGTCGGTATACAATTGGTTCGCCCGCCAACCCGAACACGCCCTAAAGCTGTCGCGGATGGTGCAGGCTCTGCTCTATTCGAACCGGGCGAAGGAATTGAGTGCCGAAACGAGCCGCGAGCTGTACGGGGAAATCATTCAGACGAGCGTATCGCGGATGGAACGCTTTGTCGCGTGTCCGTTCTCCCAGTTCGTCTCTCACGGACTGCGGCTGAAGGAACGCCGTATTTTTCGCTTGGAAGCGCCCGATATCGGGCAGCTGTTTCACGCCGCCTTGACCAATTTTGCGGAGCAGGCGGAGCGCGAAGGGTTCGACTGGGGCGGCTTGTCGGCTGCGGAATGCGAACAGCGGGCGGCGCTTGTCGTCGACGCGCTTGCGCCGAAGCTGCAGGGGGAAATTTTGCTCAGCTCCAAACGGTATTCCTATATTGCTCGCAAGCTCAAGCAGGTGATCGGACGGGCGGCGCTGATGCTGGGCGAGCACGCCCGGCGGGGACAGTTCCGGCCGATCGGGCTGGAGGTCGGCTTCGGGAGCGGACAGCCGATCCCGCCGCTGCTTTACGATTTGGACAACGGCGTGCACATGGAGCTGCGGGGAAGGATCGACCGGATCGACCGGGCGGATACCGAACAAGGAACGCTGCTGCGGGTGATCGACTACAAGTCGAGCGCCAAGGCGCTGAATATGACGGAAGTGTATTACGGGTTATCGCTGCAAATGCTCACGTATTTGGACGTCATTCTGACGCATGCCCCGATCTGGCTCGGCCACGAAGCGCAGCCGGCGGGCGTTTTGTACTTTCATGTACATAATCCGGTATTGAACGCAAGAAACGGGCTTTCCGCCCAAGAGATCGACAGCGAATTGAAGAAGCGGTTCAAAATGAGAGGGCTGCTGCGCGCCGACGCGGATACGGTCCGGCTGATGGACGGGGGGCTGGAAGCCGGAGGGCATTCCGACCTGCTGCCGGTGGCGCTCAAGACGGACGGCAGCTTCTATAAAACGTCGTCGGTCGCCTCCGAGGAACAGTGGAGCACCGTTCGGCGGTACGTCAAGCGGACGATCCGCGAGATCGGGACGTCATTAACAGACGGCACTATCGAGATTGCGCCTTACCGGATGGGCCAAGCGACGGCCTGCACGATGTGTGCATACCGTTCCGTATGCCAATTCGACACGCAGCTCGACGGCAATGCGTACAAGCAGCTTACGCCGATCGGCAAAGACCGGATATGGGAAATGATGGAGCAAAAGGCCGCTTCCGCTCCCCGCTCCGCCGGAGCGGCTTACCGGCCGCGCACCGCCGCGAAACGGCCGACTGCGGAAGAGAGCCGGATAGTGGAGCCGGAGGAAGAGAACGTCCCGGGCGAGCCGGATAACGAGAATGGAGGGAACGAACAATGACGGAAACGATGCCGAAGCCGGAGAACAGCACCTGGACGGACGAACAATGGCAGGCCATCGCCGTTCGCGGCCGTTCCACGCTCGTTGCTGCCGCTGCGGGCTCCGGGAAAACGGCCGTGCTGGTCGAGCGGATTATCCGCCACATTTCGGACGAACGCGAGCCGCTCGACGTAGACCGGCTGCTGGTCGCTACATTCACCAAGGCGGCAGCGGCGGAAATGCGCCACCGGATCAGCGAGGCGCTGGAGAAGGCGCTGGCGGACAATCCGGGCTCGGATCACCTGCGCAAGCAGCTTGCGCTGATGCCGCAAGCGTCGATTACGACGCTGCACTCCTTTTGTATGGAGGTCATTCAACGGCATTACCAGCGGATCGGACTCGATCCGAACTTCAGAATCGCCAATGAAACGGAAAGCGCGCTGATGCGGCAGGATTTGCTGGAGGAGCTGCTGGAGGAGCGGTACGGCGAAGCCGGTGAAGGCGATTTGTTCTGGCGGCTGGCGGATTCGTTCAGCGGGGATAAAAACGACGACGCGCTGTTCTCGCTGGTGCAGCGGCTGTATGACGATTCGCGGAGCCACCCGTGGCCGGAGCATTGGCTGAACGAGTGCGTTCGCATGTTCGAGCGGCCCGTCGCTTCCGGCGACAACCCGTGGCTGGCGAGCTTGCTTGCGTACGTCCGCTTGGAGCTTCAGGCTATGGCGTCGCGGCTTCGGGAAGCCGTGCGGATTGCAGAGCAGCCCGGAGGACCGGTGCCGTATTTGGCCAATCTACAAGATGACGGCGTGGTCGTCGGCGAACTGCTGGAGCTGGCCGTCGAAGGATTATGGGAACCGCTGTATCATGCGTTTCAAGGCGCCGCTTTCGGCAAGCTGAAAGCTTGCCGGGGGGATGGCTTCGACAAAGCGCTTCAGGAGCAAGTGAAGGATATGCGGGGCGAGGTCAAAGACAGACTGAGCGAGCTGAAGGAAGAATTGTTCGGACGGACGCCGGAACAGTACGAGGCGGAGCTGCGGACGATGCGACCGCTTATGGAGGCGTTAATCGGTCTAGTGATCGATTTCGGCGAGCGGTACCGGACGGCCAAAATGAGCAAGCGTCTTGTGGATTTTGCGGACTTGGAGCATTTTTGCCTGAAGATCCTCAGCGCCGACGAATCGCTGCCCGAGCAGCCCGTTCCTTCCGACGCAGCGCTAGAATACCGGGAGCAGTTCGCCGAGGTGCTGCTGGACGAATACCAGGATACGAACCGCGTCCAGGAAGCGATTGTCGAACTGATTGCCAAGGACGCGCCGGGCAACCGGTTTATGGTCGGGGACGTCAAGCAAAGCATTTACCGGTTTCGCTTGGCGGAGCCGGGCTTGTTTCAGGAGAAGTACAAAAGCTACCGTACCGATGGCGGCGGGCCGGGGCAGCGCATCGATCTGGCGCGCAACTTCCGCAGCCGCCGACAAGTGGTGGACGGTACAAATTTTATTTTCCGTCAGCTGATGCACGGAGACGTCGGCGAGATCGACTATGACGAGCGGGCGGAGCTCGTATACGGGGCCGGCTATCCCGAGCCGCCGAACGCAAGCGGCGCATTTGCGGCCGAGCTTGTGCTGATCGACCGGACGCCGCAGGACGCCGGGGCGCCGGGAGAGAACGCGGGGGATTCACCGGAGGGCTTTGTCGCCGGGGCGGAGGAGCCCGCGGACGATGCGGCAGCCGAGGTGCGCGAACTGGAGACGGTGCAGCTTGAAGCGCGGTATATCGCGCGGCAAATCCGCGAGATGATGGGGATGGACGGCGGAAGGTGCCGGCAGGTATACGACAAATCCGCCAAAGGCATGCGCGACGCCCAGTTCCGGGACATCGTCGTTTTGCTGCGGGCGACGCAGCAGTGGGCGCCCGTCATGATCGAGGAGCTGCGGCAGCAGGGCATTCCCGCTTACGCGGAGCTGAGCACCGGGTATTTTACTGCCGTTGAAGTGCAAATGGTATTGTCGCTGCTCAAAGTGATCGACAATCCGTTTCAGGACATTCCGCTGGCCGCCGTGCTGCGTTCTCCGATCGTGGGGCTCGACGCCGAGGAATTGGCGCATATTCGCATATGCCGGCCGCACGGGGCGTACTTCGACGCCGTGAGGGCCTACGCGCCGAGAGAGGCTGCGGGTTCCGAACCGGACCGCGGAGACAAGGCTGCCGAAACGTTCGCGGCATGCGAAGCCGAAAAGGCCTGTGAGAGCGACGGGACGGGGGACGAATTTCAGCGGAACCCGGAAACGCGGCGCAAGCTGCGGACATTTCTCGATTGGCTCGGGCAGTGGCGGTTGGAATCGCAGCAAAGCTCGCTGGCCGATTTAATTTGGGACATCTACCGGAAAACCGGCTATTTCGATTTTGTCGGCGCCATGCCCGGTGGTCCGCAGCGGCAGGCCAATTTGCGGGCGCTTTACGACCGGGCGCGGCAATACGAGGAGACGTCGTTTCGCGGGCTGTTCCGGTTTTTGCGTTTTGTCGAGCGGATGCAGGACAGCGGCGGCGACCTGGGAACGGCGAGAGCGCTTGGCGAGCAGGAGGACGTCGTTCGCATCATGACGATCCATAAAAGCAAAGGTTTGGAATTTCCCGTCGTTTTCGTCGCCGGAATGGCCAAGGCGTTCAACCGGCGCGATTTGACGGACAGCTTTTTGCTGCACAAGGAGCTTGGCTTCGGGCCGAAGCTGATGGAGACGGACACGCGGGTCAGTTATCCGACCTTGCCGTGGCTGGCGATCCGGCGCAAAATCGAAATGGAAATGCTGGCCGAAGAAATGCGGGTGCTGTATGTGGCGCTGACCCGTGCGAGGGAGAAGCTTATCCTGATCGCTTCGGTCAAAAATTTGCAGAAGCAGTTGGACGCGTGGGGACGGTTTGTCCTGCATGATCGGCTGACGCTGCCGGACGACGCACTGGCGGGCGCCCGCTGTTATTTGGATTGGATCGGTCCTACGCTGATCCGGCACCCTGACGCGGAACCGCTCCGAGAAGCGGCCGGTCTGGACTATCGGCTATGGTCGTTTATGGACGGCGAGCCTTCCGAATGGCAGGTGCGCCTGCTGAGGCCGGAGCTGTTCGCTGGGATATCCCAGGCTGCGGCGACGGTGAGCTTTGCCGATACCCGCTGGCAATCGGTGGTCCGGCTGGAGCCGGTCGACGATACGGAGCGGTGGGAGCACGAAGTATGGCGGCGCTTGTCCTGGAGCTACCCCCGGGAGGATGCGACGCTGGTGCTGTCCAAAACGTCCGTTACGGAGCTGAAGCGGCATTCGGAGCACGGGAAGCTGCTTGAACTGCTGTCGGACGAGCCGTCTGCGGCATTGTGGCCGGGGGTCGGGACGGAGTCCGGAGAACCGGGAACGGAAGAGAGGTCCGGACGGGGAGCCGATGGCGCAGCTTTTCACAAAATGATTGTCCGAAGACCGCGGTTTATGGAGCGAAGCGGGCCAAATGCGGCCGAGCGCGGAACGGTGTTTCATACCGTGATGCAGCATATGCCGATGGACCGGCTCCCTTCGGAATCCGACGTCCGCGAGCTGCTGGCCTCTCTGGTGCAGCGAGAGCTGCTAACGGAGGAGCAGTGCGGTCTGGTCGACCCCGCGGTGATCGTGACGTTCTTTGAAAGCGAGCTGGGACGGCGTTTGCTTCATGCCAAGCGGGTGCACCGGGAAACGCCGTTCAGCTTCGGGCTGCCTGCGCGAGACGTCTATGGTCCGGAACGGGGCGGGTTGTCGGACGAGATCGTGATGCTGCAGGGCGTAATCGACTGTCTGATTGACGAAGGCGACGGCCTCGTGTTGGTGGATTTCAAGACGGACCGGCTAAAAGGCGCTT
Organism: Paenibacillus tyrphae; assembly: GCF_000722545.1. GTDB lineage: Bacteria > Bacillota > Bacilli > Paenibacillales > NBRC-103111 > Paenibacillus_G > Paenibacillus_G tyrfis. The sequence goes on from NZ_JNVM01000004.1 coordinate 283,153, forward strand.
CTCCGCATCGGGCGGCGGAAAAATACCGGCTGCAGCTTGACTTGTACGCCAGAGCCGTCGAGACGATCTGGAAGCGACCGGTAACCGGAAAATATATCTTTTTATTCGACGGCGCTCATGTAGTGCAGTTGTGAATGAAGTAAGAATGGAAGCAGACGTCTGGGATGAGCGGGCGTCGCCCATCTCATTGCGACGTTATTAGGGAAGGGAGGAAAAGTCATGCGGATATTGCATACGGCAGATTGGCATTTCGGCCGGACGCTGGAAGGAAGAAGCCGGCTCGCCGAGCAGGAAGCGTTCGTCGACGAGTTGGCCCTTCTTGTGAAGGACCAGCAGATTGATCTGGTGCTGCTGGCAGGAGACGTTTACGATTCGGTGAATCCTCCGGCTGCAGCCGAGCAGTTGTTTTACGATGCGCTGGCGCGTCTGTCGGATCAAGGACAGCGGCCGGTGTACGTCATTGCGGGCAACCACGATCACCCCGATCGGCTGGCCGCCGCCGACCCGTTGGCGCATAAACTTGGCGTCACGCTGGTCGGTCTGCCGGAAGCGCGGGTGCATACGGTGGACATTCGGCGCACGGGTGAAACGGCAGTGTTGTTCGCGCTGCCGTATCCGTCGGAATCGCGGCTGCGCGAGCTGCTCTCGGAGGGGGCCGACGAGACGCTGCTGCGAGCCGTATATTCCGAGCGGGTGCGGCATATCGTCGCGGAGCAGGCAAAACATTACCGCGCGGATACGGTCAATTTGCTCATGAGCCATCTCTATGTGCTCGGCGGGCAGGAAACGGAATCGGAGCGGCCGATTCAAGTCGGAGGCGCTTATACGGTCGACACGTCGGCGCTGGAAGCCGGGGCGCAGTACGTTGCTCTCGGCCATTTGCACCGGCCGCAATTTTTGAAGTCGGAGAAGACGACGATCCGCTACAGCGGCTCGCCGCTCGCCTACAGCTTCTCAGAGGCCGGGCAGGCCAAATCGGTTACGGTGCTCGATCTGAAGCCGGGCGCAGCCCCCCAACTGGAGGAAATCTTTCTGTCAAGCGGACGTCCGCTTGTGGAATGGAAAGCCAAGGGCGGGCTGGGAGAGGTGCATCGCTGGTTGGAGGAAGGCAAGGATGCCAACGCTTGGATCGATTTGGAGGTTCACTTGCAGGAGACGATGTCGATGGAACAGCTGCACCGGCTGCGGCTGGCCCGGGACGGGTTTATTCATATCCGGCCGGTGTACCCGGACCTGGAGGTGTCGCTGCAGGAAGCGGTCTCGGCGACGAAGCTGCCGATGGACGAGCTGTTTCGCCGCTTTTACGAGCGGCAGACCGGAGGGGCGCAGCCCGAGCCGGAGCTGATCCGGCTGTTTTTGGAGCTGTTACATACGGAGGAAGACGATCCGGCGGTGTAGCCGGATCAGAGTGTTGAGAGAGAGGTTTTTGACTGAAATAGAGATACATACAGAGGTGGGGTATCTACTGGAGGAGCGATAGCGTTCGCCTTTGTCTGCGGGAAATGCCTGCTACTGAGCGGCTTCAAATCAAAATTTCCTGCAGACCCGGGATCCCCGCAAAGTAATCGGATTAAGCTTCCTCGATTCAACTTCACTTTGTGGGGTGGAGCAGCGACCGGAAGTGGATACCTCACCCCTTCGTACACCTCTATTCTTTGAATTGACCACTTTCTCAGCAAGCTCATCTGGCGGTGTAGCCGGATATTAATAAGGTAGATTGGAAAGGGGGCTCGCTCATGCGGCCGATTCATTTGCAAATCGCGGGGCTGCAAAGCTACCGGGAAGCGCAGGACATCGATTTCAGCGCGTTGACCGGCGCTGGCGTCTTCGGCATCTTCGGGCCGACGGGCAGCGGCAAGTCGACGCTGCTCGATGCGATGACGCTGGCTTTGTTCGGGAAGGTGGAGCGGGCGCCGGGCGGCACGCAGGCGATTATGAACCAGGCGGAGCAGACGTTGTCCGTCTCGTTTACCTTCGAGCTGGGGCATGCGCTCGGCGTCAAGCGCTACCGCGTAGACCGCCAGTTCAAGCGGGGCGGCGACGTCTCGGTGCTGGGCAGCCTGTGTCGGCTGATTCAATACCGGGACGACGAAGCGATCGTACTGGCCGACAAGGCGGGTGAGGTCAATCAGCAGATTCAGGATATTTTGGGCTTGTCGATGGCCGATTTTACCCGGGCGGTCGTGCTGCCACAAGGGAAGTTCGCGGAGTTTCTGACGCTGACGGGCAAAGACCGACGCGCGATGCTTCAGCGCTTGTTCCATCTTGAGCCGTACGGCGACCGGCTAAGTGCGAAAACCGCCGCCCGTTTCAAGGAAACGGATGTGGCGATCCGGGCGCTCCAGGCGGAGCAGCAGGGCCTCGGCGACGCCTCGCAAGCGGCGCTGGCGCTGGCCGAGCAGCGGCTCGGCGAAGCGCGCGAAGCCGCCCGCGGGCTGCGCGAGCGGCTCGCCGCCTGCGAGCGCCGCGCCGCGGAGCTGCGCGCCGTGCGCGAGCTGCAGCGCGAGCGCGCCTCGCTGGCCGAGCGCCAGGCGGCGCTGGCCGCGCAGGCGCCGCGCGTGGCGCAGCTCGCGGCGCGCCTCGCCCGCGCGGCGCAGGCCGAGCGGCTGCGCCCGCTCGTGCGCCGGCGCAGCGCCGCGGAGGCGCAGCTCGCGCAGCAGCGCGGCGCTGCCCGCGCCGCCGCCGAGGCGCTCGGCGCCGCGCAGAGCGCGCTCGCCGCAGCGCAGGCGGCGCACGCTGCCGCGCGCGAGGCGCTGGCCGCGCAGGAGGCGCCGCTGGCTGCGCGGCTCGAGCAGCTGCGCCAGGCTGCGCAGCTCGCGGCCGAGCTTGCTGCGGCGCGCGAGCGGCTGGCCGCGCTGGCCGCCGAAGGCGGGCGCCGCGAGGCGCAGCTGGCGGCGCTGCGCGCGGAGCAGGCGCGCGAGCGCGAGCTGCGCGAGAAGGCGCTGCAGCGGCAGGCGCAGCTGCGCGACGAGCTGAAGCGGGCGGAGGTCCCCGCCGCGCACCGCGAGCGCCTGCAGGAGGCGCTGCAGGAGAAGCGCGAGCTAGAACGGCTCGCGAAGCTGGAGGCGGAGCAGCAGGCGGAATCGAACCGCCTGCAGGCGGAGCTGCAGCGGCTGAGCCAGGCGGGGGCGTCGCTGCAAGCGGCGCAGCGGGAATGGGAGCGGCTGGCGACAGAATGGACGCAGGAGCTGCTCGCAGCTTATCGAGCTTCGCGGGAGGCGGAAAGCCGGCTGACAGGGCTGGAGAGCCGCATCGCGGAGGAAATCGCAAACCGCCGTAAAGCTCAGCAGCAAGCGGAGCTTTCGGCGATGGCCGAGGCGTTAGCGGCGCACCTACATCACGGTGAAGCTTGCCCGGTTTGCGGCTCCGTGGCGCATCCGAATCCGGCGCAGCCGCAGGCCGGGAAAGCCATGGCCGGAACTCCGGCCGCGCCGCAAGACGAAGCGGCGATGCTGGAGCGGCAGCAGAACGAAGCCCGCGAAAGCCGGTTTGCAGTCCAAGGCCATTTGCAGTCGCTGCAAGCGCTGGAAAGACAATGGCGGCAGGCGGTGGAGGAAGAGCCCCAAGGGCTGCCCGCTGCGCTAGGCGAAGCGGCTGTCACAGCCGTTTCCGCAACGGAATCTTCCGCTCCCGGCATCGCCGGCGAACGGATCGCAGAGACGCTGCGCCAAGCGGCGGAGTCGGCTGCTGGGGTCAGCCGTCGGATTCAGCAACTGCAAGCAAAGCTTCAAGAGCTGCTGCAAAGCAAGCGCCAGCTGGACAAGCAACGGCATGACGGCGAAGCGCGCAAGCAAACGGCGCAAACGCTGTTCGACGCCCATGCGGCCAAAGCGGGCGAGACCCGCGAAGCGCTGAACGCCGTCCGCACCAGCTGGCAAGCCAAATTTCCGGAGCTCCAACCGGAGGAACTTGAAGAGCTTGCGGAGCGGCTGAAGCGTCAGGACCAACTGGCCGAGGAACTGCGCGGCCGTTTGGACAAAAGCGTGGAGTTTTTGGATGAGAAGCGGAGCCGGATGGAGCAGCTCCAGCAAGAGCTGAGCGAGGCGGAGAAAGAGTTCGTGCGGTTGACGGCGGAACGGCAAGCGCTTGAGCAGCAGACCGGACAGCAGGCGGAGCGGCTGCGGGCTTGGGTAGGAGACGAAGACGCTTCCGCATTGGCTGCCAAGGCGCAAGCCGAGCTGCACAAGCTGCGTACCGAAGCGCAGCGGGCCACCCAGCTCCTCGAAGAAGCGCAGGCCCGCCAGCAGGCCGAATCGAAGGCGGAAGCCGCGGCGCGGCAAGCGGCCGAATCGGCGCGGCTCGCCTACGAGGAAGCGGAAGCGGAATGGACGCAGCAAGCGTCCGCAGAAGGCTTCGCAACAGCAGACGAAGTGACGCAAGCGCTGGTCGAACCGGAGCAGCAGCAGGCATGGGCTGCCGCAGTCGAAGCCCACGGCAAGCAGGAGCACCAACTTGCCTCGCGGCAGATGGAGCTTGACGCCGAGCTGGCGGGACGGCAGGTCACCGAAGAAGAGTGGACGGCGCTGGAGGAAGAGCTGGCCCGATGCAAGGCCGAGGACGAATCGGCGCTGCAGGCGACGGCCAAGGCGGAGCGCGACCACGAGGAGCTGCAGGCGAAGCATGCCCGGTGGAGCGAGCTGGAGGCGGAGCGGGAGAAAAGCCAGCAGGAGCTGTCCATGCTCGGCAAATTGCAAAGCGTGCTGCGCGGCAATGCCTTCGTCGAATTTTTGGCGGAGGAGCAGCTCATGCATGTCAGCCGTGCAGCATCGGAACGGCTCGGTCAGCTGACGCGGCAAAAATATGCGATCGAGGTCGATTCCGGCGGCGGCTTCGTTATCCGCGACAACGCGAATGGCGGCGTGCGCCGGCCGGTGACTACCTTGTCCGGCGGCGAAACGTTCCTGACCTCGCTGTCGCTGTCGCTCGCCCTTTCGACGCAAATTCAGCTGAAAGGGGAGCATCCTCTCGAATTTTTCTTCCTGGACGAGGGGTTCGGTACGCTGGATCAAGAGCTGCTCGATACGGTCATCACCGCGCTGGAAAAGCTGCATTTAGACAAGCTGACCGTCGGCGTCATCAGCCACGTGCCGGAGCTGAGAGCGCGGCTGCCGCGCAGGCTGGTCGTTCACCCCGCCGAGCCGAACGGACGAGGCAGCAGGGTAACGCTGGAAACGATGTAGCATACTTCTACGCGGACGGTCATAGCTAATGATATAATAAATAGAACAAGCCGCAGCGCAAGGGGGAACAGGAATGACCATCACCAATCGCAAGCCGGATTATCCGAAGGGGCGCGGCATGAACCGCCGAAGCGCGCGCCTATTGCTTGCCGCCGTTGTGGGCGCGGGCTTGCTCCTCGGACAAGGCTTGCCGGTTCAGGCCGACGCCATCTGGGACCGCTGGAAGGCGGCGGATGCCGCTGTGGCCAAAGGAGATGCGGCGACGGCCGTGCCGCACTGGAAATTTCTTACGGAGCATTATGCGGCGGCCGGAGATTGGGAGAATGCCGCGCTGTTTAGCGGCAAGCTCAACCAGTATTTCGACGGCATTAAGGATTACGAGCAGGCGATACGCTACTACGAGCAGGAGAACGACTATTGGCTGAAGGCGGGAAAAGATTGGGGAGCGGTCGATTTGCAGCGGGCGGAGCAGATCCGCACGACCATCGACGCGTATATCGGGACGCAAGATGCCGAAACGCTGCGGCGGCAAGCGGCCCCGAAAAACGGCAAGCTGGCGAAGTTCGAGCCGGAATACGGCATGTACATCGGCATGTACACCGAACGGGACCCGGGGATGCAGAACTATTTTGACCGCTCGGAGAGCTTGTACGGCAAAAAGCATGCGCTGTATCTTGCCTATTCGCAAGTCGGCAAGCCGTTTCCGAAGCAGCATGCGGCCCGGGCCAAGCAGGTTGGCGCTGCACTGCAGGTCGGCTGGGAACCGGCAAATGGCTTGGACGCCGTAACGGACGATGTTGTCCGTCAATGGGCAAAGGAGGCGAAAGCCGCCGGCATTCCGATATTTTTACGCTACGCCAGCGAAATGAACGGCGACTGGGTCGTCTGGCACGGCGATCCGCAAAAGTATATCGATAAATTCAAAATGGTTCACGACATCATGGCCGAGGAAGCGCCGAACGTCGCCATGGTATGGAGCCCCGGCGACGTGCCGATGTATTCGATGGACGCTTATTATCCCGGCGACGTTTACGTCGACTGGGTCGGCGTGAGCATGTATACGGAGCCGTATGAGAACGGCGATCCGCAGCAGGGCAATATGCAGGCGACAAGTCCCGTCGAACGGCTCGATCATTTGTACAAAACGTACGCCGATCGCAAGCCGCTGATGATCAGCGAAACGGCCGTCTCTCATTACGCCAACCTGCCGCAGGAATCGTTTACCGACTACGGGCTGCTTAACCTGCAGCGCCTGTACGAAGTGATGCCCTTCAAATACCCGCGGCTCAAGTCGATTACGTATTTCAACGTCAATCTCGATATGAAGGAATCGAAGAACAATTACCTGCTTCGCGACAATGAGGCGATGCTGAAGCTGTATAAGCAGCTTATCTCTTCTCCGTATTACTTGTCCAAGGTGGAGCAAGGGGCGAAGCCTTCCGATCACGCAGGGTTTGTGCCGATGGGGAAGGACAACGCTGTCGCACGGGCGGGCAAGCTTATTCCGTTCGTCAAAATTCCGGATATCTACATCGGCAAACTTGAATATTATTTGAACGGAACCTTGCTTGCGACGCAGACGGCTCCGCCATTCGGGATCGACCTGGTGGCCGGCGCGATTCCGGAGGGTTCGGTTATTGAACTCGCAGTCTATAATCGCGCTGGACAGAAGAGCGGCTCCCGTTCATTTCCGATCACCTCCAGAATTTCCGTCGATGTGGATGGAAAAGACGTACGGTTCGAGCAGCCTCCGGTTCTGATCGAGGGCAGCACGCTGACGCCGCTGCGCACGATTTTCGAAGCGATGGGGGCGAAGGTGGAGTGGAACGAGGCGACCCGGACGGCCACAGGGCAAAAAGGCTCGACGACCGTCTCCGTGACGATCGGCAGCGGCGCCGCGAGCATAAACAGCGAAGCTTTCCCGCTCGAAGCTCCCGCCCAGTTGGTCAACGGCCATACGATGGTTCCGGCCCGTTTTATCGGCGAAGCGTTCGGCGGCAAGGTCGAGTGGGACGGGGAGACGCAAACGGTGCGAATCGGCACCGGATCGGGGGTAGAGCGCGGAACAGCATTGCGGGAGCTTCCGGTGTCACTTACCGCGGTGAAGTCCTCGTCCACCGTCACGACTCTCTCAGCGGAGCGTAAGTCGCCGTCCGACCCCAAACCAGGGCCGCTTCAGGCGGTCGGCGCATGGTTTGGTTGGGTGGGGCAGCAGTTAGCCAAGCTTTGGAACGATCTGATGTAAGATATACATTCGATCATTAATAAAAAAAGCTCGAACGGCAGGTTCCGCTTTTCACGGAACCGAGACCATTCGAGCTTTTTATTTGCACGCCTATAATCGGAATTATGCTCGTTGAAGCTGCGGGGTTTCCTCCAGAATCGCTTTGGCCGCCAGCCGCGCGCTGGAGAAGGCGCGTTCCGCCAGCTCGCCTTTGCCTTGACAGCCGTCGCCGCAGAAGTAGAACGGCACGTTCTCGATCCGGTTCGGCAGCAGCCGGTTGCTTGCGATATTTTTGACGCTCGACACCATCGCTTTTTTCGAAACGCGCTTCACTTCCGTCGCTTCGCGCCAGCCCGGATAGTGCTGATCGAACAACGCTTCCATCTGTTCGGTCTTTTTATCCAGATACGCTTTGCGCTCGTCCTCGCCCTCGAAGCTGTCGTTCAGGTACGCGATGCCCTGCAGCAGCTGCCCGCCTTCCGGAACGAGCGTATGGTCGGTCGCCGAGACGTCGCTGATGAACAGCTTGTTGTCCATGTCGCTGATGTAGCTGAACGGGCGGGCCACAACGCGGTTCATGCCGATGTCGTATACCATGACCTCCGTCGCCGTGTTGTCCTCGTAAGGGGCCATGAACGGCTCCCACGGCGTATCCTTGAGCAGCTTACAGACCTGCTGTACCGGCATGGCGAAAATAACGCGGTCGAATTCGAGCTCGCGGGTTTTCGTCTGCAGCCAAAACTTGCGGTCCGCGTAACGGATGCCGTCTACGCCTTCGCGCAGCGCAATTTCCCAGCGGGAGGTCAGGTCGATTTTTTGCTTGAGCTGGTTCGTAATGACGGCCCAACTGCCGAGCACGTAGTTGACCGGGCGGCCCGACAAAAAGAGGTTGTGATAATACTCGCTGATCACCGCGCCAGACACCTTCCGCGCCTCTTCCGGCGTGATGAAGAAGTTCGAACAGACAAGATGCTCCCACAGTTCCTTGACGTCTTCGTCCGCGTCCGACTGTGCCAAGTAATCACCCAGCGTATCGTAATTGCGCACGTTGTGAATGTTGGCGATGATCGCCGTAATTTCCCCGACGAAGCGCACCTTTTGGATCGGATTCAGCAGCTCCGTCCGCATCAGGTTGACGAAGTCGAGCGGAGCCGGCGTCAGCTGTTCGTTTTTGTAATACATGACCCGCCGTTTGTCCACCTGCTTCGAGCTGAACGAGAGTCCCAGCTCGCGCTCCAGATCGCCGATGGTGTGGCGATCGATGCCGTAAATCGCGTGCGCGCCGTAATTCAGCGTAAAGCCCGCTTTTTCATAAGTAAACGCCCGTCCGCCCAGTTGTGGACTGCGCTCGAATAGGACGCCCTCGATTCCTTGATGCTCCGATAAATAAGCGGCTGCGGTTAACCCCGCAAGCCCTCCTCCGATGATAGCAACCTTCATGTTGTGTTCTCCTTTCCGTTCTGCTTCCAGTAGAATCGGTTCCGCTTCCTTGTTATGGCGAAGCCCTGTCCAAACCCAAGCGAGCTGCTCCCGCATCCGCTCGGTCAAATTAGTCTCTTCCTCAATCGCGCACCACAGCATGACCGTGCCGAAATAAGCGGTGGTCAGCATTTTGGCTTTACCCGGCTCGGGCAGCCAGCGCAGCAAGCTTTCGTACAGCGTTCGTTTCAGCTCTTCCATGGCCGCCTTCAGGCCTTCGTTTTGCATCGAAAGGGCGATCCAGCTGCGGATCAGCCGTCTGTAGGCGCCCAGTGCTTCGGCCAAATCCAGCATCAGCCGGTTGACGTGGCTTTCGAGCGACCGCACCTGCGAAGGCGTGCGGCTGCACCAGGCTTGAATAAGCTCCGTTTGTTTTCTCGGAATTTCCTGCAAAATTTCGTCTTTGCCTTCAAAATAATGGTAGAACGTTCCTTTGGACGTCTGAGTCGCGGCGATGATATCGTCCACCGACACATGCTCGTACCCGCGTTCCACAAACAGCTTCAGGGCGACATCCATCAGGTAGTCGCGTTTTTTCCGCGTCGACGCTCTCATGAACCGGTCCACCCCTAAACCCCCTTTGGTTAGCACCGTTTGCCAAGCATTGAATGGCTCCGTTTAGTATTATAGATAATATTAGACCGATAGTCTATAAATGAATCCCTGTTTTCGGGCATAAATCGATGCTTATTTTCGTTAATATAGATCACATTTTGAGAACGATCAGGTCACAATGGACGGAGGCGCGCAAAAAAACAATGTTTTATTATGAAAACAAGCCGAATGATGCCAAAAATCGTGTTTTTGTCTTTTTGCCGCGACGAGTTTTCTTTTTGCCAAGTTTTCGGGTATAGTGGAAGGAGACAAGCCTGAACCTGATCTTTGGAAGGAGGGGAGAACGTGGACTGCATTTTTTGTAAAATCGTCGAAGGGTCGATCCCTTCGAAAAAAGTGTTCGAGAACGAGCATGTCGTTGCCTTTCACGACATTCATCCGGCCGCTCCCGTACATATTTTAATCATTCCAAAAAAACATATCGCGTCGATGAACGATGTCGGAGCGGACGACTGGCATCTGCTTGGAGAAATGCACAGCGCGGCGCAGCAAATCGCCAAAGAACAGGGCGTTGCCGAATCCGGCTACCGTCTGATCAACAACTGCGGCAAGCACAGCGGGCAAGAGGTATTCCATATTCATTATCACCTGCTTGGCGGTGAAAAACTGGGGCCGCTCAACGCCCGCTAAACCCGGTGCGACTCATTTTTGAAGTTTTGTTCCGGATAGGTTGACACCCAGTTTCCTTATCACCTATAATGAGGTTTGATGAATGTCTTTTTTCGTCTTGGACGGTCTGTTCGGAGGGAGGGAAAACTGGTGTCAGAAACTCGAGTTCGCAAGAACGAAACTATAGATGCTGCACTTCGTCGCTTTAAGCGTTCCATCGCCAAAGATGGCGTTTTGGCGGAGGTCAAAAAACGCAAGCATTATGAGAAGCCAAGCGTGAAACGCAAGAAGAAGTCAGAGGCTGCTCGCAAGAGAAAGTTCTAGGAGGCTTAATCGATGAGCTTAAGCGACAGACTAAACGACGACATGAAGCTTGCGATGAAGAGTCAAGACAAGTTTAAACTCTCCGTAATCCGTATGGTTCGTGCAGCTATCAAGAATCTTGAGATAGATCAGCGTAAAACCTTAGATGAACAAGAAGTACTTGACGTCTTGAATCGCGAGATCAAACAGCGCAAAGATTCCCTCCAAGAATTTGAAAAGGCCGGTCGTGACGATTTGGCGGAAAACCTGAAGGCCGAGGTCGCCATACTGATGGAGTACATGCCGCAGCAATTCACCGATGAAGAAGTAAAAGCCATTGTACAGCAGACCATCCAAGAAGTGGGAGCTTCTTCCAAAGCGGACATGGGCAAAGTCATGGGCGCATTAATGCCAAAGGTCAAAGGACGAGCAGACGGCAAAGTCGTCAATCAGTTCGTCCAACAGTTATTGTCTTAACAACAGCGGGAAACACTCCTACTTATTGGAGTGTTTTTCTTTTTTGTTTGTAGTTTTGTGAATCAAACTTGCCATTGTCGCGTAGTACCTCTTGGAAGCATTGCAAAACGCGCGAAAAGGAGGTCATCTTGTGCATTCACTCGGGAATAAGCGCTCGGCGCTGCTTTTTCGGCTTCCGCTTGTCTTTTTCCTTGCAGCGGCGCTTCTGCTGTCCGCTCTAACCGGATTTCTGCCTGCGGAACCCGCGAGCGCCGAAACGTCGTCCTCGCCGCCGAAAGCTGCCCCGGTCGTTGTGATTCCGGTGCATCAAACAGTGGAGAACGGGCTGCAGACCTTTTTGCAGCGGGCGCTGCAGGAAGCGCAATCGATGGGTGCCTATTACATCGTGCTGGACGTCGATACGCTTGGAGGCCGCGTCGATTCGGCGCAGGAAATCGGTCAACTGATCAAAAACAGCCCGGTTCCGACGATTGCTTACGTGCACGGCAAAGCCATCTCGGCAGGCAGCTACATTGCGCTGAATGCCGGCAAAATCGCCATGGAGCCGGGAAGCTCGCTCGGCGCGGCTGCCGTTGTGGACGGGGCCGGGAATGAAATCGAAAGCGTCAAAGTCGTATCGTATTGGTCCGGCCAAATGAAGGCCGCCGCGGAGCTGCGCGGACGGAAGACGCAAATCGCCGAAGCGATGGTCGACAAAAACGTCGGCGTGTCCATGCCGGAGATCGGCCGAACGCTGCCTAAAGGCGACATCCTGACGCTAACCGCGGAGGAAGCCCTTAAGGTAGGCTATGCGGAGAAAGTGGCCGCCAGCCTGCAGGAGGTCGTACAGTTCATCGGCGGGGAAGAGCATCCGCTCGTCATGCTGAAGCCGAGTCTGGCGGAATCGTTCGCCCGGTATGTGACCCAGCCTTGGGTATCGACGTTGCTGCTTATTATCGGAATCGCCGGCATCGCGATCGAGCTGTTCGTCCCGGGCTTCGGGCTGCCCGGAATCATCGGCGTGCTCGGCTTCGGGCTGTACTTTTTCGGACACTATATCGCCGGATTTGCGGGATTCGAAGAGATCGCTCTGTTTATCGCCGGCATTCTGCTGCTGTTGATCGAGGTGTTCGTATCCAGCTTCGGGATTCTGGGCTTTCTCGGCGCTGCCTGCTTGATCAGCGGCGTCGTGCTTGCCGCCTACAACACGAAAGCGGCCGCGATGAACCTGGGTATTGCTTTCGTCGTTGCGGTCGTCGTCGTCGCCGTTGTCGTGAACATTTTTAAGCATCGCGGCGTCTGGAACCGGTTTGTATTGCGGGAAAAGCTCACCGAAGAAAAAGGCTACGTGTCGTCGTCGTCCCGCAGCGATCTGCTCGGCCGGACAGGCAAGGCGGTTACGCCGCTTAGGCCGGCCGGGACTGCGCTGTTCGGCGACGAGCGCGTCGATGTCGTCACGGTGGGGGATTTTGTCGCATCCGGCCGAATGGTGACGGTTACGCATGTCGAAGGTGTCCGGGTCGTCGTAAAGGAAGTCAAGGAACCGTAAACTGAACGCCTTGCCATTACGTCGATGGACTTATAACAAAGGAGGAATTTGTACAATGGATACATCCCTTATTTCAATTTTCTTGTTGGCGGCCGTTGTGATCATCGCCCTATCCGTATTTTTTACGTTTGTCCCAGTCATGCTGTGGATTTCCGCACTGGCGTCCGGGGTACGGATCGGTATCATTACGCTCGTGGCAATGCGGCTGCGCCGGGTTATCCCGAGCCGGATCGTCAATCCGATGATCAAGGCGACCAAGGCCGGACTGGATCTAACCATTAACCAACTGGAGAGCCACTTCTTGGCCGGCGGTAACGTCGACCGCGTAGTTAATGCGTTGATCGCGGCGCACCGCGCCAACATTCACTTGGAATTCGAGCGTGCCGCGGCGATCGATCTGGCTGGCCGCGACGTGCTTCAGGCCGTACAGATGAGCGTCAACCCGCGAGTGATCGAGACGCCGGTTGTCTCCGCTGTGGCCAAAGACGGGATCGAAGTGAAAGTTATCGCACGGGTGACGGTACGCACCAACCTCGACCGGTTGGTCGGGGGTGCAGGGGAAGAAACGATCATCGCCCGTGTCGGCGAAGGGATCGTCACCACGGTAGGTTCCAGCAGGTCGCACAAAGACGTGCTTGAAAACCCAGATATGATTTCCCGGACGGTACTGGGCAAAGGGCTAGATGCTGGTACGGCGTTTGAGATTTTGTCCATCGATATTGCGGATGTGGACGTAGGCAAAAACATCGGGGCGCACCTGCAAACGGAGCAAGCGGAAGCCGACAAGCGGATTGCGCAGGCGAAGGCAGAGGAACGCCGTGCGATGGCCGTCGCCCAAGAGCAGGAGATGAAGGCGAAGGTCGTGGAGATGAAAGCGAAGGTCGTGGAAGCCGAATCCGAAGTGCCGCTCGCGATGGCGGAAGCGCTGCGCGAAGGTAAACTCGGCGTCATGGACTACATGAACCTCAAGAATATTGACGCAGACACGCAAATGCGCTCCAGCCTTGGCAAAATGAACGACCCGGGCAAAAACGACGACAATGCCTAATAGCCTCCAGCCGGGCGGAAAGGCGGGATAACCGATGCGCACCATCTTGGATCTGATTATGAGCAACTGGTTTGTCGTGGTTATTTTGTATATCGTGCTAAGCAGTATCGTGAGAAAATTAAAGACAGGCGGCAAGGGTGGAAGAGGCGTACCGCAGCCGCAGAGACGAGAGCCGAAAAGCAGCATGCCGCCCTTCGGCGGCGACGTCTCCGGCTGGCCCGGCTCGGCGAAGCCGATGCCCAAGGCCCAGCCGGTCCAAGCGCGGCCGGCCGAATCGGGCGGCGTCCGTCCTCAGTCGGCCGTAATGGACCGCCGCCGGTCGAAGCCTGCGCCTCTGCCCGAGGCTAACGCTGCGGCTGCGCCGGCGCCTGAGCAGTCATCTGCGGCCGCCACAGCGCCTTCTTTCGCCGAGCCGCAGGGCTCGGGCGAAAACGCAGCCGCTGCCTTCGGCGGCCTGACGCCGCAGGATGCGGCGCGCGGCGTGATGTGGGCCGAGATTCTCGGCCCTCCGCGAGCCAAACGCCCCTTCCGGCGTTAAGAGTTCATACGAAGCGTCTTCCTTTCGATCCCGGTTTCCGGGATTCGCGGGAAGGCGCTTTTTGTTTTGCCGCATATTTTCCAATTCCCGGCATAAGGTGTAAATAGCCGTGTTATGCTTTTTGGACTGCGGAGGAGGTTGACTATGCGAAAGCTGACCCGCCGATTCAATCAATTTACCGCGAAATTACTCGACCTGCCGCAGGATGTCGTGATGGACTTGCCCCGCATGACCATGATCGGGAACCGGCAGCTTTATATCGAAAATCACCGCGGCGTATTGCATTTTTCCAACGAGGTGCTCAAGCTGGCGCTTACGACGGGGCGGGTGGAGGTGCACGGCTCGGAGCTTGTCATCCGCGCCATTTTGACGGAAGAAGTGTTCATCGAAGGCATGATCCGAGATATCAAATATATTCCGTAGCCCGGAAAGGAGAAGTCGATCGTGAAATCTTCGTATATCCACCGCCTGCGCGGCTTTGTTCGGATTGAAGTGAAAGGCGGGCAGATCGAGAAGCTGCTGAACCGCATGACAGAGCGGAAGATGGCCGTCTGGGACATCCGGTATAGGGCGGAAAATAAAGCCGAGCTGTCGATCACGATCCGCGACTTTTTCCGGCTTCGCCCGCTACTGAAGGAGACAGGCTCCCGTACCCGGATTCGCCAGAAAGAGGGGCTTCCTTTTTGGATAGACAAGCTGGAGAAACGCAAATTTTTTGCCCTGGGCGTGCTTGCTTTCGTTATTGGAATTTATTTGCTGTCCTCGCTCGTGTGGCATGTTCGCGTGGAAGGCAACGAGAAACTGAGTAAAGAGCAGATTCTGCTAGCCGCGAAGCAGCAAGGCATTTACAAGCTGCAGTGGAAATTCCGCTTGAAAGACCCGGCTGAGCTATCAAGGGCGCTGCAGCAGGAGCTGCCGGGCACCGCTTGGGTCGGTGTGGAGGTAAGCGGCACGCATGTGATTATTAAGGTCGTCGAATCGACCGTGCCCGATAAACCGCCGCTGCTTAGCCCAAGGCATCTGGTTGCTTCCAAAAGCGCGCTGGTCACCGAAATCTTCGCCGAAAAAGGAAGGCCGCTGGTTAAGCCGAATACGTATGTGCGCAAAGGAGACATCTTGATATCCGGCATCATCGGCGTAGAGACGAACCAGCAGAACGTTGTCGCCGCGGGGAAGGTTAAGGGAATTGTGTGGTACAAGCCGACCATCGAAGTGCCGCTTACGCTCCAGTACAAAACCTATACCGGCGAAACGAAAAACCGCTCGTACCTCGTCCTGGGCAGCCGCGGCCTTCAGCTAAGCGGCTACGGAAAAATTCCGTTCGAGCAGTATGAATCTGTTCCCGAACGGAAAACGCTCAGCTGGCGGGGCTACACGCTCCCGATCGGCTGGCTCAGCGAAAAGCTGCTGGAGGTGCAAGTCGTCGAACAGACGGTTGACCCGAAGGAAGCTTCGGAGCTCGGCATCGAGCAGGCTAAAACGCAAATTTTGTCGGCGGCGGGCAGCGAATCGCGTGTCGTTTCGGAAAAAATTTTGCATGAAAAGGCGGAGAATGGTAAAGTTTATATGGAAGTACTTTTGGAAGTGGAAGAACCGATCGCAATCGAACAACCGATCGTCCAATAAATACTACTGACGGAGCGGTTTTGAAGGGGTTCTGTTTTTTATTCCAGTCTAGCAAAGCGTAGGCGGAGAGAAGCATTACTGCCGGAAAGTTTACGTGCCGCCTTTGAATTCGGATTCTACCCGATTATCCATTTATTCATAGAATCCGAATTCAAGAGCGGCTGTAGGCAGTGATGCTGTCTCGCAGACGAAGCGGCCTTGCTGACGAATAACGAACCGTCCTCTTCAAAACCCAGAGGAGAGATTAAGCCCTGTACATGGATCAACAGACCACCGTAAAAGTCACACTCAAAAATACGGCCGAAGCCCTCTCGCTCTTCGGGCCGCAGGACAAATTCCTGCAGCTGATCGAGCAGCATACGCAGGCCGCCATCTTTACCCGCGAGGAAGAGATCGTCATCCAAGGCCAGGCGGCCGATACGGCGCGCCTCGAGCAGCTGTTCACCGTGCTGCTGGAGCTGGTCCGCAACCAATACGTGTTGACGGAGCGGGATATTCATTACGCGATCGACCTGGCCAAAGAGATGAAGGCCGATCAACTGCTCGATTTGTTTAAAGGCGAAATCGCCCTTACCCACAAAGGCAAGCCGATTCGCATCAAGACGATCGGACAGAAGCAGTACGTCAACGAAATTAAGAAAAAAGATATCGTCTTCGGGATCGGACCGGCCGGCACGGGCAAAACGTACATCGCCGTCGTGCTCGCCGTCTCCGCGCTCAAGGAAGGCAAAGTGAAGCGGATCGTACTGACGAGACCCGCGGTCGAAGCGGGCGAGAGCCTTGGCTTTCTGCCCGGCGACCTGCAGGAAAAGGTTGACCCCTATTTGCGTCCATTGTATGATGCTCTTAACGACGTGCTCGGGCCGGAGCAGGTGCTCAAATCGCTGGAGCGCGGCCTCATCGAGATTGCCCCGCTCGCCTATATGCGCGGCCGGACGCTCGACGATTCGTTCATTATTTTGGACGAAGCGCAAAATACGACGCCGGAGCAGATGAAGATGTTTTTGACGCGCCTCGGATTCGGCTCGAAGATGGTCATTACCGGCGACGTGACGCAGATCGACCTCCCGCGAGGCAAGTCGTCGGGGCTGGTGGAGGCGCAGCGCATCCTGGGGAACATCGAAGAGCTCGGGTTTATCCAGTTTGCCGAGCAGGACGTTGTCAGACATTCGTTGGTGCAAAAAATCATCATGGCCTATAATGAGGACAAAGAAGGCTGAGGAAGGGCTGACCTTTCGTCATGAACAACCGCGTTTCCATTCAAGGCAAATTTCAATACCGGCTTGCCGGCTGGAGATACAGCGCCATCGTGCGCTTTCTTCTGTTTTTAGCGCTTGCCGTCGTGTTTTACGTCGCTCTGTTGCACCGGATTGTGCCGCAGACGTACGACATTCAGTTGGGAAGCGTTACGGAGAAAGATATCCTGGCCCCCAGGGCAATCGCGAACGAAGTCGCAACGGAAAAAGCGAAGGAAGAAGCGGCCGCACGGGTGCAGCCGGTATACAAGATTGCTTCGCTGCGCAACGAAGTGGCGGTCGAAGCGATTTTTGAGAAGCTTCAGCAGATCAACAGCGATGCGGAGGTTTCCGTCGCCGACAAAGTCAATATTTACAAAACGGTCATTCCGACGATCATTCAGGACCATCTGGACCGTCAGATCAAGGGCTTCACGGACAGCGGTCAATACAACGACCTGCTGCTGGCGGAAATGCGCAAAAGCATCCGAGAGCAGCAGTACCGGATTCCGGAGGAATCGTTTTACAAAATTCCCCGGCTCACCAAAGAAGATCTGACCGCGATGGAACCCGTGGCCAAAGAGATCGTCGTCAAGCTGATGAGCGACCAGATTACGGATGCGCAGACGGCCAGGGTCAAAGTGCCGGAATTGGTGAATTCTTCGACGCTGACCAAGAACAATGCGCGCGAGCTGGTTCAGGAGCTTGTGCGGGCGGCGCTTTCGCCGAATAAATTTTACGACCAAAAAGGAACCGAGGAAGCCAAGGGACACGCGCGTGACAACGTCAAGCAAGTCATGATCAACAAAAATGAAGTGCTGGTCCCCAAGGGCGAAAAAGTAACGGAAGAACTGTATCAGCGTTTGGCTTCGCTCGATTTGCTGAGAGACGAAGCCAGCTATTGGCCAAATCTCGGACTCTTTTTATTTATCGTCTTGTGCTGCGTGTTTTTGTATATGTATGTCAGACAAAGTTCGCTCCCGATCAATCATAATAACGCTCAGCTGTTTATGTACGTGCTGATTGTCGTCTTGACGATTGCCGGGATGAAGCTGTTCTCGCTGCTGCAAAATCTGGATTACCCGTATATCGGCTACTTGGCCCCGACGGCGATGGGAGCCATGATGGTGACGATTTTGCTCAACTCGCATCTTGCTTTTGTGACCGCGGTCGTTTTGAGCGTCATTTCCAGCGTCATTTTTAACTCGGACCATCTGCAGTCGTTCGAATTCAAATACGGCTTGCTGACGCTGACCAGCTCGTTTGCGGCGATCTTCTCGATCCAGCGGGCAAGCCAGCGCTCCTCAATCCTGAAAGCGGGGATGATGGTATCGCTCTTCGCTCTGGCGCTTGTATGTGCGCTGCTGCTGCTCGAAGATCACGAGACGAGAAATAACGCGCTGTTTGCCGCCTCTTTCGCCTTAGGGAGCGGACTGCTTACCGCTGTGTTCGTTATGGGCCTACTGCCGTTTTTCGAAGTCGCCTTCGGCATTTTGTCGCCGCTTAAGCTGGTCGAGCTTTCCAACCCGAACCATCCGCTGCTGCGCAAGCTGCTGACGGAGACGCCGGGCACCTACCATCACAGCGTCATGGTCGGCAACTTATCGGAAGCCGCGGCCGGCGCGATCGGCGCCGACGGGCTGCTCTGTCGGGTCGGAGCCTATTATCACGATATCGGGAAGACGAAGCGGCCGAGTTATTTTATCGAGAATCAGTCGCACACGGAAAACCCGCACGACAAAATCGAACCGGCGCTGAGCAAATCGATCATTGTGGCCCATGCGCGCGACGGCGTCGAAATGCTGAAGGATTACAACATTCCGAAGCCGATCCGCGATATTGCGGAGCAGCACCATGGCACGACCTTGCTGCAATATTTTTATCACAAAGCGAAAAAGCTCGCCGAAGAGCGTCAGGAGAAGCCGCCGGAGGAGGCGGAGTACCGCTATCCCGGTCCGAAAGCCCAGACGAAGGAAGCGGCGATCGTCGGCATCGCCGATTGCGTCGAGGCGGCCGTCCGCTCCCTGCGTAATCCGACCGTCGAACAGATCGACTCAATGGTGCGCAAAATTATTAAAAACCGGCTTGACGACGGCCAGTTTAACGAATGCGATCTGACCATCAAGGAACTGGATCAGATCGTTAAGATTTTGAACGAAACGCTGCTTGGCATTTTCCATTCGCGAATCGAATATCCCGCGGATATGCCGGAGCAAAAAACGGCGGCGAAGCAGGAAAAGACGAAGTCCGAAGCGAAGATGTCGGAAACGAAAAAAGAGGTGAAGCCATGAGCCTGAAGCTTTCATGGAACAGCGAGCAAACCGCTTACGAAATTACGCCGGCTCTCACCGAGAAGCTGGAGACGCTGCTTCGCCTTGCCGGCAAGCAGGAAGAGGTGCCGGATGGCGAAGTGGCGTTGACGTTCGTTGACGACGAGGCCATTCAAGAGCTTAACAAGCAGTACCGGGGACTGGATAAGCCGACGGACGTACTATCATTCGCCATGCGGGAAATGGGCGAAGACGAGATCGAGATCATTTATGGCGACGACGGCTTCGAAGAAGTGGAATATGCGGACGAGACGGGCGCAGAAGAGTCCGGGACGGCGGAAGACGATGATGGCGACGACGACGGCTATGAAGAGCCTCTCGGCGATATTATCATCTCGGTGCCGCGGGCGATCGCCCAAGCGGACGAGTACGGCCATTCCGTCGAGCGGGAGCTCGGGTTTCTATTCGTTCACGGCTTTCTGCATTTGATCGGTTACGATCATCAGGACGAGGAAGAAGAGAAGGTCATGTTCGGCAAGCAGGAGCAAATTTTACAGCAGGCGGGTTTGACGCGGTGAAGCAGCCGGTCAAATGGCAGCGCAGCTTTCGGTACGCTTACGAAGGCGTTAAATATGCTCTTGCGACCCAGCGGAACATGAAATTTCATTTTTTCGCCGCGTTGGTCATCCTAGCGCTTGCCTTATTCTTCGGCTTGCCGAAGACGGACATTTTATTCATTTTACTTGCCGTGACGCTCATGATCGTGACGGAATTGATCAACACCGCCGTGGAAAAAACGGTCGATCTGGCGATGCCGGACCTGCACCCCTTGGCGAAAATCGCCAAGGACGTGGCCGCGGCTTCCGTATTGGTCACGGCAGCTTTTGCCGTCGTAACGGGAATGATCGTATTTTTCGATCCGATCGAACGGCTCATTCAAACCGGCCGGGCGGGAGTCCATCCCATCACCGCGGGAACGGTATGGATTTTACTTTGCTTGGTCATCCTGACAGTGATTGCGGTGCAGACTCGCTTTTCCTCCAAAGGAAATGGGGTGAAGCCGAGCCTGCTGACGGCCGTCGCTTTTGCGGTCGCCACCTTGATTGCCTGCCGGGTTCAAGATACACTTGTCGCATTGCTGGGCTTTTTGTTGGCCACGGTACTGCTGCTGGCGCTTCACGACAAACGCAAGCGGCCTTTCGGCTCGCTGCTGCTTGGTGCTCTGCTTGGAGGATTCATTACGGTACTCGCCTATTATTTATATCCCATGTAGGTTGCGAAAGGGGCGCTTCTCTTGGAAAAAACGGAATTGATCGCATTGGCCAGAACGGCGAGAGAGCAAGCATATACACCTTATTCCCATTTTAAAGTCGGCAGCGCTTTGCTGGATTCCAAAGGGCGGGTTCATCTGGGCTGCAACGTGGAAAACGCCGCCTACGGTCCGACGAACTGCGCCGAACGCACGGCATTATTCCGCGCGATCGCGGACGGCGAACAGGCAAAGTCGTTCCGGGCCATAGCGATTATCGGGGATACGCTTCAGCCGATCTCGCCTTGCGGCGTATGCCGGCAGGTGCTGGTCGAGCTGTGTCCGCCGGATATGCCGGTATATCTGGCTAATCTGAAAGGGGATATCAGCGAGACGACCGTAGCCGAGCTGCTTCCCGGTGCATTCACATCTTTAGATTTGGACGGAGGAACGATTGATTAATGTCTTCGAACAGCAAGGCTGACTCTAAATTTAAATCCGGCTTTGTGGCGATTATCGGACGGCCGAACGTCGGCAAATCGACGCTCATGAACCAGGTGATCGGCCAAAAAATTGCCATCATGTCCGATAAACCCCAGACGACCCGGAACAAAATTCACGGCGTCTATACGACCGAC
Organism: Paenibacillus tyrphae; assembly: GCF_000722545.1. Lineage (GTDB taxonomy): Bacteria > Bacillota > Bacilli > Paenibacillales > NBRC-103111 > Paenibacillus_G > Paenibacillus_G tyrfis. Next base: position 304,172 of record NZ_JNVM01000004.1, read on the forward strand.
CAGGCGCAGATCGTCTTTTTGGATACGCCCGGCATTCATAAACCGCAATCGAAGCTCGGTGACTATATGATCAAAGCGGCAGAAGGCGCGCTTAGCGAAGTCGACGCGATCCTGTTTTTGATCGATGTGGTCGAAGGCTTGGGCGGCGGGGACCGGTACATTATCGAGACGCTGAAAAAGGTGAAAACGCCGGTCATTCTGGTGATGAACAAAATCGACCAGATTCACCCGGAAGCGCTCCTGTCGGTCATTACGACCTACAAGGATTTGTACCCGTTTGCCGAAATTGTGCCGATCTCGGCGATGCACGGCAATAACGTCAATACGCTATTGGAGCAGGTCATCAAATTTTTACCGGAAGGACCGCAGTATTACCCTGCGGATCAAGTGACGGACCATCCGGAGCAATTTGTCTGCGCGGAGCTGATCCGGGAGAAGATCCTGCATCTGACCCGGGAGGAAATCCCTCATTCGATCGCGGTTTCCATTGAAGACATGCGCGTGGAGGCCAACGGCGTCGTTCATATTTCGGCTGTTATTTATGTCGAACGCGACTCGCAGAAAGGCATCATTATCGGAAAAAAGGGTACGTTACTGAAAGAAGTCGGACAAAAAGCGCGGGCCGATATCGAAGCGCTTCTCGGTTCGAAGACGTTCTTGGAGCTGTGGGTCAAAGTGAAGAAGGACTGGCGCAATCAGGACCGGGTTCTGCGGGATCTCGGCTTCCGGCATGAGTAAACCGGCGCCAGCCTGTTTCAATCAGGCTCCGCCACTTTAATCCATCATAACTATACAAAGAATACATGGCAGTTTTTGCAGAGCATACTTCGCATCGGATCGATCCATCCTAATCCTAGAAACAGGTTGTAGTCATGTCATCAAGGGGAGGATGTACCATGAAAGACTTTTCGTGGAAGTACTTTTCAATGACCGGAGATGTGGATGCTTACCTGCTATACAAAGAAGTGAATACCCGGGACGGCGACGAGGCGGAGCCGGAAGAAGAGGACGCCTCGGACGCTTCCGATTGGGTACAGTAAGTTTCGCCCAATATCAGGTTACCGGTGCGGTAACGCAGGGAGAGGCTGTAAGGTGCAGTACAGAGTTCAAGGTATCGTCATCCGAAGCATGGACTACGGGGAAGGCAACAAAATTATTACGCTGTTCACCCGGGAACACGGAAAGCTTAGCGTCGTGGCCCGGGGCGCCAAAAAAGTGAAGAGCCGTTACGGGTCTTCCGCCCAGCTGTTTACGTGCGGCGACTACTTGTTTTTCAAATCCGGGCAGCTCGGTACGCTGAATCATGCGGAAATTATCGAGCCTTTTCATAAAATAAGGGAAGATCTGCACAAGGCTGCCCATGCTTCCTATCTATCGGAGCTGACCGACCGGATGTTGGGAGATCAAGAGGGACAGCCTTTTTTATACGATCAGCTGAAAGCCAGCTTGCAGGCGATCCAGGAAGACAAGGACCTGCAGATTATCGACCACTTGTACGAAATGAAAATGTTCGTCCTGGCCGGATATACGCCCGAGCTGGAGCAATGTGTCGTTTGCCGCGAGAATGCGGAACCGTTTGCCATAAGCGTTGGTATGGGCGGAATGCTGTGTGAGCGCTGCAAGCTGCGAGATCCGCAAGCGATCCCGCTGACGCCCGGGGTATACAAGCTCCTTCGGCTGTTCATTCAAATGGATGTGCGCCGGCTCGGTCAAATCGACGTGAAGCCGCAAACGAAACAGCTGCTCAAGACGATTTTACGGGCTTATTTCGATACGCATGTCGGACTGAAGCTGAAATCGCGAGATTTTCTGGATCAAATGGACAAATACGGAGTTTAGCTAAATAATTGACATGTTTTTACCCGTTTGCTATTATAATATGATACACCCATTAGAAAACCTCTTGTTACGAAGTCTATGCCATGACTTTGTCAGCGGGGTTTTTTGCTGTCCGAAGAGTAGCTTTTTTTCTGGGGCAGAACGTTTGACCGAAGTCTTGAAACATTTTTTGCCACTGCAACGTAGTAGTTATAGACAGGCCGATCTTTTCCTAATGATCGGCCTTTGTTGCAGCCTGATAAGAGGGACTTCGGCCAAAATCCGACGTGCCGAGGACCCGCGTACGGTCGCAAATTTACATGAAGTTGCGAAATATGTGCGCAGATTGCACCGAAACCAGGGAACAGCGGCATAGCTCATCTCTGTACAAAAGCCAGGACGAAAGGCGGGTTCGCATGGAACGGGCGGTTAAGCCGGTAGTGTTTGTAGCATCAGATTCGGCAGGGGAAACGGGAGAAGCGGTAGTTCGGGCGGCGGCCGTGCAGTTTCATCCTCAGCAGGTGGATATTCGCCGGGTGCCTTTCCTGATTGATACGTCGGATATCGACCGGATGATCCGGACGGTGATTGAGCGCAGCGGCGCGATCGTTTTTACGCTCGTCATTCCCGAGCTGCGGGATTATTTGATCGAACAGGCGGAGCGCTACAGGATTCCTTACATCGATTTGCTCGGTCCGATCATACGGACGCTGGAGCAAACGCTGGATCAGGAGGCAAGGCATCAGCCGGGCATGATCCACAAGCTGGACGAGGATTATTTCAAAAAAGTGGAAGCGGTCGAGTTTGCCGTCAAGTATGACGACGGCCGGGATTTTAACGGGATTTTGCAGGCGGACATCGTGCTTGTCGGGGTATCCCGCACGTCGAAGACCCCGCTGTCGATGTACCTTGCACACAAAAAATTCAAGGTGGCCAACGTGCCGCTCGTCCCGGAAATTCAGCCTCCCGACCAACTGTTTACGGTGTCCGGGAAGAAGATCGTCGGTCTGCGGATCGACCCGGTCAAGCTGAATGTCATCCGCACCGAACGGCTTAAAACGCTGGGCTTGCCGGGGAATGCCACCTACGCAAACACCGAGCGGATTCACGCGGAATTGGAGTACGCGGATAAGATTATGAAAAAAATCGGCTGCACGGTGATCGACGTTTCGAACAAAGCGGTCGAAGAAACGGCCAGCATCATCATCGATATGTACCGTTCGCGGTAGCGGTCTATTTTACGGAAAGGAAGCAGGATTTTTTATCCTTTCATCGTATATAATATTACGGTAATGCTTTAATCTTGAATTTTACAGTCGGCGGGGACCTATGACGTATAAAATTGTAGTGGATGCCGACGCATGCCCGGTGAAGACGGAAATCGCGCAAACGGCCTTACGTTTCGGAATCCCAGTGCTGATGGTCGCCTCGTTCGATCATCGGCTGCAGCCGATGGACGGCGTCGATATCGTTCAAGTGGACCGGTCGGACCAGTCGGTAGACCTGTATATCGTCAATTGCATCGCGCCCGGAGATGTGCTGGTCACGCAGGATTTCGGGCTGGCCGCTTTGGCGCTTGGCAAAAAAGCGCTGGCGCTGTCGAATCGTGGCCAAACGTACAATGAACGGACGATTGATTTTTTACTGGAGCGAAGGCACGAGCAGGCGAAACAGCGCCGCGGAGGCAAGCATACGAAAGGTCCTAGAGCGTTCACCGACGAGGACCGCCAAGCCTTTCTACAAACTTTGACAAAAGTTTTGTCGGGCTTGCAGGAGAATCGGGCAAAGTAGCGAATAACTATACGTGTTAATTTGAATGAAGGTGGATAGGATGAGTAACGGACGCATTCCCGAGCAAGTCATCGACGCGGTCTTGAAAGCCCACGATATTGTCGAAGTCGTCGGAAGACACGTTCATTTGACGAAGCAGGGACATTACCTCAAAGGTCTGTGTCCTTTTCATTCAGAGAAGACACCTTCCTTTACCGTCACGCCCGAAAAGCAGATTTATCACTGCTTCGGCTGCGGGGCGGGCGGAAACGCCATCCGGTTCGTTTCGGAAGTCGAAGGGCTGTCTTTCGGCCAGGCGCTCCGGAAATTAGCCGATGAAGCGAAGCTCGACATCGGACTCGGGCCGCAGCAAGGCCAAGCCGAAACGAAGGAGCACGCGGACCGGGCGAAACTGATCGAAGCTCATGAGCTTGCCGGCAAGTTGTACGAATATCTTCTACACAACACCGAGCAGGGCAAAGAGGCGAAGCAGTATTTGCACGCCCGGGGAATGACCGATAAGCTGATCGAAGCGTTTGGTATCGGCTATGCGCCATCGCGCTGGGATACGCTGACGAACCTGCTGGATAAGAAGCAGTTTCCGCTGCCCTTGGTGGAGCAAGGAGGGCTAATCTCGGCGAAGCAGGACGGAAGCGGGTATGTCGACAAATTTCGAGACCGCGTCATGTTTCCGATTCGCGATTGGAAAGGGCATATCATCGCCTTCGGAGGAAGAGCGATGGGCGACGTACAGCCCAAATATTTGAACAGTCCGGAATCGATGCTTTTCCATAAGAGCCGTACGCTGTACAATTTGCATGCCGCCAGACCCCAAATCCGCAAAAGCCAGGAACTCGTTTTGTTCGAGGGCTATATGGATGTCATTCGTGCTTGGGAGGCCGGAGTGCATATCGGCGTGGCGACCATGGGAACGGCGCTGACACCGGAGCATGCGGAAGCGATCAGGCGTCTTGCGGAACGGGTGGTCGTCGCTTACGACGGGGACAATGCCGGGCAATCCGCAGCTTATAAGAGCATTCCGCTACTGGAAAATGCAGGGTGCAATGTAAGAATTGCTATGCTGCCGAACGGGTTGGACCCGGACGAATATATTTCCGCTCACGGTTCTGAACGATTCGTACGAGAGGTTATCGAAACCGCCGTACCATCGATCAAATATAAACTTTTTTATTATCGTAAAAATTATAAACTGCAGGAGGATGGAGAAAAGCTTCGCTACATTCAACAAGCGCTCCGCTTGATCGCAGGATTGACTTCACCCATTGAGAGAGAGCACTATGTGAGAGAGCTTTGTTCCGAATTTCACCTAACGTTCGAATCCGCGATGCAAAATCTGAACGAGATCAGGCTCCAAGCCGAAAAAAAGGACCGTTCCGGGGATAATAAAGACAATTCGTGGAATAATGTTATGAATGACGGAAGGCTTCGCGCGCAACCCCCTTCGATGGTCCCTGCCTATCAGAATGCAGAGCGTCAACTGCTTGCCGTCATGATGCTGGACCGGGACATATCCGGTTATGTCGAGCGTCAGCTGGGAGACGGATTCAACATGGAAGCTCATGCGGCGCTCGCCGCTTACTTGTATGCCTACTATGCACAAGGATTCGAGCCCAACGCCAGCACGTTCATCGGCATGCTACAGGATGACAAGCTTGAGAGCTTGGCTAGCTCCTTAACCTTAATAGACAATCGCAGCGGTATCAACGATGCCGTAATCGACGATTACATCCGGCAAATCAAAAAGTTCCCGCTCTTGCAGACATTGGAACGAAAAAGAGAAGAAATCAAGCAAGCAGAACGTTTGGGTGATATTCCCAAAGCCCTGCAATTAGGCAGTGAGATTATATCCTTGGAAAAGCAGTTGAAATCATCCTGATTCGTCTTAAATACGGTACCGGGGTGTATTCCAGGGAGGAGGGAGTTGGATTATGGCGAACGATCAACGTACGGAACTAGAGACAGAGTTGACGCTCGAACAAGTAAAAGAACAGTTGATCGAACAAGGCAAGAAACGTTCGGCAATTACGTACAAAGAAATTATGGAGAAGCTCGCGCCGTTCGATCAGGACCCGGAACAAATCGATGAATTTTTTGAGCAAATCCAAGAGATGGGCATCGATGTCGGGAACGAATCGGACGATGACAATGATCTGACTCCGAGCGAGAATGAGCACGACGAGTTCCATTTTGACGATGATTTGTCCTTGCCGCCTGGTATTAAGATCAATGATCCGGTACGGATGTATTTGAAGGAGATCGGCCGGGTTCCGCTGCTTTCCGCAGAGGACGAGATCGGTTTGGCGAAACGGATCGAACAGGGCGATGAAGAAGCGAAACGCCGTTTGGCGGAAGCGAACCTGCGTCTGGTCGTCAGTATCGCCAAGCGGTATGTCGGTCGGGGGATGCTGTTCCTCGACCTGATCCAGGAAGGCAATATGGGCTTGATCAAAGCGGTTGAGAAATTCGACCATATCAAGGGCTTCAAATTCAGTACGTATGCCACGTGGTGGATTCGTCAAGCCATTACGCGCGCGATTGCCGATCAAGCGCGTACGATCCGGATTCCGGTACATATGGTGGAGACGATCAACAAGCTGATCCGGGTATCCCGTCAACTGCTGCAGGAGCTGGGGCGCGAACCTACGCCGGAGGAAATTGCGAAGGAAATGGATCTAAGTACGGACAAAGTGCGTGAGATTATGAAAATCGCGCAAGAACCCGTATCGCTCGAAACGCCGATCGGTGAGGAAGACGACTCGCACCTCGGAGATTTTATCGAAGATCAGGAGGCGCTGGCTCCGGCGGATGCCGCGGCTTACGAACTGCTCAAGGAGCAGTTGGAAGATGTCCTCGATACGTTGACTGAGCGCGAGGAAAACGTGCTTCGGCTGCGTTTCGGACTCGATGACGGCCGGACGCGGACGCTGGAGGAAGTCGGTAAAGTATTTGGGGTTACCCGGGAACGGATTCGCCAGATCGAAGCCAAGGCGCTGCGCAAGCTTCGCCATCCGAGCCGCAGCAAACGGTTGAAAGATTTTCTTGAATAATTAGCTTGTCACTACGACCTTTCCGCCGTCAGCGGGAAGGTCTAATTTTTTGCGGGCTCCAAGCCGATGAATGAATTATGTATCATGTATCCTATGTATTAAGCCACGATGGGCTTCGGAGGAACATATAGAGCTATGGATGATAAAAAGAAAACGATTATCCGCGAAATCGAGCATTGGCGGCGAAGCAAGCTGCTGCCTGAGCGGTACTGCGACTTTTTGCTGAATATTTACTTGGAAGACAATCAAGAAAAGCCGGGAAGCTCCGGTGGATTGTTCGGAATTACGGCGTCCAAAATAAGCGACAGCAATTGGAAAATATGGGTTATGCTTTTGGTTGTTGCATGCGCTTTTTCTTTTACTGTTCTTCATTTTAACGCTTTTCAATTACCAATGCAAATAGGGGTCTCGCTTTTGTTTCTCGCTTGCTGTTACGGCTATGGGGGGTACAAGCGGGAAAAGGACCCGATGGGCTCGCAAATTTTGATCGGCATGGCTTCGTTGTTTTTGCTCTTTATTGGTGTTTATCTGATGAAGCTCCACGGAATGCAATCGTCCGTGTTCGTCGTGACCTACGTGTTTCTATGCAGCCTGGTGTGGATTGTGACGGGCCTGCTTGCAAGGCATGTGCCGTTCCATCTCGGCGGATGGGTAAGCCTCGTGTTTTGCTACGGCTGGCTGCTGCATTATCAGCTTGATTCGATCAGTTGGGTTACGCTGGAGCTGAGCTGGGTGCCGCTCAGCATTCTGTTCTGCTGGATGGGATGGATGGTTCACGAGAAGAGCCGCCATATGGGGCTCGTGTTCTTTTTGCTCAGCTTGATCGTTTGGTATATGCCTGAATTATATGGTATGCTGTATGCCGAGCAGTACGGTGAAATGACGCTGCAATGGATGTTGTTGGTTAAGATTGTGACGGAGGCTTCCTTGCTGTTTGTATGGAGAAAAAAATGGACAGAATGGGTTGTCTGAGATGATACGATTATCAAAACGATTGGGTAAGATTGCACAGGAGGTTCCTGCAGGCAGCCGCTTGGCGGACATTGGCTCGGACCATGCGCTGCTCCCCTCTTATTTGGCAAAGCAAGGCACGATCGTACGAGGGATTGCGGGCGAGGTAAATCCCGGTCCGTACGACGCTGCCGTGAAGCAGGTACGCGCATCGGGGCTGGATAAGGTCATCGACGTCCGGCGGGGCGACGGTCTGGCCGTCATCGCGCCGGGCGAGGCGGATGTCATTACGATCGCGGGGATGGGCGGAGTGCTGATCGCTTCGATTCTGGAAGCCGGAAAGGCGAAGCTGGAAGGCGTGCGCCGCTTGGTGCTTCAGCCGAATGTAGGTGAAGCGGCGGTACGGGAATGGCTGCTCGGGAACGGCTGGTTTTTGACCGGGGAGCACATTTTGGAGGAAGACGGAAAAATCTATGAAATTTTGACGGCGGTTCCCGCAGCGGAGTCCGGGGCAGACCTGGAATCGCTGTATGAACCGTTGACTCTGGCGAACGGAATGACCGCAGATCGTGCAGTTCTCCTGAGCATGGGTCCGTATTTGGTGCGGGAGGCTTCCGCCGTCTGGACGAAGAAATGGACTTATGAATTGGATAAGCTTTATAAAATATGCGATAATCTGGCCGGGTCTGAAACGGAAGCGTCCCGCAGCAGGGAAGCGGAATTTCGCGCCGAGATGAAACGAATCGAGGAGGTATTAACCGCATGTACGCCAAAGGCCAAGCCGTAATTCAATTGATGGAGGAGCTCGCGCCCAAATCGTACGCCGTGGAGAACGATAAAATCGGGCTGCAAATCGGCACGCTGCACAAGGAAATCCGCAAGGTGCTTGTCGCCCTTGACGTGACGGAAGAAGTAGTAGACGAGGCGATTCATGAGCAAGCCGATCTGATTATTGCGCATCACGCTATCATTTACCGTCCGCTGCCTCATATTCAAACGGATACGCCGGCAGGCCGGCTTTACGAACGGCTCATCAAGCACGACATCGCCGTCTATATCGCTCATACGAATCTGGATGTGGCCGACGGGGGAATCAACGACATGATGGCGGAGGCGATCGGCCTGATCGATACGCAGCCGCTTGACGAAGTACATACCGATAAGCTGAAAAAACTCGTCGTCTTCGTGCCGACGACGCACGCCGACGCGGTACGCCAGGCGATGTTTGAAGCGGGAGCGGGCGGCATCGGCCGCTACAGCCACTGCAGCTTCAATATCGAAGGCGTCGGAACATTCAAGCCGGAAGAAGGGACGAACCCGTTTATCGGCCAGCCTGGGAAGCTCGAGACGGCGCAGGAAATACGCGTCGAAACGATCGTCCCTCAGAGCGTAGAACGCAGAGTCGTGCAGGCGATGCTAAAGGCGCATCCGTATGAGGAAGTCGCTTACGATTTGTATTCCCTTGATTTGAAGACGCGTACGTTCGGGCTCGGACGCGCCGGAAAGCTCCCACAGCCGGTCACGCTGCAGGAGCTGTGCGAGCAGGTCAAGCAGGTATTCGACGTGCCGATGCTGCGCGTCGTCGGCGATCTATCGCGGACCGTGCGCAAAGCGGCCGTGCTTGGGGGATCGGGCAGCCGCTACGTGAAGCATGCGCAATTCGCCGGAGCGGACGTGCTCATCACCGGCGATATCGATTATCACACGGCGCATGACGCCTTAGCGGCGGGGATCGCGTTGATCGATCCGGGGCACAATGTGGAGAAAATTATGAAGCGCGGCGTCGCCGACCACTTGCGGCGAAAGCTGGAGGAGAGAAAGTGGGCTACAGCGGTCATCGCTTCGCAAATCGATACGGAACCGTTCCGGTTCGTGTAATTTGCCGGAATCCGGCAGTTGAGTTTTGAGCCGATTCCTTGTATACTAGCAAATGCATCTATTGCAAAGGAAAGTTTGACAGACAATCGCTGGTGGCGTTCGCCACGAGAGGAAAGTCCGGGCTCCATAGGGCAGGATGCTGGATAACGTCCAGTCAGCGCGAGCTGAAGGCTAGTGCCACAGAAACGGACCGCCGATGGCCGTGCATGCGATCTTCGATCGCCGCCGGCACAGGTAAGGGTGGAACCGTGGTGTAAGAGACCACGAGGAGCTATGGTGACATCGTTCCTGGTAAACCCCATTTGGAGCAAGACCTAGAGGAACGCAAGTCCCGCAAGGGACAGTCTTTGCCCGAGACGCGTTCGGGTTGGTCGCTTGAGCCGTTCAGCAATGAACGGCCTAGATAGATGATTGTCGCTTCAATGGTGGCAGGGTGGCCCCCGCTACGACCACCGGAAGCACAGAACCCGGCTTACGGCAAACTTTCTTTCAGCCGCTTACGCAATAGATCTTCATGCAAAAAACCGCCTTAGGAGGCGGTTTTTTGCTGTTTTTATCCTTTATTATCATCTAAACCAGCGCTGCATCCAGTCCGGCCATCCCGGCTTCGGAGCCGTCTCGGTTGGGGCGCCGGCCGCTTGGCCGGAAGCCTTCGGATCCGCTGCCTTAAGCGCAGCGACCACGTCGATCAGACCGTAACCGAAATATTTATCTTTCCCGGCTGGCCCCAGATCCATCGCCGTTTCCTTGATGATCCGGACCACTTCCGTATTTTTCAGCGCTGGATTGACCGAACGGATGAGTGCCGCCAGCGCGGTAACGTGCGGGCTGGCCATCGAAGTTCCGGACAGTGCCGCATACTGGTTGTTCGGATACGTGCTGGCGATGTTGACGCCCGGGGCGGCTACGCCGACATAGTCGCCGTAGTTGGAGAATGCAGCCTTCTGCTTTCTCGCATCCACCGCAGCCACGCCAAGCACTTCCGGATAAGCGGCCGGGTAACCAGGACGTTCGGTGTTATCGTTGCCGGTAGCGGCAATCAGGACGACGTCGCGATCGTGGGCATACTTGATGGCATCGTGCAGGAACTGGGCGTCGGCATAATTGCCAAGGCTCATGTTGATGACCTTCGCCCCGTTATCCGTTGCCCAAATAATGCCCTGCGCAACGGCATAGGTGCTGCCTGCGCCGCTGGAATCAAGCACTTTGACCGGCAAGACGCGGTTATACCAGCTCATGCCGGCGACGCCCAAGTTGTTGTTCACAATGGCCCCGATGACTCCAGCTACATGCGTGCCGTGTCCGACATCATCGGCCGGTCTGGCCCCGGGCTGGACGACATTGTAGCCGGCCATCAAATGGCCTTTCAAGTCCGCATGGTTTCCATCGACCCCGGTATCGACGACCCCGACGATGACGTCCGTCGAGCCTTTGGAGACGTTCCAGCCGGCCTCTGTTTCGATCTGCGGTAAATTCCATTGGTACCGCCGGTACAGCGAATCGTTCGGCGTAATGATCGCTGCCGAATTCGGGTGCAGAACGGGTGCAATGTCGTTCGTCAAATAAAGAAAATGCGGCTCGGCGTAATCGATGTCCCATTTTCCGAAATACCCCATGAGCTGCTTGGCTTCCATGCCCGGTGATTCGAAAACGTAAGTATAGCCGAGCTTGTGGACATGCCCTCCGCCAATTTCTTGCCGGATACGGGCAAGATCGTTCTCGGAAGGCGTCTGCTTGAATTTGACGACGACTTGATTCGTGTGATAATGGCTCGTTCCCTGGTTATCTTCGGGATGGCGAACCTGCACGTTCTGAAGCGATTTCGAATCGACCGATTCGATTTTGTAGCGGCCTGCGGCCGGGTACGGCTCGATTCTCAAATTTTTCTTCTGGTGATCGGCTACCTGAGCGAGAATTTGCTGGTGCACGGCGCCGACGATTCCGGATGCGCCATCTGCTGCAGGAACGCCAAGAACGAAATACGTGCTGCTGCCCACTTGAAACGGCGGAGATTGATACGTCTTTCCGCCGTCGACCTGCCGCTTCGCTTCTTCCATATAGGGCCGCGAAGCTTTTGCCGCCGCCTCGTTCAGCGTACCTGCCGCGATGCCTTGGTCCAAGGTTTGGTCCCTTTTGGTTCGCACCAGACGTTCCATATGCGGATGCTCCGCTTGGGTCGCTTGCAGCGTTTCCCGCGCTTTGCCGTCCGTCTGCGCCTGCGTGTCCTGAACGATCCGATGCAATTCCAGACTGCACTGATTGCGGCAAAGCTCGTCCGTGCGAGCCACATCCTGATTCAGCATCGTTTGCTTCATTTTCAGCTCGGCGGCGGGCGTAACCTTCTCGGGAGCGGGAGCCTGATCGCCGCGGGGGAAAAAAATCGCTACCCCGGCGATAACAAGAGCGATTGATAAAGCATATTTCCACATGGGCCGTTGCCTCCTGATCGAAACAGTGTGTACATCAATTAGAATCCCCTTCGCAGGCAGTTTAAAAAGCAGCAAAGTTATCCAAAAAGGAGCAGTCTGAAACAAAGGTCTCATGGATGTTTTTCATATTACTTTTACATGCGTTTTGTGGTACGATGGTAAGGAGAGGTCGTTTTGCCCATATCGTTCTGTTTTAAAGTTGAGGAGGTCTTTTAAGCGATGGCAGTATTTCATGTAAAAACTCTTTGTGAAACGACAAGGACCCAGCTGAGCGAGGCAATCGCCAAAATGGAACAATTCCTGAACGGACATTCTTTGCAGCAGCTGAATACCGATAATGACGAAGCGATGGAAGAATTTTATAAAGGTTATTTGACCGATACGAGACATTTGCTAGTTTTTTCCGAGGTGGCGTACGAGAAGCTTGGCGTGGCGCTGCGCCGTCCGAATTTTAACGTGGATTATGCCGAAAAAGTACTTTACGACGTGTATCATAGCTGCGTGAACAGCTTTTTTTATCCGAAAAACGAATGCTATTCGGAAGACGGCCGTTATGCTTATACCGGTCAAGATGCCATCCGCTTCCGTAAAAAGCCTGTACGCGATGTGCGCGACTTGACGATCGAGCTGTCCAAAATTTTTGAAACGCTGCGCGAAGATTTGGCTTATTACGAAACCGACTATATTACGCAAAAACGGATGCAGGGCGAGAAAGTATAATTCGTCCGATCCGAGACATATTGTGAAGAGATGCTTCGATTCGGGCATCTCTTTTTGTTTAATTAAGCTAAAGGAAGGGGTTCTCTTCTCTGATGCGGCCAAAGATGAATGAAGAAGAGCTGGTACAAGCGTCCATACGGCTGATCCGGTTAAACCAGCACCCGGAAGGGGGATACGTGGCCTGTCCGCTTTTTGCGCACTATGCCTACGGCTGGTTAAGGGATGGCAGCTTTGTCGCATACGCGATGGATACGGCGGGAGAGCATGACAGCGCGGCTTTATTTTACGACTGGGCCAACCGGATTATCGTTTCGAAGCAAAGTCATATCCGCTATTTGACGGACAAGCAAGCTCGCGGGGAACACGTGGCGCTTCACGAATTTTTACATACCCGTTATCATCTGGACGGCCGGGACGATACGAGCTCGGAATGGGGGCATTTTCAACTGGACGGCTACGGAGCGTGGCTCTGGGGATTGACGGAGCACCTTCGGGCGGTCGGGGCGGACCGGATTCCGGATTCGTACCGGATTAGCGTGGATGCTGCAGTTGATTATTTGCGCGCGTTTTGGCGGTATCCGAATTTCGATTGCTGGGAGGAGTACGGCGAGCACGTACACCCTTCGACGCTGGCTTGCATTTACGGCGGGCTGGAGGGAGTTGCCCGGCTGGACAGCAATGCGGAGCTGCATCATGTTTGCACGGAAATAAAGGATTTTCTGCTGCAGCATGGCGTACATGCCGTAAACAGCCATTTTGTCAAAAATATAACGCCTGTCCCCCAAGGGGATTCTACAGCATACGTAACGGGTTACGACGGAGTGGACGCGAGCCTGCTATGGCTGGCGGAGCCGTTCCGCGTATTCGATTCGCAGCATCCGGCTATGCAGAAAACGATCGAAGTGATCAAAAATGAGCTGCGCTCAGAGACCGGAGGCGTCCGCCGTTACGCAAGCGATACTTACTACGGCGGGGGAGAGTGGCTGCTGCTGGCAGCTTGGTACGGCTTGGTTCAACTGAAGATGGGCAACCGGGAGGAAGCTGCGCGCTCGCTGGAGTGGATGTCAGAGCAGGCAGACGAATTGGGCCGGTTTCCGGAGCAGGTGAAGCGTCCACATGGCAGCGAGGAAGCCTACGACGATTGGGTCCGCCGTTGGGGGCCTCCGGCAACGCCGCTGCTGTGGTCTCATGCGATGTTCATGGTGCTATATTACAAGCTGCGGGCCATGGCCTAAAGTATATCCCCTTTTCGATGCGGGAAAGCTGAGAAAGGGGTGATTAAGATGCCAGATGTCAAATGCAGCGTCGCCAACTGCGAATATTGGGCGCAGGGAAACAATTGCAACGCCAACGCGATTATGATCGAGATCGACAAACATGCGGACGTCAAATATGACGCCGAATTCGGAGCCGAGTTTGAAGATCATCAAGACCGGGCCTCCAGCTCGCAGAACACCTGTTGTCACACTTTCGAGCCGAAAAAATCGAAATAAGCATCGATTTTTCCGGAAGTGTCAAGCGTTCATTTCTCTCGGGAAGGGAAGGGGAACGAAATGAAACGGAAGCTCGGAAGACATCCCGGCTCGGTCCGGGATGACAGGTCGCTGCGGAAGTTCAAGCACGAGCAGCTGCGCAGGGAAACCGGCCGCAAAACGCACGAGGAATTCGCTGTGGAGATCGCTTATCCCGGCGGCGGTTCGCGGGAGGAGAGATCCCGCATGACGCAGCCTGTGGCCGTAACGGAAAACGGGACAGCGGAGGAGGCGGAAACGTCTTACCGCTGGCTCGGATACACGGCGCTCGTGCTGTCTATTCTGGCGTGGTTTCTTTATCCGGCGCTGCTCGGCTCGACGTCAGCCATATTAGGGCTGTTTGCTTATATGCTGGGCGAGCGTTCGCTGGGCACATGGTCGATCATTATCGGTTTGATCGCGCTGGCCGGTTATTTCATTTTGGTTCCTCTATACGCTTGAGGCGGAGACGGCAGGCCGGCAACCGGTCTGCCGTTTTTCTTATAAATTTTATAGTGGCTGAACCGCCCAAAAAAGTGTACAATGGGAAAAGAATCCCGGTACAAGGAGACTTCCGCAACCGATGAACTTATCGACAAAAGCTATCGATCCCTATACGATTAAAGAGCTGCTGCAGCTTCAGGTGATGAACCAATTAAGCTTGCTGACCTCGGGCAGAAATTCCGTTACCGAGCAAAGCGATAATACGGACTTTGCCTCCATATTGAACGGGATGCTGGCCGGCATGGATTCGGCTTCGCCCCAGAGTGCGGCCGGTATGTCCGCAGGAACCGGGCTCGTCCCGGGACAAGCTTGGAACCCGGCCATGCTAAGCGGGTTTTCCGCCGCTTCCGCAGGCGCGCTCACGAAGAAGTTCGCCTCGGCTACTACGAATCCGTCGGCCTACGAACCGCTGATTCAGGAAGCCAGCCGCCGGTTCGGCATCGAGCCCAGCGTAGTGAAAGCGGTCATCCATGCGGAGTCGTCGTTTAATGCCAACGCCGTTTCCGGTGCGGGTGCCAAGGGGTTGATGCAATTGATGGACGCAACCGGCCAAGGTCTGGGAGTGGACAATCCGTTCGACCCGGCGCAAAACATCCACGGCGGAACCCGTTATTTATCCAACCTGCTCTCCAAATACGGCGGCAATTTGGGCACTGCGCTCGCCGCTTACAATGCAGGACCTACCAGACTGGATCGGCTCGGCATTCGAAACGATCAGGACTTAGCCGAAAAGCTGCATCTGCTGCCTGCCGAAACACAGCAGTACGTACGCAAAGTATTGGCGTTGAAAGAGCACTACGAGGCATAAAATGAGCGAGACCAATCGTAGGCACTCCGTTTGCGGGGCCGACCATTGGTCTTATTTTCTTCCTGGACCAAGCAGAGACTACGAAAAAGGGGAATAAACAATGCTGTACATGGATTACGCGGCAACCACGCCTATGTATGACGAAGTCATCGGCGTTATGACCGAAGTGATGAAATCGCACTTCGGAAATCCGTCGTCCTTGCATAAGCTGGGCTTGGAAGCCGAGCAGCTCGTAGGCCGCTCGCGGGAAACGATTGCGAACGCTCTTCACTGCGACCCGAATGAGATCCGGTTTACGTCCGGCGGAACGGAGAGCAACAACCTGGCCATCCGCGGAGCGGCTTACCGATACCGGTCTCGGGGCAATCATTTGATCACTTCGTCCATCGAGCATGCATCAGTTTACGAAACCTTTCGTAAACTGGAAGAAGAGGGCTTTCAAGTCACCTATTTGCCCGTAGACGCTACAGGTCAAATTAGGTTGTCAGACCTTGAGCAAGCATTGACCAACGAAACGATTCTGGTCAGCGTGATGCATGTAAACAACGAAGTGGGCCAGATTCAACCGATTGAAGGGATTGGCGCCCTGCTGCGCGACCGTCCCAAGACTTTGTTTCACGTCGATGCCGTACAAGCTATCGGGAAGCTCCCAGTCGACCCGAAGCGGCACGGCATCGATCTGATGTCCTGTTCTGCCCATAAGCTTCGCGGTCCGAAGGGCATCGGGTTCTTATACTGCCGGCGCGGGGTCGAATTGCAGCCGCTGCTGTTCGGAGGCGGGCAGGAGGAAGGGCTTCGTTCGGGAACGGAAAATGTCCCGGCTGTGGTGGGGATGGCCAAGGCGGTGCGGATGGCCGTTCAGGAGCAGCCTGCCTTTGCGGCGCATACGGCTGGACTGCGCGCCCGTTTGACCGAGGGAATCCGCCAAATTCCGGAGCTTGTCTTGAACGGCTCGGAGCGGCCGGAGGATATGGCGCCGCATATTGTCCATTTTTCGTTTCCCGGAATGAAGTCTGAAGTGCTCGTGCATGCTTTGGAGCAGCACGACATTTATGTGTCGACCCGTTCGGCCTGCTCTTCGGGAGCGGAGAAGCCCAGCCGCGTGCTGTCGGCTATGGGGGCGAACCCGGCGGTCGCAGTCAGCGGCATCCGGCTCAGCTACTCGCTTCAGCAGACCGAGGGCGATGCGGATCGCTTTTGCCGCGTGCTGAAACAGCTTGTAGAAGAGTTAAAACCGGCCATCGCCGGGAAGGACGAACGGAGGTAACTTATGACACCGCAACAGGTCGTCCTCCGTTTGGGGGAATTGACGCTTAAAGGACGCAACCGCCACCGGTTCGAGCAAGCGGTTTTGCAGCAGTTGAAACGGGTATTGCGTCCTTGGGGAGCCATCAAGTATGAAAAAGAATTCGGGCGAATCACGCTGCATTTGAACGGTACGCCTTACGAAACGGTACGCGAGCCGCTCAAGACGGTATTCGGCATAGTGTCGTTCAGTCCCGTGCTTACGACTGAATTGGAGCTGGAGCGCGTACAGGAAACAGCGCTCTTGGCAATGCGGGCCATGGATACGCAGCCGCGAACGTTCAAGGTTAGCGTGCGACGCGTGAACAAAAGCTTTCCGCACGATTCGCAAGAAATGAACCGGCTTGTGGGAGGATATGTCTTAAGGGCGATGCCCGATCTGAAAGTGGACGTGCACCGGCCTGAAGCGGAGCTGAAAGTCGAGCTCCGTGAACGCCAAACGCTCGTATACAGCCAAGTGGAGTCCGGCGCTGGCGGCTTCCCGCTCGGCACGAACGGCAAAGCGGTGCTTATGCTGTCCGGAGGTATCGACAGTCCGGTAGCGGGATATTTGGCCATGCGCCAAGGGCTGGCAGTGGAAGCCGTCCATTTTCACAGCTATCCTTACACCAGCGAAAGATCGCAAGAGAAAGTGAAGGAACTTGTCCGAAAGCTGGCCGTATTTGCCGGACCGATCAAGCTGCATATGGTGCCGTTCACGGGCGTGCAGACCAAAATTCATGAAGCGTACCGGGAAAATCTGCTGATCACGGTACTGCGCAGAGCCATGATGCGGATTGCAGAGAAGCTGGCCGAGGCGAATGGGGCGGGCGCGATCGTTACTGGGGAAAGCTTGGGACAAGTGGCAAGTCAAACGCTGGCCAGCATGAATGCCATCGGCCGGGCCGTGTACCTTCCGCTGATCCGTCCGCTCGTTTGTATGGAAAAGCAGGAAATTATCCGCCTCGCCGAGGCGATCGATTCGTACAAAGTATCCATTTTGCCGTACGAAGATTGCTGCACGTTGTTTTTGCCGCCAAGTCCGAGCACCAACCCGAACTTGAAGGTCGTCGAAAGCATCGAAGCGGGAATGCCCTGGCTGCAGGAAGAAATGGATGAAGCAGTGCGTAATACGGAAACCCTATGGATAGATACGGACCGTCGGACGGAACAAGAAGATCGATTCTCCTCTTTTTTCTAAGCTTATCCTATGCCATCGTTCGCCGGACTCCAGATCGAATTGAATGAGATGGAGGGTAACGACAATGCTGGATTGGTTCATTTTGTTTCTCCAAATTATGCTGATCAATATCGTGCTGAGCGGCGACAATGCCGTCGTCATTGCTTTGGCGAGTAAAAATTTGCCTTTGCATCAGCGAAAGCAGGCGATTTGGTGGGGGGCCTTCGGGGCGATCGCCCTGCGGGTGGTGCTCACCGTCATTGCCGTCTATGTCTTGAAGGTGCCGTTCATTCAAGCGCTCGGCTCGGTGCTGCTGCTGTGGATTGCCATCAAGCTGCTGATCGACGAAGAGGATCATTCCAACGTGAAGCAGGCGGCTACCCTCGGTAAAGCGGTCAGCACGATTATTTTGGCCGATTTCGTCATGAGCCTCGACAACGTATTGGCCATTGCAGCCAAAGCGAAGGGAGAGGTCGGGGTGATCATTCTCGGGATCGGGCTTAGCATTCCGATTATTGTCTGGGGAAGCACCCTGGTCGTCAATTTGCTGAAGCGGTACCCTATTTTCGTTTATTTGGGAGCCGGCATTCTTGGCTATACCGCAGGGGAGATGTTTATCGCCGACGAGGAGCTGGCGACCAGACTGCTCGGGGATATTTCGCATTATGTGCTGCCGATCGTCACGACCTTGATCGTACTTGCGTCCGGCGTGCTTAAGAAATGGGTGTTCCGGCCGCGGCAGCGGCATACGTAGAAAGCCGGCAGGCTATTGGTACGCCGCTTTTCAGCCAGGAAAAGGCATTGTAAATAATCGGTTAATCCTGCAAGCTATCTTGCGTTTTACGGCATCTGCACGTATAATAAAGTGTGAATTGTAGCGTCGGCGCTTACGTCCGACGCTACTTTTGTGAACGGGCTGCGCTCCGGCAACAAGGAGCACGACATTGAGCCAAATTCAAAGAGAGGATTTTGAGACTACATGCATTCGAGAGACAAAATTCGTAATATCGCCATCATCGCCCACGTCGACCACGGCAAAACAACGCTGGTGGATAAGCTGCTTCAGCAATCCGGAACGTTCCGGGAAAACGAGGCGGTGCAGGAACGCGCCATGGACTCGAACGATATCGAACGGGAACGCGGCATTACCATTTTGGCGAAAAATACGGCCATCCAATACAAGGACTACTTGATCAATATCGTCGATACTCCGGGCCACGCCGACTTCGGCGGCGAAGTGGAGCGGATTATGAAAATGGTCGACGGCGTACTGCTTGTCGTCGACGCCTTCGAAGGAACGATGCCGCAGACGAAATTCGTGCTGCGCAAAGCGCTGGAACAGCATCTGACGCCGATCGTCGTCGTCAATAAAATCGACCGTCCAAACGCCAGACCGGCCGAAGTGGTTGATGAAGTACTCGATCTGTTCATCGAGCTGGGAGCGGACGACAACCAGCTTGACTTCCCGGTCGTTTACGCATCGGGTCTTATGGGAATGTCCAGCCTGAACCCGGAAAAGCTGGGCGAAAACATGCAGGACCTCTACGATACGATCGTCAGCCATATCCCGGCACCGACCGAGAAGGTCGACGAGCCTCTGCAGTTTCTGGTTACGCTCATGGATTATAACGAATATTTGGGCCGGATCGCCATCGGCCGCGTAAACCGCGGAGTGGTGCGCCAAGGTCAGCCGATTGCGGTCATCAACCGCGAAGGACAAGTGAAACAAGCGCGCGTCGAGAAGCTTTTCGGCTTCCAGGGCTTGAAGCGCGTCGAGATTGAAGAGGCAGGCGCGGGCGATATCATCGCGATCTCCGGGATCAAGGACATCAATATCGGCGAAACGCTGGCCGACCCGGCGAACCCTGAAGCGCTGCCGGTGCTCAAGATCGACGAGCCGACGCTCCAGATGACGTTCCTTGTCAACAACAGCCCGTTTGCGGGCCGCGAAGGAAAATGGGTAACGAGCCGCAAGCTGCGCGAGCGTCTGTTCAAAGAGCTGGAGACCGACGTCAGCCTTCGCGTCGACGAAACGGACAGCCCCGACGCGTTTATCGTATCCGGCCGCGGCGAGCTGCATCTCGGCATCTTGATCGAAAATATGCGCCGCGAAGGATTCGAGCTGCAAGTATCGAAGCCGGAAGTCATCATCCGCGTGGTCGACGGCCAAAAAATGGAGCCGATCGAGCGGCTGATCATCGATGTGCCGGAAGACAGCATGGGCTCCGTTATGGAAAGCCTTGGGACGCGCAAAGCCGAGATGGTCAACATGATCAACAACGGCTCCGGCAGCGTTCGTCTGGAGTTTCTCATTCCAGCCCGCGGCTTGATCGGATACCGGACCTACTTCCTGACGCTGACCCGCGGTTACGGGGTCATGAACCACGCCTTCGACAGCTACGGTCCTTATGCGGGCAGCGGCGTAGGCGGGCGTCATGAAGGGGTGCTGATCTCCAGCGAAACGGGCACTTCCACGTTCTACGGCATGCTGTCGGTCGAAGACCGCGGCACCTTGTTCGTAGAGCCGGGTACGGAAGTTTACGAAGGCATGATCGTCGGCGAGCATAATCGCGATAATGACATCATCGTCAACATTTGTAAGGAAAAGCAGCTGACGAACGTCCGTTCGGCAACGAAGGAAGATACGGTTAAAATGAAAACGCCGCGGCTCTATTCGTTGGAGCAGGCGCTTGAATATTTGAATGACGACGAATACTGCGAAATTACGCCGAAATCGATTCGCCTCCGTAAAAAAATATTGAACAAAGGCGAGCGCGAGCGTTTCGAAAAGCAGCGTAAGACGGCAGAAGCCAACGCTTAAATCAACTTAATAAACAAGACGCGGGAAAGCTCTGAGCAATCGGAGCTTTCTTTGCAAGTCTACATAAGGAGGATTCCGATGCTCGAATGGCTGAGGGCGCATCCGTTTGTGACCTGGATCATCATCTTCGTGCTGATTACTTACGTCTACAATAAAGTGTTTAAGACGCGGAAGCTGCCGATTTTGAAAGACGCTATCATTTACCTGATGCTGGCTCTCGGATCGGGGATGCTTCTGTTCTTTCAACTGGCGGGGCTGCCGATCGTGCTCAGCCTGACTGTCGCGGTTGTTTTGATGCTGATGGTGCGGATTCGCTACTACGTTCAGGATCGGGAAAACCGCAAATCGTAAGGGCTTGGCCCGATGGAGGTGCTTGGCTGATGTCGGACTTCTGGCTAGTCCCCTTGTCATGGGACGGGGAAACGGCTCTGCTCGGCGAAGAAAGGCTTCGGCTTGAGCCTGAGGACCTCAGGATGCGTTTTCTGGAAACGATGGGACGAATCCACCCGCGGCTGCTGATGATGTTCAAAGCGCATTTGCTGCCGGAGGACGAGTCGGGCGAGGTCTGCGGTACGGAGGAACTCCCTTTTGCACTCGCGCAATCCGGCGATATTCGATTGTCCGCTGCAGCTGAGCCTTCGGAGACCATGGCTGTTGCGGATGCGCCGCCGACCTGGCGGCTGTCCCATTGCGCCGAAGCGTATTTGAACCGGATGCTGACGGCACGGGAAGCGGCAGCGCTGCTCCGGCAAGCCGAAGCCGAACCGGAGGCGGAGCGCTGGCTGGATGCCATGAGGACATGGACGGCAGGCGGCCGTCAAGTGATTTTGCTGAGAGAGGACTGAGGGCTTGTGAATTTACAGGATGCGGTGTTCAATTGGCTGCAGATCAGCATTGTGGCGGAGGCCCGGCCGGACGACCTGGCAGCATCGGAAACGAGAGATTTTTTTGAAACGATCCTGCGGGAGGACCATCATCTCGAGCGGTTCGTGCGTACAGTCAACGAAGAGACCTATACCGTGGAGTACGAAGAGGCCGGAGGCGTCCGCCATATGAAAAGGTTCGACCGCGAGCTCGCCGAACAGCTTTTAACGGATATTAACTCGAATCCTAAATACAATGATTGACATATAACCCCGGACGGCGAGATACAATAAAATATCATTGTCCGAAGGGAGTGTCCGTGATAACTGCTGGTAGCTGTTACCTAACCCGTATGCTATAATGGTCTTAGATTCGGAGACAAACCTTTACAGGAGGGGAACCTATGGCCGAAACGATCACAGCCTTGTCGGAACAGCTCTTCGATCTACTCCAAAAGGATTCGTTTGCTCTCTTGAGCACGATCGATCATGAAACCGGTTCGCCTGCGACAAACGCCATTTCGTGGCTATTCGCTAAAGACCGGATAACGGTTCGTTTCGCCGTCGACCAGCGTTCGCGCATTTTGACGAACATCAATCAGCATGCGGATGTGAATTTGACGGTTGTCGGCGCCGGCTCTGTCTTCGTGATTTACGGAAGCGCGCGTCAGGTTGCCGAAGCTCTTGACGGGGTTCCGTTCAAGCTGGCTTGCTATGATATTGACATTGCTTCGGTGCGCGATGCGATGTTTTACGGAGCGCGCATTTCCGTTGCGCCTGAATATGAAAAAACGTACGACAAGCGTGCCGCTGAGAAGCTGGACACGCAAGTGTTCGACGCGATGCAAAAAGCCTAAGACCGTTTGACGTCCTAGGCTTTTTTTCCACCTCAAAAGACCGTTACAGATTGCTGCCTACGGATTACCTTTGAGCGGGCGGCTGCGATTGCAGCGGATTTACATCACGTGGCAACTGCGGAACGATTCTGCCGATAATGGCCGCCATTTCCTCAGCAAAGCCGTTGATTGGCCTGCCGTTCATCGCTTGCTGCCTGATGTTCCACAAGCGCTGGTTTAAATCCATATCCGCGGTTACTAGCGCATCCACTCCGTATGGATCTTTTTTGAGCGCCTCCGCGACAGACAGCTTGATCGTTCCGACTTTCGCGCGGTCCATGGCAGGCGGGACGTTGATTCCCACGACAGCCGTGTTGCCAAAGACGACGCAGTTTGCGCTCTCCACATTCGGCACGCTAACGGCGATTTGCTCCAGCCTGTGGGCTACGGCGCGGGGGTCCTGAATTTCTTTTTTCTGCGGTGCCGTTTGCTTCACTTGTACTTGCCGGTTTGAATCGGCGGTCTGCGAGGGGGCAGCTCCATTCTTTGGTGCTTGGTTACATCCTGACACGACAGCGGACAACATCAAGAGGGTCGCGACAAACATTTTCATCAGCAATCGTCCTTTCTTTTCGTCATCGGCTTTGGCTAGTTTGTCCTGACGGGAAAATTCCTATGTATTGAGCCGAACCAAACACCGAACCTGGGAGGGACTCATGATGAAAAAAATTTATGTGCTGGATACCAATGTGCTGCTGCAGGACCCGAATGCGATTTATGCTTTTGAAGATAACGATATTATTATTCCGGCGGTCGTCTTGGAGGAAATCGACTCCAAGAAACGCAACGCCGACGAACTAGGGCGCAATGCGCGCCAAATCTCCCGGATGCTCGACGGGCTCCGCAGCGACGGCCGGCTCTTTGAAGGCATCGGGCTTCCCGGCGGCGGCAGCCTGAAGGTGGAGCTGAACCATCGGAGCTTCGCGAAACTGCAGGAAGCGTTCGCCGAAGTGACGAACGACAACCGCATTTTGGCGGTGGCGCTTAATTATTTGCTGGAAGAGAAGGAGAAATCCGACCCGAAGCCGGTTATTCTGGTCAGCAAGGATGTGCTCGTCCGGATCAAAGCCGACGTGCTGGGCATTACGGCACAAGATTATTTGACGGACCGGGTCGTGAACGTGGCCGGAGACATTTACACCGGGCATTTGACCTTGCTGGTGCACCCTTCGGTCATCGACGAGTTTTACACGTACCGCTATTTAAGCATCAATTCGCTGCAGCTTGGCTATGCGCTTCATCCGCACGAATTCGTCATTCTGAAAGACGAGATGGGTACCAGCAAGTCGGCGCTGCTTAAAGTGAATGCCGACGGGAAGAAGCTGGAGCCGCTTTACCTCAGCAACGATCCGATCTGGGGAATCGCGGCGCGGAATGCCCAGCAGCGGATGGCCCTGGAGCTGCTGCTTAACGACGATATTCCACTGGTTACGCTAACGGGCAAAGCAGGCACGGGAAAAACGCTTCTGACGCTTGCTTCAGGCTTATTGAAGGTCGAGGACGAAAGGAAGTATAAAAAGCTGCTGATTGCTCGTCCCGTCGTTCCGATGGGCAAGGACATCGGTTACTTGCCGGGAGAAAAAGAAGAAAAGCTGCGGCCTTGGATGCAGCCCATTTACGATAATTTGGAATATTTGTTCGATACGAAAAAGCCGGGCGATATCGATAAAATATTGGCAGGACTCGGCAGCATTCAAGTCGAGGCACTGACTTACATCCGCGGGCGGTCCATTCCCGGGCAGTTCATCATCATCGACGAAGCGCAGAACCTGTCCAAGCATGAGGTGAAAACGATCGTTTCTCGCGTCGGCGAGGGCAGCAAAATCGTTCTGCTGGGCGATCCCGAGCAGATCGATCATCCGTATCTGGATGCCTCTAGCAACGGCCTTACGTATGTTGTCGAGCGCTTTAAGGAGCAAACGATCAGCGGACACATCATGCTGGAGCGCGGGGAGCGCTCGCATCTGGCGCAGCTTGCCGCCGATTTGCTGTAGGCAGCCTTAATGAAAAAACGGTGATGCCAACGATACGAAATCTATCGTTGCACCACCGTTTTTTATTGTTTTTGCGGTTTTACCGCTCAGGCGAATAAATCCATTCCACAGCGCCGCCGTAGGCGCGGGCAATGCCTTCCGCAAGCTCGGCCAGCTGCGCTTCGATGGCGAAGGCGGAGCCGTTTCCCGGTTCCGGCCAAGCTGCAAGCAAATGCTCCTCAAGCTGTGCTTCCGCCTGCTGCGGCTCGAAGACCCGCCCGAGCGGACCGTTCGTCTCCGTCGCAGCCCGCAGGCGGAATACGGCGACAAGCTCCGCATACAGGTAAACGTTCTCCAGTCGGCTGACAAAGCCGTAATCGCCGAAGGCCGGATACGTCGTGACCGGAGTCGGCAGCAGGAGCACGTTTAGCTCCTCGGAAGGAATGGCATACTGCTCCAAGATCGGCCTAAGCCGCTCCAGCTCTTCCGGGGACGAAAAAATCATCAGCTCCTTGTCGCGGTCGAACAAGGCGGTCTTTCCGGCCAACGCTTTGACAATCTGGGCATAATAGCCGGCCCGTTTGTCTTCGGGCAGATCCAAGGCTGCCGCATATTTGAGAACGGGCTCCGTCAACGTCTTCACGCTCCTCTTGTTCCGGGGTGTGCTCAGATTAAAAAGTTATAAGGCCAGCTTCAGCATGATGCTTAACTTTCCTTCCTCCAGCCGGACGCCGGTTACCTGCAAAAACGAGGCGATATTTTGGGGATAGATCCCCAGATCAAAGCTTTTTTCGAATTCCTCCACCGTCGTGGAAGGCAGGGAGAAACCGTTGAACTGCATTTCCAGAATCCGGAACCGGATAAATGGTTTTCCGCTTCCGTCGTTCATCACGGCCATCTCGTAGCTTCCCCGGATCATGACGGCAATATCGCCTTCCTGTCCGGAGGCCGATACTTGATCGGGATAGAAGTGAAACGTCAGATTGCGGAACCGTTCGTTTTTTTTACGCAAAAAATCGTTAAGCTCGCTGTCTGTCATCTGAAACGTATAATTTGTCCCGTTCATAACCAGATTGCCATTCTTGTTCTTGCTGCCGCCGGACGTCACCAGCTCGGGAAGCTGCTGCATCGCACCCGCCAGCGCTTGGAAGTAAGTCTTGAACAGAGGGATGCCCTTGTCCTCCCACAGCTTGTTAAGCTCGAGCATCTGCTGCTGAAGCAGCGCCGCCTGCTCCTTGCTATCGGCCAGCTGAGCGTCTACTTCTTTCTGGAGTGCGGCAAGCCGTTCCCGCTGCTGCAAGTAACGCTCTTTTGTCCGCTGCAGGGAGGTATGGGCATCAGCCAGCTCTTTTTTGACCGAGGTCAGCCGCTGCCATGCATCCGTATGACGCTGCAGCGCTTGTTTATCATTGCGCAGAATCATTTGCAGATAGTCGAGCACCGATACCGCATCGGAGAACGAACCTACCGAAAACAGCAGCACCCACAGCGAATCGCGGTCCCCCATGTAATAAGAGCGGACGACTTTGGCGGCGTGTATTTTCGCCTCGCTTGTGGAATGCTCCGCTTCGCGAATTTGCTGTTCTGAGCTCTGCATCTGCGCCAGGAGCTTGATTTCCTGGTCGGCAATGCGGCTTAGCTCCTGATCGATTTCATAGATGGTAAGGCCTTTCTGCAGCAAGCTTCTGTCCGCTTGTCCGCTCTCCGCATACGCGGAGTAGGGCCACAAGGCGGATAAACATCCGTATACCGAGAAAAGCGCAAGGATAGCCCATTGGCGTATATTCACACGCATGTCCCTCCCGTCCTTTCAACTAAAGATTATCATAGGAATGGGAAAAACATGACAAAAAAATTCCACGGCGCTATGCCATGGAAGGGCTTCCGTCAAGTTACTTTTTGCCCGCTTGAGGCTTAGGGAGCAATCGTAAAATGTCTTCCGCATGTTTGACCTGCTTCGGCGCTTCTTTCGTAAAGGCAGGCGTCTGATTGATTTCTTGCACCTTGTACGTCCATTCCACGCTGTTTTTCGCATCGTTTCCGCCTTCAACCGAAAAATAAAGCTTTCCGCTCTGCTCGCGGATAAAACCTTGATTGTCGATTAAGATACTTAGCGTTGTAGGGGCTTCGATCTTGATCCGCTCCAGCGATGTTTTCCATTCCTCGGTTTGTCCCGTTCCGCTCAGCCCGCTGGTCATTAGCTCGTTAAGCACGGACGGCAGTGCGGTTGTGAAATACTTTGCCGCTTCTTGCTTGTTCTTGTCCGTCACCGTAAGCGTAATGCGCTTCGCCGGTTCGCCGTCGGCCAGCTTCTCGTCCTTGCTGCCGGGCTCCAGCCAGTTCGGGTTGACCCCTTCCAGCAGCTTGCCGGTAAGGGAAGCGCTCAGCCTTCCGGTGTTCTTGAGCTTATCCGCTTGCTTGTCCAGCGGCAGCATCAAATATTCGTCCGCCTTCGTAATGGCTGGCATCTGTAGATACATTTTGTTATCTTTAAGAAGAAACGGCAGTTCGATGGGCGAGGCCGCGCCTTTCGGCGTTAATTTGACCGAGGTCTCCATTCGGACCGGATCTGCCAGCGAAACGAGCCCGCTGTATTCGAATTTGCTTTCTTTGACCAGGCCTAGCAAAGCGGCAGTTACCGGTTGCGAGCCCGAAAATAAAGAAGCGTCCAGCTTCAGCTCCGCTTCCCCGGCATATCGGTAGCTTTGGATTTGCTCCTGCTTGGCGACAGCTTGCATCAAATCCTGCTTCACCTGCTGATGATCGGTGCAGGCGGACGTGAGCAGAACGGTGCAGCTTATAAGGGCCGCGCAGAAGATCGTTCGTGGTTTAAACAAGGCTCTGCTTCCTCTCCTATTTTTCTCATCCTATTATAGCGAGTGGGGGCGGTTTTGTCTTTAGTAATTTGGCGAGAGGCGGTAGGCGTATGAAAACGGAGCAGACGAACGATTCCCCGCTGCTGCAAGCGATTCGGGAACAGATTGAAATGCAGCCGGACCGGGCGATTACGTTCCGGGACTATATGGATTTGTGCTTGTATCATCCGAGCTTGGGCTATTATATGAATTCAAATCGGAAAATCGGGCGGGCGGGCGACTTTTATACGAGTGCTTCAGTCGGCAGCGTGCTTGGCGACATGCTCGCCGCCTATTTTCGAAGCTTTGCGGAAACGCGGAGCGGCGATATCTGCTTAACGGAGTGGGGAGGGGGCGACGGTACTTTAGCGAGACAAATGCTTGACGCCATCCGGAGCGGCTCTCCCGCGCTGTACGCGCGGCTGCGCTTCATCAGCGTCGAAAAGAGCCCGGTGCACCGGAGCCTTCAATCGGAGGCGCTAGCGCCTCATATGGAGCTTGTGAGCTACCTCACAGCCGAGGAGTGGCACGCGGCAGGCCCTTGGCCCAATACGATGGTTTTGTCCAATGAGCTGCCGGACGCCTTTCCAGTGTACCTGATCGTAAGCCGCGAAGCGGGATGGCGGGAAATTATGGTGGGCTGGGACGACGAACGAAGCTGCCTGACGGAGGTGGAAAGACCGTTATCGGGCGGCGAGCTCGAGGCCTTTATCCGTAAGGAAGCGATTCCTCCTAGAGCGGGTCAGCGGTTCGAAGTCAATTTGGACGCGCTGCGTTGGCTCCGGTCGGTTGCCGGCAGCTTGGGGAACGGCAGTGTGCTGCTGACGATCGACTACGGGCATGTCAGGGAAGAGCTGTACGCTCCGCACCGGATGAACGGAACGCTGCTGTGTTACCGGAAGCATCAGGCTTCCGATACGCCGCTGCAGTTCCCAGGCGAACAGGATATGACCGCCCATGTCAATTTCAGCGCGTTGATTGATGCCGGGAAGGAAGCGGGGCTGGAGCCTTCGGGCCTGCTCAGCCAGAAGCAATTTTTGCTGGAGCAGGGATTGCTTGACGAGCTGAGCGATCATGATGCCCGGGACCCGTTCTCGCCGCAGGCCCGGCGCAACCGGGCCATTCGGCAGCTGCTTCTCAGCGACCGGATGAGCGAGCTGTTTAAGGTTTTGATTCAAAAAAAAGGCGAACCGCACTGAAGCTTGCGGTTCGCCTTTCTTGTCTCCGTATTCGCTTACTTTTTTCCGAACTGGAAGGATTAGATGGACATTTTGAAAAATGACCAGTAGGTAAACCCTGTAAACGAAACAATCATGTAGCCCCAAAAAATCAATATGTAGGCACGTTCGGACAATTTCATGTATCCTAACAGCGTAAAAATCGCCGTCTGGGCGAAAAAGATGAGCGCCATCGGAATAAAGTCGCCGGCCAACGCCATGAGCCCGATTACAAGCGTCCAGAAGCCGAGCACGCGAAACATGCGATCCATCCTGTATCCCCCTCTCTTCGTTCACGATCGTTACTTATGTACTACCCACCATTATAGCGAAAGCCTTCCTACGTGTAAACGCCCAATCCGTGACGAATTTTAGTCAAATTTTTAGCCCTTCGCATAATATCGTTACCTAAATCCGCTGAAACGATGTATGACTGCCTTGAAAATTGGCAATACAAATTACTAGAAAAGTATTCTATGAACTCTACCATGGGCATAGAGATAAAGTAACGCAGCACTTTATGCATCACGAACATAGATGCGGATGAACCTATAGGGGTTAGGAGGACGGCTTGATGACGGCAATCAGACAAGACGCTTGGAGCGAGGAAGACGATTTGATATTGGCGGAGGTGACGTTAAGACATATTCGCGAAGGCAGCACGCAGCTGTCCGCTTTTGAGGAAGTGGGCGAAAAAATAGGTAGAACCGCGGCCGCTTGCGGCTTCCGCTGGAACAGCTTCGTCCGCAAGAAATACGAGGCGGCGATTCAGATCGCCAAAGCGCAGCGCCAAAAACGGAACCAGCACCGCAAACATGCGAATGCATTTGCATCCGTTGCGGGCAGCGGCATGGGCGGCCCTTTGGCCTCGGAAGGCGCGGTGCGCAGCGACGGTATTGTGGAAGAGTTGTCGATCGACGCCGTTATCCGCTTCCTGCGGCAGTGGAAAGGAAGCTATCAGGAAATGGTGCGGCACGTAAGGCAGCTTGAGAAGGAACTGAACGACAAGCAGGATGAGCTTGAACGGCTGCGCAGTCTCAATGACGAGCTGAGCCGGCAGGTCAGCGACGTTTCGACCGATTATCGCGTCGTGAACGACGATTACAAAGCGCTTATCCAGATTATGGATCGGGCCCGCAAGCTTGCTTTTCTGGCAGAGGAAGAAGAGGAAAGTAAAACCCGCTTTAAAATGGATGAAAACGGGAATCTGGAGCGGATCGAATAACCGGAACCGTCTCATAAAAAGGAAGAAACCCCCGAATCGGGTTGCCATGAGCACCTGTTCTGGGGTTTTTGTGCGTGTCCCGCCATTTTTTGCTATGATAGACTGAACAAACTTTTAGCGCACGGGGGGAGAGAGACGATGGGCCGTTTTACGGTGATTGGCGCAGGGGCGCTTGGAACGTTGTTTGCAGTCAAATTATCCGAAGCGGGGCACGAGGTTGAGGTCGTCGTCCGCCGTGCCGAGCGGCAAGCCGAAATCGAAGCTGCCGGACTGCGCTTGATCGATGCCGTTTCCGGATCGGAGGAAAAAAACGCTCAGGCAGTGATTACTGCTTTTCCCCGCGTTTGCTTATGGGACGAGATGGAAGGTTTCGGGGGAAAGGACGGGAGTGGGCCGCATTTTATCCTGCTAGCCGTAAAGCAGTCCGCCATAACCCGGGAGCTCGGGTTCGAACTCGGCCGGCGCATGGGCCCCTCGGCATGGATGGTCTGCTTGCAGAACGGCATCGGGCATCTGGAGACGCTGGCGGCTCATGTACCGGCGGAACGGCTGCTTGCGGCCGTGACGACGGAAGGTGCGATGATTTCCGCCGCTGGGGAAGCCGTTCATACAGGGAGCGGCATGACCTGGGTAGGCGCAGCAGGAGACGAAAGGGTCGAAGTCTCGGAAATCGCGCAAAAAAATCTCGTTTATTGGCTGCAATTGGCAGGATTTAGCGCATCCATGTCGAAAAACATCTCTAGCCGCATTTGGCAAAAGCTTCTTATCAACGCCGTTATCAATCCGCTCACCGCCTTGCTGCGAGTGCCGAACGGCGAGCTTCTAAGTTTGCCGGGAGCCGGGGAGCTGATGCGCGCTTTATACGAAGAAGGGGTTGCTCTGGCGCATGCGCTTGATATCCGGCTGGAGCCGGATCTGTGGGAGCAGCTGCTGGAGGTATGCCGGCGAACCGCAAACAACCGGTCCTCCATGCTTCAGGACATGACGGTTGGCCGTCTTACGGAAATCGACGCTATTACGGGAGGGTTACTGCGGGAAGCGAATCGCAGCGGAATAGCGCTCCCGACGCATCTTACCGTATACCGGCTGATCAAGGCGGCGGAAGCCGGGCATCGGCCCTGACGTGAACATTATTATTGATTGAATCGGGTGATATCGCATGAGTGCATTGTTTGGATGGCTGCAGCAGCTTTATACGTTTCTTGCTGTCGTTCCGTTCGTCGCATTTTTCATTGTATGGGTTGCCGTTTACTACTATACTAAAGATAAGCGCAAAGCCACGCACCTCAGCATGGATATCACCACGTTGTTTCTTATCGGCTCCGTTGCGTTTATGAGCCAGAATTTGTTCGATTCGGGAATGCTGCTGTGGACGATCGTGCTGCTGTTTCTCGTGGCCGCCGGCTTGCTTGGAAATATGCAAACCCGTCTTAAGGGAAAGGTCGATTTGATCAAAATCGCCAGAACGCTAGGACGACTTGGCTTTGTGCTGTTGACGGCCTGCTATGTTCTCCTGCTGTTCATCGGTATCGGCAAATATATGATCAACCCGTAAAAGAGATGAAGGAATGTGCGTACATCATTGGATGGAAGACATCGTGCAGGGCTTCCTGAAGGACAAGGGGCTGCAGACGGAACGCAAATTCGTGTTGCAGCATTTGACGAATAAAATGC
This sequence comes from Paenibacillus tyrphae, assembly GCF_000722545.1. GTDB lineage: Bacteria > Bacillota > Bacilli > Paenibacillales > NBRC-103111 > Paenibacillus_G > Paenibacillus_G tyrfis. The sequence continues at coordinate 335,617 of NZ_JNVM01000004.1, forward strand.
TGCCATTTTTGAGAGTCTAACCCACAAGGCTCTTTATTTTTTTGTGATTAAACTACGAAAAATGATATAATAATACTAAAAACTACAGAAAATGACCAGAAACAAAAAATAACACTAGATTTTATTAACCCCTGGTTGTATAATTTCTATTTGGTAACGGTTTCATCCAACAGGGTCTTTACTTTTCCGTTGGAATCTTATATCATCAAAGGGTGTCATGTAAGGTGTGAATTCTATGTCATGTTATATAACACGACAGGGATTAACATATATTTACATAAATTAAAAAGGAGGAAGTCAATCTTATGAAGTATAACAAGCTTCTCGTCCTCGCATCGGTTACCGCTATGCTTGGCACAGCCGTTGCGGGTTGCTCGGGCAACGCAGATAACAAACAACAAGCGGGGGGCACAGACAATAAAAAAGCTCCGGCTCAAGAGATTAGAATCAACCTTGCGGCAGAACCGCCGGCAATCGACAGCTCCGTCGCAACGACGAACCCTTCCTTTACGATTCTTAACGCGGTGAACGAAGGTCTGTATCGTCTGGATGCGGAAGGTAAGCCACAACCGGGTCTTGCGAAAGAGCTTCCGAAAATTTCTCCGGATGGTCTCGTATATACCATCACGCTTCGCGACGGTTTGACATGGGCTGACGGCTCGCCGTTGAAAGCAAGCGATTTTGTATGGGCTTACCAACGTACGTTGGACCCGGCGACAAAAGCGAAATACGCAACGATGCTCTCCTGGATCAAGGGAGGTACGGCTTTGAATAAAGCGAAGCCGGAAGAAGTGGAAGCGAAGAAAGCCGAGCTGGGCGTAAAAGCAAAAGACGACAAAACGCTTGAAATCACGCTCGAAAAACCGGTTGCCTTCTTCACCGACCAATTGTCTTTGCCGCTCTTCTTCCCGCAAAAAGCGGATTTTGTCAAAGCACAAGGCGACAAAAACGGCGCCGATGCCGACAAAATTATCGGTGCGGGTCCGTTCAAAATGGAAAAATGGGATCACGAGCAGCAAATCGTACTCGTCAAAAACGACAAGTACTGGGACGCTGCAAACGTGAAGCTGAACAAAGTAACCGTCAACGTGGTAAAAGACCCGAATACGGCGCTTAATATGTACGAAACGGACCAAGTCGACCTGACGGAGCTTCGCGGCGAGCAATCCAAAGCTTACCAAGGCAAGCCGGACTTGACGCTGAAGAAAGAGTTCGTAACGGGTTATCTGATGTTCCACAACTCGAAGTTCCCGGCGTTTGCTAACGCCAAAATTCGTCAAGCGCTGAGCATGGCGGTCGACCGCAAAAACTTCAACGAAGTCGTTAACGGCGGATCTTCCATTCCTTCGACGGGCTTGGTACCGGGAACCGTTCTTGACGGAAACAAACAGGAATTCCGCAAAGTAGCGGGCGACACTGAACCTCCTTACGATGTGGCAAAAGCGAAGCAGCTTCTGGCTGAAGGCTTGAAAGAGCTGAACATGACTTCCTTGCCGAAGTTCAAGCTGACGGCTGACGACACCGAAACGTCCAAAAAGACGATCGAGTTCGTTCAAGCTCAATGGAAGCAAAACCTCGGTGTCGACGTGGAAGGTGAGCCGCTGCCATTCGCACTGCGCGTGAAAAACATGCAGGAGAACAACTTCGATGTTTTGTTCGCGCTGTGGGGCGCTGACTACAACGATCCGATGACATTCCTCGACATGTGGTTGTCCGACAACAAATCCTTCAACTATGTGGGATACAACAGCAAAGCGTATGACGATCTGGTCAAAGGCGCCGACAAAGAAGTTGACTTGGCGAAACGTTCGAAAATGCTGGTCGATGCCGAGAAGCAGCTGATGGCCGACATGCCGATTTCCCCGGTTTACTTCCGTACGAGACCTTACGCGAAGAAACCGAACGTAGAAGGCTTGATTTTGCCGGCTATGTCCAAAGAATGGGAACTGAAGTGGGTTTCCATTAAGTAATCCGTTTCTCCCGATGAACTATAGTAAGTAGTGGCTGATTCGTCAACGAGGGGGCCGTTCTGATCTTTGGAACGGCTCCGATTTTTTCTGTAACGCTTGCCCTCTGTTCGGAGGAAGCGGAGCTGCTTCGCAAACATAGTCTTGCTTTGGAGCGGTCTATGCTTGCGAAGCAGTTCGGCTGTTTCCAATCGAGCCTTTTCGAGCCTTGCTGCTTGTCCTTGTTTGAATTAGTTCAGGAGGTGTGCCATGCTTCGCTATTTGCTGCGTCGTCTGGTTTATATGGTAATTACCTTGTGGTTGGTTGTTTCCTTCACATTCGTGTTGATGAAAAACTTGCCAGGGGATCCGTTCGGGGAAGATTCGCAAAAATTGACGATTGAGCAAAGAAAGCTGCTCTATGCTCAATATGGTTTGGATCAACCGATTTGGAAGCAGTACCTGAAATACATGAATAACGTACTCCATGGCGATTTGGGTGTGTCCTTCCAGTTCCCGACGCGCAAAGTCACGGACATTATTCATCAAGCGTTCCCGGCTTCGCTGGAGCTCGGCTTGTGGGCGCTCGCGATTGCCATTACGGTCGGATTGGTTCTCGGCACTATTGCTGCTTTGAATCATAACAAAGGCCTTGATGTCACAGCAATGTTTACGGCAATTGTCGGTATCTCGATTCCATCATTCGTTCTTGGGCCTTTGTTGTCTTATTTTGTCGGGGTGAAGTTAGGCTGGCTGCCGCCGGGGATGTGGACAGGGGCTTCATCCAGGATACTGCCTTCCATTGCTTTATCGTTCGGTACGATTGCCATCCTTGCCCGGCTCATGCGAACGTCTATGCTGGACGTGCTGAATCAGGACTATATCAAAACGGCGAAAGCCAAAGGTCTGTCCCAGTCGGCCATCGTATTTAAGCATACGATCCGTAATGCGATCCTTCCAGTTGTTACCGTGCTGGGTCCCGTATTTGTCGGTCTGATCACCGGTACGCTGATCGTAGAGCAAATTTTCGTCGTGCCGGGATTAGGGAAGCACTTTGTTCAATCGATTTATTCCAACGACTACACCATGATTACAGGATTGACCATTTTCTATGCGTTTATTCTTGTCATCGTGCTCTTTCTTACCGATGTTGTCTACGGTTTGATCGACCCGCGCATTCGTTTGGTTAAGGGAGGTAGCAAGTAATGCAGATGTCCAAAGACCTGTTCCAGCCGGTTGTCCGAGAGCAAGTCGGCCGGGAAGCTGTCGTCCGCCCTTCCATGAACTACTGGCAGGATGCGTGGAGAAGGCTTAAGAAAAACAAGCTGGCCATGTTCGGCATGACAACGCTTATCATCTTGATTTTGCTCGCTACGTTCGGACCGATTTTTTCGAGCCACGACTACGCGACGCAAAATTACGATATCAAAAACTTGCCGCCTTCCGGAGCGCACTGGTTCGGAACCGACGATTTCGGCCGCGACCTGTGGGTGCGCGTATGGTGGGGAACGCGGATTTCCATGGCAATCGGGATTATTGCCGCGCTGCTTGACCTCGTATTCGGCGTTATTTATGGTGGCGTTTCGGCCTACTACGGCGGCCGGGTGGACGATATCATGCAGCGTATTATCGAAATTATTCACTCCATCCCGTTTCTGCTGATCTCGATCTTGCTGATCATCGTTATCGGTCCGGGCTTCTTAACGATCATCATCGCTTATGCCATTACCGGCTGGGTGCCGATGGCGCGGCTGGTCCGCGGTCAAGTTCTGACTTTGAAGGAGCAAGAGTACGTGCTTGCGGCCAGAACGTTGGGCGCAGGAGGCGCGCGCATTATTTTTCGCCATTTGGTACCGAATGCGCTTAGCTTGATCATCGTGCAAATTACGTTTATCGTTCCTTCGGCTATTTTCGTCGAAGCGTTCCTGAGCTTTATCGGTCTCGGAATCCGCGTGCCGCTTGCTTCGCTCGGTTCGCTGTTGTCCGACGGTGCCAACTCGATTCGTTATTTCCCGCATCGGGTTATTTTCCCGACGATTGTTTTCAGCTTGATCCTGATGAGCTTCAACCTGCTCGGTGACGGCCTTCGCGATGCGCTCGATCCGAAGATGAGGAAGTAAGGAGGGTGCCAAAATCATGAGCAAAAATATATTGGAGGTTCGCGACCTCAAAGTATCGTTTCGCACCTATGCCGGTGAAGTGCAAGCCGTTCGCGGCGTTTCCTTCGACCTCAAAAAAGGGGAAGTGCTCGCCATCGTAGGCGAATCCGGCTGCGGCAAATCGGTTACGGCACAAACGATTATGCGGCTCATTCCGACGCCTCCGAGCATGATCAAGAGCGGATCGATCAAATTCGACGGTAAAACGGAAATTACCAAAATTTCAAATAAAGAAATGGAAAAAATCCGCGGCTCCGAAATGGGGATGATTTTCCAGGACCCGATGACTTCGCTTAACCCGACGATGACAATCGGGAAGCAAATCGCCGAAGGGCTCATTAAGCATCAGGGCTTAGGCGCAAGCGACGCACGGAAGCGTGCAGTCGAGATTTTGAAAATGGTCGGCATTTCCAACCCGGAAGGTCGAATCACCCAATATCCTCACGAATTTTCGGGTGGGATGCGTCAGCGTGTCATGATTGCGATCGCGCTTGCCTGCAATCCGAAACTGCTTATTGCCGACGAGCCGACAACGGCGCTTGACGTGACGATCCAGGCGCAAATTATCGAACTGATGAAGAAGCTGTCCGAGCAGACGGAATCATCGATTATCGTGATTACGCATGACCTCGGGGTCGTTGCGGAGATGGCGCAGCGCGTCATCGTCATGTACGCCGGCAAAGTCGTGGAGCAGGGCACCGTAGACGAGCTGTTTTACGATTCGAAACATCCGTATACATGGGGCTTGCTTCGTTCCGTTCCGCGTCTGGACCAGGACAAGGACGGCGAATTGGTGCCGATTCCGGGAACGCCGCCGGACTTGTTCGCCCCGCCGAAAGGCTGCGCTTTTGCAGCGCGTTGTCCTTACGCCATGAAAGCCTGTCTGGAAGTCGATCCTGAGCATACGAAGCTTTCCGAGACGCATTCGGCGGCCTGCTGGCTCCTGCATCCCGATGCGCCTAAAGTAGAGCGACCTGTAGAAGCTGGAGGTGCGGCACGATGAAGGGCAATCCGATTTTGGAAGTACGCGATTTGCAAAAACACTTTCACTTGGGCAGCGGCAAGACGTTAAAAGCCGTCGACAAGCTTAATATTTCGATCGCCAGCGGCGAAACGTTCGGCCTGGTAGGTGAATCCGGCTGCGGCAAGTCGACGGCCGGACGCACGATCATCCGGCTTTATGAAGCGACGGGCGGCGAAGTGCTGTTCAATGGCGAGAATGTGCATAAGCTGCGCGGAAACAAGCTGCAAGAGTTCCGCCGTCATATGCAGATGGTGTTCCAAGATCCGTACGCTTCCTTGAACCCGCGGATGACGGTTGGCAACATTATTGCCGAAGGACTCGACATTCATGGTCTTGCCGACGGCAAACAGCGCAAGCAGCGCGTCAGCGAGCTGCTTGATGCGGTAGGTCTGAACGAGGAGCATGCGAGCCGCTTCCCGCACGAATTTTCGGGCGGACAGCGTCAGCGGATCGGCATTGCCCGGGCGCTGGCGATCGAGCCTCAGTTCATCATCGCGGATGAGCCGATCTCCGCGCTGGACGTATCCGTTCAGGCGCAGGTCGTCAACCTCTTCAAGAAGCTGCAAAAAGAGCGCGGTTTGACCTACTTGTTCATCGCGCACGATCTTGCGATGGTGAAGCATATTTCCGACCGTATCGGCGTTATGTATCTCGGCAAGCTGGTCGAGGTAACGACTTCCGAGGAGCTGTATGCGAATCCGCTGCATCCTTACACGCAATCGCTGTTGTCCGCGATCCCGATTCCGGACCCGGAGGTGGAGCGTACACGCGAGCGGATCATTCTGGAAGGCGAAATTCCAAGTCCGCTGAACCCGCCAAGCGGTTGTCCGTTCCGTACCCGCTGCCCGAAGGCGATGCCGGAATGCGCGGCCAGCATGCCGGAGTTCAAGGAAGTCCAACCCGGTCACTTTACGGCCTGCCATTTATATTAACCTTGAAAGCCTCTGCATGTGCAGGGGCTTTTTAACTATAACGAAACGATCCATATCAGTTCCCCCCACCTTTTGACGATTTCCCGGATCACGTGTAAAATAGTAATGCTCATGTTATTTACAAACCAGAAGCAGCTTACATTTTAAAAGGAAGGGTGGCGGGCGGATTGCGGATAGAAATAATGCAGTGGGATTCCGGCCAACCTTTGGCAGGCGATTATTCGGACCGTTTCGAAAAAACAAGCGCGTTTTTCGATTACAATCCTTCAGATGCCGACTGTTGGGAGGCACGTGCGGCTTGGATCGACCGCGAGCGGATTCATGGAGCTGACCGCCAGCGGCTTGCGGAAACGCTGCGCCGGTTCAATGAACGGGCGGGGGCTTCGGCGGAAGCGCTTCGTTCGATCGAGCTGCTTAAGGATTCCCGTACGCTGTGTATCGTAGGAGGCCAACAGGCCAGTTTGTTTACCGGACCGCTGCTCGTTATATACAAGGCGATTACGCTGATTCGGGCGGCCCGCGAAGCTTCGGAGAAGCTGGGTCGGCCGGTGGTGCCGGTATTTTGGATTGCCGGGGAGGATCATGATTTTGACGAAGTGAACCATGTGACGGTTCTGACGGCGGATCAGCAGCTTCAGAAGATCAAGCTGCAGCATCCGACCGGCTTGCGCACCTCCGTCAGCCGGACGCCAATCTTGCCGGAGCAGTGGGGCGAGGCGTTGGCTGCCCTTGAGCAGACGCTTATGCCTACGGAGTTCAAGGACGGATTGGTGGAAGTGCTGCGTTCGTCGACCGACGGGGCCGTTTCTTTGACGGACAGCTTTGCGCGCCTTCTCTCCGCTTGGTTCGGCCGGGACGGGCTCGTGCTGGTCGATTCGGACGACCCGGAGCTGCGGGTGCTCGAAAGCCCGATGTTCCGTCAATTGACCGAGCAAAGCGGTTCGATTAACGAAGCGCTGCTGCGGGGGCAAGACAAGCTGCGGGCAGCGGGATATGTACCGCAGGCGGAGGTTTCCGACAACGGCGCGAACTTATTCGTCTTCGACGAACAAGGCGAGCGCATTCTGCTTTACGCGGACGGAGAGGGCGGCTACACGGACCGCAAGGGGGAACGCCGCTTCAGCCGGGAGCAGCTTTTGCAATGGGCGGAGGAGGCCCCGGAGCGGCTAAGCAACAACGTGATGACGCGGCCTTTGATGCAGGACTATTTGTTCCCCGTACTCGGAACTGTTTTGGGACCGTCTGAGATAGCTTATTGGGCTTTGACGCGCGAAGCGTTTCATACGGTGGGTATGCGGATGCCGATCGTTCTACCGCGTCTGGGCTTTACGCTTGTGGAAGGCACGATCCAGAAAAACATGCAGAAGTACGGGCTTGCCATCGACGATGCGCTATACCGCTTGGATGAGAAACAGCAGGCTTGGCTTCGGGAGCAGGACCAGCTTCAACTGGATGCTCGCTTTGCCGAGGTGAAAGAGCAATTTCGCGCCAGCTACGAGCCGTTGATTGGAGCGATAGCCGCTATCAATCCCGGATTGCAAAAATTAGGCGAAACGAATCTGGGGAAAATTATCGAGCAAATCGATTTCTTGCAGTACAAAGCGGATGACGGCCTTCGTTCGCAATACGAGGCGGGGCTCCGGCAATTTACCCGCATCGGGCTTTCCTTGCTGCCTGACGGCAAGCCGCAGGAGCGGGTGTACAATTCGCTGGCCTATTTGAACAAATACGGCGACGGTTGGATAAGGGAACTCGTAGAATTGTCTTTGCCACTGGACGGGAAGCATCGTATATGTTACATGTAATAACGTAGAGAATTCATGATCCAAGGAGGACGTTACCGATGGCAAATACGATCGACCGCAGCATTATCCGCGACATTGCGCTCGCGCCGGAAGGACATTTGAAGATCGATTGGGTGAACGCTCATATGCCGGTGCTTAACCGCATCCGCGAGCAATTCGAGAAGGAACAGCCGTTTAAAGGGCTGAAAGTCGCCATATCGCTTCACTTGGAAGCCAAAACAGCCTATTTGGCCAAAGTGGTTCAAGCCGGCGGAGCCCAAGTAACCATTTGCGGCAGCAATCCGCTGTCCACCCAGGACGACGTATGCGCGGCTTTGGTAGAGGACGGCATTACGGTATTTGCGAAGTATAACCCGGAGCCGAAGGAATACAAGGAGTTGTTGATCAAGACGCTTGAAACCGAGCCGGACTTGATCATTGACGACGGCGGAGATTTGGTGACCATTCTCCACTCCGAGCGCAAAGACCTGCTCAAAAACGTGCGCGGGGGCGCGGAAGAAACGACGACGGGCATCCTTCGCCTGAAATCGCTGGAGAAGGACGGCCAGCTCCAATTCCCGATGGTTGCGGTCAACGATGCATTCTGCAAATACTTGTTCGATAACCGTTACGGTACGGGCCAATCCGTTTGGGACGGCATTAACCGGACGACGAACCTTGTCGTTGCGGGGAAAACGGTCGTTGTTGTCGGCTACGGCTGGTGCGGCAAGGGCGTGGCAATGCGTGCCAAAGGGCTCGGCGCCAACGTCATCGTGACGGAAATCGACGCCATCAAAGCGGTAGAAGCTTACATGGACGGCTTTGCGGTTATGCCGATGAGCGAAGCGGCCAAGGTGGGCGATTTCTTCGTAACGGTAACGGGCAACCGGGACGTCATCCGCGGAGAGCATTACAAAGTCATGAAGGATGGAGCCATCCTGTCCAATGCCGGTCACTTCGACGTGGAAGTAAACAAACCGGAGCTGGAAGCCATGGCCGTATCCGTACGGACGGTTCGCCGCAACATCGAGGAGTACACGCTTCAAGACGGACGCAAATTTTACATTTTGGCTGAGGGACGTCTTGTCAACCTGGCCGCAGGCGACGGGCACCCGGCGGAAATCATGGACATGACGTTTGCGCTTCAGGCGATGTCCTTGAAATACGTGAACGAGAACTACAAGCAAATCGGCCGCAAGGTCGTCAACGTGCCTTACGAGCTGGATGAGCAGGTGGCCCGCTTCAAGCTGGCTTCGCTCGGCATCGGCATCGATACGCTGACCGAAGAGCAAAAAGCATACTTGGACAGTTGGGCGGAGCATTAATCCGCATCCGGCTATCGAATCTCCCTTTGATGCAGGAGCGTCAAGGGGGGATTTTTTTATTGGGGAATTGTAACAAAATTGAAACAATGGAAATCCTCCTCTCGTCTAGGGAATAACGCAGCGTTCAGAGGCTGTGGGATCAGACAAAGAAGGGGGAGGCAATATGCGAAAGATAGGGGAAGGGGCTGCGACGAAGCTGCGGCTGATACGTGGAGCCGGGACGGTTCTGCTGTTGGCCGGATGGCTTGCAGGCTGCAATGCGGTTTCAACGGACTCGGAGAAGCTGGCTGTCGGTGATCAGAAAATGGCGCAAAATAGCGGGACAAGCTCTGCCGGCCCAACCGGAGAGGCAGTTGATTCGAATGCAGTGAAGCCCGCCGCAGGCGCAAGCTTGACGGGGGAAAAGGCGCCCGAGACGCCGGAGCCATACAACCGCAAAATCATCTACAAAGCAGATTTGGTCATGCAGGTGGAAAAGTATCAAGAGGCGCAAGCGAAAATACAGGAGGTGGTCAAGCAGTCGGGCGGCTACATTTTGCAGTTCAACGAGAACGCTTCCGGTTCGGAAAAAAGCGGTACGTTCGTCATCAAGGTGCCGGCGACCGGCTTCCAATCGCTGTTGGCGCTGCTTGAACAGATTCAGCCGACGCTGCAAAAAAACTTACAGGGCCAGGATGTGACGGAGGAGTATGTCGATCTCGCCGCGCGTTTGAAGGCAAAGCAGGTCGTGGAGAGCCGGCTGATCGCTTTTATGGAAAAGGCTGTGAAGACCGACGAACTGCTTGCTTTCTCAAACGAGCTAGGTAAGGTTCAGGAAGAAATCGAGCGAATTAAAGGGCGTATGCGGTACTTGGAGCAAAACGTAGCCATGTCGACCATCGAGCTGAAGCTGACGCAAAAAAACAGCTCCGCCGAGGTTATTCAGGCTCGCGGTCAGGGGCCGCTAGGGCAGCGGGCGGCAGAAGCGCTGAACGGAAGCTTGGCGGTGCTGGGCTTCTTGCTTCAATGGGCGTTCGTTTTTTTGGCGGGAGCGCTGCCGGTGATTCTGCTGCTGATGTTGATCGGCATTCCCGTCTGGCTCCTGCGCAAACGGCGCAAGGAGAAGCTGGCGGACATTCGTGCGCGGCTGGCTGGGGATAACCCACCGTCGGAGGCGCGGCCGTCCGACCGTTTGTCCCTTCAAGAGCAAGCCGGGGAGAACGCGGAACCGCCTCAGGACAAAACGGAATAACCGAAAAAAATCCTGCGGTCGTCTATTGACGAAGCAGGATTTTTTGTTAACGTGCCGAATCATTACTGTACAAGTGGTGGAAAGTGGGGTAAAGTGGAGGAAAGGGGGTGGCGAGTGGTGTTCATGGGGGAATATCAGCATACCGTCGACGAAAAAGGCCGGATGATCGTGCCGGCCAAGTTTCGCGAAGCCCTGGGAACATCATTCATCGTCACTCGCGGCCTGGACCAATGTTTATTCGTTTATCCCATGAACGAGTGGGCGGTGCTGGAGCAGAAGCTCAAAGCGCTGCCGCTCATGAAGTCTGACGCTCGCGCCTTTACCCGGTTTTTTTTCTCCGGCGCCACCGAATGCGAGCTGGACAAGCAGGGCAGGGTCAACCTGCCGAACAATCTGATCGAGCACGCCAAGCTGGAGAAAGATTGCGTCGTTATCGGCGTTTCCAATCGGGTGGAGATTTGGAGCAAGTCGATCTGGGAAAACTACTTCCAGCAATCGGAGGAATCGTTCGCCGAAATTGCGGAGAAACTGGTCGATTTTAACTTTGATCTATAACCCCGGAATAAGCCGGTGTAGGAGGAACAGCGAGATGTTTCATCATGTGACTGTACTTAAGCAGGAAGCAGTGGAAGGATTACATATACAACCGGACGGCGTCTATGTCGATTGTACGCTTGGCGGAGCGGGGCACAGCTTCGAGATCGCTTCGCGTCTCGGACCGGAGGGCTTGCTTATCGCCTTCGATCAAGACGACGCGGCGCTTGCCAATGCTAGGGAGCGGCTCGCTCCGGTTATGGACCGGGTGAAGCTGATCCGTAGCAACTTTCGTTATTTGGAGCGCGAGCTTGCCCAAGTGCCGCGCGCTTTGAGAGACGGCCGTCCGCAGGTGGACGGGATTTTGTTCGATCTGGGCGTGTCGTCCCCGCAGCTCGATGAGGCAGACCGCGGCTTCAGCTACAATCATGACGCCGAACTGGACATGCGGATGGATCGGACGGCTCCGCTGACGGCGAGAGACATCATCAACGAATGGCCGGAGCAGGAGATTGCGCAAATTTTATTTGAGTACGGGGAAGAAAAGTTCTCGCGCCGCATCGCAGCGACAATAGCTGCCGCTCGCGCCAAGGCTCCGATCGAAACGACGGGACAGCTCGTCGACTTGATCAAAGAATCGATTCCCGCCGCGGCGAGGCGTACAGGTCCGCATCCGGCCAAGCGCAGCTTTCAGGCGCTGCGGATCGCCGTGAACGACGAGCTCGGCGCCTTCGAGGACGCGTTGGAGCAGTCCATCCGCTGTCTGGCCCCCGGAGGCCGGGCTGCGGTCATTACCTTTCATTCGCTCGAAGACCGGATATGTAAACAAACGTTTGCCAAATATGTAGCCAAATGCACGTGCCCGCCCGACTTTCCGATGTGCGTGTGTGGATCTGCCGGTATCGTTAAACTGGTGAACCGCAAGCCGATCGAAGCCGGAGCGGAAGAGCTCGAAGCGAATCCGCGCGCCCGCTCGGCCAAGCTGAGAATCGCGGAGAAACTGACGAACTGAGGGGGAAAGCATCTTGCCGGCTTATATCCAAGGGAATTTAGCAGTTGAGCAGCGGACCGAGAACAAAGTCAAAGTCAAGGAGACGAAAAAGATCGTATACCGGAACAAAACGTTGCCGGTACAAGAAAAGCTGCTCTATTTGTTTACGGTTGCCGTCTGCGTCGTCGTTGCGGGTGTCATCATCTGGCGTTATGCACAAATTTACGAGATAAGCTCCAGCATTCAAACCTTTGAGAAGAAAATTGCTAACCTGGAAGCGGAGAACAGCATTCTTAAGCAAAAGGTAGACGCGCTCTCCGACCATCAGCGTCTTGAGGAAGAAGCCCGCAGCCGCGGCTACAGCGTAGCCGATCCGAATCAGACGAAGCCGCCGGGAACAGGAAAGACGTCGGGGTCCTCAGGGCAAAGCGTCGCTTCCAAAAAAACAAAGGATCAACCCTGATCTGTCCGTTGGAATAGGGAGGATATACGATGACAAAAAAGGTAAAATTGCGTTCGTTAATCATCGGAGGGGGATTCACCCTCCTTTTTGTTGTTCTGATAACCCGTGTCTATTGGGTTCAAATCGTTGAAGGCGCCAAATTGGTCACGGAGGTTAAAGAAAATCAGTGGTCGAAGGAGAAGGTCATTCAGCCGGTCCGCGGCAGTATTTTGGACCGGAACGGCAAGGTGCTTGCGGAAGATTCCCCGGCGTTCACGCTGGCTCTGGTTCCCCGGACGATTAAAGATAACAACAATCAGGAAGAAGTTGTAAAAGGTCTGGCGGCGATTCTGGCGCCTTCCGGCGATCCGGCCAGCGTCTCGGCGCTGGAAGACAAAATACGCAAGCGTTTTGAAGCCAAGCGGGAATGGACGCTTACGGACCAGATCGAAATCCGCAACGAAGGCTGGAAGATCGACTCGGAGAAGGCCGATAAAATCACTCAACTTGTTAAAGATATGCAGGCCAAGCTTCCGAAAAAGAACACGCCGATCGGTATTGTACTGCTGCCTGAGATTAAGAGGTTTTACCCGGCAGGCCAGCTTGCTGCCCATCTGATCGGCTACAGTAATAAAGAAGGCAAGCCGGTGATGGGGATCGAAGTGCAGCTCGACAACTATTTGAAAGGCGTTCCGGGCTTTCTGAATTACGAGAAAGACCGCTATGGCGTCGAGTTGACGGGTTCGAAGAGCCGGTATCAGCCTGCGGTGAACGGCAGCAACGTACAGCTGACCATCGATAAAAACATTCAATTTTACATCGAGAACGCGCTGCAGAAGACGTACGACAAGTGGCATCCGAAAAGCCTTACCGCGATCGCGGTCGATCCGAAGACAATGGAAATTCTTGGACTTGCGAACATGCCGACGTTCAACCCGAACAAATACGGCGAAACGAAAAATCAATCGGATTTCATCAATCATGCCGTCGCCTCGCAATATGAACCGGGCTCGACGTTCAAGATTGTTACCTTGGCGGCAGCGGTACAGGAAGGCGTGTTTTTTCCGGAAGACAAATATCAGTCCGGCAAAATCATCGTAGCGGACCGCGAGCTGCACGACCACAACGTTGTCGGTTGGGGTAGAATTTCGTACCTTGAGGGTCTGAAACGTTCAAGTAACGTAGCGTTCGTGAAGCTTGGTCTCGAGAAGCTTGGGCCGGATAAGCTGCGGCAGTATATTGATAATTTCGGATTCGGCGCCAAGACGGGCGTCGATATCCCCGGTGAAGTTGCGGGCCGGGTCAAAATGCAGTATGCGCCGGAGTACGCAACGGCGACCTACGGTCAAGGGTTAACCAGCACCATGATCCAGCAGACAGCGGCTTACGCTGCGATTGCGAATGGCGGCAAGCTGATGTGGCCGCATGTCATCAAGCAGATCACGAACCCGGATACGGGCGAAGTCGTCGAGAAGTACGACCCCAAGGTCATCCGTGAGGTCGTAACGCCGGAGACGGCAAAACAGGTTGGCGAATATTTGGAGCAGGTCGTGTCGGACCAGGAGAAAGGAACGGGACGCAAGGCATATATCGAGGGCTACCGGGTAGCAGGCAAGACCGGTACCGCGAACTTCGTGCAGCAGGGCCAAGTCAAATATGCTGAAGGACGATGGATGGTTTCCTTCATCGGCTACGCGCCTTTGGAGGACCCGCAAATATTGGTAGCGATTATGGCGGACGATCCCGATCTCGGCGGCAATTATCATTTGGGGAGCGATGTAACCGCCCCGGCTTTTAAAGAAATCGTATCGCAAACGCTGCGGTATTGGGGCATTGCGCCGAGCACCACCGTGCAGCAGATCTCCCAGCCGACGGAGAAAGCGCCGCAGGGCAAAATGCCAGATCTGACTGGCCAATCGTTGGATGATGCCAAATCAGCGATGAACAAGTTCGGCGTTTCCGTCGAGCCGATCGGTCAAGGACCGAAGGTTATCGCCCAATCTCCGCTGCCAGGTACCGAAATCGGCGGGGCGCAGCGAATGTATGTACTGATGCAGGAAGGCGAGGATGTTCCGGTGCCTAACTTGTCCGGGAAATCGCTTCGCGATGCGCTGGAGGTATGCTCCTTCCTCAAGGTGCGCTGCCAATCGACCGGCGAAGGATATGTGTCGGATCAAGCACTGGAAGGCTCCGGCGAATCCCGGGTGCTCACTCTGCAGCTGAAATCGTACAAAGAGCTGCTGGAAAATCCGGTGGCCAGCAAGACGGACAAATCGGATAAATCGGGCAAATCCGATAAAACGGCGAAGGCGGATTCGTCCTCGGCCAAGACGACGGGCGACAGCGGAAAGTCGGGCACAAGCAAGAAAAATACCGACTCCGTCAAGCAAACCGCCGACGGCGGGTCCAAAAAAACGGCATCGGCTCAGCCATAGCTTGTTCTAACCCCTGGTTGTCCTGAATAGGGATGATATGAAACGATTCTCTTTCAGGAAGGGGAAGGAGCGGGCATGAGGGCATCGAACGTAACGGTTCGCCGTCGGTTGTTCGCCGCGCTGATTGTCGGAACGGCTATTTTTCTGGCCTTGGCGGTGCGGCTCGCGTACGTGCAGATCTGGCTCGGATCGGAGCTGTCGGATAAAGCGGAAGATTCGTGGCGCCGCGACATTCCCGTCACGGCCAAGCGAGGGGAAATCCTGGACCGGAACGGGGCGCAGCTCGCTTACAACATAAGCTCGCCTACGGTGATGGCCATTCCGGCGCAAATTCAAGATCCTCAGGCAACGGCGTCCAAGCTGGCGGCGGCGCTGGACGCAAGTCAGGAGACGATTTACAAGCAGTTGACGACGAGAGCGTCCAGTGCTTATATCAAGCCGGCCGGCCGCAAAATTACGCAGGAAAAAGCCCGGGAAATCCGCGATATGAAGCTTCCCGGTATCGTTGTGACCGAGGATAACAAGAGATATTATCCGTTCGGGAGTTTGGCTGCGCACGTGCTCGGCTTTACCGGGATTGATAATCAAGGATTGACGGGCATAGAATTGAAGTATAACCGGACATTAACGGGTATAGGCGGCAGCATCTCGTATTTGGCCGACGCCGCAGGCAAGTCGATGCCCGGATCGACGGACGAGTACAAGAAGCCGCTTGACGGCCTGAACCTTCAGCTCACGATCGACAGCAACATTCAAGCGATTATGGAACGCGAGCTGGATCAGGCAATGCTGAAATATCAGCCGAATCATGTCATTGCGATTGCCATGGACCCGAATAACGGAGAGATTTTGGCGATGGGGTCGAGGCCGGGCTACGAGCCGGGCAACTATAAGGCGTATCCCGTGGAGAACTACAACCGGAATTTGCCCATTTGGATGACCTACGAACCAGGCTCCACCTTCAAGATTATTACACTTGCGGCAGCACTAGAGGAGAAAAAGGTTAACTTGACGGAAGGGTTTTTCGATCCGGGCGCGATTGAGGTGGCGGGCGCCCGGCTGCGATGTTGGAAGCGAGGCGGGCATGGCAGCGAAACGTTTCAGCAGGTGGTAGAAAATTCCTGTAACCCGGGCTTTGTGGTGATGGGCCAAAGACTTGGCAAAGAGAAGCTTTTCGAGTATATTTATAACTTCGGGTTCGGTAAAAAAACGGGGATCGATCTCGGCGGTGAAGAGAACGGAATTATGTTTAAGCCGTCGCGGGTCGGTCCGGTCGAACTGGCCACCACTTCGTTCGGGCAAGGGGTCTCCGTCACGCCGATTCAGCAAATTACGGCCGTATCGGCAGCCGTGAACGGCGGCAAGCTGTTCAAGCCTCATGTGGCGAAGGCTTGGTATAACCCGGATACGGGATCGCTGGTCGAGGAGATGAAGCCGGAGCTCGTTCGCCAGGTGATCTCCGAAGCGACATCCAAGCAGGTACGGGAGACGCTCGAGAGCGTCGTGGCGAACGGAACCGGGCGCAATGCGTTCATTGACGGCTACCGGGTCGGAGGAAAGACGGGGACGGCGCAAAAGGTCGTGAACGGACGCTATTCCGCGAGCGAGCACATCGTCTCCTTTATCGGATTTGCTCCGGCCGACGATCCGAAAGTCGTCGTGTACGCTGCGGTCGATAATCCCCAGGGCATCCAGTTCGGCGGCTTGGTCGCCGCTCCGCTCGTCAAGGGGATTATGGAGGACACGCTTCGTTATATGAAGGTTCCGCCGCGCAAAGATCAAATGGACCGTAAATACGTGTATGGCGATACGAAAATCGTGGAAGTGCCGAATCTGGTAGGCATGAGCGTCACGGAGATTTACGAAAGCATGAATATGAATTTTCAACTGGCGAAATCCGGCACAGGCGGTACCGTGATCAGCCAAGTTCCGAAAGCCGGAACTCGGGTGGAGCAAGGCTCGACGATCCGGATTTATTTGTCCGATGCGAGCCCGCCGGAAAGCGGCAAACCGCAGGCGCAGTGAGGCTGACGCTTCGATGAAAGTACGGTAACATTTGGGGAAATGGGCTTTTCAGCACGCATTTTTTTGTCCATAATGATACCATGTGCAAAAAACGGAGGGGGACACAACATGCAACTGAAGGAGCTGGCAGCCCAGCTTGCCGTCAGCCGGATGATCGGTGACGGCGATACCCATATTCACGGTCTCGCGGCCGATTCCCGCAAGGTCCTGCCCGGAGATTTGTTTTTCTGTGTACCCGGCCTGAAGACGGACGGTCACGATTATGCCGGGCAGGCGGTTGCGCAGGGAGCTGCCGCTTTGGTTGCGGAACGGGAGATTGAAGCGGACGTCCCCGTGCTGCTGGTAAAAAATGTGCGTTACGCCATGGCGGCATTAGCCTGCCATTTCTACGGATATCCGAGCCGGGAGCTGAAGCTCATCGGCGTAACGGGAACGAACGGTAAAACGACGACTACGTTTTTATTGGAAAAAATAGTATCGGACCAAGGTTTTCAAACCGGATTAATGGGGAATATCCATGTGAAAATCGGTGCTGTCCGACATCCGAACGAAAAGAACAATACGCAAGAGGCGATTGAGCTTCAGCGTATTTTACGCGATATGGCCGATGCCGGAACCGATTACTGCATTATGGAAGTTTCTTCTCACGGCCTCGACATGGGGCGGGTGAACGGCTGCCGGTTCCGTACCGGCTTATTTACGAATTTAACGCAGGATCATCTGGACTATCACCAAACGATGGAGCGGTATCGGGAAGCCAAAGGTCTGTTGTTCTCCAGGCTCGGCAACGAATTCGCGCCGACAGCCGATCAGCACCAATATGCCGTGCTGAATGGAGACGATCCGGCTTCCGACTACTTTGCCAAGCATACGACGGCGCAGACGATCGTATACGGCATAGACAACCCGGCTGCCGACGTGCGGGCGGAGGACATTGAAATAACTGCCAAGGGCACCAACTTCCGCTGCGTCACCTACCGCGGAACGGCCGAGGTGAAGATGCGGCTGGTCGGCCGGTTCAACGTCTACAACGTGCTCGGCGCTATCGCCGCAGCGCTGGCGGAAGGGATTGAGCTGGAGCGAATTGTCGCCAGCCTTGGCAGCATAACTTCCGTCGAAGGGCGGATGGAGATTGTGGATGCGGGGCAAGAGTCTCTTGTGCTGGTCGATTATGCCCATACGCCGGACGGCTTGGAAAATGCGCTCTCCACGATCCGGCAATTTGCGGAAGGCCAAGTTTACTGCGTATTCGGCTGCGGCGGTGACCGCGACCGCGCCAAACGCCCGCTGATGGGAGGCGTGGCCGCAAAGTACAGTGACTACGTATTCGTCACTTCCGACAATCCGCGCACCGAAGACCCGGAAAGCATTCTCCGGGATATCGAACCGGGCCTTGTCGGGGCCGGCTGGGACAAAGAGCGTTACGAGCTGATCGCCGATCGCAGACAGGCCATTCAAAAAGCGATTGCCCGGGCAACCTCTAAGGATGTAGTATTGATTGCGGGAAAAGGGCACGAAACGTATCAAGACATCCAAGGCGTCAAGCATCCGTTTGACGACCGGCTGGTAGCGGAAAACGCGATAAGGGGACGGTTGCAGTGATCAGACGTACGTTGGCCGAGATTGCCGTCATGGCCGGAGGAACCTTGGCGCAAGGAACGCCCGGCGATGCCGTGATTCACGGCGTTTCGAAGGATACGCGCACTCTTGCGGAAGGCAGCTTGTATGTGCCGTTGATCGGGGAGTCGTTTGACGGGCATGTTTTCGCCGATGCCGCATTTGAACGGGGCGCGGCCGTATCGCTGTGGCAGACGGACCGCCTCAATCCACCGCCGGGCAAGCCGCTGATTCTCGTGGACGATACGCTGGCGGCGCTGCAGCGTCTGGCCCAAGCCTATCGCCGTCAGCTGAAGGCACGCGTTGTCGGCATTACAGGTAGCAACGGCAAAACGACGACAAAAGATATGACGGGAGCCGTGCTGGCCACGGCCTTCCGTGTGCATAAAACGGCAGGAAACTACAACAATCACATCGGTCTTCCGCTCACTTTGCTGGAACTGGATGAGGATACCGAGATCGCCGTCCTAGAGATGGGCATGAGCGGGCGGGGAGAGATTGAGCTGCTGTCCCGGCTCGCCGAGCCGGAGCTTGCCGTCATCACGAATATCGGAGATGCGCATCTGCTGCAGCTCGGCTCGCGCACCGAAATCGCGCGAGCCAAAACGGAAATTTTAGCAGGACTTCTGCCCGGCGGCGCACTGATCTATCACGGGGATGAACCCCTGATTGAGGAGGTTCTGCCGGAGCTGACCCAGCCCGGACGAATGAAGGCGGACGGCTATGCCAAAGTCCGTTTCGGAGCGGGTGCGGCCAACGATCTGTACCCGCTGGAAATGAAGCTGGATGCGAAAGGAACGCACTTTGTCGTCAACACCGATCCGGGAGTTCCTTTCTATATTCCGTTACTCGGGGGGCATAATGCGGTCAACGCGCTGGCGGCGATCGCCGTCGGGAAGTATTTTGGACTGGATGCGGCGCGGATGACCGAGGGCTTGCAATCGCTGGTCGTTACCGGAATGCGGATCGAAGTGTCGCAGGCGCCTTCCGGCTTGACCGTGTGGAACGACGCCTACAACGCTTCCCCGACTTCGATGAGGGCCGCACTCTCGCTTCTGCACGAGGCGACTGGTTATAGCCGAAAGTTCGCGGTGCTTGGCGATATGCTCGAGCTCGGCCCCGAAGAGGCGGAGTTTCACCGGGATATCGGCCGTTTCGTCGAGCCGGACGAGGTCGAAGCGGTGTATCTTTACGGCCCGCTTGCCCGGCATATTGCCGAGGGAGCGAGGGAGCGGTTTCCGGCGGAGCGCGTCCGGCATTTTGAAGATAAAGAGGAGCTGGCCCGTGCGCTTGGTCAGGCTGCCGCAGCGCGCGACGTTGTGCTGATCAAAGGCTCGCGCGGTATGCGGATGGAGCAGCTGGCATCGTTTTTAATGCAATTGGGGGGATAGTCCGGTGGATTTTCAAATTGTCATGATCACGCTCGGCGTGGCCTTTTTGCTTGCGGTCATTATGGGACCTTTATTCATTCCGCTTCTTCGCAGACTCAAATTCGGGCAGCAGATTCGCACCGAAGGGCCGCAAGCGCATCTGAAGAAAGCGGGCACGCCTACGATGGGCGGGATCATCATCATGCTGGCGCTGGCGCTCGCCGTGCTGCGTTTCGGAGAAAAAAACATCGAGACGCTCATTCTTATTATCGCATCGCTTGGATACGGCTTTATCGGATTTTTGGACGATTATATTAAAATTTTGTTCAAGCGTTCGCTCGGCTTGACGGCCAGACAAAAGCTGCTCGGGCAGCTCGCCGTCTCGATCATCGTATGTATCCTGCTGGTGCAGACCGGACACAACACGGACATCCGGATCCCTTATATCGGTTTTTCGTTCGATATCGGCTGGTTATACTTCCCGTTCGTCGCTTTCCTGTTGCTGGGTACGTCCAATGCGGTGAATTTCACGGACGGTCTGGACGGCTTATTGGCCGGAACCAGCGCGATCGCGTTCGGCGCATATGCCATCATTGCTTTGAATAACTCACAGCCGAATCTCGCGATCTTCTGTGCCGCGATGGTCGGCGCGGTGCTCGGATTTCTGGTGTTCAACGCTCACCCAGCGAAAGTGTTCATGGGGGATACCGGCTCACTCGGCATCGGCGGTGGCTTGGCGGCCGTGGCGATTTTGACCAAAGCGGAAATTTTGCTGGCGTTGATCGGCGGCGTGTTCGTTGTCGAAATTTTATCGGTCATCATTCAAGTCGTCTCCTTCAAGACGAGGGGGAAACGGGTGTTCAAAATGAGCCCGATTCATCACCATTTCGAATTGACGGGCTGGTCGGAGTGGCGCGTGGTCATTTCGTTCTGGACGGCGGGGCTGATTTTGGCCGGTATCGGACTTTATATTAACGAGGTGTTGTAGGCATGGAGCATCCCGCTCAGTACCGCGGCCGTCAGGTCGTCATTCTAGGTCTTGCGCGCAGCGGCGTTGCAGTCGCCAAATTGTTTCACGAAAACGGCGCGGTTGTCGCCGTCAACGATAAGAAAGAACGCCATTTATGCCCTGAGGCCGACGAATTGGAGGCTCTGGGTATTTCTGTTGTTTGCGGGAGCCATCCCGAAGGGCTTGTACACGAGGGTGTTGAGCTCGTCGTGAAAAATCCCGGCATTCCTTACACGATCGAACCTGTAAAGCGGGCGGTCGAGCTGGGGATTGAAGTGGTGACGGAGGTCGAAGTCGCCTATCATATTTGCAAGGCGCCGATGATCGCAATAACCGGCTCCAACGGCAAGACGACCACGACGACGTGGACCGGTCTCATGCTCGAAGCGGACGGATTAAAGCCGATCGTCGCCGGTAACATCGGACGTGCCTTGACGGAAGCCGCTTTGGAAGCCGAGGCGGACAACCGGATGGTTGTCGAGCTGAGCAGCTTTCAGCTCAAAGGAACGCGTGCGTTCCGTCCGGCCGTAGGGGCTCTGCTGAACGTGTACGAGACGCATCTCGATTATCACGGGACGATGGACGATTACGTCGTCTCCAAGACGAAGCTGTTTGCCAATCAAACGGAAGCGGACACGGCCGTGCTGAACTGGGACGACCCGGTCTGCCGTCAAACGGCTGACGCGATTCGTTCCTCGGTGCTGCCTTTTTCCGTTCGTGAGGAGTTGGCTTACGGATTGTTCGTGCAGCCTCCGCTTGCCGCTGGGGGCGAAGACACGGTACATACGATCGTTTACCGCGATAAAGACGGACAAGCGCACCGTATCTTGTCGGTACGGGAGCTCGGAATACCGGGCAGCCACAACGTGGAGAACGCGCTGGCAGCCAGCGCCATGGCCGTCGCTTCCGGTGTGAAGCTGGAGACGATCGCCCGGGTGCTGAAGGAGTTCCGCGGTGTGGAGCACCGGCTTGAATTTGTGGCGCAGAAGGGCGACGTGTTCTTTTATAACGATTCCAAAGCGACGAATCCTACAGCAACGATTAAAACGGTCGAATCGTTTAAGCAGGACATCGTTTTGATTGCGGGGGGGCTTGATCGCGGATCGGATTACATGGAATTGCTGCCTGCGTTCCAGAGCCGGGTGAAAGCCCTTGTTGCCTTCGGAGAGACAAAGGAAAAAATCGTCCGTGTGGCACACCTTGCAGGCATGAGCCGGATTAAAACCGTCGATACTGCTGCTAAGGGTGCACGGGGAACGGTGGAGGAAGCGGTGCGGGAAGCACAGGCGCTGGCGAAACCCGGTGACGTGGTGCTGCTCTCGCCCGCATGTGCAAGTTGGGGCATGTTTTCCTCTTACGAGGAGAGGGGAAGCATGTTTAAGGAGTCCGTGCATAACCTGTAAAAGGGGGGAACAAGCCCTGTCAGCCGGCAGCGCTGATCCGGCGTGAAAGGTCCCTTCCCAGATTACCGAGAGGTAGAGGTGTGGGCGGTATGGTGAAAGCACGTTCGACTCCGGATTGGATGATGTTGGGCTCCACGCTGCTGTTGCTTGCCGTAGGAGTGGTGATGGTGTACAGCGCCAGCGCGGTGCTTGCGTTTCGCGAGTTCGGCGACTCGCTGTACTATTTGAAACGTCAAGCGCTGTTTGCGGCGCTCGGTATCGCAGCGATGATTTTTACGATGAACGCCGATTATTGGATCTGGAAAAAATATTCCAAAATCATTTTGATCGTCTGCTTCGTTCTACTGGTCGCGGTGCTTATTCCCGGCATCGGGGTCGTTCGCGGAGGGGCCCGCAGCTGGCTCGGTATCGGTTCGTTCGGGATTCAGCCGTCCGAATTTATGAAAATGGGCATGATTGTGTTTTTGTCCAAATGGTTGTCCGAGCAGCAGGGCTCCATTACGCATTTTACCCGGGGGCTGCTGCCGCCGCTTGGCCTTGTCGGCCTCGCTTTCGGAATCATCATGCTGCAGCCCGATCTTGGAACGGGCGCGGTGCTGGTCGGCGCCTCATTGCTGATCATCTATACGACAGGAGCCCGTCTGCTGCATTTATCGTATCTCGGGCTGGTCGGGATTCTCGGCTTCGTCGGCTTGATCATTGCGGCGCCCTATCGGCTGAAGCGGATTACCGCTTTTCTCGATCCGTGGCAGGACCCGCTTGGTGCGGGCTATCAAGCGATTCAATCGCTTTATGCGATCGGTCCCGGAGGGCTGGTCGGCCTCGGTCTGGGCATGAGCCGGCAAAAGTATAGTTATTTGCCCGAGCCGCAAACGGACTTTATCTTTTCTATCATTGCAGAGGAGCTCGGCTTTATAGGCGGTTCCTTCGTGCTGCTGCTGTTCACCCTGCTGGTCTGGCGGGGGCTGCGTACGGCGATTACCGCGCCGGATACGTTCGGCAGTCTTCTTGCGACGGGCATCGTCGGCATGATTGCCGTACAGGTCATCATCAACATCGGCGTCGTGATCGGCATGTTTCCCGTTACAGGCATTACTTTGCCGCTAATCAGCGCCGGCGGCTCGTCGCTAACGCTGATGCTGACCTCGATCGGCGTGCTATTGAACATTTCCCGGTATTCGAGGTGACCTTCCTTTATGAAAAAAATCGTCTTCACCGGCGGCGGTACGGCCGGCCATGTGACGCCGAATTTGGCGGTTATGGCCAACCTGCGCCAGCTCGGCTGGGATATGGAATATATCGGTTCCAAGGATGGGATCGAGAGAGAAATTATCGAGCACGAAGGGATTCCGTTTCATCATATCGCTTCGGGCAAGCTGAGGCGTTACTTTGACGCCAAAAATTTTAAAGACCCGTTCAAAGTGCTGCAAGGCGTCGGCCAGGCTTACCGGCTGCTGGGCAAAATTAAGCCCCATATCGTATTTTCCAAGGGTGGCTTCGTTACCGTGCCGGTTATCGTTGCCAGCAAACTGAGGGGAATTCCCGTCATTTCGCACGAGTCCGACTACACCCCGGGTCTCGCCAACAAGATTACGATGCCCCTCGTCTCCCGTATTTGCGTGACTTTTCCCGAAACGTTGAAGTATGTCCGCAGAGATAAAGCGGAACGCACCGGTCTTCCGATCCGCGAGCAGATCTTGGGTGGAAAAGCATCCCGCGGACTGCAAATGAATGACTTTCATTCTCAAAAGCCGGTCCTATTTATTATGGGCGGCAGCCTTGGCGCCCAGCGGATCAACCAAACGGTTCGCGAATCGCTGGAGGCGCTGCTGGAGCGGTTTCAGGTCATTCATATTTGCGGGAAAGGAAATACCGATCCCTCCTTTGACCGAATCCGGGGCTACCGGCAGTATGCGTACGTCAAGGACGAGCTGCCCGATCTGCTCGCCTGCGCCGATCTGGTCGTCTCGCGGGCAGGCTCCACCTCCATCTTTGAATTTCTTGCGCTGCGCAAGCCGATGCTGCTCATCCCTTTGACCCGCCAGGCGAGTCGCGGAGACCAGATTCTTAACGCGGAATCGTTCCGGGGTATGGGCTACGGCAAAGTG
This sequence comes from Paenibacillus tyrphae, assembly GCF_000722545.1. Lineage (GTDB taxonomy): Bacteria > Bacillota > Bacilli > Paenibacillales > NBRC-103111 > Paenibacillus_G > Paenibacillus_G tyrfis. Next base: position 359,952 of record NZ_JNVM01000004.1, read on the forward strand.
CTGTTCGAAGAGGAGCTGAATCCGGAGTCGCTGATCTCCAATCTCTACGGCCTGTCTGCGGAGCAGGATGAAATTCGGCAGCGGATGGAATTGAATCCGTACGGCAACGGCACGGATCACATCGTGAAGCTGATTGAAACCTATTGTTTGCCTCGCGCCTAGTGAATTTTGCACTAGGCGATTGTCACACTCTGATACGATTCACATAAACTACACTATACCGTGACAGACACTTGGCGAAGCGGCGCGCAGCCCGAGCGCAAGAATGCAGAAGCTCTGCGCGTGCCGCCAATCCTTGGTTCCGGAGCTCATTTACCGGAAAGCCGGACGCCGCGTCGTTCTGTGAAGGAGGTTTTCCCATGCAACAGGTCATAACGGAATTGCTGAACGGGTCCTGCGGCGAGTTGCGGCTGAACGAACCGCTTGCGCCTTACACCACGTGGAAAATCGGAGGTCCGGCCGACATTCTGCTCATTCCTCGTACACGATCGCAGCTTATCGATGCGGTAAAGCTGCTGAACCGGCACCAGACTCCATGGAGGGCGCTGGGGCGGGGCTCCAACATGCTTGTCACCGACAAAGGGATACGGGGTGTGGTCATCAAGCTCGGGGATGATCTGGAAACCGTACGGTTCGAAGGGGAACTCGTCTATGCCGGCGGAGCCTATTCGTTCATTAAGCTGTCGGTGATGGCGGGCAAGGAAGGATTGACCGGCCTGGAGTTCGCGGGGGGCATTCCGGGAACCGTGGGAGGCGCCGTCTACATGAATGCCGGGGCGCACGGGTCTGATGTGTCACGCATCTTATTGCGGGCTGAAGTACTGCTCCCGACAGGGGAGTTGGTGACGCTGAATAATGAGGATTTGGCTTATGCTTACCGACATTCGATTCTGCAGACGAAGCCGGGGATTGTGACTGAGGCGGTATTCCAGCTGCGGTATGGGGACCGCAAGGAGATTGCCGCTACACTCGCGTCGAACAAAGACCGGAGGCTGCGTACACAGCCGCTGCAGCTTGCTTGCGCCGGAAGCGTCTTTCGCAATCCTCAAGGACACTTCGCCGCCAAGCTGATCGAGGAAGCCGGACTTAAAGGCCTTCGGGTCGGCGGAGCCGAAGTATCGCCGCTGCATGCCAACTTCATTGTCAACACCGGGCAGGCGACGGCCCACGACGTGCTCACCCTGATCGAACAAGTCAAGACTGCCGTGAATGAGAAGTTCGGCGTTTGCCTTGTTCCTGAAGTATTGGTGGTGGGTGAGCGGTAAATCGGAGGTGGGACTTTGGAAAAGTTGGTTATCGAAGGCGGGAAACCTCTCTCGGGAGCCATCAGAATTCACGGCGCGAAAAACGCCGCTTTGCCCATTCTGGCAGCCGGCATCATGGCAGAAGGTACGATCACAATTGAGAACGTGCCGGATTTGTCGGACATTCACGTGATGCTCGGTATTTTGCGGGCGCTGGGATGCAAGGCGGAGTTGGTCGGGGATAACGTAACCGTGAGTACGAACGCCGTTCATCAGTTTCATATTCCCGAAAGCCTGATGAGCCAAATGCGATCCTCCATTTTTTTGATGGGCCCGCTGCTTTCCCGTCTCGGACGTGTGGAGCTGTATCAGCCGGGCGGCTGCGCGATCGGCGAGCGAAAAATCGATCTGCACCTGCAGGGGCTGGCAGCCCTGGGAGCGCATATCGAGGAAAACGGCAGCCAGATCGTATGCACGGCCAATGAGCTGCAGGGTGCGGAAATCGTGCTCGATTATCCGAGCGTGGGCGCGACCGAAAACATCATGATGGCTGCTGCGACGGCCCGAGGAATGACGACGATCATCAATGCGGCCCGAGAGCCCGAGATTCAAGATTTGCAAAACTTTTTGAACGCCATGGGCGCTCGTATTATCGGAGCCGGTACGGATACGATCACCATTGAAGGCGTATCGGAATTAACCCCCTGTACTTACCGGATCATTCCCGATCGCATCGTAGCCGGCACGCTGATGATTGCCGCTGCGGTTACAAGAGGAAACGTGACGCTGGAAAAGGTTTGTCCGGCACATCTGACCTCCGCCATTCATGTGCTCAAACGGGCAGGTGTTCAAATCACAATTAACGGTGATATAATGAACGTGTGCGCTCTCGGCCGGCCGAAATCGGTGGAGAGGATCGTGACCTCGCCTTATCCGTCGTTCCCCACGGACCTGCAATCTCAAATCATGGTGCTCCTCAGCCTTACAGACGGGGTAAGCATCGTAAAGGAAACCGTATTTGAAGGACGATTCAAGCATGTAGACGAACTGTCGCGCATGGGAGCGGATATCCGGGTAGATTTGACCTCGGCCTATATCCGGGGAGTACCCAGACTGTATGGCGCCACCGTGGAAGCGACCGACCTTCGCGCCGGCGCTGCGCTCGTCATCGCCGGATTGGCGGCTCAGGGATTAACCGTCATCGAACAAATTCATCATATCGACCGGGGGTACGACCGGATTGAACTGATGCTCGCGTCCCTTGGGGCGGACATACATCGTACGACGCCGGTGCCTACGGAGTAGCACTTTATACATCCATATGACCACAGCCGCTGGAATATCCCTTTTTCCATGGGAGAAGGGATACCCTGCGGTTTACATATTCCGTATTATTTGGTTTGAGTTATCATGCAGGTGATGCCGGCAGATGCGGGTGAGGACGACCGTTTCGCCTAGCCTGCGGACGGCTCCCGTCCTGTCCGGGACAAGCTACCCGGCGCAAAAGCGTACAGAGCCTGCCATGCGGGCTTTGTTGCCGTTCAGAAGAGGAGGCACCTATGGAAGACAGACTCCCAGTGATCAAGAAACCGAATCCGAAAAGCCGGAGCAGCAAGAAGCTTCTGCTGTTTTTATTTATCTTTTTTATTACGCTTCTGCTGATTCTCTTCTTCCAATCGTCGCTCAGCAAAATAACGGAGATCGAGATTCAAGGGCAGCAATTGATATCCAAGGAAGAAATCGCCCAAGCGGCTGCCGTCAAAGCGGGGGACCACTTTTTTTCCGTCTCATCCTCCAAAGTCGAATCGCAGGTCAAAGCACTAAAGATGGTCGAATCGGTCGATGTGTCCAAAAAGTTCCCGGGCCGCCTGATCATTCAGGTGCACGAGTACCCGAAGGTGGCTTACCAAGTTGGAGAAAACGGCCAGATCGAGGCGCTGCTCGCCGACGCAAGCGTTGTGCCAGTTACAGTACAGGGCGTTGCGTTGGACAAGCCGATCTTGACGGGATGGCCGAAGGACGATCCGCTCAAGGTTAAGCTGTGTCTGGCCATGTCCAAGCTGCCGGCCTCGTACTTCTCCGACGTGTCCGAGATCAAGCCATCTCCAACAGAATCCTATCCGGACAAAATCAAAATGTACACCCGCTCCCAATATGAAGTGCAGACGACGATCGGGTATTTGCCCGAAAAGATGAAGTATTTGGATTCTTACATCGCCAGCCTGCAAAGCAGTAAAATATCGGGGGGCGTGATTACGATGCTCGAAGCGGATACGCATGCCCCTTTCGAAAAGGATTCGGGCAAAACGAACGCCAAGGATACGAAAGACGGTAAGGACAGCAAAGATAGCAAGGAAGGTAAAACCTCTGCTTCCAAAGAGACGGACAAGCGCGATACCGCATCGTCGTCCGCTGACGAAAAGAAGCCGGAAAGCCAGGAAACGGCCCGCAACTGAGCAAAAAACTCTACTCAACCTACTAGAATAGTGCTAGAATCGAAATTATGGTATAATTTAAGCCTGGCCGTGAAAAAAAATGAACTAAAAAAGAGGGAATTGCCGAGCCGTGTGGAATATCTACAGGAGGTTTTGCTGACCAAGGCTCAAATCGAAATTATGTCACAGGAGGTGCCACGGGTTGAGCAGCAATGACATCATTGTTAGTTTGGACATCGGTACATCCAAAGTTCGTGCTATTATTGGGGAAGTCGTTAACGGCGCCATTAATATAATTGGAGTTGGATCTGCCGACTCGCAGGGAATTCGCAAAGGAGCGATCGTGGATATCGATCAAACGGTCCAGTCGATCCGGAGCGCAGTGGATCATGCCGAGCGAATGGTCGGAGTGCAAATATCGGAAGTGTACGTTGGAATTTCCGGCAATCATATTGCGCTGCAATCGAGTCACGGGGTCGTGGCGGTATCGAATGAAGACCGCGAAATCGGCGACGATGACATCGAACGGGTCATTCAGGCGGCGAAAGTGATTCCTTTGGCTCCCGAACGCGAGATTATCGGCGTTGTGCCGAACCAATACGTAGTGGACGGAACGGATCAGATTCACGATCCCCGGAGCATGATCGGAGTTAGACTGGAAGTCGAAGCGACCATCGTTACCGGTACGAAAACGGCTATACATAATTTGCTCCGTGTCGTGGAGAAATCCGGACTCAAGGTAGCCGGACTTATATTGATGTCGCTGGCCGCAGGCCATCTGGCTTTGTCCAAGGACGAAAAGGCTGTCGGGACCGTACTGGTCGATATCGGTGCGGGCGCTACGACGATCGCCATTTTTAGCGAGAACAATCTGGTAGCCACATCGACGCTTCCGATCGGGGGCGAGTTCATCACAAACGATATCGCTTACGGCTTGCGGACGCAAGCGGACATTGCCGATAAGATCAAGCTGAAATTCGGGTGTGCCATCGTAGAGCATGCAGCGCCTGATCAAGTGTTTAAGGTTAACCGGATCGGCAGCAATGTGGACAAGGAATTTTCCCAAGTCGATTTGGCGAACATCATCGAGCCCCGGGTACAAGAAATATTTCACCTAATCCGCCTGGAAGTTCAGCGGCTTGGCTTCACCGATCTGCCTGGTGGTTATGTGCTCTCAGGCGGGACGGTTTCGCTGCCCGGCGTGTTGAATGTCGCCCAAGTGGAGCTGGCGTCTTCCGTTCGTATTGCCGTTCCCGAGTTTATCGGCGTGCGCGACCCTGCTTTCACGAGCGGCGTAGGGATTATCCAGTACGCCTCCAAGTATTTGCGGAATTCCAAACAAGGCTCCGGCGTCAAGAAAATAGTCACGACGAAAAAAGCGTCTTCCGGTCAAGAGCAAAAGCCCTCGGCCATGGAACGTTTCAAAAATTGGTTAAGCGAATTTATTTAAACTCGGGTAGCTTGCACGATGAAAGCCTAATGAGGGGGAAGACGCTAGTATGTTTGAATTTGATATGGACATGGAAGGGTTTGCCAAAATAAAGGTAATCGGCTGCGGTGGCGGCGGAAGCAACGCTGTTAACCGGATGATTGACACCGGCGTGAAAGGGGTCGAATTTATAACGGTCAACACCGACGCGCAGGCATTGCATCTTGCTAAATCGGAGATGAAGCTGCAAATCGGGGACAAGCTCACGCGCGGTCTCGGGGCTGGTGCAAATCCCGAGGTCGGGAAGAAGGCAGCTGAGGAATCCCGCGAGTTAATCGCCAATGCGCTCAAAGGCTCCGACCTCGTCTTTGTTACCGCCGGTATGGGTGGGGGAACAGGGACAGGCGCTGCGCCGGTTATCGCTGAAATCGCCAAAGAATGCGGCGCACTGACCGTCGGCGTCGTGACGCGTCCGTTCCGGTTTGAAGGATTGAAGCGCGCTCGGCAAGCGGAGCAAGGGATTGCCGCCCTCAAAGAAAAAGTCGATACGCTCATTATTATTCCGAACGACCGTTTGCTTGAGATCGTTGACAAGAAAACGCCGATGCTGGAAGCGTTCCTTGCGGCGGACAACGTTTTGCGTCAAGGGGTTCAAGGGGTTTCCGACCTGATCGCCGTTCCCGGCTTGATCAACCTCGACTTTGCCGACGTAAAGACGATCATGACCGAGCGCGGCTCGGCTTTGATGGGAATCGGCTACGCTTCGGGTGAAAGCCGCGCGGCGGAAGCTGCCAAGAAAGCAATCAGCTCCCCGCTGCTCGAAACGTCGATTGACGGCGCGCGCGGCGTGCTGCTCAACATCACAGGCGGCAACAACCTTTCGCTGTACGAAGTCAACGAAGCGGCTGATATCGTGGCCGACGCTGCCGACCCGGAAGTCAATATGATTTTCGGTGCGGTTATTGACGAAAGCTTGAAAGACGAGATTCGGGTGACCGTTATCGCCACTGGTTTTGAGCATCGCGAAGCGGTATCACCCGCGAAGAAACCGGCAGCTGCCGGTACAACGGCGTCCGCCAGCCAATCGCAGGAGCCTGTAGACAATCGGCTTGGCAACCTCCGTCCGTTCGGAGGCCAATCGCCGAACGACCAGCTCGACATCCCGGCATTCCTTCGCAACCGCAATCGCAACGGCTTCGACAAATAATGAACTAATCCATATGGTTACTATATTCTTTAATGCACAGCCGCCTCTATCCCTAGAGGCGGCTGTTTTTTTCGCCTCCTCGCGTACCGAGAGGTGGCAGTCCTTTTCCTACTCCTCCCTTGGTTGGGAGGAGTGAGTCCTCGCTAGATCAGCTTGTGTGGCGGAGAGCAGTGTATGTGCCGTAGCTTATGCTTCCGAAGCAGTTTTCCTGCGTAAAACTCTGAGTCTACGTGCTGCCTTTGAACTCGGGTTCTTACCGCAAGGTAAGTTTAATGGAACCCGAGTTCAACAGCGGCCGAAGGCACATACGGCTGCTCGTAGCCACACGCCCGCTGATCACCATGCACCATCAACTCCACTCACTCCCCCCAACCCCTCATTCTCGACAAAAATAGTACCGCCCCCTCGGCATGTTTAGACAGACTTTGGAATACGATTGGGATATACTTGTCTCATTCACGGCAAGCGGGCGGCAAGCTGGGCGGGAGGTAACGAAGATGGTCGTGTACATCGATGTCATTTTCCTCATGAACGTGCTGATCGACGGCGCGCTGCTCTGGACGACGGCCTGGTCGCGCAAGCTCCGTTACCGCCCGTGGCGGTTGGCGCTTTCCGCAGCCATCGGAGGCAGCTATGCGGTGATGCTGTTTTTTCCGCCGTTATCGTTTCTGTTTACGTTTGCGCTAAAATTTGCGCTTTCTCTGCTGATGCTGCTGACCGCCTTCGGATTCGGGGGATTGCAGCATTTTTTGCGGAACCTTGGCGCATTTTACGTCATCAATTTCATGGCAGCCGGTGCTGTCTTCGGGTGCGCCTACTTCTGGCAATCCTCCAGCGAAATCGTAAATGGTATCTTGTTCAGCCACGATCTAGGGGTCACGCTGACGATGCTGGCTTTTTCCTTCCCATTGGCGTTATGGCTATGCCGGCACGTCCTGCAAGCCTTGAGGCGCAAGCAGGAACTGACCTCGTTCTTGGCCAAGGTGGAGGTCCATATCGACGAATTTGCCTCCAGCTGCACCGGACTTATCGATACGGGCAACCAACTGTACGATCCTCTGACGAAAACGCCGGTCATGGTCATGGAAGCGGCACAGTGGGGGGAGCGCATTCCCGAAGCTTGGCTGGTCAAAATCCGCCGGGCCGAAGTGGATCAGCTCGTGACGTCGATCGGTACCGAACCCTTTGTCTGGCAGGATCGCTTGCGTTTGGTGCCGTATCGGGGGGTGAACCGGAATACGCAGTTTATGCTGGCGCTGAAGCCGGACCGGGTCGTCATCACAACGGGAAGCGAGCAGATCGAGGCGAACAAAGTGCTGATCGGACTGGACGGCGGCCGGCTCAGCTCGGACAACGCTTATCAGGCCATCATTCATCCGTCGCTAGTCAACATGTAACCCGAGTGGGACCCGATATTTACCATCTGGCTTGCCGCAGCTCAAGGCCGTGCTTGTAAAGGAAAACCGAAGCTTGACCGTAAGAAAGCTGTTTTCATGACTAGGATGTACGGCGAAAAAAATGGTACGAATGGGAGGAAGCGTAAACATGATGGTCAAGTGGAAGCTGATGCTGCAAATTATGTATTTTCGCCTGCTGCTAGTGCTGGGGCTCAAATCGGACGAAATCTACTACATCGGTGGAAGCGAAGCGCTGCCGCCCCCGCTCACACGCGAAGAGGAAGAATATTTACTGGAAAAGCTTCCTTCAGGAGATGCGGCCATCCGTGGCATGCTGATCGAACGAAATCTGCGGCTCGTTGTTTACATCGCGCGTAAGTTCGAGAACACAGGCATCAATATCGAAGACCTCGTATCGATCGGCGCAATCGGCTTGATCAAAGCGGTCAATACGTTCGATCCCGAGAAAAAAATTAAGCTCGCCACGTACGCCTCGCGATGCATCGAAAACGAAATTTTGATGTATTTGCGGCGCAATAGCAAAATTCGCACCGAAGTTTCATTCGACGAGCCGCTCAATATCGATTGGGACGGCAACGAGCTTTTGCTTTCGGATGTGCTCGGGACGGAAAACGATACCATCTACCGCAATATCGAGGAGCAGGTCGATCGCAAGCTTCTCCATAAGGCGCTTGATAAGCTGTCGGAGCGCGAACGGATCATCATGGAACTGCGTTTCGGCCTGCAGGACGGCGAAGAGAAGACGCAAAAGGACGTCGCGGACATGCTCGGCATCTCTCAGTCGTATATTTCGCGGCTCGAAAAGCGGATCATCAAACGGCTTCGCAAAGAGTTTAATAAGATGGTGTAAATTGGAAAAAGTTTTTTTTCGTGGGCGATGAAAGCGAAACCGTCCTTGCCGGAACAGGCTTTGAACGATTTTTAGGGGGCGATGCGGCCGGTGGAGAGCCCGGGAGAGCCGCATAAAAAAGCATTCCGAGGAGATAATTAACAGTAATGTTTCTCCTTGGGAGGTAATCACGGTGACCCGAAACAAAGTCGAAATATGCGGCGTCGATACGGCAAAGCTACCGGTTTTGACCAATGCGGAAATGCGTGAACTATTCGTGGACCTGCAGACGAATAACGAACGATCTGCAAGAGAGAAATTAGTCAACGGCAACCTCCGGCTCGTGCTGAGCGTCATCCAGCGGTTCAATAACCGGGGGGAATTTGTCGACGACCTGTTCCAAGTAGGCTGTATCGGACTGATGAAAGCCATTGATAATTTCGATTTAAGCCAGAACGTCAAGTTTTCTACCTACGCGGTTCCGATGATTATTGGAGAGATCCGCCGATACCTTCGGGACAACAACCCGATCCGGGTGTCTCGCTCCTTGCGCGATATCGCTTATAAGGCGCTTCAGGTGCGCGATCAGCTGACGAATCAAAATTCGCGGGAGCCCACCATTTACGAAATTTCGGAAGCGCTCGGCGTGCCGAAGGAAGATGTCGTGTTTGCGCTCGATGCCATACAGGACCCGGTGTCGCTTTTCGAACCGATCTATCATGACGGCGGCGATCCGATCTATGTGATGGACCAGATCAGCGACGACCGGAACAAAGACGTATCTTGGATCGAAGGCATTGCCCTCCGGGAAGCGATGCGGAAGCTGAACGACCGCGAGAAAATGATTTTGTCCATGCGCTTTTTCGACGGAAAGACCCAGATGGAAGTGGCCGACGAGATCGGCATTTCCCAAGCGCAAGTATCCCGGCTCGAGAAATCGGCCATATCCCAGATGCAGAAGCATGTGAAAAACTGACGGGAGCTGGCCCGACCTGCGAAGATCCGACCGACTCGCTACAATGCTGCGGGCACGGTCTTTTTTTATAGATATAGAATTTATAAATTATCAGCGGAGCTGATTGAATTATATATCGCAAGAAAAGCTTCCGTTAAAACACGAATGTATCTTCCTCGAAAAGGCTTCGATAAAAAGCTTTTTTTATAGTCTGGCGAGGACATTTTGCCCAAGTTGCTCATATAGTATAAAAAAGGGCATTTGCTGAGACGTCTTTTTAAAACTCTCGATGCTTGTTGCCGTAGAGTGAAAAGTGATCCGCGGCGAGTTTTTTTCAGGCTTTTTACCATAAAATGAATTTAAAATTAAAGCCTGAAAAACGTGTTTGAGCCGAAGCGGATTACTTTTCACTCGCAGGCGACCTGCAGAACGAAGGTTTTAAACTACGATTTCTCAGCAATATGCCTCCCCCGGTGGTGACAGCGTGAAAATATCCGATTTCCAGACCAAAGACGTGATCAATATCGTCGACGGCAAAAAGCTGGGCCAAATCAGCGACTTGGAGCTCGATCTCCGGCAAGGACGCATCGAGGCGATCGTCGTCCCGAATTCCTCCCGTTTTTTCGGACTGTTCGGCGGCGGAACCGATGTGATTATCCCTTGGAGCAACATCGTCAAAATCGGCATGGACGTCGTCCTGGTCAAGCTGGAGGACGTTCGGGCTTTCCGGCAGCAAGAGCCGGCCGATAACGTGTACGACTACACCCGCCATTCCCGCGGATAGGAAAAAACGAAGACAGACGTGATTCACCCGGACGAACAAGGGTGTTCTTTTTTTTCGCTTCGTGTATACTGAGTAGTAAAAAGACGGGAGGCGGACCCATGGAACCTTTTGTAATCCGACAAGCCGAAAACGGCTGTGAACTGCTTATGCTGGAGCGTTTCATGAACGCCTGTCCGGCCGTGACGGCCGGCTTTACGACAAGACGCGGCGGGGTTAGCCACGAAGCGTTCGGCAGCTTGAACTGCGGGCTTCACGTGGAGGATGCGCCCGCAGATGTCGTTGCGAACCGAAAATTGCTGGCCGAATCGCTGGAGATGCCGTTCGAATCGTGTACATACGCGGAGCAGGTACACGGGAAGGAAATTCAGGTTGTCGGCAGAGGGCAGCGCGGTGCGGGCAACGATTCTCGGGAGAAGGCGCTGCAGGGCAAAGACGGCTTCGTGACGAACGAACCGGGGGTCTTTTTGCACGCGTTGTTTGCGGACTGTGTGCCGCTGTATTTTTACGATCCGGTCCGCAAGGCGGTAGGATTGGCGCATGCAGGGTGGAAGGGGACGGCATTGCAAATCGCGAAGGCGACGCTGGAGACGATGAGCGCGGCATACGGCACGAAGCCCCGAGACGTGAAAGCCGCCATCGGCCCTTCCATCGGCGCATGCTGCTACGAGGTCGACGATGCCGTTATTGCGCGAATGGACAAGGTGCTTGAGCAGGTTGCGACGGGCAGCAGCGCCGACGAATCCGGCCGTTCGCCGTTCTACGAAAAAAAGCCCAACGGCAAATACAAGTTGAACTTGCAACAAATAAACCGACAAATTATGATAAAAGCAGGAATTATGCCGTCTCATATCGAAATAAGTGGTTTATGCACAAGCTGCCGTACCGACTTGTTTTTCTCGCATCGCAAAGAGGGCGGAAAAACCGGCAGAATGGCGGCATGGATCGGACTGCGGGAATAGCGGCTGGGGGACTTCCGGCTTGATAACACCGGGGACCGCCCCATAGCCGAGCAGGCCGAAAGCGAGGTGAATTGACGTTTTGACTATACAACTGCTGGAACGGATCGAAGAAGTCCGCAAGCGCATTGCCGCGGCGTGCGCCCGCGCGGGACGCAATCCCGGGGAGGTGCGCGTCATCGCCGTGACCAAATACGTTTCGCTCGAAACAACGGGACAAGCGCTGCGGAGCGGACTGACGGATGTCGGCGAGAACCGCTGGCAGGATGCCGCTGTCAAATGGGAAGCATTCGGCAGCGAAGGCGTGTGGCATTTCATCGGACATCTGCAAACGAACAAAGTAAAGGACGTCGTCGGACGATTCGCGTATATTCATTCGCTGGACAGGCTGTCGCTGGCCAAAGAGATCGAGAAGAAGGCGTCGGCGCTCGGAATCGAGGTTCCGTGCTTTATTCAGCTGAACGTGTCGGGGGAAGAGACGAAATACGGTTTGGAGCCCGGCGAGCTGCTTAATTTTGCGGCGGAGCTTCGGGGGATGAAGCATATCCGCGTGGCCGGTCTAATGACTATGGCGCCTTACGAAGCGGAGCCCGAGGCGACCCGCCCGGTGTTTCACGGCTTGCGCGAATGGCGGGACCGTCTGAATCGGGAAGCCGTGCTCGATTATGAAGTGACGGGTTTGTCGATGGGAATGTCGAACGATTTTGAAGTAGCCATTGAAGAAGGAGCGACTTGGGTGCGTCTTGGTTCGGTCTTGGTGGGCAAAGAGTGACAGAGATGAAAATCCGAGGAGGAAAGGATATGGGCGTAATGAATAAATTCATGAACTTTCTGGGCTTGCAGGAAGAGGAAGAAGTCGTGGAGCGCGAGCGCGTCGTAGAGCATCACGAAGAAGCTGAAACCCCGGCGCAGGAATTGCGTAAAAATAAGGGGAACATCGTCAGCATCCATTCACAAAAAAACGTGCGGGTCGTCTTGAACGAGCCACGGTCTTACGAGGAAACCCAGGAAATTGCCGACCATTTGCGCTCACGCCGGCCTGTCGTCGTCAATCTGCACCGGGTCCGGCCGGATCAGGCTACGCGGATCGTCGACTTCCTGAGCGGTACCGTGTATGCGCTCAGCGGCTCCATCTCGAAGATCGGACCGAACATTTTCTTGTGCACTCCGGATACCGTGGAAATCCACGGTTCGATTTCGGAAATGATGCATCATAACGAAGAATAGCGTACTTAGAAAGAACGAGGTGAACGGCTTGTACTACATTGAAGATTACATTCGCACTTTGATTCAGATTTATCAGTACGTGCTCATCGCCTACGTTCTGCTCTCCTGGCTGCCGAGCGCGCGAGAAAGCTTTATTGGGGAAATACTGGGGAAGCTGTGTGAGCCGTATTTGTCCGTATTCCGCCGTTTCATTCCTCCGATCGGCGGGATGATCGATATTTCCCCGATTATCGCGCTGATTGCACTGCGTTTCGTAGGGGAAGGTATCGTTGCGGTTCTCCGTTTCATTATTCCCTAGTTTAATCATGCAGGAGACTTAAACCGATGATGGAAGAACAACTATATGCCCACTTCCATCCAGACGAACACCGCTTTGTCGATAAGGCGGCGGAATGGGTGGAGCGGGCCGGGCAGCATACGGTCAAGCTGACCGATTTTTTGGACCCGCGGCAGATTTTCATCCTGACCACGCTTGCCAATCGGCACCCGGACGTGCAGGTGCGATTCGACGGCGGCCATCCGGGTGTGGAACGAAAGCGGGCATTGGTCGCTCCGGATTATCGCGTGCTGGACGATGAAGAGATGGGGATCAGCCTCATTGAAATTACCTCCGAGGACGAGAAGCTGAAGGAGCTGGACCACGGCGATTTCATGGGAGCGATCCTCGGACTTGGCATCAAGCGCGATAAAATCGGCGATATTTATGTGCGGGAAGACGGCTGTCATTTTCTCGTGGCTTCGGAAATTGCCGATTATATCCGGCTCAATCTGACTCAGGTGCACCGGCTGCACGTGCGGACGGAGCAGCTGCCGCTCGATAAGCTCAAGGCGACGGAAACGAAGCTGGACGAAATGTTTTTATCGGTCGCTTCGCTTCGTCTGGATGGCATCGTCAGCGACGTATACCGGCTGAGCCGGGCCAAAGTGCTTGTTCCGATTAAAGCCGGGCGTTGCAAAGTGAACTGGAAGCAGGAAGAAGATCCGAGCAAGCCGCTGAAGCAGGGGGACGTCGTATCGCTTCAAGGGTTCGGACGCTTCAAGGTGCTGGAAGTCGAAGGGGTAACCAAAAAAGGGAGATATCGTTTGAAAATCGGCAAATATGCGTGAACGCCGATTTTTTTGTTTGCCGATGCAGGAATATGCCAGCAACTGTCGAATATAGGATTACGCATGCGCGGACAACATAGGATCATAGCTTTTTTGCCAAATTTGCAGGAGGTGCAGCAATGGCTTTAACACCGCTCGATATACATAACAAGGAGTTCAGCCGCTCGTTTCGGGGATATGACGAAGATCAAGTGAACGAATTTCTGGATCAGGTCATTAAAGATTACGAATCGCTGATCCGTGAAAATAAAGAGCTGCAAAATCAGTTGGCCGCGATTCAAGAGCGTCTGGACCATTTTGCCAATATCGAAGAAACGCTTAGCAAAACGATCATCATCGCGCAGGAAGCGGCCGATGAAGTGAAAAATAACTCGAAAAAAGAAGCGCAGCTGATTATTAAAGAAGCGGAGAAGAACGCCGACCGCATCATTAACGAATCGCTGACCAAAGCGCGTAAAGTATCAGTGGAAATCGAGGAGCTGAAGAAGCAGGCATCGATTTACCGGACCCGGTTCCGCACGCTCATCGAGGCGCAGCTGGAGCTGCTCAGCAAGGAAGATTGGAGCTCGCTCGACCGGATGGAGATCGAGCAGCCTTAATTGGCCCAAGTTGACGTGGAAGCTCATTTCCGCTATACTCCCTGTATAAGTTAACATGAATCAAAGCGATGACTGGGACGAGTACTTGACGTCCAGCGGAGGCCAGCGAACCGGGGGAATGGTGCGAGCCCGGACTTCGGCGGTCAAGGAATATCCCCCAGGAGCATCTCTTGAACCTCATTCCGGAAGTAAAGAGCATCGGCTGATCCCGTTATCGATCATGGAGCGAAGACTTCGAGCCGGGCAGCGGCCGTGAACGACACGGGCGATTGTTTCGACGATTCGTCGTCTTAAACAGGGTGGTACCGCGAGACTTCTCGTCCCTTAGGGATGCGAGGTCTTTTTTTGTTGTAAATTCAGTTAGGAGTGAGACATTCGATGGATTATGGAAAAACGCTAAACCTGCTGCAAACGGATTTTCCGATGCGCGGCAACCTACCGCAGGCTGAACCGAAAATGCAGCAGCATTGGGACGAGACGGACATCTACCGTCAAGTGCAGGAGAGCCGCAAGGGCAAACCGAAGTTTGTATTGCATGACGGACCGCCGTATGCGAACGGCGACATTCATATCGGCCACGCGCTGAACAAAATTTTAAAGGACGTCATCGTCCGTTTCAAAACGATGCAGGGCTATGATGCGCCTTACGTGCCGGGTTGGGATACGCACGGCTTGCCGATCGAGCAGGCTATCACCAACAGCGGCAAAGTCGACCGAAAAAAAATGAGCGTGCCGGAATTCCGCGACTATTGCAAAGACTACGCTTTGCAGTGGGTGGAGAAGCAAAAAGCACAGTTCAAGCGACTCGGTATCCGCGGCGATTGGGATCGCCCGTATATTACGCTGCTGCCTGAATATGAAGCGCAGCAAATCCGCGTTTTCGGCGGGATGGTGACGAAAGACTACATCTACAAAGGGTTGAAGCCGGTTTACTGGTCACCTTCTTCGGAAAGCGCGCTGGCGGAGGCCGAGATCGAATACCGCGACAAGACGTCGGCTTCGATCTATGTGGCTTTCGACGTACAGGACGGTAAAGGCAAGCTGCCTGCGGACGCCGCCATCGTCATCTGGACGACGACGCCTTGGACGCTGCCGGCAAACCTTGGGATCAGCATCCATCCGGATTTCGACTACGTGCTGGTGGAAGCGGGAGGCCGGAAGTTCGTGCTGGCGCAAGGGTTGCTCGAAGCGGCTGCGAAGGAGATCGGCTGGACCGACGTGAATGTTGTGCAAACATTCAAGGGCAGCGAGCTGGAGCATGTGCTCTGCAGCCATCCGTTCTACGACCGGACGTCGCTTGTGATGACGGGCGAGCACGTGACGCTGGAAGCCGGTACGGGCTGCGTACACACTGCTCCGGGGCACGGGGAAGACGACTTCGTGATCGGGCAAAAATACGGTCTGGGCGTCTTGTGTCCGGTGGACGACCAAGGGCATATGACAGCGGAAGCGCCTGGCTTTAAAGGGCTGTTTTACGATAAAGCGAACAAGGCGATCACGGAAAAGCTTCAGGAAAGCGGCCATCTGCTGAAACTGAGCTTTATTCAGCACCAATATCCGCATGACTGGCGGACGAAGAAGCCGGTCATTTACCGCGCGACCGAGCAGTGGTTTGCATCGGTAGATAAATTCCGCCAAGCGATGCTGGACGAAATCAAACGCGTGAAGTGGACGCCGGAGTGGGGCGAGATTCGACTTCATAACATGATCGCCGACCGCGGCGACTGGTGTATTTCCCGTCAGCGCGCATGGGGCGTGCCGATTCCGATCTTTTACTGCCGCAGCTGCAACGAACCGCTGGTCAACGAGACGACGATCGAGCATGTCGCTTCGATTTTCGAGAAGGAAGGCTCCAATGCGTGGTTCCTGCATGACGAGAAGGAGCTGCTCCCGGCGGGTACCGTCTGTCCGAAATGCGGTCATGACCACTTCCGAAAAGAAACGGACATTATGGACGTTTGGTTCGATTCCGGGTCCAGCCATTCGGCAGTGCTCGAAACACGCGAAGACCTGCAATGGCCGGCCGATCTGTATCTGGAAGGCTCGGACCAATACCGCGGCTGGTATAACTCGTCCTTAATTACCGGAGTAGCAGTCAAAGGACAATCACCGTACAAAGGCATTCTGAGCCACGGCTTTACGCTGGACGGCGAGGGACGCAAAATGTCCAAATCGCTCGGCAACACGATCGATCCGAACCAGATGTGCAACAAGCTGGGCGCCGATATTTTGCGCTTGTGGGTGTCTTCGACCGATTTCCAAGCGGATCAGCGCATCTCGGACAACATTTTGAACCAGATTGCCGAGAGCTACCGGAAAATCCGCAATACGCTGCGCTTTTTGCTCGGCAACCTGTCGGATTTCGATCCGGCCAAAGACCGCGTAGCCGTAGAACAAATGAGCGAACTGGACCGGTTCGCGCTGCTGCGTCTGCACCGGATGACGGACCGTGTCATTAAGGCGTACGACAATTACGATTTCCACGTGGTGTATCAGACCGTAAATCATTTCTGCGCGGTTGATATGAGCGCGTTCTATCTTGATATACTGAAAGACCTGCTGTATGCCAGCCTTCCGGCCGATCCGGCTCGCAGAGCGGCGCAAACCGTATTATACGATGCGCTGACGGCAATAACTAAGTTGATTGCTCCGATCTTGCCGCATACGGCTGACGAGGTATGGAAATATATTCCGGGCACGACGCTGCTGAGCGTACAGCTTGCAGAGCTGCCGACGGTCGATGCAAGCTTGTTTGATGCGAATCTGGAACAAAAATGGGAAAAATTCAACGGCGTGCGTGACGATGTGCTGAAAGCGCTGGAGGAAGCGCGAAAGGAAAAGCTGATCGGTAATTCGCTCAGCGCCTCGGTTCATCTGTACCCGAATGCGGAGACGTACGAGCTGCTCGGCGGCTTTGACCGGTTGGATCTGTTGTTTATCGTTTCCGCGGTGAAGGTGCATAATCCGGAGGAGACAGCACCTGAGGAAGCTCAAACGTTCAAGGGGCTTGCCGTAAAAGTCGCTGTGGCCGATGGGGAGAAGTGCGAACGCTGCTGGATCGTTACGCCGGAGGTTGGTCATGACTCCGAGCACCCGACGCTGTGCAAACGATGCTCGGGAGTGCTGAAAGCCGGCGCTGCAGGCTAATGGGCATAGCGAGCCATCCATGGGATGCGAAGGAGCTTCCCATGGAAAGGCTCGTGATTTGAACCCCGGGAGGGTTGCCGCAATGGGACAGACGACGAAAAAGAACGAACAGGAAAAATTGCTTGAGCAGGTCCACAAAAAAGTGAGCGAAATTGCCGCGAACATCGAACGGACGCAAATTGCCGACTACGTTCTGCTCATGAACAGCCCAATTCGTCTGATTTGGACCAACCTAATTGCCGGGATTTCACGCGGCGTAGGCATCGCGATCGGATTTACCATCTTCGCTTCTACCATCTTGTATTTGCTTCAGGCGCTTAACGTGTTAAACTTGCCTATTATCGGGGATTATATTGCCGATATTGTTAAGCATGTGCAGTACCAATTGGAAGGAAGAAGAACGTACTAGCCCATAACTTTTACGGGAACCGATCTTCGGCCTCTTCCTCGGGTTCGAGCAAGCCGTCTCCTTCGCCGCTGCGCATATAGTGCTGGTACGCCTTATTGCGGACAACCGTGACCTGACGGCCGTACATGTCGGTGGCTAGGAAGCTTTCGAGCGGTTCGACGTATCCTTCGGCTTCGTCGGCTTCGATCTGCATCTCGTTGTAGCTGTCGGACTCGTTCGGATCTTCGGCCATCGCCGGCGTATTGGACGTTCCCCAGCTTTCGACGATTTGCCAGGCGTCTTCGCCGTCGAACTGCGTCTGCCCTTCGCGTTCGTCGAGACTTGTTCTTCCGAACGGCGGGTCAAGAAATTTTTCTTCCGCCGGACGGCGTTGGGACATATTGGGGTCGGGTACATGCTCTACACAGTATGCGGTTGTAGGAACAGCTTCCAACCGTTCGTGTGGAATCGGCTGCCCGCATACCCGGCAAATGCCGTATTCCCCCGATTCCATACGCGTCAGAGCTTCGTTGATGTCGGTAAGCTGATGCTCAGCATTTTCGTGAAGGGCGATATCTTTGCCGCGCTCGTACATCTCGGTGCCCAAATCGCCGGGATGGTTGTCATAGTTGGAAAGCTCTCCAGTCTGGACGCGCATGGAATCGCCGAGTCCCATATGCTCGCGTGATTCCAAATGCCGTTCCAGCCACTGTTTTTCTTCCGTTAGCTTGGCTTTGAGCGCTTGGAGCTGCTGTCCGGTAAGCGGACCGGGTGAACCGGATTCGAACGGAAGGTTCGTCAAGAAAAGCGCCTCCTTTTGATTAAAGCAAGCATGTACCGTTATGTTTCGCGCTGCCCGTTGTTTTTAGCTAGGTAAATGTATGCAGGTTGTCAGCAAGCCCAATAAGGAGTTGTTATTTTGAGATATTACATTTACGCTTTCATCGTTCTCCTGTTGGACCAGGCTACCAAATGGCTTATCGTAAGCCGATTGGAGCGGGGGGAATCGCGATCGGTCATCGGCGAGTTTTTCCAAATCACTTCTCATCGGAACACCGGAGCGGCTTTTGGTATTCTGCCAAATCAGCGCTGGTTTTTCCTGGTTATTACTTTTTTTGTAGTTGTTGGGGTAATTTGGTATTTGCAGAAGATGCGAAAAGAAGGAAAGAAGCTGCTGCCTTTTGCTTTGAGCTTGCTGCTCGGAGGGGCACTCGGCAATTTTATCGATCGTGCGCTGTTTGGCGAGGTTGTGGATTTTCTCGATTTTCACTTCCGTTTCAGTTTCTTCGGCATCCCGGTGAACTATCCGTTCCCGATCTTTAACGTTGCCGATTCCGCCATCGTCGTCGGGGTCGCCTTGATCTTCGTTGATTCGCTGATCAGCTGGCGCCAGGAATTGAAACTTAACGCCGCCAACAAGCTGGAAAGCGGGGACACACAATCATGAATGTGACCGAGCAAGGATGGTCGGAGCAGGATCAGCGATTCGAATGGACGGCCGAGCCGGAAGACGCCGGTGAGCGAATCGATAAGTTCATTACGGAAGCGCTGGAGGAAGAAGTGTCCCGCACGCAAGTGCAGCAGTGGATCAAGGACGGCTGCGTGAAGGTCGGCGGCCGCGCGGTGAAGCCGAACTACAAGCTTTCTGAAGGAGATGCCATGACGCTGGTCATGCCCGAACCGGAGGAGCTGGTGCTTACAGCGGAACCGATTCCGCTGGACGTTGTGTATGAAGATTCCGACGTGATTGTCGTAAACAAGCCTCGGGGCATGGTCGTGCACCCGGCGCCCGGACATTACAGCGGAACGCTCGTCAATGCGCTTCTGTATCATTGCAAGGATTTGTCCGGCATTAACGGCGTCGTTCGGCCCGGCATCGTTCATCGGATCGATAAGGATACGTCGGGTCTGCTGATGGCCGCGAAAAACGATCTGGCTCATTCGGGGCTTGCTGCTCAACTTAAGGCGCATACGGTCAATCGCAAATACTTTGCCCTTGTGCATGGCAACGTTCCTCACGAGAACGGTACCGTCGATGCGCCGATCGGACGAGATCCGAAGGATCGGAAGCTGTATACCGTCACCGAACGGAACAGCAAGCATGCGGTCACGCATTTTCTTGTAGTGGAGAGATTCGGAGATTACACGCTGCTGGAGCTGAAGCTGGAGACGGGGCGTACGCATCAGATTCGGGTGCATATGAAATTCATCGGACATCCGCTTGTGGGAGATCCGGCCTACGGTCCTTCCAAGAGCAAGGGGGTCCTGATGGAGGGACAAGCGCTTCACGCGGCCGTGCTCGGATTCGAGCATCCGCGCTCGGGAGCGGAGCTGCAGTTCGAAGCGCCGATTCCGGACGATATGCAGCGGCTTCTGGAAGTGCTGCGAACAAGGTAACAAGGTCAGGGACATGGGGGAACGCTATGGAACAGCTTGAGCGCTTAATCAATCCGAGTGTTAAGGAGATTCAAATCTCCGGCATCCGGAAAATTTCCAATTTGGTTGCGAATTATAAAGACGCCCTCACGCTGACGATCGGTCAGCCTGATTTTCCGACACCGGATCACATTATGCGCGCAGCCGAGCGGGCCATCGCAGAGCAACGGACGACCTATACGCCGAATCCGGGTCTTCCGGAGCTCCGGCAGGCTGCAGCGGCATTCATCGAGCGCAAATACGGGCTCAGCTATTCCGGGCTGGAAGAAGTGCTCGTTACCGTAGGCGCGAGTCAAGCGCTGGACATTACGCTTCGCACGATTTTGGAGCCGGGAAGCGAAGTGATCTTGCCGGGTCCGATCTATCCGGGCTATGAGCCGCTCATTCGTCTGTGCGGCGGCATGCCGGTTTATGCGGATACCCGCGGCACCGGCTTCAAGCTGACGGCGGAAGTACTGGAGCCGTATCTGACCGACAAAACGCGGTGTGTCATTTTGGCCTATCCGTCCAATCCGACCGGGCGTGTGATGAGCGCGGAGGAGCTTGCCGATATTGCCCGGCTGCTCGAATCGCGCAAGATGTTCGTCATTTCCGACGAAATCTACAGCGAGTTGATCTACGACGGACCTCATCACTCTATTGCCGCGCTGCCTGGGATGTGGGAGCGTACTATCGTCATTAACGGATTGTCGAAATCGCACTCGATGACGGGCTGGCGAATCGGCTTTACGTTAGCTCCGGCTTATTTGACGCAGCACATGGTTAAGGTTCACCAGTACAATGTCACCTGCGCAAGCTCCATCAGCCAGTATGCGGCCATTGAGGCGCTGACGGCGGGAATCGACGATGCGCTGCCGATGAGAGCCGAATACGTCAAACGGCGGGACTTTCTGTATGACCGGCTCGTCGAGATGGGCTTCGAGCTGGCGAAGCCGGAGGGAGCGTTTTATTTGTTCCCTTCGATTGAGCGTTTTGGCTTGTCTTCCATGGATTTTGCCATGAAACTGCTGGACGAACAGCGGGTGGCCGTTGTGCCGGGGGATGCGTTCTCCGCGCTTGGGGAAGGCTATATCCGTTTATCGTACGCTTATTCGATGGACGTTTTGGAGCGGGCCATGGAGCGGTTGAAGGTATTCGTAAGCCGCCTGTAGGTAAAAATAAAAGCTTCTCATCCCGCTTCTCTGTGACAGAGAAGGTGATGAGAAGCTTTTGTGTTATTGCTCGCTTTTCCAAGTCAGGTAACGGCTCATTAGGTCGATGGCCAAATCGATGGCGCGTTCGTCCGGCTTAAGCTTCGCATGATGCAGTCCGTAAGGGGTCCCGACGCCGAGCCAGAACATGAATCCGGGAATCGATTCGAGAAAATAACCGAAATCTTCCCCGGTCATCGCTTCGGTACATTCAATCAATTGAAGTGGCATCGAATGGTCGGTATCTCGAACCCAGTTCATAAATTGGCCCGTAACATCCGCCTCGTTAAACACCTGCCGGTAATTGGCGCCGTAGTCGATCTCAGCCTTGCAGGCGAAAGCCGTCTCCATTCCGGCGACGAGCGCCTCGATCCGGGACTTGACGAGCGACATCGTTTCGGCCGAGAGTGTCCGTATCGTTCCTTCCAGACGGGACGTCTCGGCGATAATATTCTGCTTCGTACCACCGTCGATTTTGCCGATCGTAATAACCGCCGAATCAAGGGGATTTACATTGCGCGAAATGACGGTTTGCAATTGTCCCACAAGCTGGCACGCGGCAATTACCATATCGTTCGCGTTGTGCGGGAAAGCCGCATGTCCGCCTTTACCCGTCAAGGTGATGAACAGCTCGGACGTATTGGCAAACAAGATGCCCGGTTTGGTAGCCATGGTGCCTACCGGATATTCCGGTGCGATATGCAAAGCGAAAATTTCGTCGGGCATCCAGTCCCGCAGCTCTTCGCATTCGAGCATTGGCTTAGCGCCTCCAGGTCCTTCTTCCGCGGGCTGAAAAATAAAGGTCAGATTATCTCGAATCGGCTGCTGTGCAAAATGCGTCAGAATGCCGAGGCCGATGGACATATGCAGGTCGTGCCCGCAGGCGTGCATAAAGCCGGGATGCTCCGAACGAAAATCGTACCCGGTATCTTCCGTAATCGGCAGCCCGTCGATGTCGGCGCGGTAGCCGAACCGGCGCTTCGGCGCGGTTCCTTTTACATTAACGATAATGCCGGTTCGCCAAGTGCGGACTTCGAGCCGCTCCTGGGGCAAGGATGCGATGTAATCGAGCAAATACCGCTGGGTCTTAAACTCTTGAAACCCGAGCTCCGGAATTTTATGCAAATCTCTGCGAATTTGTACAAAGCGGCTCGGGTTGACGGCTACAGACATGGTGTCAAAGCCTCCTTTGGTGAGGGAATGAAGAGAAAGGCCCGGCGTCTGATCGCCGAGCCTTGAATGCGCCGAATTACAGGTTGCGCAGGTCTTTCAAAATTTCCGTTTTGGACTTCGTTTTGTCGTCCACTTTTTTGATGACGCGGGCAGGGGTACCGGCAACGACGCTGAACTCCGGAACGTCTTCCACGACGACCGCGCCTGCAGCAACGACGGAACCTTGTCCGACGCGCACGCCTTCCAGAATAACGGCGTTAGCGCCGACGAGCACGTCGTCTTCGATCACGACCGGTTGAGCGGAAGGCGGCTCGATCACGCCTGCGAGGACGGCGCCTGCTCCGATGTGGCACATTTTGCCGACTTTCACGCGTCCGCCGAGAATGGCGTTCATATCGATCATCGTGCCTTCGCCGATGGTTACGCCGATGTTGATTACGGCTCCCATCATGATGATTGCGTTGTCGCCGATGCCGACCATGTCGCGGATAATCGCGCCCGGCTCGATGCGGGCATTAATATTTTTGAGGTCCAGCAGCGGAACTGCGGAGTTGCGGCGGTCATTCTCGACGACATAGTCTTCGATTTTGCCGGCTTCCGCATCCAGCACGCTTTTTACTTCCGCCCAGTCGCCGAACAGTACGCCGCTTTTGCCGGAGATGAACGCTTGAATATTGTCTCCGAAGGAGATGGATTCCAGGTCGCCTTTAACATATACTTTAACCGGAGTCTTTTTCTTGCTTGTTTTAATGAAATTAATAACGTCTTCCGTATTCATTTCGATCGACATAAACGGGATTCCAGCTCCTTATGTAGTGATACCGTGAACGAAAACGGGCATGATCCGTTGTCCCGAAGATCACGAACTACATCTTTTATAGCATAAAACGCATGCCCTAGCAATCCTTGGCCGGTCAAACCGGGTGCGATTCGAAGAGTATTGACATCGGGTGTCGAACATGGCATAATGCTTGTAACTGAATAGCACCTTTAAAATCAGTCCCGTGAGGCTGGCAAGGTGAACGACGAATCGAACGGTCCAAGCGGATGCGCCGACGGCATAGATGCCGGTGAGGTGTGTCTGTCCCGGTATGACCTGTTCTGTTCCTGTGCGCGCAAACCTTGCCGATACGGCAAGGTTTTTTTATGGTCTAAATCGCGAAAGCTTTGGTGAAGGAGGTTGCCTGACCGATGGAGTCTGCTGAACATGTGTTAATGGATGAAACCGCGATACGGCGGGCTCTGACGCGTATCGCCCATGAGATTTTGGAGAAAAACAAGGGCTTCGAAAACTGCATGTTAATCGGCATCCGGACACGGGGGATTTACCTTGCAAAGCGGGTGGCCGACCGAATCCACGAGATCGAGGGCATACCCGCTCCCATCGGCGAAGTGGATGTGACCAAATACCGGGACGACCGAAGCGGCTTGCTGGAAGCGACCGTATCGGGAGCCCGGGAGGATGCGCCGGGAAGTGAGCAGGCGAACGATCGTCTGGAGGTTCACAACAAAAAGCTCATTTTGTTCGATGACGTGCTGTTCACGGGACGCACTGTAAGGGCAGCCATGGATGCCCTGATGGATCTCGGCCGGCCGCAAATGATTCAATTGGCGGTGCTGGTGGATCGGGGGCACAGGGAACTGCCGATTCGTCCGGACTTCGTAGGGAAGAACATTCCGACGTCCCGGCTCGAAAGCATCGAAGTACAGGTGAATGAAGTGGATGGGGTGGATCAAGTCGTCATCACAGGACAGAGGAGGCCAAACGAATGACACAGCTTCAAGTACAGTCGGAAAAACATTTGCTAGGCACCAAAGGACTTAGCGCCGGAGAGTTGAACGCGATCCTCGATCGTGCGGCCCACTGGGAACAGCATCCGGTAAAAGTGACGAACCAGCTGCAAGGGCGCTTTGTCGCCAACATGTTTTTTGAGAACAGCACAAGAACGAGATTCTCCTTCGAGGTTGCGGAGAAAAGGCTCGGAACGGAAGTGCTCAACTTCGCGGCAGCCGTCTCCAGCGTACAGAAGGGCGAATCGATCTATGATACGGTGCGAACGCTCGAATCGATGGGCATCGACGCCGGCGTTATCCGCATGAAGCCCAACGGGCTGCTGGCCGAGCTGGCGCAAAAAATCAAAGTCCCGCTGATCAACGCGGGCGACGGCAACAACGAGCATCCGACGCAGGCGCTGCTTGATCTGTATACAATGCGCAAGCAGTTCGGCGAGATCCGCGGCCTTCATGTGGCGATCGTCGGAGACATCCAACACAGCCGCGTGGCGCGTTCGAACCTGTGGGCGCTGCAAACGTTGGGAGCCAAAGTAAGCTTCTGCGCGCCGCCGGTCATGCAGGCCGCCGAGCTTGCGGAGCATGCGCCTTATGTCTCGCTTGACGAGGCGCTGAAAGCCGACGTGGTCATGATGCTGCGTGTGCAGCTCGAACGGCACGAAGGATCGCTGTTCGGCTCGGCTGAGGAATATCGCGCTGCCTACGGACTAACGGCAGAACGCGCCGCACGCATGGCGCCGCACGCCGTGATCATGCATCCGGCTCCGTTCAACCGGAATGTGGAAATCGACGACGAGCTGGTGGAATGCGAGAAATCGAAAATTTTTACGCAAATGAGCCATGGCGTGCCGATCCGGATGGCGGTCATCGAACGGGCGCTGAGCTAAACCGAATCCTAACCTACTACGAAGATGAAACGAAGCGGAGGTTCCCATGGGAATTTGGATACTGAATGCCAGCCTGGCGGCTGGGGGCAATGAGCTGAAGAAAAAGCACGTGTTCGCAAATGGTGAGCGCATCGAGCAAATCGTCGACGCAGGGGAAGCTTTGCCGGATACGGCCGGACATACGGTTATCGATGCCCAGGGCAAGCTGCTGGCACCCGGACTCATCGACATGCACGTACATCTGCGCGAACCGGGCTTCGAATATAAGGAAGATATCGCGTCGGGCACCCGTTCCGCGGCGCGTGGTGGTTTCACAACGATTGCCTGCATGCCGAACACGCGACCGGTTATCGATACGGTGGAAACGGTGCAGTATGTGCTGAACAAGGCTCAAACCGAAGGCATCGTACGCGTTCTGCCTTACGGCTGCATCACGAAAAACGAGCTTGGCCGCGAGCTTACAGACTTCGATGCCTTGAAAGAAGCCGGAGTCATCGGCTACACGGATGACGGCGTCGGCGTGCAAAGTGCACAAATGATGAAGGATGCGATGGCCAAAGCGGCCTCGATCGGTATGCCGGTTATTGCGCACTGTGAGGATAACACACTGGTCGAAGGCGCTGCCGTAAGCGAAGGCGCATTTGCCCGCAAGCACGGACTCAAAGGGATTCCGAACGAATCCGAAGCGATTCATGTCGGCCGTGACATTCTGCTCGCGGAAGCGACAGGGGTTCACTACCATGTATGCCACGTCAGCACGGAACAGTCGGTTCGCCTGATCCGTCAAGCGAAGCAGATTGGCATTAAAGTAACCGCCGAAGTGTGTCCGCACCACCTGCTGCTGTCTGACGAAGACATTCCCGGGATGGACGCGAATTGGAAAATGAACCCGCCGCTGCGCACCCCGCGAGACGTGCAGGCCTGCATCGAGGGCCTTGTCGACGGCACGCTCGACATCGTGGTCACCGACCACGCTCCGCACAGCGAAGAAGAGAAAGCGCGCGGCATGCAGCTTGCCCCGTTCGGCATCGTCGGCTTCGAGACGGCCTTCCCGCTCTTGTACACGAAGTTCGTCGCTACGGGTCAATGGACGCTGGAGTTTCTGCTCGATAAAATGACCAAACTGCCGGCGCAAGTATTCGGACTTCCTTGGGGAACGATCGAGGTCGGCAAAACCGCCGATCTGACGCTGATTGACCTCGAAACGGAGAAGAAGGTCAATCCGGCGGAATTCCTCTCCAAGGGACGCAACACGCCGTTCACCGGCTGGAGCCTGAAAGGCTGGCCGACCTTAACCATCGTCGGCGGAAACGTCGTCTGGTCCGAGTAGGGAAGGGCGAGTAGACCTCTGCTGCTAGGGGAACCTACAGTTAGGGAAATAAAGGAACAGAGTTCCTTATTTATAGAAACGATTTTGTTGTAAAGAAGGCATTGAGCAGGTCGGTTGCTTGTGCACGAATACCCGCAACACCGTAAAGCGTGTCCGGCCGGCCACGGGGGCGTCAGCCTCCGCGCCGTCCGGACAAACGCGATCCCCCGTCGCAGCTCCTTCAAAGCTACATACCCCCTTGTGCGACAACTTGAGGGGTCCAGGGGCAGCGCCCCTGGGGTCCCCCTTTGAAAAGGGGGAATTAGGGGGATTAATACCACATAGGGAGATGACAGCAGATGCAGGCAAGATTGTTGTTGGAAGACGGTACGCTGTTTACCGGCAAAGCATTCGGAAGCACCGGCGACTCGGTTGGCGAAGTCGTATTTAATACAGGCATTACAGGATACCAAGAGGTATTGTCTGACCCGTCCTATTGCGGTCAAATCGTAACCATGACGTACCCGCTGATCGGAAACTACGGCATCACGCGCGACGATTTCGAATCGATCCGTCCGTTCATTCACGGATTCGTCGTTCGCGAGCACGAAATGGTGCCTAGCAACTGGAGAGCCGAGTACTCGCTGGACAGCCTGCTTAAAGAATACGGCATTATCGGGATCAGCGGTATTGATACCCGGATGCTAACCCGCCGCATCCGTCACCATGGCGTCATGAAAGGCATCCTAACCACCTCCGAGAAACGTGTGGAAGAGCTGCTGGAGCAGCTTAAAGCATCGCCGCTTATGACCGATCAAGTGTCCCGCGTATCTACGAAAAGCGTGTTCAGCGCTCCGGGAACGAAAGAGCGCGTCGTTCTCGTCGATTTCGGCTCCAAGAGCGGCATTTTGCGCGACTTAACCAAGCGCGGCTGCGACGTCGTCGTTGTTCCGCAGGACACGACCGCGGACCAAATCCGACGGTTAGCACCGGACGGCATTCTGCTGTCCAACGGCCCTGGGGACCCGAAAGACGTGCCGCATGCGGCGAAAATGATCGCCGAGCTGCTCGGCGAATTCCCGATCTTCGGCATCTGCCTCGGCCATCAATTGTTCGCGCTGGCGAGCGGCGCCGATACGGAAAAGCTGAAGTTCGGCCATCGCGGCGGCAACCACCCGGTAAAAGACTTGGCTACGGGCCGCTGCTACATCACATCGCAAAACCATGGCTACACCGTAAATGAAGAGTCGATCGCCGGCACGGATTTGGAAGTGACTCATATCAACAACAACGACAAGACGATCGAAGGGCTGCGCCACAAAAAATATCCGGCCTTCTCCGTTCAGTACCACCCGGAGGCAGCACCGGGACCGTTCGATTCGAGCTACTTGTTCGATGACTTCCTGCAGCTGATCCGCGATCAAAAGCAAAACAACCCGCAGCTTCCGCGTCAGGCGCAGATCGCAGCGGCATACAAAGCGGGCAGCACGGCCGTATCCGCATCGAAAGGGGAGCTTCACCATGCCGAAAAATAATAACCTCAAAAAAATTCTCGTGATCGGCTCCGGTCCGATCGTCATCGGGCAAGCGGCGGAATTCGATTATGCCGGTACGCAAGCTTGCCAGGCTCTGAAAGAAGAAGGCTTCGAAGTCGTTCTGATCAACAGCAATCCGGCGACGATCATGACCGATACAAACATGGCCGACAAAGTATATATCGAGCCGATTACGCTCGATTTCGTCACCCAAATCATCCGCCAAGAGCGTCCGGACGGCTTGCTGCCGACCCTTGGCGGCCAGACCGGCCTCAATATGGCGGTTGAGCTGGCGCGCGCCGGCGTACTGGAGCGCGAAAACGTGAAGCTGCTCGGTACTCAGCTAATGGCGATCGAAAAAGCGGAAGACCGCGATTTGTTCCGTGATCTGATGCGCGAACTGGAACAACCGGTGCCGGAAAGCACAATCGTTACGACCGTCCAGGAAGCGCTCGATTTTGCGAATGAAATCGGCTATCCGATTATCGTACGTCCGGCGTACACGTTGGGCGGAACAGGCGGCGGTATCTGCGCCACCGAGGAAGAGCTGCTGGAAACTGTTTCCTCCGGTATTCGTTACAGCCCGATCGGCCAATGTTTGATCGAGAAAAGCATCGCCGGCATGAAGGAAGTCGAGTACGAGGTGATGCGCGATGCGAACGACAACTGTATCGTCGTGTGCAACATGGAAAACTTCGATCCGGTTGGCGTTCATACGGGCGACAGCATCGTTGTGGCACCGAGCCAGACGCTGTCGGACCGCGAATACCAAATGCTGCGTTCCGCATCGCTCAAAATTATCCGCGCCTTGAATATCGAAGGCGGATGCAACGTGCAGTTTGCGCTGGACCCGCACAGCTATCAATATTACGTCATCGAAGTGAATCCGCGGGTTAGCCGCTCGTCGGCTCTCGCTTCCAAGGCAACCGGCTACCCGATTGCCAAAATGGCAGCCAAGATTGCGATCGGTTATACACTCGACGAAATCGTCAACCCGGTGACGGGTCAAACGTACGCTTGCTTCGAGCCAACGCTGGACTATATCGTATCCAAAATTCCGCGCTGGCCGTTCGACAAATTTACCGCGGCGAACCGCAAGCTTGGTACGCAAATGAAAGCGACCGGTGAAGTCATGGCCATCGGCCGAACGTTCGAGGAGTCGATTCACAAAGCGGTCCGCTCCCTTGAAATCGGCGTTCACCGCCTGTATTTGAAAGATGCAGAGACATTAGACCAAGAGACGCTTGAGCAGCGGCTTGTGAAGCCGGACGACGAGCGCATCTTCCTGATCGCCGAAGCAATCCGCCGCGGATACAGCGTACAGCAATTGCAGGATTTGACCAAGGTGGACTGGTGGTTCCTGCACAAGCTGGAAGGCTTGATTGCCTTCGAAGCCGAGCTGCTTGTCCCGGAGCTGAGCGAAGAGCTGCTCCGCGAAGCGAAGCGCAAAGGCTTCACCGACCGCGCCGTTGCCGAGCTGCGTCGTCAAGCCGACAAAGGTCTGAGCTTGACGCAGGAAGCTGACGTTCGCGCATACCGGATCGGCTTGGGGCTGAAGCCGGTTTACAAAATGGTCGACACCTGCGCCGCAGAATTCGAAGCGACAACGCCTTACTACTACTCGACCTACGAGACGGAAGATGAAGTCAAAGAAACGACGAAGCAAAAAGTTGTCGTGCTCGGCTCCGGTCCGATCCGGATCGGTCAAGGGATCGAGTTCGACTACTCGACCGTACATGCGGTATGGGCTATCCAAAAGGCCGGCTATGAAGCGGTCATTATCAATAACAACCCGGAGACGGTGTCTACGGACTTCAATACATCGGACCGGCTGTACTTCGAGCCGTTGTTCTTCGAGGACGTCATGAACGTCATCGAGCGCGAGCAGCCGATCGGCGTTATCGTCCAATTCGGCGGACAAACGGCGATCAACCTCGCGGCGCCGCTTACGAAAGCGGGCGTGCGCATCCTCGGCACGGATTTGGAGAACATCGACGCAGCCGAGGACCGCAAAAAATTCGAAGCGCTGCTGCGTCAGCTTGACATCGCACAACCGCCGGGCGGTACGGTAACCTCGGTGGACGAGGCTGTCGGCATGGCTTCCCGCTACGGGTATCCGGTGCTTGTTCGCCCGTCGTATGTCCTTGGTGGCCGCGCCATGGAAATCGTCTACTCCGACGAAGAATTGCTCAGCTACATGGAGTATGCGGTCAAAATCAACCCGGAGCATCCGGTTCTCATCGACCGTTACATGCTCGGCAAAGAAGTCGAAGTCGACGCGATCTGCGACAAAGAAACGGTTCTTATCCCGGGCATCATGGAGCACGTAGAGCGGGCCGGCGTTCACTCCGGCGACTCCATCGCGGTATATCCGCCGCAGACGGTATCCGCCGAGCTGAAACAAAAAATTATCGACATTACGACTAAAATCGCCAGAGGGCTGCAGGTTGTCGGTCTCGTCAACATCCAGTTCGTCATCTATCAAAACGAAGTGTATGTGATTGAAGTGAATCCGCGCTCCTCGCGTACGGTTCCTTTCCTCAGCAAAGTGACGAAAATTCCGATGGCGAACGTCGCAACCCGCGTCATTATGGGCGAAAAGCTAGCCGATATGGGATACCAAACCGGCCTGTGGCCGGAAGACGAGTTCGTATCCGTCAAGGTACCGGTCTTCTCCTTCGCGAAGCTGCGCCGTGTCGATACGACGCTCGGACCAGAGATGAAATCGACGGGCGAAGTCATGGGCCGCGACAAAACGTTTGCCAAAGCGCTGTATAAAGGCTTGATCGGCTCCGGTATGAAGATTCCGCCGACAGGTGCGATCATCGCCACGATTGCCGATAAAGACAAAGCCGAAGCGATGGAAATTTTCCGCGGATTCGGCAGACTGGGCTACCGCATCGTCGCTACGGGGGGAACGGCACAAGCCCTGGAGGACGCCGGTCTTCAAGTAACCCGTGTCAATAAGCTGAGCGAAGGCTCGCCGAACATTCTCGACCTGATCCGCAACGGGGAAGCGCACTTCGTCGTCAACACGCTGACGAAAGGCAAAACGCCGGAGCGCGACGGCTTCCGGATTCGCCGCGAAGCGGTAGAGAACGGCGTTGTCTGCATGACTTCGTTGGATACGGTTAGCGCGCTGCTGCACGTATTGGAGTCCATTTATTTCCAATCCACGGCCATGCCTGCGAATCACGCATAACAACAATTGCATTAGCACAGCGTTCCGCTCCTTGCGGAAATGCTGTGCTAATCCCTTGATTAGGCCTTTCTACGAGTGGTCAGATTCACCCGATTTTAAAGAAAAGGGGCGGTAACTTGTGTCTACCAACTTAGCGGCGGCGAAGCGCATCATGGTCGCGCTTGATTATGCCGAGGCGAAGCAGGCGGAGTCGCTCGTCCGGTCTCTGGAAGGCATTCCGTGTTATTTGAAGGTGGGAATGCAGCTGTTTTACAGCGCCGGTCCGGCGTTCGTGCGGATGCTTAAAGAAAAGGGCTATAACGTCTTTCTTGATCTCAAAATGCACGATATTCCGAATACCGTCAAAGGCGGTGCGGAAAGCATCACGAAGCTAGGTGTAGACATGTTCAACGTGCATGCGGCCGGCGGCAAGCAGATGATGGAGGCGGCGATGGAAGGCGTGGACAAGGCGATTCAAGCCGCTTCCGGTCCTAAGCCGCTCGTCATCGGCGTTACGCAGCTTACGAGCACAAGCCAGGCGGTCATGAACGAAGAAATCGGTATCGAAGGTACGGTAGAGGATGCAGTGATCCGCTATGCCCGATTGGCCCAAGCCGCCGGGTTGCAAGGCGTCGTCGCTTCCCCGCTGGAGGTCGTTCGGATCAAAGAAACGTGCGGCAGCGGCTTTGTGACCGTGACGCCGGGCATCCGCCCGGCAGGAGCGGATATCGGCGATCAATCCCGCGTCATGACGCCGGAACAGGCGTTTGCTCAAGGGACGGACTATATCGTCATTGGCCGTCCGATCACAGCCGCGCCGGACCCAAGAGCGACGCTGGAAGCGATTATCGCTTCAGTCGAAGGGCTGTAAAAGCGCATTTTTTATATTTAAGGAGATGAAATCGAATGACAACCCCATCGATTCGTATAAATCCGGAGCTGGCCGGGCAAATTGCCGCCGATCTGCTCGCAATCGGCGCCGTAGCGCTTCGTCCGCAGCAGCCGTTTACTTGGACATCCGGTCTGAAATCGCCGATCTACTGCGACAACCGGCTGACCATTTCGTTCCCTGAGATCCGCGAACGGATCGCCGAAGGTTTCGTTGAGCTCATCCGCGACAATTTCCCTGATGCGGAAGTCATTGCGGGGGCGGCAACCGGAGGGATTCCGCATGCGGCTTGGGTGGCTCAAAAGCTCGGTCTGCCGATGGTTTACGTGCGCGACAAGGCCAAGGGCCACGGGAAGGAAAACTTGATCGAAGGCTTGATCAAGCCCGATCAGAAGACGGTGGTCATCGAGGATTTGATCTCGACGGGCGGCAGCTCGCTCAAGGTGGCCTTGGCTGTAAATGAAGCCGGGGCACAGGCTCTCGGGGTGCTTGGCATCTTCTCGTATCAGTTCGAGAAGGCACGCGAGGCCTTTGCGGGCTCGGGCATTCCATTCGAGACGCTGACGAATTACTCGGTACTGCTCGACGTCGCTCTTCGGAACGGCAGCATCCAGGAGCAGGATTTACAGGCGCTGAAAGCATGGCGTGAAAATCCGAGCGAATACGGCAAAGCCTAAACAAAATTTATGGCATTCGAATTCTTCCGCTACGCTAAAGGGAAGAGCTCGGATGCTTTTCATTTTTCACCGGGTGATGCAAAATAAGGCTGATCCCTGTCTTATGTATAGCTGCAGCTGAAAGGAGGACATCACATTGGAACATCCGGATTCCGATTATTTCCGTCATATATTTTATAAACATTACCCGTCGGTGCGCCGAAAATTAATCGCGTTGGTCCGCGACGAGGCAGCCGCCGATGATTTGGCCCAGGAAGTATTCCTGCGGTTATACCGCAATCCGCCGGACGATCCGCAGTTGATCGGCGCTTGGCTTCATCGGGTACTGACCCGGATCGCCTACGACCATATGTCCAAACGTGCCCGCGAACGGGCGCTTCAGGAGAAGCAGGAGCTTCATCTGCGGGTAACGGCGCAGGAGGGCAAGTCGAACGAGGAGACGGTTTTGGAGCAGTTTGAACACGAGGAATTGCGCGGGTGGCTGGACCAGCTTTCGGAACGCGACCGGCAAGTATTGCTCCTTCGATTTTCCGGCTACAGTTACGCGGAGATCGCCGAGAAGCTTCAAATTCGCGCACCGCTTGTAGGCACGCTTATTCACCGGGCGACCGCCCGCTTGAAACGGCATGCGGAATTGCAAACTCAAGTTGAATAGGAGGACCACGGCATATGACTGAGTCATTTGTAAGGAAAAATTCCGGCCCCACGGATGCGGCTTGGGAGAAGCTTCAGCAGCGGCTTGCTTCTGAACCGAAATCGCTTCGTTGGGAGCAGTGGGCAAAGGAAGCCGATAAATTAAACCCGTCAGCAGCAGAAGCCGGGGAGACAGAATCGTTACAATCGATCGCTATATCCGATAGTCGTTCGTTGCCTGTTTTAGAACCGGAGAAGACAGCGGGGGAGACGCCTAAAGCTCATCCGTTCGTCCGTTGGATCAAACGGCGTAGGAAGAGAGTAGCTGTTTCGGCCGCGGTGCTGATACTGGCCGCTTTCCTGAGCACGCCAATCGGCAACGAGGCGCTAGCTTCCATATTGAATAAATTTCGAATGCAGGAAATGACGGTCGTTCAGGAAAACGATCTGATGTATTTGTTGAACAGCGCTTTTCCGGAAGGACAAACGAAAGAAAGCATCAACAAGCTTGGAGCATTCACGAATACGTCCGGCAAAATAGGAGGAACATTTGAGGTCGGTAAGCTTTCACAGATGTTGGGGCGCAGCATCGTCATTCCGCAGGATTACGACGCCAAGTCAGATAGGCCTTATGTTAGTCCTTCCAACACGCTGACGTTAAAGTTGAACGTTGATGAAGTGAACCGTGTGATGTCCAGACTTGGCGCGAAGCAGATGCTGCCTGAATCCGTGGACGGCAAAGCGATTACGCTTGAAGCGGGCGAAAAAGTCCACCTGAACGTGAGAAACGGCGAACGAAGCTACTCTCTGACCCAGCAGCCGATTCCCGTCGTATCTGTCGATCCGTCGATTCCGGTGGCCGAAGCGCTGCAAGCGGTTCTGCAGTTCCCGCTGCTGCCGGATTATTTGAAGCAGAGCTTGCAGAACGTGGACCTGCTTACTACCGGAAACGTGCCGCTGCCTATCATCACGAATCGGCCTACCGAGAAGGTCAAAGTGGGGAGTACGGATGTGCTGATCATGGTGGAATCTACGGACAAACGAAATTATTACAATGCCATGTGGGTGAAGCAAGGTCAACTCTTTGAACTTTATGGCGATAACGCTCTCACGGATCGCGAAGCGCTGCTTGGCAAAGTGAAGGAGCTGATCGGCTCTTGACCGGGCTAGCCATTACAGCGCAGGAGCTGACGAAAGATTACGGCAACGGCCGCGGTTGCCGAAGCATTACGATTACCGTAGGGAAAGGGGAAGCCTTTGGCTTCCTCGGCCCGAACGGGGCGGGCAAGAGCACGTTTGTGAAAATGCTCGTCGGCTTGATCCGGCCGACTGAAGGGCACGGTACGGTTTGCGGCCATCCGATCGGCTCGTTGGAAGCGAGAAGGCATTTCGGCTACTTGCCGGAGCTGTACCGGTACCAGGAGTGGCTTAGCGGTGAAGAAGTGCTGCAGCTGCATGCCCGGCTATGCGCAGTCGAGGCTTCCGTAGCGAAGCGGCGCATTCCGGAGCTGCTCGACCTCGTCGGGCTCGGGCTGCGGGGCAAAGACCGGGTGAAGATGTACTCCAAAGGGATGCAGCAGCGGCTCGGCTTGGCTTGCGCTTTGGTGAACGACCCGCCTATCGTTTTTTTGGACGAGCCGGCCTCCGCGCTTGATCCCTTGGGCCGCAGAGATGTGCGAGAACTGCTGCGGCTGATGAAGGCGCAGGGCAAAACGATTTTTCTCAACTCGCACCTGTTGGAGGACGTGGAGCTGCTGTGCGACCGCGTCGCCTTGTTGAATAATGGTCAAATTCTGCAGGTTGGCTCCGTGGCCGACGTGCTGCACGAGACATCCCGCTGGCACCTTCGTGTCGGCGGGTTTGCGCCGTTTTTGCTGGCCTGGCTTCAGGAAGCCTCGGGCCTGACCGTGCGTCTTCTTGAGATGGCAGCGGAAGAAGATTCGGTCTGGCTGGAAGCGGAGCTGGAGGATGACGAGCAGATCGGCTGGTTGAACGCGCTTGTCATCGAGCAGGGGATGACGCTCTATGAAGTAAAGAAGGCAAAAACGAAGCTGGACGAATGGTTCGTCAGCTCCGTTGCCGGACGGAGCCATAGGGGGGAACGGGAATGATTACCATCATCGGCTCGACTTGGAAGGAACTGCTGCGCAAACGGGTCATGCTGTTGACGCTGCTGATGACCGTTATTTTCCTGTTCGCCTTCTGGTTTGTCGCCAAAACCATCGGAGCAAGCTTGCATGAGAGCCATTTTGCGTCGAGCATGCAAAATATGATTGCCGTTTACGAACGAAGCGCGATGATCTTGTCGCTCGGCTTTTTTTTCGGTTCATTCGTCATTGCTTTTTTGTCTATCTTCAGCTCGTTCTCCGTGATTGCAGGGGAAGCCGAGCAGGGCGTATTGCAGGCGTTAATGACTCGGCCATTATCCCGTTTATCCTGGTACATGGGTCGATGGATCGGATTTGTCAGTTGGGGAATCGGTTATGCGGCGCTCCTTTTTATATCGATTCTGCTGGTATCCTGGGCTCATGCCGGTATTCCCGGAGATATCGTGTCGCTAACGCGTTCGTTCGCTTTGTTTATTTTCGTTGTGCCGCTGCTTGTATCTTTATCGATGCTAGGCTCTTGTCATTTCTCTTCCACCGGGAACGGCGTATTGATGACGATGCTTTACGGGGCGGGATGGCTCGGGGGGATGATCGAAAAAGTGGCAAGCTCGATCCAAATCGAGCAAAATATAGCCATTAAGCCGCTGCTGACCATCGCAGGAATCATGTCGCTTGTCATGCCGGCCGATTCGCTGCAAAACCGGATGCAAGCGGAGCTATTTGCCATGAACGAGCTTCAAGGACTGGTGAATGTTAGAAGCCTTTTCGGTTTTTTCGGTGTCGGTCAAGTGCCGTCAAACGCCTTTCTAATGTACAGTGCCGGATATGTGCTTATGATGTTGCTGCTCGGCTTGTGGTCGTTTCGGAGAAAGGACCTATGATCCGCGCACATCTTACCAAAAAAAGCCCGTCTGCTCCATTCATCGCTTGCTTGTGATGAGCGGGGAGACGGGCTTTTGTCCGATTCCGTTGAGTGCGCAAGTACACTGCGCCGACTATAGGATAAGCTTACTTCTTCAGCAGGGCCCAGCGATAGGCATACTCGAACAGAAACTCGAACGCTTCGAGGTGCCGCTTCGCTTCGAAGGCATTGGCGCCCCAAGCATAAATGCCGTGCTTGCGCAGCAGAATGCCGGGAATGCGGGGGACGATCGCGCCTTCGACCAATTCGGCGATTCGCGGAATTTCCGCGTAGTTCGGGAGAATCGGAATATCGATGTGCGCTTCCTCTTCCCATATGTTGAATGCCTTGATCAGCTCGACGCCGTCCACCGGCACGCTGCCTCGTTCCGCATACAGCTCGGAGACGAGATTGTTGAACACGGTGTGCACATGAAAAATCGCGCCGCAGCCCGTCAAACGGTAGATTTCACAATGGATCAGCGTTTCCGCGGACGGCTTCAGGCCGGTCGTTTCGATCGGTTGGCCTGATTGGTCGACCAGCAAGTAGTCGGAAGGCGTATTGACCGACTTGTCCTTGCCGCTCGCCGTAATGGCAAACGCGAACTGCTCGGGAGAAAATTCCCCCGTCCGGATCGACAGGTTACCGCTTGTTCCCGGAAACCAGCCGCGTGCGGCCAGCAAAGTTTTAATCTCCCGCAGCTCGGCGAACGCCTGCTGCTTCTCTTCCAAACGAATGGCGCTAAAGCTCACGCACTTTCATCTCCTCTAACCGCTTGATCACATCGTGAAAATCTTCAAAAGGATAGTAATTTAACCCAAGCTCCTGGCACAGCTCGATCAGATGGGAGCGGGCGAATACCGTATCGGCCAGCTTCGCTCCGGCAAAATCGGTTACGCTGTCGCCGATCATGATGCGTTCGTACGACTCCCGCGGATAGGAGCGGATGATTCTCGTTTTGCACATGCCGCAGTCGTTATCACATTCGGCGTCGCACGAATGCGGCCACAGAATGCGGATATGCGTGCCGTTGAAGTCGCTCGCGTTGCAATAAATGTTTTCCTTCGGAATCACAAACGACGACAGAACGGGATAAACGAAAAAGTCGATTCCGCCGCTTGTCACCAGGAAGAGGATGTCCTCCTGCTTGCAGTAATCCAGCAGCTCGCGGAACCCGCTGCGAATCGTCACGTTGCCAATCGCGTAATCGACGACTTCCTGCCGGCGGGAGGTCGGAAGCAGCGCAAACATGCGTCCGACGCCTTCCCGGATCGTAATCTCCTTGGAGATGACTTGATTCACCAAAGTATCCCAGCCCTCAGGCTGAAAATGCTTCATAATCGCCACGATATTGTCGTTGACGGTAATCGTCCCGTCGAAATCGCAAAAAATAACCCGCTGCTTGCTCATTCTTTAATCCCCCACGCGTCAATTGCGGCTTGCAGCTCCGGATGCTCATCCGCGGCATACTCCAGCAGCGGAACGCCCGCCTGGCAGCCGTCGATCGCCTGCCGGAAGGCACGTCCGCCTGCCGCAGCACCCATAGGATGGCCATGTACTCCGCCGCCTGCATTGACGACCGCTTGCCCGCCAAAATCCCGCAAGATGAGCGGTACAAGTCCGGGATGAATGCCGGCTGAAGGGACCGGGAAGCTCGCTGCAAGCGGAACTTGTCCGTTCGCGGACGCCGATGCGCCGTCTCCGCCGTAGATATAGTCGGCCGCTTCGGTTGTCAGCAGCGCTTGCTTGATCGCCATGTTCTCTTCCTTCGGCATAACGACGGAACCGTACGGCGAAGGGAACAGCACCAGATCGGCCCCGGCGAGCCGCATGAGCTTACCAAGCAGCACGTTCGCGGCTATGCCGTGATACGGCGACGGATACAAGGCCCCGGCGAGCGACGGGTGAGCCATCAACGGCACGTTGACGTCAGGATGACGGCTCAGCTCGCTGAGAGCGTCGAAGCCATAAGCAAGCACGTTGAAGAGCAGCGCGTTGGCTCCGGCGTCGATCGCTTTTTTGGCTTGCTCGACGAGCCCGAAGGTCGGCCCGGTCAAGTTGGCCGCGTACAGCAGCTTCTGGCCGGTTTCCCGCTCGGCTTCGGCCGCCGCCTGCATGCACAGCTCGACCCGCTTCTCGATCGGGGTCAGCGGATTCTCAAACAAAATCTCGTCATCCTTGATCAGGTCGACGCCGCCGAGCGCCTGCTGATAAAACTGCTCCCGCAGTGTGGGCAGATCATGGCCGATCACCGATTTGAAAATGCTCATGAGCAGCGGACGGTCGTGAACGCCAAGCAGCTTGCGCACGCCCCGGGTGCCGAAGCGCGGTCCCGGAAAGGCGGATAAGAACGACTCGGAAAATGCCAGGTCGATCAGCTTGATCCGGCCGTCCATCGACAGCTTTCCGAAAACCGTGACAAGTAGGGCAGGGATATCGCGGCTGAAATTAATATCGGGATAAGCGATACGAATATCCGCATATCTTGCGGAAGCGGGCTCACCTGCTGACGGTTCGTGTACGTCCACGCTGACGACGCGGCCGAGATGCTTTTCCATTTCCGCCTTGCGCGCTTCCGGCAACTCGGTCCAGCTTCCGACGGTCAGACCGACGGCGATGCCGGTCGCTTTTTTATGAAAATCGGCTTTCTCGTCATAGCAACGGTAGGTGGCTACACAATACGCTGAGGATATAGCAAGACTCACAAACGGACACCTTCTTTACTTGGTATGGGAAGCGATGGAAGCGCTGATCGCCGCGCCCATCTCGGCGGAACGTTCCGTGGCGCGGTGTATCGCTTTGGAGATCGCATCGGTGAAGCCGCAGTGGTCCATCGTCTCGATAGCTGCCTGCGTAGCGCCGTTCGGAGACGTCACCTTGCGGCGCAGCTCGGCTGGCTCATCTCCGCTCAGCTCGACCATGCGGGCCGCGCCCATCACCGTTTGCACGGTCAGACGCTTGGCCTCCTCATACGTTAGCCCCCCGCTCATTCCGCCTTCGATCATGGCTTCCATCATATAATAAATGTAGGCCGGGCCGCAGCCGGATAACCCTACAATCGTTTCCATCAGCGATTCTTCAACGATCGATACGATGCCGACGGAGCGGAACATCTCTTCACCCAGCTGCCGCTGCGCGTCCGAGACGCCGCGGGAAAAGCTGAGCCCGGTTGCGCCAAGCCCGATGGTGCTGGATGTGTTGGGCATCGTGCGGACGATGGCCCAGCCGGTGCCGCCAAGAATCGCTTCCATCATGTCGATGGAAAGTCCGGCAATCACCGATACGAGCAGTTGCTCCTTTTGGAGCATCGGCTTCAAATCGAGCAAGCCTTGAGCGGCGTCGCTCGGCTTAAAGGCCAAGACGATAATATCGGCGGAAGCGATAGCTTCGTTTCGTCCGGCTGCTCCCGCGGCATAACGAATGCCGTATTGCTTGTTCAATTGTTGCAGACGGGCTTCATTCGACCGATTGACGGCTACAAGCTGTTCCGCCTGCATGCCCGCCTCGGAGATGAGTCCTCGGATGATCGCTTCCGCCATGGAGCCGGCGCCGACGAACGTGATGTTTTTGGATAAAATCTGTGACATATTGGCTGCTCCTTTCGAACTTTGCAAGTCTATACCGATCTTCTGGGTTAACCGCGAATTTGCCCGTCTCCGACAATGCAGTATTTGCTCGACGTCAGCGCCGGCAAGCCCATAGGACCGCGAGCGTGCAGCTTTTGCGTGCTGATGCCGATTTCGGCGCCGAAGCCGAATTCGAAGCCATCCGTGAAACGGGTGGAGGCGTTATGATACACGGCTGCCGCATCGACTTCCCGCAGGAAGCGTGCTGCGTTCGCCGTATCCTCCGTCACGATGCACTCCGAATGCATCGTTCCGTGGCGGCGTATGTGCGCCAGCGCCTCGTCCAGTCCGTTCACGACGCAAATGTTCAAGATATAATCGTTGTATTCGGTATCCCAGTCGGCTTCCGATGCCGCTTTCACCGCCGGCACAAGCCGCTGCGTTTCCGCATCACCCCGCAGCTCGACCATTTGCTGCACGAATTGCTCGGCGATGCTCGCCAGATGGCGTTCCGCGAAATCGCGATGCACCAGCAGTGTTTCCATCGAGTTGCATACGGAAGGCCGCTGTACTTTCGCGTTGATGGCGATCTTCAGCGCCATATCCGGCTGCGCGCTGGCGTCGATATAAGTATGGCAAATACCGGCTCCGGTCTCAATCACCGGCACAGTTGCGTTTTTGACGACGTTTTGAATCAAAGAAGCGCCGCCGCGCGGAATAAGCACGTCGAGCAGGCCATTCAGCTTGAGCATTTCGTCCACCGATGCACGGTTCGGGTCTAGGACGAGCTGAAGCGCGTCTGCCGGAACGTCCGTCAATTTCAGCGCCTCGTGAAGCACTTCGACGATCCGCTTATTGGAATGGAGCGCCGAGGAGCCGCCGCGCAAGACGACGGCGTTGCCGGTTTTCAGACAAAGTCCTGCCGCATCCACCGTTACGTTTGGACGAGCTTCGTAGATGATGCCGATGACGCCAAGAGGAACGCGGACCTTACGGATTTGCAGGCCGTTCGGGCGGTCAAACGCCTCCAGCGTATCGCCGATCGGATCGGGCAAAGCAACGACCTGCCGCAATCCATCGGCCATCGCTTCGATCCGCAGGCGGTTTAGGGCCAGCCGGTCGAGCAGCGACGTGCTGATGCCGCTCTCGCGTCCGCGCTGCAGATCCTCCGCATTGGCGGCAATAATCGATTCGGCCTCCGCTACGAGGGCGTCTGCCATGCGCAGCAGCGCGTCGTTCTTTTGCTCGGTGCTGAGCAAACCAAGCTTCGGCGCGGCTTGCTTGGCGAGCTTCGCTTTTTGCACCACTTCGCTCAGGTTTAGAGCTTGATCCGTTGTCATGTTCAACTTCCTCCTTCGGAGCGTCGTTTTAGGTCGTTCTTGCTTAGGTTTCGGCAGCATCCTTTGCTTTTGTCGTGGATGCGAGGGTAATCCATTCATCGCGATGGATGACTTCAATGCGCGATACCTCGATCCGCTTCTGCACTTCCTCCGTACTAAGACCGGCGACGGCCTGGAGCTGCCAGGAGGCGTAATTGACGACACCGCGCCCGATCGTTTCCCCATTCGGACCGAGCACTTCGATGACATCGCCGGGATGAAACTCTCCGGTCACTTCCTTGACTCCCGCGGGCAGCAGACTTTTGCCGCCAGCGACGAGCGCCAGCTCCGCGCCTTCGTCCACATGGACCGCACCCTGCGGCTGGGAGTGGAACCCAAGCCACTGCTTCTTCATCGGCAAATTATGTTCCGACGTATCGAAATAAGTGCCTTTCCCGG
The DNA here is from genome assembly GCF_000722545.1 of Paenibacillus tyrphae. Classification (GTDB taxonomy): domain Bacteria; phylum Bacillota; class Bacilli; order Paenibacillales; family NBRC-103111; genus Paenibacillus_G; species Paenibacillus_G tyrfis. The sequence continues at coordinate 401,731 of NZ_JNVM01000004.1, forward strand.
TTCCTTCCACGGCGAGCATCAGATCGCCGGGTTCCGCGACGCGCCCGACGAACACCGGCACGCCGCCGCGCATTGCGATTCGGGCGGCCTCGATTTTGGAGCGCATGCCGCCGGTGCCGACCATGGAGCCGGAGCCGCCGGCGATCCGGTAAATGTTTTCGTCGATTTCCAGCACACGGTCGATCCGTTTGGCGTCGGCGTTTTTGCGCGGGTCTTCGGTATACAATCCGTCCGTATCGGTAAGAATGACCAGCCTTTGCGCCCGGACCAGATTGGCTACGAGGGCGGAAAGCGTATCGTTGTCGCCGAATTTCAGCTCGTCGACCGAGACCGTATCGTTTTCGTTAATGATCGGCAGCATTCCGCGGCGCAGCAGCTCTTCAATCGTCATCTGCGCGTTATGGATTCGCTTGCGGTTGGAGAAGTCGGAGCGGGTCAGCAAAATCTGCCCTACGCCTACGCCATGCCCCGAGAATGCGGCCTGATATGCTTGCATCAGCAGCGCCTGCCCGACGGAAGCGGAGGCCTGCTTCTCGTGCAGCAGCTTGGGACGTGACGCGTAGCCCAGCTCCCGAAAGCCGGCTGCCACGGCACCCGAGGTCACAAGGAGCACGGGAAAGCCTTGGCCGCGAAGCGCCGCCAGCTCATCTGCAAAAAATGCGATCTTTGCCCGGTTCAATCCGCCTTCGTCGGACGTTAGCGAGCTGCTGCCGATTTTCACTACGATCGTTTGCTGCATAGGAATCACTCTTTCCATGACTGATCTGGCTGTCGTCCGGGGCAGGTGCGGAAAACGCAAAAAGGCCCCGTCCTTTAAGGACGAAAGCCTCTACTTCCGCGGTACCACCTTACTTGATGAATTGACGACCAATCCATCCTGCTTCAGTCCCTTGTAACGGCAGGGAAAGCCGTCCAGCTCGTCGCTGGCCGTTCAGGGGCGGGTTCGGCAAGGCTCCACGGTAAATTCTCGCAGCCGGTGGAATTTACTCTCTGATCGTGCAGGGGCTTTCCTACTATTCCCATCAATACGTTTTGCTTTTCATTAGCATAGCATGAGGGGGGAGGTTTGTAAAGGCGATCAGCCGAACAGGCGGAGCGCATCGATTCGGTCAACCGCTTCGCGGAGCCGCTCTTCCGTGCTGAGCAAGCCGAGACGCACGTAGCCTTCGCCATGGTCGCCGAAGCCGACTCCAGGTGCGACGACAATCTTGGCCTGCTCGAGCAGCATGTCGGAGAATGACTCCGACGTGTAGCCCTTCGGCACAGGCAGCCAAGTGAAGAAAGAACCTTGCGAGCGCGAAGCTTGCCAGCCGATCCGATCCAAAGCCCCGAACAGCGCGTCTCTGCGGCTCTGGTACATCTGCACGAGCTCGTGCACGCTATCCTGCGGGCCGGTCAACGCGACGGCCGCCGCCTCTTGAATGCCTCCGAACAAGCTGCAGTAGTAATGATCTTGAATCAAGTTGATCATCCGCACGATTTCGGGGTTGCCGAGGCAGAAGCCGACCCGCCAGCCGGCCATGTTGTACGTTTTGGACAGCGTGTAAAATTCGACGCCGACTTCCTTGGCACCCGGGAGCTGCAGGAAGCTGACCGGCTTCTGTCCGTCGAAGCCGATGGCGCCGTAAGCGAAGTCGCTGGCCACTACAATGCCGTGCTTCGCCGCAAAAGCAATCGTCTCCTCATAGAAGGAAGCTGGAGCCGAAACCGCCGTCGGATTGTTCGGATAGTTGATGAACATCAGCTTCGCCCGATTCACGTCATCGGCGGAAAGTGCGCTGTAATCCGGCAGGAACCCGTTCGATTCCAGAAGCGGCATGAAGGCCATCCGGGCGCCGGCCAGGGCGACGCCGGACCAGTAATCCGGGTATCCCGGGTCCGGCACCAGACAGACGTCGCCGGGATTGAGCAGGCATTGGGCAATTTCCACAAGCCCGGTTTTACCGCCGAACAGAACCGCCACTTCCGTTTCCGGATCAAGCTCGACACCGTAATCTTCCCGGTATCTTTGGGCCACGGCCTCTTTTAAGAATAAGTAACCGTTGAACGGCGGGTAGCGGTGGTACTGCGGATTTTCCGCCGCTTGTTGCAGCGCCTTGACGATGTGCGGCGGGGTTGGGCGATCCGGATTCCCTTGTCCCAGATTGATCACGTCGTGTCCTGCGGCAATCTGGACATTGGCTTTGCGCACAAGCGTGGCGAAAAATTGGGTGGGCAGTTCTTGCAGCCGCTGAGCCGGAATCATGGGAAAAGCGCTGACGGCTGCTTTCGTTGGGTTGTTGGTATTCATCTATGTCACTCCATTAGTTTGGTTTCAAATGTGTTGCCTTACAATAAATCCCTTGTGTTCTTATCGGAATATGGTAAATACCCTGAGCGGATAGGAATAATGTAACATGAAAACCGGTACGTGTATACGGGTCTATTTCATCGAATCATCCATTTAACTGTCGAGTAGAACTTTTTTATTCGTCTATGATGTGCAAAATACAGAGGATGTGTTATATTAATCGCAGGTCGTTTCAATCAGTGATATTTAGTTTCATACAATGAAATTATAATGACAACGGAGGGAAATGCCATGACGATAAGCTTTCACGATGAATACAATAAATATACCTATACCGGCAGGCTTGCCGATTCCGGCTGGATGGAGCTGATCCGGCGGAAGGCGAGCCCCCAAGGGAAAACGGCAGCGGACATCGGCTGCGGCGGTGGCATTTACTCCGTCGCTTTGGCAGAGCTAGGCGTTTCGTCGGTCGTCGGCATCGATTTCTCCGAAGCGATGCTTCAAGGAGCCGCCGAGCATTGCGCGGCGTACGGGCAAATCCGCTTGGCGCAAGGGACGGCGGATCGGACGGGATTGCCCGATGACTCGGTCGAGCTCGTGCTGGAGCGCGCGCTGATACACCATATTGCCGCGGAAGAACTGCCGGACGTATTCCGCGAGGCGCAGCGGATTCTGAGGCCCGGAGGGCTGCTGATCGTGCAGGATCGGACGCCTGAAGACTGTCTGCTTCCCGGGAGCAGGGAGCATCTGCGCGGCTACTGGTTCGAGAAGTACCCGCGTCTCCGCCGGCTGGAAGCAGGACGCCGTCACGATGCGGCGGCCATACGCAAGGCTCTGGAAGCATCCGGGTTCTCGATCGTGGAACAAACGCAGCTATGGGAAGTGCGCAAAAGCTATGCCAGCTATAGCGACTATCGGGAGGAGCTTTTGAGTCGGAAGGGACGTTCCATTTTGCATGAATTGTCGGATGCGGAGCTTCAGGATTTGGCGGATGCCATCGCAGCGGACTCGGGCTATGAAATGAATGAGCCCGCCCTGGAACGGGACCGCTGGACGATATTCTTTGCACAAGCGCGTTGAAGTTCCACTTCCGTTGCTCTATGATAATAGGAAGAAACGACGCAGTTTCCCGAATCGGGCCGCTGCGTTCGGAATTTCGAGACGGGTAGGGGGAAGGTTAGATGGCTGGGCAACGATGGAATTTGGCTCTGCTGCAGATGGACATCGCAATAGGAGAACCCGAACGCAACTTCGCAAAGCTGGAGAGCCTTCTGCATGAAGCGGTCACTCATGGTACGAAGCCGGATGTGATCGTCTTTCCGGAGATGTGGAATACCGGCTACGCGCTGGATCGGATTCAGGAGCTCGCGGACCAGTACGGAGAGCGGACTGAAGCGCTGCTTTCGGCGTTTAGCCGAAAGTACGGCGTAAACATCATCGGCGGTTCGATCGCGGAGAAGCGGGACAACGGCGTTTACAATACGATATTCGCATATGACCGGCAAGGAAACCGTGCAGGAGACTACTCGAAAATTCATTTGTTCCGGCTGATGGATGAGGAGAAGTTCCTGCAAAGCGGAGACCGTCCGGGCGAACTGCAATTGGACGGCATTCCGGCCGGCATGATGATCTGCTATGACATCCGCTTCCCGGAGCTTGCGCGAAAGCTGGCGCTCGGCGGTGCGCAAATTTTGTTCGTTCCGGCCGAATGGCCGAATCCGCGGCTGCATCACTGGCGTACGCTGCTGATGGCGAGGGCGATCGAGAACCAGATGTTCGTCGTCTCCTGCAACCGTGTAGGCGTGAGCGGGACGACGGAGTTTTTCGGCCATTCGATGGTCATTGATCCATGGGGCGAGGTGCTGGCCGAAGGGGGAGAGGCCGAAACGATCGTTCGCGCTGCCGTCGACCTTAGCCAGGTGCCTGCCGTGCGCAATAAAATTCCGGTATTTGAAGACAGACGTCCTTCCTTGTATTAAAAAGGTACGAAAAACCGGCTCGGATCATTCCGGCCGGTTTTTTGCGCGTTCGGCTTCCATTACCTGGCGGAACGTCTCCATGAACGCGGCGACCGCCTTCGATAAATAACGCCCTTTACGGTGGGCGATGACGAGGGTACGGGTCGGCCGGTTGGTCAGCCGCAGGTAAGCGGGTGCCAGCTCATTCCATCCCCTCAGCAGCATATGCGGGATGAAGGCAATGCCCATCCCCGCCGCGACGAGTGACTGCACCGTCTCAATATTGCTGCTCTCGAACACGATGTTCGGTGTAAATCCGGCGTCGTTGCACAATGCGATCGCAATTTGACGGAAGCCTTGGCCTCTTTTAAGCGCGATGAACGGCTCCTCCTGCAGCTCCGCAATATCGACGGTTTTGCTTGCTCCCTCGGTCAGGCGCGCGGCCAGCGGATGCTGCGGCGGGACGGCTAGTACGATCTCTTCCTCAATGATCGGCTCGTAATCAAGCGAGTCATCGATCAGGGGCAGGGAAAGCAGGCTAATGTCGGCTTGCCCGCTCGCCGTCAATTGCTCGAGGTTCGAGGTCGTTTCTTCGACGAGCACGATGTCGATTTCCGGGTAGCGCTCCTGGAAGACGGGCAGAACGAGGGGCAGCACGTGCGCGCCTGTGATCGGGAGGCTACCCACGACGAGCTTACCTTTGCGCATTTGGGAAATGTCTTCCATTTCTTGTTTTAGCTGCTCGACCATGTCGAGAATTTTTTGCGCTTTTTCTACAAAGCGGGTACCGGCATAGGTGACCTCCACCGAGTTGGTCGTCCGTTGAAACAAAAGCACGCCGAGCTCCTTCTCCAGCTTGGAAAGCTGCTGGCTGAGCGACGGCTGAGCGATATGCAGTTTTTCGGCTGCGCGGGAAAAGTTCTTTTCAATGGCAATTTGCAAAGCGTATTGCAGCTGGCGCAGTTCCATGCGGCTCGGCTCCTTTTATAAAGAATACCTATTAATGCTACGTTAATAGTAACGTATTTGTTATAAGAATGAAAGAGCCGGTGTGCGGCAGCTCCTCGTTCGCAAACAAAAAGGAAGAAAGAGCGGGAGGCTCCTTCTTCCAGGGCAGAACGGAATATTGCATGACACGCGCAACAGCCGTATCTTTTCGGCTGGGATTCATCAAGTCCCGCAAGAGCCGGGATACCCGTCGTTCCGTTTCATTTCTTCCAAATGCTCGCGCATCTCTTCGTCTCCGGGCATTTCGGCGACCAGCTTTACTTTGCCGGGAGTGGGCTCCTCTGCCGGAGTCGCATTTGCTGGGCGAGGTGTATCGGTCATTGTGCAATCCTCCTAGGGGTATGGTCAGGAATACCAACGGACGTCCCATCTTCGGAGCAGCAGGTGGTACCCGAATTCAACGGCAGCCGTGACGACGGCGACAAAGGCAAGACTCGGCCAGGACAATCCCCAATGATATGCGGTTCCGACCGCTCCCAAAAATAAAGCGGCCAACAGTCCGTCGGCCAAGATTGCGGCACCGTTCCCGAATTCGTCGAGAATCCATTGATCTCCGAGAAAAAAAGCCAGGATGCTCAGGCTGACGGAGGCCATCAGCGCTTGGAACAGTGTAGCGTTGGAAAAATAAAGCAGCAGCGGGACGGTAAAAAGAGCGCTTATGGCGAGTTTGACAAGCAGCTTGCTCATGCTTCCCAGCTCCCTTACTTTTGCTTTCGTTGAAAGGTTGTCCAGCCGGCCCTTAATTTATGCAGTTTAGGAGGGGGAAGAGCGCCTGGCCGTTTTTTGACTAGCTCATAGCGAAAACCTATGAAGGCTATAGATATTATATCTTGGATCAATGAAGATGGACGTGATACGATAGGTGACATTAGGAGCATCATTCAGATACCGAGGTGGAACCGATGGCAAAAACAATGTTCGAAAAAATTTGGGACAATCACGTTATTCATTCGGAGTCGGGCAAGCCGAGCATCATTTATATCGACCTTCAGCTGGTCCATGAAGTGACTTCGCCGCAAGCGTTCGAAGGCCTACGCCTGAGTGGCCGCAAGGTTCGCCGTCCGGACTTGACGTTCGCGACGATGGATCACAACGTGCCGACGAAGGATCGTTTCAATATTACCGATCCGATTTCCAAGCAGCAGATCGATACGCTCTCCAAAAACTGTGCGGATTTCGGCGTTACCTTGTTTGACCTGGACAGCATTGATCAAGGGGTCGTCCACGTTATGGGACCGGAGCTCGGTTTGACGCATCCCGGCAAAACGATCGTCTGCGGCGACAGCCACACGTCTACGCACGGTGCGTTCGGAGCTTTGGCGTTCGGGATCGGAACGAGTGAAGTGGAGCACGTGCTTGCGACGCAGTGCTTGCAGCAAGCGAAGCCGAAAACGCTGGAAGTGCGCATCAACGGCAAGCTGAAGCCGGGCGTTACGGCGAAGGACTTGATTCTCGGCGTCATCGCGAAATACGGCACGGATTTTGCAACCGGCTATGTGCTCGAGTACACGGGCGAATCGATTCGCGGCTTGTCTATGGAAGAGCGCATGACCGTGTGCAACATGTCGATCGAAGCGGGTGCAAGAGCAGGCTTGATCGCTCCGGACCAAACGACGTTCGATTACCTTCGCGGACGCGAATATGTGCCACAGGGCGAAGCGTTCGAGCAAGCGGTAGCGGCGTGGAAGCAGCTGACGACGGATGAGGGCGCGGTGTACGATCGCGTGGTCGATTTCGACGCGGACAGCTTGATTCCGCAAGTCACCTGGGGTACCAGCCCGGGCATGGGTACAGATGTTACGTCCCGCGTGCCGAATCCGGCGGATTTCAGCACGGAGAACGAGCGCAAAGCGGCGGAAAAAGCGATCGAGTATATGGGCTTGACACCGGGAACGCCGATGACGGATGTTACGATCGATTACGTATTTATCGGTTCCTGTACGAACGGCCGGATCGAGGACCTGCGCGCGGCGGCTGCCGTAGCTCAAGGCTACAAGGTGTCGCCGAACGTGACGGCGATCGTCGTGCCGGGCTCGGGCCGAGTAAAAATCCAAGCGGAAAAAGAAGGCCTCGATAAAATTTTCATCGAAGCGGGCTTTGAATGGCGCGATGCCGGATGCAGCATGTGTCTGGCGATGAACCCGGACGTGCTGAAACCGGGCCAACGCTGTGCTTCGACGTCGAACCGGAACTTTGAAGGCCGTCAAGGCCGTGACGGACGCACGCACCTCGTGTCTCCGGCAATGGCAGCTGCGGCAGCGATCGAAGGCCGTTTCACCGATGTGCGCGATTGGAATTTCAAAGTGAAGCAGGAAGCTTAAGAAGATCATTTTATCGAAGCGAGGAGTTCAACGACATGGAAGCTTTTAAACAGCATACCGGCCTGGTCGGTCCGGTGGACCGCGTGAACGTGGACACGGACGCCATTATTCCTAAACAATTTTTGAAGCGCATCGAGCGTTCCGGCTTCGGCCAATTTCTGTTCTACGAGTGGCGTTTTGACCTGAATGGCAATACGATTCCGGAGTTCAGCTTGAATCAGCCGCGCTATCAAGGCGCTTCCGTTCTGATTTCCCGCGCCAACTTCGGCTGCGGCTCCTCCCGGGAGCATGCCCCTTGGGCTATTCAGGATTACGGGTTCAAAGTCGTGATCGCGCCGTCGTTCGCCGACATTTTCTACAACAACTGCTTCAAGAACGGCATCCTGCCGATCAAGCTGAGCGAAGAGCAGGTCGAGGAGCTGTTCCAGCGCACCGCAGCGAAAGAAGGCTACAAGCTGACCGTCGATCTGGAGAACAAAAAGATCACCGACGATCAAGGCCTCGGCATCGACTTTGACTTGGATGAGCACCGCCGTCAATTCCTGCTGCTCGGTCTTGACGATATCGGTCTGACGCTGAAGCATGAAGACAAAATCGCGGCATACGAAGCGGCGCATAAAGCGCGTCTCGCGTACAAATAAGCGACGAATAGCCCGGCCTGGCTCTCGAAAAAGAGTTAAGGTCGGGCTTTTTTTTGATCCGGCCGCATTTTATCATACAATGTTCAAAAACTTTCGACAATTTTCTTGAAAAGTGTGATCTATGTTTTTTCAAACGCCGAAAGCGTTGTGTATAATATCACTGGAAGCATGATGGGAGGGTGACAGAAATGAGTTTTGCGAGAATCGGCGTCGTGGGCGCCGGAACGATGGGTCAAGGCATTGCCGAAATGTTGGCAGCCAAAGGGTTGGAAGTCATGCTGATCGAACGGACGCCTGAAAAGCTGGATCAGGCCTGGGAGCAAATCGAGATCAGTCTGGACAAGCAGCTGGAGAAATGGGCGATCACTCCCGTTGAGAAAAAATTGATTCTTTCGCGCATTGCGAAGGAAACGTATATTCACCGGTTGGCCGAATGCGACATGGTCATCGAAACCGTTTCGGAAGATCTGGAGATTAAAAAAGAAGTATTCCGCAAACTTGACGAGGTATGCTCGCCGTCGACCATCCTCGCCAGCAACACGTCTACGCTTAGCTTGACGGAACTGGCGGCGGAGACCCAGTATCCGGAGCGCGTCATCGGGCTTCATTTTTTATATCCGGTATCGAAAATTCATTTGGTAGAAATCATCCGCGCGCTGCAAACGGGAGAAGATGTCTTCCAGGCGACCCGGGAATTCGTCGAAGAAACGATTCAAAAACGCGGGATTCAGGTATATGAATCGCCGGGCTTTGTTACGACGCGGCTGATCTGCGTGCTGATCAACGAAGCGATGCACGCGCTGTCGGAGAGGGTGGCGAGCGCGGACGATATTGATAATGCGATGCGAATCGGCTATGATTTTCATTATGGGCCGTTGGAGATGGCAGACCGCTTCGGCTTGGATTCGATATTGGCCGCGATGGAACGTATGTTCCGCGAGTTCGGCGATGTGAAGTACCGGCCGGCGGTGCTGCTGAAGCAGATGGTAAGGGCCGGTCATCTTGGCACGAAGACGGGACAAGGCTTTTTTCGCTATGATAAGGACGGTGACCGGATATGATCGTACTCGTCATTAATGCAGGCAGCTCCTCTCTTAAGTTTCAGCTTTACGAGATGGAGGACGAATCCGTGCTGGCCAAAGGGAAGGTGGAGCGGATCGGGATGGAATCCGCGATCTTGACATTTGAGCCGGAGGGCAAGCAGGACGTGCGCGAAGTCAGTGAAATTTTGGAGCATACGACCGCGATCCGCAAGGTGCTGGACATGCTGGTGCATCCGGTCCACGGGGTGCTCGAGTCGGCGCAGCAAATCGACGCGGTGGGCCACCGGGTCGTGCACGGGGGCGAATCGTTTTCCAATTCCGCATTGGTCAACGAAGAGGTAAAGCAGGAGATCAAGCGGTTGTTCGATCTGGCTCCGCTGCACAATCCTGCCCATATGCTCGGGATTCAGGCGGTCGAAGCGAATATGCCGAACGTGCCGCAGGCCGTCGTATTCGACACGGCGTTTCACCAAACGATGCCGCCGGTGACGTATTTGTACCCGATCCCGATGGTGCTCTATAAGAAGCATAAAATTCGCCGCTACGGCTTCCACGGCACCTCGCACGCTTATGTGAGCGAGCGCGCTGCGGCATTCCTCGGGCGGCCGCTCCGCGAGCTGAAGCTGGTCACCTGCCACATCGGGAACGGGGCGAGCTGCACCGCGGTGATGGACGGGCGGTCGTACGATACGAGCATGGGAATGACGCCGCTGGAAGGGCTCATGATGGGAACGCGGAGCGGGGATATCGATCCGGCCATCGTCCCGTTTACGATGGGCAAGGAGGATTTGACGCTCAGCGAAGTGAACTCGATGCTGAACAAGCACAGCGGACTGCTTGCCATCTCGGGCATCGGCAGCGACATGCGGGAGATTGACGAGGCAAGGCAGACGGGAGACCGCAATGCGGCGCTCGCGTTCGACATGTACGAGTACCGGCTGCGCAAATGTATCGGCGCTTACGCGGCTGCCATGAACGGCTTGGACGCCATCGTCTTCACGGCGGGTGTCGGGGAAAACTCCGCTTCGCTGCGGGCTGCGGTATGCCGCAATCTCAGCTTTCTCGGTTTGGAGCTGGACGAAGCAGCGAACGAACGGCGCGAATCTGGAGAACGCGCCATCTCGACGCCGGGCTCCCGGGTACAAGTGCTCGTCATCCCCACCAATGAGGAGCTTGTTATCGCTCGGGATACGTACCAGTTGATTTTGGACCGAAATGATGTAAACTAGTGAACGATGGTCAATTTTAAAAGTAGGTGGAGGAATGTTCATGAACCGTAACCTGTGTATGATCGGGGATGTGAATAAATATATAAACGAGTCGGTGACAATCGGCTGCTGGCTGCATAACATCCGTTCCAGCGGCAAGATCCGTTTCCTGCAGCTGCGGGACGGCTCCGGGTTTATACAGGGCGTCGTCGTCAAGAGCGAAGTACCGGAGCAGGTATGGGAAGACGCGGGCAAGCTGACGCAAGAAAGCTCGCTTTACGTCACCGGAACGGTGCGCGAGGATACGCGCAGCAAAGGCGGCTTCGAGCTGACGGTAACCGGCGTCGAAATTATTCAAGTCACCAGCGATTATCCGATCACGCCCAAGGAGCACGGCGTCGATTTTCTGATGGACCACCGCCATTTGTGGATCCGTTCGCCGCGTCAGCGGGCGATTCTGGTCATCCGGGCGCAAATTATCCGCGCGATTCAGCAATTTTTCGACGAGCGCAACTTCCATTTGGTCGATCCGCCGATTTTGACTCCTTCGTCCTGCGAAGGAACGACGAACTTGTTCCATACGAAATATTTCGACGAGGACGCTTACTTGACGCAGAGCGGCCAGCTGTACATGGAAGCTGCGGCGATGGCGCTCGGCCGGGTATATTCGTTCGGTCCGACCTTCAGGGCGGAGAAATCGAAGACGCGCCGGCATTTGATCGAATTCTGGATGATCGAACCGGAGATGGCGTTCGTGACGCACGAAGAGAATCTTCAAGTGCAGGAGCAGTTCGTCTCTCACATTGTACAATCGGTGCTGCAGAACTGCCGCCAGGAGCTTGAGACGCTGGAGCGCGATACGACGAAGCTGGAGCAAGTGGTGGGCCCGTTCCCGCGCATTACGTACGACGAAGCGGTAAAATTCCTTCAAGAGAACGGTCACGAATTCGAATGGGGCGAAGACTTCGGCGCGCCTCACGAGACTGCCATTGCCGAGAAATATGAGAAGCCGGTGTTCATCACGCATTATCCGACGGAGATCAAAGCCTTCTATATGAAGCCGGATCCGAACCGACCGGAAGTCGTGCTTTGCGCGGACATGATCGCTCCGGAAGGCTACGGGGAAATTATCGGAGGCAGCCAGCGGATCGACGATCCGGAGCTGATGGAAGAACGCTTCCAGCAGCACGAGCTGTCCAAAGAAGCGTACCAGTGGTACCTCGACCTGCGAAAATACGGCTCCGTGCCGCATTCGGGCTTCGGCTTGGGGCTTGAGCGCACGGTCGCTTGGATTTGCGGGCTCGATCACGTTCGCGAGACGATTCCGTTCCCGCGGTTGCTGTACCGCCTGTACCCGTAAGGTCTGCATGCGGAAGCCGTCTCTCGCGAGTCTGTAAGTGGAAAGTAGGGTAGGCATGAGACGTAGCGATTACGACACGAAAGAGCTGCCGTCCGTGCTGCTCGCGGGCTGGCAGGACGGGAACGTCGACGTTCCCTACTGGCTGTTCAAATATTACAAGCAGCTTGGGCTGCTGGAGCCGGACGTGATGCTTATTCTTCATGTCATGGCCTTTAAGCAAAAGGAAAACAAAGATTTTCCGACATTGGAAGAGCTTCAAGCCCGCATGTCGCTGCCACAGGAGAAAGTGATTGCCGTGCTGCAAAAGCTGATCCGGGAGCAACTGCTGCGGATCGACGAGATCGAAGATCCCGTTACGGGCGTCCACAGCGAGGTTTATAACTTGCGGCCGCTGCTGGAGCGGCTCGCGGAGTGCCGCATCGAAGAGCATCGGGCGGAACTGGCGGCCAAGAAACAGGCCGAGCGGACAAGCAAAGCGGAGCGAAAAGATATTTTCTCGATTTTCGAAAACGAATTTGGCCGTCCGCTCACGCCGATGGAGCTGGAATCGATATCCGGGTGGATCGACAAAGATGGTTACCCTGAGGAGCTCATCCTCGCCGGTCTTAAGGAAGCGGTGTTCGCCGGCAAGCTGCATTTCCGGTACATCGACCGGATCTTGCTGGAGTGGCAGCGCAACCGGATTACGACCGTCGAGCAGGCGAAGGAGCACTCGCAGAAGTTCCGTTCCCGGTAAGCGGGAACGAAATGGCCCTGCACGCATTTTTTTGCGTGCAGGGCTGTTTTGCGTTATTGGAGGACGGAGTGCCTCGCTGGGGGCATCGTGCAAGCGATCTATGCCAAAGGTATTACGAGCAAGCTTGCTGCGCCCTGTACACTTTCGGACCCTGACTAAAGTACCAGAGTTGCTTCATCAGTCGAAAAACGTGAAAAACATTTTAAAAAACTGTAGTTTTTTTGTAACTTTTTTGTGATTCGTGGCGTCTATTATAATAGGCGTGACATGATTTTACAGATTTATAGAACGGTTAGAAGGAGGGGCCACATGTTCCGATGGCTGCGCAAACCTAAGAACGAAGCGCAGAATGAAGCGGCAGCCGCCGTGCCAGCCGCTCCGCAGGGGATCGAGACCGCGGCGCTGGAAGCCTCGGTCGACGGGGAAGCTGCTGCGGCAAGCGATGGCGCGAGTGTATTGGTCGATACCAGACCACCCATTGACACGAGTATCCCGCTCCTTACCGTAACGGGAGTGGAGCGTTCATTTCCTGTCGGAGGACAGCAGCTTCATGTACTCAAGGGAATCAATATGGAGCTGTATCCGACGCAGCTCGTTATGCTGAAAGGCCGGTCCGGTTCGGGGAAAACGACCCTGCTAAACATGATCGGCGGTCTGGACCAGCCGAACCGGGGACAAATCATGTTCAAGGAATACCCGTTCCATGAATGCAGTGACGATCAGCGGACGTACATAAGAAGAAAAGAAATCGGCTTTATTTTTCAATCGTTTGCTTTGATGCCTCTTTTGTCTGCTTGGGAAAATGTGGAATTGTCACTGCGCATGGCAAAAGTTCCCCGATCGGAATGGAAGCCCCGCGTCACCCATTGTTTGGAGCTGGTGGGCCTCGGCAAGCGGATGCACCATCGTCCGTTCGAGCTGTCGGGCGGGGAGCAGCAGCGTGTCGCGATTGCCAAAGCCATCGCGCACAAGCCCAGTCTGCTGCTTGCCGACGAGCCGACGGCGGAGCTCGATTCGCAAATGGGCGCGCAAGTCATGGCGGTATTCCGGGACATTATCCGTACCGAACGCATGACGATTTGCATGACAACGCATGATCCGACAATAATGGAGGTTGCCGACCGTGTATTCGAAATGGTGGATGGAAAATTTATCAGTGGTTAAAAAATCGGGCCGCCCGTTGCTGCTCGTTTGCATCGCCGCATCTCTCGCATTGTCGTCCGGATGCTCGTTGCTGCCAAAGGAGGACGAGGAGGAAGTATTGCCGGCCATTACCCCGCCCCAGCTCTCCAAAAAACCGGAGTATGCAGTCAAAACAGAGACGCTGGTGTTCGACGTTCCTCTCTCCGGGAAGCTGATGTCGACCGTGGAAGAAGATTTATACTTTACGGATGATGCCAACCGGCGCATCAAATCTTTCTTGGTCAAAACCGGAGACAAGGTGGAGCAGGGGCAAGTGATCGCCGAGCTTGACGTCACGGAGCAGGAAAACAAATTGCGGCAGAAACGGCTGCAGACGCGCCAGGATGAATTGAGTATGATCGAAAAGCTGCGCAAAGCCGATGAGACAGGCCCCGAGCAGTTGGAGCGGGACAAAATCGAATTTGAATTGAAAAAGGAAGAAGTAACCACGCTTGAAAAAACGATTGCCGGTGCCAAGCTGACGGCTCCTTATGCTGGTACGATTATCTCCGCTTACATGAAAAAAGGGGATACGGCCAAGGCTTACGATGCGGTCGCCACGATCGCGGATCTGTCTCAGCTTACGGTGGCTGCGACCATTAGCGCGGACAGCTTGTCGAAAGTCTCCGTTGGCATGGAGGCTGAAGCGGACATCAACGGCGTAGGCAAGGTCAAAGGCAAAGTGTCGAAGCTTCCGAGTCCGAAGGCCGGGAACAATGGCAATGGCGACGGAGGGTTCCCGGGCGGAGGCCAGCAGAAAAAGCCGGATTCGATCGAAAACTATCTGCTGATCCAGCTTGACCAATTTCCGGAAGGAATTTCCCACGGAACGCCGCTCGGTGTGAAAATTATTACCCAGCGCAAGGAGAATGCCATTACGATTCCGCCTGCCGCTCTTCGTTCGTACGCGGGCCGCAATTACGTGCAGGTTGTGGACGATAAAGGCAACAAGCGCGAAGTGGACGTCGAAATCGGACTGCAGACGTCGACGGCTGTAGAGATTGTGAAAGGTCTCACGGCAGGGCAGAAAGTAGTGGGACGCTAATGGCGATGTTCCGGTTTTTATTCCGTAAAATGTGGAACACGCGCTGGCTGACGCTCAGCACGCTCGCCGGCCTCATTATGGCCGTCGCTTTTACGACCAGCATCCCGATGTATTCCGACGGCTCGCTCAAGCGCGTCGTGTCGAAATCGCTGGAGGAGAAGAACAACGGGCTTTCCGCCGGCGCCGTCATGATCCGATTTCAAGCGTCCGGCAACGAAAAAGCCGATCTGAATGCGCTGAGCGACGTTGATCAATACATAAAGGAAGAATTGCCTAAAGACATCGCGTTTCCGTATCAGGCGTACGTACGGACGTATTCTATTCGCGGCTCGCAAATTACGCCCGAGGATACGGGCAAGGTCGACCCGAGCAAGCGCCGGCAGATGACACTGATGGCCCAGAACGGCTTGAAGGATCAAGTCGAGCTGACGCAGGGGCAGTGGTTCTCCGAGCAGCCGCAGGGCGGAATCATTGAAGCCGTTATTCACGAGGAAGCGATGTTCCGCAATGACCTTCATATTGGCGACGTCTTCACATATCCGATCAGCGGCGGAAACGGAATTTCCCCGCTCAAAGTGAAAGTAACGGGAACGTTCAAGCCAAAGAACGAAACCGATCAGTATTGGTATCAAGGCATGGAAGGCCTGCTTACGTCCTTTTTTATGAGCGAAGCCGGTTTTAACGATTATGTGCTGAAAAGCAAAAAAATCCCGCTTAGCTTGGCCAATTGGTATTATGCTTTTGATTTGCGGGAAATCAAGACGAGCCAGCTGTCCTCGCTCGAGTCGAAGCTGGAACGTTTGGATATCGTCTTGTTCCAAAAGCTCAAGAACACAAGGGTGGATATTTCGTTTATCCCACTGCTGCAGGAATTTAAGGTGCAGAGCTTGCAGCTGCAAATGCTGCTCTTTACATTGGCGGCGCCGATGATCGCCATGGTGTTCTATTATATCGTCATGAACGCCAGACAATCGCTCGACCGCCAGCGAACCGTCATTGCGGTGATCCGCAGCCGGGGCGGCAGTACGAATCAAATCATCTGGATTTATTTGCTCGAAGGGCTGCTGCTCGGCGCGGTTGCAATGATCATGGGCCCACTGCTCGGCTGGTTTATGGCGAAGAGCATAGGTTCGTCCAGTGGGTTCCTGGCATTCGTCGACCGTAAGGCGGTACCTGTCGGGGTGTCGAGCGAAGCGCTGCTGTACGGCGTGGCCGCAGTCGTTATTGCGCTGATGGCCAGCGTCATACCGGCCATTGTCTACGCCAAAGCCTCCATCGTCAGCTATAAGCAGAAGCTGGCCAGATCGGATCGAAAACCGTTTTGGCAGCGCTGGTTTTTGGATGTGGCGCTGGTCGGTCTGGTGGGCTACGGGTATTACCTGTTCCACGACCGGCAAGATTTATTCAGCCGGACTGGGCTAACGACCGATCAGTTGAGCGTGAACCCGCTGCTGTTTTTTATTCCGGCCTTGTCGATCATTGCGCTTGGACTGTTTTTCCTGCGCATTTTCCCGTGGTTGCTTCGCTTCGGCAACTGGCTGGGCAAAAGGCTGCTGCCGGTTCCCGTCTACCTGACGCTGACCCAGCTCTCACGTTCGTCTACGGCGTACTATCCGCTCATGCTGCTGCTCATTTTGACGCTCGGGCTCGGCATTTACAACGCTTCTGCGGCTCGGACGATCGACTTGAACTCGACGGAGCGGGTGCTTTATGCCTACGGCACCGATGTTACCATGAGAGCGGAATGGACTTCCGTATCCGACGACCTGCCGTCAACGTCCAACCAGAATAAGGGCGGACAAGGTCAAGGGCAAGGACAGGGCGGAGGAAAGAATCCCGGTCAAGGGGGCGGCGGCCAGCCTGGAGGTCCGGGAGAAGGCCCGCCGCCGAAGCTGCGTTACATCGAACCTCCGTTCCAGGTGTTTCGGGAGCTGGAAGGCGTCGAGCACGCAGCCCGCGTGCTGCAATCGAAGGGGAACGTGGTCGTTTCCGGCAAGTCGCTCGGACAAGGTATGCTGATGGGCATCGATAACGCCGATTTCGCCAAGGTGGCGTGGTTTCGCAAAGACTTGTACAAAACGCATCCTTACAACTACTTGAATTTGTTAGGGCAATATGAGCAGGCGGTCATCATTCCGACCTCTTTTGCCGAAAAACATCATATCAAGTCGGGGGATTTGATCAGCATTTCGGTTTCCAGCCAGCCGGTCGAGTTTGTCGTGGTAGCTACCGTGCCTTACTGGCCGAGCCAGTATCCGGATCAGACGCCGTTTTTTATCGCTAACCTCGACTATGTGTACGATCAAGCGCCTGTCGTACCTTACGATGTATGGATGAAAATGAAAGACGGAGCCAAGGTAGCGCCGGTCATTGAAGCGCTCAAAGCAAAAAATATCGGCATTGCCAGCGTCAAAGACGTCCGCAACGAACT
Source organism: Paenibacillus tyrphae (assembly GCF_000722545.1). Classification (GTDB taxonomy): domain Bacteria; phylum Bacillota; class Bacilli; order Paenibacillales; family NBRC-103111; genus Paenibacillus_G; species Paenibacillus_G tyrfis. The sequence continues at coordinate 418,954 of NZ_JNVM01000004.1, forward strand.
GATCACGCAGAAAAAGCACCCGGCGCGTGGCGGCGTGTTCGGCATCCTGAGCCTCGGCTTTCTCGTATCCGTTCTTGTCTCGTTGATCGGCTACATTTTGTACTGGTTTTTCAACTTGTCCAGCCGGGTCGTTCAGTTCGGCGTGCTGCGCGCCATGGGGTTGTCACGACGACAGCTTACGGGCATGCTGCTGCTTGAGCAGCTGTTTACCGCCGGGCTGGCCATTGCACTCGGTCTCGGTATCGGCAAACTGACGAGCTACTTATTCCTGCCGTTCCTGCAGACCGCGGAGAACGTCAAGACGCAGGTGCCTCCGTTCCGCGTTATATTCGATGCGAGAGATACCGATCAACTGTATGTCGTCATAGCCGTTATGATGCTGACCGGTGCCGGGTTGTTGTTCCTTCACATCAGAAGGCTGCGCGTACATCAGGCCGTGAAGCTGGGAGAGGAGAAATGATGTAGTGATTCATTGCGACGGACTCGTCAAAATATACAAGACCGACGATATCGAGGTCGTTGCGCTTCATGGGCTGAACATTTCCGTCGCCCAAGGGGAAATGATGGCGATCATCGGAAACAGCGGCAGCGGGAAGTCGACGTTACTGAACATTCTGGGGGGGCTCGACCGCCCCTCCGCCGGTCAGGTCCACGTGGGCGAATGGAACCTGCTGAAAATAACGGACGACGAGCTGGTGAAGTACAAGCGCAAAACCGTCGGCTTCATCTGGCAGAACAATGCGCGAAATCTCGTTCCTTACTTGACGGCGCTTGAGAATGTGGAAATGCCGATGATGCTGAGCGGACAGTACGACCGCGCCTATGCGAAGCAGCTGCTGGAGTGGGTTGGCCTCAAAGAGCGGCTCAACAACAAGCTGCAGCAGCTGTCCGGCGGCGAGCAGCAGCGGGTGGCAATTGCGATTGCGCTCGCGAATCGCCCGTCCTTGTTGTTGGCTGATGAACCGACTGGTTCCGTCGATACGCGGACGTCGGATATGATCATGGACATTTTCCGGCATCTGAATTCCGAGCTTGGCGTGACCATCGTTATCGTAACCCACGATATGGCACTTGCCGGCAAGGTGGACCGCGTCGTCGCCATCCGCGACGGGATGACGAGCACCGAATTCGTCAAACGCAACCCAAACTTGGACGACGAAGGCGGGACGGCGGCATCGCATGGATCGATTCACGATGTTCATGAAGAATATGTCGTGCTCGACCGGGCAGGACGGCTTCAAATTCCGAGATCGTATTTGCAGGCGCTCGGGATTGAAGGAAAGGCATCGATGGAATTCGACGGCGAGAAAATCATTATACGTACGCCGAAGTCGCTGGATTAGTATGATGGATTCGTGAAGCGGAGAGAACCATATTAACCGATGAGGATCTGAAACATGAATAAGTACGCTAGGAGAACGGTGCTGCTGTCATTAAGCGCCGGCTTATTGGCGTCGACGTTAACTGCTTGCACCAAAACGGGCAGCGGAGACGGTAAAAGCGAGAGAGTACTCCGGATTGCGACCAGCGATTACGTAAATGAAAACGAGTATTTTCGGCAGCAGTTCACCGAGTTGTTCGAATTTGCCAATCCGAACATTAAGCTGGAATATGTTTCGACCTTGGACGAACGTTTTAGGTACAGCGGATCCTCTGATTCCAACGAGAAGCCCAAGGATCCGATAGATAAGCTGAGCGAATTGATGACGGGGGACAATTCCCCGGATGTCGTCTTGATCGATTACGATCATCTGCCGGAGCTTGTCGGCAGCAACCTGCTGAAGCAGCTCGATCAAGATATCGCCAAGGATAAATTCGATACGAGTGATATCGCTCCTCCTATCATTGAAGGGATCAGAAGGGCAGGAGACGGCAAAATCTATGCGCTGGCTCCGACTTTTGAGTCTTACGCTCTTATTTACAATAAAAAATTGTTTGATGAGGCGGGAGTTCCGTACCCGGCCGACAAAATGACTTGGGATCAGACGTTCGATCTGGCCCGTAGGCTGTCCAAAGGGGAGGGGGAGAACCGGAAATTCGGCTTTGCATTTTCGACCTACAGCAGCAGGGCGAGCAATCTGAGTTACGGAATGCTAGTTTATACGGAGCCTTTGCAGTTGAGTATGATTGACGATAATGCCGAGAAAATGACGGTGGATTCCGACCAATGGGAAAAAGTGTGGAAAACACTGCTGCAGCTGAAGACGGAAAAGCTTGTACCGCAGCCGTCTGATGACCTAAAAGGACGAGGATCGGGATCAAACGAGGATCATCCGTTTCAAGACGACAATTTCTTGTCAGGTCGTGTTGCGATGTCGCTTATTGACTACAGAGATGTTGGATCGGTAGCCAACGTTATGAAAAATGCGCACAATTTTAAAGGCCTGACCCCGTTCGATTGGGACATGGTCACGATGCCCGTTCATCTCGAAGCGCCGGAGAACGGATACGGAATCCGGTTGGATGGTTTGATGGGAATTAGCGCCAAGGCGCAAAATCCGGAAGACGCTTGGAAATTCATCAAGTTCGTCAACGGCGAGGATTGGGCCCGGCTTAAAGGGAACAGTTCCGGCAGCCTGATGGCCCGGCAAAAATATATTAAACCGAAAGATGGAGCGGAGTTCAACATCAAAGCGTTCACGACGCTGCTTCCGGCGCCGGCCGTCGAAGACAAACTGTATCGCAAGCTACCGAACTTGTACCAAGTAAGAAGGATCGGCAACCGTAAATTGCAAGACGTCAGCGTGAATATCCTTCAGGTTCGCGAGGCGCTGAAGCAATGGCAAAGCGAGGGGGATGCCTTGCTCCAGAAGATGAAAGACAATCCGAATGCGTCTGTCGATCATTAACCTTTTTTGTTAAAACTGCCTTGATTATACATAGAAACCAATCTGGAGGGATCCTGAGAATGCAAAAATATGTTAAGAAGACGGTGGCTGTATCGCTCTGCGTCGGCTTGATGGCGCCGACAATGGTTGCTTGCACGAAATCCGGCAGCGGGGAAAGCAAAACCGAGAAGGTACTTCGAGTCGCAACCAGCATGGGATACGGCGGGGACAATGAGTATTTTCGCCAACGCTTCACCGAATTGTTCGAATTCGCGAATCCGAACATTAAGCTTGAGTTCATCTCGACATCGGATGACCGTTACATGTATGGCGGCCGGCCGGATCCGAAGGAAAAGCCGAAAGATCCGATGGATAAGCTGAAAGAAGTGATGACGGGCGATAGTCCGCCCGATGTGGTGATGGTTGGCTACGAACAACTGCCGGAGCTGATCAGCAACAATATGCTGAAGCAGCTTGACCAGGACATCGCGAAGGACAAATTCGATACGTCCGATATCGTTCCTGCGGTCATCGAGGGCATCAAAAAGGTGGGCGACGGCAAAATTTACGCGCTGGCACCGACTTTCTATTCTTCTGCACTTATTTATAATAAAAAAATATTCGATGAAGCCGGGGTTCAATACCCGACAGACAAGATGACCTGGGATCAGGCGTTCGATCTGGCCCGCAGATTGACGAAAGGGGAAGGGGAGAACCGCAAGTACGGTTTTTCGTTCTCGCCGCACAACATGGGCGATGACATTTTCTATGCGACACATATGTACACGGCGCCGCTTGACCTCAAGACCTTCGACGATAAAGGCGAGAAGATGACCGTCGATTCCGATCAATGGGAAAAAGTGTGGAAAACGCTGCTGCAGCTGAAGACTGAGAAAATTTTGCCTGAGCCGATCGACTACTCCAAGCGGCGCAACCCTGGGCCTAACGAAGACTTCAACCCGTTTATGGACGACGATTTCTTATCCGGCCGTGTAGCCATGTCCATTATCAACTACGGCCAAATTAGCCAGTATACGAACGTCATGAAAAATGCGGCAAACATTAAAGGTCTCACTCCGTTCGATTGGGATGTCGTTACGGTGCCTGTGCATCAGGAAGCGCCGGAATACGGCGGCAGCATCGGTCTGGACGGTCTGATGGGCATTAACGCCAAGGCGCAAAACCCCGAGGACGCCTGGAAATTCATCAAATTTATCAACAGCGAGGATTGGGCCCGTCTGAAAGCCGGAAGCACCTACAATCTGGTGTCGCGCCAAAAATACATCAAGCCGAAGGACGGGGCGGAGTTCAATATCAAAGCGTTCACAACGCTGCTTCCTGCGCCAAGCCAAGACTACAAGATTTATCGCGAGAAACCGGGCTTGTACGATGTGGAACGCCTCGGCTCCCAAAAATTCCAGCAAGTCGCCCAGAATAAGCTGCAAGTGCGCGATGCGCTCAAGCAATGGCAAACGGAAGGCGATGCGATGCTGCAAAAAATTAAAGAGAATCCGAATGCTCAGTTTGATTCGATGATGCAGGGGGGATAAGATGTCCCCTCTCAGCAAGAATGCGGGCAGTACGTTCGGAGTGAAACTCAACAAGGAGGAACAACAAGATGAATTCCAAACGCAAACGATATAAAACTTGCATAGTTCTGCTGGCAGCCGTACTTGCCTTCGGGTCCGCGCTCCCCGCCTTTGCAGCGGAGGGCGGCGGCACGACCCCGCCTTCGGGGACAACGGCCACAATCTCGACAGGGACCGCTCCGGCGATCGGACAGGTCGCTCTCAACGCAACCAGCTATTTCGAGATTAAAAATGTGGTCATGATGCCGGAGCAAGGCAACAAAACTGTGACGTTCACCGTAGGTGTCAACAACGGAGGGTCGACCGACCTGCAGTTCATCGACTACTGGCCTCGGCTGAGGACGAAAAACGGCAACCAAATTTCCGTTCGCGTCCTGCCGCAGGACAAGGATAAAAACCGCATTCCAGCCAAATCGAGCCAAGACATCAGCTTTTACGCAACGGTGAACGAATCGACGGACCTGAAGGATCTTATTTTTGAAATTATCAAATGGGACTTCAGCATGCCGGAGGCGGATTTCGTGCGGAAAATCGGAGAGGTGAGCGTTCCTGACGACTATACCGTCGTTACGCCGGCCGGTAAAGCACATACGATTCAAATAGCAAGCAATCCAGTCAAAGGCACCATCAAAAAAGTATTGATGAGCAAGAACGAGAAGAATTACACTCCGACCATCGTCCTTAATTTGGAGAACGTAGGCTCGAAGAGCGTCGCGGTGCCCGGATATCAATATTTACTTCGCACAAGCGAAGGGTATATGTACCCGCTTGACGCCAAAGTCGTCAAAGATTTGACCATCAATCCGCAAACGAACAAAGATATCGATCTTACGGGCTCCGTTCCGGTCTCCGTGTCAACGGAAGGCTGGCAGCTCGTGATCGTTCAGAACGCGCAGGATTTGAAGCTGAATCTGCCGATTGCTTTCTTCGCTTTACCGGCCGTATCGGATACGGACGGGGTGGACACGGGCAAAGCCTTCAGCTTCACGAACAAATCGGGTACCTACACGACTCAGCTGAATACGGTCCAACGGCTGCCTTGGGAGGACCAGGATATTTTGACCGCAGGGTTTACGCTGTCCAACAAAGGCCCAGAAGCGCTTCCGATTCCGGAGCTGACCGGGTATTTCAAGCTAGACGACAACGTGAAGGTGGAAGCGAAGCTGGTTCGGACGGACAATGTCATCGGCCTGGCCCCGAATGCGGAAGCTCAATTCCAGTTTATCGGCAAAATTCCGTACACGTCGCAATTTGGCAAGGTCAAGCTTGTGCTGCAAGAGAAAACGGGCACCGGCAGCAGCGACGGCAAGACAGACCAGCAGACGGCGGCGAGCGATTTGCTCGAGTTTGTACACCGCTCGGAGCTGATGAATATTCCTTATAATAACTTCGGCGAAACGTATAAAGTGACAAGCATCGGCCGGAGTGCAAACTATAAGGTCCGTTCTGTTAGGACGTATGGCGGCAAAATGAATGACACATTCACTGCTCTCTTGGAAGTAAATAATCTTGAAAAACGGCCATCGGATATTACAAAATTGGTTGCTTATTTCAAGACAGCTGAAGGTACGTATCCTGCTACCATTTCCGAGATTAAGACGAAGGTCAACCCGAACGGAACAGCGATGCTACTGCTGTCCAGCAACGTGGGCAAGGGAGCTCCAACGTCCGGTATGAGTATATTGATCGGTGAAGCCGTGACTGAAGGAAAATTGACGGAAGCGGACAAAAAACCGGATGCTTATGTAAATGCTGCTGCGTACTGGCTTCCAGAAGAGGATTTCACGGTTCAAGACGGATTTAAAGATATCAATCTCGATCCGTATAAACTATCCATCAGCAACATTCGTTCCACCATTGAATACGTCAAAGATTCCGATGTCACGCCAGTCAAAATAAAATTCGATTACAACCTGACAAAAGACTCAATGTTCGTTTCAAATATGGAAGGCCGCCAGCTCATTATTGAGCTTGAAGATTCCGACGGTAAGACAAAAATGAAAAGCTCGCTCGACTTTAAAGACTTTGAGGGTATAGCGTCCGATAAGCAAGGCACTACAACTCAAACGGAAACAAAAGAAAAAATGACCGTAGGTGAGCATGTAGACTTTGAATTTAAGGAATCTATCAAGGACATAAAGTATAGGATCAATCAGCTGAAAACTTTCAAACTTAACATCTACGATTCGTTCCAAGGGCAAAAGAAATTGATCGCCACCAAAGAGGTCAACTGGTTCGAAACAGCGGAATAATATGTTTACTTTTTTTGATTAAACGAAACCGTTTCTGCATCAGTTGCGTAAAACTGTGCAGAAGCGGTTTTTTGCTGGGAACTCAGAGACTTCTATGAATAATTGGTTAAAAGTTCATTGGGGGTATTGACAGGTTTTTCAAGACGATTTATGTTATTTACGTTAACAACATTCTTAACGATGTTAATTCAATGAATAAGGAGAAGATAATGAGTAAACCGCATCTCTCGTTTGGTGAATATAAATGGACGGTCACCCAACAAATGTCACGGACTTTTGAATTGGAAGGATTCAGCCCGCTTGTCGGCAAAATATTCGGCCTGCTTTTATTTGCGCCCAAACCGGTTAGCCTGCAGGAAATCGCCGATCAGCTTGGTGTAACGAAAGCAGCCGTCAGCGTCCAGGTCCGTGCGTTGGAAAAATACTCCATGTGCCAAAAGGTTCCGTTGAGAAGCGATCGCAAAGACTACTACTACATATCCGATGATTTCACACTGATCAGCATGCGGGCCAGCAAGCAAAAAATCGAATCGATTACCAAGCAATGCGAAGAATTGTTGTTCACTCTTAAAGGAATGTCTCAGATTGGTGAGGAGGAAACAGAATCCTTTGAGGTTTTCAAGCGAAGATTTGCGGAAGTTTCCGCGATGTACCGGATGTTTTTATCGCGATTGGAGGGGATCGAAGAGGAGTGGATCCGACTAAGAGAGCAGCTGTAAACAGATAGACGAAAGACGGGACGCCCGGATTTTTTTTATGTTATGACTTTTTTCACCTTACAGCCGTTAACGAACCAAGCTATACTGAAAAAAGATTTATGGAAAATGAAGGGGTAACCGGAAACGCCTCGTCTAAGTAGTCAGCAATCGTAATGGAGGAGTAGAGAGATGAATTCATTAACAAATTTTTCGATGAAGAACATCGCCGCAATAATCATTATTGTGCTGATGTTGTTTGGCGGCGGTACTTATGCGGCTTCCATCTTGAAAATGGAACTCATACCGAGTACTACGCAAACGAGATTCAATATTACCACCCAGTACACGGCTCCTCCTAAGGATGTTTTGGAGCTGGTAACCAAGCCTGTCGAGAAAGCGGTGGCGGGACTAGACGGCATCAAATCTTTAAAGTCTACCTCCAGCGATAACTTCTCCATGGTTACCGTTGAATTGCAGCAGGGGAAGAAGATCGAGGATGCCAGAAGAGAAGCCGAAGGCTTGCTTGCGAACGTAAAACTGCCCCAAGGCGCGGAAAAACCGAAGGTTCAGACCTCTAGTGCCGAAGCGAGCGCCATTTACTACCTCTCGGTGTATGGCGAGAACAACATGAGCCAACAGGAACTGGATAAAATCTACAAGGATATCGTCCAGCCGGGCTTTGCGGCCATCAAGGGCGTTGACCGCGTCGAAGGGGTCGGCAATAAAGAAGCGGTTCTGACCTTGAGAATGAACGGAAACGCAATCAGTAGTTACGGCCTAACGCCGGCGCAGGTATCCCAAATGATTCAATCTTCTATTCTGACAAGCCCAGCCGGATTAGTCGACTTCAGCGGCAACACACAGATGGTGCGCGTCAAGAGCGATCTCAATACGATTTACAGCTTAGAAAACATGAAGATTACGGCGTCGGGGGGACAAACGCTTCTTCTGAAAGACATCGCCAAGGTTGAAGCCATTTCCGAGTCTAGATTCATTTCGCGTCTCGATGGGAAGCCGGCCATCGGTGTAACGATCTACAAAACGAAGAACTCCAATGACGTTCAATTGGCTACGGAAGCAGACGCTTTGATGGCCAAGTGGAAGCAGGACTTCCCGAACATTACGTTTAAATCGCTTTTTGCTACATCGAGCATGATCAAGGATTCCATTAACGGCATGGTTAAGGAAGGAGCGCTCGGCGCCCTGCTTGCCTCTATTATGATCCTGCTCTTCCTAAGAAATGTTCGGATGACCATTATCGTTTTGGTCTCTATTCCTTTATCGTTGTTGATCACGCTGCTGATCATGGCTCCGTTGGACATTTCGCTCAACATCATGACGCTGGGCGGAATTACGATCGCGATCGGGCGTGTCGTGGACGACAGTATCGTCGTAATCGAAAATATTTACAGCGAGCTCGTGAAAGTTCACGAACGCGGAGAATCGGTCATTAAGAAAGCGACGGCGCAAGTGGCTTCGGCGATTACCTCCTCCACGCTTACAACCGTCGGGGTATTCGCTCCAATCGCTTTTGTCGGGGGAGAGCTCGGGGATATGTTCCGCCCGTTCGCCGTCACGCTTTCCGCTGCCTTGATGTCTTCTCTGTTGGTGGCCGTGACCGTTATTCCGATGCTTGCCAAGCTGCTCGTGCTGCGTTCCAAAAATATTAAGGTTCACGATGAAACGCACGTCGGCAAAGTATCCGGCGCTTATTTGAAAGTGCTGAAATGGTCGCTTAACAATCGCATCAAAACGATGCTGCTTTCCATGTTGGTTTTTGTTGTAGCTATCGTAGGTACGGTTCCGTTCCTGGCTGTGGAGTTCATGCCTTCCAGCGATTCGGATAAACAAATGTTTATTATGGTCAAAATGCCTCGGGAAACTTCGCTCGCATCCAACGATTTGAAAATGAAAGAAATCGAAGCGATGATACGCGAAACGAAAAACCAGGCCGGAGAACCCGCTTTCGAATATATGCAATCCTATGTAGGCGGCGGCACGACGGATAACCGCATCGATTATGAAAGCCAGTTAATCGGCGCCGCTTCGCAGGGAACGAACGCCAAGAAGCTTTTGAATGAAATGAAAGAAAAGATTGTGTACCTGCTTCCCAAAGGCTCTGAGGTAAACGGCATGCTGCTTAGCGGCGGCGGACCTGGCGGCGGGGGAGACTTCTCCTATATGCTTAAAGGCGACGACCTGAATCTGCTCACTCAGGGAGCCAAAATGGTAAAGGAGAAGCTCAAGGAAATTCCGGAATTTAAAGATGTAAAAGACAGCTTGAGCGAATCGAAGAACGAAGTGGAAATCGCCGTAGATCAAAATAAAGCCAGACTGTACAATTTGTCTTCGGGACAAATCGTCGAAACCGTGAATTCTTGGCTGAGAGAGGAAAAGATCGGAGATCTGAAATTCGACAATACGACCTTCTCTACCAAGATCATGCTGGACAAGAGCTTCAAGGATTCCATTGACAAAATCGGCAACTTCCTGATCAAGACTCCTACGGGGGCAACCGTCAAGCTGAATGAAGTAGCGAAGATTCGCCAAATCGAGGCTCCGGCGTCGATCACCCGGGATCAACAGGTCCAATACGTAACGGTAACGGCAACGATCGAGTCCAGGGACAAGGGCGGCGTTAGCGCCAAAGCGGCCGAAATGCTGAAATCCGTGGAGCTTCCGTCGGGAATTCGTCCTGAAGTCAAAGGGGTATCCGACGATATTCAGAAAAACTTCATGCAAATGTTCGTAGCCATGGCCGTCTCCATCTTTATTGTCTATCTGATCATGGTTCTGGCTTTCGGAAATGCCAGTGCGCCGTTTGCAATCTTATTCTCTCTGCCGCTTGCGGCAATCGGAGGCATGCTTGGCTTGCTCGTCAGCGGCGAATCGCTCAACCTCACCTCATTGATCGGATTCTTGATGCTGATCGGTGTCGTGGTTACCAATGCGATCGTGCTTATCGACCGCGTGCAGCAGCTGCGGGAGGCGGGACAGTCCGTACGCGACGCGCTTTTGGAGGGTGGTTTATCCCGGCTTCGTCCGATTATAATGACCGCGGGGGCTACCATTATTGCCCTGCTGCCGCTGGCTCTTGGGTTCTCTAAAGGGGCGCTCATTTCCAAAGGCTTGGCCGTTGTCGTTATCGGCGGATTGACCACATCGACTTTGCTTACGCTCGTCGTTGTGCCGGTCGTATACGAAATTATTCACAATACAAAGAACCGTCTCGGCCGCTTGTTCAGCAGAAAGACATCGGAATCCAAGTCAACGCCGGTAACGAATGCTTAAGAAAGCATTTATTCAGATAGATAGAGAGTTCCATAAGGGAAAAAGGAGAATCAGCCCATGAATCCGATCATGTCAAAATCTTTCAAGCAAAGTACCAAAGTGATGGGGGCCGTCGTTATTTCGACGGCACTCCTCGCCGGCTGCGGCGCTCAACCGCAAGCCGCACCGACGGCTGCCAACGCGTCGGAGCCCCAACTCAAGACTGTTAAAGTCTCGAAGATCGAGAAGCAAAGGATCGGCGATCCGCAGGAGCAGGTAGCCGACGTTATTTCTTCCATCCAGATTGACTTGGTCACCAAGGTTGGTGGAGACGTCATGGAAGTATTGAAGAAGCGCGGCGATATGGTGGAAAAAGGCGATGTGATTTTCCGCATGGACCCGACGGATGTGAAAATGAAAAAGGACAAAGCGCAGATTGACATTTCAAGCAGCCAACAGCAGTTGGAAAAAGCAAAGCAAGAATTGGTCAACAGCAAGCAGGAGATGAAGAATGGAATCAAGAAGCTGGAAGATTCCATCAAGGAGACCGAAAAGAATTATAATAAAATGCGTAATGACTACGATATGGGCTTAGTCACAAAATTCCAGCTGGAACAAATGGAAACGCAGCTTAACAATCTCAAGCTCGAACTGGAAAACAACCGAAACAAGCAGAAGACGCTGGAAACGACGAACCCCTTGGCCCCGTTGGAGCAGGCGATGCAATCCTCGAATCTTTCGATTCGCGAAGCCGACCGGACGCTCGAAAATATGGAAGTGAAAGCGACGGTTAGCGGCGTATTAACCGATCTGCCGATTGAAGTGGGCATGTCTTTGAATGCCGGTTTCCAAGCCGGGAAGGTGCAGCAGCTCGATCCGATCAAAATCCGGGCGGAGCTGACCGAGGAGACGGCTAATTTGGTACGGGGTAAGCAGGAGCTGACATTTTACGTCCCTGGCACGCTTGACAAGACAAAAGCGAAAGTCAACTATTTGGCTGATGTGATGAGCGCCAATTCCAAGTCTTACACGTTGGAGCTTGAATATCCTAACACTGAGCGTAAGCTTAAGCCTGGTATGAAGGCTCAGATTCTCGTAACGGAAGAAGCCGATCAGATGGTTGTTACCGTGCCTACTACAGCTATCGTACGTGAAGGCGGAGAAACGTTTGCTTTCGTGCTCGTAGGCGATTCGGCGGAGAAACGTAAAGTAGCTTTAGGCCGTTTGAACGAAACGATCCAAGAAGTGCTGTCTGGTCTCAAAGAAGGGGAACAGCTCATTATTTCGGGTCAGAACCAATTGAAAGACAAAGAGAAAGTCCAGCTGGCCAAGTAACCTTCAGCGGACCTGACAGGAGGAAAACCAAGTGAACAACAAGCTGAAAAAAACCGTAGCATCCGTCGTTATTACCGCCTCGATTATGAGTACAGGTTATTCCGTTCTCGCAGCGGAGCCTGCAGGAAGCGAGCCTGCAGCGCAAGCTGTCGTAACCTATAAACTGACCGATCTTCTCGATGTGGAAGTCAAAGGCGTATTAAACGAGCGAATTCAGGACGGCACCCGACTCGGTGTCGTGATTCGAATGAAAAATAACAGCACGGCTTCGACTCGGGTTCCGGACTACGAACTGCGGGTGAAGACGAGCGAAGGCGTCGAATATACGCTGCAGCCAAGTGCGTCGAATGTGAAATCGATTCAGCCGAAAGCGAACACGGAGCTCAGCTATATGACCGTCATCGACCGCACCGATACCGTAAATTTGGCCCAAGTGAACTGGACCGATGTCGATTACTACGTTTATCCGAAGAAGGAGACGCAGATCGTAGCGGCGCCAATTACGGGAGAGATTTGGAAAGGCGGCGATACGCCGATTACCGATCCAAGCGCGATTAAGAAATGGTCCGATTCCTTTACGATCCCGACCTTAACCTCGCCGATCCAATATACGTCGGCGGCAATCAACAAGGAGTCGACGGAAAAGGGGACCGTATACGTCGTACAATTGCTTGCTTATAATCCTTCGAACCAACGCGAAACGATTCCGGTTTTCACCGTGGATGGCAAGGCGGCGGGAAAAGTATTTTCCGGCAGCCAGGTAGAGCAAGGAAGCATTGCACTGGAAGCGAAGGAAGAAAAATATATTCATTTTGCTATTCCGACGGACCAAGATACGATTTTGAACAGCTTAAACATTTTGACCCCCGAGAAATTTGCAGTTGGCGGCGCAGGCAGTGCGGGAGCAGGGGCCGGAGCTGCGGCTGGTGCAGGAGCTGGTGCCAATGCCGGTGCAGCCGCGGGGGCTGCCGGCGTATATAACGTAGGTCGCCTGAACATTTTGCTGCCGTCGCAGCAAACCGGAGAAACTGCTCTTAGCTATAAGCTCGGCACTCCAATGACGCTAGACAAACGAAGCCAGCTGATTCATCCGGATATGGATGTTTCCGTCATCGAATTCCATATGTTTGACAACAAAGAAGAAGGTTCGAAAACCGTATCGGCCAAATTCAAACTCACCAATAAGACGGACCGACCGCTTGCCGTTCCGGCGTTTGCGACGGATCTGGTCAGCTCGGACGGGTATGAGTACAATGGCAGCCGTCAAAATATTACGATGCCGAACGTGCTTCCGAATTCTTCGCTTACAGTGAACTACTTCTACACAATCCCAGTATCCGAAACTGGAAAGGGCTTGTCTCTGAAGATCCAAGACACGAAGACGGCCGCTCCGTACAAGTCGACGATTGGCGCTTACGGCATTGCGCTTCAAACCGAGGATAGCAAGGATACGTTTGAGCTGTATCCGTTTGAAATTAGAGTGAACAACTGGCAAATCGGTACAAGCTTCAATCCTATGGGACTGAAGAACTATCAGTACAAAGCAAAGTTCTGGCTGGAAGTTAGCCGTCATGATCAAGTTCAGGTAGATCCGAGCTTCTCGGGACTGCTGTTCGAGCTGTATAACTCCTCAAATCAATTGATCGGAACAGGCAGTGGAGCATTCACAGGGGTAAACCGTTTGTCAACTGGCGAAAACAATATCATCTTTGACGGCAGCACGGAGCAATTCGACCACCCGCTGACGGTTCGGATTTACGAACAGTTTACGACTACGGGCGGCCAGAAGTCCAAGCGCCTGCTTAAAGAGCTTAAGCAATCTTAATTCATAGTCATTTGAAGCAAACGAAAGCCGGCCTCTGGGCCGGCTTTTCCCCAACTATCACCAGTTGTCCCATGGTACGTGAATATGGATCATGGTATAATGATAGCACTTCCATTAAAGGAGCGATTCTCATGAAACGTCAGGTTCACAGCAAAGAAATTAAAGCCGCGGTATATCAAAAGCTGGAGGAACGCGGTGTGACGATGGAAGATATTGCCCTGATCGTCAGAGAAATGCAGCTTCCTTATCATCCTGATTTGACGCTGGAGACTTGTCTCGAATCGGTCCATGCGGTTTTGAAGAAGCGGGAGCTTCAGCACGCGATTCTTGTCGGTATCGAGCTGGACGTATTGGCTGAAAAAGGTATGTTGTCCGAGCCGCTGCAATCGATTATCGAAAGCGATGAAGGGTTGTTCGGCTGCGATGAAACGCTGGCTCTTGGGTCGGTGTTCGGATACGGCAGTATCGCGCTCACGACGTTTGGTCATTTGGATAAACAAAAAATCGGAATTATTAAACGCTTGGATACCAAGAACGGAAACGGAGTGCACACCTTCCTGGATGATCTGGTTGCCAGCATCGCGGCATCGGCATCAAGCCGTCTGGCCCATCGACAGCGGGATGCGGATGAGCGGGACAATGTCGTCGCTTATATTGCCGCATCAGAAGAAAGCGTGGGCTGAAGCCGGAATTTTGTTATATATTGGAGCAGCTTCCTTATGCAAATAAGGGAGCTTTTTTTGGGTTAAGATACTAACAAAACTTCATCTTCATTCGATAAGCGGAGTGAACATAACATGAACTGGGTCTATTGGGTGAAATTGTATGACAGCAAGTTTCAAGCCGGATGCCTGGCCAAACGTATGGAGGAAGACTGGTGGATTTACGGTTATGAATGCCCAAGCGAAGTCCAAGTGTTCCGTTCGAAAAAGGGCCGTTTTGGCGTCCGCTACACTGTCTAATTTTTTTACTTGACTTCGACGTTTTAGTTGGTGTATAGTTATCTTTGTCGCTGTCAATGTACAGTGTAGATTTTCTGACGCGGGGTGGAGCAGCCCGGTAGCTCGTCGGGCTCATAACCCGAAGGCCGCAGGTTCAAATCCTGCCCCCGCAACCAAAGTTTTCAAGGGCCCTTAGCTCAGTTGGTTAGAGCGGTCGGCTCATAACCGATTGGTCGGGGGTTCGAGTCCCTCAGGGCCCACCAAAAAGAACTGCGCCGGAGTGGCGGAATTGGCAGACGCACAGGACTTAAAATCCTGCGGTAGGTGATTACCGTACCGGTTCGAGTCCGGTCTTCGGCAGTTCCAGTAGTAGTATCATACATAAAGAGTTTTGCTTTGATTTTTCAAAGCAAAACTCTTTTTCTTTTCAGGAGGAGATTTTTGCTTCGGACCCTCATATACTTTAGAACACGACAAGGAAGGGGAGGGGGAGCTTCCATGCCTTCGATTATTTTGGCTCCAATTAAAATTACCGGCGCTGAAGGGGAAGTTATTTTCGGCGACGTGCTTCAAGTGAATCCGAAGAGTACGTCAAAAACCAATTCGGGTGCGGGTGGAGGCAATACAGGAGACTTTATAAGTACCTTTTCGGCCGTTAGCTTTACCAATATCTTTGACCCCGACATTGCCGATTCCAATAACGTGGGGAATAATTAGGGTACATAGACAAAGGATGATCCATTCTTCAGATCTGCCAACACTTGTGCGTCTCAACGGCCATTTTGGGCCGGAAGGGACGTTTTTTGTTTACTAAAGCCGGTTAAGTAAATCGAATATCGACGTCCGTATATGGAGGATCCAGAGACTGTTTGCGCATATGCAGCTGGAGAATGCCGTTCTTATATACTGCTTTGCAGCTGTTTGGCACGATTTGATTTGATAACCGGATCGTTTGCGTCTTGTCGTCAGGCAGTCCCTCTAAACGAATTTGGTAAGGATTCAGCTTCAATTGGATTTTGCGAGCTTGTACTTTGTCGGGGATGTGGATTTTGGCGATGATATTGTTGTGGGTGTCGAAGATTTCCGAATGAAAATGGTGCTTAAGCGCTTGAACTTCCACGTTAGGCAATGCCTGGTTCAGGACGTCTTTGATATACCCTTCAACCCATG
Organism: Paenibacillus tyrphae; assembly: GCF_000722545.1. GTDB lineage: Bacteria > Bacillota > Bacilli > Paenibacillales > NBRC-103111 > Paenibacillus_G > Paenibacillus_G tyrfis. The sequence continues at coordinate 434,862 of NZ_JNVM01000004.1, forward strand.
ATACGGGATCTTTGTTGTCGCCGCTTAAGGGGGAGGCGGGAAACGGCAGCTTGCCGTTAAAAAACTGCTCGAACTGTTTCCAATTCATGTCGAAAAACGAGTTATTGTTTTTGGAATCGCCCATGTTTATCCACTCCTTACTGATTCCAGTATATGTGCATGAAGCGCAAACCATGAGTCCCCTAAAGTTGTCTAAAACATACTTCTTCTCCTTGAATCATATACTACAATAAACTCATCTGAAGTTAGGGTGGTGCCTTATGCCGGCTATCGTGGGCGCCGTCAAAATTGTGAACGTCGGTACAGGCTCCATCGTGCATATAGGAGATTCGATTCAGTTAGCTCCAAGTGTAACGGCTAAAACGTTCGCCGGAGCGGGTTCGTTTAATACGGGAGATAATTTGCGGGTCTACAACATGGTTAGCACAACCAATACGTACGATAACGATATCGTTGATTCCAATGTAGTTTCCGCCGATAAGGCAGGTGTTGTATAAACCGTCATGCAGCTAATCATACATCAAAGCATCGTCATTCAAAATTTTAAGATCGGCGCCGTGTCTAACTCTTCCGTCCTTCAGATCGGGACCGCGGGGACGATCCGCGCGTTGGCGAATCTATATAATACGGGGGGGTTTACCGGCCCTGCCCCTCAATTGGCCCTTCCTGCAACCGCTCCGCCAACGACGCAGGGTGTAATCGAGCAACCCAGCCCGATAGCATTGGTACCGCTGCCTACACCTTCCAGGTAAACGGAGGAATGACGGATGTATTCATCTTACCCGGAATCTTACTTTCAAAAGCTGAACGACTATCTAAAATGGCAGACGAGCCGCATCCGTTCCTTGGAAAATAAGGTCGAATCGCTTTCCAAAGAGCTCGAATCGTTAAAAAAGCAGCGGGGAGTGACGATCGAGCGAATTGAATACAAATTCGATCAATTGAAAGTAGAGAAGCTCGATGGGACGCTCAATGTCGGGCTTTCGCCCGCCGGACTCGGCGAACAATCGGTCGAGGATATGGAGGTCGGCGGTGAAACGATTCGAACAAATCCCGCCAAATCGGAGTCGTTTGCACGTATTCAACAGCGGGTGACGGATTATTTGCAGCAGTCGTGTCCGGCTGAATTGGTACAACTGGAAGGGAAATACCAAGTTAAGCTGGATGAGGACACGACCGAATCTATCTTAGGCGATCTCCAGGGGCAGATCGGGCAACGGATCGATTATTATTTAAATTACGGACTCGACCCGAATACAGTCGTTTTGACTACGGAGCAGGAACAGAGCATTACGGACAAAGTGATCCGGGATATTCGGCTTGGGCTTGAACAATATTTCTTAAAGCGAAAAACAGGAGGAGAGGCACAGAATGATTCTGCAGGTGGAGAATAAAGAGATTTGTGTCGGCGACATCAGAGTTGTGGGCGTTGCCAGCTCGTCGGTTTTCCTGATCGGTGACGCCGAGGTCATTAGCTTGTCCAGCGTGTTCGATACGCCGCCGGAATCGCTTATCATTGGGCCGCTGGTACCGCTTGCCTCGGCGAGAGGATGATGGCTTGCGCTCCGCGGACATCCGTTGTCAGAAGCTTGAAGGTTAACGATACCGGTTATGCTTCTACGGTTTTTATAGGGGATTTAATCGATTTTTCTCCGGTGACTTACGTTTTTGCCGTCCAGCGGGAAATTCCGGTTTTTTATGGGGATGAAGGACATTTGAGCGCTTATTCCCTTTATTCGGCCCCGCTTCCGATCGGCCGGCAGGAACCGGCAGTGCAGATGGATGTAACCAACACAAGTCCGGTCATTAGCGTCAGGGATGTGCGGGTTGTCGCCATTTCTGCAGCGTCCATGGTACAGTTCGGGTCGGTCCGATTGATACGTGCGGATGCCCGCGTGAAAAACATTCGTCAGCTGCTTCGCGGCCTTCCTCCGAAATAACGAAAATAAAGCTATGGAGAGCGCATGAGCCTTCATGGGCTTCCGTCTCCGTTCTGTGATATAATCATTTTGTTGTACTGGAAATGAACGGATAAGGGAGCGAAAACGGATGGCACGCAAAAAAATAGAACACGTGGGCATTATGGTCCGGGATATCGATACGTCGGTGCGGTTTTATAAAGACGTCGTGGGCCTTGAGCTGAAGGATAAGCTCGTACATACGAACGGCGTCGTCACGCTGGCTTTTCTCGGGTTCAACGAGTCGGGTGAGACGGAGCTGGAGCTGATCCAAGGCTATAACGACGGGCTTCCGGCGGAAGGCAAAGTGCACCATGTCGCTTTTACGGTAGACGACATTGAGGAAGAATTCGCCCGCATCAAAGAACTCGACGTGCGTTTAATCGATCAAGAGATTACGACGCTGCCGAATGGCTCGCGTTATTTCTTTTTCTATGGCCCGGATGGCGAATGGGTCGAATTTTTCCAATCGACGAGATAAGGCGCGCATGAATTCCGGAAACGCAAAACGCGATACGAAAATAAATTGTTTAAAGTGCAAGCACTTTTATGTGACTTGGGAGCCGAGTTTTCCCAGGGGCTGCCGCGCCTACGGCTTCAAAACCGCGGATATGCCTTCCGCTTTGGTGATGCGTTCCTCGGGCAAGCCTTGCTTGTCCTATGAAGAAAAAATTAAGTAAACGGCAGGGGAAACGAACATGCTGTTCAGTAACCGTCAAAAGAAGCTGATCCTCGACGTTTTGCTCAAAGAGCGCCGGCGATTGTTTTCCAAGCATAAGGGCGAGCTGCTCGATAAAACGATCGAGGACTTGTCGCAGATGCTGCGCAACGAAGAAGTCAATGCAGAACCTAAAGATAACGTCATCGATTGGAGCAGGAAAGGCGGCAAGCGCCGTTAGGCCGATCGATCCAAAGGCATCCCTCGCGGGGTGCCTTTTATTTTGCGATTCAACCCCAAGGACAACCCTCCCGTCAAGTTCATTTTATTTATTTTTCCCCTTGAAAAGAAAATTCCACCACTTGAATTACGAACGCATGTTTGGTATATAATAAAGATAGAAGAACAAACGTTCCTGTTTCGAGGAGGGGAAAATCGTGCTTCCATGGCAAAAGTACACTGGGCGTATGGTTGAGATCATTTACGGGGACCGTTCCGGGCAATTCAGCAAACGGAGGATCGTCATTCGATCCGTACAGCCTGCTTTCATTCGGGCTTATTGCATGGAGCGCGAAGCGGTCCGATGCTTTGCCATCGATCGCATATTGGCCGTACAGCCGGTCTCATCCACGAAACGTACGCCGTCAACAGCGGCGAGACAGCGGGAATTGGCATAAGGAGAGGAATGCATGTGAGAAGCAATCTGTACGATGAGTTGAAAGAGCACCGTCACGGAGATCAGGAGCGGCTAAGAAAGCTGATGGAAGATATTCGTATGCTGATGGAAGCGAAAAAAAAGCGCCCTCTGCTGGACAGACTTCGTACGAAACGCCCGAATACGAAGCCGAAAGCTTGGGATTAACCGGCATAAGCAACTTCCCAAGAACAGCGGGGGTGTAAAAAAAGAAAAGCCCGGCCGCATGTGCAGGACATTAAGCGGATACCGGGCTAATACTAACGTTTTCTTTCGAATCGGAGACAACCTGACAAATGCCTGCGTTATATTTCATCGAATTGATGAAGTGGAAACCTGTCTTGAAGACGACGTATTTCTTGAGCGGGTTCGGCTTGTGAAGCTTCTGGCAAGCGAGGCAATAGTACATAAGTTTTCTCCTTTTCGAGTCACAATATGACAATTATAGACACATTATATGCGTAAAATTGTGAAATAGCACTCAAAATGGTATAAAGTTTTACTAAAGATTACGTAAAAATAGACAAACATCCAATGATTAGACAGCGCAAGCTGGGCTGCATGTGGCGAAAGAAGGAACGGAAAACCGCACAGACGCATAGCTGCACGGTTTTTCCGCATTGTGAGGAGAGGACGAGCGGGGTAAATCGGGCACTGAGCTTATCTATCAGAATTCGACAAAGAAAGGAGGGGGCAAGGTCGATTGGCACATAATATATAAATCCGATGTGATTAATTGGATAATAACAAGGGATGCAGGCGCTGTCAATCCCTAATTTATATCGAGGTGTACGCGATGCCCCGGACAAAGGCTGCCTTTATCCGATACGATATCGAAGGGCCGTCTTCTTTATTTTGTACAGGCCTTCCATCGGATTATGAAATTGTGGTACCCTGTAGTTGTCCGATCGAACTGAAAATAGAGAACTTTAGACATTATTCGGAAAAGGTGGAGAGCTGAATGAAGCATTTTGAGGAATGGGTCATGCAATTTTACGGACAGCGAAATTGGACGCAATACGGCGTCTTTGAACGTATGGGTTTTCTGATGGAAGAAACGGGAGAGCTGGCGCAAGCCGTGCGTACGTATGAAATCGGCCGGGATCGTCCGGACGAAGCGGTAAAGCCTGAGCCTGTTTTGAAGGAGGAGCTGATGGGAGAGCTCGGGGACATTTTGGCGAATCTGGCGATTTTGGCCGATAAGTACGGTTTTACATTGGAAGATGCCGCCAAGGCCCACCAGGAGAAATTATTGAAGCGATTCGAAGCCGACCCGGCGAATTGAGCCGTTCTAATTTTTCGCTAAAGTATAACGATGCGCAGAGGTTGGACAAACTAGAACAAATTTCTTAAGCAGGAGAGAAGAATGCTCGCAGTCATCTTTGATGTAGAGACTACATATGTAACCGTTAAAGGCGACATCCCGGAAATCGTGGAGATCGGCGCATGCAAAGTGAATCTGAATCCGTATGACCCGGGCGAAGCCGTAACGGATTGTTTTCAATGCTATACGTTTCCTGAAATTAAAGGACGCTTCGGCAAAAAGACGTTAAAATTTATCGGCTTGAAAGAAGAGGATCTGGGCAAAGTAGTCCCGTTTCGCGAGGGGTACGACCGTTTCATGGAATGGATCGGCTCCGAGCTGGTTTACTTCTGCAGCTGGGGGGTCGATGACCGCAAAATTTTGCTGGAACATTGCAGGCGGTTCGATCTGTCTCAAAGCTGGCTGAACCATTACCATGACATTCAGAGGCCGATCTCGCAGCTGCTGGTCAAGCGCAATCAAATGAAGCTGAAGGATGCGATTGAACTGGCCGGTATCGAGAAGGAAGGCAGATTCCACTCCGCCTTGGTCGATGCGATCAACACGACGAAGCTGTTTGTCCGGTATTATGATCAGCTTAATTTAAGAGCGGCGATGCGGGGCTGAATGAGGCCAGGCTTACGTTACGTTCACCCGATAGTATAATGAGTAAGAAAAAAACCTTGAAGCTTGGCTTCAAGGTTTTTTTCTTTATGACCTGTAGTGGGCTCGAACCACTGACCCCCACCCTGTCAAGATGGTGCTCTCCCAGCTGAGCTAACAAGTCACGTCGTATTTGTTGTCGCAAGAAGTACTATACCGCATATGAAGGAAGAAGTCAAGAGGGGAGTATGAAAAAATGCCCCGTAAAGCATCGAATGCTTGACAGGGCATCGCTAACGGATTGGCAGGGATTATTTGAATGTGACCATCTGGTATACGGTTCGTCCGTCGCCGGTAACCTCAACGACTTGTCCTGTGGACGTTTGAGTTTTCATCTGGGAAGAACCGCTTCCGTCTAAAAATATGCCGTCAACCAAAGTGCCGGAGCCGATTTTCTCTTTGATCGCGGTACGGAATTGCTCGGGGGTGCAGGTCGTATTGGTGACGACGAGCCAAATGTTTCCTCCGGAGTTGTACACCAGCGCCGATCGGCCGGAGGCCGTGCCGTTTACGCCTCCAGGAATATTTTCAGCGGTTGCTTGGCTTTTCCAGGTCGAGTCACTGCTTAAGCGCATGCTGATTCCGCCTTGCGCCCAATAGTTGGACGTATCCGATACGTTCAGCTCGCTAGCCCATTTGACGACCTGTACCGAATATTTGCTTGCTTTAGCGTCCCATACCAGTGTTCCGCGCGCGTAACCAACGTTCACCGCGCCTCTATAAAGCTCGCCGATGGAGCCGCCGCCTGCGGGCACATGATTATTTACGGCAATCGACAGCAGAGTTCCGCCGGAACCGAAAAATCCGCCGTTGATGCCGTAGCTGCTTTGATTTTTTAAATTGCTGCTGATCGCTTTTAGTTTTATATCGTTGGGCGAAGCTTTCATTGCATGCAATACGACGCCATTGGAAGCCGTTACTTTGGAGTACGTGTAATTGGCTGCCGCACTGACAGGCACAGCGAGAGCCAGCAAGAAGACCAGCGCAAAGATGAGGGATTTCTTGAACATCTCCATACCTCTTTTCTTCGATTCATCTATTAATAGAAGATCGACGCCTTCTTCAATTAACAATTTTAGTATAGTAGATTTATTGAATTGAAAATATAGGAATTTAATAGCTTTATATGGTGATTTGATTACTAAATTATTGTCACCCGCTTGAGAATGGTGTTTGTCCCCCAATTGCCCCCATTCTTCCCCAGTTTGTCTTCGCTCGTCCGAGGTGCTGGCCTACGCCTGCTACCAGTACGGTCTGAACCCGGCGACGGACATCACCGGCCATCATATCCTGGACCCGGCCCGTAAAACAGCCGATGAATGCTTTCCGGCTTCTTGGGAAGACGTTTGAACAGTTTATTTGCGATGCAGTAGCTGAATATACAGGATGTACGGACGGGGAGGCGAACGAGCCTGTGTTAAATGAGGGGGGCGCAAATCCAACTGTACGGAGGCCTAATTATCTTTTTGATTTTTTCTCAATTTTCGACTTCTAATGAAAGCAGTAGGTTTATTACAAAATTTATCACGTACTGTAAAAGTAGCAACGTGATGGGGAACAGGAACGCATCGATGCCGTCTAACGATTTCAATTGGATGAATAACTTGAATAAGTTGAGGATGAAAAAAATCTTCATACACAACTCTAGGCGGATCAAAAACTGTTTGCGTAGGACAATTGAGACATTCGGACAATATAGTCTCCTCCATTAATTAGGACTTAATATGCTATGACGATTGCCATACAGTGGATGTGTAGGTATCTTGATAAGTTATTAGACCAAAAAGGGAATTCCATGAAGAGGATCGGCGCGGAAAGTTCTGTGCATCATTACTCAACAACCGCCGCAATCATTAGACAAATAAGATCAGGAAACGCCAAGAAGCATACTTGAAGGTTTTTCATCCATGCTGGATAGAGAAAGATATATTTCTTGGTCTCCGGTCGATCCTGAACGGATCACGTTAATCCAGACGTAGGAATGAGAGGAAGGAGACAAGGGGGAAAGCTGGCAGGTGTACGGTTCATCCATGAAGTTACAATTCAAACCAGCCTATATTAAGTGACAGAAGGTTCGTTTGGTTTGTATTGTTTGTTGTAGTAGGAGGTATAGCAATTTCACCAGCATAATCAATAACAACGGGTCCGCCGGTAGCCCCTCCCGAAACTCTCTGGATATAAAGCGTCTTTCTCGAGTTGGCAGGGTTGGTAAGTTGGATAGCAAGAAATCCGTTAGCGGCCACGGAGCGCGATTGAGTGGTATTGCAAAAAATGTGCCGCTCTGTGCGGCTGCATAAGATGGTGAAGATACAATGTTTGGGGTAGTAATGGTTTGAAGGCTTTTAACATAGATCGGTTGATTCAATCCTGAAACCGGATTATTGTTGGGAGACATTCGCTTTCCCCCCGGAATTTAATAGGCATATCATCATACTATATGCTGCATTTGGGAATTTATTTCTTCATTGAATTGTTAGCCTTTCCAACCGGTTGTTAAGGGGGGGCGAGGTTCGCGCGTCCCCAATTTGTCCCCAAATTGCTATTTTTGCATCTGTATCAGTAATTTTAAACCTGCTGTTACAATGAGAAAAGCCGCGTCCTATAAAGGAACGCGGCTTTCTGTTATAATGACCTGTAGTGGGCTCGAACCACTGACCCCCACCCTGTCAAGATGGTGCTCTCCCAGCTGAGCTAACAAGTCATGTTTCATATCTTGTGGGGACGTTTTCCATAATACCAAGATGGGCGCATAATGTCAAGCGTTAGCCTACAAATTTTTTTGTTTTTGTAAATATGGGTTTATTCCGCCATGGATCTCTCTTTTATCCCTATACATTCGTTATGGTATAATAGAGCATGTTAGACATGCATTTGAAAAGAGGGGACTTTGATGAGAGATTTTCGATGGGCGCATTTTCAGCCGCATATCGAAGGAGGAGAGAACGAGCAGCCGGAACCGGAGCAAGAAGCGCTGGATTGGGGCGAGCAGGAATGGGGAACACATCGGTACCACGTCAACCGGCTTGTCGAGGATTCCGTATCGCTGCTGCCTATGCCGGAGAAAGCCGTCGTACTGGGAGCGGGGAATCACGGTGATGTCGGGCTCCCTCGGCTTTCCGTTCATTTTCAGCAGGTAACCGCGCTGGATACGGAAGACAATATGCTGCAGGAATGGCTCGATTCGGCCGGAGCAATCGCTAACAACCGGGTTCGTTCTTTAACGCGAATCGACTATACCCGGCTGGACCAAATTTCCTTCTACGAAACGTTTGAGGAGCTGCTGACGGAAGGTAAGTCTGCCGGGGAAATAACGGATTACTTGAGGGACTGCGCGTTTCGCGTGCGCGGGCTGGAGGCGATGCCTCATTTGAAAAAAGCGTTTTCGCTCGTTGTTTCCTCGGGTGTTCATACGCAATTGTTTTATCCGGATGCGCTCATGCAATTTTACGGTTATATGGAGAAATACAATGAAAATGAAACCCGGCAAATCGTCGAGGCGCTGGGATACCTTCGGAACAGCCTGATTTCGGATTATAACCGGATGCTGCTGTCGCTCGTAAAACCTGACGGCCGGGTGACGGTATGGACGGATATGATTTTGCTGGACGAGGATAAGCAATGGATCGCCGAGGAGCTGGACCGGCGGCGAACCGATAAGGAGAGGACGAGCTTTTTGTTCGAAGCGTTCGGACAGTACGGGATCGAAGCGGCTGTGCTGGGCCTCAAGGATCTTTACGATTCTCTTCGCCCGGATCAATTATTGTTCCGCAGTTGGGTCGGGTATACCGATTCTGGCAAAACGTATTTGATCGCCGGGTTATCTGGCCGTCTCCGCCCGTAGTATTCCGAATTCGGCCAGATCTTCTTCGGTACAGAAGCTGCACTGCGAGATGACGGTGGTTTTGCGAAGCTTGATCGCTAATTGATTGATCATGCTGGTCAAAGCCGCCGTCTCCTTTTCGCTATGTGAAAACTGAATGCAGTATTCCGGATGCCCGATTTCCGTCTGCCCGGAGCGCACAAGCATCCCCAGCGTCCGGTATTCTTTGGCCAGAGCGGTGAACTTCAACTCGATCAATAAACGGCTTTCATCCGGCAGCGGGGCTGCGGTAAAAAAGCGGGCTCCACCGGCGCTAAGATCCAGCATGGCGGCTTTCGTCGTCTTGAATTCCGGCTCAAGATCGTCCATTCCGATAATTTTCAATTCCGCGCATAGCGGCTGCTGAAAGCGCAAACGAAAAAAGCTGCGCTTGTTTTTTTCCATAATAATCATCTCCAACAGTCCTTTGCAGCAGGGTGAAGAGGCAAATTAACGTTTACTATAACAGAGCGGACCAGGCTTAAGCAACCGCTTTCCAGTAAAAAGCCGCTCAAGAGTAGAGCGGCAGTGGAATGCTGATGTTAAGATTCGAAGTGGTCCTCTCTTCCAAATTCGGATAAATCTATTATACAATATTGCCGGAAAAAGAACATTAAAACTTTGTTACACTTATTGACCTGATTAAACTCGCAGAACAATATATTGGAACGGAGAATCGCAGATGAAAAAATTATACAGCCAAATGACCATGGCCGAATTGGAACAGGAAATGAAGAACCTGCGGGAGGAGATGGACCGGGCGGAATTTCCGAGCCAGCGCTCTGTGATCGAGCGCAAATATTATACGGCGCAAGCTTATACGCTCGATCCGTCCGATTTTCCGCCAGGAGTGTATAAGGCTGAGCATGTACAGCTTCCGTTTACTTTAAGCTATGTGAACGGTATTATGGCTTGGGGGATATTAGGGGAAGAGCCGGACGCCAGCTTCCCGATTTCGATGCTGACCCGGCTCTAAATGCGGCACATATCAACTGGACAATTCTCGCACTGGCAGATGTCTCGGAGATAAGGCAAATCTTTTACGACGATGTAGTTGTTTTCCATGGCAATAATGTTGGCGCGTTTCAGATCGCCGAGCATCCGGTTAACGCTCTCCCGGGTTGCGCCGATCATGTCGGCAAGCTCGCTATTCGTAAGCTTTTTGGTGATGACGATTTCCGATCCGTGATTTTTGCCGTACGTGTTGCAAAGCCGGATCAACGTCGAGCAGAGAGCGCCGGGCTTGCCGAACATCATGAGATCGCGGAATTTCGTTTGGGTCATCCGATGCATAAGTCCCATCCACTTCATGAACTCGACGGCTAGATCCCCGTGCTGCCACAGCAGGACTTCCAAATCCTTTTGCTGGATGACCCCGATGATGGAGTTTTCCGTGACTTCAGCATTAAAGCTGTGAACGGAGTTTTGGAAAGGATCGACCTGTCCGAACAAGTCTCCGGTATTATAGACATAAAGGATGAAGCTTTTCCCTTCATCGCTGGCTTTCGTAATCTTCACTTGACCGCGCTTCAAAAAATACAGCTTATCGGCCGTATCGCCTTCCCAGAACAAATGATTTCCGGTTTCGGCTCTCATTTCATACATAATTTCCTTAAGCTTCGTTAAGCTTTCTTCCGTAAAACAATCCGAATTGGCCACTTGGCTGACCGGTTTTCGTTGCAGCATATCCGTCATGGTACATACCTCCGGCGTCGGTCTGGTTAAGACCTCTGTAGGTTTTGTTGTATCTAACATACCCTATTTTGCAAGATTTGTGATGTGATTTTCATCACACTTCCTTAAATCTTCATATTTTTTTGTGATCTTTGTAACATGCAGCGCTTCACCCGACGTGTATAGTGAAGATAAGAATCACATTACATGGGGGAAGTGAAAACGTTATGATGACCGGAGTGCTATTAGCGGGCGGTCACCCGCGGCGTATTGAAGGCCGTCCCGCGGAACTGTTGGTGTTGGCTGGTGAAACGGTCGTAGCGAAACAAATCCGCGAAATGCTTACGATCTGCGGAGAAGTCATTATCGTAACGAACGAGCCCAAAATTTTTCTTGAACATGTTCCCCGGTCCGTACGTATCATTACGGATTTTTACCCGGGCCGCGGACCTCTCGGCGGGCTTCATGCGGCGCTCACCTTGTCCAGATACCCGGAGCTCTGGGTAACCGGCGGGGCCATGCCGTTCATTTCGGCAAGAGCAGCCTCTTTCCTGGCGGAGCACCGGAGCGTCTTCGGCTACGATGCCGTGCTGCCGGAGGTATCGGGACGGCCCGAGCCCTTACATGGCATATACCGCCAAAGCTGTCTCACGGCATTGACGCCGCTGTTGGAGTCGGGAAGCGACGTACAGCCGGGCTGGATGACGTTCCTGCGCAAGCTTCGTTGGGGCTGCGTCGAAGCGGATATGCTTCGCAAGCAAAATTTGGGGGATGCCTTTACATTTCGGATTAAAACAGAAAAGCAGTATTCGGAAGCGGTTTCGCGAGCGCAGGCACAGGTTCGAAGCGTATTCCGGTAAAAAAGGGCGGAGCTTTTCCGCCTTTTTATTTTCCCGGTTCGTGCTGGAAGCGATGGGAGTGAAAAGCCAAGTATAGAAAAGGCGGCGGATTACGATGCTAAGCTTGAGGTGATGGCTGATGAATCGGGCGTTATGGACGTCCCTTGCCGCTATAGGTACGGCACAAGCGCTTAAAATACCCGACCGGATCCGTCAGTGCGGCCGTTTTGAGTGGTCGGACCTGTTTCGGACTGGTGGTATGCCGAGCTCGCATGCGGCCGGAGTCGTTTCGCTCGCGACTTATGTCGGGCTTAAGAAGGGCGCTTCTTCCATTTCGTTTTCGCTTGCAGCCGTACTGAGTCTGATCGTGATGTACGACGCCATGGGGATTCGCCGTCATGCCGGCATGATCGCATCGGAGGTAAACCAGCTGGAGGATGTGCTCGTTAAATTAACGGAGCAGCATCCTCCTCATGTGCATCGTAAAGACAAAGAGCTGGAAGAGCGGTTGGGCCATTTGCCGGAAGAAGTGTTGGGAGGGGCAGCCATCGGGGCGGCAATCGGTTGGCTCAGCTATATGACGGAGTTTCCCCAGCATCGCCCGGGGAGAGCTTGGGTCTCTTTTATACGGAAATCGTTGTACACGTTGAGCTCTCGCATGGTTCAATAAGATCGTTTGTCCCGGACGTCGGCAAAGTAATCGTAAATTTGGTGCCTTCGTCCGGCACGCTCTCTACTTCTATAGTGCCTTCATGATCCTGAACGATTTTATGGCAGATGGATAAGCCCAGACCCGTTCCGGAATCTTTGGTCGTATAGAACGGGATAAAAATTTTATCCAGCTCCGACTCGGGAATGCCTTTGCCGGTATCGGAAATTTCAATCACGGCATCGGGTCCCGCGGCAAACAGCCGAATTCGGACGACGCCTTGTTCGGGCATCGCTTCAAAGGCGTTTTTGACCAGGTTTAGCAGCAGTTGAAGCATTTTATCTTGATCCATCAGCATTTGGATATCCCGGTCGTCATGTTCGAACCTTACTTGGTGCCCGAGTCTCGTCGTCTCCGAATCCAGAAGCGAGAGAACCCGGTAAATACAGCCTTGAATCGATTGAATTTTATACTGGGTGACATGCGGCTTGGAAAATTGTAAAAATTCGGCGGTGAGCATGCTCATCCGGTTAATTTCGTCCATAATCAGCTCATACCAAGGCTCAATGTTGTAATCCCCGGCTTTCGACAACTGCAGAAACCCCTTGATCGTCGTCAGCGGATTGCGGATTTCGTGCGCCATGCCCGAAGCCAGCTCGCCGACGACGCGAAGCTTCTCCGACCGCAGCATATGCTCCTCGCGCTTTAGCCAGCTTTCCCGCTTCATCATATAGAGTCCGTGCTCGGCGACGACGATCAGATCGTCCTTGGTCACCCCGTCCCGCGAATAGCAGGCCATGCCGAAATTGATTTCGATGCCGGTCAGTTTAGGAAACTCGGAAGCAAGCAGCTGCGTGACGGCATTGACCGTCTCTTGCATATCGTCCGATCGGAGCACGATTGCAAATTCGTCCCCGCCGTACCGGCATATCAACAAAGCGTCGGGGAACATGATGCGCAGCAGCTCGGCTGCTTGTCGCAAAATTTTGTTCACTCCCTGGAATCCGTTTGTCGTATTCAGTGATTTGAGATCTTTGCAATCGATGAGCACGAGGATGACGGGCTCTTTTTGCTTGACGAGCTGCTCCATTTGTTTATGAAATTCCTGAAAATTATATAGGCCTGTTAGCGAATCGTGAGTACTCAGATGCTTCTTCTCCTTGGTAAGCAGCTGTTTTTGCTGCTCGATATCATAAATGTATTTGCGGAACATAAAAGCAAGCAGCAAGTAGGTTCCTGCCGTAAACACAACTTCGATCAGCGTGCTCCAGCTGAAGGGGCCGCCGGCCATCGAAATGAGAGCATAAGCCAGCATCAAGGCCGCATTGGCGCTAACCGCATAACGAAAAGGAGGCGTCCCGTAAAATAGCTTGCACATATGCAGCAGGTAAAGCGGAAAGCACCAGTCGCTTAAGCTTGCGGCGTGAAGCGCGACGAGAAGACTGAGTTGGACGGCAAGCAGTGCCGGTATGAACGTGTGAACGGAACGGATATGTGTGAGTGCGTAGCCAAGGGATGCGAGAACGAGCAGCAGCGGACTTGAGGCCTGATCGTGGTAGAGGGAGGAAGTGCAAACCAAACCGGTATAAATGAGGAAGATCCAGCTACCTTTCATATTGGAACTCCAACCCCCGACTGATCCGTAGATTTTATTAGTACTAAAGAAATTCTGTATCGGGAGGTGGAATTCCTGCTTGAACTCCCAAATTCAGTAAAAACTTTTTTGGGGTTCCAAAAAAGAAAACCAAGCGGAATCGCCGGTTAGGCTGCGCTTGGTTCTCCGAGTTTAAAATCCGGGCAGGTTATCGAGATTGTTGCTTGGATCTCCGTCGGCGTTGGAACGCAAATGCTCGTCTCCGTCTCTTCCGCGGAATACGTTCACGTTCTCAAGCTGTCCGTTTTTGGCCAGCTGCTGCGCTTCCAAGTAATCGACCACCTGGCCGGAAGACAGCTTTAATTCGACGATGTCGCCGTCGCCGTTTTTGCGTACGGCTACGACTTGCTGCTTGTTTTGTTCCATGCGGTATCGCCTCCACGGACTATCATGCGCCGAACGGAGGCATTTTATGCTTCGAACGTGTACGTCTTGAACTGCTCGATAAATGTCATGTCCCCGGTTTTGCCGATGAACTGAGGCATATCGTCGCCGTAATGCATTAGCAGCGTCTTTTGCTGAATCGCCTTCGGCAGCGTCAGCAGCTCGTCCAACGTGGCGTGAACCATGCCGGGGGAGTACAACTGGCAATCATGCAAAAAAACGGTGCAGCCCTTATGATGAAGCTCGTACAGCAGCGGGCCGTTGAACCGGGTATCGGCGCTGAAGAAGATTTTGCCGTTAAGCAGGACCGAATAGCACGGCTTGCCCGGGATGTGATCGGCCGGGAGGAGTTCGACCGTCAGTCCGGGATGGAGGGTTGTCGGTGTATGTTCGCTAAGTGCAACGACCTCGAAGTAATCGTTAAGGGATGTAACGTCTTCCGCTAGATTCTCCAGTCCGCCGCGCAGCGATTGCTCCCATAGGATTGTTTCCAGATTGGTGGATAGGAGCAGCGGTATTTTTCTTTTAAACGTATACATATAGCGAAAGGCGAGCTCTTCGAGTCCCCCAATATGGTCCGCGTGAGTGTGGGAGATAAGCACCGCATCGATCTGTTCGAGAGAGACGCCGAGCTCGTGCAGAGCTCTTGGCGCGGTATAACCGCAGTCGATTAACAGCGTGAAGCCGCCGGCATAAACCAAGGCATTATTATTATAGTACGTTTTCGCAAATGCGCTTCCCGTACCTATCATTTGAATTTGCAGACTCACTTGGTTCCTCCGCTCGTTAAGGCTTCCAGCCGGATATGCTTTTAAATTTACCATGGTTATCTTACACGATTCAAGATGGGTTTGTCACATTTTGGGTAAATTTAATACATCTTATCCCCTTGTAATGGGAACAAATGTTCTATATAATAAAATCAAATCTTTTTTAATCCAGCAGGTGAGGGAACATGCGGAATACGACGGTGGAACCGTGGGTGCATCAGTATGTCGTCACGCTTTATTTGCTTAAGGCACTTGAACGCGATCGGAAGCATGCCGAAGCAATGAAGCTATCCAGAATATGGAGAGGGCTTTTCGAACGGCTGCTGCTATTGGCCGAGCGGGAACATAACCATGCGAAGCAGCGGCTGCGCCGGAGCGAATGCCGCATCGTTCTGGAGGAAGTGACCCCGGAGCGTCATTACCATGTCATGTATGTATTCCAGGGCTACGAGTTTCATTGCTCCATGATGCCTATCGTGCTGAAGGGTAAATGCGAAGAAAAGCTGCAGGAGCTCCTTGGGGGCGCGAGTTGAAATTTCCCGGGCAAGCGCACGAATCGTCACGGCTCGCTTTGCGGAGCATCGTTCGACAATGATGCTTTTGTTGGCATATTTTGTATAGAAAATGGAAAAAATCTTCTTCACACACAACATCTAGAGGGGCGCTTAAAAAAAGCTGAAAGTTTTCTGGACGAAGCGCGCAACTCTTACCGCGCTATGGAGTATAAGATAGCAGAACGAAGAACATGATGGAGGTTGCTGGAAATGAAGGTGCCGCGATTGCTGACGCTGGTGCTGTCGCTTTCCTTATTCGGAACAGCGGGAGCGTACGCCAGCTCCATGTGGGGCGATTTCGAAGGTTTTCCGAAAGTAAAGCTGATGATCAATAATGCGGAAAAGCCGTTCAAAGACGGTGAGACACCCGCTTTTGTCGCGAAGGGAAGCGCCGTATTCCCCGTTCGCGTGTTGTCTGAATCTTTGCAGGCGCTCGTGAAATGGGACGACGCTGCGAAGACCGTTTCCATCACCAAGCCGAACGTACATATGTTTGTTGCGAAGAAGGTCAATGACGACTATTCGATCAAACAGCCGTTCGGCGGCGTGAAGAAGGGCGACCGTCTCGACTTTGCCGTGTTCGCGCAAGTAGACAGCTTGACGACGCCGATTTCTTCTTTCAAAATCTCGATCCACGCTCCGAACGGGGATCAAGTGGCGGTTCATGAGAAAGCCGTCAACGGCCAGAAAGAAAGCTTCTGGTACCCGTGGCCGTTTAACGTCACATTCGCCGAATCCGGGAACTATGTTGTGAAGTTCTCGATCAAACCGGACGAGCGCAGCGATTATACAGTCGTTTCGGAAAAGGTGATCGCATCCGAGTAAAGCCGGCGGACGGTGGGCATGACCCGGTTCATTGACTTCGTCTTATCGTGCGTGGTACGATACGGGAGAACATTAAATTAAGATGAAATGAGGTTTTCCCATGAGCGATCACATTCATGACGCTTCCTGCGATCACGATCATGAGGACGATATCTTTATCGTGACCGACCAAGACGGAGTCGAGCATGAGATGGTGATGGTATACACTTTCGAAGCTAACGACCGGGCCTATGCGGTACTTCTCGATCGTAACGATATGGAAGCAGACGGCGTTATTTTCCGGATAGACGAAGAGGACGGCGAAGCTTTTCTTGCGAGCATTGAAGACGAAGAAGAGTGGGATCGCGTTGTTCAAATCTACAACGAAATTGTGGAAGAACAAGAGCAGCAATAATGAATACCGTAAAAAACCTTTCTTGCCTGCAAGAAAGGTTTTTCGCGTTTTAAGCGGCTGCGAAGGGCAGGGGGAAGAATCGAAAAAGACCGTCTCCGCCAAAGGCGGACAACGGTCTTTTGGAACGTCTATTTGCGCGGATTGAAGTACATGGTTCGTCCGTTGAATAAATGCAGTTCCGCTTTCCACAGCTTGGCGAGATACTTGCAAAATTCGTTGCCCTTAGCTTTGTCGCCGTGCGTGGCATCCTCGGGAAGGACAAACTGGACGTAATGCCTTTGCGTCTCATCAGAAGTCTCTGATCCGACGCCTGCCACAATATATTTGTAGCGAGGACTTGTTGCTTTTAAATAAAACCACTTGCCTTCCCCTTCGGGTTTCGTTTGAATCTCATACGGAAATCCGGCTTCGTCATATTCCCAGCTGAGCTGCTTGCCGGTCAGCGTTAGCTGCTCGCGGTAATGCTCCAGCTGGGCCTTCAATTCATCTAACGTCAGGGAGGAAACGGCGGACCCTTCGACGAACTTGATATAAGCGCTTTGCGCCATGATGAATGCACCTGCCTATACATATGGACTGGAACGATTTTCTTGTTTGAAGTACCATGAACATCATAGCATTAAGAAAAATCAAATACAATACTTGTTCCGGCAGCGGTAGACGGGCAGAGAAGAGGGAGAGAGCAATGAAAGACAGAAGGTTTGAAGGATATTTACTGGTCACGGATATGGATGGAACGCTGCTTGATAGCGCCAAACAAATAAGCGGGGAAAATCGAGCCGCTATCGAACGGTTTACGAGCCTCGGCGGCCGGTTTACGCTCGCAACGGGGCGGATCGCCGGATCGGTCCGGCCCTTCGTGGAGCAGCTGCCGGTGAATGCGCCGGCCATTTTGTACAACGGAGCGGTCATTCACGATTTCAGCCGCGGAGAGGCCATCTGGGAACGGACGCTGTCTGCCTCGGCTAAGGAAGCGGTGGGGCGCGTGCTTGAGCGCTTCCCCGGCATCGGCGCAGAATTGTATGTGCGCGGAGGAGTGGCGCCTTATGTGCTGCAGGAAAATGAAACGACGGAGCGTCACCGGGCCGTGGAGAAATTTCCGTTGCTGCGGCTGAATTCGTATGACGACGTGTCCGAGCCGTGGATCAAGCTGCTGTTCGCCTGGGAGCCGTCGCTGCTCGACGAAGCCGTACCCGAGATCGTGCGGCTGACGGCAGGGACGGAGGTCGACTGGGTTCGTTCGGACGATAAATATTTCGAGATGCTAGCTCCGGAAGCGACGAAAGGGCATGCATTGGAACGGTTAGCGGCGGAGCTTGGCATCCCGATGGAACGCTGCATCGCGCTTGGGGATCATCTGAACGACCTGGAGATGATACGCCGGGCAGGTATCGGTATCGCCGTCGCCAATGCACATCTGGAGCTTCTGGACGCCGCCAAGCGCCACGGCAAGCACCATAACGAGCATGCGATTGCCGACGTGATCGAATGGTTGGAGGAACAAGTCCGGCAGGGGACGCTAGCATAAAATAAATAAGCTTCTCCAGAGGAGAAGCTTAGGCTGTCGAGAATTCCTAGAAATAGAAAAGTCTCAGACCAATAGAGGTGGGGTATATCCCGTAAGAGTTTACGTCCGCCTTTGAAGCCCGTGAAAATACCGCTAACTCTAATCAAATTCACGGGTTTCAAGAGCGGCTGGAGGGATATACCCTACCGGCGTATGCAGAGAATTTTATACGTAGAGCTTGAATTGGCTTTCTAGAAAATCGCGGGAGCTTCGACGATGACCTTGACGTATTCGATGCTGCGGTCTTCCGGTCCCTTAACCGGCAGCCCGACGTCGATATGTTCGGTAATGTAGTCGATGAGATCCTGCGAGATAACTTCGCCCGGGAGCAGAATCGGAATACCCGGCGGGTAGACGTAGATGAATTCGGCGATAATGCGGTCGGCCGATTCTTTGAACGGAATCAACTCCGTGTCCCCGTAGAACGCGTCGCGCGGAGCCAGGGCGAGCTGCGGAATTTTCGGGATTTTGATGACCAGTTCGTTCGCTTGGCGAATGTTGTAGTTCTCCTCGGACAGTTGGCGCAGCGCATCAAGCAGGATGTCGATGTTTTCGCGCGTATCGCCCGGTGTAACCAGGCACAGCACGTTGTACATGTCGCTGAGTTCGACTTCGATATTATAGTGCTCGCGCAGCCAATTTTCCGCATCGTAGCCCGTAATGCCGAGATGGCGCACATGGATATTGACCTTTGTCGGATCGTAATCGTAGGTCGCTTCCGTACCTAAAATTTCTTCTCCGAAGCATTCCAGTCCCGGGATACGGTTGATTTCTTCGCGGGCGTAGTTCGCCAGCTCCAGCGCCCGTTCCGCCATCATGTGGCCGTTCAGCGCCAGATTCCGCCGCGCGCAGTCCAGCGACCCGAGCAAAATATAGGACGTCGAAGTCGTCGTCAGCATACTGATGATCGTCTTCGCACGGCGCACGTTCACGCGTCCTTCGCGAATGTTGAGCACGGAGCTTTGCGTCATCGAGCCGCCGAGCTTATGCACGCTCGTAGCGGCCATGTCGGCGCCGGCCTCCATGGCGGCCATCGGCAGCTTGTCGTGGAAATGAATCAGCACGCCATGGGCCTCGTCTACCAGTACCGGAATATTGTAGCTGTGCACGATATCTACGATTTCCTTCAGGTTCGCGCACACGCCGTAATACGTCGGATTGATGACCAGTAGCGCTTTGGCATCCGGATGGCGCTCCAACGCGCGTTTGACGGAGCTGGTCGTCACGCCGTGATCGATCCCGAGGTTTTCGTCGCGAACCGGCTTCAAGAAGATCGGCTTCGCGCCGGCGAAAATGATCGCAGCCATAATCGATTTGTGAATGTTGCGCGGCACGATGATTTTGTCGCCTTGGGAGCAGACGGTGAGAATCATCGTCATGATAGCGCCGCTCGTGCCCTGCACGGAAAAAAACGTATGATCGGCTCCGAACGCGGCTGCGGCCAGCTTCTGAGACTCTTCGATGACGCCGGTCGGCTGGTGCAGGTCATCGAGCGGAGCTATATTAATCAGGTCGATGGACAGCGCGTTATCACCGATAAACTCCCGAAACTCGGGGTCCATGCCGACACCTTTCTTATGTCCTGGAATGTGAAACTGTACCGGATTGCGTCCGGCATGCTCCTTAAGTGCGGTAAACAGAGGAGTTTTCGTTTGATCCACGGTCATCCCTACCCTTCGTTTGTACGAGTATTGTTGGCTATGCCAGCGTTTGTCGGAAAAAAAGCAAACAAAATGAGTATAGCAAAAAGCGACACGGATGCAAGCGGTTTTTGATAAATAGTTTGTTAACTCGGCCAAATAATTAACCGGGGAGGCGAACGGAGGCGAAAAAAGCCTTGCTGGCCGCGCTTTTCAAAGGCTCCCGCGTGCAGGTTTGTCGATTTTGTTAATCTTAAAAAGCTTTCGTTTCCATCGTCAAAAAAGTTATGGTACGATAAGGATAATTTCTACAAATGGCTTCGGCCGAACCCGCGGCTCAGGCCGTTTTTAGTTCAACCAACGAATCGGGAGGAACAGTTACGCATATGAAAAAACAGCTGGCAATTATTATGGTACTGCTGATGACGATATTTATCGGCTTCGGCATTATCATCCCGGTGCTTCCCGACGCCGTCACCGGATCGGGGGCCGACAGCTTTCATCTCGGCATGCTGTTGTCGGTCTATTCTTTGGCGTCGTTTCTGATGTCTCCTGTATGGGGCGGATTATCGGACCGGATCGGGCGCCGCCCGCTTATCATGACCGGGGCGCTCGGCTTTAGCGTCAGCTTCTTCTTGTTCGGCTTAGCGGGGGATAACCTCGTGCTGATGTACGTGTCGCGCATTTTGGGAGGCCTATTCTCCGGAGCAACTACCGCGTGCGCCGTCGCTTATGTCGCGGACATTACGACCGAGGAGAACCGCACCAAGGGCATGGGGCTTGTCGGCATGTCGATCGGTCTGGGCTTCATCTTCGGCCCGGCGTTCGGAGGCTTGCTGAGCCACTTCGGGCTGCAGGTGCCGTTCTTCGCGTCTTCCGCGCTGGCGCTGGCCACCTTCGCGTTCGCCTTCTTCATGCTGCCGGAGTCGCTGACCGTGGAGATGCGGAGCAAATCAAGAGAAGCGAAAGCTTCTCGTTGGAGCGCATTCGTCGGTTCGCTCAAATATTTGTATGTGCTTTCGTTCTTCGTCTCGTTCACGCTGGCGGGGCTGGAGGCGACGCTGCTGCTGTTTGAACGGGATCAGATCGGCGCAACGCCGACGCAGCTCGGCATCATGTTCGCGGTAAGCGGCGTAGTCGGCGCGTTGATCCAAGGCGGCGTGGCCCGGCGGCTGGTCAAAAAAGGGCAGGAATCCCGCGTGATCGGTATCGGCCTGCTGCTGTCGGCGCTCGGCTTCGTGCTGATCCTGTTCTCCAGCAGCCTGCTTACCGCTTCGATCTACTTGAGCGTCTTCGCCGCAGGGAACGCGCTTATTCGTCCGTGCGTCACCTCGCTGATCACGCAGAAGACCAAGGTCGGGCAAGGTGTGGCTTCCGGTTTAAGCTCCTCGATGGACAGTCTGGGCCGCATTACCGGGCCGCTGCTCGGGGCCGGCATTTACGATTACAACCACAGCGTGCCGTTCGTGACCGGAGCGGTTCTTTCGATCGCTGCCTTGTACTTGCTGTACCGCTTTATCGTCGCGGATCGCGCAGATACCCGGACAGCGGGACAGCCCGTATAATCGAAATCTTGAAGAACGCAAAGAAGCCGCCGCATGCGATTGTTCGCTGCGACGGCTTTTCTTTCTTATTCACTCCAGATGGCTCAGCGCCGAATCCGACCGATCGCCGGGGGCCGGGGGCCATTCCTCCCGTGTCATGGCATAGATCGCATGATCTTCCCATACGCCGTGGATCTGCAAATAGTTGCGGGCCAGGCCTTCCAGCCGCATGGCGTTTTTTTCGACGACCCGAATCGATCCTCTATTGCGAGGCATAATGGCCGCTTGAACCCGGTGAAGTCCGCAGTTCTCGAAAGCGAACCGGAGCACGAGTCCGACCGCCTCGGACATGTAACCCTGCCCGTTGAAGCGTTCGGAAATGTAATAACCGAGATTGGCGTTCTGCCATGGCCCTCGAACGATAGATGATAGCCTGACCCGGCCGATAAGCTCGTCTGTGCCGTTCAAGAAAATACCGAAGGCGTAGGCACTGTCCTGCTCCCGTTCGGCGATCATCTTCACCAGGGATTCTTGTACGGCGTCGAGGGTAAAAGCGTTGCTGTCCTGCAGAGGCTCAAACGGACGGAAGAACGTTTCGTTTTCCGCCCGCAGCAGATGAAGCGCTGGGACATCCGGTAAATCAAGAGGTCGGATATAGATCCGGTCTCCGTGTACAATCATGAAGCTGTCTCCTTTGGAACCCGAGTATGAAGCGTATGTCTCCACAGCTTACCGAGTGGCGAGTCCGTGCATAATAAAGCGGATGCACGTCTCCGCTTCTTCTTCCTCGTCCCATTCTTGTTCCGGTACGAGCAGGAAACGGGTAATTAGGAAGCCGATGATGACCGAGGCGGTCAGCCGGACTACGGTGGCGGCAGGAAGGGGGATGATCTGCCCTTCTTGTTGAAAAAAAACAATCACTTTTTTGATGCGCGTTAATACTTCGTTCATAACTTCGTTCTTGAATTGCTCCTGAAGATCGGGGTGAAATGGAATCTCCTGCATCAAAATTTTGATCATCGGCAAATGCTGGCGGGCGAACTCCAGCCGGTTGCGGATGAGCGACCGCAGAAAGTCCTCGTACCGGGTATACTTTGCTTCTAGCACCGGTGTAAAATTACGGAGGACGAACGGGGCGACGAGCTTGGCCATGATCGGAAGGACGATGGACAGCAGCAAGTCTTTTTTGGTTTTGTAATGACGGAAGATCGTGCCTTCCGCAACGCCTGCTTTTTGCGCGATTTCACTGGTGGAAGCTGCGGCGTAGCCTTTCTCGGCAAAAATTTCAATGGCCGCATGCAGGATTTTCGTTTGTTTTTCCGTCATTTTCGGTTCTTCGTCGCTGAGCTTAAGCAATTGCTCGATCCAATCTTCGTTCGATTCGGGTAACATGACTCACACCTCTTTGATGCATAGTTCGGGAGCCTCATATATTATACACCAAAATTGTCCGATAGTGTGAACGAACGTTCGACAACGTTGATTTGGAAGGCGATTCAGGTTAGGTATTTTGATACATCTTTATGATATATTAAAAACAGTTAAAGCTGTAAATGTTGCGTAGATCTTGAACAGGATTATGGGACCTGCGCGAAAAATCAGCTGGCAGGCGCTCGGAGCGGTATATTTCCTCATGAAAGGTGATGACTATGGCACGCGTTTTGCTGATCAACGGAGGTTCCGAAGGACATATCAACCCAACCCTCGGTGTGGTTCAAGAGCTTATCCGTCGTGGCGAAGAGGTAGTTTACTTTGTAGCGGAACAATTTCGCGATCGCATCGAGCCGACGGGCGCAGAAGTGATTACGTTCGATAGTGGCAAATTTTTGGAGGCGTTCCTTGCCGGAGGAAGAACTCCATGGGCTCGAGTGGGGGGACTATTGCGTACCGCCGACATCGTCATTCCCAGTGTTCTAGAGCAAACAAAAGGAGAGCGTTTTGATTACATCATTCATGACTCGATGTTTGGCTGTGGGCGTTTGCTTGCACAAATACTCGACCTACCGGCAGTCAACTCGTGCATCGCCTGATCTACATATCTCTCGGCACCGTTTTTAATCAAGCCGTGGATTTTTACAAACTCTGTTTTGCGGCGTTCGCCGAAACGAAGTGCACCGTAATTCTATCCATCGGCAGACAAACCCAGATTGCGGAATCGGGAGACATTCCAGCGAATTTTATCGTTCGCGACTACGTACCGCAACTCGAAGTACTGCAACGCGCTAAATTGTTTACCACACACGGCGGCATGAACAGCACCAGTGAAGGCCTTTATTATGGTGTGCCGCTGATTGTATTTCCCAAAAGCGCCGACCAGCCTGTTGTAGCACGGCGCGTGGCAGAAATCGGTGCGGGCATCCACCTGAATCAAGAAGGCTTAACCGCAGGAGATCTCAGAGAGGCGGCGGAACGCGTACTCAAGGATGCGTCAATTCGAAAGGTTTGCGCTGAAGTTGGCGATTTGTTTCGAGCTGCGGGCGGGTATCATCGAGCCGTCGAGGAGATCTTCGCGTATAAACGAAGTCTAGGCATGAAGTGACACACGCCATCGTTTCTGCAAAGATATCATAACAGATAAGCAAAAAACCGCCCCTATCGGGACGGTATGGTACGTAAGCACTACGGGGTCTTGTTAGTCGTTTCAGATTTCTTCCTATCCTGCGAAGGCTTGCGATCGACCATGTTCTCAATCCACGGGGTCATTTCGTCCTTGATTTTGCCGACCAGCTGCGCTTTGGAGATTCCTTTGCTTTGCGCGATGTCGGTCAGCGATTTGCCCGATTTCAGCTCGGTTTTCAACTGGTCCTCGGTCATTCCGAGAAGGGAAGCGAGCTTGTCCGGCGTGATGCCCAAATGTTTTTTGCCCGCATGCATGCCGAAGCGGCCGTTGCCGTCAAAGGTACGGTTAACCATCTTTTTCAGATGGTCCGCCATGCGGCTTTTGAGCTTCTCCGCTTGCTCGGCGGTCAGCTTCCCGGAGACTGCGGCTTCGTCGATCGTTTTGCTGCGCGCTGCCTGCAGCTTGGCGACGAAGTCGGCTTCGCTCATGTTTTTCTCCGCGGCCAGCTGTACGAGCGTCTTGTCTTTAAGCGAGGCGACCAGCGAGGCTTTGTCTGTGCCGAGAATCGCAGCGGCTTCTTCGAAGATCGGCATGCCTTTGGCGGAATCGCCGGAATCCTTGGAGCCGTCACGTTCGCTTCGCTTGCCGAACCACTCCTGGAATGGGCCGGCTTTCGCTTTCGTCGCGGACGGCTGCTGCGCGGCCGCATCCTCGGCGTGCGCCGATTGTCGGGTTCCATACAGGACCCCGCCTCCGAGCAGAAGCGCAAGAGCCAGCGAGGAGACGATTACCCGTTTCGCATACGTTTGCTTCATGCAGGTTCACCTTCCTGATGTTGGATTGGTTTTGCAACCAATGTTAGGATAGGCATCCAAGCTTAACCTTACTTTAAAGCAAGCTTAGGCTAAAATAAATTTTGCGCAACGACGAATAGACCGCCGGTCGGGCGGTCTGTCGACGATATGGGAATCCGGTTTATTTCACAATCAGCACGGGAACTTTAGCCTGCTGCACGACGTTATGGCTGACGCTTCCGAGGAAGAACTCGCGGATTTTTCCGAGTCCCCGGCTTCCCATGACAATCAGGTCGCACTCGATCTCTTCCGCATGCGACAGGATGGTATAAGCCGGCTGCCCCCGGGTCAGCGTAAATTTCACGTTTAGCGTCGGCGGGATCAGCGACTTGGCTTCCTCGATCGTCGCTTCGGCAGCTTCAATATAATCGTTGTTAACCGCATATTCGCTGCCGATAAAGGTAGGAAGGGCGTACACATGAATAATTTCGAGCCGCGGAGGATGTAGGCTGTGAGATTGTTCCTGGACCAATTCGACCGCACGTTTCAAAGCTTTCTTCGATAAATTCGAACCGTCATAGGCAACAAGGATTTTAGAAAATAACATCATCCTCACCTCATTTGCGGTTTAGTGGATTACGATTTCATTATACCACAAACGACCGCTTACATGACGGAAAATTCAGAAAATTGAAAACAATATTTAAGACTCCTCATTCATATTATAAAAGTTCAAGAGGACTGTCACTACGCCGAGCGCCAGAATGAAGAGGGTCATCCCCAGACCGAATGAGAATACGAAGGGCAGCATCATGAACCAAACGCCCGTCAAAAACGCTATCCAATGCTGCCACGAGCCCCAGCCCGTTTTACCCAATGCCAGCATTGAGAAGACGAGTTCAATAAAGCCGGCGGCCATGCTGCTCCATACAGCTCCGGAATGGCCGGAAAAACCGAGAATCCACGGAGCGCCTATGAACCAAAGACCAATTAGCGCAGCCAGCAGGTTGCGAACCGCAGTTTTCTTCATGCCTACCCCTCCCTGAAATGGACGCCCGTTTTATATTTACTATATGCAACCGATTTCAAAAGGTGCACAATTCCGCTAATTATTGTAAAAAATGTGAGCAGAGTGGGTGTCGCTGTGGAACCTACGGCACCGCAAAACATAGAAAAAGGCCCCCGTCATCGGCTTAAGCCGGAGGGAGGCCTTGTCCTTGCTTACAGCTTGGCCATCTTGTATAAAGGCAGGGCGGAGATCATTGTTTCTTTAGCCAGCCGGAGGAAGGCTTGTCCATCCGCCAGCACCGGATCATCGGCAGGAATGTTGCGGCCGACCAGCAGCTCGGCCTTCTTCACGTCGCGAAAACGCCGGAGCGCTTGCTCGAACTGGCTGTCATCCAAATCCCGCACCGGTACCGCGTCTTTTTGCATATGATCGAACGAAAGCACGAAATCTTCGGGCAGCGCGGAGCGGATCTCCGGCAGGCGGTCCAAGTACGTCTGGGCAATGGTCTGCTTATTCGGCAGCTCGTAGATCAGGGCGAGCCAAATAAACACCCTGTCGTCGAACAAGCCGATCTGAAAATGGGGAAGCTGCTTGTAGCCGCGCTTGCTGCTCGAGAACGACATCCACGTGTCGACGGGCGGGTTCACCTTGCGGCGCGCATGCTTGGCGATGTGCAAATACAGCTCTTCTCCCGCTTGCACGGCGATCTCATCCAGCAGCTCGCTGCTGATGACGCCGAATTTGGGTTGAATGCGCGAGCGGATCGCTTCCATCCGGCCCTCCAGGCCTTCTATTGTAAAGGTTTCAAAATCTGTTGCGGTAAAGCCGGCAAACTGCATGACTGAAGACTCCTTTTTTTTATCGATGACAACAATATAGCATAAAATGGGACGTCCGGGCACGCGTTCGACGACTGACGACATTTTTTTAGTCCGGAGCCAAAAAAAACACAAGTGCGAGAAAAGGCATTCCATTGTTGAAAGCGTTTTTACAGAGTAGGATGAAGCTACATGAAGACGGAAAAGGAGGAGGCAGGCATGGCGGTGAAAATGCAGGCGGTGAAGACGATCGGCTACAAAGCCGGGACCCGTAAAAACGTACTCCGGTTCATGTGGAAATACAAAACGCTTTATTTGATCTCGGTTCCGGGGATCGTCTATTTTTTCATTTTCAAGTACGTTCCGCTGTTCGGTTCGGTGATCGCCTTTCAGGACTACAATATTTTTCAAGGCATTCCGGGCAGCAAATGGGTCGGCCTCGCGCATTTTAAACGGATGTTCGCCCATTACGATTTTTTGAACATCCTCAACAATACGCTGCTGATCGGATTGTACGATCTGCTCATCGCGTTCCCGGCGCCGATCGTCTTGGCGCTGCTGCTCAACGAGCTGCGTCTGGTGCTGTACAAGCGGGTGCTGCAGACGGTCGTCTATATGCCGCACTTCTTGTCCTGGGTCATCGTCAGCGGCATCGCCATCGGTATCTTGTCGCCATCGACCGGAGCGGTGAACCAGTTCATCAGCTGGCTCGGCTTCGAGCCAGTCTACTTCCTCGGTGAAGAATCGTGGATTCGCACCGTGCTTATCGGCTCCGGCATCTGGCGCGATTCGGGGTACGGGACGATCATTTTCCTCGCGGCGCTTGCGGGCGTCAATCCAGACTTATACGAGGCGGCCGAGGTGGACGGCGCGAGCCGCTGGCGCCAGACGCTATCCATTACAATTCCGGCGCTGCTGCCGACGATTATGATCATGTTCCTGCTTCATATCGGCAGGTTTCTGGATTTCGGCTTCGAGCGCGTCTACGTGTTCCTGAACCCGCTCAACAAAAGCAACGGCGAAATTTTGGACACGTACATTTATCAGGTCGGATTGCTCGGGCAGCAGTTCAGCTATACGACGGCGATCGGCTTGTTCAAATCGGTCGTCGGTCTGGTGCTGATCGTCATCGGCAACACGCTCAGCAAGAAAGCGACGGGGGAAAGCTTGTATTAACGGCAGCAGGAAGCGGGAGGTGCGAGACTTATGAAAAAAGCAAGCGCAAGCCGGCAAGTGTTTAATGCGGCAAATTTTATTTTTCTGACCTTGCTCGGGCTGGCGATGTTTCTGCCGTTCCTCGGCGTGCTGGCGCAATCGTTCAGCAGCTCCGAAGCCGTCATTGCCGGAAAAGTATTATTCTGGCCCGTCGATTTCACCTGGATCAACTATCAGTACGTGTTCAGCGACGCTTCGATCTGGCGTTCCTTCGGGATTACGGTGTACATTACGGTGGTCGGCACGCTCATCAATCTGATTGCCACCGCCTCGCTCGCCTATCCGGTATCGAGGCAAGAATATGTGGGGCGGAAGCTCGTCGTCATCATGGTGCTCATCACGATGGTATTCAGCGCCCCACTCGTGCCGAACTTCATCTTGATGAAAAGCCTCGGCCTGACGAATACACTGTGGGCGCTGCTGCTTCCCGGCGCGATTAGCGCATTTAACTTTTTCATCATGCGCTCGTTCTTTATGCAGATTCCTTCGGAGATTATCGACTCTGGTCGGATCGACGGCTGCACCGAGCTGCGGATGATCTGGAGCATCGTGCTGCCGCTCTCCAAGCCCGTGATGGCGTCCCTAGGCATCTTTTACGCCGTAGGCCACTGGAATACGTACATGAATGCGCTGTACTATATCAACAACCCGGCTTTGAGGCCGCTCCAAGTGAAGCTTCGCCAACTAATTGATGCGAACGAAATCAACATCGACCCGTCGGCCTCCCAGTTCAGCTCGCTCGCACATATGGACCCGGAAGGCATCAAGATGGCGACGATCATCATTGCGACGCTGCCGATCGTACTCATCTATCCGTTCCTGCAAAAGCATTTTGTCAAAGGCATGATGGTCGGCTCCGTGAAATCTTAGCTTCTGGCCTCCGGTATCGGGAGCTGCTATACCGGTAAAACAGGGCGCTGCTCCAAAAAAAGCGCAACCCGGGTGGACAATAGCCGATGCCCGGAAGGAGGCGTCCTTTTACACTAAATGCAATTGCTCCATATCATTTCTCAGAAAAGAGGGGTATGTATGAAGAAATGGATGAAGGTCGGGCTTGCCTCGGCTGCAGCTGCGAGCATGCTGGCCGCTTGCGCCAAGACGTCGGAGCCGCCGGCGGCGGAAGGAACCGGTAACCCGAACGAAAAAGCGAAATTTTCCATCTCGATGAGAACGCTCGCCTTCAATCACGTGGAGAAATCGCCCAATATCAACGAAGACAAATGGGTGAAAAAGCTGGAGGAACTAACCAACACGGACCTGAACATCGTGCTTGTCCCACACAAGGAATTCGAGCAGAAGATGATCCAGATGTTTGCCACCAACGACATTCCCGATGTCGTGCAGGGGAGCGGCGGCGTGGCGGGCAAGGAGATGGCCGGCTCCGTTCAGGCCGGCGTCTTCCTGCCTTTGGACGATCTGCTGCAAAAGCACGGGCAAAACCTGCTGAAGAAAATTCCGAAGGATGCCTGGCAGAAAGAGACGTATCAGGGCAAAATTTACGCGATCCCCGAGTTCCTCTCCAACCCTTCGCGCCGTGCGACCGCGATCCGCAAGGATCTGCTCGACAAAGCGGGGCTGTCGGTGCCGAAGACGGTCGACGAATACTTGAACGTGCTGCGGAAGTTCAAGGAGCTGGGAGTCGAACAGCCGTATCAGGGCCGCGAAAATTTCAAATATGCCGACACGTTCTTCGGCCCCTTCGACGCGTTTCCTTACCTCTCCATGCACATGCAGCAGGGCGATCAAATCGTGCCGAAGTTTTTCAACGTCGACAATATGACGAAGGCGCTGCAAACGTATAAAACGATGTTCGACGAAGGGCTGATCTCGAAGGAGTTTGCAACAATTAACCCGACCGTTTACAAAAACAATATATTGGCCGGGAAGGCGGGCATGTGGTCGATGAACGCCAACGAAGCGCTGCAGTGGGAGAAGCAGCTGCAGGCGAACGTCCCTACCGCCAAGGTTGAGCTGATTCCGTCGCCGGTCGGCCCGGACGGCAAGGGCGGCTATTACTTGTACAACTCCGTCACCCGCGCCTGGTTCATCAATAAAAAGGCGAAAAATCCGGAGGCGATCATCAAATTTTTCGATTGGATGCTGTCGGACGAGGCGGAGAAGTTTTTTACGTTCGGCATTGAAGGGGAGACCTACAAGACGGTGGACGGCAAGATCGAGTACAAATCGCCGACGGACCCGCAAGGGGTGGACGAAGAGCGCTACCGCCAAGCTTTCCTGTGGATGGTGCAGGATACGAAGTACAACAAAGGCACGCTTAGCCTGACGCCGGAAGGGCAGAAATTGATGAGCATCTATGATACAATGTTGGCAAACGAAGGACGCGACGGCATCCAATTCGAGCCTCGTCTGGAAGCGTATATCAAAAATCCGGACATTGCGCCGGAATCCGATTATGCCGCTCCGGTGCTGCTCCAGCATATGGTCAAAATGGTATACGGCAAGGAGCCGATCTCCGATTGGCCGAAGGTCATCGAGGAGTGGAAATCGAAGGGCGGCAACGACGTCGTCAAGGAAGCGACCGAGAAGTTCAAAAGCAAAGATCCAAACGTGACGATCTCGATGCCGCGCCGTTAATTGCGTCTCTTCTATAATAGTACGGTTGAAATGTAAGCGTTTTTTTAATCCCTTTTCACGGAGAGAAAAGGCGGTTCGTGAGTGGGCGAGGTGCGGTGTCCTGCCGGAGGGCATGTATCGTTTCGCGGCGAGTTTTTTGTTCCGATCCCTTCAGCTGAAATCTTTTATCCAATCCGGGGATCGGAACAAAACGTGTCTGAGCTGAAGCGAAACGATACATGCCCGGCTGCGAAGTTACGCCCAGTCCGTCATTCCCACCAGCCTTTTCTCCCCGCACCCTCTCCCCTTTGAAAGGAGCGTTCGCCATGTACCGAATCTTGATCGCAGATGACGAGCCGATGATTCGCAAAGGCTTGCAAAAGCTGGTGGAGCAATCCGGTCTGCCTATCACGAGCATTCGCACGGCCGAGAACGGCACGGATGCGCTGCAGCGGATTCGCGAAGAACGCCCCGATTTTTTGTTTACGGACATCCGGATGCCGAAGCTGGACGGGCTGGAGCTGTGCCGGCACGTGGCCGAGATGGACGTGGACATCCAGATTGTCGTCGTTTCCGGCTATAACGATTTTGAATACGCGCAGAAGAGCGTATCTTACGGCGTGAAGGAATACTTGCTGAAGCCGGTCACCATCAAAGGGTTTCAGGAGGTGCTGGAGAAGCTCGTGCGCTTCAGCGCGAAGCAGCGATCCGAGACGTTCGTTCCCGTGACCCGGCTGGAAGCGTGGGCGGCCAAGCTGGATGAGGCCGTGTGGCTGCTGCAAGAGCAGGAGCTGCGGGCCGTATTGGCGGAGATGCGCAGCGAGCTGGACGGCTTCGGCCTGAAGCCGAGCCGGTTGTGCGATGTGTTTGACGAGCTGAATGTTTTGTTGGTGAGCCGGATCAACCAACGGGACGTATTCACGCTGCGCGCCGGCTTGGCGCTGGCGGACGTTTCGGAGAAGGAGGAGGCGTGGCGGCGGTTTGACGGCAGTGTCCGCAGCTTGTGCGAGGAGCTCAGGCATAAGCGCAGAGGCCGGCGCAAGGACCCGGTCGAGGAGGCGAAGCAGTACATCGAGGATCATCTGGCCGAGGAGGTTTCGCTAGAGGAAGTGGCGGAATATATCGGCTTGAACGCCTCGTATTTCAGCCAGCTGTTCAAGCAATCGACGCAGGAAACGTTCGTCCAATACCGGACCCGCAGACGGATGGAAAAAGCGAAGAAGCTGCTTCAGCAGCCGCATTACCGGATCACGGACATCTCGGGCGAGGTCGGATACGCCGACCACCCGCATTTTACGAAGACATTCAAGAAATACGCCGGGTGCCTTCCATCCGAGTATCGGCAAAAGATGGGCATCGAATAATGAAGCGCAAAACGCTGTCCGGCCAAATTTACGTCTACTTTCTCATTGTGATTGCCGTTTCGTTGATTACCGTCGGCGTCGTTTCTTACGTGCAGTCTTCCAAAGAGCTGGACCGCCAGGCCGAACAGTATATGGAGCAGATCGTCGACAGTGCGGCGTACCAGACGGATATTTATTTGCAGACATACGAGCTGCTGAGCAATTCGTTTACTTCGAACTCCGACGTTCGGTCGTTCATGGAGATTGCACCCGACGATGGATACGAGTATTACTACTACTCCACACAGATCAAGAAGTTTGCGTCGAATTCCGTGCAATCGATCGCAGCGCTGTACAAGCAGCTGAACATGATTTATATCGTCGGGCAGCACCGGCGTTCCGTCATCTACGACAACCAGAACTTAATTTTTCTGGACCCTGCGGAATATAAGACCAAGTTCGAATACATTATGGCCAATACCCCCGACGACGGGCAGATGGTAATGCTGAATGTGAGCCTGCGGTTGGAAGACCGGGGGACCGTCGTCACGATGGCGCGAAAAGTGCGCGATTCCGCTTATAACGATGCGAACCGCGGGGTCGTCGCCATCGAGTTTAAGCTCGCTGAGCTGGCGAAAATATGGCAGCGCGCGAACGTAGGGAAGGACGGATATTTCTTCATCATAAATGGTAAAGGAGAATTTATTTACCATCCGACTTTGTCGCTGAAAGATGCGAAGCTGGAGCCGGAACTATTCCGGCATATGGAGCAGAGCGCGGGAAAATCGGTCATCGACCGCTATGAGGGGCAGGATCGGCTGTTTGTCTCCAGAGGTTCGAGCTACTCGGACTGGAGGCTTGTCGCCTCGATTCCGGTTCACGAGCTCCGGCGTCCGGCGTCCACGATCCGCACCACGACGCTCAGCGTCGGACTGCTCACGCTGATTGCCGCTCTGTGGCTCGCCTACCGCTTCGGCCGTTCCATCGTCGCGCCGATTCGCGAGCTGAAAGAAAGCATGCGGCAGACGGAGAAGGGGAACTGGCAGCATATCGACGAGATCGGCCGGACGGACGAAATCGGCGGGTTGATTCACAGCTACAACCTGATGGTGACGCGGCTTTCGGAGATGATCGAGAAGGTATACGAAGCCGAGCTGCAGCAGCAAAAAAATGCACTTGAGCTCGGCCAGGCGGAGCTGGAACGGCAGCGTGCGGAATTTCAATCGCTTCAGCTTCAGATCAATCCGCATTTTCTGTACAACACGCTGGAAACGATCAACTGCTACGCCATCGTGCAGGATTCGTACGAAATTACCGAGATGGTGGAAGCGATGGCCTTCATGCTGCGCTATTCGATCCAAACCAATCTGGAAGAAATCACGGTAGCCAACGAACTGAACCACGTGCGCAATTACATGATCGTGCTGCGGCACCGGATCGGCCGGGAATTCGAGATCGACGTCGTCATTCCGCCATCGCTGCTGCTGGAAAACATGGTGCGCTTGACGCTGCAGCCACTTATCGAAAATATTTTTCAGCATGCGTTTCCCGGCGGCTTCGAGCCGCACCATTACATCCGCATTGATGCGCGCAAGCAGGGCGGGCTGTTCCAAGTGTCCGTAGAAGACAATGGAGCGGGCATCGAGACCGACCGGCTGGAAGAGCTGCGCAGACGACTGAAGCAAAACCGGCTTGCCGATGAGCACGAGGGCGGGCGGCAGCGCGGGGGGATCGGACTGATGAACGTTCACCGGCGCATCCAGATGGTGTTCGGGGAGCAATACGGCCTGTCGATTGAAAGCGAATGGGGCCGTGGCAGCCGCATTATGATGACGATGCCGGAAACGTCGGCACCGGCGCTGCGCTCCATTAAAGATTCTGCCTAACTTTAACCTTTCATTTCACGGATGCGGAGGAGATTCAGATGAAAATCGATTTGACGGGAAAAGTGGCTCTGGTTACGGGCTCTAACGCAGGGATCGGTCGCGCGATTGCGATCGCGCTAGCTGCGAGCGGCGCCAAGGTAGGCGTCAACTGCTTGCGCAATATGGCGCAGGGGGAAGAGACGGTTGCCGCCATCCGGGCGGCCGGAGGCGAAGCGGTGCTCGTCCAGGCCGATGTGACGGACGCGACGGAGATCGACCGTCTCGTATCGGAGGTCGAGCGGGCGTTCGGCGGAACGGTCGATATTTTGGTCAACAACGCCGGCCATCTGGTGAAGCGCCAGCCGAACATCGACATGACCGAACCATTGTATCAGCAGATCATGGATGTCAATCTGAAAAGCACGGTATTCATGTGCAAGCGCGTCCTCCCGGGGATGAAGGCGAAAGGGGCGGGTCGCATCATTAACATGTCGTCCGTTGCAGCCCATAACGGAGGCGGGCCGGGTTCGAGCATTTATGCCGCAAGCAAGGCGGCCGTATCCGCCTATTCCAAAGGACTCGCCAAGGAAGCGGCGTCCAGCGGCATTACGGTCAATCTCGTGTCTCCCGGCTTTATCGGCAACACGATGTTCCATGCGACCTTTACGACGGACGAAGCGCGCAAAGCGACGGTGACCGGAATCCCGCTGCAGCGGGAAGGGACGCCGGAGGATGTGGCGGGCGCCGTCCTGTACCTGGCCTCCGATCTAGCCTCTTATTTGACCGGCGAAACGATTGAGATCAACGGCGGGATGATGATGCGATGAGTACGGGAATCCGGAATAAAACCGAAACGCGCGCCTGGGGGAGGCGGGTACTGGCCGAGCTCAAGGGGGAGCTGGATCGGCTGGAAGCGGCGGACAGCTTGCATATTCCCGTGGAGCCGGGAGGCTGGTGGCACCAATACGTGTGCCCGCGTCACCATACGGAGCTGCTTTTCGATCCCGCCGAACGGGATGCGCACGCGTTCCGCTGCCCGCACGGCTGCTTGGTCGAGGGCGAAGCGTACCGCGGGGCTTGGCTGGCGTTCAAGCACCAGTCCTTGGCCCGCGTCGCGCTTCAAGCGGCGGTGGTCTATGCGGCTTCGCGCGAAGCTGCCTATGCGCTGCTGGCGAAGCGGATCATTGCCGGGTATGCGCGCCAGTTTCCCGATTACCCGGTGCATCCGGACGCTCAGCCGTGGATGCTGAAGGGCCGGGCGTTTCATCAGGCGCTGACGGAAGCGATCTGGTCGACGACGCTGCTTCGCGCCTGCTTGCTGCTAAGCGACGAAGGCGTGACTTGGACGGTGCCCGAGCGTGAGGCGATCGACGGCTGCTTGCGGTTGCTGGAGGCAAGTATGACGGAATACCGCCGCATTTTGATTCACGAACGGGGCAATGCGGAGAACAATTACACGGCTTGGCTTAACGCTTCGCTTTCGTGCATCTACGCGGTGAAGAGCGATCGTGGCGGATTGCTTGCCCTGATCGCGGGCGAAGGGGGCTGGAAGCATCATTTGTCCATGGGCGTCAAGCCGGACCAGATGGAGTTCGAAGGCAGCACGTACTATCACGTGTTTGTTCTGCGGGCGTACTTGATCTCGGCGGAAATGGCGGAGCGTTTCGGCGTCGATCTGTACCACGCCGAAGGCACGGCGGGTCAATCGATGGCGGGCATGTTCGACGTGCTGGCCGCACTCGCCGACGACCGTGGCGTGCTGCCCGCCTTGCATGACGGCCCGATGGAACGGCTGCCCTATGCCAGGGAAATCGCCGAGATCATGGAGATCGGCCTGAGCCGATACTGTCAGCCGGGGATCGTGCCGATCCTGCGCGAAGCGTACCGGCAGATGGGCGGTCCGGACGGCGCACGCTGCCAGCTTGAGGCGCTGCTGTACGGCGAAGGCGAAGAGCCTGCCGCACACCGGTTCTTCGGAAGGATAGAAGCGGAAACGAATGGGGCGGACGATGAAAAAACGAGGCTGCAGCGGTGCTCCAGATTGCTCCCTGACTCCGGATTTATCCTAGGCCGAAGGCCGTCAAACGCATTGTCGTTTCTGGCCGATTTCGGACCGCACGGAGGCTCTCACGGCCACTACGACAAGCTTCATCTGACGCTCATGCACCGGGAGACGGTGTTTACGCCGGACTTCGGCATGGTGCCTTACGGGTCGGACCTCCGCAAGCAGTGGTTCGCCGAAACGGCAAGCCATAACACCGTATCGCTCGGCGGAGCATCGCAGGCGGCCCACACCGGAAGCTGCCTCCGGTTCGAGGAGACAGCGGCCTATACTTACGTATGGCTGCGGTCGGAAGGAGCGTACCCAGGCTGCCGGATGGACCGGCACCTGCTGCTGACCGATCGATGGCTGTTGGACTGGTTTGAGGTAACGGCAGGGGGAGAGGCATCGATCGAATGGTGGATGCACCCGGTCGTGCCGGCTGAGGAAGAAGCGGCTCGTACCGGCATCGAGACCAGACCGGAGCAAGTGCCGGACGAAGGCGGCGTCTACCCGCTGGCGATC
Organism: Paenibacillus tyrphae; assembly: GCF_000722545.1. GTDB lineage: Bacteria > Bacillota > Bacilli > Paenibacillales > NBRC-103111 > Paenibacillus_G > Paenibacillus_G tyrfis. The sequence goes on from NZ_JNVM01000004.1 coordinate 471,235, forward strand.
GAGGGAGAATGGCAGCGCCTGCCGGTCGTTAAGCGTTACGAGGCTGCGGCCTCCGTCGGCTCAGGGGGGGAGCTGAGGCTGTCGTACAAGGTGCCGGGCGGCGGGCGGATTTATCATACGGCGCTGCTTCGGCCGGGAGACGAAGCCTATGCCGTACGGACTCCGGGCACCAGCGTCGACCCGAGCCGGCCGCTAATCGCTTTGCTTCATCGTCGGTATGACCGAAGCGCGCGCTTTGTTCACGTGTACAGCGCCGGAGAACGGACGGCCTTGAAGGAGACATCCCTTGGCCTTGGCGCGGTTCAAGTGGAATCGGCAGGGGAAGTTCGAACCTGCGAGCTTACGGAGCAGGGACTAACTGTCATAGGAGGGGAGCGCCATGAGTAGCCTGGTACCGTTATACGAGCCGCAGAGCGGGGTGTTGACCGTGCAGTACGCACCGGACGAACAGACTGTCCTTACCGAAAATCCGCCCCGATTTACCTGGATTCCGGCGCAATTGGAGCACGACCGGTACGTGCTGCAAATTTCCCCCAGCGCAGCATTTGTGGAGGAGGAGACGGAGACGGTCGGGCCTGTTTCGTATAATTTGTATACGCCGGACCGTCCGCTGGAGCCGGGCACGTATTACTGGCGGTATGCACTGCTGACGGACAATGAAGCGGGCCGCACGGCCTGGAGCCGGGTACGGCGCTTTGCCGTGCCCGAAGGGCTGCCCGAGACGCCGCTGCTGTCGCCGGACCGCCGCTATGCGCAAGCCTCGGCGGCACATCCGCGGCTGTGGCTTCAGGCTTCCGAGCTGCCGGACTTCCGCCGCAGGGTGAAGGAAGATCCATCCTATTGCGGCTGGGAGACGTTCTACGAGCGCTCCGTCCAGCCATGGATCGGGCGCGAGCTTATTGCGGAGCCGCAGCCGTATCCGGACCACAAAAGGGTCGCGAGCCTGTGGCGGAACATGTACCTGGATTGTCAGGAAGCGCTGTACGCCATCCGGCATTTGGCCGTAGCCGGCGTCGTGCTGGAGGATGAGGCGCTCATCAGACGCGCGAAGCTGTGGCTGCTGCACGTGGCCGGCTGGAATCCCGAAGGAACGACCTCGCGCGATTACAACGACGAAGCGTCGTTTCGGGTAGCCGGGGCGCTCGCCTGGGGTTATGACTGGCTGTACGACACGTTAAGCGAAGCGGAGCGCGAGCTTGTCCGCGGCTCGCTGCTTACGCGAACGGGGCTCGTGGCGTATCACGTGATGGAGCGCTCCAAAATCCACCACGTCCCGTTCGACAGTCACGCGGTACGCTCGTTGTCCAGCGTGATGGTGCCCTGCAGCATCGCCTTGCTGGGGGAGGAGCCGCAGGCGCAGGAGTGGCTCGATTATACGCTTGAGTATTACGCGAACCTGTACACACCGTGGGGAGGCGTAGACGGAGGCTGGGCGGAAGGTCCGATGTACTGGACGACCGGCATGGCGTTTGTGACGGAAGCGTTCAATCTGCTCAAAAACTACACCGGCATCGATTTTTACCGCCGTCCGTTTTTCACCAAAACCGGCGATTTTCCGTTGTACTGCTTCAGTCCGGATACGCTGCGCGCCAGCTTCGGCGACCAGTCCACGCTCGGCGATCCCGTCAGCTTGAAGACCGCCTTCAACATCCGCCAGTTTGCCGGAGTGACCGGGAGCGGTCTGTATCAGTGGTATTTCGAGCGGGTCAAGGAGATCGATACAGACTCGGAAATGAAATTTTACAATTACGGCTGGTGGGATTTCCGGTTTGACGAAATGGTGTACCGCCACGATTACCCGGTAATCGAGCCGACTCCGCCGACGGAAGCGTCGATCGAGCCGGTCAAATGGTTCCGGGATGTCGGTTGGGTCGCCTTCCATGGGAATATGGCCGATCCGGAGCGCTATATCATGCTGCTGACGAAAAGCAGCAAGTACGGTTCCGTCAGCCACAGCCACGGCGATCAGAACGGCTTCCTGCTGCATGCCTACGGCGAGCCGCTTGCCATCGAGAGCGGCCATTATGTCGCTTTCGGCAGCACGATGCACCGGAACTGGCGGAGGCAGACGCGTTCCACCAACAATATTCTCGTGGATGGGCTCGGCCAATACGCCGGAACGGATAAAGTGCTGGCGATGGCGGCCTCTGGCACCGTCGAGGCAGCGGAACAGCGGGACGGTTACGGCTATTCCCGCTGCAATGCGACGGCGGCCTATCGGCATTACGTTCCTTGCTTGAAGCGTTATGTCCGCGAGCTGTACTTTTTCGGGAAGTCGTTCGTCGTCGTCGCGGATCTGATCGATCTGGAGCGGCCCGGCCGCGTTGAGTGGCTGTTCCATACGCTGTACGAGATGAAGCTGTCCCGACAATCGTTTCAGGTGCAGGGCCGCAAGGCGGATATGGACGGACGTTTCGTCTACTGTTCGTCCGGCGAGCTGGAGCTGACGCAGCACAACGAATTTACGGACGTCGATCCGTCCGAGTACGAAGGGCTGCCGGTCCACTGGCACTTGAAAGCGGCGACGAAGGAAGCGCGCAGCCATCGGCTCGTTACTCTGCTGGTGCCCGTCAAGCACGGCGAACCGAAGTACGTCTCGCATTTTCTGGACGATCAGGACCACGGCGTCCATTTGTATTTTACGGAGGACGGGGTAACCCGGAAGGTCGAGGTGCCGAAGGCATATTAAACCTTCGGATGATAACCGGGCAACAATTCGAAAAGCTGCCAAAAGGATAACGAATTATCCTTTCGGCAGCTTTTTTTGCGCAAAAAAATATTAAGTATTTGAAAAAATGCTCTCCGAGTCTGTCAGCTATATACGAAAAAAAACAGATGGTCAATTGACCGCCTTTTCTTTTTTGGCTGCAGAGAACCAGATAATCTACATCTTTTGTCATCAGTCGACAAAATATCAGAATATGAAAGTCGAATCTTCTGAATAGGCTTTGTTAACCGTTTGTAAAAATGTCTAATTTTTGAACAAAAGTTTATAATTGATTACAAAATAGGACTTTACTACCATGTTATCTTTGCCTAATAATTGTATATAATTAGCAAGTGTTGGTTATTTTGTAATCACATAGAAGGGGGTGACGACCGGATGTTCTCACGAAGGCCTTCTTGGATTTTGAATGCCGATGCAAGCTCTCGCACACAACGGAAGACGCCGCAAAACATTTGCCCTTCGTAAACTCCGGGCAAAAAAAGCTCCATAAAATGGGAGGCCGGTTGCTTAAAGTCAGCCTGCTCCATCTCAAACATCATGTTCAACCCACGTTCAGTTCATCGCAGCAGGAAACCGCACCCGCATCATTCCTACACACAAAACCTTACTCCTTAGTCTACCGCATGACCCGTTTTCGGAACAAGCATCGAATCCTACAGGAACACCTGAAGGAAGTTTGCAGCATGACGAATCGATAAGTGATCCAGGTTCCGCCCTTGTTGCAGGCGATATTGCCGTATGCCAGGCGCTTCAAAAAGAGGGTACGAACATTAAGAACCACACCGCGGAGGTAAGCCCTTAACTAACTTTATAACAGAATAAATCATACCTGAGGAGAGATTATGATATGACAGTGAACACATTCGAAGCCTTGGAATCCAATGTTAGATCTTATTGCCGTTCGTTTCCGGACGTTTTCGTACGTGCCAAAGGCTCCGTCCTATATGCACAGTCCGGCAAGTCGTATATCGATTTTTTCGCCGGCGCGGGCGCTTTGAATTACGGACATAATAACGACTTTATCAAAGAGCGGCTCATCCATTATTTGCAATCGGACGGCATCAGCCACGGGCTGGACATGTACACTTCGGCCAAGGAAACGTTTCTGCAGACATTCTCGGACAAAATTCTTAAGCCACGCGGTCTGAACCACAAAGTACAATTTTGCGGTCCGACGGGAACCAACGCGGTAGAGGCGGCGTTCAAGCTGGCGAGAAAAGTAAAGGGCCGGACCGGCATATTTGCCTTCATCGGCGCGTTTCACGGCATGTCGCTCGGCAGCTTGGCCGCCACCAGCAGCCTGTATCACCGCGAAGCGGGCGGAGTTCCGCTGCACGACGTGACCTTCATGCCTTTCCCGGTAGGCTTTATCGACGGATTGGACACGATCGGATACATGGAGGCGATTTTGACGGACGACCATTCGGGTATCGCTAAACCGGCAGCGATCATTCTCGAAACGATCCAGGCGGAAGGCGGTCTGAACGAAGCTCCGATCGAATGGCTCCGCCAGCTTCGCGATTTGTGCGACCGTCACGACATTTTGCTCATTTGCGACGAAATCCAAGTCGGATGCGGACGGACGGGCCCGTTCTTCTCCTTCGAGCGCGCAGGCATCGTTCCCGATATGGCTGTGCTTTCCAAATCGATCAGCGGTTACGGGCTGCCGATGTCCATACTGCTGCTGAAGCCGGAGCTCGACGTCTGGAAGCCGGCGGAGCACAATGGCACATTCCGGGGGAACCAGCTTGCTTTCGTCGGTGCTACAGCTGCTCTCGAATTCCGCGAACAGACCGGCTTGGAGGCGGAAACGGAACGCAAGGCGAAATTCATCGAGCAATTTTTGAAGGAGCAAATTTTGCCGATCGACTCGCGTCTCACGGTAAGGGGCAGAGGGCTCATCTGGGGAATCGACACGTCGGGCAGCGAGGATGAAACGCTCTCCAAAGCGATTGCCTCGCGCTGCTATGAGCTCGGGTTGATCATCGAGCGGGCGGGACGTAACGATGCGGTCGTCAAGCTGATGCCTGCGCTCACGATTCCGATGGAAGAGCTTGCCAAGGGCTGCGAGATTTTGAAGCAGGCCGTAACGGAATGCTGCGCATCGAACTTGCTTCAACCGGAATTGGTCTGAAGTCTGGCCGGTGGATGATGGAGTAGCGAAATTTTATTCGGTTCACCATTTTATTAGAGGAGTGAATGTTATTGATGAATAAAAGAGTTCTGACGTTGCTGTTGTCATGCCTGCTGCTTTGGACTGTCGTTGCAGCGCCTGCTTCCGCTGCCGCACCCGACCCGAACTTATCTGGCGTTCCCGGAACTTGGGCGCCCGGCGCCACACCGAGCAACCTGAATCCGAACTACCCCGTCATTTTGTTCGTACAAGGCTTAACAGCAAACGCCGGAACTTGGTACAAAACGAACGATATGTACCAAACGGCTTACAATAACGGATATCAAACCGCTTTCGTCGAGCTGTACGATTCGGGAGGCCCGTCGAAAAACATGTGGGATAACGGCAAGCTGCTTGCCGATAAAATCGCGGAAATTTCCAAGGCGTTCCCGGGCAAAAAGCTCGTGATCGTCGCCCACAGCAAAGGCGGGGTCGATTCGCAAACAGCTCTCGTGCATTACGGTGCATATCCGTACGTTTCCAACGTTATCACTTTAGGAAGCCCTCACCACGGATCGCAGCTCGCCGATTTGGCCTACTCCGATTGGGCAGGATGGCTGGCGGAGCTGATCGGATATAAGTCCGAGGGCACCTACTCCATGCAAACGTCTTATATGAACTATTTCCGTTCGATTACCGATTCGCATGCCAACGTTTCGAAGAACAAAATTTACACGTTCGCCGGCGACGGCTGGCACGATTCGAGTCTGATTTACCTCGCTGGAGGGCTGTATTTATCGAAATACGGTTCGAACGACGGTGTCGTAACGGTCAACAGCGCCCACAATCCCAAGGGCACCATGGTGAAGATCGGACCGTGGGACCACAAAGTAGTTCATAACGGCACGCCGATATTCCCGCTGATCAAGCCTTATTTGACGGCTGCAGCCGGATTAGCAGCAGAGCCGGTAAGCAGCGGGCAAAGTGCGGCGCGGGAAACGAAACCGGTTGAGCTGGTTCAACCCGGCAGCACGCTGATCCGTGGAGGCAAGCATGAAAGCACCGCCGTCGAGCGTTTTCCCGTTGAGAATGACGTACGGAGCATCACGTTCGACTGGATTGCCGATCAACCGGCGGACCGCCTGGAATTGATTGCGCCGAACGGCGAGAAAAGAACGGTCGACGTCAAGGTAGAGCAGGATCAGGAGCTGTTCAAAAACGGCTGGCACCATACTGCGGTCGTCGCCAAGCCGGAACAGGGCGAGTGGACGCTGCAGGCGCAATCCAAAAAGCCCGGCGCGCATCTGCTGACGGTTCAATACGATTCGGCACTTTCCGACTCGCTCAAGCTGACGACACAAGACAAGCAAAAATTCCGTGTAGAAACCGACGGCAGCGGGTTGTCCTCCAACAAGCTCAACGTTCGTTACAATGTGAGCTTTATCCCTGAGCAAGGCAATCCGGGCAAAAAGCAAATTCAATCGTTGAAAAAACAAGCGGCGACAGGCGCGAACAACGAATTGGATTTGACGGCAGCTCAAGAACCGGGCGTCTACCAAACGTCCGTCGAGGTTCAGGGTGTGACGGCGCAAGGCGTTCCGTTCGAAAGATCCCTGCTCCGCTCGGTCTATGTCGATAAACAGGGGGGAAGGCACTAACCGACGCCTATGACGATCGAAGTTTACGCAGTCCGGTTATCCGGGGAGCCCGAGGCCGGCATCATGCAGCAGTTGCACGATTGCGTATCGGAAGAAAAGCAGGCGAAGGCCGCAAGATTGAAGCAGCCTGCGGACCAGTGCAGAACGTTGGTCGGGGAAGCGCTGGCACGGTGGCTCATCGGACAAAAATGGGGACTTCGCCCCCCGGATATCCGGTATATTCATAATGCTTACGGAAAGCCGTCTTTGGACGGTTTTCCGAATGTTCATTTTAACGTATCCCATTCCGGCGAATGGGTCGTGTGCGCCATCTCGGAGCAGCCGGTTGGCGTCGATATCGAACGGCAGCAGCACATCGATTTTTCATGGTCTTATCATTATTTCGCCCCCGAAGAGGCATACGATTTGCAGCAGCGTCCGTTTGCGGAGAGATTGTCTTATTTTTACGATCTGTGGACTTTGAAGGAAAGCTTTATTAAGCAAAGAGGGGTCGGACTTTCTCTTCCTTTGGACCGTTTCGCGGTACGGGTAACGTCGGAAGGCAAGCCTATCCTGCTGCATAGCCCGGATTTGAAAGATTACTGGTTCAAGCAGTATCCTGTGGACGGTCCGTACAAGCTGGCTGTGTGTGGGCAGGAAAGTGATTTTGCCGAAGAACTGGTCATCCTGCCGTTCGACACGTTTATGAGCTCGCTCGGCTCCTTGCAGCTTGTCCCGCAGGTGGCGCAATCCGGCGAGTATTAATCATTTTTTAAGGCGCATCTGTTCGTATCATTCCACAAAAAGTAACGATTCGGCGTAGAAAGCTCAGCAGCCGGCGGGCGTTCGCACCTTCTGGCACATAAGAGCGCACCGGCTGCGTCCTTGGGTTGCGTGGTCTGACTAACGAATTTCTAGACTAGGGGAGTGTCCATGTGAGCGAGAATACGAATCAGCGATTTCCATTAACGCAAGCGCAGCTAAGAATTTGGTACACGGAAATGATGAACCCGGATACCACCTTAAACATGCTCTCTGAATCTTTAAAAATACAGGGAGGACCCCTTGACGTAGATGTTTTAAAGCAGGCGATTTATCATATTATCCGGCAAAATGACGCGTTTCGGATCCGGATTGCGTTTGAAAATAACGAGCCGATGCAATGGTTCGAGCAGCCCGCGAATATTGTTCCCGAATGCGACTATGCGGAGGTTGACGGCTATGCGGAAGCGGAAGCGTGGACGGATCGTTTCAACCTGATTCCCATCGGCATGTTCGAGCCCCGATTGTATCATATTGTGATTCTAAAAGTTAACGAAAACGAGCATTGGGTCGTTTGCAAATTCAATCATATTATTTTGGATGGCATATCTTCGGATACGATGCTCCATCTGGTCATGGAGTATTATATAGAGATTGCAAAAGGCAACGTTCCGGCGCATCGTGCGCAGAGCACTTACCTGGATTACATTAATGCCGACCAGGAATACGGGAAGTCGGACCGTTACCAGAAAGATAAGGAGTATTGGCTGGACAAGTTTCGCACCTTGCCTGAGGTCATGGGGGTAAAATCGTATTCTGCCCATGCCGTAAGCACCGAGGCAAAACGAAAAAGCGTCGTCATTAGCGGTGATTTTTACGAGAAATTAAGGGCCTTTAGCGAGCAGAGCAACGTGAGTTTGTTTACTTTGTTTTTGACCGTATTGTACGTCTATCTGTATAAAGCGACCGGGAATGAGGACATTTCGGTCGGGACGATTTTGGCCAATCGTACCTCGAAGAAAGAAAAAGAGACGCTCGGGATGTTTGCCAGTACGATTGCCGGCAGAATATCGGTCGATCCGGACCAATCGCTGCTTTCCTTGCTGCATCACGTCTCCAAGGAACAGAAATCGGATCTGCGCCACCAAAAGTACCCTTACAACCAGCTCATTCAGGATTTGAGGGAGACTTATCCGAACAAGCAGGAGGTTCAGGATTTATACCGCGTGTCGATGGAGTACTTGCCGCTCCGGTATGAGCATTACGATAACCTGAGCGTCCGGCATTGCCCTAATTTTGGCGGCCATGAAGCGGGAGATTTTCTCGTGGACGTGTACGATTCTATCGATGATCGTCTGATCGACCTGCACGTCAGCTACCGGGCCCAATTGTACGATGACGGCGAAGCATCCCGGCTGGTCGACCAGCTGCTTGCCATTGTCAACCAAATGTTGGATCGGCCTGATCAGACGCTTCGCGAGCTATCCCTGCTGAGCGACAAAGAGAGAGAAAACATTTTGACCCGCTTCAATCCTTCTGCCGTAGACGATTCGCAGGAGCAAATGCTGCATGTGCGTTTTGAAGAGCAGGCGGCGAAGACGCCGGAGCACATCGCCGTCGTCGATAAGGACAAGCCGTTGACCTACGGAGAGCTGAACGAGCGGGCGAACCGGCTCGCCGGTGTGCTGAGAGACCGCGGAATTGGCCGGGAATCGATCGTCGGTATATTGGCCGACCGCTCGACGGAAACACTCGTCGGCGTGATGGCGGTATGGAAAGCGGGAGGGGCCTATGTACCGCTCGATCCCGATTATCCGCAGGACCGGATCCAGTTCATGCTGGAGGACAGCGCATCGACCGTGCTGCTGACGCAGACGGGGCTCAAAGACCGCGTACAGGCTTGGCTGGCACAGGATGCTGCGCTGCAGACCGTGCTCTGCCTCGATGACGAAGCGTTGTACGCCGGCGATCCGGCGAATGTGCCGAACGTGAACGAGCCGCACGATCTGGCCTACGTGATCTATACGTCGGGCACGACGGGGCGCCCGAAGGGTGTCATGATCGAGCACCGCAGCCTGACGAATACGGCGGCCGCCTACCGACGGGAATACCGGCTTGACGAGTCCCCGGTGCGGCTGCTGCAGCTCGCCAGCTTCTCCTTCGACGTCTTTGTCGGGGACGTGGCGCGGACGCTGTATAACGGCGGGACGATGGTCATTTGCCCGAAGGAGGACCGGATCGATCCCGCCCGCATGTACAGGTGGATTCGTGATTACGGAATTACCGTCTTCGAATCGACGCCGGCGCTGATCGTTCCGTTCATGGAATATGTTGCCGAGAACGGCCTGGATATGAGCTCGATGAAGCTGCTCATCACGAGCTCGGACAGCTGCAGCGTGACGGATTACCAGGTGCTGCAGGAGCGCTATGGCTCGCAATTCCGCATTATTAACGCTTACGGTGTCACCGAAGCCGCCATCGATTCCAGCTTCTATGACGAGCCGTTGTCGAAGCTGCCGGATACGGGCAACGTGCCGATCGGCAAAGCGTGGCTGAACGCGAAGTTCTATATCGTCGACTCGCAGATGAATCCCGTGCCTGTAGGATTTCTCGGAGAATTATGTATCGGCGGCATCGGGGTGGCGCGTGGATATTTGAACCGTCCCGAGCTGACGGCAGAGAAATTTGTGGATAGCCCGTTTGCGTCGGGTGAGCGTTTGTACCGTACAGGAGACTTGGCACGCTGGATGGAAGACGGCAACGTAGACTTTATCGGCCGGATCGACTACCAGGTGAAAATTCGCGGTTTCCGCATCGAGCTCGGCGAGATCGAAAGCGCGATGCTGCGTTTCGAAGGCGTCAAGCAGGCGATTGTGGTCGACCGGACAGACGAGCGGGGGCAAAAATATTTGGCGGGCTATGCCGCAGCCGAAGAAACGTTCAAGCTGGACGAACTGCAGACTTATTTGAAACAAACCTTGCCTTCGCACATGGTTCCTTCGCGATTGATGAGGCTGGAGCGGTTACCGCTGACGCCAAACGGCAAGATCGATCGGAAGGCGCTGCCGGTTCCGGACGGGATCGTGCAGACCGGAGCGGAGTACGAAGCGCCAAGCAAGCCGCAGGAAATCAAGCTGGCCGGGATCTGGCAAGATGTGCTCGGCCTGGAGAAGATCGGCTTAAACGATAATTTCTTTGATCTTGGCGGCCATTCGCTGCGCGCAACTATTCTGGCGAGCAAAATACAGAAGGAAATGAATGTGGAATTTCCGATGAGGGACGTGTTCCGCTTCTCTACGATGGGGGAAATGGCCCAGGCGATCGCCAAGATGGAAGAGAGCCTGTACGAATCTATCCCGGCGGTGGAGGAAAGGGAGTACTACCCGGTATCTTCCGCCCAGAAACGGCTTTACATTTTGCGTCAATTGGACGGAGCGGAGCACATTTACAATATGCCCGTTGCGCTGATCATTGACGGACAGTTGGACCGCGAGCGCGTGGAGCAAGCTTTTCGCGGATTGATTGCGCGCCACGAGGCTTTGCGTACCGGCTTCGAGCTGGTGAACGGGGACCCGGTGCAGCGCGTATACCGCGAAGTGGAGTTTGTGCTGGAGAGCGGGCAAGCGGGTGAAGAGGAAGCCGGGGAAATCATTCAGCAATATGTCCGTCCGTTCGATTTGGAGCGGCCGCCCTTGCTTCGGGCAGGTCTGATTTCGCTCGGCCGGGAACGGCAAATTTTGCTGTTCGACGTGCATCACATCGTTTCCGACGGGATTTCCTTGAACATTTTATTGGACGAACTGATCCGGCTGTACCATGGGGAAGAGCTAGCACCTTTGCGGGTACAGTACAAGGATTATGCGGTATGGCAGCAATCCGATGCGCAGCGCGAACGGATGAAACGGCAAGAGGCTTATTGGACGAGCGCATTGGACGGCGAGCTTCCCATGCTGGAGCTGCCGACGGATTTTGCAAGACCGTCCGAGCGCAGCTATGAGGGAGACGAGCTTCGTTTTGTCATGGACAAGGCGAAAGCCGAAGCACTGCAGCAAATCGCCGAAGACACCGGCGCTACGTTATACATGCTGCTGCTGGCTGCTTATACGATTTTGCTGCATAAATATTCGGGGCAGGAGGACGTGATCGTCGGAACGCCGATAGCGGGCAGGACGCATGCCGATGTGGAGCCGATCGTCGGAATGTTCGTCAACTCGCTCGCGATTCGCAGTTATCCGGCGGGTGACAAGCCGTTCCTCTCCTACATCGAGGAGATTAAGGAAACGACGCTTCAGGCCTTCGAAAATCAGGATTACCCGCTGGAAGAGCTGCTCGAAAAAGTTCAAGTCGCATGGGATCAGGGACGAAATCCGTTGTTCGATACGATGTTTGTGCTGCAAAATGCGGACGACCACATCACGCATTTCGGCGAGCTGCCCGCAGAAGCTTATGCGTTTAAGCATACGATCGCCAAATTCGACCTGACCTTGGAAATTACGCTGGAAAACGGCGCGTTGAACGGTCTTTTTGAATATTGCACAAAATTGTTTAGCGAAAATATGATCGACAATTTCGCTCAAGATTTCAATGGGGTTCTTTCCCAGATTTGCGAACACCCTTATATCCTAATCAAGGATATAGCCTTGAGCGGAAACTCGGAGCAGGAGGAGATTTCGGCCGAAGCGATCGATTTTGTATTCTAAACAAACCTAGACTGTTCATTATGGAAGGAGATATAGAGAAGCGATGAAGGTGGCATTCGAGAGGGAAACCGCGTTTTGGAACAAGATATTCGAAGGTGAAGAGAACACGCCTACGGCACTTCCTTACAACAAGGCTCCGAATCAAGCTCCTGCCCAAGCCCGGACGATGTCCGTCGCATTGTCGGACGGGGTCTCCGAGCGGATTGTTCAAATGAGCAAAGGTGCGCCTTTGCCAGCCTATATGATTTTGCTCTCGGGAGTCCAAAGCTTACTATACAAATATACGAATAGCAGCTCGATTTTGGTGGGCATGCCTGTTGTCACTAAGCCGAATGAGACCCGGCGTCCCGTCAACCAATTGGTTATTCTCAGGGAAGAGGTTCGCGATGACAGCACCTTTAAAGCTTTGCTTGGCGAAGCGAAAACCTCGGTTACGGCAGCCATCAACCATCAGAACGTTCCGTTCCGCTTGATGACGGAACGTCTGGAGTTGCAATATGCGGACGGCGTGCCTGTCGTTAACACGCTGGTTGCGTTGAAGCAGCTTCATATTACCGATTATCGGCAAAGCGCGATCTCGGATGTTTTATTCGAATTCGAATTGGACAAGGATGCGGTCCGCCTCCATTTAACATATAACGGGAATCTATATACCGAATCGTTCATCGCGCAGATGGTCGATCACTTAAACCGGTTGTTTTCTGTCGTTTTGTTCCAGCCGGATCTTGCTCTGGGGCAGGCGGATTTGTTGTCGGAGGCCGAGAAGCATCAACTGCTGGACACATTCAACCAAACCGGCACGGGCTATCCCCGGGACACAACGATCCACCGGTTGTTCGAGGAGCAGGCGGAGCGCCGCCCGGACGCGGTGGCGGTTGCCTTTGAAGACCGGCAGCTGACATACGGCGAGCTGAACGAGCGGGCCAACCGCCTGGCAAGAACGCTGCGGAACGCAGGCGTGCAGGCGGATCAACTGGTAGGCTTGATGGTGGAACGTTCGCTCGAAATGGTCGTTGGGATGATCGCGATCCTGAAAGCGGGAGGTGCCTATGTGCCGATCGATCCGGATTATCCGGAGGATCGCATCCGGTACATGCTGGAGGATTCGGGCGTGAAGCTGCTGCTCGCCCAGGGGCATTTGTTGGACCGTGCGCCGTTTGCGGACAAGCTCGTGAATTTGAACGACGAGGGAGCTTACCACGAGGACGGTTCCAATCTGGAGCCTGTCAACGGTCCGGAGCATTTGACCTACGTGATCTACACGTCGGGAACGACGGGCAAGCCGAAAGGCGTTATGGTCGAGCACCGGAACGTCGTGCGTCTGGTTAAAAATACGAATTACGTCGAGCTGAACGAACAGACGCATATTTTGCAGACGGGCGCGGTTGTATTCGACGCTTCGACCTTCGAAATCTGGGGCGCGCTGCTGAACGGCGGAAGACTGTACGTGGTACGCAACGAAACGATTCTGGACGCTGCGAGCTTGAAAAACGCGATTCAGCAGTACGGCATCAACACGATGTGGCTGACGGCACCGCTGTATAACCAGCTTTCGCAGCAGGACAGCGGAATGTTCGCGGGACTGAAAACCTTGATCGTCGGTGGCGACGTGCTCTCCGTACCGCATATCAACCGGGTGCTGCGCGAGCATGTGGGACTCAGCATCGTCAACGGATACGGGCCGACGGAAAATACGACGTTCTCCACGACGCATACGATTATCGGCGAGCAGAAGGAAGCGGTGCCGATCGGCAAACCGATCAGCAACTCTACGGCGTACATCGTGGACAGCAAGCTGAACCTGCTGCCTGTCGGGGTATGGGGCGAGCTGATCGTCGGTGGTGACGGTGTCGCACGCGGTTACTTGAACCGACCGGAGCTGACGGCGGAGAAGTTTGTGGAAATTTCCATCCGCACCGGCGAGCGTTGCTACCGGACGGGAGACCTGGCAAGATGGCTGCCGGACGGAACGCTGGAATACAAAGGCCGGATCGACGAGCAGGTGAAAATCCGGGGCTACCGGATCGAGCTTGGCGAGATCGAAGAGCAGCTGTTGAAAGTCGCGAGCGTGAAAGAAGCGACGGTCATCGCGCGTGAAGACGAAAGCGGACAGAAACAGCTGTGCGCCTACTTCGTAGCAGAGCGGGAGCTGACGGTCAGCGAGCTGAGAGCGGCATTATCGCAGGAGCTGCCGAACTATATGATCCCGTCGCACTTCGTGCCGTTGGAGCGGATGCCGCTGACGCCGAACGGGAAGATCGACCGCAGAGCGCTGCCTGCTCCAGAGGAAAGCATGGAAACCGGCGTGGAGTTCGTGGAGCCACGGACAGAGCTGGAAGCCGGAATCGTTAAAATATGGAAAGAAATTCTTAAAATAGAAAAAATAAGTGTCAAAGACAGCTTTTTTGAGCTTGGCGGCCATTCGCTGCGCGCGACAACCATGGTCAGCCGGCTTCACAAAGAGTTGAACATCAGCCTGCCGCTGCGAGACGTATTCCGGTATCCTACGGTGGAAAAGCTGGCCGAAGCCATCAGTGGAATGGGCGAGCAGGTGTACAGCTCGATTCCTGCTGCGGAAGAGCGGGAGTATTATCCGCTATCGTCCGCGCAAAAGCGGCTCTACATTTTGCATCAACTGGAAGGGGCCGAGCAAAGCTACAACTTGCCGGGCGTGACGCTGCTAGAAGGAGCGCTCGACCGCAACCGGATCGAAGAAGCGTTCCGGGCGCTGATCGCACGTCATGAGACGCTGCGCACCGGCTTTGAGATGGTAGGCGGGGAGCCGATGCAGCGGATCTACCCCGAAGTGGAGTTTGCGGTAGAGCACATCCAGGCGAACGAGGAAGAGGCCGACGCAGCGGTGAAGCAATTTATCCGCGCCTTCGATTTGACGAAGCCGCCGCTCTTGCGGGTTGGTTTGATCGAGCTTGCGCTTGAACGGCATCTCTTGATGTTCGATACGCACCATATCGTCTCAGACGGGATTTCCATGGACGTTCTGGTGGAGGAGTTTGCCCGTCTGTACGGCGGAGAGGATCTGCCGGCGCTGCGCATCCAGTACAAGGATTATGCCGTATGGCAGCAGTCCGAGGCGCAAAAAGAGCAATTGAAGCGCCAGGAAGCCTACTGGCTCGAGGTGTTCCGCGGGGAGCTGCCGGTGCTCGAAATGCCGACGGACTATGCCCGCCCTGCCGTGCAGAGCTACGCGGGGAATGCCCTCCGCTTCGAGATCGACGCGCAGAAACGGGAAGGCTTGCAGCGGATCGCTGCAGACAACGGCGCGACGCTGTACATGGTGCTGCTTGCGGCTTACACGATCCTGCTGCAAAAGTATACCGGCCAGGAGGACGTCGTCGTCGGTACGCCGATTGCGGGAAGAACACACGGCGATTTGCAGCCGCTGATCGGGATGTTCGTCAATACGCTGGCGATCCGCAATTATCCGGCGGCGGACAAAACGTTCCTCTCGTATTTGGAGGAAGTGAAGGAAACGACCCTTGGTGCGTTCGAGCGCCAGGATTATCCGTTCGAAGAGCTGGTGGACAAGCTGAAGCTGGCTCGCGACTTGAGCCGGAACCCGATCTTTGACACGATGTTTACTCTGCAAAATACGGAAAACAAAGAATTCCACTTGCCGGGCTTGCAGCTGACGCCGTACCCGGTTGAAGAACATACGTCGAAATTCGACCTGAGCTTGGACATCATGGAAAGCGGCGACGGCTTCTTATGCGGGATCGAATACGCAACGGCGTTGTACAAGCGAGAAACGATCGAGCGGATGGCGAAGCATTTCGAGCAATTGCTGACGGCCATCGTAAACGATCCTGCGGCAAAAGTTGCGTCGCTAGGCATGCTGACGGCGGAAGAGAAGGCGCAGATCGTGCACGTGTTCAACCCAGCCGCGCCGGATGCGCCGGAGAACGAAGCGTTCCACGCCCTGTTCGAGAAGCAGGCGGAGCGCACGCCGGAAGCCACCGCGGTTGTTTACGAAAACGACCGGCTGACATACCGGGAGCTGAACGAACGGGCGAACCGTCTGGCGCGCACGTTGCGGGCTCAAAGCGTGCAGCCGAACCAACTGGTAGGCATTTTGGCCGACCGTTCGGCGGATCTGCTCGTCGGGGCGCTGGCGGTATGGAAAGCGGGCGGCGCCTATGTGCCGCTGGACCCGGATTATCCGTCCGACCGCATCCAGTTCATGCTGGAGGACAGCGCAGCCTCGGTGCTGCTGACGCAAACGCACCTGCAGGAGCGCGCGCAGCAATGGGGGCAGACGCTGCAAGCGGTGCTTTGCCTGGACGACGAGGCGGCGTATGCTGAAGACGCGTCGAACGTGGCAAACGTGAACGAGCCGCACGATCTGGCTTATGTGATCTATACGTCGGGTACGACGGGACGTCCGAAAGGCGTCATGATCGAGCACCGCAGCCTGGTCAATACGGCGGCAGGATACCGCCGGGAGTATCGTCTGGATCAATTCCCAGTCCGACTGCTGCAGTTGGCGAGCTTCTCGTTTGACGTGTTCGTCGGAGACATCGCGCGGACGCTGTACAACGGCGGCACGATGGTCATCTGCCCGAAAGACGACCGGATCGATCCGGCCCGTCTGCACTACTGGATCAGCGAAGAGAAGATTACGATCTTCGAATCGACGCCGGCACTTATCATCCCGTTCATGGACTATGTGGCGGAGCATGGACTCGATATGAGCTCGATGGAGCTGTTGATCACAAGCTCGGATAGCTGCAGCGTGACGGACTACCGGGTGCTGCAAGAGCGCTTCGGCGGGCAGTTTAGAATCATCAACGCATACGGGGTAACGGAAGCGGCGATCGATTCGAGCTTGTACGACGAGCCGCTAGTCAAGCTGCCGGAGTCAGGGAACGTGCCGATCGGGAAAGCGGCGCTGAACGCCAAGTTCTACATCGTTGACGCACACTTGAATCCAGTGCCGGTTGGGGTGCTGGGCGAGCTGTGCATCGGCGGTATCGGGGTGGCGCGAGGTTACTTGAACCGTCCGGAGCTGACGGAAGAGAAATTCGTAGACAGCCCGTTTGTGGAAGGCGAGCGTTTGTACCGGACGGGCGATTTGGCGCGGTGGATGCCGGACGGCAACGTAGACTTTATCGGCCGGATCGACAACCAGGCGAAAATCCGGGGATACCGGATCGAGACGGGCGAGATCGAGACACAGCTGCTGAAAGCGGAAGGCGTACGGGAAGCGGTTGTCGTCGTGCGGGAGGACGCGAAAGGCCAGAAGGTGCTGTGCGCATACTTCACGGCGGAGAGCGAACTGAAGCTGAGCGAATTGCGAACCAGCCTGTCGCAAGAGCTGCCGGGCTACATGATCCCGTCGTACTTCATGCAGTTGGAGCAGCTGCCGCTGACGGCGAACGGGAAGATCGACCGCAAAGCGCTGCCGGCACCGGATGCGAGCATGCAGACGGGGATGGAATACGTCGCGCCGCGGACGCCGCAGGAAGCGAAGCTGGCAAGCATCTGGCAAGAGGTGCTCGGGCTGGAAAAGGTGGGCGTGAAGGACAACTTCTTCGAGCTTGGCGGCCATTCGCTGCGCGCGACGATGCTGGTCGGCAAGGTGCATAAGGAGATGAACGTGGAGCTTCCGCTGCGGGACGTGTTCCGCTGCTCGACGGTGGAAGAGATGGCCCAAGCGATTGCCCGGATGGAAGAGCAGGCATACGTCTCGATCCCGACAGTCGAGGAGAGGGAGTACTATCCGGTATCTTCTGCGCAGAAGCGTCTCTACATCCTGCACCAATTGGAAGGAGCGGAGCAAAGCTACAATATGACCGGCGAGCTGGTGCTCGAAGGGACGCTGGACCGCGGTCGGCTGGAGGAAGCGTTCCGTCAGCTGATTGCGCGGCACGAGACGCTGCGCACAGGCTTCGAGCTGGTGAACGGCGAGCCGGTGCAGCGGGTGTACAAGGAAGTGAACTTCGCCGTCGAGCATTATCGGGCGAGCGAGGAAGAAGCTGGGGACATCGTACGCGGATTCGTGCGCACGTTTGACTTGGCGAAGCCGCCGCTGCTGCGCGTAGGCTTGGTCGAGCTGGCGGAGGACCGGCACATTTTGCTGCTGGATATGCACCATATCGTCTCCGACGGCATGTCGACGGATGTGCTGACGGAAGAGTTCGGCCGCTTGTACAACGGAGAAAGCTTGCCGCCGCTGCGTATTCAGTACAAGGATTATGCGGTATGGCAGCAATCCGAGGAGCAGTTGGAGCAGGTGAAACGGCAGGAGGCCTATTGGCTGGACATGTTCCGGGGCGAATTGCCGGTGCTTGAGATGCCGACGGATTATCCTCGCCCTGCGGTGCGGAAGTTCGAAGGAAGCACGCTGTCTTTCCGCCTGGACGCCGGGCTGAACGAAGCCTTGAAGCGGGTTGCGGCAGAAAGCGGAGCGACGCTGTACATGGTATTGCTGGCTGCGTACAACGTTATGCTGCAAAAATATACGGGTCAGGAAGACATCGTTATCGGTACGCCGATTGCGGGAAGAACGCATGGCGATTTGCAGCCGCTCATCGGGATGTTTGTCAACACGCTGGCGATCCGCAATTATCCGGCTGGCGGGAAGACGTTCCGTTCGTTCCTGGAGGAAGTGAAGGAAACGACCCTGGGAGCCTACGAGCACCAGAGCTACCCGTTTGAGGAGCTGGTGGAGAAGCTGCAGGTGCCTCGCGACTTGAGCCGCAACCCGATTTTTGACGCGATGTTCGTGCTGCAAAATACGGAAAACGAGGAGCTCCAGCTTGACGGGCTTAAGTTGGCTCCGTATCCGAGCGGCAATACGATCGCGAGATTCGATCTGACGCTGGATGTGACGGAAACCGGCAGCGGGCTGGAATGCAACCTCGAATACGCGACCTCCTTGTATGCACGGGAAACGATCGAACGCATGGCGAAGCATTTGGAGCAATTGCTCACTGCGATCGCGGAGGCTGCGGAAGCGCCGCTTGCCGGGTTGGAGATGTTGACGGTGGCGGAGCAGACACAGCTTCATCACGTGTTCAACGCTACGTCGGCAGATTATGAAGCGGACAAAACGATCCACCAATTGTTCGAGGAACAGGCGGAACGCACTCCGGATCATCCGGCCGTCGTCTTCGAAGGCCAACAGCTGACGTATCGGGAATTGAACGAACGGGCGAACCGGTTGGCACGCACCTTGCAGGCGCTCGGTGTGCAGACGGACCAGCCTGTCGGACTTATGCTTGAGCGCTCTTTGGAAATGGTCGTCGGCATGTTTGCCGTCCTGAAAGCCGGGGGTGCCTACGTGCCGATCGATCCGGAATATCCGGAAGACCGCATAAGCTACATGCTGGAAGATTCGGGCGCGCAAGTGTTGTTGGTCCAGCGTCGTTTGCAGGAGCGCGTTTCGTTTGCCGGGACCGTCGTCACGGTAGATGACGAGCAAGCATACGCCGAGGACGGCTCGAACCTAGAGTCCGCTGCGGGTCCGAACGATTTGGCGTATATCATTTATACGTCGGGGACAACCGGCAAGCCGAAAGGGGTAATGCTCGAGCATCACGGGCTGTGCAGCCTGAAGCAAATGTTCGCGAACACCTTGCAAATGACCGGACAGGACCGGGTCGTTCAATTCGCCAGCCTGTCGTTTGACGCATCGTGCTGGGAAGTATTCCAAACTCTATTCTTCGGTGCGACCTTGTACATCCCGACGAAGGAAACGATTCTGGATTACCAATGGTTCGAGCGGTATATGAGCGATAACGCCATTACGACCGCTACGCTGCCGCCGACCTATGCGGTCTACTTGAACCCGGACCATATGCCGGGCTTCAAAAAGCTGATCTCGGCAGGCTCCGCTTCATCCTTGGAGCTCCTTCAGCAATGGAAAGACAAAGTGAAATATTTCAACGCTTACGGTCCGACGGAAGATTCGATCTGCACGACCATTTGGACGCCTTCGACCGAAGACATCAGCCAATTGAAGTCGGTGCCAATCGGAGGTCCCGTCGTCAATCATCGGATTTATATTGTCGATGCACATCATCAACCGGTACCCGTCGGCGTGGCTGGCGAGTTGTGCATCGCAGGCGTAGGCCTGGCGCGGGGCTATTTGAACCGTCCCGACCTGACAGCGGAGAAATTCGTGGACAATCCGTTCGAGCGGGGCGAGCGGATGTACCGGACGGGCGATTTGGCCAAGTGGCTGCCGGACGGAACGATCGAGTATCTGGGCCGGATCGACCATCAGGTTAAAATCCGCGGCTACCGGATTGAGCTCGGCGAGATCGAAGAGCAGCTGCTGAAGCTTGCGTCCGTTCAGGAGGCGATTGTCATCGCACACGACGACGCAAGCGGACAAAAGCAGCTTTGCGCCTACTTCGTGGCCGACCGGACGATGACGGTGGGCGAGCTGAGAGGGGAGCTGTCCGGCGAGCTGCCGGGGTACATGATCCCGTCACACTTCGTGCAGCTGGAGCGGATGCCGCTGACACCGAACGGGAAGATCGACCGCAAGGCGCTGCCCGCTCCGCAAGGTAACGCTTCGGCGGGAGCCGACTACGTTGCGCCCCGGAGCGAGGAGGAGAAAGTTCTCGCCTCCGTATGGCAGGCCGTGCTGGGCGCGGAACGCGTCGGAGCGACGGATCATTTCTTCGAGCTAGGCGGAGATTCGATCAAATCGATTCAAGTTTCGTCCCGCCTGCATCAGGCCGGGTACAAGCTGGAAATCCGCGACTTGTTCAAATATCCGACCGTCGCGCAGCTGAGCAAGCATATCCGTCCGGTGGCGCGGATGGCCGACCAAGGCGAGGTAAGCGGCGACGTCGCGCTGACGCCGATCCAGCACTGGTTCTTCGAGCAGCAGTTTGCCGAGCCGCATCATTTTAACCAATCGGTCATGCTGCACCGCAAGGACGGCTTCGACGAAGCGGCGATTCGCAAGGTGCTGCAGAAGCTTGTGGAGCATCATGATGCGCTGCGCATCGTATTCCGCATGTCCGGGAACGGCTACACCGCATGGAACCGGGCTGTCGGGGAAGGCGAGCTTTACGGTCTGGAAGTGGTGAACCTCAAAGGAATCGAGGAGTCCACGCAAGCGATCGAAGCCAAAGCGAACGAAATTCAGAGCAGCATCGATCTGGAAGCAGGACCGCTTGTCAAAGCGGGGCTGTTCCAATGCGCAGATGGCGACCATCTGCTGATCGTCATTCACCATGGCGTGGTCGACGGCGTATCGTGGCGCATTTTGCTGGAGGATCTCGCGATTGGCTACGAGCAGGCTGTCAAAGGAGAAGAGCTTCGTTTTCCGGCGAAAACGGATGCGTACCGCACCTGGTCCGAGCAGCTTGAGACGTATGCGCAAAGTCCGGTTATAGAGCGCGAGTTGGCCTATTGGCAGCGCATCGCGCAAACGGAGGTGCATCCGCTGCCTAAGGACGAGCAAGTGGACGTTTCCTTGCAGCAGGATAGCGAATCCATCTCGGTACAGTGGACCCGCGAGGAAACGGAGCAGCTGTTGAAGGGCGTCCATCGCGCGTACAACACCGAAATGAACGATATTTTGCTGGCGGCGCTGGGGATGGCCGTACAGAAGTGGAGCGGCCTCGACCGTGTGCTGGTGAATCTGGAAGGCCACGGCCGGGAATCCATCATGACGGATATCGACATTACACGCACCGTTGGCTGGTTCACGAGCAAATATCCAGTTGTGCTTGAGCTGGAGCAAGGCAAAGACTTGTCCTACTTGCTCAAGAAAACGAAAGAAGACCTGCGTCAAATCCCGAATAAAGGGATCGGTTACGGCGTATGCCGGTACTTGTCCGCAGCTAAAGACGACATCGCGTGGGGCGGGGAGCCGGAAGTCAGCTTCAACTATCTCGGACAATTCGATCAGGATTTGCAAAACAGCGACATTGGAGTTTCGGCGCATACGGGCGGCAAGCAGTCAAGCGACCGGCAAAAACGACTCTTCGCGCTGGACATCAACGGCATGATTGCAGACGGAACGCTGTCGCTCGAGCTGAGCTACAACGGCAAGGAATATCGCCAAGAGACGATAGAGCGTCTGGCTGCTTCGCTTCTGGAAAGCCTGCGCGACATCATCGCACACTGCGTTTCGAAAGAGCGGGTGGAATTGACGCCGAGCGACGTTCAGTTCAAAGGCCTGAGCGTGGAGGAGCTTGAGCAGCTT
This sequence comes from Paenibacillus tyrphae, assembly GCF_000722545.1. GTDB lineage: Bacteria > Bacillota > Bacilli > Paenibacillales > NBRC-103111 > Paenibacillus_G > Paenibacillus_G tyrfis. Next base: position 493,361 of record NZ_JNVM01000004.1, read on the forward strand.
TCCGGTCAAACGCGGCAGCTCGGGGACATCGAGAACGTCTATGCGCTCACGCCGATGCAAAAAGGGATGTGGTTCCACAATACCTTGAACCAGCATGGCGGCGCGTATATCGAGCAAACGCTGTTTAACGTTCAAGGCGCGCTGAATATCGAGCTGTTCACCCAAAGCTGGAACGAACTGGCGGCACGGCATGCCGTGCTGCGCACCAACTTCTACAGCGGCTGGAGAGGGGAACCGCTGCAGATTGTTTACCGCTACAAGCCGGTTGAATTTGCTTACGAAGACTTGCGCCATCTGCCGGAAGCCGAATGGAGCGCATATCTCGATCAACTGGTGAACGAGGACAAGACCCGGGGCTTCGATCTGGAGCAGGATGCGCTGATGCGGGTTAAAGTCGTCCGCACGCAGGAAGAAAGCTTCCATGTGCTCTGGAGCTTCCATCATATCCTGATGGACGGCTGGTGCTTGCCTTTAATTGCCAAAGAGCTGTTCGACACGTACGAGGCTTATCTGCGCAATGATCTGTCCGAACGGCCGGCTGCCCCGTCTTACAGCCACTATATCGAATGGCTGGAGAAGCAGGACGTGGAAGCGGCGGCCCGCTATTGGTCCGGGTACTTGGCAGGGTACGACAGCCAGACGACGCTGCCTCAGGGCAAATTGCACAAAAAGGACGGAGAGTACGCAGGAGCCAATGTTTTCCGACCGCTGGGCAAGAGCTTGACCGAACGGATGAGTCAGATCGCCAAGCAGCATCAGGTGACCGTAAATACCGTGATGCAGGCGGCTTGGGGTATTATTTTGAAGAAGTATAACGGAACCGACGATGCGGTATTCGGCAGCGTCGTTTCGGGAAGATCGGCGGAAATTCCGGGGATCGAAGAGATGATCGGGCTGTTCATTAACACGATTCCGGTCCGCGTCTCTTGTGAGGCGGAGCAGAGCTTTGCCGACGTGATGAAGAGCGTGCAGGAATCGGCTTTGGAGTCGGGACGCTACGATTACTATCCGCTGTACGAAATTCAGGCGCAGAGCACCCAAAAGCAGGATCTGATCAGCCATATTATGGCTTTCGAGAACTTCCCGATGGATGAGCAGATCGAGCAGGCGGGCGGCGATGAGGACGGAAAGCTTACGATTACGGATGTCGACATCGCGGAACAAACGAACTACGACTTTACTCTCGTTATCATGCCGGGAGAAGAGCTCGTCGTCCGCTTCGATTATAATGCGTCTGTGTATGAACAGTCTGCCATGGAGCGGCTGATGGGACATCTCGTCCACGTGCTCGAGCAGGTCACAGTGAACCCACAAGCTCCTGTAAGCGCTCTGGAACTGGCGACCGAGGCGGAAAAAGCGGAAATTATCCACGTATTCAACAATACGGCGGCGGAATATGAACGGGAACAGACGATTCACGGGCTGTTCGAAGAGCAGGCCCTGCGCCATCCCGATGCGGTGGCGGTTGTATTCGAGAAGGCGCAGCTTACGTACGGGGAGCTGAACGAGCGGGCGAACCGTCTGGCGCGAACGCTGCGCGATGCCGGAGTCCGCCCGGATCAACTGGTCGGCCTTATGGTCGAGCGCTCGCTGGAGATGGTCGTCGGCATGATGGCGATTATGAAAGCCGGCGGGGCCTATATCCCGATCGATCCGGAATATCCGGAGGACCGTATCCGGTACATGCTGGAAGATTCAGGTGCGCAAGTGCTACTGACACAGCGTCATTTGCGGGAACGCGTATCGTTTGCCGGGACGTTTGTGGCGGTGGACGACGAGCAGGCCTATCATGCGGACGGCTCGAATCTGGAGCCGGTCGTCGGACCGAATCATCTGGCATACGTGATCTATACGTCGGGAACGACGGGCAAGCCGAAAGGGGTTATGGTCGAGCATCACGGGCTGTGCAGCCTGAAGCTGATGTTTGCAAACACGCTGCAAATGACGGAGCAGGATCGCGTCGTGCAGTTTGCCAGCCTGTCGTTTGACGCGTCGTGCTGGGAGATTTTCAAAGCGTTGTTCTTCGGCGCAACGTTGTATATTCCGACTTCTACGACCATTCTCGATTATCCGCTGTTCGAGAGCTATATGAACGAGAACGGCATAACGGCAACGATCCTGCCGCCGACTTACGCGGCTTATCTGAATCCGGACCGGATGCCAAGCTTGAAGAAGCTGATCACGGGCGGTTCGGCGGCTTCCGTCGAATTCGTTCAGCAGTGGAAAGACAAGGTTCTGTACTTCAACGCCTACGGGCCGACGGAAGCCTCGATCGTAACGTCTATTTGGAACGCGGTGTCAGACGGTTTCGGAGACCGGAAGTCGGTGCCGATCGGCCGGCCGCTTGCGAATCACCGCATCTACGTCGTGGATTCGCACAACCGGATGCTGCCTGTCGGCGTGGCCGGGGAGCTGTGCATCTCGGGTGTCGGGCTGGCGCGGGGGTACTTGAACCGTCCCGAGCTGACGGCGGAAAAATTCGTCGACAATCCGTTTGAGCCGGGCGAGCGGATGTACCGGACGGGTGACTTGGTTCGCTGGCTGCCGGACGGAAATATCGAATACTTGGGCCGGATCGACCATCAGGTGAAAATCCGCGGCTACCGGATCGAGCTTGGCGAAGTGGAAACGCAGCTGGCGAAGGTCGACGCCGTTCAGGAAGCGATTGTCCTCGCGCGCGAGGACGCAAGCGGACAGCAGCAGCTCGTCGCCTACTTTGTAGCGCAAAGCGAACTTGCAGCGGCCGAACTGAGAGCGGCGATGTCGCAAGAGCTGCCGAACTATATGATCCCGTCGTATTTCGTACAACTGTCGCAAATGCCGCTTACGCCGAACGGGAAGATTGACCGTAAGGCGCTGCCTGCTCCGGAAGGAAGCATGCATGCGGGCGGCGAATACGTTGCGCCGCGGACGCCGACGGAAGCCAAGCTGGCGCACATTTGGCAGGACGTGCTCGGGCTGGAGAAAGTTGGCGTGAAGGACAACTTCTTCGAGCTTGGCGGACATTCGCTCCGTGCGACGGCATTGGCAAGCAAGGTGCGCAAGGAACTGAATATGGAGCTTCCGCTGCGGCACATTTTCCAATTCCCGACGGTCGAGCAATTGGCCGAGGCGATCGGACAGCTAGAGCAGCAGGAGTTCGATGCGATCCCTGTCGTCGAAGAGCGGGAATACTACCCGGTTTCCTCGGCTCAGAAACGGCTCTATATTCTGCATCAGTTGGAAGGCGCGGCTCAAAGCTACAACATGCCGGGCGTGATGGGGTTGGAAGGGGCACTGGACCGCGAGCGGTTCGAAGAGACGTTCCGCAAGCTGATTGCGCGTCATGAGACGCTGCGCACGGGCTTCGAGCTGGTTGACGGCGAGCCGGTGCAGCGGATCTATCCGGAAGTGGATTTTGCCGTCGAAACGGTACAAGCCGGCGAGGAAGAAGCCAAAACGATCGTGCGCGACTTTATCCGTCCGTTTGATCTGGCGAAGCCGCCTCTTCTGCGGGTAGGCTTGATCGAGCTGGCTCCCGAGCGGTACATCCTGATGCTGGACATGCATCACATTGTTTCCGACGGCGTCTCAGCGGATGTTCTGGTGGAAGAGTTCGCCCGGCTGTACAGCGGGGAGGAGCTGCCGGCGCTGCGCATCCAGTACAAGGATTATGCCGTATGGCAGCAGTCCGAGGCGCAAAAAGAGCAATTGAAGCGCCAGGAAGCGTACTGGCTCGAAGCGTTCCGCGGAGAGCTGCCCGTGCTCGAAATGCCGACCGACTATGCCCGCCCTGCCGTGCAGAGCTATGCCGGCGATACGCTTGATTTCCGCATGAACTCGGAAATAAGCGAAGGGCTGAAGCGAATCGCTGCAGAAAGCGGCGCAACGCTGTACATGGTGCTGCTGGCCGCCTACACGGTTCTGCTGCAAAAGTACACCGCTCAGGAGGATATCGTTGTCGGTACGCCGATTGCGGGCAGAACCCATGCGGATCTGCAGCCGCTCATCGGGATGTTCGTCAACACGCTGGCGATCCGCAACTATCCGACAGCGGACAAAACGTTCCTCTCGTATTTGGAGGACGTGAAGGAAACGACGCTTGGCGCGTTTGAACACCAGACTTATCCGTTCGAAGAGCTGGTGAACAAGCTGCAAATGGCTCGGGATTTGAGCCGCAACCCGCTCTTTGACACGATGTTTTCCTTGCAAAATACGGAAAACAAAGAGATGCATCTTCCGGGACTTCACCTGACACCGTACCCGACCGAGTACGGCATGTCGAAATTCGACCTGAGCCTCGACGTGATGGAGGACAGCGAAGGTCTGGAGTGCAGTCTCGAATACGCAACGGCGTTGTACAAACGGGAAACGATTGAACGGATGGCGAAGCATTTCGAGCAATTGCTGACGGCCATCGTAAACGATCCTGCGGCAAAAGTCGCGTCGCTGGGCATTCTGACGGCGGAAGAGAAGGCGCAGATCGTGTACATGTTCAACCCGGCCGCACCGGATGCGCCGGAGAACGAAGCGTTCCACGCGCTGTTCGAGAAGCAGGCGGAGCGTACGCCGGAAGCCGCCGCGGTCGTTTACGAAAACGACCGGCTGACATACCGGGAGCTGAACGAACGGGCGAACCGTCTGGCACGCACGCTGCGGGCTCAAGGCGTGCAGCCGAACCAACGGGCGAACCGTCTGGCACGCACGCTGCGGGCTCAAGGCGTGCAGCCGAACCAACTGGTAGGCATTTTGGCCGACCGTTCGGCGGAGCTGCTCGTCGGCGCGCTGGCGGTATGGAAAGCGGGCGGCGCCTATGTGCCGCTGGACCCGGATTATCCGTCCGACCGCATCCAGTTCATGCTGGAGGACAGCGCAGCCTCAGTGCTGCTGACGCAAACGCACCTGCAGGAGCGCGCGCAGCAATGGGGGCAGACGCTGCAAGCGGTGCTTTGCCTGGACGACGAGGCGGCGTATGCCGAAGACGCGTCGAACTTGGGGAATGTGAACGAGCCGCACGATCTGGCTTACGTAATCTATACGTCGGGTACGACAGGACGTCCGAAAGGCGTTATGATCGAGCACCGCAGCCTGGTCAATACGGCGGCAGGATACCGCCGGGAGTATCGTATGGATCAATTCCCGGTCCGACTGCTGCAGCTGGCAAGCTTCTCGTTCGACGTGTTCGTCGGAGACATCGCACGGACGCTGTACAACGGCGGCACGATGGTCATCTGCCCGAAAGACGACCGGATCGATCCGGCGCGTCTGCACTACTGGATCAGCGAAGAGAAGATCACGATCTTCGAATCGACGCCGGCACTTATCATCCCGTTCATGGACTATGTGGCGGAGCATGGACTCGATATGAGCTCGATGGAGTTGCTGATCACAAGCTCGGATAGCTGCAGCGTGACGGACTACCGGGTGCTGCAAGAGCGCTTCGGCAGGCAGTTTAGAATCATCAACGCATACGGGGTAACGGAAGCGGCGATCGATTCGAGCTTGTACGACGAGCCGCTGGCCAAGCTGCCGGAGGCGGGGAATGTGCCGATCGGGAAAGCGGCGCTGAACGCCAAGTTCTACATCGTTGACGCACACTTGAATCCGGTGCCTGTGGGCGTGCTGGGCGAGCTGTGCATCGGCGGCATCGGCGTAGCGCGAGGCTACCTGAACCGTCCGGAGCTGACGGAAGAGAAATTCGTAGACAGCCCGTTTGTGGAAGGCGAGCGTTTGTACCGGACAGGTGACTTGGCGCGGTGGATGCCGGACGGCAACGTGGACTTTATCGGCCGGATCGACAACCAGGCGAAAATCCGGGGATACCGGATCGAGACGGGCGAGATCGAGACACAGCTGCTGAAAGCAGAAGGCGTGCGGGAAGCGGTTGTCGTCGTGCGGGAGGACGCGAAAGGCCAGAAGGTGCTGTGCGCGTACTTCACGGCGGAGAGCGAACTGAAGCTGAGCGAATTGCGGACCAGCCTGTCGCAGGAGCTGCCGGGCTATATGATCCCGTCGTACTTCGTGCAGCTGGAGCAGCTGCCGCTGACGGCGAACGGGAAGATCGACCGCAAAGCGCTGCCGGCACCGGATGCGAGCATGCAGACGGGGATGGAATACGTTGCGCCGCGGACATCGCAGGAAGCAAAGCTGGCCAGCATCTGGCAAGAGGTGCTCGGGCTGGAGAAGGTTGGCGTGAAGGACAACTTCTTCGAGCTAGGCGGCCATTCCCTGCGCGCGACGATGCTGGTCGGCAAGGTGCATAAGGAGATGAACGTGGAGCTTCCGCTGCGGGACGTGTTCCGCTGCTCGACGGTGGAAGAGATGGCCCAAGCGATTGCCCGAATGGAAGAGCAGGCATACGTCTCGATCCCGACAGTCGAGGAGAGGGAGTACTATCCGGTATCCTCCGCGCAGAAGCGTCTCTACATCCTGCAGCAACTGGAGGGAGCGGAGCAAACCTACAACATGCCGGAAAGGCTGGTGCTCGAAGGAGCGCTGGACCGCGGTCGGCTGGAGGAAGCGTTCCGTCAGCTGATCGCGCGGCACGAGACGCTGCGCACGGGCTTCGAGCTGGTGAACGGCGAGCCGGTGCAGCGGGTGTACAAGGAAGTGAACTTCGCCGTCGAACATTATCGGGCGAGCGAGGCAGAAGCCGGGGACATCGTACGCGGATTCGTGCGCACGTTTGACTTGGCGAAGCCGCCGCTGCTGCGCGTAGGCTTGGTCGAGCTGGCGGAGGACCGGCACATTTTGCTGCTGGATATGCACCACATCATCTCCGACGGCGTATCGACGGATGTGTTGACCGAAGAGTTCGGCCGGTTGTACAACGGAGAAAGCTTGATGCCGCTGCGCATTCAGTACAAGGATTATGCGGCATGGCAGCAATCCGAAGCGCAGCAAGAGCAGATGAAACGGCAGGAAGCCTACTGGCTGGATGTATTCCGTGGCGAGCTGCCGGTACTCGAACTGCCGACGGATTATCCTCGCCCTGCGGTGCGGAAGTTCGAAGGAAGCCTGCTTCAGCGTCAACTGGAGCCGAAGCTTGGCGAAGGCTTGCAGCGGATCGCGGCGGAAAGCGGCGCGACGCTGTATATGGTGCTGTTGGCTGCCTACAAGGTACTGCTGCAAAAATATACGGGTCAGGAAGACATCGTCGTCGGCACGCCGATCGCGGGAAGAACGCATGGCGATTTGCAGCCGATCATCGGGATGTTTGTCAATACGCTGGCCATCCGCAGCTACCCGGACGGGGAGAAGACGTTCCGTTCGTTCCTGAACGAAGTGAAGGAAACGATGCTGGGAGCCTACGAGTACCAGAGCTATCCGTTTGAAGAGCTGGTGGAGAAAGCGCAGCCTGCTCGCGACTTAAGCCGTAACCCGCTGTTCGATACGCTGTTTGCGCTGCAAAACAAAGAAACCGGAGAGCTTCAGCTCGATGGACTGCGGCTGACCCCGTATCCGGCCGAGCATACCGTGGCGAAATTCGACCTGAGTGTGGACGTTACGGAAGGCAGCGAAGGCCTGGAGCTAAGCATGGAATATTCGACGGCCTTGTACACAAGGGAAACGATCGAACGGATGGCGAAGCATTTCGAGCAATTGCTTGCCGCCATTGTGCAGGCTCCGGAAGCGCCGCTTGCTTCGCTGGAGATGATCACGGCGGAGGAGAAGGAGCACATTCAGTGCGTATTCAACGCTACGGCAGCCGAATATCCTTCGGACCAAACGATTCATCAATTGTTCGAGGAACAAGCGGAGCGCACCCCGGATCACCTTGCCGTTGCGTTCGAGGGCAAGCAGTTGACGTACCGCGAGCTGAACGAGCGGGCGAACCGGTTGGCAAGAACGCTGCGGAATGCAGGCGTGCAACCGGATCAACTGGTAGGCTTGATGGTCGAACGTTCGCTCGAAATGGTCGTTGGGATGATCGGGATCTTGAAAGCGGGAGGCGCCTATGTGCCGATCGATCCGGATTATCCGGAGGATCGCATCCGTTATATGCTGGAGGATTCGGGCGCGAAGCTGCTGCTCGCCCAAGGGCATTTGTTGGACCGTGCGCCGTTTGCGGACAAGCTCGTGAATTTGAACGACGAGGGAGCTTACCACGAGGACGGTTCCAATCTGGAGCCTGTCAACGGTCCGGAGCATTTGGCCTACGTGATCTACACGTCGGGAACGACGGGCAAACCAAAAGGTGTTATGGTCGAGCATCGGAACGTCGTGCGTCTGGTGAAAAATACGAATTATGTCGAGCTGAACGAACAGACGCATATTTTGCAGACGGGAGCGGTTGTATTCGACGCTTCGACCTTCGAAATCTGGGGCGCGCTGCTGAACGGCGGAAGACTGTATGTGGTGCGCAACGAAACGATTTTGGACGCTGCGAGCTTGAAAAACGCGATTCAGTTGTACGGCATCAACACGATGTGGCTGACGGCACCGCTGTATAACCAGCTTTCGCAACAGGACAGCGGAATGTTCGCGGGACTGAAAACCTTGATCGTCGGTGGCGACGTGCTCTCCGTACCGCATATCAACCGGGTGCTGCGCGAGCATGCGGGATTAAGCATCGTCAACGGATACGGGCCGACGGAAAATACGACGTTCTCCACGACACATACGATTATCGGCGAGCAGAAGGAAGCGGTGCCGATCGGCAAACCGATCAGCAACTCTACGGCGTACATCGTGGACAGCAAGCTGAACCTGCTGCCTGTCGGGGTATGGGGCGAGCTGATCGTCGGTGGTGACGGTGTCGCACGCGGTTACTTGAACCGACCGGAGCTGACGGCGGAGAAGTTTGTGGAAATTTCCATTCGCGCCGGCGAGCGTTGCTACCGGACGGGAGACCTGGCAAGATGGCTGCCGGACGGAACGCTGGAATACAAAGGCCGGATCGACGAGCAGGTGAAAATCCGAGGCTACCGGATCGAGCTTGGCGAGATCGAAGAGCAGCTGTTGAAAGTCGCGAGCGTGAAAGAAGCGACGGTCATCGCGCGCGAAGACCAAAGCGGACAGAAACAGTTGTGCGCCTACTTCGTAGCGGAGCGGGAGCTGACGGTCAGCGAGCTGAGAGCAGCATTATCGCAGGAGCTGCCGAACTATATGATCCCGTCGCACTTCGTGCCGTTGGAGCGGATGCCGCTGACGCCGAACGGGAAGATCGACCGCAGAGCGCTGCCTGCCCCGCAAGGAAACGCGCCTGTGGGAGCGGAGTATGTCGCGCCGCGGACCGAGCAGGAGAAGGCTCTGGCTGCCGTATGGCAGGCGGTGCTGGGGGCCGAGCGCGTCGGGGTAACGGATCACTTCTTCGAGCTTGGCGGAGACTCGATCAAATCGATTCAGGTATCGTCCCGTCTGCACCAAGCCGGGTACAAGCTGGAAATCCGCGACTTGTTCAAATATCCGACTTTGGCGCAGCTCAGTCAGCATATTCAGCCGGTGGCCCGAATGATCGATCAGGGCGAAGTGACCGGAGAGGTCGGGCTGACGCCGATTCTACGCTGGTTCTTCGAGCAGCCGTTGGCCGATCCGCATCATTTCAATCAAGCCTTCATGCTGCATCGGAAGGATCGCTTCGACGAGGCGGCGCTTCGCCAAGTGCTGCAGAAGCTTGCAGAGCATCACGATGCGCTGCGTACCGTATTCCGTAAATCGGAGAACGGCTATGCCGCATGGAACCGGGCCATCGGAGAAGGCGAGCTTTACAGCCTGGAAGTGGCCGATTTCAGAGACGTCAAGTCTGCTGAGCAAGCGGTCGAAGCCAAGGCAAACGAGATCCAGAGCAGCATCGACCTCGAAGCGGGACCGCTGTTTAAAGCGGGGCTGTTCCAATGCGCGGACGGCGATCATCTGCTTCTCGTCATTCACCACGGCGTCGTCGACGGCGTATCCTGGCGGATACTGCTGGAGGATATCGCCCTCGGCTACGAGCAGGCGGCCAAGGGAGAAGAGGTTCGTCTTCCGGCGAAAACCGATGCGTTCCGTACATGGTCCGAGCAGCTTGCGGCGTATGCGCAAAGTCCGGCGATGGAGAACGAGCGGGCATACTGGGAGCAAATTGCCCAAACCGCCGTGGCGCCGCTGCCTAAGGATAAGCAATCCGATCTTTCTTCGCAGCAGGACAGCGAATCCATCACGATTCAATGGAGCCGCATGGAGACGGAGCAGCTGTTGAAGAAAGTCCACCGCGCGTACAACACCGAAATGAACGACATTCTGTTGACGGCGCTGGGCATGGCGGTGCAGAAATGGAGCGGTCTCGACCGTCTGCTGGTAAACCTGGAAGGACACGGACGGGAATCCATCATGACGGACATCGATATTACGCGCACCGTGGGCTGGTTTACAAGCAAGTATCCGGTGCTGCTCCAGATGGAGCCGGGCAGGAGCTTGTCCACCCGAATTAAAAAAGTGAAAGAGGATCTGCGCCGAATTCCGAACAAGGGAATCGGTTACGGCCTCCGCCGCTACTTGTCCGCACAGCCGGACGGTACCGTGTGGGGAGCGGAGCCGGAGATCAGCTTTAACTATCTGGGACAATTCGATCAGGATCTGTCCAATAACGATATCGGATTATCGCCGTACTCCAGCGGTTCGGAAATGAGCGACCGGCAAGCCCGCAGCTTCGTACTGGACATCAACGGCATGATCACGGACGGTTCGCTGGCGCTTGAGCTGAGCTACAGCCGGAAGGAATACCATCGCGAGACGGTGGAGGAGCTGGCCGGTATGCTGCAGGAAAGCCTCCAGGAAGTCATCGCGCATTGCGCGGCGAAAGAATGGGCGGAGCTGACGCCGAGCGATGTCCAGCTCAAAGGACTCACCGTCGAGGAGCTGGAGCAGATTTCCGCACAAACGCGCAATGTCGGGGAAATCGAGAACATCTATATCCTTACGCCGATGCAAAAGGGCATGTGGTTCCACACGACCTTGGACAAGGAAGATGGAGCGTATTTCGAGCAGATGCGGTTTACCGTGCAAGGAAGCCTGGATGCGGAGCTGTTCGCTAGAAGCTGGAACGATCTGGTCGCCCGTCACGCGATTCTGCGCACGAATTTCTTCAGCGGGCCACGAGGGGAGCCTCTGCAAATCGTCTACCGCGACAAACGGATCGGATTCGTCTATGAAGATCTGAGCCATTTGCCGGAAGACGAGCGGCAAGCGTCCGTCGAAAGGCTGGAGCAAGAAGACATTGCTCGCGGATTCGATCTGGAGCAGGATTCGCTGGTGCGCGTTGCGGTCATCCGCACGCAGGAAGCAAGCTACCGGGTGCTCTGGAGCTTCCACCACATCCTGATGGATGGCTGGTGCTTGCCTCTGGTCGTCAAGGAATTGTTTGAAACGTATGAGGCTTACGTTCAGGGTGATCGTCCCGAACATAAGGCGGCGCCGGCGTACAGCCAATATATCGAATGGCTTGAGAATCAGGACGGCGCAGCAGCATCCGCCTATTGGTCGGAGTACTTGGCAGGCTACGAAGGTCAGACGGCGCTGCCTCAGGAGAAGGCGCAAAAACGAAGCGAAGGCTACGAGTCCGAGCATGTCGTTTGCGAGCTGGACAAAGAGTTAAGCGATCGGATGAACCGGGTCGCGAAGCAGTGCCGAGTGACGGTGAATACGCTGATGCAAGCGGCATGGGGCGTCATTCTGCAGAAGTATAACGCAACCGACGATGTGCTATACGGCAGCGTCGTTTCGGGCAGACCGGCGGAAGTTCCGGGCATCGAAGAAATGATCGGGCTCTTTATTAACACAATCCCGGTCCGTGTCTCCTGCCAAACGGAGGAGAGCTTTGCCGACGTGATGGGAAGGATGCAGGAGGCGGCGCTGGAATCCGGACGTTACGACTTCCATCCGCTGTATGAAATTCAGGCCCAAAGCGCTCAAAAGCAAGAGCTGATCAACCATCTGCTGGTATTCGAAAACTACCCGATGGATGAACAGGTGGAGCAGGCCGGCGGCGACGATAGCGGTACGCTCTCGATTACGGGCGTCGATGTGGCGGAGCATACGAACTATAACTTCACGGTAACGGTCTTCCCGGGAGACGAAATCGTCGTGCGCTTCGATTACAACGCGCTAGTCTTCGAACAGGCCGATATGGAGCGGTTGAAAGGGCACCTGCTGCATGTGCTTGAGCAAATCGTGGCCGACCCGCAAGCTTCCGTAGGCGACTTGGAGCTGGCTACCGCAGCGGAGAAAGCGGAAATTATCCACGTGTTCAACGATACCGCAGCGGAGTATGCACGGGAGCAGACGATTCACGGGCTGTTCGAGGAGCAGGCGGAACGGATGCCGGATAAAGCGGCGGTCGTCTTTGAAAATATGCAGCTTACCTACCGGGAGCTGAACGAGCGGGCAAACCGGCTTGCGCGAACGCTGAGAGCGGAAGGCGTGCAAGCGGACCAGCCGGTCGGATTGATGATCGAGCGGTCGCTGGAAATGATCGTCGGCGCGTTTGCGATCATGAAAGCCGGAGGCGCCTATGTGCCGATCGATCCGGAATATCCGGAAGACCGTATCCGGTACATGCTGGAAGACTCGGGTGCGCAAGTGTTGTTGACGCAGCAGCATTCGCGGGAACTCGTATCGTTTGCCGGGAAAGTGGTCGCAGCGGATGACGAGCAGGCCTATCATGCGGACGGCTCGAATCTGGAGCCGGTCGTCGGGCCGAATCATCTGGCGTACGTGATCTATACGTCGGGCACGACGGGCAAGCCGAAAGGGGTTATGGTCGAGCATCACGGGCTGTGCAGCTTGAAGCTGATGTTTGCAGAAACGCTGCGGATCACCGAGGAGGACCGGGTCGTCCAATTTGCAAGCTTGTCGTTCGATGCTTCGTGCTGGGAAATTTTCAAAGCGTTGTTCTTTGGCGCAACCTTGTATATCCCGGCCAAGGATACGATTCTGGATTATCCGCTGTTCGAAAGCTACATGAACGAGAACGGCATTACAGCAGCGATCCTGCCGCCGACCTATGCGATCTATTTGAGCCCGGAGCGCTTGCCGAGCTTGAAGAAGCTCATTACGGGAGGCTCCGCCGCTTCGGTCGAATTCGTTCAGCAGTGGAAAGATAAAGTACGCTATTTCAACGCCTACGGGCCGACGGAAGCTTCGATTGTGACATCCGTATGGGTGGCTTCCCCGAACGGCATCGATCTGAGATCGGTTCCGATCGGTCGTCCGATTGCGAATCACCAAATCTTTATTGTGGATTCGCAAAATCACATGCTGCCGGTCGGTGTGGCCGGAGAGCTGTGCATCTCGGGCGCAGGACTGGCGCGGGGTTATTTGAACCGTCCCGAGCTGACGGCGGAGAAATTTGTGGACAACCCGTTCCTGGCGGGTGAGCGGATGTACCGTACGGGAGATTTGGCCCGTTGGTTGCCGGACGGCAACATCGAGTATTTGGGCCGGATCGACCATCAGGTGAAGATCCGCGGTTACCGGATCGAATTAGGCGAGATCGAAGAGCAGCTTTTGAAAATCGCTTCCGTTCAAGAAACGATTGTCATTGCCCGCGGCGACGCAAACGGGCAGCAGCAGCTTTGTGCCTACTTCGTGGCCGAACGGGAGCTGACGGTGAGCGAGCTGAGAGGGGCGTTGTCGCAAGAGCTGCCGGGCTACATGATTCCGTCGTACTTCGTGCAGATGGAGCAAATGCCGCTGACGCCGAACGGGAAGATCGACCGCAATGCGCTGCCTGCCCCGGAAGGAAGCATGCAGACAGGCGCCGATTTCGTCGCGCCGCGTACTACGGTGGAAGCCGAGTTGGCACGCATCTGGCAGGAAGTGCTCGGAATCGGGCCGATTAGCGTAAAGGACAACTTCTTTGAGCTTGGAGGCCACTCCTTGCGGGCAACGGTACTGTCAAGCAAGGTGAATAAGGAGCTGAACGTCAATGTGCCGCTGCGGGATATTTTCCGGTTCCCGACGGTTGAAGCGCTGGCTCAAGTCATCGACGGGCTGGAGCGGCAGGAGCACAGCGCCATTCCGGTGATCGGTGAGCGGGAGTACTATCCGGTTTCTTCCGCACAGAAGCGGCTCTTCATTCTGCATCAGCTGGAAGGAGCGCAGCAAAGCTACAACATTCCGGGCTTTGCTACAATCGAAGGGCCGCTGGACCGCGACCGCTTCGAAGCGGTTTTCCGTCAACTGATCGAGCGTCATGAGACGCTGCGTACCGGTTTCGAGATGGCGAACGGCGAACCTGTTCAACGCGTATACAGCGAGGTCGAGTTTGCCGTGGAGTACAGCAAAGCCGGCCGGGAAGAAGCGGTGGAGATTGCGCAGCGTTTCGTCCGCCCGTTTGATTTGAGGAAGCCGCCTCTGCTTCGCGTAGGGTTGATCGAAGTGGAGCCGGAACGCCACATTCTGATGCTGGATATGCATCACATCATTTCGGACGGCGCTTCCGTGGGGATTTTGCAGGAAGAGTTCTCCAGGCTGTATGCGGGCGAGGAATTGTCGCCTCTGCGGATTCAATATAAGGATTACGCGGCATGGCAGCGGTCCGAAGCGTATGCCAAACGGGTGAAGCAGCAGGAAGGCTACTGGCTGCAAGCGCTGGCGGGAGAGCTGCCGGTTATCGAGCTGCCGACCGACTACGAAAGAACTTCTACCCGAAGCTTCGAAGGGGCGGAGCTCGAGTTTGAAGCGGACGAAGCTCTTACGCAGCAGCTGAACGAGCTGGCGGGCCGACACGAAAGCACGCTGTATATGGTTCTGCTGTCCGCGTACACGGTACTGCTGTCCAAATACAGCGGGCAGGAAGACATCATCGTCGGAACACCGGTTGCCGGGAGAACGCATGCGGACGTCGAGCCGGTCATCGGAATGTTTGTCAACACGCTGGCGATCCGCAATTATCCGGCGGGCGAGAAGACCTTCCTCTCCTATCTGGAGGAGGTCAAAGAGTCGACGCTGGGAGCCTTCGAGCATCAGGATTATCCTTTCGAAGAGCTTGTCGAGCGATTGAATGTGAAGCGGGATGCGAGCCGCAATCCGGTGTTCGATACGATGTTCGTCTTGCAAAATACCGAGGATCGCGGAATTGAAGCCGATGCATTCAGCCTGACTCCGTTTGTCTTCGATCAGACGGTCGCCGTACAGTTCGACCTGACCTTGTCGGTGGCCGAAGACGATGGCGCAATTCGAGGAAGCTTCCAGTATGCCGCCAAATTGTTCAAAGCGACCATGATTCGCAAAATGTCGAAGGATTTGTTGGCTGTCCTGGAACAAATCTGCGAGAATCCTGATATCCGGTTAAGCCAGATCCAATTGAATGAGCCTGAAAACGACAGCAATGATTCGTTAAGCAGCATCGAATTCGCATTCTAGCGGATGGCCAAACCATAAATTCGTTAGCACCTGACAGAGTGTGTGTCTGTATTTTTAGACACACACTCAAGGTGTTTTGTCACATCACTTTAGGGGAGGTCTACGAATGAAATCGGTATTTGAGAAGGAAGAGGCTTATTGGACCGAAAAATTTGATGCCGAAGACAGCCTATGCTGCCTGCCCTTTAGCATTTCCTCCAATAAAGTCGTTCGATCGGATCTTGCAGCCAATCTGAGCGTCATCGAACGCCCGCTGCCGCCGGAGCTTTCGGCAAGAATTCTGGCCCTTGGCAACGGGTCGGACATGGCTGTGTATATGATTTTGCTGGCCGTGGTCAAAAGTATCCTGCATATTTACGTGAACCGGGAAAATATTTTGGTCGGGATGCCGGCTATCGCATCGCTTGACAAAGACAATCCGCCCGTTCATGAAGTGCTGATTCTTAAAAATTGCGTGAGCGCCAACAGTACATTGAAATCGCTGCTGGGTCAGATCAAAACGTCGATCAGCGAAGCCGTCGCGCACCAGAATCTTCCGTTTAGAAAAATGGTCGGCCAATTGAATCTTCAATACACCGCCCATGGCGTTCCCGTGATCAATACGGTCGTTTCGTTGAGTAACATTCATACCGCGGCTTACGAGCAAAGCGTATCGGCCGATACCGTGTTCCGGTTTCATGCCGATAACGGCGTAATCACGTTAAGCCTAGGCTACGACTCACACCGGTACGATCCAGCCTTGATGGACCGAATGATCGACCATCTCTTTCGTTTGTCTTCGGTTATTTTGTTTCAACCGGAGCTTGAGCTTGGCAAGGTGGAGCTTTTGTCCGACTCCGAGAAACGGCAGCTTCTCCATGAATTCAACGATACGGCGGCGGATTATCCACGGGAGAAGACGCTTTACGGGCTGTTCGAAGAGCAGGTGGAGAGGGACCCGGAAGCCGTGGCGGTTCTTTTTGAAAATGAGCGGTTGACGTACGGGGAATTAAACGAACGGGCGAACCGGCTGGCGCGCACGTTGCGGGCAAAAGGGGTTCAAGCGGATCGGCTGGTAGGGATCATGGCCGAGCGTTCTCTTGAAATGATTGTCGGCATTATGGCGATTTTGAAGGCCGGGGGAGCTTATGTGCCGATTGACCCGGAATACCCCGAGGAGCGGATTCGTTACATGCTGGAGGATTCGGGAGCGCAGGTCCTGCTGCTACAGCGTCATTTGCGGGAAAAAGCGGCCTTTGACGGAGACATTTTGGAGCTGGAAGACGCTGCGGCTTACCGTGAGGACGGCTCGAATCCGGAGCCGGTTTCCGGCCCGCGCCATATGGCGTATGTGATCTACACTTCGGGTTCGACGGGCAACCCGAAAGGGGTTATGGTCGAGCATCATTCGGTCGTCAACCGGATTCTGTGGATGCATAAGCGATATCCGATCGGTGCGGCGGATACGATCCTGCAAAAAACCGCCTTCACCTTTGACGTCTCGGTGTGGGAGCTGTTCTGGTGGTCCATGGTCGGCTCGAAGGTGTGCATGCTGTCGGTAGGCGGAGAAAAAAATCCGGAGCGTATCGTAGAGACGATCGCGCGCTATGGCATTACCACGATGCATTTCGTGCCGGCGATGCTGCACGTCTTCCTGGAATACGTCGAGTCGCTGCCGACCGCAGCGGTCTTGGACAAGCTGAGGTCGCTGCGCCAGGTGTTTGCGAGCGGCGAAGCGCTGCCTCCGCAGCATGTCGCCCGGTTCCAGAAGGCAATCTCGGCCGTGAACGGGGCGAAGCTGATCAACCTGTACGGGCCGACGGAAGCGACGGTAGACGTGTCGTATTTCGATTGCGAGCCGAACGAGGAATATCCGATAATTCCAATCGGCAAACCAATAGACAATACGCAGCTGTACATCATCAAGGAAGGAACGGGTCAATTGCAGCCGATCGGCGTGGCCGGAGAGCTGTGCATCGCGGGCGTTGGCGTTGCCCGAGGCTACTTGAACCGTCCGGAGCTGACGGCGGAGAAATTTGTAAGGAACCCGTTCGGAGCATCGGCGGAGGAGCGGATGTACCGTACAGGCGACTTGGCCCGCTGGCTGCCGGACGGTAATATCGAGTACCTGGGCCGTATGGATCACCAAGTAAAAATCCGCGGCTACCGTATTGAGCTTGGCGAAGTGGAAGCGCGGCTTCTGAAAGTGGAGGCGATTCAGGAAGCTATCGTCATCGCGCGGGACAGCGAAAGCGGAGGCAAGCAATTGTATGCCTACTTCGTGGCGAACCGGCCGTTAACGGTCAGCGAGCTGCGGGGGACGCTGGCGCAAGGCATGCCGGCTTATATGATTCCGTCGTACTTTGCGCAGGTCGAGCGGATGCCGTTAACTCCCAACGGCAAGATCGACCGCAAGACGCTGATTGCCATGGAAGGAAAGCTGCAGACCGGATTGGAATATGTGGCGCCGCGGACGGCGCAGGAGGCGCAGCTCGCCCAAATTTGGCAAGAGGTGCTCGGGTTGGAGAAGGTTGGCGTGAAGGACAATTTCTTTGCCCTCGGCGGACATTCCTTGAACCTGATGCAGCTCGTTCAGCGCGTATATGCCGACACGGGGACCGAGCTTCCCATTCATAAAGTGTTTCAAAATCCTTCCGTGGAATCGATGGCGTACGAAATCTGGGAATCCGGGTCCGACGGGGACAGCTGTCATTTCGTGAAGCTGAATAGCGACGGACCGGTGAACGTATTCTGCTTCCCGCCGGGAAGCGGCTACGGCTTCAGCTATCTGGAATTGGCGAAGGCGCTGGAAGGCCACTGCGCGTTGTACGCTATAGACTTCATCGACGAAATTGAAGATTACGGCGACATGGTGGAGCGGTATGCCGACGAGGCAATCCGCATTCAGGGTCAGTCGCCTTACGTATTGCTCGGCTATTCCGTAGGCGGCAATTTGATGTTTGAAGTAGCCAAAGCTCTGGAAAAAAGAGGATGCCGCGTCTCGGATATGATCATGGTCGATTCCTTGGTCAGACAACTCGTCACCGACGCCATGCCGGACGAAGAATTGGAAGACGATATTGTCGAAATTCTCGATCTGGTCGAAGGCATGAAAGAAGGAGCGACGAGAAATCCGCTCATCCGCGACCGGGTTCAACAAAAAGTGAGAGCCTATTTGACTTATGGTGATCAGTTGGTTAATACCGGCATGGTGGAAGCGAACATTCACGGGCTGTATACGGAAGAAACCGAAGCCCTTATCCGGGACCACCATGTGCCGACATGGAGCACCGCTACCCGCCAAAGCTATTCAGAGTACCGGCTTGCCGGGGTTCATGCCAAAGTGCTTCATCCCGAGTCCATTGCCGTGAACGCACAAACAATTCAACAGATCGTCCGCCAAATTGCCGGACCGACGGGCGAAGTCCAAAAGGTGTTGCTCTAAAACGGAGCAGCCTTTTGCCCGCCTTGAAAGGGGACAAGTGGGTGGCACAAGAACGTAAATCCAGGTTGACCTTATGGAAGGCCGTCTCCTGGCTGTGGAAATTCACGAAGCCTTACAGGGGATGGATGCTCGTTGGCATCATCGCGGCCATGGCGGCGGCCATCATCGAGGTGTGGACGGGCAGTTTGACCCAGCAGCTGACGACCAGTGCGGAGAAAGGGGCGGCGCAATCGGTAATCCAAATCGTTTATGCGGTGTTTACGATTATCCTGATCGGTGTCCCTGCCAAATATTTTATGGTCTACGGTGTGGAAAAAAGCAGCGCCCTGATCGTGAGAGATATCCGCAACCATCTGATGAACCATATAGGAAAATTACCTGTTCACTATCTGGAGAAACAGCACTCCGGCGATGTTCTTTCGAGGCTAAACAGCGATTTGCGGCTAATCCAGCAATTTTTGACCCGGGACTTGGCCCAATGGTTTTATCACCCGCTGCTGTTCATCGGCTGCTTTGTATGCCTGATTTGGATTCAGTGGCAGCTCGTGGTGTTCAGCTTGCTGCTGCTTCCCTTTTCCCTGCTGGCTTCCCAGTGGATAGGGAACCAATTGCGCCAGCTTACGGAAGAAGCCCAGGAAAATATGGGACGGATGAATTCCAATCTGCAGGATACGCTTGGCGGCATGCCGATCGTTAAAAGCTATTTGCTGTCCGGAATTATGTTCCGTTCGTATCAATCCCTGCTCCAGCTGACGCTGCAAAAAAAATTGGCCCTGAAAAAAAGGGAGGCCTGGATTACTCCCGTTCTGTTTACGCTGATGATCAGTCCGATCGTCTTCTCGGTGATCTATGGAAGCTATTTGATTTCCAAAGGCTTGTTCAGCACAGGGGAGCTGGTTGCTTTTCTATACCTGCTGAATTTGTGCCTGGACCCGCTTGACCACATTCCGGCACTCATTACGAATACGTTTGAAATGAGCGGAGCGTTAAAAAGAGTGGTTGACATTGGGGATCAGCCTGTCGAAAACCAGGAGGGGCATACCATTGCAAGAACGGATCAGCCGCCGATTGAGTTCGATAACGTCAGCTTCGCTTACGAGCCGGATTCTCCGATCCTTCGGAACTTGAGCTTCACGGTGCCGAAAGGGAAGACGATCGCTTTGGTGGGGGCGAGCGGCGGGGGAAAAAGCACCGTATTTAAGCTTTTATGCGGCTTCTACTCTTTGCAAGAGGGCCAAGGGACGATTAAAGTATTCGGTCAGCCGATCATGAACAGCAATTTGAACGACCTGCGTTCTCATTTTTCCGTGATGACGCAGGATTCGTATTTGTTCGGCGGCACCGTCGCCGAGAATATAGGCTACGGTCGGGCGAAAGCTTCGATGGATGAGGTGATCGAGGCCGCCAAGCTGGCGAACGCGCACTCTTTTATTATGGAGCTTCCGGAAGGCTATCAAACCGAGGTGGGCGAGCGAGGCGGATTTCTATCCGGAGGCCAGCGCCAGCGTATAGCCATTGCGCGCGCCTTTCTGAAGGATGCGCCCATCCTGCTGCTGGACGAGCCGACCTCCGCCTTGGACACGGAGTCGGAAATGTTCGTCCAGGAAGCGCTGAGCGTTCTGATGAAAGAAAGGACGACGATCGTCGTTGCCCATCGGCTGTCTACCATCGAGAATGCGGACGAAATCTGGGTTATGGACCACGGGACGATTGCCGAAGCGGGGAGTCACGCTCAACTGCTGGCCAAGAAAGGGCTGTACGCCCAATCGTATCACCAGGATTTCACAACAGATGTCGGCAAGAGCAAGGAGGTGGCTTATACGTGAATGGCGGCGTCATGCTCACTTATATGAAAGAGCTCGGCTACATGATGAGCTTCATGAATCCGCGGCGCAGGGTCCAATATTTCGTGGGGCTCATCGTCAGCACGATCGTCCACACCTTGTTCTTCGTAGCTTTCAGCCTGGTGATTCAGCGTTTGGTCAATTTTGCTCAGACCCAGGATTCCTCTCTGATGTATCAAGCCTTTTACATATTAGGAGGCTCGCTGTTGATCGTCAACCTGGTCGCTCCCGGGTTCACCTATATGTATCAGCGCAGCGTGGAATATACGATGGTCGATATCCGGGAGCGTATATACCGCAAGCTGTGCCGGCTGCGCGTCGGATATCTGGAGCAGACGCACAACGGGGATCTAGTTTCGAGAATGACCAACGATGTATCCACTCTGGAAATGACGTACACGGGCGTTTTTTTCGCGATCCTGCTGCAGCTCACGCTCAGTGTAGGAGCCGTCGTGACGATGTTCGTCATGCATTGGCAATTGGCGAGCGCTTCGTTTGTGGTTTTGCTCATTTCCTTTGCGATCAGCATCTGGTTTGTCCGGCAAATCCGAACGCTGTACGAGCAGTCGCTTGCCTTGCTGGGGAAAATGACGGAGAAGTTTTCCGACTTTATCGGAGGGATTCAGCTTGTAAAATTGTTCCATATTCGTCCGATCTTTGCCCAGTACCGCGATCTGAACGAGCAGGTAACGGGGGTAGCCGAGCAAACCGCCACCAAAAATGGCATGCTGGCTGCGGTCAATCATTTCGTCAGCTACATAACGTTCTGCGGAATGATTGTCGTAGGCGGATTGCTGTATGCCCATGGCCTTATCGCCATGGGAACGGTAGTGGCGTTGGCCGTTCTTCAGATCAGTCTGACGCATGCGATTTTGAATTTCGGCACGTTTTTGTCTCAAGCGCAAAATTCGCTAGCCGGTGCCCTTCGCATTAAAGAGGTTCTGGAGGAGCAGGAAGAGCCCGAGCGAATCGGTCTCAGCGGGAAGGACCAGGTATCGCCCGCCATGGTGGAATTCCGAGACGTCGAATTTTCCTATCAAGCGGATAAAAAGGTGCTGCGCGGAATGTCCATGCAGGTGTATCCGGGCCAAGTCGCGGCGATCGTCGGGGCAAGCGGCAGCGGCAAGAGCACACTGATCAAATTGCTGTTAGGCTTCTACCCGGTCGATGGCGGAGAAATTATGCTGCAGGGTAAGCCATTCGGTCACTATACCTTGGAGGAAATTCGCGGGCAAATCGCTTACGTGCCGCAGGACGCCTTTTTGTTTAGCGGAACGATCGAAGACAACATTCGTTACGGTAATCCGCAGGCGACGACAGACGAGGTGATCGAGGCCGCCAAAGCCGCTTATGCCCACCATTTTATTCAGGAGCTACCTGAGCAGTACAAAACGCAAGTAGGGGAGCGGGGAGCGTCGCTATCGGGCGGACAAAGACAGCGCATTGCGATTGCGAGAGCCATCCTGAAAAATGCGCCGATTTTGCTGCTGGATGAAGCCACCTCCGCGCTCGATACCGAATCGGAGTATTGGGTGCAGGAGGCGTTGAACCGCTTGATGAAAGGGCGCACGACGATTATGATCGCCCATCGTTTAAGCACGGTGGAGAAAGCCGATTTCATTGCAGTGATGAACCAGGGCATGGTGGTAGAGCAGGGCACTCATCAGCATTTGCTTGACCGCGGAGGCTATTACGCGAAGCTTTACGGATAGCTGACGGGATTGGCGCTAACCCATGACGAAGTGAACCCCGCGGGCCAATTCCGATAGCCGCCGCATAGCGAAAAAACAGGCAGAAGCCGATAACGCGCTTCTGCCTGTTTTTGTATGCGATGATGCGTTTTACTTACTCTGCTTCACTTCGTTCAAGAGCGAGAGGTCGAGGAATTTGCTCAGGTCTAGCTCCTCTTTCTTCACGTCCTTGATGTAGCCGGCCTCGATGGAGACGCGGGCCATTTCCTCGATCGCTTCCTTGCTGACGTCCGTCGTCAGATTCAAGTGGGAGATCGCCGCTTTAATCAAAGCGACATCCATTCCTTTTCCGCTGAGCGCCTTCAATTGGTTGTTGATCAGTTCATACGCTTTGTCCGGATTTTTCTTGATAAAGTCGATCGCGTCCGTGTTGGCTTGAATGGCTCCCTTCGCCAGCTCGCGGTTGTCTTTCAAGAACTTGTCGCTGGCAACGAGAATCGTGAGCGGATAATTGCCGTTGTTCGGCGGAATTTGATCCCACGGCACGATCACTTTGCCGATGCCTTCTTGTTCCATCTGCGTGCCCCAAGGCTCCGGAACCAGCGTCGCGTCGATTTCTTTCTGGCGCATCGCCACGAGCGTATCCGCCGGAGCCCGGGCGATCAACTGCACGCCGCTCTTGTCGGTCGTCACGTTCAGATTGTTCTGCTTCAGCAGCAGGCGGAGCGAAATTTCGTTCGTGCTGCCTTTCGTCGGGATGGCGACGGTTTTGCCGACCAAATCCTTGACGCCGTTGATGCCGGAATCTTTGCCGGCCACAAGTACTGCGCCTCCGTTATTCGAACCGGAAATGACGCGGAAGTTTTTGCTTTTCAGGAACTGGTTCGTCGAAGGTCCGGGACCGACGAAGCCCAGATCGATCTGATCCGTAGCCAGCGCGGTGGAGAAGTCGGACCCGTTGTCGAACGGCGTGACCTCGATCTTGACGTTCTCGCCCCAATATTTCTTGAATAAGCCCTGCTCCAGAGCGACATAGCCCGGCGCATGGGTAACGTTCTTAAAGATGCCGAGCCGTACCGTTTTCGCAGCGGCCGGTTTGTTCGCTCCCGCGCTCCCGGCTCCGTCCTTCGGCGCTTCCGTTTTGCTTCCGCAGGCGGAAAGCGCAAGCGATGCGGTCAGAACGACCGCCAATAGTGCAGACCACTTTTTCATAGTGCCGTTTCTCTCCTTTGTTTAACACCGGCCGTTCGGCCGTGTTGCCCCCGATTGGTTATTTTTTGCTGCTGATCAAGCCGTAGCGCAGCAATAGTTTATCCTCAAGCCGCTTGAAGCAAAAATGGTCGGATACCGTGCCGAGCACGGCGATGATGATCACGATGCAGAGCATGAGCGCCGTATCCGCCAGATTACGGCCGTCCTGCAGCAGCTGTCCAAGGCCGACGCCCTTGGCAATCAGCTCGCCCGCGACAAGCGCCCGCCAGGCAAAAGCCCAGGCGACGCGAACGCCGGTAATCATGTGCGGGAACGCGGCGGGGACCATGATTTGGTAAAACATGCGCATGCCGTCGCCGGTTCCCATCGTTTGCGCCGCCTTGATATAAATGGAAGGGATATTTTTGATCCCCGTCCGGCTGGCCATCGCCATCGTCCATGTCGCGCCCAGCGTCGTGATGAATATAACCGAGAAATCGTTCATACCGAACCAGATGATGGCAAAAGGCAGCCAGGCGATACTCGGAATCGTCTGCAGCGCCACGACCAGAAAGCCGATCGTGTCGTCGATTAAGCGATACCGGGCGAACAGGAAGCCGAGTACCGTGCCGACCAGAATCGAGATGGCAAAAGCGAGCAGAAGCCGCTTCAGGCTTTGAAACGTCGCTTCAAGCAGTTGGCCGTGGACGAATCCGTCGTAGAACGCTTGAAACGTCTGGGTGACGGAAGGGAACTTCCAACCCCAGTCGAATATTCTAAATCCCGCTTCCCACGCTATCAAGAGCAGAACCAGGAAGAGGCCCCTTCTTAATGCTGTACTCATCGCCCATCTCCTCCTTTACCACTTTTTCCAGCTCGTCAGCCAGCGCATCCATAATGCTGGCTTCCACGTGGTGCAGGACGGAGTCGGCGTAATCACGCGGACGCGCCGCCTGGACGGCGAATTCCTTCTTGATCTTCCCGGGGCGGGTCGACATGACCAGCACGCGGTCCGACAAGATGACGGCTTCACGGATGTTATGCGTAATGAAGAGGATCGTTTTGCGCGTCCGCATCCAAATTTCTTCAAGCTCCTTGTGCAAAATGAGCCGGGTCTGTTCGTCCAGTGCCGCAAAAGGCTCATCCATCAGCAAAATTTCCGGATCCATCGCCAGCGCCCGGGCAATGGCCGCCCGCTGCTTCATCCCGCCCGACAGCTCGTGCGGGTAGCGGTCTGCGAATTTGCTCAAATGCACCGCTTTGATCTGCTCCATCGCCATCGCTTCGCGTTCCTTTTTGCCGATGCCTTTCTGCTTCAGTCCGAACGCAACGTTATCCAGCACCGTCAGCCAAGGGAACAAAGCATGCTCCTGAAAGACGACGACGCGGTCGGGTCCGGGCGCGCTGCAGGGCTTGCCGTTCACCGTAATGGTTCCCTGCTCGGCTTGCTCCAGACCGGCGACCAGATTGAGCAGCGTGGATTTGCCGCATCCCGACGGACCGAGCAGCGAGACGAATTCGCCCTTGCGGATCGTCAGGGAAACGTTATCAATGGCGGTAAAGCTGCCGCCGGTACGCTGGTGAAACGTCTTGCTGACGTCTTGGATTTCAATCAATGGGTTCACTCTCCTCGAAGAGACATGAGAAAATTCATAATCAACTATACCAACTTATTTTATAGGAATTAGGTGTATTGTCAACTACAAATTTTGCAGGATTTCGCGGTCTTTTGTCGAATGGTAGAGGAAGACCACATTTTTCCTATTTTATAGAAAGGTATGGGTGTGAATGAAGCGAATGAAGCGAGTCGCGGTGCTAGCCGCGATCATTAGCGGAGCGTTCGCCGCCGGCGTTTACGCCGAGGACGTTTTGCAGCGGGTAGACGCTTACCTGCGTCCCGATTTCAAACTCGTGCTGGACGGGGAGCCCGTCAAGCTGTCGGAATCGCCGCTGGTGTACAAGGACAAGAGCTACCTGCCGCTGGCCGATCTGACCCGGCTGCTTGGCGCCAACCTGCTCTGGAGAGAAGATACGAAGACGATTTACATCAACAGCCGGATCAATCCCGAGCAGAAGACGGAGGATTTGAATCAGGAATACGAATCGATCGAGCTGTCCGACCCGTACTCGATTACGCTCAAATATCTTGGGGCCGAGTATCCGATGCTTCTTACGTACAACAAGAAGAACCTGTCCGCCTACGTCCCGTATTACCGGGAAACCGACGTCAAACGGATGGGCATCGATACGAGCGGCTTGAAGAAAGCGCGCGAGCGCCTGACCGGTGTGGTGTACATCAATGAGCAGGAGTTGAAGAAGCGCTGGCGGCAAAACCCTCAGCAGGTGTACGCCACCAATGGCGACAATTACATCATCAACGGGGAAGTAAGTCCGAAAAAGATCGATACGCTGCGGACGTTCATCAAAAATTCGCAGATGCTCAAGTATGGGGAAATGGTGTTTTACCAAAAAGCGGTGATTATCGACAAGCGTGAGGAAGAGGACGAATATGACTATTTGTACTACGAAACCGTACAATTGCCTATCGCTCCGAACAGTCCTCCGCCGCCGAACGGAGGCGTGGTCAAGCGGTTTATGCTGGGTCGTCTGAAGCTGACCAAAAACAATGCTTCCTCCGAGCTCAGCTACATCGTCAACATGGTCGACCGCATAGATTTGCAGGAGGAAGCCAACAAACGGGGCACTCGTTAATCTTCGTGTTTCCAATAGAGAATGGCGATTTGCGTTCGGTCTCTTAGGCCGAGCTTACTCAAAATCTCCGATATGTAATTTTTGATCGTCCCTTCGCTCAGGAACAATTCCTGGGCGATTTCTTTATTGGACAGCCCTTCCGCGATTTTCTCGACCACCTGCTTCTCCGTAGGGGTGAGGCCGTACGATTCGAACCTGGCAAAAGGGTCCTTGCGGCTCTGCGTCACTTGTTCCAATGCCGCCTCCGTTTGCACGGAGGACTGGGGTTGAATCCAGCCGGTCAGCTTACGCGCGATATCCGGGTGGATAAGCCAGTTGCCCTGGTGAACCGTTTTAATGCCTTGCACGATACGGTCGGGCGGGATATTCTTGAGCAGGTATCCGCTTGCGCCGTTGCGCAGCGCCTCGACGATATAATCGTCGTCGTCGAAGGTCGTTAGAATGAGCACGCGGGTATCGGGCGATGTCCGCTTGATGTTCAGCGTGCCTTCGACCCCGGAGCAGTTAGGCATGCGAATATCCATCAGCACGACATCGGCGGTTTGTCCGTCGGTAAAAAAACGGTGGGCTTCATTTCCGTCGCCGCACGCCCCGACTACGCTTAATTCCGGGTCCAGCTCCAAAATCATTTTCATGCTTTCGCGGATAAACGGGTCGTCATCAACAATCAGTACTCGAATCATGGCAGCATTACCCGCCTCCTCGTGGTTGGAATCTTTCGTCAGCGTCCCTTATTGCGCAGCGGGCGTCGGTACGCGGGTCGTGACGGCGAACCGGCCGTCGGTTTCAATGTACAGCTCTCCGCCTACTAGCCGTGTCCGTTCCTCCATGCCGCAGAGACCGAGTCCCTTAGCTATAGCGACAGAGTCCGGCAGCGTCCCGTTATTGGAAACGGTCATGGCGACATTGGATTCATCAAAGCTCAGCTCAATAAGCACCTCGGTAGCCTGCCCGTGACGAAGGGCGTTGGTCACGGCTTCTTGAGCATTCCGGTAAAGTACGATTTCAAGACTCGGATAGAGCGGGCGCGGCATGCCGGTGATGTCGCAGCGAATTTGTAGCTGCGGATCGGCTGCGAAGTCCTCGATCAGCCGCTTGAGCGAGAAGCTCTGTCCCTCCTCCGCCGGCGGCTTCATCCGCCGGACCGTCCGCCGCAGCGTCTCCATCGCTTCTGTCAGCTGGTCCCGGACGATCCGGGTCATCTCCATGCCTTTCTCCGGCTGCCCGGGCGAAATGCGAATGATCGCTTCCAGCATCATTTTCAGCCGGATTAGCTTATGTCCGAGATCGTCGTGAATTTCGTGCGAGATGCGGGTCCGCTCCTCCGTTTGCGCCAACTGCTCCACCTTGCCCGCGTATTCGACAAGCCTTCTGCGGGCGGCATCCAGCTCGTAGGCTTTGCTTCGCAATTCGTCGTACACCTGCTCCAGCTCCCGCTTCCGGTCGCCGGTTTCCGCCCAGCCGTACAGCAGCAGCGCGCCGGTGGCAAGCAGCAGATTGGCCGTAAGCTTCAGCTCCATGTCGGGATGGGCGGTCAGCGAAACGTTCAAAAGCATAACCTGCAGCGCCAGCAAAAACCAGCGGAGTCCCGAGCGCTCCTTCAGCATATAAGCCGTCAACGTGGAGTAATGGCAGGCGAACATCATTCCTTCCATTTGCAGGCTGAGCCAGGTGACGAACAGCATTTCGGCCGCAGCCGCCAAGTTCTGTGCCCGCCCCGGCAGCCACGAGCGGCTTACTTCCGCAACGGAGAGCAGGACCAGCGTATAGAAAGCGAGCTGTCCGCTTCGTTCGAGCGGCAGCATATAGGCCGTGCTGACGGCGGGAAAAAGAATCAGTGCGTATCGCAGCAATAAAAGCATCCCTTATGCGCCTCCATACGCGATTATATCATAAGGCGGGCCTTCATGACTTTTGTCATTCCCAACAAATGACGAAAGCTACCTGCTTGGCGCCTTGAAGGGCGATACAATACAATTAAAGCATATCACCTTACAAGGAGCGGGCTTGCGTGTCATTTATCGAAATCAAAGATGTCGTCAAACGGTACGGCGGCAACATTTCCGTAGATCATTTGAATTTAAGCATCCGGCAGGGGGAAGTATTCGGTCTGCTCGGACCGAACGGTGCCGGGAAAAGCACCACGATCAAAATGCTCTGCGGGCTGCTCAAAATCGATCAAGGCGAAATGCGGATCGATGGCATTTCCGTTGCCGCCAGTCCGCTGGAGATCAAGCGGAGGATCGGACTCGTGCCGCAGGAGATCGCGATTTACGAAAACTTGACGGCCCGTGAAAACGTCACGTTTTTCGGCAAGCTGTACGGTCTACGGGGGGAGCTGCTGCGCGAGCGGGTGCAGGAAGCGCTGGACTTCGTAGGGCTGTCGGACCGGCAGGGCGAGAAACCCGGCGCATATTCGGGAGGGATGAAGCGCCGGCTGAACATCGCATGCGCGATCATGCACCGGCCGAAGCTGATCATCATGGACGAGCCGACGGTCGGGATCGATCCGCAATCCCGCAACCATATCCTCGATTCGGTCCGCAAGCTGAATCAGATGGGTTCGACCATCATTTATACGAGCCATTATATGGAAGAGGTTGCCGCAATCAGCACGCGGGTCGGGATTATCGATCACGGTCACTTGATCGCCTGCGGCACGCAGGAGGATTTGCGGGCGCTCGTTTCTTCGGACGAGAAGCTGATCGTGAAAGTCGCGGAGGTCAAGGAAGAGGCCGTGGCCGAGTTAAGGGCGCATCCGCGTATCCAGCAAGTGGCGATAAACGACCGGACGCTTGAAATTTATTTGCCGACCTCGCCCAATTCGCTGCAGGACATTTTATATATTTTATCGAAGCATCAGGTCGTCATTCAGTCCCTGAGCCGCGTGGAACCGGACCTAGAGGCGCTGTTCCTGTCCTTGACGGGACGGACGCTTCGGGATTAGGAGGCGGAGAGCATGCGCGTTTTATGGACCGTAGTCGGTTACGAGCTTCTGCGGTTAAGCCGCATCAAAGTGGTGATGCTCGTTTTGTTTTTGCTGCCGCTGATTCTGATCTTAATTCTGGGCGCGGCGCTCTCCAAGGAATTTAAAGCGGAGGATGTCAAGATCACGCCCGTGAAGGTCGCCGTGGTGAATCAGGATCAGAGCCGGTGGAGCGATCCGCTCAAAGCGTATTTGGACAATCCGAAAACCAAGGAAATCCTCCAAACGCAGGAATTGCCCAACCGTGACGAAGCGGTGCGTGCGCTTCAAGACGGAAGAGCCGAATACGGTCTGATCGTGCCTGAGGGCTTCGGGGAAGCTTTGCTGCAGGGCAAACCGGCTTCGTGGGAACTGATTGCAGGCAAAGACCGGGGACAGAACCTGATCGCCGAAACGGCGCTGGAAAGCTATCTCGCTTATGCGAACAGCATGCAGGCTGCCGCGTTGACTTTGGGGCCGCAGGCCGTACTGACTCAGTTGGCAGATGCATCGGTTTATGCCGGCGCTTCGGAATCGTTCGTTTCGACGGGCAGGCTGGGAAACGAGGGCAAGAAATATACCGCGCTCCAATATTATGCCGCCTCAATGCTTGTCATGTTCATGCTGTACGCCGGGATGACGGCATCCATCAGTCTGGTGAACGAGCGAGAGCATCACACGCTGTTCAGACTAGGCTCCATGCCGGTTACGATGAATCAGATCATGTTCGGCAAAATGATCGGGAATGGCCTTCTGACCTTGATCCAGGCGTGTGTCATCATCGGTGTGACGCACTATGCGTATGGCGTCGACTGGGGGAATCGGCCGGCCATCCTGCTTGCGGTATGTCAGGCCGTCACGCTGGCTTCGATGGCGCTGGCGATGCTAAGCTCACTGTACTGCCGCAACATCAAGTCGGTGACGATGGCGTTCCAGATCGTCATTATGCTGACGACCTTTTTAAGCGGAGGTTTTGATCCGCAGTTGGGGGCACTTGAGCGGATCGGGCAATTTACGGTCAATCATTGGGCCATGCAAAGCATTCTGCAGATGATGCTGGATGGAAACCCGCAGCTCGTGCTGCATCATGTTACGGTTTTGGCTGCGATTGCCGCCGCGCTGGCGGCCGTTGCGTTCGCGGCGTACCGAAAGGTGGGATACCGTGAATAGTCTGTTTATCGCCCTCAATTTAATCAAAAGGACGATCGGAAACCGGAGAGGCTTCCTGTTGTTTATCGTCTCACCGGCTTTGATCGTGTCGCTCATTATCGGCTTAGCCGCGAAGCAGGACGAGAAGGCCTCCGTCCTTTATATCAATTCGGACAAAGGACCGGTAGGCCGGCATATTGTGCAGGAGCTTGAGTATACCGGCCGCTATCGGCTTTCCGCTGCGGCAACTCCCGACGCGATGCGAACGGCGGTGATCGAGCAAAAAGCGGATGCGGCTTTCATCATCCCCGAGGGCTTCTCCGAAGGGTTGAAGGAAGGTCGGGCCATGCGTGTGGAGCTGCTGGAGCTGTCCATGAGCGAGGCGTCCTTCACGCTGCGAATGAGCTTGGACCAAACGATCCGCCAGGTGAGCACGGCAATGCAAGCGCTTGACGCTTCGGGACAGGCTGACGACCAGCTGAATCTCGTGCTGGAGCAGGTGGAGAAGCATCAGGTTCGTGCGACACGCACCGACTACGGCTGGTACGCCAGTCCGGCGCTCGGCCTCGCTACGGGTATCCTGCTGATGTTTCTGATGGGATTGGTCAACAGCTCCGTCTCCATCATGGTCGAAGACCGGAAGCAAAAAACGATGACCCGCATCTTTACGGCTCCCGTCCGCGCCTACGAAATCATGCTCGGTAATTTCCTCGGCAGCTTCGCGGTAGGCACGCTGCAAATCGTGCTTGTGCTGGCGTTCACCCGGTATGCGATGAACTTTTCGTACGGGCTGCCTTTCATGAAGCATCTGCTTGTGATGGAGTGCTTCCTACTGGCGGTTATCGGCATCGGCAGCGCAGTGGCCGGATTGGTCCGCAACAGCGAAAATATCGGCGCCGTCAACTCGATGGTTACCGCACCGACCTGCATGCTGGGCGGCTGTTTCTGGCCGGTATCGATCATGCCCGAGTTCATGCAGAAGCTGGCCAATTTCGTGCCGCAGACCTGGGCGATCGAGGCCATTCGCAGGCTCGGCTCGGGTCAAGGGCTAGGGGATATCGCCATGCATCTGGGCGTGCTGGGACTTTTCGCCCTGGTGCTGCTCGGCATCGGCTCCGTCGTGATGAAGCCGGGCGAAACGGAAGCCGGCTAGCGACGGGAGGCAATTAAAATATACGTCATGACGTCTTCGCCTTGGAGCGAAGGCGTTTTTCGTTAGGAGGCAGCGCGACCGCAAAAAAATAGGTTCAAAAAACGTTAAAAAAATCAATAATCCAAGTTGCTAAATCATATGATTCATAATAAGATAGAACTAAGAAACAGAATAGTCAGAAAATTCTATCAAAGAGAGAGGCATTTTTGACTAGCGTTCACGCCAATACACACGCCGGCAGCAGCACGGACCGAACCAGAAGACGTCGCTGTTCATTAAGCAAGATATCATCAAGGAGGGGATTGCCGTGAGCAAGAGTCATGAAGTAGAATATTGCAACCTTGAGTTACGGTTTGACCGTCGGCTAATCCGTAACTTCATC
Organism: Paenibacillus tyrphae; assembly: GCF_000722545.1. GTDB lineage: Bacteria > Bacillota > Bacilli > Paenibacillales > NBRC-103111 > Paenibacillus_G > Paenibacillus_G tyrfis. The sequence goes on from NZ_JNVM01000004.1 coordinate 525,196, forward strand.
AAAACACTCATTCAAGAGGGCTATTCGCTTTACTGGAACGAGAGCGACCAACAGTTTATCGTCTCGATCCGGACCGGCCGCAAGCTGGTAAAGCTGCGGTTTCAGCGGATCGGCGAGCGGTATAAAATCGTAGGCAATTATTCCTTCAAAGACGAAAAGCTGGCGGAGCTGATGGAAAAGATGATCGGCGATACCCGCGGACACGCGGTAGTAAAGCGCTTTAAAGACCGGCAGATTCTGATTGAAAACATCATGTTCGGCGAAATCATCCGTATGGTTGAAATTTCGGGGGTGGAACATAAGGTGTTATTCCAAAAGGAACCAGTGGTCACGGTGGAAGAAATGATGCAGGCGTTCCGGTCCAGACGACCGGACGAACGGATTCCGGTGCTGCGGCTGGAGCTGGATTATGAGCTGGCTACGCTGCATGATGCGATTCAGGAGGCGGACCGGGAAGCGGTCGAACGATGTAAGGAAAGGCTGATGGAACTCCGGCATGAGATGCTGCTTCTTGAAATGTAACTTCATAATACGGCTGAGGAAAGGCGTTGGCGGAACATACCGCAGCGCAGCGAAATGCCGCTGAACGGCCTGTGCGAGGTTTAGGAGCACAGGCCTTTTTAACGTGTTATACAATGGGCTGGGTCGCACGAATGCCTTCAAATGCGTTCATTACCAATTGCTGCACATAGGCATCGTCCAATTTTTCGCCTGTCACAAGCAAGCGATAGAAAATCGGTCCGTAAATGAGATCGATACATAATCCGATATCGAGATTTTGTTTCAATTCCCCGCGCTGAATCCCTTTTTCCAGAAGCTGCCCGGCCTCAAGCCGGCGGGGCTGGAAATATCGGGTCCGATAGGCTTCGGCCAATCCGGGATCAAACTGCCCTTCGCCTAATAGCTCCGTAATGATGGTCCCCTCCCGGCTTGTCAAAAACCGGGTTACATTCGTAGCGTGAATGAGAATATCGTTCAAGGTCGAGCCCGTATCAGGCACGGGTAACCTTGCCGAGGCGGCAAAAAGAAACCCGTCCATGACAACGGCAGCCTTGTTAGGCCACCATTTATAAATCGTGGCTTTGCTGACTTTGGCGAGCTCTGCAATTTTGTCAACTGTGACCGCTGCAAAACCATTTTCCAACAATAACTCATAGGAAGCGGAAAGGATAGAGTTTTGAGTTTCGACATTACGCGGCCGACCTCTTTTGCCGTGCACCGTAATCATCCCTTTCGTAAATTCACGTCTTAAGCGCAAATATAAACTATACGTTCAGTATAACAATCATGGACAAAAAAGAAAAATTTAAACTGCCCATTTACAAAACTATACGTTCAGTATATTATTTAATTATCAAATTAGCAAACTGTACGTTCAGTATTTAATAAAAGGATTAGGAGGGGGATAGCTGGAGATCGTGAGCCGTTTTTTTGCAGGGACTGTAGAGCATTTTTATTTTAAAAATAAGGAGTTGCTTAAGATGAATAAACAAGCCATCGAGAAAAATATTCCGACATGGTTAACCATTCTTTTGGCGACGGCATGCGGTATCATTGTTGCTAATCTTTACTATGCACAGCCCTTGATCGGGTTAATTAGCTCTTCCATCGGACTCTCTGAAAGCAGTGCAGGCTTTATCGTAACGCTAACGCAGATTGGTTACGTTGTCGGCTTGCTATTTATCGTACCTTTGGGAGATATCGTTGAAAACCGCAGGCTGATCGTCGTATCGTTACTTCTTACGGCAATTGCGCTTGCCGTTGCTGCCTTGGCGAAACAGCCATTGTTATTTTTAGGGGCAGCGCTTTTTATCGGGTTGGGTTCTGTTGCAACCCAAGTGCTTGTACCTTTTGCTTCCTATCTGGCAACCGAAACGACACGCGGCCGCATTGTCGGCAATATCATGAGCGGTTTGTTACTTGGAATCATGCTATCGCGTCCTTTGTCCAGTCTGGTAGCCGACTTCTTTGGCTGGCATGCCATATTCGCTTTGTCTGCCGCAGCTGTTGTTATTTTGGCGATCGTTCTATCGAAAGTGCTGCCTGTAAGGAAGCCGACGACAAACGCACACTATGCGGCTCTACTTAGATCGATGTGGCACTTGCTGCGAACGACCCCGATCTTACGCCGTCGCGCTGCATATCATGCGTGTGTGTTTGCGACATTCAGCTTATTTTGGACAACAGTTCCATTGCTGTTATCCGGCCCGGTTTTTCATTTTTCGCAGAAAGCCATTGCGTTGTTCGCACTTGCCGGAGTTGCAGGTGCGGTAGCTGCCCCTATTGCCGGTCGGCTAGCCGATCGCGGCTGGACGCGTTCCGGAACATGGATAGCGCTCACTACGGTCGCCATTTCTGTTCTGTTGCCGCTCATGATCCAAACCGGTTCGCCCGTCGGAATTGCCGTTCTGGTCATTTCAGCCATATTATTGGACGCGGGAGTATCCGCCAATCTGGTGCTCGGCCAACGCGCGATCTTTTCCTTGGGACCGGAAATTCGCAGTCGTCTGAACGGGCTTTTCATGGCTATTTTCTTTTTTGGCGGAGCATTCGGATCTGCCATTGGGGGATGGGCGTACGCCTCGGGGGGATGGAGTACAACGTTATGGATCGGAATAGCTTTCCCGGTCGCTGCCCTACTTTATTTTGCCACGGAGAAGAAGTCATAAAAACGGCTCCGGACAAACATAGGAATGAATATAAGCCGGCCATTTGGTCGGCTTGAGCGGATTCTAATCAAAATTTCCCGCTGACCCGGGGTCCCTGCTAAGTACTAGGACTAAGCTTCCATGATTCAACTTCACTTTGCGGGGTGGGGCAGCGACCGGAAGTAGATACCCCACCCACTCGTACACCTCGATTATTTCAATTAACCACAAAAGGAATTCATCGATTTCATACATTGTACAAAAATCCGTTTTGTGCTGAATATACGCATGAAAATAGAATTGTTAACGTGTGCATATCTATGTTATGATGAATGGGAGGTGGTTCCATGAGTGTTACGATCAAAGACATCGCCAAACTGGCCGGCGTGTCGCATACGACCGTTTCCCGGGCATTGAACGATAGCCCGCTGATCAACCCGGAAACGAAAGAACGCATCAAAGCGATGGCGGGAAGCATGAACTACACTCCGAATTACAGCGCACGAAGCTTGGTGCTGGATCGATCATACAATTTAGGGCTGTTTTTCACAACCTTGCATACCGGTACCTCTGCCGGATTTTTGTACGAGGCCATCAAAGGCGTGAATGACGTCATTAAAGACGAGTACAACTTGATTGTGCGGGGGATTGACGATTACAAGAGCTTTCATAAGGTGAACCGCAAAAATTTCGACGGCATCATCGTCATGAGCCAAAGCGAAAGCGATCAGTCGTTCATCGAATATGCTTCGGACAAAGAGATTCCGCTTGTGGTGCTGAACCGGCCCGTCGAAAGCGTCCAAGTGATGAACTTCGTCCCGGACGACCAGAGCGGCGCTTACCGGCTAACGGAGTACTTGGTGCAGCAGGGACACCGTCATATTGCCATCATCGAGGGGAAAGAGGGGTTCAAATCGACGCAAGCCCGCCGCGACGGCTATCGTGAGGCGCTCCGCAAGCATGGGATCTCCGTGCCGGAAGCGTACTACGTAAGCGGCAATTACGATCTGGAAAGCGGCCACGCGGCCATGTGCAAGCTGCTGGAGCTGCCCGACCGGCCGACCGCCGTCTTTTGCTGCAACGACGATATGGCGCTCGGTGCGGTGAAAGCCGTGACGGAGCGGGGCTTGTCGGTGCCGGAAGACATCTCGGTGGCGGGCTTCGACGACCACCTGTTCTCGGCTTTCATGTCGCCTGCGCTGACCACGGTCCGCAGACCGATCGAAGAGCTGAGCCGGGCTGGGGCGGAGACGCTCCTGAAGTTCATCGAGACGAAGCATTCGGAAAAGTCGGTCGTTCTTTTCCATACGGAGCTGGTCATCCGCGACTCCGTCAAATCCATCTAATTCGTTTGGGGAGGCAACTAACATGAGCGTACTCAGAACGCTTCTGCAAGACATCCCGATTCCGCAAATGGTCCGCATCCGTCAAAAATTTGACGGGACCCGGCTGGAGCGCCCGACCGAGGATTTGGAGCGCGAGCTGGCGAAGCCCGGCACGATCGACCGGATCAAGCCTGGCCAGCAGGTGGCCGTGGCGGTAGGCAGCCGCGGCGTGGCGAACATCGCCGCCTTCACCCGGACGACGATTGATGCGATCAAACGGGCGGGCGCCCATCCGTTCATCGTTCCCTGCATGGGCAGCCACGGCGGCGCGACCGCCGAAGGGCAGAAGGAAGTGCTTCACCATCTCGGCGTTACGGAGGAAGCGATGGGGGTGCCGATCCGCTCGACGATGGAGGTCGTGCAGATCGACCAGCTGCCGAACGGCCTGCCGGTTTACGTTGACAAATACGCATACGAAGCGGATGCCATCGTCGTGATCAACCGGGTGAAGCCGCACACAGCCTTCCGCGGCAAAATCGAAAGCGGCATTATGAAAATGATTTCCATCGGGCTCGGCAAACAAAAAGGGGCGGAAGCGTGCCACCAGCTCGGCTTCAAATATATGGCGGAAAACGTGCCGGCCATGGCGAGGATTATGCTTGAAAAGCTGCCGATCCTATTCGGCGTGGCGCTGGTGGAAAATGCATATGACGAAACGTGCATCGTCGAAGTGCTGCCCGCAACACAGGTGGAGGAACGCGAGATGGTGCTACTCGAGATCGCCAAAGCCCGGCTTCCGAAAATTTTGTTCGATCAAATCGACGTCCTCGTCATCGATTACATCGGCAAAAACATCAGCGGCGACGGCATGGACCCGAACATTACCGGCCGTTATCCGACGCCGTACGCGCACGGCGGTCCCGACGTGTCCAAAATGGTCGTGCTCGACACGACGCCGGAAACGAAAGGCAACGCCAACGGTGTCGGCACGGCCGATTTCACGACGCAGCGGCTGGTCGACAAGATGGATTTAGCCGCGACGTACGCCAACGGGCTGACTTCCACCGTATGCGCGCCGACCAAAATTGCAACGACACTCGAAAACGACCTGTACGCCATCAAAGCCGCGGTCAAAACCTGCAATATTTTGGATTATACCCAATGCCGGCTAGTGCGTATAAGGGATACGCTGCATTTGGGCGAAATCGAGATTTCGGTCAATCTGCTTGAGGAAGCGAAGCTTCATCTGGATATCGAGATTTTGACCGAACCGTACGATCTGCCATTCAACAGCGAAGGGAATCTGGTATAAAATGAGCGGTTTGTCTGTACCCAAGCCATACATTATCGCCGCGGATATCGGCACGACGAGCACCAAGACGCTGGTGATCGACAGGAGCGGCCGTGTGCTTGCGTCTCATGCGGTGGAGTATCCGCTTTACACACCCAGACCGGACATGGCCGAGCAGGACCCGGAAGAAATTTATCAAGCGGTTCTTACCGCCATTCGCGCAGTCATCAGCAAAGCGGCCGTTCTGCCCGGGCAAGTGCTGTGTGTCTCGTTCAGCTCGGCGATGCACAGCCTGATCGTGGTGGACCGCGATTTGCACCCGCTGACGCGCTGCATCACGTGGGCGGACAACCGCAGCGTAGGCTACGTCAAAGTGCTGAAGGAAGAACGGAACGGCCATGACATTTACCGGAATACGGGCACTCCGATTCATCCGATGTCGCCTCTGCTGAAGCTGATGTGGCTCCGGGACAACCGGCCTGACCTGTTCAAGCAGGCGTATAAGTTTATCGGCATCAAAGAATATGTGTTCGGCAAGCTGTTCGGCAAGCTGGTGATCGACTACTCGCTGGCAAGCTGCACCGGGCTGTTCAACCTGCGGGAGCTGGGGTGGGATAAGCAGGCGCTTGAAGCCTGCGGCGTCCGGCCCGAGCAGCTGTCGGAGCCCGTATCGACCACGCACGTGCTGCAAGGGCTAACCGCCGGAGATGCGGCTTCGATGGGGCTCTCGGCGGATACGCCCTTTGTCGTGGGCGCGTCCGACGGCGTGCTGGCCAATCTTGGCGTCGGCGCTTTCGAGCCGGGCGTGTACGCGGTAACGATCGGGACCAGCGGCGCTGTCCGCGGCGTCGTGCGAGAGCCGATAACCGATCCGAAGGGCCGGCTGTTCTGCTATGCGCTCAAGGAAGACTTCTGGGTTGTCGGCGGCGCGATCAACAACGGCGGCATCATGTTCCGCTGGGTGCGCGATCAGCTTGCGACGGCGGAAGCGGAAGAAGGGCGCCGCCTGGGCATGGACCCGTACGACTATTTGACGTCTCTGGCCTGTGAGGTGGCTGCAGGTTCCGACGGGCTCATCTTCTTGCCGCTGCTTACCGGCGAGCGGGCGCCGTACTGGAACGCGAACGCGCGCGGCGTATTTTTCGGGTTATCGCTTTATCATCAGAAGAAGCATATGATCCGGGCGGTGCTGGAAGGCGTCATGTACCGGATTCATTCGGTCGTTTCCGCACTGGAGGAGCTTTGCGGCCCGACCCGGGAGGTACGCGCTTCCGGCGGCTTTGCCCGCTCTTCGTTCTGGCTCCAGATGATGGCCGACGTGCTGCATGCGAATGTCGCCGTGCCGAATACGATCGAAAGCTCCGGCCTTGGGGCGGCGCAGCTCGGCATGCTGGCGCTCGGCGAGATCAAAGATTTCTCCAGCGTTCACGATTGGATGCAGGTGGAGCAGTCGCTTCGGGCAAGCGAGCCGAACCATGAAGTATATCAACAGTTGACAAAAATTTATAATCGTGTGTACCATCAGTTGAAGGATGAGTTTGATGCCATCGCCGCCTTTCAACAGATTCACACGAAATCTTAGGGGGCATCGGGCCATGAACTTATTCGATTTATCGGGAAAAACGGCAGTTATCATCGGAGGCAACAGCACCTTAGGCGGAACGATGGGGATTGCGCTGGGCGGACACGGGGCGGATGTCGCGGTGGTCGGGCGCAATATGGAGAAATCCGAAGAAGTTGCGAAGCGGATCGAAGCAGCTGGCGGACGGGCCAAGTGCTTTTCGGCGGATGCGACGAATGCCGAGGACTTAAAGCGGGCGTTGTCCGAGGTGCTTGCGTGGACGGGACGCTGCGATATTTTGATGAACTGTCCGGGCAAAAACAGCGCGACGCCGTTTTTTGACATTTCGATGGACGAATGGGATTCGATTATGGAAGTGAATCTCAAAAGCGTCGTGTTGGCGTGTCAAATTTTTGGGAAGCATATGGTGGACAAGGGCGAAGGAGGCAGCATCATTAACATCTCCTCCGTATCTTCGGATCCGCCGCTGTCCAAAGTGTTCACGTACTCCGCTTCCAAAGCGGCGGTGAACAACGTCACCCAATTTCTGGCGCGTGAGTTCGCTCCAGCACGCGTACGAGTCAACGCCATCATTCCGGGCTTCTTCCCGGCCGAGCAAAACCGCAAAATTTTGTCTCCCGAGCGTGTCGAATCCATCATGCGCCATACGCCGATGAACCGTTTCGGCGAAGCGGAAGAGCTTCAGGGCGCAGCCGTGTATCTGGCTTCGGAGAAAGCTTCGAGTTTCGTCACCGGCACAGTGCTGCGGGTGGACGGGGGCTTCGGAGCGATGACGATTTAAGGGTGGGAAAAAGCGGTTTTCAAAAAGGAAACGAGGCTTGCGGTGCAGCAATATCAATCTCCAGGCGCTCTTGAAAATGGATTCCATCGAACTTACCTTGCGGTAAGAATCCTTTTTCAAAGGCGCCACGTAAACTTTCCGATTGATATTCTGACCTTCGGCCGAACCTTTTCGAAAACCGCTAGCTGCAACCCCGTAAATCGTCAAAATTAAATATAGAAAAAGGAAGGAAGAGAAACCACAATGTCCAAACAACAAGTCGGCGTTATCGGTCTTGCGGTCATGGGGAAAAACCTGGCTCTGAACATCGAAAGCAGAGGCTTCACAGTGTCCGTCTTCAACCGTTCGCGGGAGAAAACGGATGCGCTGCTCGCTGAAGCGCAAGGCAAGAACCTGGTCGGTACATACAGCATCGAGGAATTCGTGGCTTCGCTCGAAACGCCTCGCAAAATTTTAATCATGGTGCAAGCGGGCCATGCTACGGACGACACGATTAACCAGTTGGTTCCTCATTTGGAAAAAGGCGATATTATCATCGACGGCGGCAACGCATTTTTCCCGGACACCCAGCGCCGCAACAAGGAGCTGGAAGCGCACGGCCTTCGGTTTATCGGTACGGGCGTATCCGGCGGCGAGGAAGGCGCGCTGAAAGGCCCTGCGATCATGCCGGGCGGGCAAAAAGACGCCTACGAGCTGGTTGCTCCGATTCTGACGGCCATTTCGGCCAAAGTCAATGGCGACCCTTGCTGCACCTACATCGGACCGGACGGCGCCGGCCATTACGTCAAGATGGTGCATAACGGCATCGAGTACGGCGACATGCAGCTCATCTGCGAAGCTTACCATCTGCTCAAAGACGTGCTTGGCGTCAGTACGCAGGAGCTTCATGAGATTTTCGCCGATTGGAACAAGGGCGAGCTGGACAGCTACCTGATCGAAATCACAACCGACATTTTCACCAAATACGATTCAGAAACGGGCAAGCCGATGGTCGATGTCATTCTCGATTCCGCCGGCCAGAAGGGTACGGGCAAATGGACAAGCCAAAGCGCGCTTGATCTCGGCGTTCCGCTGTCCATCATTACCGAATCCGTCTTCTCCCGCTTCATCTCGGCCATGAAAGAAGAGCGCGTTGCCGCAAGCAAAGTGCTGAACGGACCGAAGCAAGCGGCGTTCGACGGCGACCGTGCGGCGTTTATCGAAGCGGTACGGAAGGCGCTGTATGCGAGCAAAATTTGCTCTTACGCGCAGGGCTTCGCCCAAATGAGAGCGGCAAGCGAGGAATACAACTGGAGCCTGGACTACGGCAGCATCGCGATGATTTTCCGCGGCGGCTGCATTATCCGCGCCCGTTTCCTGCAAAACATCAAAGATGCGTACGATCGCGACCCGGAGCTGAGAAACCTGCTGCTTGACGAATACTTCAAGGGCATCGTAGAGCAGTACCAAGACGCTTGGAGAAGCGTCGTCGCAACGGCAATCACCCGCGGCGTGCCGGTTCCGGCCTTCGCTTCCGCGCTGGCTTACTACGACAGCTACCGGACCGAGCGTTTGCCGGCCAACCTGCTGCAAGCGCAGCGCGATTATTTCGGCGCGCATACCTTCAAGCGGGTCGACAAAGAAGGCACCTTCCACTTCCACTGGATGGAAAACTAAGCGGCTACAGGTGCCTTTTGATGCGGTCCGGCTTGACCGGATGCAGACCGAAGGACGCTTCGTATAGCCAGCTCTTGAGCCGGTCGGCTTCCATATCGTGGCCGCTCCGCCGCTGAATGAGCATCAAAGCGATTTCGGCAAAATATCTGAAGTTTTTGAGCAGCCGTGGCTGGGAAAGATCCGTCAAGTTCGGGTCTTCCTCGGCCACCTTTTTTTTAATATACTCCAGCATCCAGACGATTTCTTCTCGGCATAAGGGTCGTGTGGGATCCATGATTTGTTCCAGCTTGTGCTCGGTCCAGTCTGGACCGGCCGCGCTGGTCTGCGGTAGAGCGCCTTGCGTCATATGACCGTGTTCTCCCTTCGGGAAATATGCATTAAACATCATGACTGATCTGGCTGGAATTTATTCACAACCATCTTATGTTTTTGTCAAACTTTCTATTCACACGGTGTCGGCTATGATATGATAGGGTCAGTTGAATGATGCGAAAGTCAGAGGTGCAGGGAAGTGGAATACCGTAACATCGTGTTGGTCGGTATGATGGGAACCGGCAAATCGTCCGTCGGACAAGCGCTCGCTTCGAGGCTGAACTGGGTGTACGAGGATACGGACGCTGCCACTGAGCGGGCACAGGGAATGAGCATTACCCGAATGTTTGCGGAGCTCGGAGAGCCCTTCTTCCGCAAAGCGGAAAGCGAGACGATCGAACGAACGCTGCAAGGTCGGCATCAAGTAGTTGCCACTGGAGGCGGGGCCGTTCTAGCAGAGCAAAACCGGATTCTCATGCAGCGCAGCGGCCTGGTTGTCGCGCTGAAGGCGTCCGCCGAAACAATCATCGAGCGGGTCCGGTCCGATCAAAGCCGTCCTTTGCTGCAAGGCGGGGTCGAAGAACGCGTCCGCCACATTATGGAGAGCCGCAAGCACGCGTACGATTTTGCGGATCTCCATGTGGAGACGGACGGCAAGAGCGTCGGGCAGATCGTTGACGAGATTTGCAGCCGTTTGGAGCAGGAGCGGGCTTAAAGCTGCTCCCACTCCAGCATGCCCCCGGTCATGTTGACAAGCCCAGTGAAGCCTTGGGCTTCCAAATATTCAAGCGCCCGTCCGCTGCGATTGCTGCTGCGGCAGACAAGAATCGTTTCGCTGTGCTGCGGGATTTCGTCAAGGCGCTGAGGGATTTCCATCAAAGGAATATGCTTGGCTCCCGGAATCATGCCGAGTGCGACTTCTTCCTGTTCGCGCACGTCGATGATGGTAAGCTTTTCGCCGTTTTCAAGCCGTTGCTTAACTTCTTGCGGGGTAATCGTATGCATCAATACAGCCTCCTTCTCGTTCGGCTTGCGGCCGACTTGCCTTCATCATAAAAAGAAAACGGCAGCGTGTCAAACGAAGCGGAACGCCTGTCGTTGATGACGCTTATTTCGAATGGGGACGATATGGGATGACCGTACTTTATATAGGTCTGGCGGGAATCGCCGGAGCGTTGGCACGGTACGGATTATCCGTTGCGATGAATCCGCAGCAGGTCTCCTCGCTGCCATGGGGAACGCTGCTGTGCAACCTGGCCGGCTGCCTGACGCTTGGTTTTCTGGCCTATCTGCCCGGTTTGAAGCGGTATCCGAGCCTTCGCGCCGCGCTGACGACCGGATTCGTCGGAGCGTTTACGACCTTCTCGACATTAAGCTGGGAGCTCGTATCCATGCTCCAGCAGCAGCTTTGGACGATCGCCACACTCTATTTTATCGTCAGCCTGTGGGGCGGAATCGTCTGCGTTCGTCTCGGGCGCCGGTTCGGCTTAAATTTGACGGCGGTAAAAAGGGGTTCTGAGGAATGATGTCGAATACGTTAGGAACGCTGCTGCTCGTAAGCGCAGGAGGCTTTGCCGGCGCCGTTGCAAGGTATTGGATCGGCAGCCGGATCGCGGAACGGCTTAAAACTTCTCTGCCATACGGAACGCTGACGGTCAATCTGGCCGGTTCGTTCCTGTTGGGCGTCCTGTGGGGAGGAGGGGCAGACGGTCGGCTGATGGCGCTCCTTGGCAGTGGGTTTATGGGAGCATTTACGACCTTTTCGACGTTAAAGCTGGAAAGCGAAGCGCTGCTTCGCCAAGGCGAAAGCCGGACGGCCTGGCTGTATATGGGGCTGTCGTATACACTCGGTTTGCTGCTTGCTTATGCAGGCTATATCCTTTCACTTACATATATAAAGCTCTGACGGACAAGGAGAGATACTTTACGATGAAAGCCATTGTCAAACCGACCCCGCGTCTGGACGGGACGATTAACGCCCTGTCTTCCAAAAACTACACGACCCGCTATTTGCTCATCGCCGCGCTGGCGGACGGGACGAGCACGGTGCACTTTCCGGCCCACAGCGAGGATAGCGACGCGATGCGCCGCTGCATCCGGGATTTGGGCGCCGTCCTGGAAGAGGACGACGAGAAGATGACGATCCGCGGCTTCGGCCGTCATCCGAAGCATGTGAGCGAGCTGAATGTCGGCAATGCGGGAGCGGTGCTCCGCTTCTTGATGTCGGTCGCCGCTTTCTGCCCGGAGGTGACGTTCATTAACGCTTATCCGGATTCCCTCGGCAAACGGCCCCATGACGATCTGATCGATGCTTTGAAGCAAATGGGTGTCGAGGTCGAGCACCGCGAAGGAAAGCTGCCGATTACGATTCGGGGCGGCCATCCGCACGGCGGAAAAATTACCGTTTCCGGGAATGTCAGCTCGCAATTTTTAAGCTCCTTGCTGTTCGTTGCTCCTCTGCTGGACGAGGATAGCGAGATTACGGTACTTCACGATCTGAAATCGAAAATTATCGTCGGCCAGACGCTGGAAGTCATTGCCCAAGCGGGCGTGAAGATCGAAGCGTCCGACGATTTGATGCATTATAAAATTCCGGGCAACCAGCAGTACAAGCCCCAAAGCTATACGGTTCAGGGCGACTATCCGGGCTCTGCCGCCATCCTGGCCGCAGCGGCCGTGACGCATTCGGATGTGACGGTGCTTCATCTGGCGGAGCAAAGCAAGCAGGGCGAGCGGGCCGTCGTCGATGTGCTCCGCGCAATGGGCGTCGATCTTACCCACGAGAACGATACCGTTCGGATTCGCGGCAATCAGAAGCTGACCGCAGGCGAATTCGACGGGGATCATTTCACCGACGCCGTGCTGGCGATGGTTGCGGCGGCGGTATTCGCGGAGGGTACGTCCCGTTTCTACAATGTAGAGAACCTGCGGTACAAGGAATGCGACAGAATTACAGATTTTGTAAACGAGCTGCGCAAAGCCGGGGCCGATGTGGAGGAAAGACAAAGCGAGATCATCGTCCACGGACGTCCGCAGGGCGTAACGGGCGGCGTCGAGATTAACGCGCACTACGACCACCGCGTCATCATGGCACTTACCGTCGTCGGCCTCCGCTCCGAGCAAGGCTTGATTATCAACGACGCGCACCATGTGGCCAAATCTTATCCGCATTACTTCGAGCATTTGCTCTCGCTCGGGGCGCAGATCGAACTGGTTCAAGAGTAAGGTGCTGCGCGCCTGCGTTGCTCTATCCATCATCATGATCGGCATGCTGATCGTAACGAGGCGGTGAAGGACGTGACCGTATTGTGGAAAGGAATCCAGGTCACGCTTGCTTTATTTCTCATCACAGGGCTTCTCTTTGCCAGCGGTGTATTTGGCGTACTGCTTTACGCTAAACTAACGGGACAGACATGGTTCCGGGACCCGACCGTCGCCTACGCGGAGCAAGAAGCTGCCGCAGCTAAGGCAGCCGCAACCGCTGCACCGCCTGAGGCGAAGCCTGTCGAGCGGCCGAAAAGCGTATTGCTGGAAGCGCCGCATATTCGGCAGCTGCCTGAGCTTCCTTCCGGATGCGAAGTGACGAGTCTTGCGATGCTGTTGCAATTTTACGGTGTTGACAAATCCAAGATGGATTTGGTTCCGGAGATGAAAAAAGATCCGACCCCGATCCGCTATAACAAAAACGGCTCGATCGCTTACTGGGGCAATCCGAACACCGGATTCGTCGGAGAGGTGACCGGTGCAGCTAAAGGCTTCGCGATTTATCACACCGCATTGTTTGAGCTGCTTAAGGCTTATGTTCCTACGGCGCAAGATCTGACCAAGGAACCGTTCTCGAAGCTTGAAGACCAATTGATTCAGGGTGTGCCATCCGTCGTCTGGACGACCATCAATTATAAGGTTCCGGACAATTGGATCGTGTGGGATACGCCGATCGGACCGATCGAAACGACTTTTATGGAGCATGCGGTGCTGCTGGTCGGCTTTGACGAACAGTACGTATATGTCAACGACCCGCTTGCCGGCAAAAGCAACAAAAAAATCGATAAAGAAGCGTTTATCGCAACATGGGATGCGATGGGACGCCAAGCGATAAGCTATACGAAGGCGAAATAAATTCATGAAGCGAGGAGCGATTTACGTCATGGCTTTTGAAAATCCACCGCGGGAACGAATCAAAGAACTATTGGCAGGAGCAGGCAACGTAGCGGTCGTCGGGCTGTCCGACAAGCCCGACCGCGTATCTTACATGGTTGCGGAAGCCATGCAGAAGAAGGGTTACCGCATTATCCCGGTCAATCCGACCGTAAGCGGATCGATTCTCGGGGAAACTTGCTACGCGTCGCTAACCGATATTCCCGAACCGGTGGATATCGTGAACGTATTCCGCCGCAGCGAACAGGTCGTTCCCGTAGCCGAGGAAGCGGTGTGGATCGGGGCCAAAGTATTTTGGTTGCAACAGGGGATCTTTAACGAAGAAGCGGCGGATATTGCCCGTGCAGGCGGTCTTGAAGTGATCATGGACCGCTGCATCAAAGTAGAAGACTCGATTTTGCTGCCCGGAGGGAAATAATTTGTTCCGGTCAGACGTTCGTCAATATTTATCGGTTTACTTGGTTATGGATCTCTCGGGTCACGAAGGGAAATCGGCGCTAGAGATTGCCCGGGCGGCACTGGACGGGGGCGTAACGATGATCCAGCTTCGCGAGAAAAAAGCGCCTTTGTCCCGCGTCATCGAAGAAGGCAGAGCGCTGCGGGAGCTTTGCCGGAAATATGGCGTCCCGTTTCTGGTTAACGACCGGGTCGATGTAGCGCTCGCGCTGAACGCCGACGGCGTGCATGTCGGCCAGGACGATCTGCCGGGATCGGAAGCCCGCAAGCTGCTCGGCGTGGATAAGATCATCGGTATCTCCGCCGGCACGATGGCTGAAGCGGAGTGGGCCATGGCTCAAGGCGCGGATTATTTGGGCGTGGGCGCCGTGTATTCCACCCTCACCAAAGGGGATGCCGGGGCGCCGATAGGCACCGGGCTGATTTCGGAGATCAAGCAGCGCTGGCCGCATATTAGCATGGTCGGGATCGGAGGCATTGACGCTTCCAATGCGTCGCCCGTCATTCAGGCCGGCGCCGACGGAGTAGCCGTCGTATCGGCTATCGTTCGGCAAAGCGATCCTTGCTTGGCCGCCCGGCAGTTAAAGCAGGAAATTTGTCCCGGACGATCCTAAAAAAAATAAACGGCAAGTAATAAAATAAATCCTCCTTGAAGACAATAAGAAAGGCTTCTGGAATGGAACGGAACAACGACCCAGCACCGGAAGACTTCCAATAATAAACTTCGAGGAGGATTTTTTCGCATGCACCAACAAGGCTTCCAAAGCAGCTACCAAAACCAATTGGGTACGTCCGGTCTTGCAAGCTCCCAATACACGAAATACCAACCGGTCGGTTATGTACAATCCCAATACAACCAGTCGTTGAATCAATCCGGAATCGGGCAGCAATACGGAGCGGGGGGCCAGCAATACGGAGCGGGACAGCAGTACTCGCAATTCCAAAACCCGCAATCGTACCATACGGCCAACTACCGTGGCAATCAACAAGGCCATGACGCCTATCTTCGTTCCGATTCCACACAGCCGGCCCAAAGCCAATTCGGGATCGGTGCAAGCCAATTCGGCGCTTCTGGCGCTTCTTACGGAGCCGGACAACAGTACGCGCAATTCCAAAACCCGCAATCGTACCACACGGCCAATTACCGCGGGGATCAGGCGGGCCATGACGCTTACCTGCGTTCCGATTCCACGCAACCGGCTCAAAGCCAATTCGGGGTCGGAGCAAGCCACTTCGGCGCGACAAGCTTTGCCGGCCAAACCCAATTTAGCCAGCCTTATGGCATTTCCGGGCAATCGTATTCCCAATTCCAAAGCCCGCAACCGTACCATATGGCCCACTACCGCGGCAATCAGCAAGGCCATGACGCTTATCTTCGTTCCGACTCCAGCCAACCGGCTCAAAGCCACTTCAGCACTGGCGCAACGGGGATCGGCACAACCGGTTTCGGCGCAAGCGCCATGGGCTTTAACAGATTCTAATTTTTATCGGCAAGCAGCCTCGAACAGGCGGGCCCAAGCGGCCCGTCTTCTTTGCGTTTTTCCCTGAACTTACGGTTTGACAAAAAACGGTTCTGAGCGTACCATCGTTAGTATGAAAGGGGGAACGGACCGATTTGAATTGGATGGGAAACTTGCAGCAGCTTGGCCGGTCGCTTATGATGCCGACCATTACCCTTCCCGTTGCCGCTATCTTGCTGCGCCTCGGTACCCTGCCTTGGGATCGGATTCATATGCCCCGCGTCGGGGAAATTTTATTGCTCTGCGGCACAACGATCTTTACGTATTTGCCGCTTATTTTTGCGGTCGGCGTTGCTCTGGGGCTGACGGAAAGCGCAGGTATCGCGGGCATGTCGGCGCTTATCGGCCATTACATGTTCAGCGAAGCGACGCAGCGTTACCTCGGCGATTCGTTTCAGCTCGGCGTTCCCGGCGGAATCCTGATCGGATTGCTGGCCGCCGTCATTTATCATAGGGTAAAGCACATTCAGCTTCCCGAATCGATTCAATTTTTCGGTGGTCCCCGCATGGTGCCGCTGCTGATGGGGCTTGCCATTTTTTTATTGATCCTGCTGATGATTCAAGTTGGTCCTGTGCTCGAAACCGGGATGGAGAAGCTCACGAATTTTATTCTGGGGCTCGGCGGCTTCGGCGCATTTTTATACGGCATTATTCACCGTCTTCTGGTCCCATCCGGACTGCATCACGTGTTTAACAACTTTTTTTGGTTTCAGCTCGGTGCTTACAACGATGCGGAAGGAAAGCCTGTATTCGGCGACTTGCCCCGTTACTTTGCCGGTGACCCGACAGCGGGAGTGTATATGGCCGGCTTGTATCCGATCATGATGTTCGCGCTGCCAGCCATTGCCTTGGCGATTATTCAGGAAGCGCGCGAGGATTTAAAGCCGAAAATTCGCACGACATTCTTGACGGCGGCATTCGCCTGCTTCTTAACCGGGGTGACCGAGCCGATTGAGTTTGCGTTTTTGTTTGTGGCGCCGTATCTGTTTTTCGTGCATGCGATTCTTTCGGGATTGGCGATGTGGATCGCTTACGTGCTCGACATTCACCACGGCTTCTCCTATTCGGCGGGAGCGATCGATTACTTGATCAATCTGCACTTGTCGACCCGGGGCCTGCTGTTGATTCCGATCGGGCTTGCTTACGGCATCGTCTACTATGTACTGTTCCGCTGGGCGATCCGCCGCTTCCGTATCCCGACGCCCGGCCGTGAAGAAGGCTCGCAGCTCGAAGAATGGGCCGGGGATATACCATACCGTTCGCCGCTCATTTTGCAGGCGCTTGGCGGCAAAGAAAACATCAAGAGCATCGAAGCGTGCATTACCCGTTTGCGGCTCACGCTAGTCAATGACCGCCAGATGGATGTGTCGGCGCTTCGGCTGCTCGGCGCGGCCGGCGTCATTCGTTTGGGCGGGGGCAACGTTCAGGTCGTGTTCGGGACGTATTCGGAATTGATCCGCGAAGAGATGATCAAGTCGATGCGCAAAGATATTCAGCAAGTGCTGTTCAGCTCGCCGATGCAAGGGCGGATGATCCCGCTGGAGGAAGTGCCGGACAAAATTTTCGCCGGGAAGCTGGTAGGAAACGGCGTCGCTTTTTTCCCTGATAAAGGAGAGCTCGTGTCGCCTGTAGCCGGTAAAATCATTCACGTATATCCGACGCTTCACGCCCTTGGGATCGAAACGGAGCAGGGACTTCAAGTGCTCCTTCATATCGGAATCGATACCGCCGGCCTGCAGGGCAAATATTTTACCGCTTACGTGAAAGAAGGAGACGTGGTCGAACCCGGCCAACTGCTCGTCAGGTTCAATCTGCAGAAGGTGAAGAAAAACTGCAAGTCGCTCGCGACGCCTATGCTCATCACGAACGTCGATATGGTGAGATCATGGAGCTTCGCGCCATACAAAGCCGTGAAGAAAGGACAGGCGTCGGTCATGTCCGTCATGCTGAAAAATACCGCTACAACAGGAGTTACAGGGGGAGGGAACGCTTATGGTTGAGGGGATCGGGGCTTCGTCGGGGATTGCAATGGGCAAAGCTTTCGTTATTCCAACCTGGGAATGGGACTTTCCCGAAAAGCTGATCGACGTCACGGACTTAGCGTATGAATTCGAAAGGTTATATGACGGAATCCGCCATTCCAAGGACGAGATCGAACTGATCAAACAGGAATTCGTCAGCGTGCTGGGCGAGGAGCAAACGCAAATTTTCGATGCGCATCTGGCCATCTTGGAAGACCCGATTTTCATGAACGAAGTGCAGGGGATTATGCAGCGGCAGTACAAAGCGGCCGAGGTCGCCGTCAAAGAAGCGATTGACAAGTTCGTAGGAATGTTCGATCTGCTCGACGACGGCTATATGAAGGAGCGCGCGCTCGATATTAAAGATGTCGGCAACCGGCTGCTTAAGCATTTGCTGGGAGCGCTCGAAGAGACGCTGCCGCCCAAGGATCAGCCCTATATTCTCGTAGCCAAAGAGCTGATTCCGTCCCAAATGGTGCATCTGGACGTGAGTCTGGCGCTAGGGCTGGTCACGATGCTGGGCGGCAAAACGTCGCATGTGGCGATCATGGCCCGCGCGATGGGCGTTCCGTACGTTCTCGGGCTCGAAGGCAAGCTGCAAACGCCGATTCAAAACGGCGACTATCTGATCATCGACGGCGACGAGGGCGTCGTCTATGTGAATCCGGCCGACGCTGTGATCGAGAAGTACAAGGCGCGTAAGGAAACGTGGAAAGCCGTTCAGGAGCAGCTGCAAAAGCTGGCCCATTTGCCTACCCGGACGGAGGACGGAAGGCAGATGCATTTGGCGGCCAACATCAGCTCGGTGAAGGAGCTGGAGCTGGTCATGAAGAACGGCGCTTCCGGCGTCGGCCTGTTCCGGACGGAGTTTTTGTATATGGACCGCAGCAGCTTCCCCGAAGAAGAGGAGCAGTTCGCTGTATACCGCGAAGTGGCCGAGCGGCTGGGCGGCAAGCCGGTTGTCATTCGGACGCTGGACGTCGGAGGAGATAAGCATCTTGATTACCTGGCCCTGCCGGAGGAAGAGAATCCGTCGCTCGGCTACCGCGCGATCCGGATCATGCTGGACCGGACGGATTTGTTCAAAACGCAGCTTCGGGCTATTTTGCGGGCGAGCCATTACGGCAGCGTGAAGATCCTGTACCCGATGATTTCTTCGCTTGACGAGCTGCGCAGAGCCAATGAAGTGCTGGAGGAAGCGAAAAAGGAGCTTGCCGACGAAGGAACCCCGTTCCGCTCGGATATCGAGGTCGGCATCATGATCGAGCTTCCGGCCGCGGTCATGATCTCCGATCTGCTGGCGCAAAAGGTCGACTTTTTCAGCATCGGAACGAATGACCTGGTCCAATACGTGCTGGCTGTCGACCGGATGAACGAGACGGTGGCGCATTTGTACGACCCGTTCCATCCGTCGGTGCTCCGCATGCTGAAGATTACGGCGGATCATGCCCACAAGCACGGGACGCATATCAGCGTGTGCGGCGAGCTGGCAGGGGATGTCCGCGCTTTGCCGATTTGGATCGCGCTCGGCATTACCGACTTGAGCATGTCGGTGCAGTCGATATTGAAGGTCAAAAACAGCCTGCTCCAAAGCAGGCACAGCGACGGCGAGAAGATTTGGGAGGAGCTGGCCGGCTGTGCCAGCAGCGCCGAAGTGGTGACCGTCCTTACCAAATATTTGGAGACGGATATCGCCGATCAGTCGGGCCGCACGCGACCCGCTTGCGGTTTCTCTTAAGCGCTGTTGATTTTTGCGATATTAGCCATGGTTGGGAGAGAATGGGATGAATCTTGCGGGACATAAAGTGCTTGCGTTTGTTGACGAAGAGTTTGAAGATCTGGAGATGTGGTATCCGGTGCTGCGGCTGCGGGAATCCGGGCTTGACGTACATCTGGCCGGCCCCAAGGCGGGTACCGTCTATCATGGAAAATACGGCGTACCTTTGACGACCGAGTATGCCTTGGACGAAGTGAAGTCCGAAGACTATATCGGTCTTTACGTGCCGGGAGGCTGGGCGCCGGACAAACTGCGCCGCTATGCTTCGGTACTGCGGCTGACCCGTGAATTTCACGAAGCGGAAAAACCGATTGCGCACATTTGTCATGCGGGCTGGGTGCTCGTTTCGGCGAAAATATGCCAGGGCTACACCATGACTTCTACGCCGGGCATCAAGGACGATCTGGAAAATGCGGGAGCGATTTGGGTCGATCAGGAAGCGGTAGTCGACCGGCACATTGTGTCCGGACGCAGACCTCCCGATCTTCCGGCATTTACCAAAGCGTTCGTAGACCGTTTGGCGCAATATGCCGAGGAGCATAAGGGATGAACATGATCGTCAGGTGGCTGCCTTCCGTCCTGTGGATGGCAGTTATTTTTTATTTGTCCTCGCGAACCGGCGACGATCTTGGGGGATGGCTGGATGAAATACGCCTAATTATTCCTTCGATGGAAGGGTTCGATTGGGGCCATTTCGTTTCTTACTTTATATTGGCTTGGACTTATTTATGGGCACTTCGTCCCAAGCGGCTGTCCTTTCTGGCGAAGTTTACGGTCGTGCTGCTGTGCGTGCTTTACGGGGTGACGGACGAGTATCACCAATCGTTCGTGCCTGGGCGCACGCCGGATATCATGGACATCCGCAACGATGGGATTGGAGCCGCTCTGGCGATGCTTGCGCTATCGCTGCCTTTTGTCCGGCGCGCTTACGAGCGCCTGTGTGCTAAATATTACTAGCCTCGCGGCGGCAGGAGTTTGTTCGCGAAGGTAGAATATTTGTACATAAGCAGGATAAACGGATGCACCGTCATAGACGACGGTGGCGCGTTTGTCGGGACCGTCGGAATCAACGGATTCCGGTCGTTTGAGAAAGGTTTGGCGTTGCTGCCAAAAGGAGTGGTAGTTGTTGCATAAGCCGTGCAAGTGTGGGAAGGCGATGAGCATTCGTCTTCGTACCGTCATTTACCAAAACAAAGTCGAGATCGGGAACGTTCCGATTTTCTCGTGCGACACCTGCAACCGCAGCGAGGTGTTTGCCGAAGTGAAGCCGGATTTGACCGGACTCATCGGCAAGCTCGGCAGCGAGCCGGAGAAGCAATTGCTTCAGTTTGACGATGTGTGCGAAGTCGCCCATTTGATGGTCAAAGTAACGGAGAAAAAAAGGGCAGCCGACCCTGTAGAGACAATAATCCAAGAAAGAATCAACGAACTGCTTGATCTGCTGCTGTTGGCCCAGTCGCTGGACGACGGAGGATGGATTGACGACGTCCGCAAAAGACTGTCGCAAATCGCCAAGCATTCGGTAACGGTACACGATTTTTGAAAGCCGCTGCTCCGCAGTTGGCTTTTTTTGTGTCTTTTTGATACTATATTCGTAGGACTATGACCAATTCGTTGCGAAAACAAGCATTTTGTCGTATGATAAGGCTAAATGACATGATCGCATTATACTTTTTAGAACAATGGAGAGAATGGCCGTGACTGTGACAATTTATGATGTAGCCAGAGAAGCAGGCGTTTCCATGGCAACCGTTTCCAGGGTTGTCAACAATAACCCAAACGTGAAGCCGCAAACGCGCAAGAAGGTGTTTGAGGCGATCGAGCGTTTAGGCTACCGTCCGAATGCCGTAGCAAGAGGCTTAGCCAGCAAGAAAACGACAACGGTCGGCGTGGTCATTCCCGATATTTCCAACTCGATCTTTTCCGAGGTTGCGCGCGGCATCGAAGATATCGCGAATATGTACCACTACAATATTATTTTGTCCAATGCGGACAAGAAGAAGGAAAAAGAAATTCGTGTGATTAACACCTTGCTGGAGAAGCAAGTGGACGGACTGCTCTTCATGGGCGGGGCGATTACCGAGGAGCACATTCAGGCGTTCAAGACGTCTTCGGTGCCGGTGGTGCTGTGTGCGACGGCGGATGAACAGCGGACGATTCCTTCGGTTGATATCGACCATGAGAAGGCGGCGTTTGATGCCGTGAACGTGCTGCTGGAGAACGGACACCGCGATATCGCCATGATTTCCGGCACTTTGCAGGACCCGGCCAACGGTTACGCCCGTTACCAAGGATACAAGAAAGCGCTCGAAGCCGCGAACATTCCACTGCGCGAAGAGCTGGTCCGCATCGGGAACTACCGCTATGAATCGGGCCTTGAAGTAACGAAGTACTTTCTGGAGTTGGACAACCGTCCTACGGCGATCTTTGCCGCAACGGACGAGATGGCGATCGGAGCGATTCACACGCTCCAGGATAACGGCTTGAAGGTTCCGGAAGACATGTCCGTCATCAGCGTGGATAACATTCGGATGGCTTCGATGGTTCGTCCGCTGCTGACAACGGTTGCTCAGCCGATGTACGACATCGGTGCCGTGGCAATGCGGTTGTTGACCAAGCTGATGAATAAAGAAACGAAGGATGCTTCGGAGCTATCGCAAGTTATTTTGCCGCATGAAGTGATTTATAGAAATTCGGTGGCTCATCGCTAATATGAGCCACTTTCTTTTGTAAAAAGGGGGATTCTGGGTTGACGTACGGTAAATTAGGCGTCATCGGCGCGATGAAGGAAGAAATCGAGCTGTTTCATGAGCATATGGAGCAGGTGCGGGAATCCGCGAAGGCTGGGATCACCTTCTACGAAGGCGTGTTCCACGGTAAAAGCATCGTTCTGTGCAAATCGGGCGTAGGCAAAGTGAACGCTGCCGTAACGACGCAGATTTTGATCGATACATACGGCGTGGAAGCCGTAATCTTCACCGGAGTGGCAGGGGCGGTCGACCCGTCGCTGAACGTCGGCGATATCGTGGTGTCGACGGAGTGCCTTCAGCACGATATGGATGTGACCGCGCTTGGATTTCCACGGGGGACGATTCCTTACGAGGCGACGTCGGTTTTTGCCGCCGATATGGGACTGCGCAGCGCCGCGGCCAGAGCGAGCCGGGAGCTGTTCGGGGCGGTTAAGGAAGGACGCGTGCTTTCGGGCGACCAGTTTATCGCCAGCCGGGAGACGGTCCAATTGCTGCATAATGAGCTTCAAGGCGCGTGCGTCGAGATGGAGGGCGCGGCGGTCGCACAGGCTTGCTCGATGAACGGCATCCCGTTCGTCATCATCCGTTCCATGTCCGACAAGGCGGACGGATCGGCGCACGTCAATTTTGCGGAATTCACCGTGCAGGCTTCCGAGAACTCATACCGTATTGTGGATCAAATTGTCAAGCGTCTGCCATAGGTCTGTCGGATACCGGAAGCGGTCCAAACCAGAGATAGTAGAAGGAGAGAATATAACGATGTCATCCGTAACGATGGAACAATTGGTCGCTTTGGCCAAGCACAGAGGCTTTATTTTCCCGGGCTCCGAAATTTACGGTGGTCTTGCCAATACGTGGGACTACGGTCCGCTCGGCGTTGAGCTGAAGAATAACATTAAGCGCGCTTGGTGGAAAAAGTTCATTCAGGAATCCCCGTACAATGTCGGTCTCGACGCGGCTATTCTGATGAACCCTCAAGCTTGGGTCGCATCCGGCCATGTGGGCAACTTCAACGACCCGATGATCGACTGCAAGCAGTGTAAAGTGCGTCACCGCGCCGACAAACTGATCGAGAACGCTTTGGCGGAAAAAGGCATCGAAATGATCGTCGACGGTCTATCGTTTGTCGAGATGGAGAAGCTGATCACCGAGCATAAGATCGTTTGCCCGGACTGCGGAGCGTTGGATTACACCGAAATTCGCCAGTTTAACCTGATGTTCAAAACGTTCCAGGGCGTGACCGAATCGAGCGCGAATGTCGTTTATATGCGTCCGGAGACGGCGCAGGGCATTTTCGTCAATTTCAAGAACGTACAGCGCACCATGCGCAAAAAGCTGCCGTTCGGTATCGGCCAAGTCGGCAAAAGCTTCCGGAACGAAATTACGCCGGGGAACTTCACTTTCCGCACGCGCGAGTTTGAACAAATGGAGCTTGAATTTTTCTGCAAGCCGGGCGAAGACCTGCAATGGTTCGAATACTGGCGTGCGTTCTGCCGCGACTGGCTCTTGAACCTCGGCATCACGGAAGGAAATATCCGCCTGCGCGACCACTCGGACGACGAGCTGTCCCATTATTCCAATGCGACGACGGATATCGAATACAAATTCCCGTTCGGCTGGGGCGAGCTGTGGGGTATCGCCGACCGCACGGATTACGATTTGAAGCAGCACATGACGCATTCCGGCGAAGATTTCAATTATATCGAGCCAGAAACGAACGAGCGGTATGTTCCGTACTGCATCGAGCCGTCGCTGGGTGCGGACCGGGTAACGCTGGCGTTTCTGATCGACGCATTCGAAGAGCAGAAGCTGGAAGGCGACGACAGCCGGACGGTATTGCATCTGCATCCGGCGCTGGCGCCTTATAAAGCGGCGATTTTCCCGCTGTCGAAGAAGCTTTCCGACGGAGCCAACCAAGTATTTGCCGATTTGGCGAAGCACTTCCTGGTCGATTATGACGAGGCCGGTTCGATCGGCAAGCGTTACCGCCGTCATGACGAGATCGGTACGCCGTTCTGCATTACGTACGACTTCGAATCGGAGCAGGACGGTCAAGTGACCGTTCGCGACCGCGATACGATGGAGCAGACGCGGATGCCGATCAGCGAGCTCAAAGCGTTTATCGAGTCGAAAGTACAGTTCTAATCTACAAGACTAAACAGCCCGCGCCAATACGGCCGCGGGCTGTTTGCATTTTCATAGAACGAACCAAGGTACTTGTACGGCAATTATGCTGCGAGTTAAAGAACTAGGCCAAATAAAGCGAGGCAATTTCTTTGGTATGCCGGTTTTTCTCGGCAATTTCTCGCCGCCTCGGAATCGGATCCCAGGTATGCACCGCGTCGAGCCACGTAGTTGGAAGCGCTTCACCGTAATACGGCTGCCACTTCGCTACCCAGTCGGCCGGCAGGGCCATATCTGGGTTCTGCTCCAGCTGCCGGAGCAGGGGATGCTCGCTCATTTCCAGCCAGAGGAGGCTCCAGGCTCTCGGGACGACGCGCCAAATATCATAGCCTCCGCCGCCGAGCGCTACCCACCGGCCTTGGCAGTGTTCATGTGCCAGTCGATGGATGATGCGCGGCATCGCCCGGTAAATTTCCATGCTGCAGTGAATATGAGCCAGCGGATCGTAGGCATGGGCATCGCAGCCGTGCTGGGAAACGATAAGATCCGGCTTAAACTGCGCCGCCGTCTTGACAAGCACTTCCTCGAAGCATTCCAGCCACGATTCGTCCTCGGTAAAGGGCTCCATCGGCACGTTGATCGTCGTTCCAAAGCCCGTCCCGTCGCCGCGCTCGTTCACCGCTCCCGTACCGGGAAACAAATATTTGCCCGTTTCATGAATCGAGAACGTACAGGTGTCCGGATCGGTGTAGAAGCTCCATTGAACGCCGTCGCCGTGATGCACGTCGGTATCGATGTACAGGACGCGCGCACCATACTTGCTCTTGGCATGCGCTATGGCTACGGCTGCATCGTTGTAGACGCAAAAGCCGGCTCCTTTATGCGGCATGGCATGGTGCAGCCCGCCTCCCAAATGCAGGGCGTGCTCGGCTTCTCCGCCGAGCACGGCATCGATCGCCCGAATCGAGCCTCCGACCAGAAAGGATGTGGCCTGGTGCATTCCCGGGAAAAAGGGCGTATCCTCCGTATCCAGCCCGTATTTTCCTGCCTGATGCAGCCACTCTTCCGTCGGCTGGTCGGCGCTTAATGCCTTGACGGCATTGACGTATTCCTGCGAATGCACCGAGCAAAGCTGCGTTTCGTCGGCCGGCATCGGCCGGATCAAACTGTCGCGGGACAGCGCTTTCGCCTTGCGCAGCAGGTCGACCGTCAGTACCAGTCTTAGCTGATTAAACGGGTGACTGTCGTTGAACTTGTAGGCGACTTCATTCTCGTCGTAAACAAACAAAGCTTTTGCACTCATGCTATTCGCGCTCCCATCAGTACATAAACCGCTGCCGGAATCGGACCCGGTCGAATTGCTCCACGGAAGACAGCGGCACATTTTTGCCGATGCGCACCATCAGGCAGTTGGCCGGATGAGAGCAGATTTCCGGATCGTCGGTAGCATACCAGACCATATCGACGCTTTTCATCAGCTTCTCCATCATATCCCGGTACTGCCAAACGGTAAGTCCGCTTTTTTCCAAGTCCCAATGCCAGTAATATTCGGTCGTAAACGTGATGACATTCTCAAGCTGCCCGTCCTCGAAGGCCAGTCGGATCAGCTTCTTGCCAAGGCCAAGTCCCCGATAGTCGTCCGCCACCTCGATCGCGCCCAGCTCGACCAAGTCCTCCATATTTCCTTCCGACCAGCGTTCCATCTCGTCGGGGTAATGGAATGTGACGTAGCCGACAATCTGCGTCGAAATCCTCGCCAGAACGATTCGTCCCTCCGGCAGCCCGGCAATTTCGACAAGCGCCTCGAACTGCTCTTTGGGCCTTCGGAACGCATCCAGATCCGGATGCATCGTGTAATCGCGGAGCTGCTCGGGAGGCACGGGGCCCTCCAGAATGATTTCGCCGTTCTGATACGGAATAACTTGGGAATGATACAATTTAACATGCTCCATCTGTGGCGATTCACTCCCTTCCAGAACTTCACCTTAAGAATAACAAAAAAATAGTCGGATAAAAAGTGTTGTGGTATAATATGTTTTAGTGCGTATGAAAGCGTTTCATCAAAGTGAAAAAAAAGAGAGCTTTGGGGAGGAAATGGTCATGGATCATACGAATGTCGAAATCATTGCACCCGTAGCAACATCGCCCAACATGAAAAACTACGAGGAAGAACGCGCCCAATTTCAATGGGCGGATATCGAGAAAGCATTCACATGGTCCCAAACCGGTAAGGTGAACGTCGCTTATGAAGCGATTGACCGCCACGCCGATTCGCAGCGCGGAGACAAGATCGCTCTGTACTACAGCGATGACCACCGAGATGAAAAGTATACGTTCAAGGAAATAAAAGCCCAGTCCAACCGGTTCGGCAACATTCTGCGCAAGCTTGGCGTAGTGAAAGGCGACCGGGTCTTCATCTTCATGCCGCGTTCGCCGGAGCTTTACTTTGCCTTGTTCGGCACGATCAAAGTCGGAGCCGTGGTCGGTCCGCTGTTCGAAGCGTTCATGGAGACGGCCGTCAAGGATCGTCTGGAGGACAGCGAGGCGGTGGCGATTATTACGACGCCTTCGCAGCTTTCGCGTGTGCCTGTTCAAGACCTCCCGCATTTGAAGCATGTGATCTTGGTCGGAGAAGATTTGTCTTTATCCGAAGGCCAGGTCGATTATTATAAAGAAATGGCCACCGCTTCCGAAGAGCTCGAGATCGAGTGGGTGGAACGCGAAGACGGATTGATCATTCATTATACATCCGGTTCTACGGGCAGGCCGAAAGGCGTATTCCACGTCCATAACGCCATGCTGCAGCATTATTATACCGGGCGTGTCGTGCTGGATCTTCAGGAGCAGGACATTTATTGGTGTACGGCGGACCCGGGTTGGGTGACCGGAACGTCCTACGGTATTTTTGCGCCATGGCTCAACGGTGCGACCAACGTCATCCGCGGAGGCCGCTTCTCTCCGCAGAACTGGTACGGTACGATCGAGAAATACAAGGTCACGGTATGGTACAGCGCACCGACGGCTTTCCGTATGCTAATGGGCGCCGGCGACGATACGATGAAGCAGTTTGATCTGAGCTCCCTTCGTCACGTGCTCAGCGTAGGCGAACCGCTGAACCCGGAAGTCGTCCGCTGGGGGCTGAAGGTGTACAATCAGCGCATTCACGATACATGGTGGATGACGGAAACAGGCGGACATCTCATCTGTAACTACCCGAGCATGGCGATCCGTCCGGGCTCGATGGGCAAGCCGATTCCAGGCGTCGAAGCGGCGATCATCGACGATGCAGGCAACGTGCTGCCGCCGTACCGCATGGGCAATCTGGCGATCAAGACGCCTTGGCCGTCGATGATGCGCAAAATTTGGAACAATCCGGCGAAATATGAAGAGTATTTCCGGATCTCGGGCTGGTACATTTCCGGCGATTCCGCTTATATGGACGAAGACGGTTACTTCTGGTTCCAAGGCCGCGTCGACGACGTCATCAATACAGCTGGGGAGCGCGTAGGTCCGTTCGAGGTCGAGAGCAAGCTGGTAGAACATCCAGCGGTTGCGGAAGCGGGGGTTATCGGCAAACCGGACCCGATGCGCGGTGAGATCATCAAAGCGTTCATTGCCCTGCGCGAAGGCTATACGCCGTCCGAAGAGCTTAAAACGGATATTTCCAAGTTCGTCAAGGAAGGCTTGTCCGCCCACGCGGCGCCGCGTGAGATCGAATTCAAAGACAAGCTGCCGAAAACCCGCAGCGGCAAAATTATGCGCCGCGTGCTGAAAGCATGGGAGCTTAATTTGCCGACAGGCGACTTGTCAACCATCGAGGACTAGGAAGCTCGTCCGATCTTGGCTTTATATCGTTCATCATCAAGGGAGGATTTCTGCTGCTTCAAGCGGCGGAAATCCTCCTTTTTTTATTATCAAAAAAGGATACGAACCGCGCAAGCGGTTTGTATCCTCAGAGTGTTGAGAAATCCTAGGTTTAGAAAATCTCATAATAGAGGTGGGGTATATCCTGTAAGAGTTTACGTCCGCCTCC